>NZ_JBZEFA010000029.1:0-557 GCF_058310255.1 Clostridium sp. TJA038 | reverse complement strand
CCATTCTTAATGCCAGTAGAAGACGTATTTACAATCACTGGTAGAGGAACAGTTGCAACAGGAAGAGTTGAAAGAGGAGTTCTACATGTAGGAGACGAAGTAGAAATCATCGGATTAACTGAAGAAAGAAGAAAAACTGTTGTAACAGGAATCGAAATGTTCAGAAAGTTATTAGATGAAGCACAAGCTGGAGATAACATCGGAGCATTATTAAGAGGTATCCAAAGAACTGACATCGAAAGAGGTCAAGTATTAGCTCAAGTTGGAACAATCAACCCACACAAAAAATTCGTAGGTCAAGTATACGTACTTAAAAAAGAAGAAGGTGGAAGACATACTCCATTCTTCGATGGATACAGACCACAATTCTACTTCAGAACAACAGACGTTACAGGATCAATCAAATTACCAGAAGGAATGGAAATGGTTATGCCTGGAGACCACATCGATATGGAAGTTGAATTAATTACAGAAATCGCTATGGATGAAGGATTAAGATTCGCTATCAGAGAAGGTGGAAGAACTGTAGGTTCAGGAGTTGTTACTTCAATAATCGA
>NZ_JBZEFA010000028.1:0-581 GCF_058310255.1 Clostridium sp. TJA038 | reverse complement strand
GTCTTCTCGTTTCACTTACAGGACTATTACCTTCTACGGTGGAACTTTCCAGTTCTCTTCAGTTACAATAGCCTCCACTTTCATGTTATGTCCACAACCCCGGAAACAAGTTTCCGGTTTGGGCTCTTTCCCTTTCGCTCGCCGCTACTAAGAAAATCGATTTTTCTTTCTCTTCCTCTAGGTACTTAGATGTTTCAGTTCCCTAGGTTACCCTCCTTAAGCTATGTATTCACTTAAGGATACATGGGGTTTCCCATGTGAGTTTCCTCATTCGGAAATCTTCGGATCTCAGACTATGTGCGTCTACCCGAAGCTTATCGCAGCTTATCACGTCCTTCATCGGCTCCTGATGCCAAGGCATTCACCATGCGCCCTTTGTAGCTTGACCTATATTAGTTATAGTTCTCTTTTTACAAAGAATAGAAATTGGTTTTGCCAATTTGGCTTGTTGTTTCTATAAATTAAATTATGTGCAATTTTCAAAGAACAATTTTGAGAGATAGTCTCTCAAAATTAAACAGAGATATTATCCAGAATTCATTTTCATCTTAGTTATCCTAAGATGTATTCCTTAGAAAGGA
>NZ_JBZEFA010000027.1:0-990 GCF_058310255.1 Clostridium sp. TJA038 | reverse complement strand
CCAATATGCGGGTGTAGTTCAATGGTAGAACACCAGCCTTCCAAGCTGGATACCCGGGTTCGATTCCCGGTACCCGCTCCACAAAACTTTTAAAAGTTAAGTAAAAAAATACTTGACAAAATATTTAAAAGTAATTAAAATAAATTTTGTTTTTACTGTGTATCTTTAGCTCAGCTGGATAGAGCAACGGCCTTCTAAGCCGTGGGTCAGGGGTTCGAATCCCTTAAGGTACACCATATGGTGGGCGTAGTTCAGTTGGTAGAGCACCAGATTGTGGCTCTGGGTGTCGCGAGTTCGAGTCTCGTCGCTCACCCCATATTTTGGGATATCGCCAAGCGGTAAGGCAACGGACTTTGACTCCGTCATTCGCAGGTTCGAATCCTGCTATCCCAGCCAAAATGTGATTTGCTAGCTCAGTCGGTAGAGCACGTGACTTTTAATCACGGTGTCCAGGGTTCGATTCCCTGGCAGATCACCACAAAATTTATTTAATATGATTTGCTAGCTCAGTCGGTAGAGCACGTGACTTTTAATCACGGTGTCCAGGGTTCGATTCCCTGGCAGATCACCAAATTTAATTTGCAGATGTGGCGGAATTGGCAGACGCACTAGACTTAGGATCTAGCGCCTACGGCGTGGGGGTTCGACTCCCTTCATCTGCACCAATTAAATTTAATATTAAAATGCGGGAGTGACTCAATGGTAGAGTGTCACCTTGCCAAGGTGAAAGTTGCGGGTTCGAGTCCCGTCTTCCGCTCCAATATGCGGGTGTAGTTCAATGGTAGAACACCAGCCTTCCAAGCTGGATACCCGGGTTCGATTCCCGGTACCCGCTCCACAAAACATTTAAAATGTTAAGTAAAAACACTTGACAAAATGTTAAGAAACATTTAAAATAATAATTGTTTGATGTGTATCTTTAGCTCAGCTGGATAGAGCAACGGCCTTCTAAGCCGTGGGTCAGGGGTTCGAATCCCTTAAGGTACACCA
>NZ_JBZEFA010000026.1:0-1325 GCF_058310255.1 Clostridium sp. TJA038 | reverse complement strand
GGATAAAGTCCGTATAATTGTGTAAAAGTAAAAAGGCCATATAACAGTCCTTTTACGGTACAATGTTTTTAACGACAAAAACATACCCAGGAGGACTTTTACATGACCCAAGTACATTTTACACTGAAAAGCGAAGAGATTCAAAGCATTATTGAATATTCTGTAAAGGATGACGTTTCTAAAAATATTTTAACAACGGTATTTAATCAACTAATGGAAAATCAACGAACAGAATATATTCAAGCAAAAGAATATGAACGAACAGAAAACCGACAAAGTCAACGAAATGGCTATTATGAGCGCAGCTTTACGACACGTGTAGGCACGCTAGAATTAAAAGTACCCAGAACACGTGATGGCCATTTTTCACCCACAGTGTTTGAACGTTATCAACGAAACGAAAAAGCCCTCATGGCTTCAATGTTGGAAATGTATGTATCAGGCGTTTCAACTCGTAAAGTATCAAAAATTGTGGAAGAACTTTGTGGTAAATCCGTCTCTAAGTCCTTCGTTTCTAGCTTAACAGAACAGCTAGAACCTATGGTTAACGAGTGGCAGAATCGTTTATTATCAGAAAAAAATTATCCTTACTTAATGACCGATGTACTCTATATAAAAGTACGAGAAGAAAATCGAGTACTCTCAAAAAGCTGTCATATAGCGATTGGAATAACCAAAGATGGCGACCGTGAAATTATCGGCTTCATGATTCAAAGTGGCGAAAGCGAAGAGACCTGGACAACATTTTTTGAATACCTAAAAGAACGCGGTTTACAAGGTACGGAACTCGTTATTTCTGATGCGCACAAAGGATTAGTCTCTGCCATTAGAAAATCCTTCACCAACGTAAGTTGGCAAAGATGCCAAGTTCACTTCCTAAGAAATATCTTTACCACCATTCCTAAAAAAAATTCAAAATCTTTCAGAGAAGCTGTTAAAGGAATTTTTAAGTTCACAGATATTAACTTAGCGCGTGAGGCTAAAAATCGATTGATTCATGATTATATCGATCAACCAAAATATTCAAAAGCTTGCGCATCATTGGATGATGGATTCGAAGACGCCTTTCAATATACCGTACAAGGAAATTCCCACAATCGACTAAAGAGTACCAATCTAATTGAACGACTGAATCAAGAAGTACGCAGAAGAGAAAAGATTATTCGCATCTTCCCCAATCAAACATCAGCCAATCGCTTAATTGGAGCCGTTCTTATGGACCTACATGATGAATGGATTTATTCTTCAAGAAAATACATCAATTTTGATAAGTAGAAATGGTAAAAACATTGTATAGCATTTTACACAGGAGTCTGGACTTGACT
>NZ_JBZEFA010000025.1:0-1847 GCF_058310255.1 Clostridium sp. TJA038 | reverse complement strand
TAATCTTTAATGATGTTAACATGGAGAAAGCTGGAACTTACAAGGTAACTTATAAAGTAACAGATAGCAATGGAGCATCAGTAACTAAGACAATAACTGTTAAGGTAAATCCAAAGCAAGAAGTAATAAATCATGTACCAGTTATAAAGGCGGAAGACAAGGTCTTAACCGTAGGAGAATCTTTCAATCCATTAGAAGGAGTAACTGCTTATGACGAAGAGGATAAGGATATTAAGTTAACAGAAGCAAACATCATATACAATAATGTAGATATGAATAAGGCTGGAACTTATAAGGTAACTTACAAAGTAACAGATAGTAATGGAGCATCAGTAACTAAGACAATAACTGTTAAAGTAAATCCAAAACAAGAAGTAATAAATCATGTACCAGTTATAAAGGCGGAAGACAAAGTCTTAACCGTAGGACAATCTTTCAATCCATTAGAAGGAGTAACTGCCTATGATGAAGAGGATAAGGATATTAAGTTAACAGAGGCAAATATAATCTTTAATGATGTTAACATGAAGAAAGCTGGAACTTATAAGGTAACTTACAAAGTAACAGATAGTAATGGAGCTTCAGTAACTAAGACAATAACTGTTAAGGTAAATCCAAAGCAAGAAGTAATAAATCATGTACCAGTTATAAAGGCGGAAGACAAGGTCTTAACCGTAGGACAATCTTTCAATCCATTAGAGGGAGTAACTGCTTATGACGAAGAGGATAAGGATATTAAGTTAACAGAAGCAAATATCATATACAATAATGTAGATATGAATAAGGCTGGAACTTATAAGGTAACTTACAAAGTAACAGATAGTAATGGAGCATCAGTAACTAAAACAATAACTGTTAAGGTAAATCCAAAACAAGAAGTGATAAATCATGTACCAGTTATAAAGGCGGAAGACAAGGTCTTAACCGTAGGAGAATCTTTCAATCCATTAGAGGGAGTAACTGCTTATGATGAGGAAGATAAGGATATTAAGTTAACAGAGGCAAATATAATCTTTAATGATGTTAACATGGAGAAAGCTGGAACTTATAAGGTAACTTACAAAGTAACAGATAGTAATGGAGCATCAGCAACTAAGACAATAACTGTTAAGGTAAATCCAAAGCAAGAAGTAATAAATCATGTACCAGTTATAAAGGCGGAAGACAAGGTCTTAACCGTAGGAGAATCTTTCAATCCTTTAGAAGGAGTAACTGCTTATGACGAAGAAGATAAGGATATTAAGTTAACAGAAGCAAACATTATATACAATAATGTAGATATGAATAAGGCTGGAACTTACAAGGTAACTTATAAAGTAACAGATAGTAATGGAGCATCAGTAACTAAGACAATAACTGTTAAGGTAAATCCAAAGCAAGAAGTGATAAATCATGTACCAGTTATAAAGGCGGAAGACAAGGTCTTAACCGTAGGAGAATCTTTCAATCCTTTAGAGGGAGTAACTGCCTATGACGAAGAGGATAAGGATATTAAATTAACAGAGTCAAATATAATCTTTAATGATGTTAACATGGAGAAAGCTGGAACTTACAAGGTAACTTATAAAGTAACAGATAGCAATGGAGCATCAGTAACTAAGACAATAACTGTTAAGGTAAATCCAAAGCAAGAAGTAATAAATCATGTACCAGTTATAAAGGCGGAAGACAAGGTCTTAACTGTAGGAGAATCTTTCAATCCATTAGAAGGAGTAACTGCTTATGACGAAGAAGATAAGGATATTAAGTTAACAGAAGCAAATATCATATACAATAATGTAGATATGAATAAGGCTGGAACTTACAAGGTAACTTATAAAGTAACAGATAGCAATGGAGCATCAGTA
>NZ_JBZEFA010000024.1:0-1906 GCF_058310255.1 Clostridium sp. TJA038 | reverse complement strand
GAGTTTTTAATTGATGATAATATGGTTTTTGATATTGATAATTTAAAAGGATTTCTTAATGATACCAGTTCATTTGGGTTTATAGCTAAAGAAAATAATAAAATTATAGGATTTGCATATTGCTATACACTTTTAAGACCTGATGGAAAAACAATGTTTTATTTACACTCAATAGGAATGTTACCTAACTATCAAGACAAAGGTTATGGTTCAAAATTATTATCTTTTATTAAGGAATATTCTAAAGAGATTGGTTGTTCTGAAATGTTTTTAATAACTGATAAAGGTAATCCTAGAGCTTGCCATGTATATGAAAAATTAGGTGGTAAAAATGATTATAAAGATGAAATAGTATATGTATATGATTATGAAAAAGGTGATAAATAAATGAATATAGTTGAAAATGAAATATGTATAAGAACTTTAATAGATGATGATTTTCCTTTGATGTTAAAATGGTTAACTGATGAAAGAGTATTAGAATTTTATGGTGGTAGAGATAAAAAATATACATTAGAATCATTAAAAAAACATTATACAGAGCCTTGGGAAGATGAAGTTTTTAGAGTAATTATTGAATATAACAATGTTCCTATTGGATATGGACAAATATATAAAATGTATGATGAGTTATATACTGATTATCATTATCCAAAAACTGATGAGATAGTCTATGGTATGGATCAATTTATAGGAGAGCCAAATTATTGGAGTAAAGGAATTGGTACAAGATATATTAAATTGATTTTTGAATTTTTGAAAAAAGAAAGAAATGCTAATGCAGTTATTTTAGACCCTCATAAAAATAATCCAAGAGCAATAAGGGCATACCAAAAATCTGGTTTTAGAATTATTGAAGATTTGCCAGAACATGAATTACACGAGGGCAAAAAAGAAGATTGTTATTTAATGGAATATAGATATGATGATAATGCCACAAATGTTAAGGCAATGAAATATTTAATTGAGCATTACTTTGATAATTTCAAAGTAGATAGTATTGAAATAATCGGTAGTGGTTATGATAGTGTGGCATATTTAGTTAATAATGAATACATTTTTAAAACAAAATTTAGTACTAATAAGAAAAAAGGTTATGCAAAAGAAAAAGCAATATATAATTTTTTAAATACAAATTTAGAAACTAATGTAAAAATTCCTAATATTGAATATTCGTATATTAGTGATGAATTATCTATACTAGGTTATAAAGAAATTAAAGGAACTTTTTTAACACCAGAAATTTATTCTACTATGTCAGAAGAAGAACAAAATTTGTTAAAACGAGATATTGCCAGTTTTTTAAGACAAATGCACGGTTTAGATTATACAGATATTAGTGAATGTACTATTGATAATAAACAAAATGTATTAGAAGAGTATATATTGTTGCGTGAAACTATTTATAATGATTTAACTGATATAGAAAAAGATTATATAGAAAGTTTTATGGAAAGACTAAATGCAACAACAGTTTTTGAGGGTAAAAAGTGTTTATGCCATAATGATTTTAGTTGTAATCATCTATTGTTAGATGGCAATAATAGATTAACTGGAATAATTGATTTTGGAGATTCTGGAATTATAGATGAATATTGTGATTTTATATACTTACTTGAAGATAGTGAAGAAGAAATAGGAACAAATTTTGGAGAAGATATATTAAGAATGTATGGAAATATAGATATTGAGAAAGCAAAAGAATATCAAGATATAGTTGAAGAATATTATCCTATTGAAACTATTGTTTATGGAATTAAAAATATTAAACAGGAATTTATCGAAAATGGTAGAAAAGAAATTTATAAAAGGACTTATAAAGATTGATTATATAATATATGAAAAGCTATTATAAAAGACATTAGTATTAAATAGTTTAAAAAAATGAAAAATAATAAAGGAAGTG
>NZ_JBZEFA010000023.1:0-2958 GCF_058310255.1 Clostridium sp. TJA038 | reverse complement strand
TTGGCTTCGCAAGAATTCAAGTTTTTCTTTAAAACCAACTGTAGCAGTAATGTAGAGTATCGGAATTATTGTGGAGGGCGGTAGGTGTGGAGGGTGAATTGCGAAGCAAGAGGGAACTGAACAAAGTTCCCTAGGAATAAAAGGATTTACGGTGTGGCTACAGAATAAATTTATAAAGTAGATATTAAAGAAGAGAGGTTTTTTTGTGGCTACAAAAGTTGTGAAAGATGATATTATAAGGGTTAGAGTAACTAAAAAGCAAAAAGAAAAATTAAAAATAATTGCTAAATTAAAAGGTAAGAGTATGAGTGAAATTTTAAGTGTGGCTACAGAAAATGAGATAAAAAAATTTGAAGAACGGGAAAAAAGTCACAAAAGAATTTGTGATAGAGCTGTAGCTACAGAAGTCAAAATTCAAAATATAAAAGAAAAGTTAGAAGAACGAAAACTAAAAAATAAAAAAGGCTTTTGGAGGAAATAAAATTGATTTTAGATTTAAATGATAGAATAAATTCCAAAAAAATAGATGATCTTAAAGAAAAAATGAGAGAAGCTTTAGGTGAAATTAAGTTTAAAACCTGGTTGGAATATCCATTAGATAATTATAAAATTGAAGATAATATTTTATATCTTAAGTTTAAAAATGATTTTTCAAGAATTGTTTTTGAAGAAAGATATTTAGAGCTAATTAGAGAAAATATAGACTTTGATGTTAAGTTTTTAGAATAAAAAAGTATGGCAAAAGTATGTTTTTGGTATGTTTTTGGTATGACTTAGGTATGGCAAAAGTATGTTTCTGGAAAAAAATCTGTACCCTTTGAAACTCTAGGCTTTGCCTAGTCCCGACACTTGTGTGGGGACAGTTTCCCCTTATGCTCTTATTAATTTCTGGAAAAATTTTTTCCAGAAGCTTTTTGCAACTTCTATTTTTAAAAAATAGAAGTTGTTTTTTTACAACAAAAATAAAAATTTATATGTAAATAGGTTAAAGCAACAGTAATACAATTATGTGGAATAAAATAAATAATAAATTTCTATTATATATAAATTCCTAAAAAATTTATTACGAAGGAGAAATATTTATGTATAAAACAATAATAAAAATATTAAAAAAACTTGTATTAGGATTCTCAAAAAAAAGAACTATTAAGGTAAAAAGATTAAAGGTAGTAGGATTTGAAATAGAAGGTTTTGAATATAGATATGAGGAAGAAGATTAGAGTATCTATGATATAATAACTTATTGGAGGTGGGATATTATGGAGAAAAAAATAATTTATTTAAATGATGAATTTAAAGACATAGATTTTGAAAATACATCATTAGATGAATTAATATCCAATGGGTTTAAACAATCTGTTCCAGTATCATATAAAAATAAAGATGGATTTAATATTGAAAAAATATTAGATGATAGCAAAAAAATATGCGAGTGTGCAGGATCTAAGTTAGCTGCGATTCTTAAAGAAGAATCAGCTAATGAAATTATAGTTTATTTTTATAATATTTAAGTAATTTTTTATATGACTAGCAAAAGAGCAAGAATTAAACTTAGTTTAATCATTGCTCTTTTGTTAGTCATATAGAAATAGGAGGAACTGCATGATTAAAAGATATAAAAATTTTAAAAGAGATAGAAAATATAAGAAAGACATTAATTTGATGCGAGAGCTAATAGAATATGATGTTAAAATTGGGTCATTTAAAGTAGAAGAATGTACAGTTAATAAAAAAATTGGTGGTTGTTATGCATTATGTAATATTAAGCAAGATGAAATAATAGAATATATTTTAATGCCTATAGGGGAAGTGGATAAGATTATACCAATTAATTATAAAGAAGATGAATTTAACAAATCTTTTTATAAGCTAATTGATAGTATTAAATCTAAATATAGAATAAGGTTAGAAAAAGAAATGAATAATAGAGATTCTAAAAGAGCAAGTAGATATGCCTTTATATCTATTATGGTTGGGATTGCAACTTTAATAGCAACAATAATTACAACTATAATGCCATTAATAATACCATTAATAAAAAAATAGTTTACAGAATTAAAAAAAAAGCGTAAAATTAAGACATAAAATTTCCAATTTTTCATTAATATTCTCAATTAGAATTGGAAATTATTAATGAAAAATTGCATAAAAAAAAGCACTAAAAAGTTAGTGCTGGATTTTCAACTTCGGTTCAATTAATTGTTTGGCGACAATTGATTGTAACTTAAGGTACAAACATACCAAGAAGCTAAGGAATAAACGAACACTTAAAAAGCACTTAAGTGAAGGTAACCCAACCGAAGATTTTATATCTTTTTGATATATTTAGTATAGTAAAAAGATACAGAGTTTTCAATAGGTTTTAGTAATTTTATTTACTTGTTTACAAGAAAACAAGTAAATAATAGGGAAAGAATTTCTAAGCTTAGGTATTTAATACCTAAGCTTTTTTTATTATTAATAGGTTGCATATTACCTATATGATATGTAGTAGGACAAGCCATACAACTACTATAAATAAGATGAAAGGTAAGTATTGCCGATGCAAAAAGAATACCTCCATAACAATTTAGCCTAGTCCCTATCTTTAGGCGTTATGGGAAAGAGAGTGATGTCGACTTAACGGACAGGAGTGGGAGTTCTAGGAGCATAGTTGCTCGGGAACTACTAGTAGATTAGCATTAGGATAGAACCGTAATGTAGAAAGCTAGTAGGTGATTAACACGTAACAGATAGGGTGCAGATGAGCCGAACGACTGAGTATACAGTCCATTAAAAGTAGTTACTTCCTTATTGATAGACATAATAAATTTTGTGTCTATTGATAAGGGAATAACTGCGTCCTTACCTCACTCCTTCGTGCCAGTCCATTATACTTTGGCTTCGCAAGAATTCAAGTTTTTCTTTAAAACCAACTGTAGCAGTAATGTAGAGTATCGGAATTATTGTGGAGGGCGG
>NZ_JBZEFA010000022.1:0-4037 GCF_058310255.1 Clostridium sp. TJA038 | reverse complement strand
CAAGCGACTTTCTTAGTTTAACATCACTTTGAAACTTTGTCAACAACTTTTTTCAAAACTTTTAATTTATTTTGTTAAGTTGTTTCCGCATCTCTTAGCGACGAGATTTATCTTACCATGATATTTGTTATTTTTAATAATATAATTTTTCTATTTTAATCAAAAAATTAATTATTTTCTTTTTAATTCTTTATTTTTCTTTATTTTTCTTATATTGATACACCAGGATTAGTATATTAAAGATTAATTTCCAAAACTATATATTTTATTAAATTTATTTCCAATTAATTCTTTTTTCTATTTGCTAAAGCCCTTATATTTTAACTTAAAAATAATTATGTAAATTTAAATAAATATAAAAAAGTCGCTAAAATTAACGACTTTTTCTCTATAAATAAAACTTATATATATTAACAAAAGAAAATTATTTATATTATTTTTTTACTCCTAGCTTTTCCATTATTATTAAAGCTGTATCCTCTATGGCTCTTTGAGTTACATCTATTGTTCTACATCCTAATTTCTTTAAAACTCTATCAGCAAATTCAAATTCTTCTAAAATTCTTGAATCAGAGGCATATTCTATATCTGCTGATATTCTATGAAATTTATCTAATCTTCTTTTTCTTATTTCTATAAGTTGTAATGGGTCTATAGTAAGACCAAATATTTTTTTCTTATCTATTTTATATAACTCATCAGGAACTCCTACCTCAGGCACTAAAGGAATATTTATAGCTTTAATCCCTTTATTAGCTAAATACATACAAAGTGGAGTTTTTGATGTTCTAGACAAACCAACTAATACTACATCTGCATTTTTTAATCCTCTATAATCTTTACTATCATCATACTGCATAGCAAACTCCATTGCCTCTATCCTTTTAAAATACGCTTCATCTGTGTTCCACATAGCACCTGGATTATAATCTGGATACTTATTTAATATTGTCGATGCAACATTTATTATTGGACCAAGAACATTTATTATGTTTATATTTTTTTCAATACACTTTTGTGTTAAATACTCTCTAACATTTACGGTAATAATTGTTGAAACTATCATACAATTTTCATAAGAGTCAAGGTTCTTTATAAACTCTTCAACATCCTCAAAACTTTTTACATAAGGTATTCTTTTAACTTCTACTTCATCTTTAAATTGACTAGCAGCTGCCATTGAAACCTGCTGTGCTGTTTCACCTATAGAATCTGATACTGCAAAAATTGTTAACATAAAAATATCTCCTCTCTTTTATCAAAAATTAAAAATAATATTTTTAATTTTTAAGTAATCTACTTTCTCTTCCCCTTAGCTTTTTATTTTATTATTCTTTAATGATTATTCTAAACTCTATAGTTTATTTATTTTACCCTTTATAAATATATTTATAAAAGGTCATAGCAAATTATTTCCTTGATAATTTATATATTCTTTTAAAATTGCTTATATCCTCTTTAATTACAATAATTAACTATGTTAAAATTGATTTAGTTTATTGAAATTAAATAAATTTATTTAAAATTAAATTTTAAAATAGAGATTTAAAATTTAATTTTATTTTTATTTATTAAGGAGGTAAGGATGAATAAAAAAAAGTGGGTAACTATAAGTATTCTTCCTGTAATGTGGATACTTTATTTCTTATTTGAATTTTTCACAGGAAGAATTAATAAAAATTCAGAATCTTTTATGATGTTACTTCTAATAATCCCCTTTGGTATAGTTGGTTATATTATTTATGTACTAATTAATAAATATAAAGAAGGATTAAAAACAAAAACTCTAATAAGCATATTTATAATATTAATGTTATTAGACCAAGGAGTTAAATTTATTATATACAAATGGTTTTTCAATAAATCTTTCGATATACTAGGAGATTTCATAACCTTTAATCCTATAATAAATACACAAGGCTCATGGCTTAATGTAAGATTTGGTACAGGATTAAGTTTCGGATTTCTTATAGTACTAAATTTAATTGCTATTATTATATTTTTTGAATGTTATAGATATTATATATACAAAGGACATAAAGATTTTAATGCAGATATGTGTATAGTATTTATAATGGCAGGAGCATTATGTTCTTTAATTGATAAAATATTTTATGGTGGTAGCTTAGATTTTATAGGAATAAGTAATTTATTTATAGCAGATTTTAAAGATATATATATAAACTTGGCTATTTTATTTTTTGTATTGTGTATATATTTTAATGATTATTGGAAAGATGATACTTCTAGTACCTTTAAGGAAGATATATCTTCTATAAAGAAATTCTTTATTTTTGCAAAAGATGATTTATTAAAAAATATATTAAGGATAAAAAAATAATATATTTGTAGAATATCACAAATTTAATAATAATCTATCATTTATAATGGACAAAGTTTCCCTTTATGATATATTAAAATTGTATATAATTGATGTTTATGAGGGGGCTTAAATATGTTAGTAAGATGTATAGATAATTCATTATGCTCAAGTCTTACAACTGGTAAAGAATATATAGTACTTGAAGAAGGCGATAAGTACTATGTTGTATTAGACGATAGAAATAGAGAAATCACAACTAAAAAGCAAAGATTTGAGGTTATAGAAGATAGCGACTTAGCAAAAAAAGCTAAGGCTACAATAAATGAACTTAATTTTCAAATTAATAATGAATTTAAGGATATAAAAGACTTTAAAGTTAGAACTAACTCTAAAGGAGAAATTAAAGAAGTTATTATTAAATTTAAATATGAATAAGCTTATTTACAATTCACACTTTTAAATATAAAAGAGAGATTATATATACATAATCTCTCTTTTTGCTTATCTAATTTTTTGCTTTATTTTCTAAATTTTTATCCTGAGTTTCCGGTTTAGCTATGCTATTGAATAATTGAACCCATTTGTTCTCATTTTCTAAAACTACAGAACTTTCTATATTTAATTCTTTAAAATTCTTAATCCAATCTGGAGAATATTTAGTAGCTACAGGTAAAGTAGGCATTATATTAAATTTTTGTGCTAATTCTAATTGCATCTTAGGTCCTGCTATAAATTCCATAAATAACTCAGCAGCATTAGGATTAGGAGAGTCTTTTAATATACCTGCACATTCTGTTACAACAGGATATCCTTCTTGAAAATCTACTTTTAATATATTTGCATTATTTTTCGAATTTTTATTAAAAACATCTAAAGGTAAAATACCTATAGGTGTTTCCTTAGTATCCAATCCCTTAACTAGTTCATTATAATTATTAAATAAATTAGCTACATTTAATTTTAATCCTTGTAAAAAATCACTTCCGTAATTTTCATTATTATTACCTTCTTTGGTTAAATAAGAAGCTGTAGCTGAAATAAAATATTTAGTATAATCATTATTAGAATTCACCATTAAAATTTTATTAGCATAAATTCCATTTTTTAAATCACTTATAGATTTAGGTATTAAATTTTGTGGTAAATTTGCTTTATTATAAGAAACTATAATAGGATTTTTAAAAATAGAATACCAGTATCCATCTTTATCTCTATAGTTATCATCTACTTCACTATACCAACTAGTTTTATAAGGCTTTAAAAGTCCTTCTGAACTAGCTTTATTATATATTTCCTTGTTTCCACCTAAAATAACATCAACCTTAGAATCTTTAAATGTACTGTCTTTTATTTCTTCTGTATTTTCAAAATTAACAGTTATTCCAGTTTTATCTTTAAAGACATCTGCTATATATTTATTCACTTCTTCAGGATATTTACTGTTTACTAAAACTGTTTTTTCTAAAACAGTCTCATTAGAACCACCACAAGATATTATTGAGAACGAAAATATTAATACTAAAAATAATAGTATTGTCTTCTTTATACCTCTCATACTAGCCTCCTAAATATCAAGATTATGTAATTAATTTCTTCAAATATTTTTTTATATATGAAAAAAACCTCTCTAAACTTAGAGAGGTTTTGGTGATCTGCCAGGGAATCGAACCCTGGACACCGTGATTAAAAGTCACGTGCTCTACCGACTGAGCTA
>NZ_JBZEFA010000021.1:1761-4376 GCF_058310255.1 Clostridium sp. TJA038 | reverse complement strand
TACTATATTTGGTCAAGCCCTCGATCTATTAGTATCGGTCAGCTGAACATGTTACCATGCTTACACCTCCGACCTATCAACCTTGTGTTCTTCAAGGGATCTTACTAGCTTACGCTATGGGAAATCTCATCTTGAGGTTGGCTTCACGCTTAGATGCTTTCAGCGTTTATCCATTCCCGACTTAGCTACCCAGCTGTGCTCCTGGCGGAACAACTGGTGCACCAGAGGTCAGTCCATCCCGGTCCTCTCGTACTAAGGACAGCTCCTCTCAAATTTCCTACGCCCGCGACGGATAGGGACCGAACTGTCTCACGACGTTCTGAACCCAGCTCGCGTGCCGCTTTAATGGGCGAACAGCCCAACCCTTGGGACCTACTTCAGCCCCAGGATGCGACGAGCCGACATCGAGGTGCCAAACCTCCCCGTCGATGTGGACTCTTGGGGGAGATCAGCCTGTTATCCCCGAGGTAGCTTTTATCCGTTGAGCGATGGCCCTCCCACGAGGTACCACCGGATCACTAAGCCCGACTTTCGTCCCTGCTCCACTTGTGGGTGTCGCAGTCAGGCTCCCTTCTGCCTTTGCACTCTTCGAACGATTTCCGACCGTTCTGAGGGAACCTTTGGGCGCCTCCGTTACTTTTTAGGAGGCGACCGCCCCAGTCAAACTGCCCACCTAACAATGTCCTGTGACCAGATTCATGGCCGCCAGTTAGAATTTCAGTACTATCAGGGTGGTATCCCAAGGTTGACTCCACCAAGGCTGACGCCCTGGTTTCCTAGTCTCCCACCTATCCTGTACAGACAATACCAAAACTCAATGCTAAGCTACAGTAAAGCTCTACGGGGTCTTTCCGTCCAATCGCGGGTAGCGAGCATCTTCACTCGCACTACAACTTCGCCGGATTTACAGTTGAGACAGTGCCCAAGTCATTACGCCATTCGTGCGGGTCAGAACTTACCTGACAAGGAATTTCGCTACCTTAGGACCGTTATAGTTACGGCCGCCGTTTACTGGGGCTTAAGTTCACACCTTCGCTTGCGCTAAGTGTTCCCCTTAACCTTCCAGCACCGGGCAGGCGTCAGCCCCTATACATCAGCTTACGCTTTAGCAGAGACCTGTGTTTTTGCTAAACAGTTGCTTGGGCCTATTCTCTGCGGCCTACTCTCGTAGGCACCCCTTCTCGCGAACTTACGGGGTCAATTTGCCGAGTTCCTTAACTGTAATTCTTCCGCCGGCCTTAGGATTCTCTCCTCACCTACCTGTGTCGGTTTGCGGTACGGGCACTACTTCTCTCTCTAGACACTTTTCTTGGCAGCGTGGAATCATGTACTTCGGTTCCGTAGAACCTTCCCCATCACGCCTCAGCATTATGAAAGCGGATTTGCCTACTTTCACTGCCTAAACGCTTAGACTAGCATCCAATAGCTAGCACACACTATCCTCCTGCGTCATGCCATCGATATTAACGATGGTAGTGGTACTGGAATATCAACCAGTTGTCCATCACCTACGCCTTTCGGCCTCGGCTTAGGTCCCGACTAACCCTCAGCGGACGAACCTTCCTGAGGAAACCTTAGGTTTTCGGCCTGTGGGATTCTCACCCACATCTCGCTACTGATGCCAACATTCTCACTCGTAACCAGTCCACCGCTCCTTACGGTACGACTTCAGCCCGGTTACGACGCTCTCCTACCGCTTGAACATTCGTTCAAGCCCGTAGCTTCGGTGGTAAGTTTAGCCCCGTTACATTTTCGGCGCAAGATCTCTCGACTAGTGAGCTATTACGCACTCTTTTAATGAATGGCTGCTTCTAAGCCAACATCCTAGTTGTCTTAGAAATCTCACATCCTTTCCCACTTAACTTACACTTTGGGACCTTAGCTGACGATCTGGGCTGTTTCCCTTTTGACCACGGATCTTATCATTCGTAGTCTGACTGCCGAGCTCAAAGTATGTGGCATTCGGAGTTTGATAAGGTTCGGTAAGCGCTATGCCCCCTAGCCCATTCAGTGCTCTACCTCCACTACTCATACTCGACGCTAGCCCTAAAGCTATTTCGGAGAGAACCAGCTATCTCCGGGTTCGATTGGAATTTCTCCGCTATCCACAGCTCATCCCATGCTTTTTCAACAGCAACGTGGTTCGGTCCTCCACGAGGTTTTACCCTCGCTTCAACCTGGCCATGGATAGGTCACCCGGTTTCGGGTCTACGGCATGCAACTAGTCGCCCTATTCAGACTCGGTTTCCCTTCGGCTCCGTACCTTAAGTACTTAACCTTGCTACATACCGTAACTCGTTGGCTCGTTCTACAAAAAGCACCTCATCACCCTCATAAGGGGCTCTGAGCGGTTGTAGGCACACGGTTTCAGGTTCTATTTCACTCCCCTCCCGGGGTTCTTTTCACCTTTCCCTCACGGTACTGCTTCACTATCGGTCATCAGGTAGTATTTAGCCTTGGGAGGTGGTCCTCCCTGCTTCCCACAAGGTTTCACGTGTCTCGTGGTACTCTGGATCATAACTTATGGTCTTCTCGTTTCACTTACAGGACTATTACCTTCTACGGTGGAACTTTCCAGTTCTCTTCAGTTACAATAGCCTCCACTTTTATGTTAT
>NZ_JBZEFA010000020.1:0-4393 GCF_058310255.1 Clostridium sp. TJA038 | reverse complement strand
TAATGGTACTGTATTAACTAAGGATAATGCAGCATCAGCAGTAGAAAGCCTTGAAAAGAATGGATACTTCGACTACACATTTTATGGAGACGTTCAAAACTCAGTAAAAGTAACATTTACAAAAGTAGAAGTTAAAGATACTACTTTAAAAGTAGCTACAGAAGGAAATGGTTCAGTAGTAATAAATGATCAATCATTAACTGGCGGAGACGTTAATGTTAAAATTGGTGAACCAACAAGAATAGCAGTTAAAGCTGCAGAAGGATACAAAGTAGACAAGGTAGAAGTTAATGGTACTGTATTAACTAAGGATAATGCAGCATCAGCAGTAGAAAGCCTTGAAAAGAATGGATACTTCGACTACACATTCTGGGGAGACGTTCAAAACTCAGTAAAAGTAACATTTACAAAAGTAGAAGTTAAAGATACTACTTTAAACGTAACTACAGAAGGAAATGGTACTGTAGAGGTAAATGGAAATTCATTAACTGGCGGAGACGTTAATGTTAAAATTGGTGAACCAACAAGAATAGCAGTTAAAGCTGCAGAAGGATACAAAGTAGACAAGGTAGAAGTTAATGGTTCTGTATTAACTAAGGACAATGCAGCATCAGCAGTAGAAAGCCTTGAAAAGAATGGATACTTTGACTACACATTCTGGGGAGATGTTCAAAACTCAGTAAAAGTAACATTTACAAAGATAGAAGTTAAAGATACTACTTTAAAAGTAGCTACAGAAGGTGAAGGTTCAGTAGTAATAAATGATCAATCATTAACTGGCGGAGACGTTAATGTTAAAATTGGTGATTTAACAAGAGTAACAGTTAAACCAGCAGAAGGATACAAAGTAGATAAAGTAGAAGTTAACGGAATTGTATTAACTAAGGATAATGCAGCATCAGCAGTAGAAAGCCTTGAAAAGAATGGATACTTTGATTATATATTCTATGGCGATGTTCAAAATTCATTAAAAGTAACATTCGTTAAAGAAGAAGTTACAGATACTACTTTAAATGTAACTACAGAAGGAAATGGTACTGTAGAAGTAAATAACACATCATTAACTGGTGGAGATGTTAATGTTAAAGTTGGAGAGCCAACAAGAATAGCAGTTAAAGCTGCAGAAGGATACAAAGTAGACAAGGTAGAAGTTAATGGAATGGTATTAACTAAGGATAATGCAGCATCAGCAGTAGAAAGCCTTGAAAAGAACGGATACTTCGACTACACATTCTGGGGAGACGTTCAAAACTCAGTAAAAGTAACATTTACAAAAGTAGAAGTTACAGATACTACTTTAAAAGTAGCTACAGAAGGTGAAGGTTCAGTAGTTATAAACGATACATCATTAACTGGTGGAGATGTTAATGTTAAAGTTGGAGAGCCAACAAGAGTAACAGTTAAACCAGCAGAAGGATACAAAGTAGATAAAGTAGAAGTTAATGGAATGGTATTAACTAAGGACAATGCAGCATCAGCAGTAGAAAGCCTTGAAAAGAATGGATACTTCGACTACACATTCTGGGGAGACGTTCAAAACTCAATGAAAGTAACATTCGTTAAAGAAGAAGTTACAGATACAATATTAAAAGTAACTACAGAAGGAAATGGTACTGTAGAAGTTAACGATACTACATTAACTGGTGGAGATGTTAATGTTAAAGTTGGAGAACCAACAAGAATATCAGTTAAACCAGCAGAAGGATACAAAGTAGACAAGGTAGAAGTTAATGGTCTTGTATTAACTAAGGATAATGCAGCATCAGCAGTAGAAAGTCTTGAAAAGAACGGATACTTCGACTACACATTCTGGGGAGATGTTCAAAACTCAGTAAAAGTAACATTCGTTAAAGAAGAAGTTACAGATACAATATTAAAAGTAACTACAGAAGGTGAAGGTTCAGTAGTTGTAAATGATCAATCATTAACTGGTGGAGATGTTAATGTTAAAGTTGGAGAGCCAACAAGAGTAACAGTTAAACCAGCAGAAGGATACAAAGTAGACAAGGTAGAAGTTAATGGTCTTGTAT
Organism: Clostridium sp. TJA038; assembly: GCF_058310255.1. Lineage (NCBI taxonomy): Bacteria > Bacillati > Bacillota > Clostridia > Eubacteriales > Clostridiaceae > Clostridium > Clostridium sp. TJA038. Next base: position 2,363 of record NZ_JBZEFA010000020.1, on the reverse strand, counting down.
TAACTAAGGATAATGCAGCATCAGCAGTAGAAAGCCTTGAAAAGAACGGATACTTCGACTACACATTCTGGGGAGATGTTCAAAACTCAATGAAAGTAACATTCGTTAAAGAAGAAGTTACAGATACTACTTTAAATGTAACTACAGAAGGAAATGGTACTGTAGAAGTTAACGATACTACATTAACTGGTGGAGATGTTATGGTTAAGATTGGAGAGCCAACAAGAGTAACAGTTAAACCAGCCGAAGGATACAAAGTAGACAAGGTAGAAGTTAATGGTCTTGTATTAACTAAGGACAATGCAGCATCAGCAGTAGAAAGCCTTGAAAAGAACGGATACTTCGACTATATCTTCTGGGGAGATGTTCAAAACTCAATGAAAGTAACATTCGCTAAAGAAGAAGTTACAGATACAATCCTTAATGTAACTACAGAAGGACAAGGAACTGTAGAAGTTAACGATACTACATTAACTGGTGGAGATGTTATGGTTAAGGTTGGAGAGCCAACAAGAGTAACAGTTAAACCAGCAGAAGGATACAAAGTAGACAAGGTAGAAGTTAATGGTCTTGTATTAACTAAGGATAATGCAGCATCAGCAGTAGAAAGTCTTGAAAAGAACGGATACTTCGACTACACATTCTGGGGAGACGTTCAAAACTCAATGAAAGTAACATTCGTTAAAGAAGAAGTTACAGATACAATATTAAAAGTAGCTACAGAAGGTGAAGGTTCAGTAGTTGTAAATGATACATCATTAACTGGTGGAGATGTTATGGTTAAGGTTGGAGAGCCAACAAGAGTAACAGTTAAACCAGCAGAAGGATACAAAGTAGACAAAGTAGAAGTTAATGGTCTTGTATTAACTAAGGACAATGCAGCATCAGCAGTAGAAAGTCTTGAAAAGAACGGATACTTCGACTATATCTTCTGGGGAGATGTTCAAAACTCAATGAAAGTAACATTCGCTAAAGAAGAAGTTACAGATACAATCCTTAATGTAACTACAGAAGGACAAGGAACTGTAGAAGTTAACGATACTACATTAACTGGTGGAGATGTTATGGTTAAGGTTGGAGAGCCAACAAGAGTAACAGTTAAACCAGCAGAAGGATATAAAGTAGACAAAGTAGAAGTTAATGGTCTTGTATTAACTAAGGACAATGCAGCATCAGCAGTAGAAAGTCTTGAAAAGAACGGATACTTCGACTATATCTTCTGGGGAGATGTTCAAAACTCAATGAAAGTAACATTCGCTAAAGAAGAAGTTACAGATACAATCCTTAATGTAACTACAGAAGGACAAGGAACTGTAGAAGTTAACGATACTACATTAACTGGTGGAGATGTTATGGTTAAGGTTGGAGAGCCAACAAGAGTAACAGTTAAACCAGCAGAAGGATATAAAGTAGACAAAGTAGAAGTTAACGGAATTGTATTAACTAAGGACAATGCAGCATCAGCAGTAGAAAGCCTTGAAAAGAACGGATACTTCGACTATATCTTCTGGGGAGATATCCAAAACTCAATGAAAGTAACATTCGTTAAAGAAGAAGTTACAGATACAATCCTTAATGTAACTACAGAAGGACAAGGAACTGTAGAAATTAACGATACTACATTAACTGGCGGAGATGTTATGGTTAAGGTTGGAGAGCCAACAAGAGTAACAGTTAAACCAGCAGAAGGATACAAAGTAGACAAAGTAGAAGTTAATGGTCTTGTATTAACTAAGGACAATGCAGCATCAGCAGTAGAAAGTCTTGAAAAGAACGGATACTTCGACTATATCTTCTGGGGAGATATCCAAAACTCAATGAAAGTAACATTCGTTAAAGAAGAAGTTACAGATACAATCCTTAATGTAACTACAGAAGGACAAGGAACTGTAGAAATTAACGATACTACATTAACTGGCGGAGATGTTATGGTTAAGGTTGGAGAGCCAACAAGAGTAGTATTAAATCCAGCTGAAGGATATAAAGTAGACAAAGTAGAAGTTAATGGTCTTGTATTAACTAAGGATAATGCAGCATCAGCAGTAGAAAGCCTTGAAAAGAACGGATACTTCGACTATATCTTCTGGGGAGATATCCAAAACTCAATGAAAGTAACATTCGTTAAAGAAGAAGTTACAGATACAATCCTTAATGTAACTACAGAAGGACAAGGAACTGTAGAAATTAACGATACTACATTAACTGGCGGAGACGTTATGGTTAAGGTTGGAGAGCCAACAAGAGTAGTATTAAATCCAGCTGAAGGATATAAAGTAGACAAAGTAGAAGTTAATGGTCTTGTATTAACTAAGGACAATGCAGCATCAGCAGTAGAAAGCCTTGAAAAGAACGGATACTTCGAC
>NZ_JBZEFA010000019.1:0-4904 GCF_058310255.1 Clostridium sp. TJA038 | reverse complement strand
TTCCGAACACGAAGGTTAAGCCTATAGAGGCCGATGGTACTGCACGGGAGACTGTGTGGGAGAGTAGGTGGTTGCCAGGTCTTATGATTTGCTAGCTCAGTCGGTAGAGCACGTGACTTTTAATCACGGTGTCCAGGGTTCGATTCCCTGGCAGATCACCAAAACCTCTCTAAACTTAGAGAGGTTTTTTTTATTTTAAAATGTATTTTATAATGTTGATTGACTAGAATTTATTTTAATTCTAGTCAATTTCTATATTAGTAAAAATAATTTTTTTAATATATAATTATATATGTAATTTAAATATATCTTATATAATATTTAAATTAAAAATAATTTATTTTATTAGCAAAGTTAGTAGTATAGGGGAGAATATTATGGTGAGAAATACTGAAAAAGAGTATGAGGTTAAGAAGGCTTTTAATAATAATATAGTTTTAGTTGATGATAGTGATAAAGAAATTATACTATTTGCTAAGGGAATAGGTTTTAACTATAAAAGAGGAGCTATAATTCCTAAAAATACAAAAATAGAAAAGATATTTACAATACAAGATGAACATAATATTGCTAATTTTAGAAGAGTTATAGGAAGTAATAAAGAAGAATTTATAGCATTTTGTGAAGAATTAATCTTAGAGATGTCTAAAGATTTTGATGAGGAATTAAATGAAATTATACATATAGGTTTAATAGATCATATTTCTTTTGCTATTGAAAGAATGAAAAAAGGAGATATATTAAGAAATCCTTTTTTAGTTGAAATTGAAATTTTATATCCTAAGGAATTTGAAGCTGCAAGTAAAATGGTTAAGAAACTTCAAGAGTTTACTGGAGTTAATATAGTTGATGATGAAATTGGATTTATTGCTATGCACATACATTCTGCAAGAAGTACAGGTAAATTATCTAACTCTATGAAATTTACTTATATAGCTAATACTGCAGTTGAATGTATTGAAGATGATTTTAATATAGAAGTAGATAGAACATCATTATCTTATGCTAGGTTTATAAGTCATTTAAGATTTGCTATAGAGAGACTTTTAAATAATACGCCAATAAAAAATGAGTTGCTTTCAGTTATAAAATTAAAATATAAAGAATCTTTTGAAGTAGCTAAAGAAATTGGAATAGCTATAAAAGAAGAGTTTTCTAAAGATGTTCCAGAGGATGAAATTGGATATTTAGCTATGCATGTAGAAAGACTTAGAAGAAAAGAATAAAAAAACAAGCTGACAAAATTGTCAGCTTGTTTTTTTATTTAACTTTATAAGTTAAAACAGTATCTACACCAGCAGTAACTGATTCACCTACAACAGGTTTCATATCTTTAACCACATCAGGATTTGTTATTAATACAGGTGTATGTAATTTTAATCCTTTACCTAGTATGAAATCTCTATCTATTTTTAATATTGGTGTACCAGCTTTAACTTGTTGACCAGGTTCCACTAATCTTTCAAAACCTTCTCCGTTTAAAGAAACTGTATCTATACCTACATGAACTAAAAGTTCAACTCCATTACTTAAAGTCATAGCGAAAGCATGATTAGTTTTAAATACTAAGGATAACTCACCATCAGCAGGAGCCATTATAGTATCTCCAGCTAATTCAATTGCAACACCATCTCCAGCCATCTTTTCAGCAAAAACTTGGTCTGGTACTTCTGATAAATCAATAGTTTTTCCAGTTGCAGGAGCAACTAATTTTAATTCTTTTTTAAATAATCCAAACATATTTATTTTCTTAGCTTATGAAATAAGATAAGAAATTCACATCCTTTCCAATATAGTATAATAAAATATAAAAAAAAGGCATAAGTTCTCCTAAACTTATGCCTGATTTAACAGTAACATGTTATGCTTACATTATATATTTTTTGATTTTATAAGTCAATACCATATTTATACAATTAGTGGTTAATTTTATTTTAATTGAATTTACATTTAATTATAAAAAAATTATTAATGTTTAAAATTTAATCTTTACTAATTTTATTTGACACTATAATTAAGATATAGTAATATTTAAAAGTCAACAGTAAATTTATTAATATTTAAAAAATATTTAAGCGTGTAACCATAATTTTGGGCATTAGCTGAAAAGAATATAAAAAAATTCTTTTCAGCTTTTTTTATATCATAAATAAATAGAAGATAAATAAAGCACAAAATAATTAAGAAAGAATATTTTAAAATTTATTAGAAGCTTGCTTATTTTTTAATTATTAATATTACTTTTGATGCTTTAAAACTAATTTTTAAGGTAAAAAAGCATAAACTAATGAAAAAATAAGGAGGAATAAACAAATGATTAAAAGTGGTTCAAAAGTTTTAGGATTTCTTCAAAGTATAGGTAAATCCTTAATGGTACCAATAGCTGTAATGCCTGCTTTAGGACTTTTACTAAGACTTGGTGATAAGGATTTACTTAACGTATCTTGGCTTACTGCTGCTGGTGGAGCGGCTTTTGGCAACAATATGGCAATGCTTTTTGCAGTAGGCATAGGCTTTGGGCTTTCTCATGAAAATAATGGAGTTGGAGGATTAGCAGGACTTTTAGGGTTCTTAGTTATGAAAAATGTTGCAACTTCTTTTGACCCAAGTATCAATATGGGAGCTTTTGGAGGTGTTGTAGCTGGAGTTACAGGAGGACTTTTATATAATAAATTTAAAGATATTAAAGTACCTCAGTTTTTAGGATTTTTTGGAGGAAAAAGATTTGTTCCAATAATAACTTCTTTTGTATGTCTTATTTTAGGAGTATTTTTTGGATATACATGGCCTTTATTTCAATCAGGATTAGATGGCTTTGCTAATATAATGGTAAAAGCAGGTGCTATTGGAGCTGCAGTATATGGAATATTAAATAGATTATTAATTCCAATAGGGCTTCATCATGTAATGAATTCTGTTATATGGTTTCAATTAGGAAGTTTTAAAGATGCAGTATCAGGTCAAATTGCAACAGGAGATATTACAAGATTTTTAGCTGGAGACCCTACAGCAGGAGTTTATACAGCAGGATTCTATCCAATTATGATGTTTGGGCTTCCTGCCGCATGTTTAGCAATGTATGTATGTGCTAAAAAGAAAAATAAAGCAGTAGTTGGAGGTATGTTTTTATCATTGGCTTTAACAGCTATAATAACTGGTATAACAGAACCTATAGAATTTGCTTTTATGTTTTTGTCTCCAATACTTTATGTTATACATGCAATACTAACTGGAATATCTTTAGCAGTAGCATATGCTTTAAACATACATCTAGCCTTTAGTTTCTCAGGTGGGCTTATTGATTATATTTTATACTATGGTAAAGGACAAAATCAGTTAATTTTATTATTAATGGGAATTGTAGCTTTTATTATTTATTATTTTTTATTTATTTTCTTTATTAAGAAATTTAATCTTAAAACTCCAGGTAGAGAAGATGATTTTGATGATAACAATGAAGAAGATAGAAGTTATATAAAAAAGGCATCAAAGGAAGAAAATAATCCAGCTAAGGGAGGAACTTTAGCTGAAAAAGCAGAGGTTGTTTTAGAGGCTCTTGGAGGAAAAGAAAATATAGAAGTTTTAGATAACTGCATAACAAGATTAAGGCTAACTTTAAAAGATGCATCTAAAATAGATGAGGTTACTTTAAAAAAAGCAGGGGCTAGTGGAATTATGAAATTAGATAATAAACATGTTCAAGTAATTATGGGAACATTAGCAGATCCTTTAGCAAGTCAAATGAAAAATTTATTATAAACATAAAAAGCTATAAACTATTTTAGTTTATAGCTTTTTACTATATATTTAACAATAAAAATAAGTCATCTATTGTTAATTTAGACATAGAAATTAGTATAAGATTATTAAGAAGAAAATATGCAAATTTCTCAGAGGATATAGCAGGATGAATTTCCCCTTTTTCTATATGAAGATTGATTAAATCTTCTAATATTTTATAAATAGGTTCTATAACATAATGATGTTTAGAACTATGATTAGCCATCTCTGAAAAAATAAGTCTATGATTTTTAAGAAAATCATTCATATTATCTGAAATAATAATCATTTTTTCTTTGAAAGAAATATCTTGTCTTATTATTTCGCTAGAAACAGATAAAACTGTATTCCAATCATTAGATAAAATATCAACAACAAGTTGTTCCTTGTTTTTAAAATAGTTATAGAAGGTTCCAGTACCTATGTTACACTCTTTAGTTATATTTCTTATATTTAAATCTAAATATCCATTAGAAAGTAGTTGCCTTTTTCCTTCTTTCAATAAATCTTCTTTTACATTTTTTATAATTTTAGGCATAAGAAGGCCTCCTTTTAAAGAACTATATAGAAATTATAGTATTTACAATTAGTAAATTCAAATTAAGCAATTTTTAAATGGTAATAAAATTTAATATATTTATAAAATAAATAAAGTATTATTCAAATTTAATGATTTGAATATTTAAAATATACTATTATTTTTAAAATAAAAAGTATTTTTTGCATAAAATAAAAAGAATATTTTAAATAATACATCGTAAATAAGAATATTTCAAGGAATATTAAGGAAAAAAGCAAATAAAACTTTACCAGGTGTATCAATATGAGAATAATAGAGTAAAAAGATAAAAAATAAAGATTAATAAAAATAATTTAACTATTTAAACAAATAAGTTATGACTTATATTAATTAACATGGTAAGATAAATCTCGTCGCTAAGAGATGCGGAAATAACTTAACAAAATAAATTAAAAGTTTTGAAAAAAGTTGTTGACAAAGTTTCAAAGTGATGTTAAACTAAGAAAGTCGCTTGAGGGCGACGAAGAAATGGTCTTTGAAAATTAAACAGAAGATATTAACATAAACCAGCAATTCTTTTATAAGTAATATGAGTATAGATTAA
>NZ_JBZEFA010000018.1:0-8043 GCF_058310255.1 Clostridium sp. TJA038 | reverse complement strand
AAAGTTTAATCTATACTCATATTACTTATAAAAGAATTGCTGGTTTATGTTAATATCTTCTGTTTAATTTTCAAAGACCATATCATCTAAGCTTTGTTTATCGCTTGCTCTTGATGACGATATTTATCATAACATAATTAAACCTTTGTTTTAATATAAAAATTTCCATTTTAAAAAAATATTTTTATTTTTCTCTTTTTTTCATAATATTACTCTTTTTTTTATCTATTGATACACTAGGTTCAGTTTAATATTAAATTTTGTAAAAATAAACTTATTATTGTCGAATTTATTTAAAGTAAAATCATTTATACCTAATAAAAAATAAAAAAGCCTAATTTTAAGGCTTTTTTATTTTTTATTAAATTGAAAATTTAAATATTATTCCAATTAAGGCTGAAAATATTATATATATAATTGGTGATTTCTTATATTTTCTTATTAAAAAAAATAAAACTACTGCTAAAATTAAAGCTTTAGTTGAAAATAAATCTAATAAATTATTTGTTTCTATATATTTATTTAATGTTAAAATAGATATTTTTACTATTTCAAAGCCAGCAGCTAATAATAATCCTGTAGAGGCTGGTCTTAATCCATAAAAACAATTTTGAACTATTTTATTATCTTTAAATTTAGATAATACTCTTGCAACTAATAAAATTATTATAATAGAAGGCACTATTATTCCAATAGTTGAAGTTATAGCTCCTAATACTCCATCAGTTGAATAACCTACATATGTTGCCATATTAATCCCCATAGCTCCTGGCACTGATTGAGAAATAGCAATCATATTTGCAAGGTCAGTATGAGTAAACCAATTTGTTTTATCAGATAAATTATATAAAAATGGTATTGTAGCAGCTCCTCCTCCAACAGCAAAAAGCCCAATCTTAAAAAATTCTAAAAATAGCCTAATTAATATCATTTATTTTTACCTCCAATAGACTTTAAAACTACTCCAGCTATTCCAGCTAATATTACATAAAGAACAGGAGATATGTTTGTAAATATTGAAAATACAGCTACTAATAAAAAAATAATTCCTGTTTTTATATCAATTACAGAAGTTTTTATTAAGTTTATTGCAGTATTTAAAATTAAAACTGCTACACAAACCCTAATTCCTGCAAAGGCATTTTTTACTATAGGTAAGTCTGAAAAATTACCAATAAATGTTGCAATTATTGTTATCATTATTAATGAAGGAGTTACAAATCCAAGAGTTGCAAATATTCCTCCAATATTTCCTTTTCTTTTTTGTCCAATAAATGTTGCAGTATTTACAGCAATAACTCCTGGAGTACATTGACCAATGGCATAATAATCCATAAGTTCTTCATTAGTAATCCAATTTCTCTTTTCTATTATTTCTTTTTGTAATATTGGAAATAATGCATATCCTCCTCCAAAATTCATAAAACCTAACTTTACAAAAAGCAAATATAAATTTATTAAATCTTTCATTTTAAAAACTCCTCCTTAATTGTATAAATTAATTTATAAAAGCTCTAATTATTATAAAAATAAAAAATTAAAAGTAATATAACTTATAATTATCATTTTATTATAAGTTATATTACTTAGATTAAAATATAAATTTTTATTTAAATATAAAAGATAAAGTCTATTTTATATTCTCTAATAATGCAATTAAGAACTCATAACATCTTTTTACTGAATCTATTTTAAAATGCTCCTTTGCTGTATGAACATCAAATATATCAGGTCCAAAACTTATCATATCCAAATCTTGACCCATTTTTTCTTTAAAAATTCCACATTCAAGTCCTGCATGAAGAGTTGTTACTTTTGGATTTACTCCAAATAATTCTTTGTATGTCTTAAAACTTAAATCTTTTATTTTTGAATCTTTTTCATATTTCCACTCTGGATAATCTCCTTCTTTTTTTAAAGTAAAGTCCATAACTTTACATAAAGCTTCTATTTCATCTACCATACTTGTTTTTTTGCTCTTTACTGAACTTCTTATATCTGTAGTAAACTTAATTTTATCTTTTTCTAATTTAACTATTCCTAGATTTAAACTACTCTCTACAACATCTATATCTTGACTCATTGCTCTTAATCCATCTGGTATTAATATTAAAAAGTTTATTAAATCTTCTGTAGATTTTTTATCAAGTTGATTTTTAAATAAACTAACTTCTTTTAATTCCTTAAACTTAATTTTTATTTCACTATCACTTACTTTAAATTCTTCTTTAAAATCTTTTTCTAACTTTAATAAAATTTCTTTAGCTTTATCTATATATTCTTTATTTAATGAAATCTTACAATTACAGCTTTGAGGTATAGCATTATGCTTTGTTCCACCTTCAATAGAAACAATATTAAAAGGAATTTCTTTTTTTATGTTATATAATATTCTTCCCATAACTTTATTTGCATTTCCTCTTTTTTTGTGTATCTCCATTCCAGAGTGTCCACCTCTTAAGCCAGACACTTCTATATCTAAAATTTCTCCAGATGAATTTTCAAAATAAACCCTTTTCTCTGGATAAAGCATTATTCCCCCAGCACATCCTGCTATAAATACTCCTTCTTCTTCTGCATCTATATTTAATAATATCTTTCCATTTAAATTAGAAGCATCTAAAAAACTAGCTCCCCCCATAACAGTTTCTTCTTCTGTAGTTGCTACAAACTCTAAAGCTGGATGTTTTATATCTTTAGAATCTAAAATTGATAATGCATATGCTATTGCTATACCATCATCGGCACCTAAAGTAGTATCTGTTGCATATACAAACTCATCATTAACTATTCTTAAATTTAAAGAATCCTTTTTAAAATTATGATTACTTTCTTTTGTTTTCTCACATACCATATCCATATGTCCTTGTATTATAACAGTAGGTGCATTTTCATATCCTTTTGTAGCCTCTTTTTTAATTATTACATTTAGAGCTTTATCTTGAATAAAAAAAAGATTTCTTTCCTTTGCAAACTTTACTAAGTAATCACTAAGTTCTTTTTCATTTCCAGAATCATGTGGTATTTTACTTATCTCCTCAAAAAATCTAAAGACATTTTTAGGTTCTAAATTTTTTAGTACTCCCATATTACTCCTCCTAAATTTGTTTCAATTTTTTTTATATTATGTTAAGTCATATTAATATATTTTTATAATATCATCTTATTAAGTTATTTAGAAATCTTTTATATTTTAAATAAATCTATTTGAACATATTTACCTTTTAATATTTAAACATAACTATAATTAAAAATCTTTATTATCTATAAATTCAAACGTAAAAAAATAAAAGCTGATACTTTTATCAGCTTTTATTTTTAATAATTTTCTTTTTTAATATAAACAAAATAAAAAGTTATATAAAACTATAGATTTTTTATTTTATTTATATCTAAAAAGTCCATGTAGAAGCTAATCTTGATAACCAAATCCAAAATGGTGCTGCAACTATAAATAATAAGACACTTACAGCTAATGAAGATGTACCAGTACGTACATATTTTTGATAACGGCTACTTATAATAATCCCTGAAAACGCAGGTGGTAATGCTCCTGAAAGTACTAGCATTTGAAGATGTGTTGGATCTAATTTCACTAATAATCCAACAATTAATAAAAGTGCTGGCATAAGTATTAATTTGACAAAAGTATTATAAATAATCTCTAAATCAAATTCAAACTTCAAGCCAGATAAAGTTAAACCTGCTGCAAAAACTGCAACACCAGAATTAGCCTTTGCTATAAGTTCAAAGTTAGGGTCCAAAATTGAAGGGAACTTAATTCCTAGCAATACTATTATTACCGCTAAAATAGGTGCCCAAGCAACTGGCTGTTTCAATGCGCTTATAACAGGATTCTGCTCTGCTTTTTTTAAATCATCTTCTAAAACTTTTAATCCACTTTCATTTTTATTTGAATTATTATTTTCATTAGTTTCATCTACAACTTTTGACTTTCCACCTTTTGAATTAAGTAATGTTAGTCCTATTGGTATTGTAATAGCGTTAACAACAATAGATACAATAGCAACAACTAGCCCAGTATCTGCTGTAGCTCCAAATATTGGATCTAAAACAGCAAATCCTAAGAATCCAATAGTTGGAGAACCTGCTATTAAAGCACATATTGCTGCTTCACCTTTTGAATGCTTAAAAAATTTATAACATCCATAAAATGACCACATAAAAACGGCAACTATTACTATTAAACTGACTAAAGTTAACTTAATATCTGCAAATAACATATGTCTGTCTGCCTTTACAATAGATACAAATAAAGCTGCAGGAAGTGCATAATTTAAGACTAATTTATTAAATGTTCTTGCATTTTCTTGAGTAAATGCTTTCTTTTTACCAGAGTAAAATCCTAAAAGCATAATCACGAAAATTGGAACAATATCCTTCATTATAATATCCCACATACTATCAACTCCTCTAATTAAATCTTTATAAGGCAGAAACTCAAAGTATTTTTATTAGTTTCCAAGAGTATTTTTAGGATTTAAAGAGGAAATATGTCCACTTTCTGTTCCAACTTTAGGGTCTATTACACAATTTATTAAAGTTGGTTTAAGTGATTTTATTCCATTAGTTATAGCTTCTTTCAATTCACTTGGTGTTTTAACATTGTATGGAACTCCACCAAAAGCTTCTATCAATTTATCATATCGTGCATTAGCCATAAGTGTTGTTGGAGAAGGGTCTTCTCCACCGCTTAAATTTATATGATCTCCACGATATATTCCTCCATTGTTAAATACAACTATCGTTACTGGAAGTTTATATTCACATATTGTGCTAATTTCCATTCCACTAAAACCAAAAGCACTATCACCTTCTATTGCAAGAACTGGTTTTCCACTTGTAATAGCTGCACCTATAGAGAATCCCATTCCAACTCCCATAACTCCCCATGTTCCACAATCTAAACGTCTACGAGGATAATACATATTAACAACATTTCTTGTATCATCTAAGGTATTTGCACCTTCATTTACTAAATAGATATCTTTATTTTCATCAACAACCTCCTTAACTGCATTTAAAGCATTAAAATAATTCATAGGATTTGTTAAAGTATTTAATTTTACTGACATTTTTTCAATGTTTGATTTTTTATACTTATCTATATCTCCTATCCATTCCTCTGAAGTTTTTATATTAAATTTATTCAATTCTTCAATCATAATTTTTATACTACATAATATATCTCCAACAACTGGAGCTTCAATCTTTCTATTACTATCAATTTCTTTTGGCTCTATTTCTAATTGAATAAATTTAACATCCTCATTCCAATGTTTACCCTTTCCATGTTGTAATAACCAATTTAAACGAGCACCTATTAACAAAACAACATCTGAATTTTTTAAAACAAAGGAACGTGCAGCTGAAGCACATTGTTTATGGTTGTCAGGAAGTAAACCCTTAGCCATTGACATTGGTAAAAAAGGTATACCTGTTCTTTCTATGAAATATTTAATATACTTCTCTGCTTGAGAATAAGAAGCACCTTTTCCTAAAATTATTAAAGGTTTCTTAGCTTTAGAAAGTAAATCTAAAGCCTTATCAACAGATTCAATAGAAGGAATCTGCTTCAAATTTTCATACTCTACTTCAAATATTGTTTTACATGCTTCATCTTTATCTAATACACTTGAAAGAAGTTTAGTTGTAACATCTAGATAAACTCCACCAGGACGTCCTGAAGTAGCTGCATGAATAGCTCTAGCTAATCCAATCCCTATATCTTCTGGTCTATTAATTCTGTAAGATGCTTTAACAAAAGGCTTAGCTATATTCATTTGATCTAATCCCTCATAATCTCCTTGTTGCAAATCTATAATATTTCTATCACTAGATCCACTTATCTGAATCATTGGAAACCCGTTTACTGTAGCATTTGTAAGTGCAGTTAACCCATTTAAAAAACCTGGAGCAGAAACTGTTAAACAAATACCTGGTTTTTTTGTTAAATATCCAGTTATTGCAGCAGCATTTCCTGCTGATTGCTCATGTCTAAACCCTATATAACGAATACCTTCTTTTTGAGCATACCTTGCAAAGTCAGTAACTGGAATTCCAACTACACCATATATTGTATCAATTTTATTTTTCTTTAAAGCATCTACAAGTATGTGCATTCCATCAGTTAAATTATCAACATCACTCATTGTAAAACTCCTTCCTAATATGAAATTTAATATTATAATTTTTTATAATATTATTTGCATACAATATGATTATTACGTAAATCAGATATTTCTTTTTCTGAATATCCAATTTCCTTTAATATTTCGTCTGTATGTTCTCCAAGAAGAGGTGCTTTTTCAATATTAGGTGTATAATTAGAAAACTTAGGAGGACAACCTATTGTCAAATATTTTCCACGACCTGGTTGTTCAACTTCTACTAAAGTTCCACACTTACGTAAAGAATCATCTTGTTCTATTTCATACATGCTTAATACAGGCCCACAAGGAACTCCAAATTTGCTTAGTTCTTCTATTACTTCAAATTTACTTTTATTTATAGTGTATTTTTCAATTTCTTTATAAATTTCTTTTTTAACTAAATTACGAGCTTTAGGAGTATTAAATTTAGGATCATTAATCCACTCAAGTTTACCTAATCCTTCGCAGGCTTTTGCAAAAGCTTTATTTTCATTTTGAAGTACAATGTAAACATAAGAGTTAGGATCTGTTTCCCATCCTTTACACTTATAACACCATCCAAGAACTTGTCCACCCTCTGCATTTCCATAACGAGGAACTGTATTTCCTATTTTCTCATCAGGATATCCTGGAAAATGTGTCAATGTTCCAGTATTCTCTAATATTAATTGGTCACGAAGTTTTATTCTACACAAATTTAAAACTGCCTCTTGCATAGATTGATATACAAAACATCCTTCTCCAGTTTTCTCTCTTTGCATTAAAGCTGCTAATAATCCAATTACCAAATGCATTCCAGTATTACTATCCCCAAGAGCTGCTCCAGATTGAGTTGGTATATTGTATTCTCCATCCCACCATCCTGTAGTTGCTGCTGCACCTCCTGCACATTGTGCAACAGGCTCAAAAGCCTTTACTTTAGCAAAAGGAGAATCTGGATTAAATCCTTTTATAGAACCATAAATAAGTCTAGGATTTAATTTGTGAACTTCTTCCCATGAAAATCCTAGTTTATCAGCTGCACCTGGATGTACATTTTCAACAAAAATATCTGCATCCTTTAAAAGCTTTCTAAGTATTTCCTTTCCTTGTTCAGTTTTCAAATCTAATTCTATAGATCTTTTATTACTGTTAAGTTGTAAGAAGTATAGTCCATCTAAATTAGGAATATCGAGGAGCTCACTACGAGTTGGATCTCCTGTTCCAGGACGTTCAATTTTAATAACATTTGCTCCTAACCATGCTAATAATTGAGTACATGCTGGTCCTGATTGTACCTGTGTCCAGTCAATAACCTTAATTCCTTCTAAAGGTGCTGTCATAATAAATTCCTCCTTTTATAAATATTATGTAATCATTTACAATTAAATTGTAGTTCTAATTATATACTTAGTCAATTTACATAAAATACTCTTTTTGCTTTTAAACTTAATATTATTTAAAAACTTATATCATAAACATTATTTTCTTTAAACTTATTGATGATTAATTATTATTATATGATTAAATTTAAAAAAATTAATATTTTCTTAACAAAAATAAATTTTAAAGCGTAAAAGGTAAAAATTTGTAGTTCAACTTCCCTAATTAAAAATTAACTATAAATTATATTCTAAATAAAAAAAGAGTTACAACTTTATAATTGTAACTCTAAAAATAAAATTGGTGCACCTAGCAAGATTCGAACTCGCGACCTGTGGATTCGAAGTCCAAAGCTCTATCCAACTGAGCTATAGGTGCTTAATTTTCTTAATAAAAAAAGATAACCAATAATTGGTTATCTTTAGAATGGAGCGGGTACCGGGAATCGAACCCGGGTATCCAGCTTGGAAGGCTGGTGTTCTACCATTGAACTACACCCGCATATTGG
>NZ_JBZEFA010000017.1:0-9942 GCF_058310255.1 Clostridium sp. TJA038 | reverse complement strand
TAGAATTCTATTATTGATAGTCTTAAAACGCTTTAAAATCCTTATAAGAGCATTTAAAAATAACTACAAAAAAATGAAGGATAACATCCAAAGAATTCAATGAAATAAACACAGTTTTCAAAAAGTGTAATCTGTTTATACCTTCAGAACTAAAAGATAAAAATATTTTTTGAAAAATCAACAAACATTCTAAATAATTTATATGTATTAGTAAGAAAAAATATAAATTATTTAGAATGTTTAAAAGACTGGCAACCCTCTTTTTTTTATTTATTATATAATAATGCATAATGTTAGATTATGAAATTTTTGATATAAAATTTATTAATGTATAGAATTTTAGGTTATATTTTTATTAAATTGATTCATAATGGGAATTTATTTCGGAGGGAGAGGTACTTGGACTTTTTCCGTTTTCTACTATTTCTTTTATATCCCCACAGTACCTTTAAGAGCATGTATTATTTTTACCTTTCATATTTTTTTATATTAAGTTAATGATTTTAATTTGTTTACTATATATGTTTCTATTAAATAAGAAAATAAGATGAATTATTGGGGATAGATTCATCTTATTTTCCATTTTAGTAAATTAAGTAAAATGTATTGCTTGTATTAAGCAATATTATGTAATGCACATATTTTAAATATGCGACAATGATTATTATATTTAATTTTGAATATTAAGTAAACGGTAAAAATAGTTTGCTTATGTAATATATAGGTAAATGTGTATATATTTCTATTTATGTCTAAAAATTAATAGAGATTAATTATATTATTAATATATTATTTTTATAAACAAAAAAAAGGCTTTAAGCCTTTTTTTGTCTTTTTAGTTTTATTGGCTGGTTTGATATTAACATATTAGTTTTATATATTGATAAATTGAAGTTGTTATTCAAATAGAGTACTAACAATACTCTTTATGTAGAAACAAAATAATAGATTCTATTTTTAAATATTATTATGTAATTTCGGGAAATTTTAATTGAATTTTCAACATTTATAATTTATCCATATATATAAAATTAATATTAATATATAAATTATAGTAAAAATTTTTATATAAAGTAAAGTAACGTTAAGATCCTTAATATTAAATTTATTAAGATTATTTTTCAAAAGCTTTTCTTTTTTCTATTTTTTTAGCTTGTAAAGTTTCTGATAAAGAAAGCAAAGAAGTATTCTATTATGTATTGCAAATTCTAAAATGCAAGGTTTATAAACTGTAATATTTTTATTGTTCTAATAATGTTATTTCAGTAAGAAATTATTATTTTATTAATGGTTTTATCATACTAATTATGGAATAAAATATTAAAATAAAACCTATTAATTTTATGTAAGTATCATACATATCTGACATTTGATTTTCATCTATATCTTTTAATGAAAATATATGAGTTAAAAGAAAAAATTTACCTGTAAATTTTATTAATATAGATCCTATTATAATAAATATTATTGTTTTAGAAATTAAATTTAATGAGAGTGTTTGATTTCTAAAGTTTAAAAATAATAGTAATAATATTAGTGAAATGCTTATCATTGAAAGTACTAATATTATATTTTTTTTAATTTTATTTTTTATACTTATATTTTTTTTGCTTATTGAGATTGCCTTGTCATAGTCAATAAAAAATTTATTAGATGCATTACAATTTATGCACATTAAATTATTATCACTATTAATTTCCCCACATTTAGTACATACTTTCATGAAATTTCCCCCTTTTTATTTTATCATATATTATTAAAATAACGTTTACAATAAAATTTTTAAAATAAAAATAATTAAATATGTATGACTAGCTCTGCTGTAAAACACTAAATAAAAAGTATAATAGTCCTTCTGCTAATTTATATTATCTGTAAAATGATATAAGGTAAAAGCTGTAGTAGTATTTTTTATGATTATAGTCTTAAATATTAGTTTTTTAAGTCCTAGAGCTATAATAAAAGGTTAATCATAAAAAAATAGATAGAGAATAATACTACAATAGAAGTAAAAAAAGAAGAGGGCTTTTAATTATTCCTCTTCTTTAATAACTCTATAGATAGTTGACCTACTCAACCCTGTTTCTTTAACTATTTCATTTATTTTATAGCCTTCTTTATATAAAAGTTTTATCATATTTGCTTTATCATTTCTTTTAGAAGGTCTACCCCCGTTTCTCCCCCTAGCCTTAGCACTTGTCAACCCCTCTTTTGTTCTCTGACTAATTAATTCCCTTTCTAATTGACTTAATCCACTCATTACAGTTAATAAAAAACTATTATATGGATTGTCGCTAGAGGTATCTAACCATGTATCTTTAATACTTTTTATACTAGCTCCTTTATTCTTTATTTTTTCTATAATGTCTAATAAATCTTTGGTACTCCTTGATATTCTTGTTAAATCTGTAATTATAACAATATCACCTTCTTGTAGTTCTTCAATCATTTTGTTTAATTGTTCTCTATCTAATTTAGTACCAGTTATTTTTTCTTGATATATATTTCTTTTATCTACGCCATAATTAACTAGCATATCAATTTGTCTATTTAAATTCTGTCCTGCCGTTGATACTCTTGCATAACCTACTAACATATTATAATCAACCTTCTTTCTCATCTCTTTGCTGTAATCATTGTATCATAAACGTTTCATAATGTAAATAGTTTTTGATACGTTTTTTGACACAAAATAAGATAATGAAAGTGGCTTTTTAACTTATATTTTTACAACTTAAAAAAGTGTATCAAAAACAATCATTTTTGATACACTTTAAATATATTATATTTTTTTTATATCAAACCAATTTTCTGGGAACCCCATTTGTTTTAATACATCATCAATCTTTATAGTTACTAACTCTTTACTAAGTTTATCTATTTCGCCTTTTATAGAATATAAAAATTTGTTTAAAGAATTTTTACTTAAAATCAATTTAAACACTATTACGATAGCAAATAAATCATTTTTACCATATATATAATTACCACTTTTATTAATAGGAATAGATAATTTACTATGAATTGGAAAGGTTGATATCATATTAGGTTTTAAATCTTTCTTTAAAGCCCTTAAATTATATAATCTTTCATCATGAGCACATGCATTTCTAAAAATACTTAAAACAAATAATAAACTACTTAATTCCTTTGATGTCAATCCAAATTCTCTTGAAACATTTTCTTTATCATTTTGATACATTTTTTCATAGAACGTACTTATAGTGCCTAATGTAAGAGTATTCACTAAAACCCATAATGGAACATATCCATAATCAAGCATACTGTGAGAAATCATAGAATTATTTTTTTGTAATTGTCTTGAAATTTCACTTTGTATTCTAGATATTAACTCTGAAACTTGTCCAACCTTTTCAGCTTGTGTTTTTCTTTCTTTTGGTTTAACAGTTGTATCAAAATTACTTATTTTTAAATAATTATCATGTCCATATTTTTCAGAAAACTTATGAGATAGAACACTTTTTATATTATTTTCAACTTCTAATATATATCTCATAAAATACATTCTTAATTCTCTGTCAAAGTTATATAAAGCATATATTTCTTTAAAATTAGTATCTTTTTTATACTGCTCATCATCCCCAGTATAATTAGTATCTATAAATAAGTCTTTATATCCATTTATAATATTATAATAATTCTCTTTTTCTAGAATTTTTTTATGTGAACTTCCGTGAATAATTAATCCACGTTTTCTTAATTTCATCATTTGTTGCCTAGTAGTCTTAAAAACTTTTTCATCACTCACTTTTCTAATCCTCCCAAAAAAAAAAACTCTGGACCCGTAGGAAACCAGAGTATGATCACTATATTATATGTTTAACTTGTCTTTTCTATACATAAATATTACCATATTAAAATTTAATAATCAATAAAAATATAGTTAATATATATGTATTTTTTATAAATCAAAAAAAATCCCAAATTTATACTTTTTAAAATATACCCCCTACCCACAAGTATTTTAACACCTATATTTTAAATACTATACAACTAAAACTCATATTAACTTAATTATATTACTCAAAGAACTTATTTCCAAATTTTTAATATTTATCTTTTAAAATTTGATATATAATTTTAGTGCTGCACTCATATTCTTTTGCTAACTTTCTATAGCTCTTACCATTTATTAAGTGATCATCTTTTATTTTCTTACACTCCTCTTCATTAAACCTTTTTTTCTTTTTACCCATTCTTATAAATTGGCACTCCTTAGCTTCAGCACTAAACGGAAAATAAGGAATTTCATTTTCTTCTAATTTACTTATATATTTTCTATTAACCATAACTATAATATTGTCTATATCTTCAATTTTATTATTTATTATTTCATCATCTAATTTCCATTTACTCATAGCAATATAGCTCCTCTTCTTTAAAATAGTATTACTTAATATTAAATAATACGAATTACTTATACTATATAATACATACCTAACCCAAGTCTAACCTTTTTATAATCTTTTCATTTACTATTAAATTATATGTAAAAATGATATTATATTACTTGGTTATTCATTTGAAAATTATAGCTATTCAACCACATATTTTTTGAATATAACAATGTTCAAATTTCTAAAGTAAAATTATGTAATGTTATAAAAGAGAGTTTTTAAAGCTCTCTTTTGTTTTATATATTTAAATATCATTTTTTGCCCCTTAGTACCTCTTATTTTAACTTTTATACTTAACATAATATTTTATCCAATTAAATTCCAATACTCTTAAAATTGATTTTAACGCCATATAATAATATAAAAAAATAAGATGTCTTTTAAAGTTATCCCTTCTCAATTAAATCTAAGTTTAAACCAATTAAACCATTTATTATTCTGTTTATTAAACTCTTCATTTCTTCTTTTAAGTTCTTCTCTTTTCTCCAGTAGTAACAGCTCTGTATTACTTAAAGCCTTTTTCTGTAGCTCTTGGCTATTTAATATAATTTGATTCTGTTGTTCTAATAATAACATTAACCTTTTATTGTCAGCTCTTAGCCTTTCAATTTCTTCAACCTGTTGTTTAATCAATAAATCCTTTGGTTCAACTCCCTTTAAATAATTTAAACCATCTGCATTAATATGTTTAACGCCTTTTTCTATAGTTATATATTGTTTAAACTCTTCTTTCTTTAGTTGTTTATATATAGCTTGTTTACTTATGTTAAGCTCCTTAGATACTTGCTCTACTGTATATAACATATATTAAACCCCTTTAAACCATAAGTTGAATAAGTTTAATATTCTATAATCTATATATTTCTCCTCTAAAGGTCTTAAAATTTACTAACTACTTTTCCAAAGGTTTATCATTTTCAGTCCAAGTTCCAGTAACACATTCTACAAAATTATCTGATTTTAATTTTACAACTCGATAACCTTTTAAAGCTACTTTGTATGCATCATCTTCGATTTCTTCAACTGCTAAAACCTCACGATCATTCATATCACTTCTTAATAAAATTAAATCTCCAACTTCAATTTCATTTACATATTTTTTTGTAAATAATAATTCCAATCATTATATGTTGTACAAACAATAATATTATTATTACAAATAGGGCATTTAACTATATCATATGGTCTATCTTCTAAAACCTTATATTTACATTTCCAACAAAAATGATGAGCCTCTTCAAATTTTGGCGAAATATTAATACTATATTTTCTTTTACTCATAATATTATAACTTCTTATATCTAATAAATTTATATCTGAACTATAAGAATATTATACAAAAATTACAGGATAAAATAAGTATGAACAATCATAGTTAATTACTCCAGTAATGTTATTTGATTGCTTTTTAAGCCTAAACCCACACCGCGGGAACTTTCAATATCAACTAAAACTACTCTAAAAACTCTATTTTTAATATCAGCTAGAACAAGATAAAATAAAACTCCTATAAACCTAGTAAATAAAAAGCTTAGAAGAAGGTTAAACTAGAAGCTAATTAAGGGACAACTAATAAGCCCCCCATATAGGTCGGAAAAAAAATGAGGGTTTTTGATTATTGAAACTAATATAAATTTAAAGTATAATCCTAGTAGCAATAAAAAACAGGTTGCTTATAACAACCCGTTTCTTTTTAAAAATGTTATATGACGTTCCAAAGTCTTTAAGTTAACTTTAATTTATAGATTACAATTAGATTTAAATTCTGAAAGTCATACTTTTCTACAACCATATATATTTAGAAGTGATAATAGAGTTGAAAAATATACTTATTCATTTAGAATAAATAATTTAGATGTCAGAGATAAGCTACTTTTAATATTTTTTGAGGATAAAATATCAAATATTACCAAAAATTTTTTTAAAAATAAAATTTATCTTTTTGTAAATGAAAAAGAAATAACTATAACTTCTTATACTCCAATTAATAATTCTATACGAAAATATGTTAAATTTTTAAATGAAAATTTAAAAGAAATAATAGATTTATATATAGAAACTAATATAGAGACTAATAATAAAGATTGGAGTTTTGAAAGTTATAAGAAAAAAAATAAAGCACTTTATTTAATAGGTTCAAGAAAAATGTAAATTATAAGAAATTAAAGTGTTGAGATTTTTTAAAATAGTATCAAAAACATTGTTTTTGACACAAAGTAAAAGCTATTAATTAGATCTATAAGAATATCAAAGCAAATTATAATAATCTTGTTTCAAAATAGATTAAAGCTGTACCAGCATTAATATTTTTTGAAATAAGATTAAACTGTCTTTAAGCAAGATTAATCTGTCTTGCAATAAGATTAAATCAAAAAAGAGAATAGAAATGTATTTAATAGAAAAAATGATTAATTTTGTAGGAGAATAACTTTTATTATTTTACAAGATATGTTAAAATTAGATACAATAAATAAATGAACGGAAAAAAGGAAAAAACCTTTTAAAAGTTAGATGTTTTGCGGACAGACAACTTTTAAAAGGCTCTACTAAAAAAAAGATTTATTCTTATCTTTGTTTTATATTATATATAAAATTACAAATATAAGCAAGTATAATAATAATAAATCTCTCTTTTAGTAGAATTCTTTTAATGTTCTGCTGATAAAGGAGAGATTTTTTTATGTCACATAAATTATATAAAGTTAAATTTAGCAAAGATGAAAAGAAAATATTAAACACTATAGAGAAAGACAAGATAAGACTTAGTGTCATGTCCCTTTATTCTTATTTCATAAGTAAATCAGAGAATGGAGAAATATGCTTTAGTTATAGAAAGTTTTTAAAAGCCTATAATAAGTATCATAAAGCTATCAGCATAGCAACTTTAAAGAGCAGAATAGAGTTAATGGTAGACCTAAAGCTTATAAAAAAAGTGAAAAATGGCAATTCCTTTATTTACAAATTAAACAGTTTTCTAAACAGTAAAAACCCCCTTCAAAGCATTACCAATGCTAGGGTTGAAGATATTCATCAAGAGCCTAAATATATAAATAATAGTAATATAGATAATATAGACTCTTATAGTTACACAGGGGATAAAAAGTTTGAAAAAGATAATTTAAAAAAGTGTAACAGCCTTGTTGAAGTTAGAAGAAAAGCAGTAGAATTATTAAAGGATTTTAGAGTTAAAAACAATTGGATAAAAGAAAGAGTTTTAATAAAAGTTACTAAGCATTATAAAGGAATTACAGTTAAGTTTTTAGAAAACTATATTATAAAAGTTATAGAAAGCTCTAGAGAGTTATATTATAAGAATTATAGAAAATACGTTAAGAATACAGGCTATAAGCCAAACTTTACACAAAGACAGCATAATAGTAGATACTATTACCACCTAGAAAGGCAATGGCTAGAAACGAATTCTACTGTTTTCTAATTCCTAAGATAGGATCTATTAAAGTTTTATAGATAGTCTATGACTTTAGTAGATTAGTAGACAAGCTATAGAATGATAAGCTAATGAAAACAGAAAGATTAATAAAGAAATTTTAGTAGTCTATTATAGAGAATGATATACCTATGACTATTGATAATCTATAGTATTATATAGGCTATTATTAATATGACTACAGCTATAAATATAAGGCAGAGATTAAGAGGATATATTATTATAAACAAGACTAAGAATAATAAAAAAGCTTGGCACAAGCTTTTTATTGATAAGAGAAATTTTTTCTCTTATCAATATAACTTATACTAAGTTATATTGAACTATACTAAAATGTTCTAATGTTATTCTGATATATACTAATATGTATTAATATGTACTAATAAGAGTATCTGTTTGAACCTTTTCAAATAAAGCTTTTGTCCTATTCATGATAACTTATTGTCCTTTAATAAATAACTTTTTGTCCTGTAAATATAACTTTTTGTCTTATATAAATAACTTTTTGTCCTTTTTAGATAATTTTTTGTACTTTTAAGATTAAGAAATGTATCTTTAAAAAAATATTTTGTCTTATAATTAGCATGAAAAAAGGCTATAGGCATTAAAATTAATGCTTATAACCTAATAGAATACTAGAAATCTTTTTAAGCATTTGTATTTGATTTTAAATCAGATTCACTAATATTTGAATTTGAATTTTTTGAGCCTTTTACAAAATTTATTTGTAATATAGAACTATACTTTTCAGATTTTTTTTTGGTAATAACATAATAATCTATGTATTTCTTCAGCTCTAAAGCTTGAAGAGCTTTAGTTATTTTATCTAACTGAAATTTATTAACTTTATTATCTTTGCTTGTTTCACCTGTTGCTAAGCACAAAGTAGCTCTGTTTATTCGCAAGTCACCAATAGTACACTGTAAAGCAAGTATATATATAAAAACTTTTATCTGTAGAGGATTTAAATTTTGAATTAATTCTTTTAAAAAAACAGTATTAATTTTTACAAAGCTGTATTTATTATCTGTTGATGATATACTCACTATATTATATATTATTTTGCTTTTCCCAGTCCTTTTATCAATCATTTCATCTTTTTTTAGTATTCCTTTATTTTCTAAGCCTTTAAACGCTCTACTTAATGTTTTTACAGATATATTACTTTTACCACTTCTACCCCTTATATTAATATCCTGTAGTAATTCTTTAAAAATCCCTCTATAAAACTCAATATAATTTTGCCCATTGCCATTATTAAAACTATAAAGCATAAGAGCTAAATATACTTGATATTCTGTAGGTGAAAGCACTCTAAGAAATTCTTGGTCTGATATTATAAATAAATCACCTTTCCAGCCTGTTGGATTATCATCTATCAAAACTTTTTCACCGTGCTTGTTTATTTTATAATTTGCTTTTTCTATTTGCTGATTATTACTACTACTAACCTTTTCTTTACTTTCAATATAATTATTAACGCTATCATTTTTTATTGTTACAATAGTTGGATCTTCTTTTAGAATACCGTTAAGGTTAATTTGTTGCCATTTCTCTTTACCTTTACCTTTCATTTTTTTTTACCTCCTGTTTTTACCTCTTATTGTTTTTATATTTATTTTATAAAGAAC
Source organism: Clostridium sp. TJA038 (assembly GCF_058310255.1). Lineage (NCBI taxonomy): Bacteria > Bacillati > Bacillota > Clostridia > Eubacteriales > Clostridiaceae > Clostridium > Clostridium sp. TJA038. The sequence continues at coordinate 445 of NZ_JBZEFA010000017.1, read as the reverse complement.
AACGGAATAGTTAACCCAAAAGGAAATATTCAAAGTTTTTTAATATAATAAAGACTTTTTTATGTACTATAGAGGTGAAAAATAAAATATTAATTTTATTTTAAAAATGCAGAGGAAATTTTATATAGATTAAAAGCATATCTTTTTCTAATTTAATAAATGCTTCTTTTGAAATTTAATAAATTTATTAAATGTATTCACGAAAAATTTTCAATTGGTAACTTTAAAAGAAGATGAGGTGACATTTAACTGTCTAATCAGAGGTTAAAATTTCTCAAAAAAATGGAGGGCATTATATAATTAAATTTAATATAGTATTTATATGAATATTCCCTATTTTAAGCCTGTTTTAATGCTATATAAATAGAATTCTATTATTGATAGTCTTAAAACGCTTTAAAATCCTTATAAGAGCATTTAAAAATAACTACAAAAAAATGAAGGA
>NZ_JBZEFA010000016.1:0-10946 GCF_058310255.1 Clostridium sp. TJA038 | reverse complement strand
AGACTAAATATTATAAAGTCTAAAGACAAGTACAAAGTACTCATAATACAAGCCGAGAAAAAATGACCCCCTTTTTTTTATTTAAGAGATTCTATACACACCGCCTAAACATATATATGGAACTTCTCTCTAACACTAATCCTTTAATAAAATCTAGCCTTCGTAACCTAAATATTATAAAGTCTAAAGACAAGTACAAAGTACTCATAATACAAGCCGAGAAAAAATGACCCCCTTTTTTATTTAGTAGTCTCTATACACACTAGCTGAACATATCCAGGGAACTTCTCTCTAATACCAATACTTTAATAAAATCTAACCTTCGTAGACTAAATATTATAAAGTCTAAAGACAAGTACAAAGTACTCATAATACAAGCCGAGAAAAAATGACCCCCTTTTTTTTATAATAATTAATAAAAATATATTTGACTAATGCGAAGATATTATCTTATAATACAAAAAGAGAACAAGGTTATATTAAACCTTGCTCTTTTATTGCTTGAATATCTCGTTTATATGTCTTTATAGATATATCTAACGTAGAACATATATCTTTTCTTTTTAGACCTTCTCGCAAAAGGTCTATTATTTTTTCTCTTCTTTGTCTAATCTCTTCTTTTTTAGTTAATTTATTTTTTAATTTTAATTGTTCTTGATATTTCTTTTTCTTATAAATTCTATCTCTTCTCTTGTATTCTTCCTTAGAAATTATTATCGTCATATATTTTTGTTCTTCTTCATTAATTTCTAATAATTCTATAAGAGTATCGTTCTTATATTTATATTGCTTATTTTTATCTAAATAACATCTTTCAGCACTTCTAGTTGCTCTTATAACCTCACTTTTTCTTAAAGGTTGTCTAAAAATACTATTTAGCTCTAAAACATCACTTAAAGACTTCTGACTATCTTCTGTAAAACTACAAAGATAATATCTATATAAAAATAATATAAGTTCTCTGTGACCTTTTAAATCATATTCTCTAAGTTCACAAAGTTTTATTATGTCTTGTATTCTTCCATAATAAAGACTTCTTTCTCTAAATATAAAATTTACTTTTCTAGGTCTACCTTTTTTTACTTCATATGGCTTTAACTCTGGAAGAAAACAATCTTGTATTTCTCTTAAATCATAAACATAATCATATTTATCTAAAATACTTACTACAGTATTTGATTTAGAGTTCTTGCTTCCTGGTACCCTTAATATTCTTGTTGCATCTAATGCTTGTCTATCTGCTCCTAATTCTTTTAATTGATTATATAAATAATCTTGTATTGCTTTCCATAATGGCAATGCTTTACTAGGTACTGCATTTATTAACCATATTAAATAAATTCCTCTCCCACTATCTATCACATAATTTGGTATGGGTATTGTCTTATTAAAATAATTTTCTTCTAAATCCATAAGTAACTGTGTTCTTATTTTACCAGTTTTATAATAATCTAAGTCTATAAATAGAGCATTTAATTCTTTTATATTTTCCAACCTTCTGCACGGCTTATAAAATGTATTCGGTGTTATATATATATTTTCACCACTAATATCTAAATCTTTTAATTCAGCATATTTATAGTGCCATTGTTTATATCCTTTTTTATTTATAATGCTCCTAGTTATCCAACCTTTACTTCTACTATGAATAGTATCTATATAATTATTTTTATCCAGCTTTAATGCAGCATTTATCACTTATTCCCCTCCCTTCTGTAAAACTAAGAAAATTATATCATATTTTCAAAAATTATTAACTATTATTGAAGCTTAATAAAAAATAGTAAGTCCAAAATTAAAATTTAAACTATTTTTATGTTTTAATTTATTATTTTTTTATTTTAAAAATTTTCCTAAATTATCAACTATATTTTTAAATATATAATTTTATCTCCTTGTTTAGTGAATCCAAAAACATTTGATATTAAATACAATATAGCAAAAATACGTTAATACCTTTACTATATTGTATTTAATATTTTTAAATTTCTCCTAAATTATCAACTATGTTTTCTATAGATAGACTTAATCCATATTTACTACTACTAAGGTTTAAATTAAAAGTATATCTATTCATAGGTGTTATCTTATCTAAAACTTCCATATCTTTTTCAAAAATATTAAAAACATCTCCACTTGTTAAGTCTAATAAACCAATCATTAAGTATTGCTCCTTATTATCCTTTTTCTCCTTTATTTCAATTTTAGTACAAAGCATATTTACATTGTTAATAATCATACTATTTCCTCCTTTTTTGATAAATCTAAATACGTTACAGTTCCTTTGTGTTCTTGATTATATTTATCTAAATATCCTATATCATAGGAGTTAGTGTATTGAATTTCATATTCTTTAAAGTCTTTTAATATTTCTTCAATATCTCTGTTATCATAACTTGTTTTTATAACTGGTTTATTAAGAGTTTTTTTGCTATACCCATAAACTCTATATCCTTCTAAATTTGTTTCTGATAAATCTTTAACTATATAACATGAAACATACAGAGCTATGTTATTATTTTTTTCATCTTCTAAATTTCTTATATCTACAAAACCATGTTTCCAATATTTATTCATGAAATTTTTCTCAAAATTTTTATGAAACTCCGATTTTTTTTCTTTATTTTTTGCAAAATTAATATTTTTAGGTAGCTCATAATTAGTTAAAACATGATAATGTAATCTTTTATTTTTACTTCCGAACTCTAATATCCAAATGTATTTTAAATTTTTTTTAGTTTTTCTAAGTTTGTTAAAGAAATTATTTAATAACTTCTTACTGGACTTATAATTTGTTTCTGCTGAAAAAGTTAAGGTTATAAAAGTTTTCATATCCGAATTACTTTTTATTAGCCTTATAATATTATTTCTTGATTTTGTTAAAGTAGTTTTTCTATTTCTTTTATTATTTTTAATTTTTTCTTTTTTTCCTAAATTTTTTTTTCCTTTTCTACCTTCTGCATTATTGCTTTTACCATTTTTCTTTATTAGATAGTCATTCACTTTGTAAAGCTCTATCCTATCACTTCCACTCAAAATTATTTTTAAATTATATAGACTGCTCTCCATAAAACAAGTAACCACTATATGAATTAAACAGTTTCTATCAAGTTTATAGATAATATAATTTTTAATTATCAGCTTTGTTTTATTTCTTAGCCCTTATGGTCACGGTGTGTTTGTGATACATCACAAAATATCACACCATGACCAACGGTCTTGAAATAAAACAATTCTTAATAATTAAAAATTATTTAATCATAAACTAAATAGCATAAGTTTTTCCTTTTTGTAATTTTGAGTGTAATATATAAAATTCTCTTTGATTTAATGCTCCACTTCCTAAACTTGCTCCAGTAAAAGCTCTTAATGTACTTTCTTCTATTGTTCTAAAAGCTACTCTAACATTGAATAATTGTTTAAACTTACAATCTTCCGAATTTCCTTTTTGCATTATAACTATAAGATATATATTATAATGCCTTGCTTGACTTAATAAATCTTGTATAACTTTATCTATCCCTTTAAAATTACTTAGAGTATTGTATTCATCTATGACTATATAATAAGGTCTTGGTCTTATAGTTTTGTTTTCAGCTATTCTTTTTAGGAATTTTAATATATTATCATGTCCATTAATTCTATCGGCTTTAATTCCGTTAAAATCATTAGCAAAACAATTCAAAAGTGTAATATCTGCTCCTTTAAGCCTTTTTAATGCTCCGTGAATACATTTTGTTTTTCCACTAAGAGAAGTCCCTACAACGCCTATATGTGGAGTAATAAGCATATCTGCAATTATAGGCTCACCTTTTAAGTCAAAACCTAAGACTAATTTAGTAGGATCTAACTTAATTTCTTTAAATTCAAGTTCTTTTATATCTTTGGTTATTATATCTAAATCAACTATATTACCTTTGTTACTTAAAAGCTCTATATAATAACCTTTAAATAAACTTTTAATATATTCTTTAGATTTTTCTAATTCTGTATAACTTGTTATACCTTCTATGTCCAAGTTTATTAATAATCCGTAATTTGTTATTTTAATATTTTTTATCTTAGGTTTTTCTCCTTGTGAATTATAAATTTTTTTTTCATCAAAAAAATAATCTAATTTTTTTAATGCTCTTTTTACTTCCTTATGTTCTTCATCAAAAAAATTTTTAGTTATCCAGTTGCTTATAGGAATTGATAAAATAATAGCAGCTCCTAAATTTAAAATATTTATTATTTTTCCTCAACTCTTTTAAATTGATATAGTTTATATATATGTATTTAACTGTTAAAAGGTTCTTATAACAGTTAATTTTTTTAAAAAAAAAGAAGGTTTATTTGCCTTCTGTATCTTTTAAATATTCTTTATACAAAATACTTTTAATAAAAACACTATCTCCACCAATAGCTCCCTTCTCTTTAACCCATTTATATAATTTTTTTTCTTCTTCGTTTTCACGAAAGTTTACAGTTATTCTTGTTTGTTTTTTATTCCCCATAATTTCACTCCTAACTAATTTTAATTGTTATTAATATATTCTATTAGATTTAATAAATTTCCTTTTTGAAAGATATATTAAATGTTCTTTCAAAAATTTTTAAAAAAAAGGATTTTTTAAGTTTGATAAAATAAATAAAATTGGAAATTTTAATTGAAATAATAATATAAAAAACTTGCAATTAAGTCTTTTTTCTCTATATTCAATAATAGAACTAGCGTGATATTCCAATTTAGCTTTATAACTGGTTTTGAAAAATTAAATATAATTTTATAAAAAAAAATTTTTAAAATTAATATTTTTTAAAATAAAGTAAAAAATTCCTATATAATATTATAAGTAATAGACAAACTTAAAAATTTTATTTTGAAAGCTTACACAATTAACACAACCAACTACGAAGATGTATAGAGCTCCACCAAAGTTCTTTAAATCAGAGTAGGTTAATTGAGGTAGGTTGCATTTTGGAAAACTAGCTACCAACTAGATTAAGAAATGCAGGGTTATCGCGTCATGCATCGAGAGGTGCTCGTGATGTGGTGAAGGGGGCTGACTACTAAAATTATTGCACCAACAATAATTTTAGATGACTTCTACCCACTAATTTTATTATATGGATATGGGCGACAAGGAAATGATGTACTGTAGTTAAAAGCTTGGTATGTCTGAATAAATAGAAGTGGTGAAAATCCACCTCGTGGGATAAGTGGAAACTTATAACATTGAGCACAGCGGGGGAATCGGATTGATGTAACAATCAATCAGCTAGGAAACTAGCAACGATAAATAGCTCAACCCGTAAAGGGATTGTTGATTTAAAAGGCAACAATTTAAAGCAATCAGAACGGTTGCGACTGTGTAAAGAAATAACGAAGTGGCGAGGCCAAACAACGTTGAAGCATTAATGTAACCAAAGCTATTCTAAAGGATAGTGAGTAATAGAGTTCTTCTATATTCGACTCTTGGACTTATGTCCTACAAGTTAATGTGGAGTGACCAGAGCGTTATTTCGTAACTATTTATTCTAACTTGGTGATACCTAACCGTGATTTAGAGTGGTGTCTAAATTGACGAAGGTATGAAGCATCGTAATGAGTAAGTCCTCAATATGAGGGTGTAATTTTGCAGGGCAGTAAAATTGCATTAACAGATATACAGGTGGTGCTGGTATCATATGTTAGCTGAAAGTGGATACCTTTTTTAAAATAAAATTTTTAAGATTGTTGCTATTGTACAAGTGGTGTTGTTAATAGCAATAATCAAATTAATCTCGGGAGAGAAAGTTTGTTGAAAGACTTAAAATAAATAACTGGGAGGTTATTGATTTTATGAAAGTCAATTACTTATGCAAATCGTGGCAATTTATGTTACAACAAATAGTTTATTTAGTTAGTAAAGGATATATTTATTATTCATTAGGTGAAATACCTATAAATAAATCTCATAAATCAAAAAATATAGATTCAAAAATTATTGAAAAATATAATATAAATTTAAGTAAAGACCAAAGAGCTAGAAGGAAGAAAAAGAAATTAGCAAATTTTTATTATTTGAGATGGAAAAATCAATTTGTAATTTTGCATACAGAAGGAAATTTAGAAAAACCTATAGACGATAAATTTAATAATATCTTGAAAAAAAATAATGAAAAAGATAAGTTTAGAATAAAAATTGGTACGGATCTATGGGTTAATATAGTTCTAGTGAATGGAAAAGCAACTGTAGTTTTGGATAAAAAAACATATAAAAATATAAAAACTGAATTAGATGATTTAGTAAAAAAGAGATATATAAAAAAATTATATAAAAGATTTAGTATGTTAAATTCTATTCCAGCTTGGAGTGGAATTGTTAAACAGAAATTTTTACTCCAAAGTGAAATTTTTAAATCAGCAAAAAAATATGGATTAAATACAAAAAAGGGTAATCAAATTAAATATCCCTTTGAGTATGAAAATTTAACTGAATATCCACTTTGGATAAATACTTATAGAAAACCTGTAAATAAAGATTTTATTAATATAGATAATGAAATAACAAAATGGTTATAGTATGGCTTGTTCATCAAGCTACAGTCAATAGGCTCGTAGCTTTTATTACGAGCTATTAAAAAAAATAAAAAAGCATCTTATTGGTGCTTTTTTTCTATCTTAAATAACTTTAAACCTATTAAATGAAGTTTTATTTCTTTTATTATCAACTCTTAACCTTTCAATTTCTTCAACTTATTTTTTAAAGAATTTTTTCTTATTTATATAATTTAAATATTATTACACAATAACAATTAATTAGTTCTTTTGTTATTTTATACAATATACTATAATGTTAAATAATCTTATATATTAATCCAATTACATATTTTAATTACTACATAAAAAAGAAAAATCCACCAGAAACTCCTACATTAAAATATCTTTATAAATTTTGAACATATATAATTTAATTAAGGAGGGAAATAAAAAAATAATGGATAATGAAAATATTCTAAATAAAGAAATAGACCTTATACAATCTTGTATAAATAGAATGGCTCATAATTCTTTTATTATTAGGCTATGTTAGCTATCTTCGTGATAGATATGACATAAAAACAACCACGCCTTAGACTTTTCAATACATTGAATTATAAGATGTGGTTGTTTTTATGACTTATTATAAATTCTTCGTGATATAGTAATATTATTAAATCTACAGATTATAATTTATCGCTAATTTAAAAATTTTCATATTCTTTAGGTATCGGAATGTTAAATTCTTTACATAATAATTTTACATCATGAATATCACTTTCTCCAAATTCATACCCTAAGTGAAATAAGACTTGATTTTTAGCATTTATACAAGAAACCATAATATTCCCTATTTTTCCAACACCATCGAATATATTTTTTTGAAAAACTTCGCCTTCATAACATATGGTTCCATCACAGTTATCTTTAAACATGTGTAAATCAATAATTCGTAATTTATTATCAGACCAAATAGTATGCACTTCACTTGTATACTCCACTACAATTTCATTAAATCCTTTATTTTTAATTATTTCAATAAATTTATTATAGTTTTTTTCTTCTACAAATAAATCAATGTCATTATGCTGACGTGTTTCTTTTCCAAGTAAAGCATCTACACCCCAACCACCATCTAACCATATTTCTATATTATTATTATATGCCCAACTCAATATTTCACAAGCATCATTTATTCCAATCACTTTATCACCTCTAGAAATTTCTATTTATATATAATATTAATAATATCTTCACTTCACATTATATAACAATTGTGAACTTAATTATATTATACAAAGTATTCAATTATTTTACAATTATAAAATGGTTTCATTAATTCTAAGTAAAGTTCCTTATTTTATATTAACTCAATGAATCTATTTCTAATAGTGGCTCTAGTTACATAAGTATCCTTAGTAGCTACATTCACTAGCATATCTTTAATTCGGTCATTCTTTTTATTTTTCTTACTTAGTTGTAGAAATTTAAACCAAGCCAAATAATTATTGATATATTTTGTGGATACACCATTAAAAGTCATTAACCATCTCTTAAAGCTACTGTGAAGAGCATTTATATGCTGTAAATGATAAACACTATCTATCATTGATTTTCCCCTAGGAACTTGCTTTAACTCTATATTCAACTTATCCTTTATTGCCATATATGATTTATGTGAATCTACGCAAAAAGTAGCATCTTCACATATTTTATTGTCAAAGAAGTTAATTATTTGATTTGTTGTAATTCTGCCATTACAAACAGCACTCATAAGGATATTTCCTTTTCTATCAATTGCTGTCTCTATGCAAATCTGCTCTTTTGATATTCCTCTTTTCTTCTTATCATTTTTACCTTTACCTCTTTTTCTAGGATTTCTAGGCATTACAAATGTAGTACTTTTAGAATGATTCCCTTTAAAAGACTCCTTAATAAAGCATTCATCTACTTCAACTATACCTTCAACTTTATCATTTTTTAATGATAAATTGATTACATCAAGTATCCTATGACGCATGTAAAAAGACGTTTTAACACCTACTCCTACTTCTTCAGCACATTTTCTTATAGAAAGTCCTAATATCATTAATTCGCAGTATTTTAGCCATTTATCTAACCCTAATTTTGTATTAGAGAATGGGGACATAGTAAACTCATCAAAACTTGTACGACAACGTTTACATATATATCTTTGTCTTCCATTAGATTTCCCATTTTTATTTACATCTTTACATTGACATTTTGGGCACTCGTATCCTTTAGAAAATCTACTTTCTTTAACATTATCTCTAATTTCAGAAGAATTAAATAAAGTACTTAATACTTCTTGTGCTACTGAAATTAACTCTGTAAGTTCATTCTTTTTTAAATCTTTTATCATAGCTTTTATATCTATTTTTGACATAATATTAGGTATCCTTTCTGTAAATTAGTTGAAATATAGTCTATACCTATATTATAGCCTATTTTAGATATAATTAATCACAAAGTTAGCTAACATAGCCTATTATTAAAGGCTGGTTAATTTCATTAATTACAATAACATTAACACTATTACCTAAAAATTTCAATATAACAATACTATGTATTGTTGCTATAACAATAACTATGTTCATATGGTATCTAGATGGATTTTTCTTAAAAGTTGAAATGTTATATAGATGGAAATATGAGTGGGTTATAAAAAAAAGAATCATTACAACTGAACATATGTATGATTTGAACCCATATAATGAAAAAATGTGGCTACCTAATAAAGATGGTTCAAATAAAAAAACGCCTAACATATTTAAAACAATGTTCTCTAAAACAATATTTCCAATATATATTACAACTATACTAATTATAATATTTATACTTATAACTTCTTATAAATATTAAATTCAAATAAATATTGGAGGAAAATTAAAATGTACAAGAAATATAAATTAAAAAAAAATAAAGATTTAATTTCTTTAGCTGAAAATTATGCCGATTTTGGAGAAAAAATAATTGAAAATAAAAAAATAAATATAAAAAAGAATTTAGAAACTTATATAAATAAAGATGGATATATTGATATGAATAATTTATCCAATGAATGGTTTCCTATCTCTGAATATGATATTTTTTTATCACATTCTCATAAAGATTTAGAAATAATAAAAGGTTTAGTAGGTTTTTTCAAAGAAAAATTTAATTTAAATGTTTTTGTTGACTCATATGTCTGGGGATACTGTAATGATTTATTAAAAGAATTAGATAATAAATATTGTCTTAAAGAAAATTCATGCTTTGACTATGATAAAAGAAATTATTCAACTTCACATGTACATATTATGCTCTCAACAGCTTTAAATGAAATAATTGATAAATCAGAATGTATAATATTCCTAGAAAGCGAAAACTCTTTAAATGTAAAAGATATAATTGAAAATGGTACAAGCTCTCCATGGATATATTCTGAACTAATGACTAGTAAATTAATCAAAATAAAAATACCTAAAAGATTTTCACAACTAGAAATACGTTCAAACCATGAAAATATGAAACCTATGTATCGTTGCGACCTATCTGACTTTGAAGAACTTGATGTAAATCAATTATCATATATAGCCTCTCTAAAATTAAATAAAAAAGAAGAATATTTAAATGAAATTTATAAACTACCCTTAAACTACTATAAATATAATAAATCTAAATTAAATAAATATATAATTAATTAAGTAATATCCAATTAGAAAAGAAGCTGATAAATTATATTTTCATTTTCTTTTCTAATTTTTCAAACAATGCTTTAAAAATAATTATAAAGATTAATAGGTTTAAATGAATTTAAATTTAAACCTATTAAACCAATTTGTATTTCGTTTATTATACTCATCAGCTCTTCTTTTTAGTTCCTCTCTTTTTTCTAATAATAGAACCTCTGTACTGTTTAAAGCTTTTTTCTGAATTTCTTGATTATTTAATATAATTTGATTCTGTTGTTCTAACAACATCATTAATTTTTTGTTATCATCTCTTAACCTTTCAATTTCTTCAACTTGTTGTTTAACCAATTTTTCTAAAGGATTCTCTCCTTTTAAATAATTTAAACCTTCGGAATTAATATGTTTAATTCCTTTTTCTATAATAACAAACTGTTTAAATTCTTCTTTCTTTAGTTGTCTATAAATTGCCTGTTTAGTTATATTAAGCTCCTTAGAAGCCTGTTCTACAGTATAATACATAACTTTAAACTCCTTTAAATCATAAGTTTAATAAGTTTAATATTCTACAATCCATAAATTTTTCCTCTACATTCTATACACACTAGCTGAACATATCCAGGGAACTTCTCTCTAACACTAATACTTTAATAAAATCTAACCTTCGTAGACTAAATATTATAAAGTCTAAAGACAAGTACAAAGTACTCATAATACAAGCCGAGAAAAAATGACCCCCTTTTTTTTAT
>NZ_JBZEFA010000015.1:0-13965 GCF_058310255.1 Clostridium sp. TJA038 | reverse complement strand
ATTCCGAACACGAAGGTTAAGCCTATAGAGGCCGATGGTACTGCACGGGAGACTGTGTGGGAGAGTAGGTGGTTGCCAGGTCATGGATCTTTAGCTCAGTTGGTTAGAGCAACCGGCTCATAACCGGTAGGTCCGGGGTTCGAGTCCCTGAAGGTCCACCATTTTTGGGGGTATAGCTCAGTTGGGAGAGCACCTGCCTTGCACGCAGGGGGTCAGGAGTTCGAATCTCCTTACCTCCACCATTAAAGCTATGAACTTTGTTCATAGCTTTTTTTATTTTTTATTTTATTTCTTTAATGGTAAATTTATTACTTAATAAATTTAATATTTAAAAGAAAATAATTTGAAATTTTTTACTAATAAATATGTGTAAACTTCAGTTTAAAGTATTTTTACAAAAAATGAAGTATAAATATTTATATTTTATAGAAAATAATTATGTTTTTATTTATAATTATGTATGATGGTTAAATTTTGATTATTGTTATAAGTTTTATATTTAAAAAAACTCTAAGGGCTAGTTATAAGTATAAAATAAAGTGGTTAAATATTTAGTAAAAATTAGTATTTTATTTAATTCTTTAAGTTATACTTATTAAAATAATTCTATAACTTTAATGATTTAAAGTTATAGAATTATTTTATTAGGATTTTTTAATATGTAAGGGTTTAAATTTTTAATTGGGGTTGTAAGCTATATAAAATTAATTAAATAGTAAAAACTAATATTTATATAGTGAAATTATTGTTTTGGATTTATTTGCTTTTAGGAGGATTAAAAATGGGAAAACCTAAATTAAAAAAGGAAATAGGATTGTTTACTGCAACTGCTTTAGTTGTTGGAAACATGATGGGTTCTGGTATATTTATGCTTCCATCTAGTTTAGCTGGAGTATCAGGACCAGGAGCAACTATAATTGCATGGTTGTTAACAGGATTAGGTTCCTTAGTATTAGCATTAACTTTTGCTAACTTAGGTTCAAAAATTCCAAAGACAGGAGGAACATATGAGTATTCCAGATTAGCTTATGGAAATTTCATGGGATTCATGACTGCATGGCTATATTGGAATGGTTCATGGATTGGTAATGCAACTATATTTATAGTTATTACTACATATTTAGGGCAAGTTATTACTAGTTTAACTAATTCGCCTATAATAGGATTTTTATTCTGTACTGCACTTTTATGGATTTGTACATATATAAATATAAGAGGAACAAAGTTAGCAGGAACAGTAGCTTCTACTATAACTGTTTTTAAAATTTTATTATTTGTATTCTTTATAGTTGTTGGATTAATTTATTTCGATCCTTCTAATTTAACACCAATGTTTCCAGCAGGAAAAGGAATTTCTACTGTTCCAATAGCAGCTTCCTTAACTCTATGGGCATTTATGGGATTAGAAACTGCTTCTGTAGCAGGTGGAGAAATAAAAAATCCAGAAAAGAACGTAAAGAGAAGTACAATATTTGGAATGCTAATTAGTACAATATTATACATATTAATAAGTGTTGTAGCTATGGGAGCTATGAGTCAAAGTGAATTAGCTGCAAGCTCTGCACCAATTTCAGATATAATAGTTAAAGTATTAAATTTAAAAAGCTTAAATATTTTAAATATTGCTATAGCTATAAGTATTTTAGGTACTGCTATGGGATGGTTATTATCAACTGCTAGGGTTGGATATGCAGCGGGAGAAGATGGAATTTTCCCTAAAGTTTTTTCAAAGGTACATCCAAAATATAATACACCTCATGCAGCATTAATTATAGGTAGTATATTTATAAATATTATCTTTTTAATGAACTTTACAAAAGGATTATCAGGAGCTTACAATTTCATAGTTGTATTAGCAACTTTAAGTTATTTACCTATATATGCTATTTCTACTATAGCTGAAATTATTCTTGTAATAAGAGATGATAAAAAAGCTACTTTAAAGAAATACTTAGGTTTAATAGTTAGATGTTTAATTGGTTTTGCTTTTGCTATTTGGGCAATATATGCATCAGGAGCTGAGGTAGTAATGTATGGATTTATATTAATATTACTTGGAGTTCCTATTTACGGATATATGAGTATAAAAAAACACTTTCATAAAATGAATTTTGAGAATTAACAATTTTGTTATGTAATATTATAAATTTTATTATATAATAAATATAAGTTTTAAAATTTGGGTTATATAATTTATGGTAGAGAAAATTTTGTGGGGAGTGTATTGGGATGGCAAAAGTAGAAGAGTTAGAAGATGAATTAGTTAACTTAAAACTTAAAAAAAGAAATTTCATTTTAGCCAATAAAGATACAAAAGAGATTGATAATCTTATTAAAAAAATAGAAGAAGAAATTAAGAATTTAAATTAAAGTTTTTATATTAAAAGCTATGAAAGAATTTTTCTTTCATAGCTTTTATTTTTTTATATTCAATAAAAAAATTATAATGATTAGAACTTTTTAAATATTGTTTTGGTAAAAAAATACATTTAATATATTATTATATTTATTAAAATCTCTTTTATAAAGAAGTATTAAATATTTATTTGCTTGTAAAGATAAATTTTATTATATTAGATGTTTTGGAGGGAATTAATTTGATAAAAGTTTTATTTGCAGCCTCAGAGGCGAATCCATTTATAAAAACTGGCGGGTTAGGAGATGTAATGGGTGCTTTACCTAAGGAACTTAAAAAAAATGGATTAGATGTTAGGGTAATTCTTCCTAAGTATAGTTCTATAAAAAAAGAACTTTTAGAAAAGCTTAATTTTATTAAATGGTTTATGGTATCTGTAGGATGGAGAAAACAATATTGTGGAATATATGAATGTGAATTTGACGGAGTTATATATTATTTGTTAGATAATGAGTATTATTTCCATAGAGATAACATATATGGTGAATTTGATGACGGGGAGAGATTCGCTTTCTTTGATAGAGCGATTTTAGATACTCTAAAAGAAGTTAATTGGTGTCCTGATATAATACATTGTAATGATTGGCATACTGGAATGATTCCTGTACTTCATAAGTTAGAATATTCTAAAGAGGATTTTTATAGCAAAATAAAAACTATAACCTCAATTCATAATCTTTTATTCCAAGGAAATTTTCAAAAGGAATGTTTACCTGATTTTTTTGGATATGATTATGAACCTTTTAGAAATGGAAGTCTAGAATTTTATGGTGGAATTAGTTTCATGAAGGGAGCAATAAACTATAGTGATAGAGTTTTAACTGTAAGTGAAACTTATGCTAAGGAGATACAAAGTCCAAGTTATGGAGAAAATTTAGATGGGCTATTAAGGGAAAGAAATTACGCCCTTAAAGGAATAGTAAATGGAATAGATTATGATGAATTTAATCCAGAGAAGGATTCATTCATATATAAAAATTATTCTTTAAAAAACATAGAAGATAAAAAAGTAAATAAATTAGCACTTCAGAAAGAGTTAGGTTTACCATTAAATAAAGATGTTCCTATGATAAGTATAGTGTCTAGACTTACTAATCAAAAAGGATGTGATTTAATAGTAAACATAGCAAATAGACTTCTTCAAAGAGATGTTCAATTAGTTATATTGGGAACTGGAGATTTTAATTATGAAAATCATTTTAAGGGGTTACAGGAGTTATATAAAAATAAAGTGTCAGTTAATATAAAATTTGATAATGCATTATCTCATAGAATATACGCATCTTCTGACATGTTTTTAATGCCTTCTTTATTTGAGCCTTGTGGACTTGGGCAACTTATAGCTTTAAGATACGGTGCTATTCCAATAGTTAGAGAAACAGGTGGATTAAAAGACACAATTATTCACTATGATAAATATAATAAAAAGGGCAATGGTTTTACTTTTGTAGACTATAACCATAATTGTCTTATGAATTCTATAGAAGAAGCCTTAGAAACATTTAAAGATAAGGAAGCTTGGGAAAATCTTATTGTTAATTGTATGAATTCTGATAATAGTTGGAATAAATCTGCAAAGAAATATGAGATTTTATATAAGGAGCTTTTAAGTTAATTTTAATAATATTTGTAGGAGGCGAGTAAATGCTATCTATAAATAAGGAAAATTTTAAGAGAGATTATAAGAAAAAGTTTTTAGAACTTCATGGTATTGAACTTGAAGAAGGTAAAAGCTTTCATAAGTACGAAGCTCTTGGATCCTTAGTTAGAGATTACATTGCAGAAGATTTAGTAAATACAAAAAAGAAGTATGAGAAGTCAAAACAAAAGCAGGTTTACTATTTTTCTATGGAGTTTTTATTAGGAAGACTTTTAGGTGATGCCTTATTAAATCTAGGCATAAGAGAAATATGCAGAGAGGCTTTAAGTGAATTAAATATTGACTTAGATGAGTTAGAAGAATTTGAAAGCGACCAAGGTTTAGGAAATGGTGGATTAGGTAGACTAGCAGCTTGTTTTTTAGACTCAATGGCTTCTCTAAATATAGCTGGTCATGGATGTGGTATAAGATATAAGTATGGATTTTTTAATCAAAAAATAATTGATGGTTCTCAAGTTGAAACACCAGATAGTTGGCTTAAAAACGGAAATGTTTGGGAAGTTAAAAAAATTGATAAGGCTGAAATAGTTAAATTTGGTGGAGATATTAGATGTGAGAAGGTTAATGGAAGACTAAGCTTTACTCATGTAAACTACGAACCTATTTTAGCTGTTCCTTATGATACTCCTGTTGTTGGATATGAAAATAATGTTGTAAATAATTTAAGACTATGGAGTGCTGAGCCTGTAGATAATGAGTTTGATTTTTCTTACTTTAACAGAGGTCAATATTTAAAAGCTATAGAGTATAGAAATTCTGTTGAAGCAATATCACAGGTTTTGTATCCAGATGATTCAATGTATGAAGGAAAGCTTTTAAGACTTAAGCAACAATACTTTTTTGTATCTGCTGGTCTTCAAAGTATAGTTAGACATTATAAGAAAAATGGTGGGAAAATAAAAGAATTTGATGAATATGTAGCAATTCATATAAATGATACTCATCCAACTTTAGCAATCCCCGAGCTTATGAGAATTTTGTTAGATGAAGAAGGGCTTTCTTGGGAAAGTGCTATGAGAATAACTACAAATACAATATCTTATACAAATCATACTATTTTAGCAGAGGCTTTAGAGAAATGGCCAATAAATATGTTTAAAGAACTACTTCCTAGAATATATATGATAGTTAATGAAATGAATGAAAGATATTGTGCTGAACTTTGGAATAAATATATTGGACAATGGGATAAGATTTCTAAAATGGCTATAATAGGAGATGGTTTTGTTAGAATGGCTAACCTTGCTATAGTTGGAAGTCATAGTGTAAATGGTGTTGCAAAATTACACACAGAAATACTTAAGAAAAAAGAAATGAGTGATTTTTATTATCTTTACCCAAGTAAATTTAATAATAAAACAAATGGAATAGCACATAGAAGATGGTTATTAAAGAGTAACCCTGAGCTTACTAATCTTTTAAAAGAAACTATAGGTGAAAGTTTTATTAAGCATCCAACAGATATGGAGAATTTTGAAAAGTATGTAGATAATTCTTATGTTTTAGAAAGACTAGAAGAGATAAAAAGAAAAAATAAAGAAAATTTATCAAAGGTTATACTTCAAAGTAATGGTATTAAGGTTAATCCAAATTCAATTTTTGATGTTCAAGTTAAAAGAATACATGCTTATAAAAGACAAACTTTAAATTGTTTAAGAATAATGGAACTTTATAATAGATTAATAGAAAATCCTAATTTAGAAATAGTGCCTAGAACATTTATATTTGCAGGAAAGGCAGCACCAGCATATTATTTAGCAAAGAATACCATTGAATTAATAAATTCAGTTGCAAATAAAATAAATAATGACAAGAGGGTAAATGATAAAATTAAAGTTGTTTTCTTAGAAAATTATAGGGTTTCTCTTGCAGAAAAAATAATTCCAGCTACAGATTTAAGTGAGCAGATTTCAACAACTACTAAGGAGGCTTCAGGTACATCAAATATGAAATTTATGATGAATGGAGCACTTACTATAGCTACTCTAGATGGAGCTAATATAGAAATAAAGGATGAAGTTGGAAAGGATAATATAATAATTTTTGGGTTAACAGAAAATGAAGTTCTTGATTATTATCTAAGGGGAGGATATTCTGCTTGGGATGTGCGGAATAAGGATAATAGATTAATTAGGGTTACTGATGATTTAATTAATGGTTTTTATTCTAAGGATAAGGAAAAGTTTAGAAGTCTTTATGACAACTTATTAACCTATAATGATGAGTTTTTTGTTTTAAAAGATTTTGATTCATATTTAAAAGCCCAAGAAGAGGTAGATAGACTTTATAGAACTAATAAGGAGTGGCATAGAAAATGTGGAATAAATATAGCACACTCTGGTATTTTTTCATCAGACAGGACTATAAGTGAATATGCTACAGGTATATGGGGTTCTAAAGTTATATACAAAAATCTTTAATATAGAATTTTATAATAATTATTTAGTATTTATCTATTAAAGTTATAAAATTTTAACTAATCATAGGTATTTTATAAGATAAAAAATCATATTAATCCAATATATGGAGGTGGATAATATGATAAGAACAATAGTATGCCAAAAAGAGGGGTGTAATGGAAATACTTTTTATATAGACAACAATGATGGTGTAATGAAGGTTATATGTAAAGAGTGTGGTAGTGAATATGATTATGAGATTGAAAATAGCTCAGTTTTAAATTTATCAAATTGTTCAAATTGTAATAAGGATACATTTAAGGTTTTTAAGGATGCAGATAATAATAATATATATGCAAAGTGTACTTTTTGTGGAAATCCGCCAGAAAAAATTTTTATAGATGCTGATGGAAATCAGATTTCTTACGAAGGTAAAATTTTAAATGATGTAAAGGAAATTGTATATAGACTTGAGCAGAGAATGAATAATCTTGAGAGAGAAATAGAAAGTTTAGGAAATGGTCAAATATTAATAGAACAATCAATTGCATATATAAATCAGTTTTTAGCAGAGAATAAGTAAATTAAGTTTTTAGAGTACTAGCTTATTAAGGGTAGTACTCTTTATTTTTTTTATTTATATAAAAATTTAAATTAAAATTATTAAAGAGATTTAAAATAATTTTATTATAAGATTAAACTTGTTGTAAATTAATTTAAATAAACTATAAAGTTCAATAAAATTTATGTTATAATTTAAATATCCAATTAATGTAATAAAAGGTATAAAATGGGGGAGTGGCTTGTGGCGAAAAAAGAAATAGTTGCAATGATATTAGCAGGAGGGCAAGGTTCAAGGTTAGGAGTATTAACTAAGAATTTAGCCAAACCAGCAGTTCCTTTTGGGGGAAAGTATAGAATAATAGATTTTCCTCTAAGCAATTGTTCTAATTCAGGTATTTATACTGTAGGTGTTTTAACACAGTATAAGCCTTTAGAGTTAAATGAGCATATAGGTATTGGTGATACTTGGGACTTAGATAGAAGAGATGGAGGGGTTAGCATATTACCTCCTTATCAAAAAGAAAAAGGTGGAGATTGGTATAAAGGAACTGCTAATGCAATTTATCAAAATATTGAATTTATAGAAAGATATAATCCAGAATATGTTCTTATTTTATCAGGAGACCATATTTATAAAATGGATTACGATAAAATGTTAAATATGCATAAGGAGAAAAAAGCAGATGCTACTATAGCTGTAATAAATGTTCCTCTTAATGAAGCTAGTAGATTTGGAATAATGAATACAAGAGAAGATTTTTCAATATATGAATTTGAAGAAAAACCAAAAAATCCAAAGAGTACAAATGCTTCAATGGGAATATATATTTTCAACTGGAAAGTTTTAAAGAAATTTTTAGAAGAGGATGAGTTAGATAAAAGTTCAAGCAATGACTTTGGGAAAAACATAATTCCTAAAATGTTAAATGCAGGTAAGAGGCTTATAGCATATCCTTTTAAAGGTTACTGGAAGGATGTTGGAACTATAGAAAGTCTTTGGGAAGCTAATATGGATTTATTAAAATATGAAGATGAATTAAGTCTTTATGATAGTGAGTGGAGAATATATTCAGCAAACCCAGTAAGACCTGCTCAATTTATAGGAAAAGATGCAGAGATAAAATCATCTTTAATGGTAGAAGGTTGTATAGTTCATGGAAAGGTAGAAAATTCAGTTTTATTTCAAGGAGTTTATGTAGGAAAAAATGCAGTTATTAAAGATGCGGTTATAATGCCAAATACAAAAATAGAAGATGGAGTTTCAATAGAAAAAGCAATTATAGGAAGTGAGGCTATGGTAGGAAAAGGGTGTAAGATTGGAGATGGAGATAAAATTGCAGTTATAGCCTCTAAAGAAGTTTTAATAAAAAATAAAGAAATAATAGAAGAGGTTTCTATGGTAAGATAGTATTTTTGATTTTAGGGGGAGTAGTTTAATGAATAACTGTATAGGCATAATAAATCTTGATGAAAATGAAAGTAAAATTGGAGAGTTAGCAAAAAATAGACCTTTAGCAGCAGTTCCAATAGCAGGTAGATATAGAGTTATTGACTTTATATTATCTAATATGACTAATGCTGGAATAGAATCTTTAGGAATTTTAAGTAAAAATAAATCACGTTCATTAGTTGACCATTTAACTAATGGAAGACCATGGGATTTACACAGAAAAAGAGACGGGTTAAGAGTTTTTAACTTTGGAGAAAGAGATCCCTATTATGATGATATAACTAATCTTTATGAAAATTTAGATTTTCTAACTAAAAGTAGAAGAGAGTATGTGCTTATGGCTCCTTCATATATGATTTGTAATATGGATTTAAAGGAGGCATTAAAATATCATAAAGAAGAGGATAATGATGTTACCATAATATATAAAAGTGTTAGTGATGCAGAAGCTAATTTTATTGATTGTGATGTTTTAAATTTTGATGAAAATGGCTTTATAAAAAGTATAGGTAAGAATTTAGGAAGAGAAGAAAAGAGTAATATAAGTATGGAAATGTATATATTAAGAACAGACTTACTTATAGAAATAATATATGAGTGTATAAGATTAGGTTCTCACAGGAAATTTAAAAGTTATTTAAGTGCTTCTTTAGATAATATGAGAGTTAAAGGATTTGAATTTAAAGGGTATTTAAGTTGCGTAAATTCCTTAAAATCATATTACAAGGCTAACATGGATTTATTAAATGAAGAGATTTATAAAGAATTATTTATAGATAATGACCCTATATATACAAAATCTAGAGATGAAGGACCAACGCATTATACTAGAAATAGTAAGGTAACTAACTCTATTATAGCAAATGGCTCTTATATTGAAGGGGAAGTTGAAAACTGTATAATTGGAAGAAGGGTTTATGTAGGACCTGAATCTATTATAAAAAATTGTATTATAATGCAGGAAACTATTATAGGAGAATGTGCTTATTTAGATAAAATAATAACAGATAAAGCTGCTGTAATAAGAGATACAGAAAAGATTGTAGGACTTGATTATTGTCCTATGGTTTTAAGTAAACCTAATGTAATATAAACTTGAAATAAATCATAGTATCATTTAAATTTAAGTTATACAAAAGTAAAAAAGGAGATAATATGGATAATAAAAGAAAAAAAATAATTGCATGGATTTTGATGATACTATGGATGGCGTTTATATTTTTTATGTCAAATCAAGTTGGAGAGGTTTCTTCTAAACAAAGTGGGTTTGTAGTTAATTTATTTAGTATGCTTGGAATAGATTTAAATAGTAGTTTTGGAGAAATGTCCACTTATATCATAAGAAAAGGGGCACACTTTACAGAATATATGATACTTTATTTCTTAGCTTATAATCTTTTAAGGTTATATATAAATAAGAAAAAAGCATACTTCTATGCTTTAGTTATAGTATTTGTTTATGCCTGTAGTGATGAGTTTCATCAGTTATTTGTAGAGGGAAGAAGTGGACAATTTAAAGATGTTCTTATAGATACTTCTGGTGGTGCCTTTGGATTATTACTAACATTTTTAAAAAATAAATTTTTTAGTAGAAGATAGTATATTCTATAAATTAAAAGCTTACATATTACTAAAGTCTTTATTTTAGTAATTAGTAAGCTTTTTTTATAAAAGAGCAGAAAAAATTCTAGCAAAGCCTTCTACAAATTTATTAAACTTATTTGAGGTTTCATACTCTTCAATTTTAAAGTGTCTACATTTTAACAAGTCTTCAAAAAATAAAGAATCTATATTATTTGTTATATCTTTATCATATATAACTGTATTTATTTCATAGTTAAGTTCAAAACTTCTTATATCCATATTAGCAGTACCTAAGGTGCATATCTTACCATCTATTGTCATTGTTTTAGAGTGGATAAAAGAATTTTTATCATAAAGATAAACTTCAATACCACAATCCATAAGTTCAGAAAGATAACTTCTAGAAGCTTTATTCACCATTATATGGTCTGATTTTTCAGGAAAAATAATTTTAACATCAACTCCACTTAAAGAGGCAATTTTAAGTGCCTCCATTAAACTTGAAGGAGGAACAAAATAAGGAGTTGTTATATATATATTTTCTCTTGCATTCATTATCATTTTTAATATGCTTTGCATTATAGCAGGAAAGGTAGAGTCAGGACCACTTTTAACTAACTGCATAAGCACTTTTTTATGAACATTAGTGTTTTCAGGAAAATATCTATAAAATTCTTTATCATAAAAGGTATAGCTATTATTAGCTTTTTCTATAGTTATGAAATCATCTAGAAATACAGCTTGGAGAGCTAACACAAAATCTCCTTTTATTCTTAAATGAGTATCTCTCCAATATCCGAATTTTTTATTCTTTCCAAGGTATTCATCTCCTATGTTAATACCTCCTAGAAAGCCTACTTGTCCGTCTATTACGACTATTTTTCTGTGGTTTCTATAATTTATCTGGGTATTTATTATCTTTAGAAGAGGGGCTAAAAAGTAAGAATACATAACTACAGATACTCCAGCATTTTTTAATTCCTTAATATATGTTCTTTTTAAGCTACTTGAACCAACTTTATCAATAATAAATCTCACCTTAACACCTTCTAAGGATTTTTGTATTAATATATCCTTTATTTCATTTCCTATTTCGTCGCTATTTACTATATAGTACTCTAAGTGTATATGATGTTTTGCTTTAAGTAATTCTTCTTTTAAATCTTTAAATTTATCTACTCCATCTTTATAAATTTTTATATCATTATTTATAAAAATTGGTGAATCGCTATTAAAAGCTAATAGCTCCATTAAAGATACATACTGTTTTTCAGGATATTCATCTAAAATTGGACTTATTAAATCTTTTATTTTAGGGTCTATTCTGTCATTTAATTTATTTCTTTTCCAATTACGCCCTAAAAAAATATATAAAATTAATCCAATAGGAGGTAGAAGTGTTAGTATTAATAGCCATGCTATTGTTTTTTCAGGTTGTTTTCTTTCTAAAACAACAATAATTATAGATAAGATTACATTTATTATAAATGCTATATATAAAAAGGTGGTTGTATAGTTTATAATAATCCCTCCCTATAAATATAGTACTAAATATTATTTTAACATTAATTATTTCAATAACTACCAATTCTAAACAGTTTATAAAAAATATATTATAAAAATAAAAAAATAAAGTATTAAACTATATTAATTATGAAGCATAAAATAATATTATCAATAAAAATACAGTCAAATAGGGAGGTTTATTAAAAACAATAAAATTTCTTTAATGAAATAAAGTGAGAAAACTATCAGAAAATAAGCTTAATTATTAACATTTTGTTATAAAAAAGTAATTATATTGAAATATTATCAAAAAATGATATAATAAATTAAAATAATAATAAATTTTGATGATTGTTGTTGGGGCAAAATCAATAATCATTAAAAGGGGGTATATTAAATTTGAAGGCTACAAAAGGGGCTAGTAAAAAAAGTAGTGGAATATTAGGGTTTATAGAAAAGGTAGGAAATAAACTCCCTCATCCAGCTACTATCTTCGTAATACTTTGTTTAGCAGTTATAATCTTATCTCATTTTTTAGCATCTAAAGGTGTTTCAGTTACTTATGAAGGAATAGATAATGCAACAAAAGAAATTAAAGAAATTACAGTATCTGTTCAAAGTTTGCTAACAGCAGATGGGATAAGATATATATTTGAATCTTTAATAAGTAATTTTACAAGCTTTGCTGCACTAGGAACTGTTTTAGTTGCTATGTTAGGTGTTGGAGTAGCAGAGGGAACTGGACTTATAGGAACAGCTTTAAGAAGATTAGTTTTAAAGACACCAAAAAGCTTAGTAACTATGGTTGTTGTTTTTGCAGGCGTTATGTCAAGTATAGCTTCTGATGCTGGATATGTTGTTCTTGTTCCTTTAGGAGCTGTAATATTTATGAGCTGTGGAAGACATCCATTAGCTGGGATAGCAGCTGCTTTTGCAGGGGTTTCAGGTGGATTTAGTGCAAATCTTTTCCCAGGTCCTGTAGATGCTTTATTAGCTGGAATGACAACAGAAGGAGCGAGAATGTTTAATCCTTCATATACAGCATCACCAGTAGGAAACTGGTACTTTATAATGGCTTCAACTTTTGTAATAACTATAATAGGTACATTAGTTACAGAAAAAATAGTTGAACCTAGATTAGGAAAATACAAGGGAGAACTTATTGAAGGTGATGAAGATGCAATGAAACCTCTTGATAAAAAAGAAAAGAGAGGATTAAAATTTGCAGGACTATTTGCTTTAGTTGGTATTATAATAATAGGGATATTAGTTGTACCTCCTAATGGAATTTTAAGAAATCCAGAGACAGGCGAAATTTTAAGTTCACCTTTTATGAACTCTATAGTTGTATCTATTGCTTTTATATTCTTATTAGCAGGAGTTGGATATGGAATTGGTGCAGGTAAGATAAAAAATGATAAAGATATAATAGGTGAAATGAGTAAAACCATGTCTACAATGGGTTCATATATAGTCTTAGTATTTTTTGCAGCTCAATTCGTTGCATATTTTGGAAAAACAAATTTAGGAACTGTAATTGCTGTTAAAGGAGCAGAGTTTTTAAAGGCAACAGGAATTCAAGGAATACCTTTATTAGTAGGATTTATACTTGTAACAGCTTTTATAAATTTATTTATGGGTTCAGCCTCAGCGAAATGGGCTATAATGGCACCTATATTTGTTCCTATGCTTATGGGTGTTAGTATAAGTCCAGAGATGACACAAATGGCTTATAGAATAGGAGACTCTACAACAAATATAATATCTCCTCTTATGACTTATTTTGCATTAATTGTTTCATTTAGTGAAAAGTATGATAAAAAAGCTGGTATGGGTACAATGATATCTACAATGGTTCCTTATTCAGTATCATTATTGATAGGATGGACAATTTTATTAATGATTTGGTATGTATTTAAGTTACCTTTAGGACCAGGAGCGGGAATAATTATATAAATATAGATAATAATATATGATTTTAATATAAAATAAAAAACCATAGAAGGGATAAATATTTAGCCCTTCTATGGTTTTTTTATAAAATAGATATTAATTTAAATAAATTTATTTTATTAAAATGTAATAGATGTAATTTAATTCAATTAAAATAAAGAAAACAAAACCTGGTGTATCATCATAAGAAAAACATAGTAATTTGATGAATTTTATAGTATTTTAAAAATAAATATGATAAATAATAAAAAATATTATAAATTATATTTAGTAACATGGTAAGATAAATCTCGTCGCTAAGAGATGCGGAAACAACTTAACAAAATAAATTAAAAGTTTTGAAAAAAAGTTGTTGACAAAGTTTCAAAGTGATGTTAAACTAAGAAAGTCGCTTGAGGGCGACAAAGAAATGGTCTTTGAAAATTAAACAGAA
>NZ_JBZEFA010000014.1:0-14564 GCF_058310255.1 Clostridium sp. TJA038 | reverse complement strand
TAAGGATATTAAGTTAACAGAAGCAAACATTATATACAATAATGTAGATATGAATAAGGCTGGAACTTATAAGGTAACTTATAAAGTAACAGATAGTAATGGAGCATCAGTAACTAAGACAATTACTGTTACTGTAGTTGATGATGAAAGTAATAATGAAAATAATAATGGAAACAATAACGAAAATAACAATGAAAGTAACAATGAAAGCAATAATGGAAACAATGATAATGCTGTAGAACAATTACCTAATACAGGGGTTGCTAATCCATTACCATTAGTAAGTTTAGCTTCAATATTAGCAGGATTAAAATTATTATTTAGAAAAAAAGATAAATCTAAAAAATAAAAAGACTTACCAATTTAATAAAAAAGATAAGACATCATAAATTTAATTGATTTATGATGTCTTTTTTCTTTTTAAAGAAATATGTTAAATATGAATAAATTATATAAAAGTTTACAAAAAATACATTACTGTTTATAATTAACATTAAAAGACAGATTATTCCTTTGAATGATTTAAAATATAAAATAGGAGTAATTTTAAATTTATTAATCATTAAATTTAAAAAGGAGATACTTATGAAAAAATTTTTAAAAACATTAGGAGTATGCTTAGGATTTCCAATTCTTAATTTATTTGTTGTAGGATTTATTCAAGGATTATTTATTGGAGTTACTAAGAATAATATTGCTTTATTCCAAAAAAATATATTTGTCTTAACTATTTTGGGTGATATATTTACTTTAATATTAATAGCAATTATATTGATTCCTTCAAAAGATAGACTTATTAAAGAAATAAGTTTAAGAAAAATATCTTTTAAAAAATATATTTACATATTATTTTTTAGTGCAGGAATAAGTATATTATTATTAGCTTTAGCTGCTATATTAAGTCAATTAGTACCTAGTTATGCTAAGGTTTCACAAACTATGGCATTAGCAAGAGGGTCAGCAGTTGAAATTTTTGTAGCTATATTTTTAATTCCTATATATGAAGAGATAGTTTTTAGAGGATTGATTTTTGGATATTTAAGAAAAAATTATAATATAAAACTTGCAATCTCTCTTCAAGCATTAATTTTTGCAGTTATGCATTTAAACTTAGTTCAAGGAATATATACCTTTATTTTAGGAATTTTATTAGCTTTTATTTACATGTATTCTAATTCAATTTTTGGAAATATAACAGTCCATATAATTTTTAATTTATTAGGAATGTTAGTACTTCCTTTAGTCATTAGTAAATATCCATTTATGCTTATAGCTTTACTTATATTAGGAATTATTTTTGTAGTATTTACTTCTATAAAGTTTTCAAAAAGTACAGCTACTAGTTTTTAATTAAAATTTTATAAAATATAAAAATAGGATTAAAAGTAATAAACTAAGAATTTTTAGTATTTTACTTTTAATCCTATTTTATTTTATATAGATATTTTTATAGATTTACTACTTTAAATAAAATATTAAGTTTACTTTTATAAAGAATTTTATTTTAAGAGATGAATATTATTAGTTTTACTGAAATAAAGTTATGGTATAGAGATTATTGTTTATTATTTTTAGGAGGAGTATATGATAGATTATTTTAAAGAATTAAATATTCAAATAGATGCCTCTGATAATGAAATTAAAAAAGCATATTTTGCTATGACTAAAAAATATCCACCTGAAAAATCTCCTAAGGAATATAGATTTATACGGGATGCCTATGAAATTTTAATAGATAAAGCTAAGAAAGAAGAATATATTTTAGATAACTTTGATAGTGAAAGAAAGAGGATATTAGATCAAGCTTTAGATGCTTTAAAAAATGAAGATTATAATTTAGCTATTTTAAATTTTCAAGAGGTTTTAAAAAATTATCCTAATCATTCAAGAATAAAGAGAGATTTAGCTTTAGCTTTAATGAAGGTTAAAAATTATAAAAGGTCTGCTAAGTTAATAAAAGAACTTATTATAGCTGAACCAAATAATATAGACTATTATAAATTTTTAATAAAGCTTTATGAGGAAAGCGAGGATTATGAAGGCTTAGAAAATGTATTAAAAAAGAGCTTGAATTTAAAAAATGCAGAGGTAGATTTTTATATTAAATTATTTAATATTTATAACAGTTATGAAAAAAAAGATTATAAAAATGCTCTTAAAGTTCTTAGAAAAGGGATAGAAAATGAAAATATAAATTCTAAAAAATATAAGATATATATTAAATTTTTAGATGTAGCAGACAGGTTAAATTTAAAAAGTGATTTTGAAAAAGTTTGTAGAGCTTTAAGTGAATATAGTTTAAAGGAAGATTATGAGGAAATAAAGGAAGATATTTTTTCTTTATTAGATAGATTTTTAAAAGAATTTCATTTTAAAAATGGTTCTAAGCTTACAGTAACAGCTTTAGTTTTAATAGATGAAAAAAAGGATAAGAAAACTTTAAGCAAAATAATGTATTTTAGAAGAAGTTTTTTAGAACTTTCTAGGTTATATGAGGATAAAGAAATAGATAGAAATTATAAAAAGATTATATTTTATAATGGGGTAAACAAATTTTTAAAAGGTGATGTTAATTTTAATAAGGATGTTGAGAATATAAACTTAATATTTTTTGAAAATTTTAGCTTTGAAAATCATGAATTAATAAATTCAATAGGAAAGTTAAAGAAGGATTATAGAAATGTTTATTTAGAAACTAAGGAAATAAATGAAAAAATTTTAAGTAGGTATAGCAAGATAAAAAGAATAAATAGAAATAAGGAAGAGGATAAAAGAGTAAAGGATACTTTTATTAATAATGAAAATAATAGTCCCTCTAAAGGTTTATTTAAGAATTTAAAAGATAATTTGAGAAATAAAATAAGGGGGGGGATTTAGGTGAATTATGAGAAAGTTTTAAGGGATATATGTAAAGAAAAAGAGTATAAAGAAATTTATTTTGAAGATAAAGATATTAAGGACTTAAAAAGTTCAATAAAAAAAATAGCAATACAAAATGAAAGTATAAATCAAGAGTATTTTGAGGAGTTTTTTAAGGTTAGAAAAGAGATTAATGAGATTAAGGAAGAAATTAATAAAAAAAAAGAAGAAGATATTAGATATAAAAGACTTAATAGAGAGTTAGAACTAAGAGAAAAGAAACTTGTTAAAGGGTTAATTTCTATAGTTGATAATATAAAGTATATAAAAGATTTTAGCGAAAAATCTAAGGACGAAAATTTAAAAAAAGCTATGAGTAATTTATTAAACACAATAAAAAAGAATTTAATAAATTTAGATATGATTCTTATTGATGAAAAAGAAAATATATTTGATGAAAACTTACATGAATGTGTTAGCACTATTTGGAATAAGGAAAAAGAAGATTTTGAAATAAACGAGGTTTTAAAATTTGGATACATATACAAGGGAAGAATTGAGCGAGTGGCTCAGGTAGTAGTAGTTAAAAATAAGGAGGAAATTTAATGGGAAAAATAATAGGTATTGATTTAGGTACAACAACTTCAGAAATTGCTTATGTTAAAGATGGAAAGCCTTGTATAATAAGAAATATTGAAGAGGGAGATGAACATGCTATACCTTCTGTAGTCTCTATAGAAGGAGATGATATAAGAGTTGGAAAAAAAGCTAAAAATCAAATTTTATTAAAACCTGAATTAACTGTTTCAGAAGTTAAAAGAATTATGGGAACAAATAATATTATTAATATTCAGGGTAAAGAGTATAGACCAGAGGAAATTTCAGCGCTTATATTAAAAAGATTAAAGGAGATTGCTGAGTATTTTTTAGGAGAAGAAGTTGAAGAAGCAGTAATAACTGTTCCTGCTAATTTTAACGATATACAAAGAAAAGCTACAAAAAGTGCAGGAGAACTAGCAGGTTTTAAGGTTGAGAGAATAATAAATGAGCCAACAGCTGCTGCTATGGCCTATGGCTTAGATAACTTAGATAAAAATGGTAATATATTAGTTTATGATTTTGGTGGAGGTACCTTTGATGTTACTATATTAGAGATGTTTAATGGAGTTTTAGATGTAAAGGTTAGTAGAGGAAATAATTATTTAGGTGGAAAAGATATTGATGATAAATTAATAGACTATGTAGTTAAAGAGTTTAATAAGTCTACAGGAGTAAAACTAAACTTAGAAGATAGTAGAATTTTAGCAAGACTTAAAGAGGGGGTAGAGGAGGCTAAAAAGACTTTATCTACATCTAAGATGGCAGAAATTGTTTTACCTTATATAAGTGCAGATAAGGATAATAATCCTATAAACTTAGAAATGGTTTTAACAAGAGAAGAATTTGAAGAAAATATAAAAGATATAATAGATTCTACTTATGATATAGTTTCAGAGGCTTTAAGTGATGCAAATCTTACAGAGGATAGTATAGACATTGTTCTTTTAGTTGGTGGTTCTAGTAGAATACCTTATGTAAGAAATATGTTAGATAAAAATTTTAATGGAAAGATTGCAAAGGGAGTAAATCCAGATGAGGCTGTTGCTTTAGGTGCTTCAGTACAAGCTGCTATTAAAAATGATATTCCCCTTGGAGATTCATCTAGTGTAATAATAGTTACTGATACTTGTAATTATACCCTAGGAGTAGAGTTAAAGGGAGGGATATTTGATCCGATAATTGATAGAGATTCTAAATTACCTGCAATTGTTACAAAGAGATACTGCACAGTTATGGATAATCAAACAGAAGTTTTAGTAAGTGTTTATGAAGGAGAGAGCAGATATACAAGTGATAATACCTTAATAGATGAATTTATATTAGCAGGAATTCCTAAAGCTAGTACAGGAAAAGAAAAAATAGATATTACATTTACTTATGATTTAAATGGAATATTAAATGTTTCAGCAGAGATTCTTTCTACAGGAGAAGAAATTTCAAAAATTATGTCTACTAAATTTAAGGAAGATAGAAATAAGGAGGAAGCTAAGGAGATAGTTTTAAAGAATGAAAATAAAAGTTTAATATCTTGGAAAAATGATAATTTATTTAAATTAGTAGAGCCTAATTTTAAATTAGCAGAAAAGAAAATTCCTATGCTTCCAAGTGCAGAAAGAGAAAAACTTGAGGAAATAATGGGTAACATGAAAAATGCAATAGAGGATAAGGATAAGAGAGCCCTTATGAAATTAGATGAGGAACTTACAGACTTTCTTTTTGACTTTGTAAATTAAATTTATAGGTGTCATATGAATTTAAATTTAGATTATATATATGATTATGTCCTTAATTTAGTATTAAGTAAGAATTTAAAAGAAGCTGAAAACTTTTTAGAAAATATTTATTTTAAGAAAATAAGAAATATAGATTTTCTAAATATACTAGGCATAATAAAATATATGTATTGTGATTTTAAAGGAGCTAAATATTACTTTAAAGAAAGTGTAACTATGGAGATTAATAATAAAGCTATTAGTTTTTTAGATTATATGGAAAGTGAAGAGTTTAAACTTTTAGAGAGTAAATTTAAAGAAGGAGTAAACTTAATAAGAGATAAGGAATATAATAAATCTATTGAGCTTTTAGAGGAAGTTTATAAATTAAAAGGTGATTTAATTGAGGTAAGAATTCTTTTAGCTTTGTTATATGGTAAAATGGGAGAAATAGATAAGGCTAGTAA
Source organism: Clostridium sp. TJA038 (assembly GCF_058310255.1). Lineage (NCBI taxonomy): Bacteria > Bacillati > Bacillota > Clostridia > Eubacteriales > Clostridiaceae > Clostridium > Clostridium sp. TJA038. The sequence continues at coordinate 8,926 of NZ_JBZEFA010000014.1, read as the reverse complement.
ATTTATAGAAGAAGCTTTCTTTATGGATAATTCTAATTTTAAAATTAAAGAAATTTATGAAAGTCTTAAGGAAGAAGAAAAGGAAAAAGAATTTGAATTAAGTTTTTCTGAAAATATATTAAATTTAATATTGATTTTAAATTATAGGATAAATTCTTTTTATGAAGAAGAATTAAGAAATAGAAGTGATACAATAGAACTTTTATGTGAGAAATTGAAAAGTTTTGAAAAATAAATTGAAAAATAAAAGCTATATTTTTTATGCTAAAAAAATAGTATGAAGGCATAAAATTATATAGCTTTTATTATTTTTTTGTTATTAAATTGTTATTATAATCTAATGTTATTTAACAGTAAAATATGGTAAAATATTCATATAAAATTTTTGATTGAAAAAAGATTTTTATTGTTTTATATATTTAAATTCTACTTTAAGAGAGTTATTAAATTCTTTTAGAGATTGTTTAAGGAGGAAGATATGATAGATATACATTCACATATAATACCTAATATAGATGATGGTTCAAAAAGTATTGAGATGTCTTTAGAGATGTTAAAAAAAGCAGAGGAATCTGGCACAACAAAAATAATAGCAACTCCTCATTTTTTTAAAGGATACTGGACTGAGAGTTATAAAGATTTAAAAGATAAAGTAAATGAATTAAATAAATTAGCTAGGGATAATAAATTAAAGATTGAAATTTATCAAGGGCAAGAGATATTTTTTAATAATTATATTCTAGAAGATTATGATTTAGGAGACATAGGGACTTTAGCTAAGTCAAAATATATGTTAATAGAATTTCCTATGGATAAAATAAATTTTCAAAAAGCAATAAATGAATTATATGAGTTGAAAATAAGAGGGATAGTTCCTGTAATTGCCCATGTAGAAAGATATTCTGATTTTATAAATAACCATGAACTTATAAATCAATTTATTGAAGAAGGATATTTATTTCAATTAAATGGAGGAAGTTTAACTGGCTTTTTTGGTAGAGATGTTAAAAAAACTGCAGAATTATTTTTAAAGCACAACATATATAGTTTTATTGGTTCTGATGCTCATACTAGCGGAGGAAGAAATACAGATTTAAGGGAAGCTTGTGAAGCAGCAGAAAGCTTAGTTCCTGGAATAAGCAAAAAGTTTGAAGAAAATGCGCTTTCCTTAATAAATAATAAAGATGTTGTATTTAGTGGAGAAAAAATTAAAAAGAAGAAAAAAGGGTTATTTTCCTTTTTAAAAAGATAGTTTTTATAAGGTTTATACTAATTATTTAATTTAATTTTTAGTATAAACCTGTTTTTATTAGAAAATATATGGATAAAATATTAAAAAATTCAATAAAAATTCAATAAAAATTCAAAAAATACTGTATATTTATAAAATATTTGGTATAATAATCATGAGAGTTTGTAAACGTTTAAGGTACCTAAAAATAATAGATTCTCATTAAAAGTTAAAAATAAAAGAGAATAGAGTTTTTAGGAGGGGTATTATGAAAAATGTAAAAAAGATAATTTTATCTTCTATTTTATCATCTGTAGTTGCATTCTCATTTGTTTCTTGTGGAAATAATAACACAAATAATGATAGTTCTAGTGATTCAAAGGTTAATGTTGAAGAAAAGAAAGATGAAAAAGATAATTATGGACTAGAGGAGTTAAATTGGTATAGTAATAACTATAGTGCTTTAGAAAAGGTAATAAAAGAATATGGTAAAGATAGTAAGGGATATAATGATAAGGAAAAGCCTTATGCAGTGTTTGATTGGGATAACACAACAATAATGAATGATGTTGAAGAGGCTTTACTTGCCTATCAATTAACAAATTTAGAATTTAAAATGACTCCAGAGGAGTTAGAAGAGGTTATAAAGACAAATATACCAAAAGATAACTTTTCAGATAAGTGTAATAATAAAGAGGGGAAACCTGTGAATATAGATAGTATATCAGAAGATATTATAAAGGATTATAGATATTTATATGATAATTATAAAGGGTTTAAGGGAGATAAATCCTTAGAAGAAATTCAAAAAGATGAGCAATATATGGATTTTAAAGCAAAGCTTAGATATTTATATAGTGCTATAGGAGAGTCTTTTAGTTCAGATGTTAGTTATCCTTGGGTTACATATCTTTTTAAAGGTATGACTTCTGATGAGGTAGCTAAGCTTACTGAAAAATCTAATGATTATTGGCTAAAAGAAAAACTAGGGGTTGAAACTTGGACAAGTAGTGAAAATATGCCAGGAAAGGCAGGGGTTGTTTCAGTTACTTTTGATACAGGTTTAAGAACTATAAAAGAGCAACAAAATCTATATAAAACTTTAATGAAAAATGGAATAGATGTTTACATATGTTCAGCATCTTATATTGATGTAGTTAAAGAGTTTGCTACTAATCCTAAATATGGTTATGAACTTCCAAAGGAAAATATATATGCTATGGAACTTCTAAAAACAGAGGATGGAAGAATTAAGGCAGAGTTAAATCCTGATTATTTTCAAACTCAAGGTAAAGGAAAAACAGAAACTATAAATAAATTTTTAGTTCCAGTTCATAAAAAAGGTCCTGTGATTGCTGGAGGAGATAGTAATGGAGATTATTATATGCTATCAGACTTTGAAGATACAAAGGTTAGTTTAATAATAAATAGATGTAAGGGTGGAAAAATAGGAGAACTTTGTGATAAGGCTATTGATACAATGGGACAGAAGGATGAAAGATATTTTTTACAAGGTAGAAATAATAACACAGGGGAGTTTATTCCAAGTGAAAAAACAATTTTATTAGGAGAAAGTAGTGAAACACTAAAATAAATTTAAAATAATAAAACACTAGCTTAAAGCTAGTGTTTTATTATTTTAAATTTATTAAGTTGAATTAAGTATAGAAATTTTAAATATTATTATCCTCCATAAGCATAGAAAACTGACTTTTTTTTATCCAGCCATTACAGTTTATTTTTGATTCTGTATTTAATAAGGAGTAATAAAAAATTTCTTTATTTATTTCAGCTTCATCTAGTATTTTTACCTGATGCTTACCTTTAGTCTTTGCAATTACTATAGATTCTTCTGAAGGAGATAGAAAAATAGCAGTATTAGGTAATACTATTCCATATTTAAATTCAGGTGTATTAAAATTTATTATTAAAGTTTTTTTTTGATTTTTATTATTTTTATAAGCAGTATCTTTATACTTTGAAAGTTGATTTGTTAATGTTAGTATTTGTCTTTTATATTCTGTAATTTTTATATTGCATTGATAATAAATAAATATTATAGATGCCATAGCAAGTATTATTATAAATATACAAAAGTAAATCAATTAATGATACTCCTTAAGAATTAGTGTTTAATATAATATATTGCTTAAAGTAAAAATTAATTACATAATTTTTTAGAGCTTATACTTATAAAGAGCTATTAAAATATAAATAAATATTAGCCCTTTCTTTTATTCAACAACCTTTTTTAATACTTTACCAATTGAATCATTTATAACTAAGTTAGCCTTAGAGTCAGCAGAGGTTGAACTTTTATTTATTAAAACTAAATTCTTTCCTCTAAAATAGTTTATAAGTCCTGCAGCAGGATAAACAATAAGAGATGTTCCTCCTATTATAAGAGTATCTGCCTTTGAAATAGCATCAATAGAACCTCTAATAATATTGTCATCTAAGGGTTCTTCATATAAAACTACATCAGGTTTAACTATACTTCCACATTTAATACACTTTGGTACTCCTTCAGATTTAAGAATGAATTGCTCATCATAAAAAGCATTACAATCTACACAATAGTTTCTAAGAACAGAGCCATGAAGTTCAAAAACATTTTTACTTCCTGCTTTTTGGTGAAGTCCATCTATATTTTGAGTTACTATTGCTTTTAGTTTTCCCCTTTCTTCAAGTTTTGCTAAAGCAATATGGGCATCATTAGGTTTTGCATTAGGGTAAATAAGTTTATCTTTATAAAATTTAAAAAATTCTTTTGGATATTTTTCAAAAAAGCTATGAGAAACAACTTCTTCAGGAGTAAAATTTATATTAAGTTTTTCATTAAATAAGCCTTTAGCACTTCTAAAATCAGGAATACCACTTTCTGTAGAAACTCCTGCACCACCAAAAAATACTATATTCTCACTATTTTCTATTATTTCTTTTAGTTTATTTATTTTATAATCCATAAAATCATCTCCAAAAATTTGTATATATTTTAATTATAAAACTATTGTTTTTAATATGCCAAGAGTAATGAAATTAAGCTTTATAATTAATTTCGATTATTAATATAGGTAAATCTTAAATATAAGATGTATTATAGTGAAAATATGAATAGATATATTTATTAATTTTATAAAAAATTTAAAAATAAAATATTTACATACATTAAATATTTTTAATGTGGTAAAATATAAATATGCAGCGTGTAGTTTTAATGACGTAATTCCAGTTGTTAAGACTACTTTTTTTATTTTAGAAAAGTATAAGACTAACTACTTGAGTTAAAAGGTGAAAAAAGTCTTTAAATCTTACATAAGACAAAATTTTAATTTAAGGAAGGTGAAATTTTATTGTTTAAAATTAATGATTATATAATGTATGGAACAGTTGGCGTTTGTCAGGTTATAGATATTACTAAAGAAAATCTTATGAATAATACTGAAAAGGAATACTATGTTTTAAGCCCCGTTTATTCTAAGTATCCCAAAAAAACAGTAATTAAAATTCCTGTTGATAATAAGAAGATTTCTATGAGAACTCTTTTATCTAAAGAGGATGTAGAATCTATTATAAATAATATTCCAGATACAGAAACTTTATGGATAGATAATGATAGACAAAGAAATGATGAGTTTAAAACAATGCTTAGAAGTGGAAACTGTGATGATTTAATTGTTTTAATAAGGAGCATATATTTAGATAAAAAGAAAAGAAAATTAGATGGAAAAAAAGCTTGTAAGGGTGATGATGAAATTATGCAAGTTGCTGAAAAGCTGATAAATGAAGAATTTGCAGTAATTTTAAATATTAAGCCAGAAGAGGTTAAATCTTATATAAAAGCACATACTCCACAGTAAAAATAAGTTCAAGGAAGTTAGCACATACTTTTATAAAATAGTATAAAGGTGGGAATTAATAGACCTATATAAAATTAAAAATTTTATATAGGTCTATTTCTATTTAAAAATAAATTAAAGCTTTAAGGAAAAAATAAAAGCAGAATAGTGAGGTGATTATCATGAAAGAGATAGAAAGAATTTTAGGGAGAGTTACAATTATAAACTTTAAAGAGATAATAACTATAGCTTTGATTTTAATAATAGTACTTGTAATAAATAAAATCTTAATAAAAAACTTATTTAAAATATTTATTAAAGGAGCAAAAAAAACTAGAAATTATTTAGATAATACAATAGTTAAGGCTTTAGAAAATCCATTGAAATTAATGGTTATTTTTGGTGGGATTTATGCAATTTTTAAAGTTATGAATTTAGATTCTTTAGGAATAAAATTTCTATATACTCCTAAAATTTTAAGAGTGGGTTTAATAATTTCTTTTATGTATTTTATATACAATTTAACTCTAGAAAATTCTCTTCTTTATTCTAAACTTCATAAAAATCAAGGGGGCAATACTATAGTTTTTCCCTTTATTTCTATAGTTATTAGACTTCTAATTCTTTTAATTGGAATAATTATAATAGCTAATGAATTTGGATTTACAGGCTTTATAGCAGGTTTAGGAGTTAGTGGAGTTGCCTTTGCATTAGCTGCTCAAGATACTTGCTCTAATCTTTTTGGAGGCATGGTAATTATGTTAGATAAACCCTTTGCAATTGGTGATTGGATACAGGCTGGAGAAGTTGAAGGAATTGTAGAGGAAATAAGTTTTAGAAGTACAAGAATAAGAACATTTTCTATGGCAATTGCAACTGTTCCAAATTCAAAACTTGCAAATAGCAATATAATAAATTGGACTCAAAGAAATTTAAGAAGAATTCATTTTAAATTTATAATGGATTATAAAACAGAAATAGAAAGTATAAAAAATTCTGTTAATAAAATAGAAGATATGCTAAAAAAACATGATAAAATAGATAAAAATTTAATAATAGTAAGTTTTAATGAACTTTCAACTTATGGTTTTGGTATATTTATATATTTTTACACAGAGGAGTTAGATTATTTAAAATATGAAAAACTTAAGGAGGAAGTTAACATAAAAATATTAGAAATATTAAGAGAAGAAAAAGTTGATTTAATGTTTTTAAATTTTGACTTTAAAGGCTTTGAGAGAAGAGGGGGAAATATAAACATAGAAAATACAGAATTAGAATCAATAAGAAACATTACTGAGGAGGAGAGAGGATTATGAATATTAAATTAGAAGCTTGTGTTGGAAATTATAAAGAGGGGAAGAAAGCTTTTGAATTAGGAGCAGATAGAATAGAGCTTTGTGATAATTTATTAGAGGGAGGAACTACTCCAAGCTATGGTACTATACTTCAATGTAAAGAAGATATAGATATAGATATAAATGTTATTATTAGACCAAGAGGAGGAAACTTTGTATATAGTAAAGAAGAGTTAGATATTATGAAAAATGATATATTACTTTGCAAAAAGTTAGGAGTGTCTGGTGTTGTTTTTGGATTTTTAAAAGAAGATAACACATTAGACTTTGAGTTAACTAAGGAGTTTGTTGAATTTGCTAGTCCTTTAAGTGTAACTTTCCACATGGCTTTTGATGAAATAGAGGATAAGTTTAAAGCTTTAGATAATCTTATAAGTATAGGAGTAGATAGAGTTTTAACAAAGGGTGGAGAAGGAAACGCTTATAAAAATAAAGATATTTTAAAGGACTTAGTTAGGTATTCTAAGGATAAAATAATAATACTAATTGGAGGAGGAGTAACTAAAGAAAATTATAATGAATTACAATTATATACTGGAGCTAAAGAACTTCATGGCACTAAAATAGTAGGATTACTATAAAAGGAATAAAATGTTAAAAAATAACTTAATAAATAGTAATAAATAACTCTTTACAAAGTAAAAAACATGGTATAATATTATAAATATAACAATTATTCTTTGTTTTTAAAATAAAGAAGTTAAAGAATATATCTTAGTTTTAAAATTGATTTAAAAATTTATATTTAAGTTTATTTAAGACTTATAGAAAAAATATAGTGCTAATTCCCCCCTACTATGCTCTATAAGTCTTTTAATAAAGAAAAAGAAGTAGAAAAAAACTACTTCTTTTTTTTATTTACTACCTTATGCTTATTAAAATTAAATTAAAGAAAGAATAAATAAAACTTCTTATAAATTTATAAAGAGTTTTATTTATGTAATTTCTTAACTAAAATATCTAGTCGAATAATTCTTCTTTTTTCTTTACAACAATTAAAGTCTTAACAAAGGTTGTTTCAGAATAATTCTTCATAAATAAATTATTTATATAATCCTTTTTTAATATATTATTATTTACAATAGGTTTTTTTTCTATTTTAGTACTTTCATTTAAAGTTTTTATTTCATCCATAGATAAGAATGAAAAATCTTTTTTTGCTTTAAGATTTATAGGAACAAGGTTGAAATCTTCTTCAAAATTTATAATATTACTCATTGAATTACCCCTTTATATTAATATCTTCTATTAAGAGTATATTAATATGTTCCTTAAAAGTTTCCTGTATAAAAGAAAATTACTTTAATATATGCCATGTTATTTTTATGATTTTTATATATTAGGAATTTGCCAGTCTATAGGTTCTTTTCCTATTGATAATAAAAATTCGTTAGTTTTTGAGAAAGGTTTAGAACCAAAAAATCCTCTAGTTGCAGAAAGAGGGCTTGGATGAACAGATTTTATTATTTTATGAAAATCTTTATTTATTAAATTTTCTTTTGATATAGCATTTCTTCCCCAAAGTATAAATATTACAGGTTCCTTTCTTTGATTTAATAATTTTATTATTTTATCAGTGAATATTTCCCAACCCTTTCCTTTGTGAGAGTTCGCTTGCCCTTCTCTAACAGTTAATACAGTATTTAATAAAAGAACACCTTGTTTAGCCCAAGATTCTAAGAAACCGTTATTTGGAATATAACAACCTAAGTCATCCTTTAATTCTTTAAACATATTTCTTAAAGAAGGTGGAGTTTTAACCCCTGGTTTAACAGAAAAGCTAAATCCGTGAGCTTGATTAGGACCATGATAAGGATCTTGCCCTAAAATAACAACTTTTACATCATTATATGGTGTAAATTTTAATGCATTAAATATGTCGTACATATTAGGATATATTGTTTTTGTTTTATATTCATTTATAAGAAAGTTTCTAAGTTTTAGATAATACTCTTTAGAAAATTCATCTTTTAATAGTTCATCCCAATCATTATTAAATTTAGCAGCCATTTAAAAATCTCCTTAAATAAAAATATTTTTATCAAAAGTATATTTAAATTTTATACTTATTAATTTTTCATAACAAGTAATAATCAAATAAGATTTATTATATTTTTATATTTATCACCTTAAAGAAGATAGAAAAATATTATTTTGGGGAGCCTATTAGTTTAATTTAATAAATTAATTTACATAAATATGTTTAATTGGAATATTAATAAATAGAAATATAAAGCAACTTATCCAAGTGTATCTTTATACAAAAATATTAGTATTTTTATGAAAAATTGATTATTTTTAAAATACTTTTAAAAAATAAAGAAATTTTATAATAGAACTTATTTTTTTACATGGTAAGATAAATCTCGTCGCTAAGAGATGCGGAAACAACTTAACAAAACAAATTAAAAGTTTTGAAAAAAGTTGTTGACAAAGTTTCAAAGTGATGTTAAACTAAGAAAGTCGCTTGAGGGCGACAAAGAAATGGTCTTTGAAAA
>NZ_JBZEFA010000013.1:0-14945 GCF_058310255.1 Clostridium sp. TJA038 | reverse complement strand
CGCTATGGATGAAGGATTAAGATTCGCTATCAGAGAAGGTGGAAGAACTGTAGGTTCAGGAGTTGTTACTTCAATAATCGAGTAGTTTTAAGCAAAACAACATATAGTTTATCATAATAAGGACTGGGTTTAATAACCTAGTCCTTTACATAGCCAACGTTTGTTGACACTTGTGTATATTTATGATAATGTATTTTAGTAATTAACTAGCAGTGTATTGGTAGATTAGAACTACTTTTAATATACAACAAAACTGGAGGTGCTGAACGTGAGAGTAAAAGTAACTTTAGCATGTACTGAGTGCAAGCAAAGAAACTATAACACTATGAAAAATAAGAAAAACGATCCTAATAGAATAGAGATGAAAAAATACTGCAAATTCTGTAAGAGCCATACTCTTCACAGAGAAACTAAGTAGTGTTTTGGAGAGAAAATTCTAATGCATTATTATGGTGTTAAGGATGTGAATTTATGGCTGCAAAGCAAAATGTAAATGAAGAAAGCAGAGGCTTTGGTATAACAAAGTTCTTTAGAGGGGTTAAGGCTGAATTAAAAAGAATAACTTGGCCACCAAAAGAAGAAGCTAAAAAGGCCATTATTGCAGTGATAGTATTTACTGTAATATCTATTGTTTTAATAGGAGCAATGGATTTTGTATTTAAGAACCTCTTTGAGTTAGTGTTTGGACTTAAATAATATAAAGGAGGTTTGGTGATTTATTCACCGATATGATATATGAGTGATAGAGCTAGATGGTACGTAGTACACACATATTCAGGATACGAAAATAAAGTTAAAGCAAATCTTGAGAAAACTATAGAGAACAGAAACTTAGAATCTTTAATTTTAGACATTCAAGTTCCTATGGAAGAGAGTGCTGAAGAAAAAGATGGTAAGATAAAAGTTACTTTAAAGAAAAAATTCCCAGGATATGTTATAGTAAACATGGTTATGACAGATGAATCTTGGTATGTAGTAAGAAATACAAGAGGAGTAACTGGATTCGTAGGTCCAGGGTCAAAACCTGTACCACTTACCGATGAAGAGGTAGAGTCTATGGGAGTAATGAAAACTGCTATAGATATTGACTTGGAGGTAGGAGAAACTATAAACATTATTTCAGGAGCTTTAAGTGGCTTTGCTGCTATAATCCAAGAAATAAATGTTGAAAAAGGCAAAATAAAAGCCTTAGTAGATATGTTCGGTAGAGAAACTCTAGCTGAACTAGATTTTAATCAAGTAGAAAAATTAGATTAAAAATCAGACTAACGTCTCGATCAAGTGGGAGGGCGGAAGTCCGATAATTACCACAGTATAGGAGGAATAAACTCATGGCTAAGAAAGTAACAGGAATGATAAAACTTCAACTTCCTGCAGGAAAAGCAACACCAGCACCACCAGTAGGACCAGCTTTAGGTCAACATGGTGTAAACATAATGGGATTCTGTAAAGAATTCAACGCAAAGACTGCTGATAAAGCTGGCTTAATAATACCAGTTGTAATAACTGTATATCAAGACAGATCATTCAGCTTCATATTAAAAACTCCACCAGCTGCAGTTCTTATAAAGAAAGAATTAGGCTTAGAAAGTGGATCAGGTGTTCCAAATAGAACTAAAGTTGGAAACATCACTAAAGAGCAAATAAGAAAAATTGCTGAATTAAAAATGCCAGACTTAAATGCTGCAACAATCGAAACTGCAATGAGCATGATCGAAGGTACTGCTAGAAGTATGGGTGTAGTAGTAGTAGAATAATTTATTCAAATCGGTGGGAGGTAAAAACCGCTAATACCACGAAGGAGGATTATATTAATGGGAAAGAAATATATTGAAAGTTCAAAATTAATAGATAAAAATGCATTATATACTCCAGCAGAAGCTTTAGAGCTTGCTGTTAAAACTGCAAAAGCTAAATTCGATGAAACTATCGAATTACACGTAAGATTAGGTGTAGACCCAAGACATGCTGACCAACAAGTTAGAGGAGCTGTTGTTCTTCCACACGGAACTGGTAAAGATGTTAAAGTTTTAGTTTTCGCTAAAGGTGAGAAAGCTAAAGAAGCTGAAGCTGCAGGAGCAGATTTCGTTGGAGCTGACGAATTAGTACAAAAAATTCAAGGTGAAAACTGGTTTGACTATGATGTAGTTGTTGCTACTCCAGATATGATGGGTGTAGTTGGTAGATTAGGTAGAGTATTAGGACCAAAAGGTTTAATGCCAAACCCAAAATCAGGAACAGTTACATTTGATGTAGCTAATGCTATAAAAGAAATCAAAGCAGGTAAAGTTGAGTATAGAGTAGATAAGACTGCTATAGTTCACTGTCCAATAGGTAAGAAGTCTTTCGGAACTGAAAAATTAGTTGAAAACTTCAAAGCTTTAATGGATGCTTTAGTAAAAGCTAAGCCAGCTGCTGCTAAAGGACAATACTTAAAATCAGTTTCAGTTTCAGCTACTATGGGACCTGGAGCTAAAGTTAATCCAGCTAAAGTTTTAGATTAATTTTAATAAAATGCTTGACATAAGTTTTAGTATTTGTTAAAATAATTCTTGTTGAAAAAGTGAATGAAAGTTTCCGTAGACAGTAGGTGCTTTTAAAAAGCATAACGTAGAACAACCTACCGAGGGCAATTATAGTGTATATAATAGTCTTCCTATGTCTACGGGAAGACTTTTCTTATTATATAAAGCAGTTAAATAAACTGTGAGGAGGTGGACACAGTGAACAAAAACAGACAATTAAAAGAAGCTAAAGTTGCAGAAATTAAAGAGAAATTAGAAAAAGCTCAATCAGTTGTACTTGCTAGCTACCAAGGTTTAACAGTAGAACAAGATACAAACTTAAGAAAGAGCTTAAGAGAAGCAGGTGTTGAGTACAAAGTTTACAAAAACACACTAGTTACTCTAGCTGCAAAAGAATTAGGTTTTGATGGATTAGTTGAATACTTAGAAGGTCCAGTTTCAATAGCTTTCGGTTACGAAGATGCTACTGCTCCAGCTAGAATCCTTAACGATTTTGCTAAGGAAAACAAAAAGCTTGAGTTAAAAGCTGCTATAGTAGAAGGAACAGTTTACAACAAAGAGCAAACTGAACAACTTGCTGCTATACCTTCAAGAGAAGTGTTACTTGCAAAACTTCTTGGAAGTATCAAGTCACCACTATCAAACTTTGCATACTTATTAAGTGCAATAGCAGACAAGAAAGAAGAATCTGCTGAATAATTAATAAATTAAAAATAAAAATACAGGAAAGAAAATTCGGAGGTGCGAATCATGACAAAAGAGCAAATCATAGAAGCTATAAAAGAAATGAGTGTTTTAGAATTAAACGAGTTAGTTAAAGCTTGTGAAGAAGAATTCGGAGTAAGCGCTGCTGCTCCAGTTGCTGTTGTAGGCGGAGCTGCTGCAGGTGCTGCTGCAGAAGAAAAATCAGAGTTTGACGTAGTATTAACTAGTGCTGGTGCAAACAAAATAAAAGTAATCAAAGCAGTTAGAGAATTAACTGGTTTAGGATTAAAAGAAGCTAAAGAAATAGTTGACGGAGCTCCTAAAACATTAAAAGAAGCTGTAGCTAAAGAAGAAGCTGAAGAAATGAAAGCTAAATTAGCTGAAGTTGGAGCTGAAGTAGAGCTTAAGTAATTAAAGCTTAATTTAAAAATATTAAAAGAGGTACTTAGTAGTGCCTCTTTTTTTTAACTCAAGAAGATTGAATTAAAAAATAATTTAAAGTAAATTTTTTTAGAATATTGACAATGGGTATTGCCTATGATACCATAAGTAAATGTACTATTGTGTAATAGTATAAAGTGAATATGAATTTTATGTATACTACCTTTAAAAATGGGTATACTAAAAAGATGATATTGTATGTAATCCGAAAGCATAGGTCCTTAGGGAAAGTATGCTTTTGGCTATTTTAGTTTATACAAGGGGTGAAAGTTGATGGTACATCCTGTCCAAGTTGGAAAAAGAACGAGAATGAGCTTTGCAAAAGTCAAAGACGTGGCTGAAATGCCAAACCTAATTGAGATTCAATTAGATTCTTACAAATGGTTTTTAGATGCAGGACTTTATGAGGTTTTTGATGATATTAATCCTATCTCAAACTTTACTGGAAATCTTGTGCTTGAATTTGTAGGGTACACTCTAGATATGGATAACATAAAATATTCAGTTGAAGAGTGTAAAGAAAGAGACACTACTTATGCTGCACCGCTAAAAGTAGCTGTAAGACTTCAAAATAAAGAAACTGGAGAAATAAAAGAACAAGAGGTATTCATGGGAGACTTCCCATTAATGACAGAGCAAGGAACTTTTATAATTAATGGTGCCGAAAGAGTTATTGTTTCTCAGTTAGTAAGATCACCAGGAGTTTATTACAACTATAATGTAGACAAAACTGGTAAAAAACTGTTCTCAGCAACAGTAATACCTAACAGAGGTGCATGGTTAGAGTATGAAACAGATTCAAATGATGTTATCTATGTAAGAATAGATAAAACAAGAAAACTTCCTATTAGTATATTAGGAAGAGCTATGGGCTTTGGAAGCGATCAAGAACTTCTTGATTATTTTGGAGAAGAAGAAAGATTCAAAGCTACAATAGAAAAAGACAATACTAAGACTAAAGAAGAAGCATTATTAGAAATCTATAAGAGATTAAGACCAGGTGAACCACCTACAGTTGATAGTGCGATTAGTTTAATAGATTCTTTATTCTTTGATGCTAAGAGATATGATTTATCAAGAGTTGGAAGATATAAATTTAACAAAAAACTTGCAATAAGTTTAAGAATTGCAAATCAAATAGCAGCAGAAGATATAATAGATAAATTAACTGGTGAAGTTTTAGTTGCAAAAGGTGAAAAGATATCAAGAACTAAAGCAGAAGAAATTCAAAACAGAGGTATAAACTCAGTTGACGTTTTAGTTGAAGACAGAGTAATTAGAATTATAGGTAATCACTTTGTAGATATACATAAGTGTGTGGATTTTGATTTATCAGATTTAAATATCAGAGAATTAGTTCACTACCCAACACTAAGAGAAATTCTAGATAGCTATTCAGATGAAGAAACTATAAAAGAAGAAATTAAAAAGAATATAACAAGACTTATTCCAAAGCATATAATTAAAGATGATATATTTGCTACAATAAGTTATCAAATAGGATTAGCTTATAATATTGGATATGTAGATGACATAGACCATTTAGGAAATAGAAGATTAAGAAGTGTTGGAGAGCTTTTACAAAATCAATTTAGAATTGGTTTATCAAGAATGGAAAGAGTAGTTAAAGAAAGAATGACTATTCAAGACCAAGAAGCTATAACTCCACAACAGTTAATAAACATAAGACCAGTAGCAGCAGCTATAAAAGAATTCTTTGGAAGTTCACAGTTATCACAGTTCATGGATCAAACAAACCCATTATCTGAGTTAACTCATAAGAGAAGATTATCAGCTCTTGGACCAGGTGGTCTATCAAGAGAAAGAGCTGGATTCGAAGTAAGAGACGTTCACCACTCTCATTATGGTAGAATGTGTCCTATAGAAACTCCAGAAGGACCAAACATAGGTCTTATAAACTCTTTAGCTACATATGCTAAAGTTAATGAATATGGATTTATAGAAACTCCATATAGAGTTGTAGATAAAACAGAAGGAAGAGTAACAGATGAAATAAGATACTTCACAGCAGATGAAGAAGATCAATATTTAGTTGCTCAAGCTAATGAGCCTTTAGATGAAAATGGATGTTTTATTGACAAAAAGGTTACTGTTAGAGATAAAGATGAAGTTTTAGTAGTTCCAAGTAAGGATGTTGACTTAATGGACGTTTCTCCTAGACAGTTAGTATCAGTAGCTACAGCTATGATACCTTTCTTAGAGAATGATGACGCATCAAGAGCCTTAATGGGATCAAACATGCAACGTCAAGCAGTTCCTTTATTAAAACCATATGCTCCAATAGTTGGTACTGGAATAGAATACAAAGCAGCAGTAGATTCAGGGGTTCTTCCTAAAGCTAAAAATGCTGGTGAAGTTGTTTATGTAAGTGCTAATGAAGTTAGAGTTAAAAGAGAGTTAGATGGTTCAATTGATACTTACAAACTTCTTAAGTTTAAGAGAAGTAACCAAGGTACTTGTATAAACCAAAGACCAATTGTTCAAAAAGGTGATTGGGTTCTTAAAGGTGAAGTATTAGCAGATGGACCTTCAACAGATTTAGGAGAAATTGCTTTAGGTAAAAACATAAGAATGGGATTCATAACTTGGGAAGGATATAACTACGAGGATGCTATGCTTATCTCAGAAGAGTTAGTTAGAGAAGACGTATTTACATCAATCCATATAGAAGAATATGAATGTGAAGCAAGAGACACTAAATTAGGACCAGAAGAAATAACTAGAGATATTCCAAACGTAAGTGAGGATGCTTTAAAGGATATAGATGAAAGAGGAATAATCAGAATTGGTGCTGAAGTAAGATCAGGAGATATCTTAGTTGGTAAAGTAACACCAAAAGGAGAAACTGAACTTACAGCTGAAGAAAGATTATTAAGAGCTATCTTCGGAGAAAAAGCTAGAGAAGTTAGAGATACTTCTTTAAGAGTTCCTCATGGAGAAGCAGGTATTATAGTAGATGTAAAAGTGTTTACAAGAGAAAATGGAGATGATTTATCACCAGGAGTTAATGAACTTGTAAGATGTTACATTGCTCAAAAGAGAAAAATATCAGTAGGAGATAAGATGGCGGGTCGTCATGGTAATAAAGGGGTTATCTCAAGAGTATTACCAGAAGAAGATATGCCATTCTTACCAGATGGTAGACCACTTCAAATATGCTTAAATCCACTAGGGGTTCCATCTCGTATGAACATCGGTCAGGTATTAGAAGTTCACTTAGGATGGGCAGCAAGTGCTTTAGGATGGCATATTGCTACTCCAGTATTTGATGGTGCTACAGAAACAGATATAGAAGACTGCTTAGAAAAAGCAGGATATAATAGAAATGGAAAAACAGTTTTAAGAGATGGTAGAACTGGAGAAGAATTTGATAACGAAGTAACAGTTGGTATAATGTACATCTTAAAACTTGCTCACTTAGTTGATGATAAGATCCATGCTAGATCAACAGGACCTTACTCACTAGTAACTCAACAACCACTTGGTGGTAAGGCACAATTCGGAGGACAAAGATTCGGAGAGATGGAGGTTTGGGCATTAGAAGCATATGGTGCAGCTCATACTCTTCAAGAAATACTTACTGTTAAGTCAGATGATGTTGTAGGTAGAGTTAAAACTTACGAGGCGATTGTTAAGGGTGAAAATATTCCTGAACCAGGAGTGCCTGAATCATTTAAGGTTCTTATTAAAGAATTACAAGCTTTATGCTTAGACGTTAAAGTTTTAAATGATAATAATCAAGAAGTTAAGTTCAAAGAATTAGCTGAAGATGATGATGAAATTGAAGTATTAGAAGTTAACATGGAAGGTACTGAAGATTCAACAGAAGAAGCTAAGGAAGATAAAGGGGAAGCATATATCCCTGAGGAAATTGAAGAAGAAATTGACTATGATTTATTAGACTTCGCAAGTGATTTAGACATAGAAGATGATTTTAACTAGGATATAAAGTATTCCCTTACTATTATAAGTAAGGGAATACTTAAAAATTCACATTAAACTATGAAGGGAGGACACACCCTTGTTCGAATTAAATAATTTTGATGCTTTACAAATCGGGTTAGCATCTCCAGAACAAATTAGAGAGTGGTCTAGAGGAGAAGTAAAGAAACCTGAAACTATTAACTATAGAACTTTAAAACCTGAGAGAGACGGATTATTCTGTGAAAGAATATTCGGACCTATAAAGGACTGGGAATGTCACTGTGGAAAATACAAAAGAGTTAGATATAAAGGTATTGTATGTGACAGATGTGGTGTTGAAGTAACTAAATCTAAGGTTAGAAGAGAGAGAATGGCTCATATTGAATTAGCTGCGCCTGTATCTCACATTTGGTACTTTAAGGGAATACCTTCAAGAATGGGATTAATTCTTGATATGTCACCAAGAGCTTTAGAAAAAGTTTTATATTTTGCATCATATATAGTTATAGATCCAAAAGAAACTTCACTTTTAAAGAAACAACTTCTTAATGAAAAAGAATATAGAGAAGCTTGTGATAAATATGGTGAAGAAAGCTTTGTAGCTGGAATGGGTGCAGAAGCTATAAAAACATTATTATCAGAAATAGACTTAGAAAGAACTGCAGCTGAGCTTAAAGAAGAATTAAAGCAAAGCACAGGTCAAAAGAAAGTTAGAATAATAAGAAGATTAGAAGTTGTAGAATCATTTAAATCATCAGGAAATAAACCAGAATGGATGGTTGTAGATGTAATACCAGTTATACCACCAGATTTAAGACCGATGGTTCAATTAGATGGAGGTAGATTTGCTACTTCAGACTTAAATGATTTATACAGAAGAGTTATAAATAGAAATAATAGACTTAAAAAGTTATTAGACCTTGGAGCACCTGACATAATAGTTAGAAATGAAAAAAGAATGCTTCAAGAGGCTGTAGATGCTTTAATAGACAATGGTAGAAGAGGAAGACCTGTAACTGGTCCTGGAAATAGACCTCTTAAATCCTTATCAGATATGCTTAAAGGTAAGCAAGGAAGATTTAGACAAAACTTACTTGGTAAGAGAGTTGACTATTCAGGAAGATCAGTTATAGTTGTTGGTCCTGAGTTAAAGATGTATCAATGTGGTCTTCCAAAAGAAATGGCCTTAGAATTATTTAAGCCTTTTGTTATGAAGAAATTAGTTGAAGACGGAGTTGCTCATAACATAAAGAGTGCTAAGAGAATGGTTGAAAGAGTAATGCCACAAGTATGGGATGTACTTGAAGAAGTTATAGCAGACCATCCAGTATTACTAAACAGAGCACCTACTCTACATAGATTAGGTATTCAAGCTTTCCAACCAGTTTTAGTTGAGGGTAGAGCTATAAAGCTTCATCCACTTGTATGTACAGCATATAATGCTGACTTTGATGGAGACCAAATGGCTGTTCATGTACCTTTATCAGTTGAAGCTCAAGCAGAAGCTAGATTTTTAATGCTTGCAGCAGGTAATATAATGAAACCTTCTGATGGTAGACCAGTTTGTGTACCTACTCAGGATATGGTTCTTGGTTCATATTATTTAACAATGGATAAAGATGGAGCTAAAGGAGAAGGAAAATATTTCTCTTCATTTGATGAAGTAATAATGGCTTATCAATTAAAAGAAGTTGATATTCATGCTAAAATCAATGTTAAAGTTACTAAAGAAGTAAACGGAGAAATTAAGTCAGGAATAATCAAAACAACTCCAGGATTTATAATCTTTAATGAATGCATACCTCAAGATTTAGGTTTTGTAAATAGAGAAAATCCTGAAGAAATGTTTAATTTAGAAATAAATTTCTTAATAACTAAAAAGTCATTAGGAAAAATAATCGATAAGTGTTATTTAAAGCATGGTCCAACTAAGACTTCAATAATGCTTGATAATATAAAAGCAACAGGATATCATTATTCATCAATAGGTGCTGTTACAGTTGCTGCTTCAGATATGATAGTTCCTAAAAAGAAATATGATTTATTAAGAGAAGCTGATGAAACAGTAGATAAGATTGAAAAGATGTATAGAAGAGGTCTTATCTCAGAAGATGAAAGATATGAAAGAGTTATAGAAAAATGGACTGAAACTACTGAAGAAGTTGCAGATACATTAATGAATAGTTTGGATAAATTTAACCCAATATTCATGATGGCAGATTCAGGAGCCAGAGGTTCTAAATCACAGATTAAACAGTTAGCTGGTATGAGAGGACTTATGGCAAGTCCATCAGGTAAGATTATCGAGTTACCAATCAGAGCATCATTTAGAGAAGGTCTAGATGTATTAGAGTACTTCATTTCTACTCATGGAGCTAGAAAAGGTAACGCAGATACAGCTCTTAAAACTGCTGACTCAGGTTACTTAACAAGAAGACTTGTTGATGTAAGCCAAGATGTTATAGTAAGAGAACACGACTGTGGAACTCAAAATGGTATTTATGTTGAAGAAATAAAAGAAGGTTCAGAAGTTGTTGAACAATTATCTGAAAGATTAACAGGAAGATATACTGCAGAAGATGTTTTCCATCCAGAAACTGGAGAGCTTTTAGCTAAAAATGATACTTATATGGATCCTGTATTAGCTGAAAAAATAGCTGATAGTGGAGTTAAAAAAGTAAAAATAAGATCAGTATTCACATGTGATTCTAAGGTTGGAGTATGTACTAAGTGTTATGGTATGAACATGGCAACATCATATAAGATTAATATTGGTGAAGCTGTTGGTATCGTAGCTGCTCAGTCAATCGGAGAACCAGGAACACAGCTTACAATGAGAACATTCCATACAGGTGGAGTTGCTGGAGCAGATATAACTCAAGGTCTTCCAAGGGTTGAAGAGTTATTTGAAGCAAGAAAACCAAAAGGATTAGCAATTGTAAGTGAAGTTGCAGGTACTGTAAGAATAGAAGAAACTAAGAAGAAGAGAACAGTTTATGTTGTTACTGATTCAGGAGAAGAATATAGTTATGATATACCATTTGGTTCAAGATTAAAAGTTAAGGATGGCATGGCTATAGGAGCTGGAGATGAAATAACAGAAGGTTCAGTTAACCCACATGATATTATGAACATTAAGGGTGTAGATGGTGCAAGAGAGTACTTACTTTCAGAGGTTCAAAAAGTTTACAGACTTCAAGGGGTTGATATAAATGATAAACACTTAGAAGTTGTAGTTAGACAGATGACTAGAAAGATAAAAGTAACTGAGCAAGGTGATACTAATTTATTACCAGGTGTAATGATTGATATGTTTGATTTCAGAGCTGAAAATGAAAGAGTTGAAAGCTTTGGAGGAGAAAAAGCTCAAGGAGATATAGTTCTTCTTGGTATTACTAAGGCAGCTCTTGCTACAGATAGTTTCTTATCAGCAGCATCATTCCAAGAAACAACAAGAGTTCTTACTGATGCAGCAATTAAAGGAAAAATTGATCCTCTTGTTGGATTAAAAGAAAATGTAATAATTGGTAAGTTAATTCCAGCAGGTACAGGTATGATGAAATATAGATCATTAAAATTAAATACTGAAAATAGTAATCAAGAAGCTGAAACAATAATTGAGATTGAAGAATAAGATTAATTTTGTTGACAGTAGTATTCTTAGATGATAAAATACAGTTTGTGTGATTAGCAAAGTACTAAGGGATTAACTTGTCTACATGGTTATTTACAATGGAGGTAATCTTATGGTAGACAGACTTTTAGGAAAAAAGGTTATTGGCATAAAACAATCCACAAAAGCTATAAAAAAAGGTGAAGGAAAAATTTTATATGTTGCAGAAAATTCTAATGATAAAATAGTTTCACCATTAATAAAATTAGCAAAAGAATGTGGAGTTGAAATAAAACATGTTAAGAACATGAAAATTCTAGGAGAAATGTGCGGCATAGATGTAAAATCAGCAGTAGCATTAATCTTAGATTAGAGTGTTAACATCTAAAATTTATATAGATAGTTAAATAATTTATCAGGAGGTGAAAGTATGCCAACTATAAGCCAATTAGTAAGAAAAGGCAGAAAAACAGTAGCATCAAAATCAACTGCACCAGCTCTTAAAGAGTGTCCACAAAAAAGAGGAGTTTGTACTGTAGTTAAAACAACTACTCCTAAGAAACCTAACTCAGCGTTAAGAAAAATCGCCAGAGTAAGATTAACTAATGGATACGAAGTAACAGCTTACATTCCTGGTGTAGGCCACAACTTACAAGAGCATAGTGTTGTTCTTATAAGAGGTGGAAGAGTTAAAGACCTTCCTGGTGTTAGATACCACATAGTAAGAGGAGCTTTAGACTCAGCTGGAGTAGCTAACAGAATGCAAGGAAGATCAAAGTACGGTGCTAAGAAACCAAAGCAAAAGAAATAATTATTGCTTAAACTTAGTTTAAGTGCTGTGTCTTCAAGTTTAGATAGATAACTGATTGAAGTTTAAATATAGATTATGAAGCAAGCACTTTACGACAATCGATTAAGTTGTGTCGAGTACCGATGAACTTAAACAAAAATTGTTAAGGAGGGAAGAAAAGTGCCAAGAAAAGGACATATTGCAAAAAGAGATGTATTACCAGATCCAGTGTACAATTCAAAAGTTGTTACTAAGTTAATAAATAACGTAATGGAAGATGGTAAAAAAGGAGTAGCACAAAAAATATGCTACGATGCTTTCCAAATAATCAATGAAAAAACTGGCAGAGATGCTATGGAAGTTTTTGAGGAAGCAATGAACAACATAATGCCTTTATTAGAGGTTAAAGCTAGAAGAATAGGTGGTGCTAACTACCAAGTTCCAATAGAAGTAAGACCTGAAAGAAGACAGACTTTAGGATTAAGATGGCTTCTTGTAGCTTCAAGAAAAAGAGGCGAGAAGTACATGAGAGAAAGATTAGCTGGAGAATTAATAGATGCAGCTAACAATACTGGAGCAGCTGTTAAGAAGAGAGAAGATACTCACAAAATGGCTGAAGCTAATAAAGCATTTGCTCATTACAGATATTAATAAAATGGAACTGTTTTGGCTAAGAGCCAAAACAGTTTTGTTGAATTTAAAAACACTATACGTTGAGAGGAGGAGTCACAATGGCTAGACAATATCCGTTAGAAAAATTCCGTAACTTCGGAATAATGGCACACATAGATGCTGGTAAAACAACTACTACTGAGCGTATTCTTTTCTATACAGGAAGAAACCACAAAATAGGGGAAACTCATGATGGAGCTTCAACTATGGACTGGATGGCTCAAGAGCAAGAAAGAGGTATAACAATAACTTCTGCTGCTACAACTTGTTTCTGGAAAGGTTATGAATTAAACATAATCGATACTCCAGGACACGTAGACTTCACAGTTGAGGTTGAAAGATCATTAAGAGTTCTTGATGGAGCTGTTACTGTTCTTGATGCTAAGAGTGGAGTTGAACCACAAACTGAAACTGTTTGGAGACAGGCAGACAAGTACGGCGTTCCAAGAATGATTTATGTAAACAAAATGGATGCTACAGGAGCTGACTACTACAACTGTATAAACACAGTTAGAGAAAGATTACAAGCTAATGCTGTTGCAATTCAAATTCCAATAGGTCAAGAAGATGAATTCCAAGGAATGGTTGATTTATTAACTAACCAAGCAATAATCTTCAAAGATGACTTAGGAAAAGAAATAGAAGTAGGTGAAGTTCCAGCTGAATTAGCTGATAAAGCAGAAGAATACAGAGCTGCTATGATTGAAGCTATAGCTGAAACTGATGAAGAGTTAATGATGAAATACTTAGAAGGTGAAGAGTTAACTCTTGAAGAATTAAAAGTTGCTTTAAGAAAAGCTACTATAAATAATGAAATAATCCCAGTTATATGTGGATCATCATATAAAAATAAAGGTGTTCAACAAATGATTGATGGTGTTGTTGATTACTTACCATCACCATTAGATATACCTGCAGTTAGAGGAACTAACTTAGATGGTGAAGAAGAAGTTAGAGAAGCTTCAGACGACGCTCCAATGTCAGCTTTAGCATTCAAAATAGCTACTGACCCATTCGTAGGAAGATTAGCTTTCACAAGAGTTTACTCAGGAATACTAGAAAGTGGTTCATATGTATTAAACTCAACTAAAGGTAAAAAAGAAAGAATCGGAAGACTTGTTAAGATGCATGCTAACTCAAGAGAGGAAGTTGAATCATTAGAAGCAGCTGAATTAGGAGCTGTAATAGGTCTTAAGAACACAACTACTGGAGATACTTTATGTACAGAAGCAGCTCCAATAATATTAGAAAAGATGGAATTCCCAGAGCCAGTTATATCTATAGCTATAGAGCCAAAAACAAAAGCTGGTCAAGAAAAAATGGGTATAGCTTTATCAAAGCTTGCTGAAGAAGATCCAACTTTCAAAACTTGGACTGATCAAGAAACAGGTCAAACTATCATAGCTGGTATGGGTGAGCTTCACTTAGATATCATCGTTGATAGATTACAAAGAGAATTTAAAGTTGAGTGTAACGTAGGTGCTCCTCAAGTTGCTTACAAAGAAACTATCAAAAAGGCTGTTGAAGCAGAAGCTAAATTTGCTAGACAATCTGGTGGTAGAGGACAATACGGTCACTGTAAGATAGAAATGATACCAACTGAAGGTGAGTATGAATTCGAAAATGCTATCGTTGGAGGAGCTATTCCAAGAGAATATATTCCAGCTGTAGATAACGGAATCAGAGAAGCTGCAGAAAGTGGTATAATAGCTGGATACCCAGTTATAAACTTCAAAATCAGATTATTCGATGGATCATACCATGATGTTGACTCATCTGAAATGGCATTCAAAATAGCTGGATCTATGGCATTCAAAAACGCTATGGCTAAAGCTGATGCTGTATTACTTGAGCCTATAATGAAAGTTGAAATAACTGTACCAGAAGAGTACATGGGAGACGTTATAGGAGATGTTAACTCAAGAAGAGGTAGAATGGAAGGAATGGACTCAAGAAATGGTGCACAAATCATAAGAGCATTCATACCACTATCAGAAATGTTTGGATATGCAACTGCATTAAGATCAAGAACTCAGGGTAGAGGAACTTATGCAATGGAATTCGATCATTACGATGACGTTCCTAAGAGCATCCAAGAAGAAGTTGCAG
This sequence comes from Clostridium sp. TJA038, assembly GCF_058310255.1. Lineage (NCBI taxonomy): Bacteria > Bacillati > Bacillota > Clostridia > Eubacteriales > Clostridiaceae > Clostridium > Clostridium sp. TJA038. Next base: position 145 of record NZ_JBZEFA010000013.1, on the reverse strand, counting down.
GAAAGAAAAATAAATAATTAAAGAAGCTTTTAAAGCTTCTTTAATATAATAATATTTTATAAAATTAAAGGAGGAATTTGCAATGTCAAAAGCAAAATTTGAAAGAAGCAAACCACACGTTAACATTGGAACAATCGGTCACGTA
>NZ_JBZEFA010000012.1:0-25996 GCF_058310255.1 Clostridium sp. TJA038 | reverse complement strand
AAGTATCCATTCTTTTCAAGGCTTTCTACTGCTGATGCTGCATTATCCTTAGTTAATACAGTACCATTAACTTCTACCTTGCCTACTTTGTATCCTTCTTCTGGTTTAACTGTTATTCTTGTTGGCTCTCCAACTTTAATTGAAGCATCTCCACCAGTTAAAGTTTGATCATTTATTACTACTGAACCATTTCCTTCTGTAGCTACTTTTAAAATAGTGTTTGTAACTTCTACTTTCGCAAATGTTACTTTTACTGAGTTTTGAACGTCTCCATAAAATGTGTAGTCAAAATATCCATTCTTTTCAAGACTTTCTACTGCTGATGCTGCATTATCCTTAGTTAATACAGTACCATTAACTTCTACCTTGTCTACTTTGTATCCTTCTTCTGGTTTAACTGCTATTCTTGTTTGTTGTCCAATTTTAACATTAACATCTCCACCAGTTAAAGTTTGATCATTTATAACAACTGAACCTTTTCCTTCTGTAGCTACACTTAAAGTAGTATCAGTTGCTTGTATTTTACTAAATGTTACTTTTACTGAGTTTTGAACATCTCCATAAAATGTGTAATCAAAGTATCCATTCTTTTCAAGACTTTCTACTGCTGATGCTGCATTGTCCTTAGTTAATACCATTCCATTAACTTCTACCTTGTCTACTTTGTATCCTTCTGATGGATTTACTACTATTCTTGTTGGTTCACCAGCTTTAATTGAAGCATCTCCACCAGTTAATGTTTGTCCATTTATTTGAACTGATCCGTTTCCTTCTGTTGCAACTTTTAAAGTAGCATATTCTACTTCTTTTGAAACTGAACCATCTTTTGATTCCACTTCTTTATTATTAACAACTTCTTTTGATGATGCGTCATCTTTTGAATCAACACCATTTTCATTATTGTCAACTGCTCCTTGTGCAGCTTCATCTTGAGCTGCTTCCTTAGAATCTACATTTTCTCTAGATTCTATACCTTGATTATTGGTATCTACTACGTCTTGTGCATATACAGTCTCTATCCCCTGAGCTGATAATGCAACTATTAACGCCATTATAAGCTGTTTTTTCATACAAACCCCTCCATTTTACTTAATTTACTATTTATTTTATCATTGAACTTATTTTCTATTCAATGACTTACATGTTAATAATTTCTAAAAGAAATTAACATTATCATAATAAAAATTTTATTATTCTCTTTACTTTTAATTTATTCCATAATCTTCTTTCGTATATATACCTATGTAAATTCTATATAATTTATTCCAATTATTAATATGTTAAATTTGTGATAATTTATAATCATTTACATTATATTTATTATTATACATTAATTAAAATTATTTTTCACCATTTTAATCCAATTAAAGTTTATTTTACTATTTTTTCATTAATTAACCCGTTTTTTAAATATGTATAAAAAAAAAGTGTTTTTTGTAAACACTTTAGTAAAAATTTCCTATTATTTTTAACAAATAAAAAAAGGACATAGTTAAAAACTATGTCCTTTAAATATATTATCTTCTATTTTGTTCTTTTTTAGCTCTTCTACAAGGTAAGCATCTTGTAGGTTCATTTTCAAATCCTTTTTCTTTGTAGAATTCTTGTTCTCCTACTGAAAATATGAATTCACTTCCGCAATCTCTGCATTTTAATGTTTTATCTGTCATAAAAATTCCTCCTAAAATTAAAGATTCTAAATGGATATATAATCTCTAATTGTGAGAAATATTTATCTAAATGAAACTTTTTTATTATAACTAACTCCTAGTTACTTATATAGTATATCATATATTAATCATAAACACAATCAATTAATATTTGAATTTTATACCTTTAATTACAATATTTAATAATATGTTAAAATAATTAATTACTTTAATATAGTATATACTATTTTTTAGTATAAAAATACTATAAATATTCAAATTAAAAACTTTTTTATCTTGAAAACTTGTAAATTACTTACTAATCCCCATTCTTTCTCTAAATAAATTTTATTAATTAAATTTTTTCTTATGTCTAAAATAAAAAGAAAATTACCCATTCTAAAATATAGGTAATAATCCTCTTAAATTAAACTTCTATAAAATTCTTCTGTTGTATATTCATACTATACAAATAGAATTAACTTTTCATATGTATTATTTTAAAATTTATTATATTTATAATACTTAATTCCTTCTTTATAATTAATAAAAACCATATTATAATAATTTAAAATATTCATTTTCTTCCATAAGTAATCATTAATCCAGATACTTTTAAAAATGACTTCCTTTTTTCATTATTTCTAAAATACTCAGAAAGTTTAGACTGCATTTTAATATATGATATTGCGTCAATTCTGTCAATTCCTCGATTCATAAACAATTCAACAATATTTTCTTGCTCTGATATACTTAATGTCTTATCCCAACCATTTATCTCAATAAAATCTTGCAATTTTTCATCATAATCCTGCATATCAGAATCTACATATGTTACTCTATCATTCATACGAACATCAATATCATATAGCCCCAATTGTTTCATATAAAATGGCAATCTCATTCCAATTGCATAATCTCTACCTTCATACTCTAATTCTTTTTGCCATAACTTATGAAAATCAAAGGTTGTACAAAGATAGTTATAATTAATACCATCAATATATAATCCATCATTTTCAAATTCTCTATTAACATCTATACAAGCAACAATTCCACCTTCTTTTACTGAATCAACCATTTTCTCTAAAACTTTTATTGGCTTATTCATATGCCTTAATCCAACTTGTGATATGGCAATATCATATTTTTTATTTAATTCAAGAGAATATATGTCTGATTCAATAAATTTTACATTAAAATTGCAATCTTTAAAATTTAGTTTAATCTTATTAATAAAATAATTATTATCAATTCCTGTATATGTACTTCCCTTAGGTAAAAATTCAAGTAGCTTCATTCCCAATAAACTTTCACCACATCGAAATTCAATAATATCTACAGGAGAATTTATATTCCACACAGTTTCTATAAGAAACTTTAAATAATCATCATTCCAAAAATATTTTCTATTCTTATAAAGTTTATCTGCATTTACATTCCAATTATCACGACTATCTGTATCTCTTAAAATGTAGTTTTGTTGATTAAGTGGTTTTACTCCTAATAATTCATCAATTGATACATTAAAGTACTCAGCTATACTTGGTAACAGAGCTATGTCAGGCATTGATACTCCTGTTTCCCATTTACTTACTGTTTGAAATGATACCCCTAATACATCGGCTAAGACTTGTTGCCCTATTCTTTTTTTCTTCCTTAATTCTGCTATTTTGAGTTTAATTATGTTCATATAATCCTCTCCTTTAACTTAATAAGTTAATGTTAACATACTCCATAAATTAACCCTATAACTCAAAATGTGAATCAATTCGCATAATAGTTGAATATATCAAAAATAACCTTAGGCTAGTTAATTAAATGTCTAAGGCTATAATTTATGGTACGGTTCTCTATATCTTTTTCTATTAATTTATTCTTTATTGATTTAAATGCTTTTTCATAGTTAATTTTTACTTCATTATATTCGCTTTGGTAATCAAATATACTTGTACTAATTGAGTCAATAACTTCTTCCCCTAAAATCAAAGCACTATTTGAACTATTTTTATAAGTTATTTTTTTAAAGTCCTCTTCTGAAAAACTTATTCTAAAATTAAAATCAAATTTCTTATTTATTATATGAATAATATTATTTATACTCTCTGCTAAAATCATATTAAATCCTTGTAATAAGCTTATTGGAGGCTTAATACTACCAATATCAACATTAATTTCTATCCTTCTTCACATTTTCTTATCTTGAAAACTTGTAAATAGTCTAATTCCTTCCCCTCTTCATTTAACTTATCAATCATACTCCAAAATATAAGTTGTAATCTTAAATCTAACTTTTCATTAACTCCTCTCGTTATATATCTACTCTCTTTCTTAAACATCTTAATCCTCCTTAAAATAAATAAAGCTACCTAATTACTTTTCTTGTAATTAAGTAGCTATTTTAATTCTTGCTTTAACATTTCTACGAAATCATCTGAAAATACTTTCTCTTTAATTGATTTCTTTATTAACTCCATTAACTCTAATTCAGTTACATCTAAACTTCTTGGAACATAGATATCATCACCTCTTACTGTATCTTTATACACTGAAAATCTAATCTCATTTCTTTTCATGGATTTAACAAAAATCTTTTCTATGCAGTATGTGTAATCTTCATCTTTTAGACTAGCTTGTTTTATAAGATTACAGTACCTAGTACTTTTTATTATTTCTCCTTCAACCTTTTTAGCCACACTATCACCTCTTTATTCTAAAAGTATCTTAGAAAGTTCTTCCTCAGCTATTACTAATACTGAAAAATCGTTAGAAAGTAAAAATAGTGAAGAAGTATAATTACCTCCTTCACTACATATAATCTCATCTGTATATTCTGGTAGTATGTTTTTCAACATTCCATTTTTAAGTTCTTTAACATCTTCTATGATTTCAGCTACTAAAACATATCCTCCTAAATCTTTATCTACATCTCTGTTTTCTCCATAGTTTTCATTAAGTATCTCTATAGTTTCTTTAATTCTGATTACTACTTCTTTTTTTAAAATTAAATTTAAAGTTTTAGCTTGTTTAATATCATAAACTTTAACCATACTTTTATTTCCTCCATATTATACTAATTTAATAATATATATTTATTAATCTATTTAATAACTAAGTCTCTGTCTTCTACCATTCTTACTTTTTATAACTTTTAAATTTCTTTCTATAAAATATCTTTCGTGATTACTCATTTTCCTGTATAAATTTTCGCAAATTATTATTCTTATAAACTTATTATTTTTTTCGCAGCAATCTACTATATGATAAATATTATTTTTTATAATCCATTGTTCTAATTCTATATTGCCACACCCTAACTTTTCATTTAAATAAATTGATATTTCATCTTGATTTTCTAAAATTACAATACACCCATAATCTTTTATCGTAAAAAACTCTTTTTTAATTTTTCCTCCAATACATTCTCTAAGAAACTCAATTTAATTTAATAATTCATTTTTCAAGTTAATTTCTATATCAAGTAATTCTATATCAAGATTACAGTATACCTCTTTCAAATTCATTCACTCCTTATTTTTATTATAAAGAAAAGAAGTACAACAAAAGTTGTACTTCTTTTCCATTTTTACGCTAGTAAAGTCTTTACTAATTCATCTATTTTTCTTTCAATACAATCTACATTTTTATTCTCTTTTGTTAACCTATGAGCTTCTTTTGAATTATTTGCTATTTCAATATGAATATAGTTTTCTTTATCAAATTTAGGTATATTAATATTTTCTAATATATGTGCTGACTTAAACCAAGAAACATATGCATCAATAAATTCTCCTACTAATTTTGAATTCATTATTCCACAAAGATAATGTGCCTCCAACTCATTATCTAAAGCAACCATTACATTATTATGGTCTGGTAATATTAATTTTCCACCCTCACTTCCAATAACACAAGCATTCATTCCTTTTTCTTGAAGTGCTTTCCATATAATTTTATATGGTGATGCTGTATATGTTCCTATATTATACAAAACGTGAGGAGGTATTTTCTTTTTAGCTGTTTCTTTATAATGCTTTTTATAAATTCCTCTATTAACAAGTATATCTATAAAATCATCTGAATAATGATTTACATTATTATTATAGAAATAATCATACGTATTAGGATACATTTCTTTTAACTCTTCTATAGATAGTACATCTTTTAAATTATCTTTATATGGAACTATTATTGAATATGGCGTTTCATATCCCCATTTACCTATATCTTTTCCTCTTACTAAAGGATATACTAATTCTTTTTCTAATATAGCAGTAACTTCCGGTATTAATTTTCTGCTATTTTCTGGTGAATTTTTTATATTTATTTTTCCTCTCATTTCATCTTGAATTGTTACCCAATATATAGCATTTGCGCTAGTATCTATACCTTTTCTCCCTTGATAATTACTTGAGCCTACTAATTTTTTCAATAGAATCATATCTGTATCGTAAGTTACTAGCCAAGGTGAACTAATATCATCTTCTCTTAAAGGTTCAGCAATCATATCTCCATAATCTAATTTTGATAATACAGAATCAAGTAAATCCTCACTATCTATCATTCCTCTGTAATTTTTAAACCATTTTTTATATTTTATAGGATATCTTGTTGTTTTGTTCTTTTGCATAATTATTATAGCTGTTTTATTAGATGCTCCTAACGATTTAAATGGTTCTACATCAACATAATCCTCAACTAACTTAACACCTACAGGTATTTCTTCTCTAATCATAAACTTTCTAAATCCAGCACCAGCTCCATACGCTTGTAATAAATTTTGGTTTATTATAAATCCAATTTCTCCATTATCTTTTAAAAAATTATCCATCACAACATATGTTAATAATACAGAAATATCATCATGCGCGCTTCCTAATCTAGCCTTTAAGCCTGTAAAATCAAATATTTTATAATTTCTCCAATGCCTATGAATACTTTCTCTATAATCTTCAGGTAGAGTTTGCCAATTTACCCAAGGTGGATTACCTATTATAAAATCTACCTTTTCATGAAATAATGGTACAAAAGCATTTTTTATTATTTGAGTCCATACTTCTCTAATTCCTTTTTTCTCAAGTCCATTTATCTGTTCATAAAATACTCTCGTAAGTTCCATTACTTCATCTAATTCTTCACTTTTTAATTTCAATAATTCAGGACATATATCAATTATTTTATGCCATAATAAACTGTCAAATTCACCATTTAATGTAATATTCTTGTTAAACTCATCAAGCACCTTATATAAAACATTTTTATTATCCCCTATTTGCTTAGGTATTTCATACACACCAGTCCTAGTAGATAGCTTTTTAACATATTGTGTTCCTTTAGGCTGTTCTAGAATTGTCAACATTGCATCACAATGAAATATTGGTATTTCAATTTCTTCGGTTGTATAATCCAATAAATCTCCTAATGCAATAATATAATTAGCCCTAGCCGATATTACTGCTAATGGATTCAAATCAAATCCATGAACATTATCAATTATCTTTCTTAATAGTACTTTTTTATCAATATCTTTATTATTTAAAATAATTTCTTTAATACCAATAACTATAAAAGTTCCAGAACCACATGTAGGGTCTAAAAAACTTTTGTTTATATCTCCGTTTATTTCCATTAAATTATAAGTTTTTTGAGCTAACCAATCTGGACTATAATATTCTCCTAGCGCATGTCTTAATTTTCTTGGAAGTAAATAGTTATATAGCTTTTTTAGCAAATCTCTTGAGTTAGCTTCATCAAGATTTATCGTTGAATAATTATATTCATTAAAAGATTCTAAAATTTTTACAATAGATTTATATATATCGTTGTTCCATACATTTATATACCAACCAAAAAAGTCTCCCTCTAAAAAGTTAGTTATACCAAGACTTTTAAATCTACCTCCATTTTCTATTTCTTTCATAGTAGCCTTTGTTAATTTTTCATTATTATATCTTATTGGTTGCTGTAACGCTTTATTATTTTTATGATTATATAGTATTTCAATAACTAATAATTTTATTAATAATGCATAATATGTATGAATAGAAAAAATAAGAAAATCTACTCGTACTGTCTTATCATCCATTCCATATACTTTTTTTATTTCTTTCAACGTTTCTTTGTTAGTATCATAACTATATCCAGATACCTCCCTAAATAAAGATTTCCACTGTTCAAAAATCATTGTTACACCTTCATCTTTTCCAATAACTTTCTCTAATGATTTGTATAATGTCTTAACTGTACTATCTGCCAAATGACTTCCAAAACCAAAATCATTAATTAAATTAGTAACCGTAACAGCCTTATTATCTATCTGTAATGAGAAAACTCTTTTTAAAAACTTTTCAATAGAATATCTATTAACCTCTTCTGGTTCTGAAATATACCAATCTGTACTTAGATAATGTACGTAAATAAAATATCTACCATCAAATATAATTCCTAAAATAGAATCTAAATTGATTTTTTCACTTTTAGAATAACCTCTTATCTGTCTTTGTACTTCTTCTATATAAGCTTCATTTGCAGATTTTCTAGTTGGATAATTATTCACAGGTTCTATTGCACCTGGAACTTTAAATTCTAAATCTAAACAATTATAAAGACAATCTATTCTACCACTTTTAACATATTTCTCATATAATGGTTCTAAATTAAATCCAACTTTATTTGAAATATCCTCTAACAAAGGTATAAAAGCCATTTTAAAATCTTCTTCTGTTTTTTTTCTCTTTTTTACCGTGAAATCATTAACTATAAGTTGTATTTTCTTTTCTATTTCTTCACCATTTAACTCCATAAAGGCTTCAATATTTTTAATTATATTTTTTTCCATAAACTTCTCCTTAGCTAATATATTTTTTATTTTTTTTGCTAGCTAATAGTAATAATTGAAGTATACAATATTTTATTCAAACTGTAAACACTAGCTAGTATTTATACTAAATATTATATTAGCTATATTTTTATTATCCATTTTTAGTAAAAACATCCGTTATTTATGGTACGGTTCCTTAATAGTTATTCTAAATAAGTATCAAAAGGCACCTTAATTTATTCAAGGTACCTTTAACTGTGATATAGAATAAAATTTCAGTTCTAATTACTTTTCTTTTACCCCAATCCAAATTTCGCTATAAACATTTTGCATATCTGACATATCTCTATTGAAAGATATTTCTGGAACGTTTATTAATTCATAATTTGAAGATGGCAACCATTCAGATAAAATTTTTCCCCATGTATCTTGAAATACAGTTGGAAATGGTCCTTTACAAGGAAAAATTGCCCAAGTACAAGCAGGAACTTCTACAACATCAAATTCACCAAAATCTATATCTAAAGTAGTTATAGATCCAATTAAGTGATTTAAGTTACCTTTTTCTTCATACCTTTTATCATCAAAATCAAATGAAGCGTTAACAACAGTTTTAACATCTTCATTTCTATATGATTGTAATAATTTTCTTTGTTCTTCTGTTATACTTTGTGCTATTTTCATTATTTCTTGATTTATACCTTCAAACACAATAGGAACTTGACCTTTAACTCCTACTAATTTAAAAGCTTCTTTTTTTTCAATACGATAATTCATATTACTTCCTCCTTTAATAGTTAATTGAAAAGTCATACAAGGAAATACTTTAAGATTCTTAGCATCTTTAATCTCTGAAGGATTCACACCAAACCATTCTTTAAATGCCCTACTAAATCCATCTGCTGAATCATATCCATATTTTATAGCTATATCAATTATTTTTATATCTTTTTGCATTAAATCAAAACTTGCTTTAGATAGCCTTCTTTTTCTTATATAACTCGAAAGTGTCATACCTGAAAGATACGAAAACATCTTTCTAAAATGATACTCAGATACTCCTGCAATCTTTGAAACCATATTAAAGTCTATTTCTTCTTCTAAATGCGTTTCTATATACTCCATAACTTTATTGAAATTGGTAAGCATATCCATGTATAATCACTCCTCATACTAACAATTATAATTTTTAGTAATATACTTTTATCGATATTATCTATACATATATTATCGTACTAATTATTTTTTAAGTATAACTAAGATCTAAATTATATATATAAATTTTTATTCTTATCATCCGCGCTACCTTACTTGTGGTACGGTTCTCTGTTACACCTCCAAAGGAGCACGTTTTACTTTAATTGTTCTAAAGCCTTACATTTTTTAAGCTCTTTCATAAGTTCTTTCTCTATTTCTTTATCTAAATATCTCCTTGGAATTATATGAGCTACAAATCCACTTATATATAAGGATCATATCTTCGTAAACTTTTACATCTTTTATACTTTCTAACGATACTGTTTCTGATATAGAATCCCCTTTTACTACTATTGTCCCATCAATAATTTCTAAAGTCTTACTTCCAAATATTGATGAATTATCTCCTTAACTTATGAGTTTATCAGTTTCTTTAGCTACTAATTTTTTGTATTGCTTAGGATATGTTAAAATCCAAATGACTAAAAAAACTATCGCTACTATAATCCAATATATACTCGGTTGATTAAATATCCCCGTTCCTGTAAAGTAGATTGGTATAGAAAGTACTATGGGTACAGCATATCTAAGTATGTTAAATGTACTTTTCTGTGATTTCGAGTTTTCTAAATGATTTAAATTGAAGCTTATATAGTCATCTTTTGTTATTTTAAAGTCGATTTTCATTTGTGCCGTCCCCTTATTATTAAAAACTTTATTTACATTATATTACAAATTTCAAGCACTTACAATTAAGCATAGTAACATGAAAAAAGGAAGGGTCTTCATCTTCTTCAGACGACCCTTCCTTTACTTTTAGGCTTTGAATGTCTTATATTTAAATCCTACATATAAAAATTTAACTTATCTATTTAAATTTAATCTCTAATTGCGTTTAGTTTATGAAGCAAATACTCTTTTTTATTCAATGGATCATACGTTGTTTTTTTGCGTGCTTTTGAAAATTCAGCTGAAGCTTCCTTATACCCATAAAATTTTGTCACAAACATTCCTTTACCTTCTGTATATGAAGCTATTTTCATTTTATATTCTTTTGAATTTTCTACTGGAATTAATCCCTTTATTGAGAATTCATCCCCTATAACAATAGGATTATCAAAGGTTGCCCTCATAGTTTCTAAATCCCATACCGCTTTGCTTAAAGCATTTTGAGGAATCTTTAACTCAAACTCATTTAATGGCTCTAATAAAACAGTTTGTGCTTTATATAATGCTTCCATGAATACCATAGGTGTCACATTTCTAAAATCTGCTGGAGTGCTGGCTGGACTAAAAAATTCACCACAGCTAAGAGTGACTTTTACATCTGTAACCTCCCATCCAAATAATCCTTGTTTACTTGTCTTAATAACTGCTTCTTCAATTGCATTTTGAAAAGATTTTGGCAATGACCCTACTGAAACATTAGAAATATACCTAAGACCTTCGCCTCTCCCTGCTGGTTCTATTTCTAAGCCTACTGTCGCCCAAAATGGATTTAAGTCTTCCTGCATATGCATTATTGACGCTCCAAAACCTTTAGGTGTTTCCTTATAGATAGTCTCAATATTCGAAAACTCTACTTTTATTCCATATAAATCATCTAACATGGAACTTAGTATTTCCATTTGAACTTCACCGAATAAGTTGACATAAATTTCTTTATCTATGTCATTCATCTCTAATTCTAGTAGTGGATCTTCCTCTGCAAGTAATGTTAATGCTTTAAATAGCTCTGGATTTTTTTCTTTATCAATTGCAGAAATTGTTGTTTTTAATGCTGGTTTAGCTATAGATATATTTTTAATTTTATCATTTGAAATTCCAATAACATCTCCCACTTGGAAACTTGTAAGTCCATATAAAATACCTATATCCCCTGCTTCTATCCTCTGTGCTTCAACAACTCCCCCATTTTCTAACCTATTAATTTTCTTTACTTTTTCTGCTATCTCCTTATTAGGTACTTGAATTTTATCTCTTACAGATATTTTTCCTCCAAATAATCTTACATAAACCTTCTTTTCATTTTTACTTGTTCTTTCGATTTTAAATACTACCCCAGATAAATCACTTTCACAATCATTACTTGCAAATGGAAAATAACTACAAATTCCATCTAATAAATCTTCAATTCCAAGTCCAATTGCTGCAGCACCACAAAATACTGGATATAGACTTCCTTCTCTTGCATATAATGAAAGCTTTTCTTGTATTTCTTCTTTATCAGGTTCTATTCCACCAATATATCTTTCTAAAAATGCTTCGTCTAAGTCTGATAAAACATTAATAGCATCATCATTTATTATGCATGTATCAAATAGTTTTTTTATATAAACAGCTTTGCTTCCTACATCATATACTTCTTGTAATCTAACTACTTTATTGGACATATTCTTCTTTATTTCTTCAAATACTTTGTTGAAATTTGCCCCAATTCTATCTAGCTTATTTACAAAAATTATTGTTGGAATATTTAACTCCTTTAATGTGTCAAATAATATTCTTGTTTGTGACTGAATCCCCTCTACTCCTGATATAACTAGTATTGCTCCATCTAAGCTATTTAATGAACGTTCAACTTCCGAAATAAAATCCACATGTCCTGGAGTATCAATAATATTCACCTTAACATTATTCCAATTAAAAGATATGGTTGACGATTTAATGGTAATTCCTCTCTTACGCTCAAGCTCCATAGAATCCGTCTGTGTATTGCCTAAATCAACTCTTCCAACTGATTTTATAGCTCCACTATAATATAATAAGTTTTCTGTTATAGTTGTTTTTCCTGCATCCACGTGTGCTACGATTCCTATATTAATTATTTTCTTCATAATCAATACCTCCAAGTTAATAATATATATTTAATTTATCTTTTAATACAGTAATTAACCTAATTCTAATATTGTAATTTAAAAGTGTTTTTGAAGATTTCTACAAAAAATTTACGAACCTTCTTGTATTGTTCAATCAAATTATCTTCATTTTTAATCCCTTATATTCATGATATTTTTTTATCCATTATCATAGAAATAATATATAACACTAATACTGGTGCTACTAATAATGAAGTACATACTATACCAATACTTACTGAAATATTTGTAGCTATGATTCCTATAATCGGTCCACCTAAAATTTGACCTAAGGAATTCATTTGTCCATTTATAGAAAGCACAGTAGCTCTAGAATTATCATCTATATGCCCATTTAACCACGCACTGAATATAGGTTCATTTATAATTCTAAAGGTATTTGTTGCCAAATAAGCTATTAACATTAAACTAAAGTTTCTTGTAAGAGCAAATATCAACATAGACGATATATAAAGTATATTTATGCATAATAATAGTTTTCCATTTTTCCTATTATCCTCATTCTTAAGATTCTTTGCCATAAAATGCATTACTATGAAGCTCAATATCATTCCTAAAATTCCAAAAATTCCAAACCAAGTCACTGAACTAAGGTTTCCAAGTTTAGGAAGTGTAGTATCTTGTAAAAAATGCGCATTAGAAAGTCTATCATAACCTTCACTTGATAATCCATAAAATAAAGTTACTGCAAGTAAAATCATAATTATAGATTTACTTTTTACAAATTTAAGACCAGATTTAAATGTATATACCATCTTTTTGAATGTATTTAAATCCCCAGGAACAGATGGTTTAAAATTATTTTCTGGCATATATAACCATAAAAATAATGCAAGAATTATAAATAAAACTCCACTAACTATAATAGGAAGCCTTACAGAGAAATTAGCTATTACAGTGCTTAGTACTATTCCAATAAATGCTCCTATCTGCCCTGCTTGTGCTCCCTTTATATAAATTTCATCTAAATCTTTATTCTTCTCTTCTTCTGCAATCCAAGCTTCAAGCGAGCCACTGATAAAAGTAGACCCTAATCCCCATACAATCTGTGCTACAAGTACGAAAACAAAACTAGAAATAGAACCTTCTAAAATAAATCCCACTCCTGTTAAAACTCCCCCAATAACAATAGATAGTTTACGACTATACACATCTGCAACTATACCTGTAGGAATTTCAAATATAAAGCATGCTAATTCCAAAGTAGTTCCAACAAGTATAAGTTGAAGTGGATTTAAATGAACTATTTCAATGTGATACACTACCATAACTGTAGCTACTAACGAAAAACACATTGCTGCAATAGCTGAAAATAATAAATAAGTTTTATATGCTGAAAGTTTATTAACCATTAATCATCACCATCCTAGTATTTCTTAAAAAATTTGTTTGTTTTTCATAATCTTCATATTTAAATATATAAATCATCAAAATAATCTCCTTAAACAAAAAAAAGCTGCAAATGAACATAATTCACTTACAGCCTCATAATCATATAACCTAAATATAAACATAAAATATAGAACTTTAATTATATAACTTATGATTAAGCTATTCAAATTAAAATCTTATACCATATCTATATATAGCAAAAATAGACATAAAAATACCGTGTTTAGAACACGGTTTTCCTATCCTGCAAATAAAGATGTAACATGCTCATTATAATACTGATTATTTTTAGAGTACACAAATAAACATGGTAATATCAATATTATAAATAATTGATTCCACCACAAATAAACCTTGAGTTATTCAAGATTTTTCATATACTTTTAAAAATAATCCTTATTCAGTTAATTTAATTAAAAATTACCTCTTTGCGCATATTTACAACACCTTTACATTTATATTTTTTATGCTTATATTTTAGTATAATTATATTATATATAATTTTAAAAATTTTTTCAATGCTACAGATTCTGAAAAACAAATTCTAATTTTCTCAAGTAGTGAAAAATGAAGAATCTATAAATAAAATTAAAATACCCAACAAAAATTCAAACTTTAGATTTTTGTAAGTTTCATTGCAAAAATTAAAGCACACCTATCGTCCATTTATATATCCAATTCTATCCAAAACCTCATTTATTTATGGTACGGTTCATTTTTCATAATTCTAAAAGCTCTATATATTTGCTCTAGCAACATTACCCTAAATAATTGATGAGGAAATGTCATTTTAGAAAAGCATAGTTTATAATTAGCTCTCTTTATAACTTCTTCTGATAAACCTAGACTTCCTCCAATTATGAAAGCAATATTTGAATTTCCTTGAACTCCACATTGCTCTATATATTTTGAAAATTTTTCAGAGGTAATTTCATTTCCTTTCAAGTCCATGGCAATTACATGCATATTATCTTTTATTTTTGAAAGAATAAGCTTTCCTTCCTTTTCTTTAATTTGTATTTCTTCTTTTATAGATGCATTATCTGGTGTTTTTTCATCAGGTAACTCTATAATTTCTAATTTACAATATCTATTTAATCTTTTTGAATATTCATCAATTGCTAATTTTAAATATTTTTCTTTTAACTTTCCTACAGAGATAATTGTTATGTTCATATTACTCCTCCTTTTGTTCACTAAGAATAATATTATCACAAAATATTTCTTCTTACTAAAAAAATAAATCTTTTAAACTATAGCTTAAAAGATTTATTTTTATTAATTTAACTTTAGAAAAGTCTATCTAATTAATATATTAAATTTTAATTTTTAATCATAAATTTTTTAATATCCTAAATCTTCATTTAAAAATATAACATGTATTCTATTTGGGTTACTTTGACTTTTAATTAATGTATAGCTTCTACAAATTTTTTCTGGACTATTACAATCTACACAAGAGCCTACTTTAGTACAAGGTGTGTTTTTATTTAATCTCTTAGCATTAGCTGGTGCAGAAATTATTCTATTTCTTTTTATAGCTTCACTTAAATTAGTTACAATTTTATTATATCCAGCTATTATTATAACTTTATTAGGACCATAAATCATTGCAGCAACCCTATTCCCATTTCCATCAACATTATATATTTCTCCCTCTTCTGTAATTGCATTTGTACTTGTAAAATATACATCTGAAGAAAAAGCATCAATATATATTTTTTTCACCTCTTCTTTACTTAATCCCTCTTTGTATCTATCTAAAAAATTATATTTTCCACCTCTAAGATAATCTATAACACCAGTTTCAAATAACGTCATAGAACCTCCACAAGCTATGACATCTCCTTCATTAATAATTTCTTCTATCTTATTTATAAGCTCCTTCCTTGATGAAACTAAATAACCCTTCATATTATTATTTTCTAAAGCTTTTATTACCTTATTAATTCTAAATTCTCTTAACCAAAGCATATTCTTATCCATAACAAATATCTCCTTAAATAAAAATTTATAAAAAAATAGGCAGACTAAGTCTACCTATTTTAAAGAAATTATTTTCCACAACATTTTTTATATTTTTTACCACTTCCACAAGGACATGGGTCATTTCTTCCAACTTTAACTGATTCATTTCTTACAGTTTTTGAATCTCTATATTTTAATTGAATTTCTTTTCTCTTTTCTCCTGAGAATATAGAATCCCATTGAGGTAAGTTAAATAAATAGTCAGCCTTTGCATCTAACATATTGTAGTATAACTTTTCAAAATCTATGTCAAAAGTTAATTCTGTATCACTTTCAACTTTTTCTAAGTCATATGGAGTTTTTAAACTATCGTTTATTCCATCTACAAATCCCATTACAAATTCTTCAGTTGTATTATACTCTTTAGCTAATTCTGCTATTGAAGCCTTCTTAACAGAATTATGATTAGCTAATAAATCTTTATAGATTCTAGTTTCAACATCACTATACTCTTTCCAGAAAGCAGCCTCTCCCTTAACTTTTACATATTCTACAACCATGTCTGTCCATTGCTTATATAAACTCATACTTCCTTCTCCTTCTTAATCAACTTTATATCAAAATTATAATAATTTACATAATATATTTCAATATTTTACTAATTAATACTTAATAAAACATATATTTTTAATATATCTGAAATTATTTCTTTACATTTTAACAAGTTATACTAACTTTTTATTCTTAAATTAGGTATATCTTCCTTTCCAAAAGGCTTACTAATATCAAAATTTCCACCTAAGGAATTAACCATTTGATTATCAACTAATATATTTATTTTATTTATACTCGGTATTTGAGTTATTGTAGCTAATATTCCTTCTAAAGCAGCTTCTTCTTTAGCTGCACTCATTTTTATAACTGCATCTTTACTTAAATTTATTATTGCAATATCATCCTTGCGGTCAAAGGATAATAATTTTGTATCCTTTGGTAATATAGGTGCTAAACTACCCTTTTGAGAAGGCCCTTGAATAAGTGCCTGTATAAGATATTGCCCTAATATTTCCTCACCATCTACAAGAATCTCCTGCTGTTCTATTTTAGGATTTTTTTCATCACTAGTTCCATCAAAATATAAAGATAAGTTAATATCTCCTATTAAATCATTAGCTATTGTTTTCACTCTTTCATTGTTATTAGCTGCTAATTTATCCATTTTTATACTGTCGCAACCAACTAACAAAAAAGAGGCCATAATTAATAAGATAATACCTTTTTTCATATAAATTCCCCTTACTTAAAAACTTATATAACTACTTGGTTTGTGTCTATCTGCTAATCTAAGCTCTAAATCTTTATCTTTATTAATATTATGTGCATCTAAGACATTAATAACAGCTTGCTTAGCAAGTTCTGGCACATTGTTTGTATTGCTTAAATGGCCTAGTATTATTTTTCTATTTTTTTCATATTTCATTATATCAACTATAGCTTTTCCACAATCTTCATTTGATAAATGTCCAACTTCACTTAAAACTCTTCTTTTCAGTTCATATGGATATGGTCCAAACTTAACCATCTGCACATCATGATTTGCTTCTAACAAAATCACATCTGATTCTCTAACATTTCTTAAAATTTCTTCTGTAAATGTTCCAATATCAGTTGCAATACTTACCCCTTTGTCTTTATGTCTTATAGTATACCCTGTTGAAGCAACTGAATCATGGGGAGTATTAAAGGATATTATGTCTAAATCCTTCAAACTTGTTGTGCTTCTTTTAGAAATAATCTTTATATTTTCTTCCTTTATTTTACCTAAAGATTTCTCCATAGCTTTCCAAGTAAGTTCATTAGCATATATAGGTATATTAAATTTTCTAGATAATATACCAGCTCCCTTTATATGGTCACTATGTTCATGAGTTATAAATATACCGTCTATTTCTTCTGGATTTTGATTTACCTCTTTTAAAGCATCTATTATCTTTTTACCTGATAAACCAGCATCTACTAGTATTTTTGTTCTTTCTGAACCAACTAATATACTATTACCACTGCTTCCACTATATAGTGAGCAAAAAATCATATATTTCCCCCATTTGTATTACTATTTTCTAACTATATCAGCACCAAGCATTCTGAACTTTTCCTCTATGTGAGGATATCCTCTATCTATATGTTCTATACTTGTTATTTCTGTAACTCCATCAGAAATTAGTCCTGCAATAACCATTGCAGCTCCTGCTCTTAAATCTGTAGCCTTAACTACAGCCCCTGTTAATTTATCAACACCATCTATAATTGCTGATCTTCCCTCAACCTTTATAGTTGCACCCATTTTCTTTAATTCATCTACATGCTTATGTCTATTTTCCCATATAGTTTCAACTATTATACTTCTACCCTTAGCAGTAGATAATAAAGTACACATTGGTTGTTGAACATCTGTTGGGAAACCTGGATATGGTGCTGTTTTTAAATTAACACCTTTTAAATCTCCATCAACATAAACTCTAACACTATCGTCGCCTTCTTCTACTTTAGCTCCCATTTCTAAAAGCTTAGCTGAAATTGACTCTAAATGTTTTGGTATAACATTTTGTATTGTAACATCCCCTCTTGTAGCTGCTGCTGCTATCATAAAAGTACCAGCTTCTATTTGGTCTGGAACAACACTATAGTTACAACCTCTTAGTTCTTTCACACCTTTAATTCTTATAACATCTGTTCCTGCCCCTTTAACATTAGCTCCCATAGCATTTAAAAAGTTTGCTACATCTACAACATGAGGTTCTCTTGCAGAGTTTTCTAATATTGTAGTTCCTTCAGCTAAAGTTGCAGCTATCATAAGATTTATAGTAGCTCCAACACTTACTACATCAAAAAATATGTTTGTTCCAACTAATTTATCTGCTGTTATGTTAACTGCACCATGCTCTATAGTAACCTTAGCACCTAAGGCTTCAAAACCCTTTATATGTTGGTCTATAGGTCTAACTCCTATTGGGCATCCACCTGGAAGTTCAACTCTAGCCTGTTTAAAACGAGCTAAAAGTGCACCAATAAAATAGTAAGAAGCTCTCATTTTTCTTACATCATTTCCACAAGCTTCTACAGCCTTTATATTTTCTGCATTTATTTTTAATGTGTTATTATCTAATTTTTCAACTTTACACCCTAATGATCTAATTATTCTTTCTAAGCAATGTACATCAGCTATATCTGGTACATTATCAATAATACATTCACCTTTGCTAGCTAGTATAGCTGCCGGTAATATAGCTACGGCAGCATTTTTCGCCCCGTTTATTTCTATAGATCCCTTTAAAGCTTTACCGCCATTTATAATTAATCTATTCATACAATTCACCCTTGCTAATTTTTTATATGTATACAATTACCATTTTCTTCTTTTTTAATTAATTTTTTTACTTCGATTAACCATATTTAAACTGGCTAAACCGTGAAATTTAAAGTATTACTCATAATTTTCATTATATCATAATAAGACAATATTTAAAGATTTTTTTTATTCTTTACTTTTAAAATTTACCCAATTTATATTATCTAAAAATACTTTTTATTCTGAAATTTCTTTCATATTATTTTTTTTAAAAATTCTATATGTTATAATTTATAACAAAGTTTGTATTTATTTGGAACAAACTAATATTCAAGAGAGGTTTTGTCATGAAATATTATTTAGTAGCATTGTTTGATGAGGAGTCTTGTAAATCCCTTGAATCACTTCAAAGAGGTTTATTAAGAAAATATAAATTACCAAGAAATCATATAACTTTACACATTCCTCTTGAAACAATAGATAATCCAAATCTAGAAAAACTAGATGAGGTAATCCTTAAATTAATTAAACCTTATAAGAAATTTAAGATAGAGTTGACTGGTACTGCTGAATTTAATGAAAGTACTAATAAAGCTCTAAACTTACAAATTGAAAATAAAGGTTATATAAAAAAAATCCATAGATTATTTAATGATATGCTAAAGCTTCATGGTTTTAATATTAGAGAACGTATTGATTCACCTTTATATATTCCATTAAATAGCCCTAGCTTTAAAGATAACAAAAAAAATAATATTCCACCTACAGTATTTACTTTAAGAGAATCTTCTCAAAAAAAGATATTGAAAATTTCTAAAATAGAACTTTGGAGATTTCAAAATAGTAAAAGAGAAATCCCTATAAAATCATACGATCTAAGAAATTACTAAGATAATATAATAGTTTTTTATTTATATTAATATCTATATAACATATATTCAATAAACTTATGTTAAACTAATTGTAAATTAACATTTCGTAACTTTTTAGACCTGTATTCGTTTTCTATTCTTTTCAAGTATGAAAAGATTCTGTAAAATTAAGTAGTAAGCATTTTCTGCTTAAGAAGATAGGGGGATATACTAATGGAGTTAAATAACTTTTTTATTCAACAAGATAAGTTTAACAAGGAACTTGTTATCGATAGCAATTTAAATGACTATAAAGTAGCAACTAGAATGTTTTTAGCACTTCAAGTTAAAATAGGCGAGTTAGCTGATGAAACAAAGTGTTTTATTTATTGGAATAATGGTAAGAAAACTAAAGTTTCTAAGGAACTAGTTTTAGAAAAATATATCGATTGTTTAAAACAAATCCTTACTATAGGTTTAAATAAAAATTACACGTGCTTACAAAAACTAATAGTTAAACCAAACGATTATTGTTTAAGCGATCAATTTTTAACTTTACTTATAGATGTTAATGACTTAATAATATCTCCATCTGTTGATCACTATGAAACATTATTTGAAGATTTTATAAGCTTAGGTATAAGCTTAGGTTTTTCAATAAATCAAATAGAAGAAAATTTTTTTAAAAATGATTATTGTAAAATAGCTCTCTAAAATTTAGAGAGTTATTTTTTTATTTATGGGAAATACTAAGCTTGAGGTGATTTATTATGCTTGGTATTATTTTAGCAATTATTTCTGGAGCAGCAATGAGCATACAAGGAGTTTTCAATACAAGAGTTTCTGAAAAAATAGGACTTTGGGAAACAAACACAATAGTTCAAGGCTCTGCGTTTTTTTTAGCATTAATTATTATGTTTATGTTTAGAAACGGTAATTACTCTGAACTTCGCTCTGTAAATAAACTTTACTTATTAGGTGGGGCTATCGGTGTTGTTATAACCTATACCGTTATGTCAGCAGTTGGAAGCTTAGGCCCAACCTTTGGCATATCTATTATTTTAATTTCTCAACTTATAACAGCAGGAATAATAGATGCTTTCGCACTTTTTGATAGCGAAAAAATTAAATTTGCAGCACATAACTATTTAGGAATAATTGTAATGATAATTGGAATTATCATTTTTAAATGGAAAAGTTAATATATTGTCAAAACTCTACTCCCATTCATATATTATAAAATAATAAATAAAATGGGAGTATTTATTATGTTTTCAAGAAAACAAAAATTAGATAATAATTTAAAAGTTTATATAAATCGCTCATACTATACAAATTATAGAGTTCTTATAAAGTGCAAAAAATTTTTAGATGATATTTCAAAAATAATTATAAAGTTAAATGGAAATGTTATAAGAAAAATAGAATCCTTAAATCTATTATGTGCAACCCTTACCCCTAACTCAATTAATAGATTAATAGAGTATCCAGAGGTAGAATTTGTTTCCTTTGATGATTATGCTTTTTTATGTGGTCTTAGTATTGGAACAGCTAATAGAATTTCTAAAAGTCTGTCCTTTAACTTTACAGGAAAAAATATATCAATAGGTTTAGTTGATAGTGGAGTATATCCTCATCAAGATTTAATAAACCCTAAAAACAAAATAAATTTCTTTTTAGATTTATTAAATGGATACTCCTATCCTTATGATGATAATGGTCACGGTACTGCACTTAGTGGCATAATTTGTGGTAGTGGATATTCTTCAAAATTTGTTTTTAAAGGCATAGCAGAAAACTCTAATATATCCTGTATAAAGGCCTTTGATTCTAATGGAAAAGGCTATGTTTCAGATATACTTTTTGCTATAGAAACACTTATTAATGAAGAAAAAAATCCAGTAAAAATATTATGTCTTCCTTTTGAACTAACAAGCCATAATATAACTATTTCAGATTATTTCAATGAAATGTTCAAAATGGCTGTTCAAAAAAATATAATTCCTATAGTTCCTTCTGGAAGCATAGAAGGAGACAACACAATTCAAGGAATTGCAT
This sequence comes from Clostridium sp. TJA038, assembly GCF_058310255.1. Taxonomy (NCBI): domain Bacteria; kingdom Bacillati; phylum Bacillota; class Clostridia; order Eubacteriales; family Clostridiaceae; genus Clostridium; species Clostridium sp. TJA038. The sequence goes on along the minus strand of NZ_JBZEFA010000012.1, from coordinate 3,833 downwards.
TATCTCCCTTCTGCATAACAGTTAGTGGTATAGATTCATCTAAAACTCCAACAAAACCTTTTAAATTTTCTTCCTCTGGAAATAACAAAATAAATAAGCCTGATTTTTGTGCAGCCTGTGCTAATATTACCTCTTTAAATTCAGATAAAAAATATATATCTGAAAGAAATGGTATGAAATTATATCCTCATAAATTAGATAATAACTATATTACATTTCAAGGAACTTCTCTAGCTTGTGCATACATAGCTGGAGTATGTGCACTTATACTAGAAGCTAAAGAAAATATTAACTATAAAGATTTATGTTCATTACTTAAAATAGCCTCTAGTAATAAATATGATTTGCCAATTGAGCTTATTGGTAATGGAGTAATAGATTTATCACTTTTATTTAGTAGCATATAGTCTATTTTATATACTCCATTGGATTAACAGGATTCCCTTTATATATAAGTTCTAAATGTAGGTGAGGCCCAGTACTTCTTCCAGTACTACCAACCTTTGCAATGGGCTCACCTTCTTTAACAATCTTACCTTTTTCAGTTAATATAGAACTTGCATGGGCATAAAGAGTTTCCATATTATCATCATGTTTAATCTTAACCATATTTCCATATATATCATTATATCCCACATAAGTTACAGTTCCATCATAAGCAGCTTCTATTTCTGTTCCATTAATAGCTGCTATATCAATACCTCTATGTCCCCCTCTACTTTCATCTCCAAAGCTAGAAGTTATTTCTCCTCCCTTAGTTGGATGATTTAAAAAAGGTACCTTTTCTTCTATTGGATTTTTTATTTTCTTATAAACCTTTGTGTTTTCAGCATTTTTTAAAACCAACTCAGATATTACTTTTCTAGAAACTTCTTTTCCATTTACAAAGTTCACTTTATTTCTAACTTGCTTTTCTCCAACTTTTCCTTCTTTTATAAAATCTTCTTTTAACTTTTCGTCTTTTAATTTTATGACCTCAATTGATGGTGCTATATATTTCATCTCTAAAAACTCTGATTCCATACTTACTTCAACTAAAGGCCTATTTGAAATTTTATTTAAACGAATTATCTCTGACTTTATATCTTCTATAGTATTTATTTTTTTATATTGAATAATACTATTTTTTAAATTAATATTATTTTTAACATTTACATCCTTTATAGAAAAATTATAATTTAACAATTCTTTTATATACTCATCTTTTACTAATTCTAAGACCTCTTGAAATTTTTCTTTGCTTTCTATATATCCTATAATCTTATTATTTATAGATAATTCATAAGCCTCTACATAAATGTTAGATATATAAGGCATATTTATAAAAGCAACTCTTCCTAAGCTACCTATATTAGAAAAAGTTTTAGAATAAACATCTAATTTAAAAATAAATATAAAAATAATTAAAGTAAAAAAAGTTTTCAAAAAAAATTTATTCTTTCAATCTAATGAATTCATAATTTTACTCTCCTTAGGTTATAATTTTAAACACTTAAATTAATGTTCCCATTTAAAGAAAAATTATTCATGCTAAGAAAATATTTTTTGCTATTTATAAAAGCATACTTTATTGTTATAGAAAACACACTTTGATATAATTAAACATAGTCTATTTTTTATTGTTCTTATTTTAAAATTAGACTATTTATAAATCTAGAAAGGTGGTTATTTTTTGAGTACTTTTATGTTAAAAAACTCAGCCACTAAGTTTACTCCTGTTAGTAATGTATTTTTAGAAGAATACATGCCTAAAGCTCGTGGAGAATTTATTAAGGTTTATTTATTATTGTTAAAATATAACTTCACAGGAGAACCTGGAGTTAACTCATCAATTTTAGCAACAAACCTAAACCTTTTAGAATCAGATATAATGAATGCTCTTAACTATTGGCATGAAGAAGGTGTTATAAAACTAATTCCTATAGATAAAATGAATAACTTTAAAATAGAATTCTTAGATTTATCAGAAGGGACTCACTCATCAAGTCAAAACTCAGTTGATTTGCTTTCAGCACTTGATGAGAATAATACCAAGGATATGCTAAAAGATATAGAAAAACTTATATGTCGTCCCTTATCAACTAAGGAAATGACAACATATCTTTCTTGGCAAACAGAGCTTAATTTCTCTTCTGAGCTTATATTAATACTAATAGAGTATTGTGTATCTAAGGGAAAAAAAGATGTTAGATACATAGAAACTGTGGCTCTTAGCTGGCACAATGCTGGTATAAAATCAATAGAGGAAGCCCAAGCTTATATAACTAAAACAGAAGATAAATGGGTTAAGATAAGAAAAATTCTAAAATATTTAGGAATCCAAAATACAGAAATAATGAAACCTCAAGAAACTATGATGGAAAAATGGCTTTTAACTTATAATTTTTCTGTTGAATTAATTTGCAAAGCTTGTGATATATGCTTTGAACGCTTAAATAGAGCTGATTTTAAATATATAGATGGTATATTAAGTAAGTGGTTTAAAGATGGTATTAAAACTCTTGAAGATGTAGCAAAAAAAGATGTTAAGAAAAACTCTAATTCTTCAAAAACATTTAATAAGCCAAATTCAAATCAAGTTCAAAAGAAGCCAGCTAGAGAGGCGAACTTTACCCAAAGAGATTATGACTATGATTCCTTAGAAAAACAGTTGTTAGGATGGGATGTTGAATGATTAAAGGTTACAAAAGTCAACTTATGGATATATACGAAAAAACTCGTCAAAAGGAAAAATACAATTTAGCTCTTAGACAAAAAGAATTAAAAGAAAAACTTCCTCAAGTTTTTGAATATGAGAGAGAAATAAATAAACTTTCTTTAAAGCTTTCAATGCTAGCTTTAAAAAAACACAAAAAAGATGAATTTGAAAAAATGAAAACTCAAATTCAAAATCTTAGAGAAGAAAAAGACCAGCTTCTTGCTATGAATGGATATCCTAAAGATTATTTAGATATGCACTATAATTGTTCTAAATGTAAGGATACAGGATACATAGGAACTCAAAAATGTAGTTGTTATAAGAAAAAGCTCATAGATATATACTATGAAAATTCTCAAATGGCAGATGCTTTAAAATTAAATAACTTTTCAAAGTTTGATATAAACATATTTTCTCCCTTAAATAATGGTAATGAAAAATATTCACCAAGAGAAAATATGCAAATAATTATAGATAAAATGATAAATGGGTATATTCCTAAATTTAATAACCATAATGAAAATATACTTTTTTACGGTAGCCCTGGTACTGGAAAAACTTTTTTAACTTATTGTATAGCTAAAGAATTGCTAGATAAAGGCTTTCTAGTAGTATATAAAACTTCTGATGAACTTATTAGAAATCTTAGAGAAATAAGATTTAATAATGATACTGAGTTAGAAGACCTTCTTATAAATTGTGATTTACTTGTTATAGACGATTTAGGAGCAGAGCAAATAACAGATTTTTCTACTACAGAACTATTTACGTTATTAAATAAAAAAATCCTATTAAATAAAAAGATGATTATATCTACTAATTTAAATTTATTAGAATTAAAAGAATCTTATGCTGAAAGAATCTCTTCTAGGCTTTTAGGAAACTTTATTTTATTTAAAACCTATGGAGAAGATATAAGAATAAAGAAAAATCTACAAAAAAGAAAAAATGCACCTTATCTTCCTTAAAAGATAAGGTGCATTTTTGGCATAAATAAATTAAACTTTTATTCTATTACAGAATAAAAAAAGAACTTCAGTTAAACTGAAGTTCAATTTGGAGCTGATGATCGGACTTGAACCGATAACCTGCTGATTACAAGTCAGCTGCTCTGCCAATTGAGCCACACCAGCAT
>NZ_JBZEFA010000011.1:0-34038 GCF_058310255.1 Clostridium sp. TJA038 | reverse complement strand
AACTCCTCTTTCAACTCTTCCTGTTGCAACTGTTCCTCTACCAGTGATTGTAAATACGTCTTCTACTGGCATTAAGAATGGTTTATCTGTTGCTCTTTCTGGTGTTGGGATGTAGCTATCTACAGCATCCATTAACTCTCTGATACAAGCTGTTGCAGCTTCATCAGTTGGGTTTTCTAATGCTACTAAAGCTGATCCTTTGATTACTGGAATATCGTCTCCTGGGAAGTTGTACTCGCTTAATAACTCTCTAACTTCCATTTCAACTAATTCTAATAATTCTTCGTCGTCAACCATATCTGCTTTGTTTAAGAATACTACGATGTGGTCAACTCCAACTCTTGATGATAATAAGATGTGCTCTCTTGTTTGTGGCATTGGACCATCTGCTGCTGAACAAACTAAGATAGCTCCGTCCATTTGAGCTGCTCCTGTTATCATGTTTTTAACGTAGTCAGCATGTCCTGGACAGTCTACGTGTGCGTAGTGTCTGTTAGCTGTTTCGTATTCAACGTGAGCTGTGTTGATTGTGATTCCTCTTTCTTTTTCTTCTGGAGCTTTATCTATTTCATCGTATTTGAATGCTTCTGCTCCACCAGCTTGAGCTAAAACTGTTGTTATAGCTGCTGTTAAAGTTGTTTTACCGTGGTCTACGTGACCGATTGTTCCAATGTTAACGTGTGGTTTGCTTCTTTCAAATTTTGCTTTTGACATTGCAAATTCCTCCTTTAAAATTCAAATAAACTCTACCTAGCGTGTTGTATTTTCCTTATTTTGGATTGGAGCTCACGATCGGGATTGAACCGACGACCTCCGCCTTACCAAGGCGACGCTCTGCCGACTGAGCTACGTGAGCACCTCAAATTCATTTAATTTACCTATGCCATAAAAATTTTACTACTAATAAAATTCTTTGTCAATACTTTTGAAAAATTGCATTATTTAATGTTTAAACATTTTTCAAGCTTTCTTTTAACCCTTTGCAGAGCATTATCTATTGATTTAGCTTCCCTGTCTAAATCACAAGCAATTTCTTGATAAGATTTGCCATCTAAATAAGAATTTAAAACTTCTAATTCTAATTCAGAAAGAACACTATTTATTGCACTTTCTATTTTTTCAACCTCTTCTTTTCCTATAACTAAGGATTCAGGGTCTGTAATTGCTATACCTACTACAGTATCTAAAAGTGTTCTATCTGACTCCTCTTCATAAATAGGTTTACTTAAAGAAATATAAGTGTTTAATGGAATATGTTTTTGTCTTGTTGCAGTTTTTATAGCTGTTATAATTTGCCTTGTAACACAAAGCTCTGCAAAACTTTTAAAGGATGCAAATTTATTAGGATTAAAATCTCTTATAGCTTTATATAATCCTATCATCCCTTCTTGATATATATCTTCTTTATCTGCTCCTATAAGAAAATAGGATTTAGATTTAGCTTTTACAAACTGTTCGTACTTACTTATTACATATTCTTGAGCTTTACTATTTCCATCTTTAGCCATCATAACTACTTCTTTATCTGTTAAATCTTTAAACTCTTCATAATTATTAATCTTAGCCAAATCATAAGTAATCCCCATATTCTCTACACCCCCAGATAAAATCCCATTATCCAATAAATTACAAATAAATTATAAAATTTATATTTGACTTAGTCAATATTACCCTCTTCTCATTTTTTCTAATTTTTTCAAAACACTTTCATCTAAAGTATCTCCTAAAAAGTTTTTGCCTAATTCCGCCTTATTTTTCTCTGCCTTTTTCCTTATATTATCCTGTACTTTTAATACTTCATTATAAAATTCAATAGATGACATTCTAACTGCCCCTCTTTGGAAAATAGTTTGTTGCTCTAACCTATCTGAAGTTACAACAACAATCTCTACCTTTCTTCCTAATTCATCTACCATTCTTTCAATATATGCATCGGCTATTTCGCCTTCTTTTGTAAAGACAGTGATTATATTTCCAGATACTTCTTTGCTTTCAATATTTCCAGCAACTTTATGAGCATCAAAAACTAAATAAATTTTACAAGAGTTAAAAGCAGCATAATTTTCAAGCATTTCTGTAAGCTCTGTTCTTGCTATATCATAGCTATAATTTTTTGACTTTTTTAAATTAGGCCAACTATTTATAACATTATAACCATCTATAAATATAACTCTCATTTTATCACTCTTTTTCTATTTTTTTATTATTCTTGATTTTAATACCTCATACATCATTATACCACCTGCAACAGAGGCATTTAAAGAATTTATTTTACCAACCATTGGTATTTTAACTAACTTGTCACACTTCTTCTTCGTTAAGTTTGACATTCCTCTTCCTTCACTTCCAATTATTATTCCACAAGCTCCCTTAAAGTTTGTTTCATAACTGTACTCTTCACCATCTATGTCAGCTCCATATATCCATATGTTATTAGATTTTAATTCTTCTATAGCATTATTTATATTAGTAACCTTTGCAATTTTCATATGTTCTATGGCACCTGCAGATGCTTTATAAACAGTTCCAGTTACTCCAACATTTCTTCTCTTTGGAATTATAATACCATGTACACCACATAATTCTGCAGTTCTTACTATTGAACCTAAGTTATGAGGGTCTTCTAACTCATCTAATATAATTATAAAAGGTTCTTCTCCTTTTCTTTTAGCTAAATCTAAAATTTCTTCAACGGTACTATATTTAAATGGAGTTATTTGTGCTATTACTCCTTGATGTGCTTTTGTTTCACTCATTAAGTCAAGTTTTTTTCTATCAACTTCTTTTACAACTATTTTCTTTTCTTTAGCTAAGCCTAAAATTTTATTTATAGAACCTTCCATTTTTCCATTAGCTATGAAAATTTGCTCTATAGTTTTATCTGATTTTAATAATTCTATAACAGCATTTCTTCCCTCTACTAAATCCTCTCTAACCTTAACTTCCTCTTCAACAAAATTTCTATTTCCTCTAGAGTATTTTTCTTCTCTTACTCTTTGTTCTCTTTCTAAAGCATACTTTTGCTTACGAGTTAATTGTTTATACTTATTTTCTGATTTTGTCATTTTGTTCTCTCCTTAAAATCTTTATTTTTCAAGATATAAAGCTCTCATCTCTTTAAGCTTACCACAACACATTTTCCCTTCAGGACATGGTCCTGATACACAACTTGGTCCCGCCTTTTTAAATAATATAGGTGCTACCTTCTTTACTTCATCAACCATCTTTTCTGCCATAGTTCTTATTTCCCATTGAGCTCTATCACAACATCTATGATGGAAAAAGTTCATTAAACTTCTAGCATTCATTGTAAATACTATTTTTGTTTCACAAGCATTTGGAAAAACATATCTTGCATCTTCTATAGCTTTTTTCTCTGCTTGTTTTTCTGCCATACCTTCCTCTATGTATTTACTCTTTAATCTTTCTGCTATTTCATCATATGCTTTTTGTGATTCTTCCATCTGTTTTATGAATATATCTCTAGCTACTTCATCCTTTTCTATTGCAGGTGGAACTATATATTCAAATTGCTCTAATTTAACATATCTTTGAGATTGTTGAGAATAAGAAGCTAATCTATGTCTTACTAATTGATGGGTTAAACTTCTTGAAACTCCCTCTACTGCAAAAGTAAATGAAACATGCTCTATAGGAGACATATGCCCATAGGACATAAGCATATTTAAAAACTTTTCTGCCCCTTCATCAGTTAAATTTTCCAATATATCATCAACACCAACGGCACTATAACATAATTTAGCTGCTGCTGCTATAGTTTTTTCAGGTTCTGGTGTATGTTGCAATAACCTAACTTTTAACATTAATATTTCTCCTCCTTAAATATGAACCTCTATACATCTTAGTAAAAACTCATTTAATCTTTCCTCTTTACCTGTAAGATATAAATATCCAACTAATGCTTCAAAACCTGTTGCATTTCTATAATCTCTAACATTTGCATTCTTAGGTACAGTTGCTGATTTTGCATTTCTTCCTCTTTTATAGATATAAAGTTCATCTTCCTTTAACTCATTTTCTAAGGCGTTTATTATATCACTTTGTGCCTTAGCCTTTACATACTCTATAGCCTTAACATGTATTTTATGAGCAGATAACCCTGCATTTTCACTTAATATATAATTTCTTATGAAAACCTCATAAACTCCATCTCCTATTAAAGCTAACTGAAGTGGATTTAACATTCTAGCTTCATTTTCTGTAAACTCTCTATATAATAAATTCTTCAATATTTTATCTCCTTTTTTTAGATTTAATATATTGCTTAATTATATAAGTTTATTTAAAACTATTAAACTATAGTTTCATATTTAATTCAATCATATCTTTTTTATATTTATAAATATAAAAACTCATAAATAAATTTTAAATAAACCTATTTAAAATAATAACTTGCAAAAGAAAGTTCCTTTGCAAGTTTATTATTTTAATTATATCATCTTCCATCTAACACCTTGTGGTGTGTCTTCTAATACTATTCCTCTATCTTTTAACTCATCTCTAATTTTATCAGCTAAAGCAAAATCTCTATCTTTTCTAGCTTGTTGTCTTTTAGCTATTAAAGCTTCAATTTCTCCTTCTAAGTTTCCTTTAGTTGATTTTTGTAACATTCCTAAAGGCTTTCCTAACTCTCTTATTAAATCTAAAGCTTTTTTAGCTAACTCTTTTGATGAATCAATTGTTATATTTGTATTAGTATCTTTTATTAAATCAAATATAGCTGTTATAGCATCTGCTGTATTAAAATCATCATCCATTTTTTCAATATATTTTTCTTTATATTTATTTAATGACTCTAAATATGCTTTTTCATCTTCATTCATTTCTTCTCTAGAAACTTCATCTATTAAATTTTCTAAATTTCCTATAGCATTATATATTCTTTCAACTGATGACTTAGCAGATTCTAATAAATCTTCACTAAAATTAAGTTGTTGTCTATAGTGAGCTGATAACATTAAAAATCTTATAACATCTGCATCATATTTTTCTAATATCTCTCTTGCAGTAAAGAAGTTATTTAATGATTTTGACATTTTTTCATTATTTACATTAACAAAAGCTGAATGCAACCAATATCTAGCAAAAGGTTCTCCTGTTAAAGCTTCACTTTGTGCAATTTCATTTTCATGATGTGGGAATTTTAAATCTGAACCACCTGCATGAATATCAATTGTATCTCCTAATAATTTTTTAGCCATACATGAACACTCTATATGCCATCCTGGTCTTCCCATTCCCCATGGACTATTCCAAGCTGGTTCTCCTGGCTTTTGTGCCTTCCATATAGCAAAATCCATTGGATCTTTCTTTCTTTCATCAACACTTATTCTAGCACCTGATTGTAAGTCTTCAATATTTTGACCTGATAATTTTCCATATCCCTCAAACTTTTTAGTTGAGAAATATACATCACCATCAACCTCATAAGCGTATCCTTTATCTATTAATCCTTTTACAAATTTTATTATTTCTCCAATATATTCTGTAGCTCTTGGATTAACTGTAGCTCTTTCTATATTTAATGCATCAGCATCTTTATAATATTCTTTTATATAAGTATCTCCAACCTTCTTTACAGTTGTACCTTCTTCATTAGCTTTTTTAATCATTTTATCATCTATATCTGTAAAGTTTTGGACAAAGTCAACCTTAAATCCTCTATATTCAAAATATCTTCTTATAGTATCAAAAACTATAAATGTTCTACCATTTCCAATATGAAAAAAGTTGTAAACAGTAGGACCACAAACATACATTTTAACTTCTCCTGGAGTTAAAGGAATAAATTCTTCTTTTCTCTTATTTAAAGTATTATAAACTTTAATCATAATTTAACCCTCCTATCTTATATTATTAACTCACCTTATTAAAATAAGGTGAGTTCTACTATTATATTCTAATTATATACAATTTGGTTAATCTTACAAATTATAAAGATAAATTTGCTTTTTCAAATTCTTCTTTTACTCTATTATAAACTTCTTCTATTTTTAAAGTTTCAACTTCTCCACCATCTCTAAGTTTAAATTCAACTTGACCTTCACCAATCATTTTTCCAACAGTTATTCTCATTGGAATACCTATTAACTCTGAATCTTTAAACTTAACTCCAGCTCTTTCTTTTCTATCATCTAATAGAGCTTCAACTCCCATTTTTCTTAATTCATTGTAAATTTCTTCTGCTTTTGCTGCTTGCTCTTCATTTTTAACATTAGCTGGTATAACTGAAACATGATATGGAGCTACTTCTAATGGCCATATTATTCCATTTTCATCATTATGCTGTTCTATTATTGAAGCTACAGTTCTTGTAACACCTATTCCATAACATCCCATTATGAAAGGTTTAGCTTTTCCATCTTCATCAATAAATGTTGCACCCATAGATTCTGAGTACTTAGTTCCAAGCTTAAATATGTGACCAACTTCAGTACCTCTTGAAATAGTTATTTCCTTTCCACACTCAGGACATTTTTCTCCTATAGTAACATTTCTAAAATCTCCAACTATTCCTTCAAAATCTCTTCCATAGTTTACATTCTTTAAGTGCATATCAGTTTCATTAGCACCAATTATAAAGTTATACATATTAGCTACTTCCTCATCAACTAATAGCATATCTACCTTTATTCCTATAGGACCTGCAAATCCAACAACTGCTCCTGTAGCTTCTTTAACTGCTTCTTCACTTGCCATTTCTAACTCAATTACATCACCAATAGCATTTGCTATTTTAACTTCATTAGCTTCTCTATCTCCTCTTAGCATAACAGCAACAACCTTATCATCAGCTTGGAAGATTAAAGTTTTAGCTATTTTCTTTGGTGAACACTCAAAAAACTTAGCTAAATCATCTATTGATTTAACAGCTGGTGTTTCAACCTTTTCAACTTCCATTAACTCTTCTTTTTCTGCATGTTCTGGTGTTGATGGTGCTTTTTCTATATTAGCTGCATAATCACAAGCTGTACAGAATACTACATCATCTTCTCCAACTTCTGATTTAACCATAAATTCAGCTGAACCTGAACCTCCTATAGCTCCTGAATCAGCAGCAACTGCCTTTGCATCTAAACCACATCTATTAAATATGTTAACATATGCTTTTCTCATTTTTTCATATGCTAAATCTAAACCTTCTTGGTCCTTATCAAAGCTATATCCATCTTTCATTATGAACTCTCTAGATCTCATAACACCAAATCTTGGTCTTCTCTCATCTCTGTATTTTGTTTGTATTTGATAAAGATTTAATGGTAGTTGTTTATATGATTTTATCTCATTTCTAACTATATCAGTAAATACTTCTTCATGAGTTGGTCCTAAGCAAAAATCTCTATTGTGTCTATCTTTTAATCTAAACATTTCTGCTCCATAAGCATCCCATCTTCCTGATTCTTGCCATAATTCAGCTGGAATTAAAGCTGATGCTAAAAACTCTTGAGCTCCTGCATTATTCATTTCTTCTCTAACTATATTTTTAACATTTTCTATAACCTTTAATCCTAAAGGCATATAGTTATAAATACCTGCAGCCATCTTTCTCATAAGACCTGCTCTAAGCATAAGTTTATGGCTTTCTATTTCTGCTTCAGCTGGAACTTCTCTTAAAGTTCCTACTAACATATTTGACATTTTCATAATATATTACCTCCTCATAAGCTATCTATAAATCTAATTTTTTTAATTAACTTCATATAAATAAAAAAGCTCTACCCTAAAAAACTTTAGGGCGAGCTTGTATTTTCGCGGTACCACCTAAATTTGTACTCTATTCATTGTTAACGGTATTAAAGCCGGTTAGTTTTTTGCTACGACTCCAAAGTAGGTTCAAAACATGTTGAAAATATCTCAGCCTAGTATTTTCTCTCTGTATAAGCGTTTCTACTAATCTTTTTCACAGTCTTTACAACTATTAAATTTTCTTAAATCTTATAAAATTATATCCTTATAAAAATAACATGTCAATATACTCTTTTTATCCTGTGAATCTTTATTAAATAAAATACTTTGCCAAAATTAAATCTTCTGGTGTTGTAACTTTAATATTTTCATAGTCTCCATTAAAAAGATATACTTTTTCTCCTAAAAGTTCTACTATCATAGTATCATCCGTAACTTTAATGTGTTCTTCCTTTACTTTATCATGACCTCTTTTTATTAAGTTATACTTAAAACATTGAGGTGTTTGAACAGCTACTAAAGAATTCCTATTAGGAGTATCTATAGAAAATCCCTTTTCATCTTTAATCTTTATGGTATCCTTTGGAGTAACTCCAGGAGCTGCTGCTCCAAACTTCTTTGCATAATCTATGCCTTCTGTTATTATTCTATTACTTACAAAGGCTCTAGCTCCATCATGTATTAAGACAATTTCACAATTCTCTATAGAATTTAAAGCATTATAGACAGAATCTTGTCTTTCTTCTCCCCCTTCAATAATCTTAGAAATTTTAAAATTAAATTTAGGCTCTATTTCCTTTTTAAAATAATCTATTTCATCTTTAGGTAAGACAAGAATTATTTCATCAATCTCTTTGCATTTTTCAAAAGCTTTTAATGTATAGTAAATTATAGGTTTTTCATTTATTTCTATAAACTGTTTGCTAACTTTAGCACCCATTCTTTTACCTTTTCCACCAGCTAATATAATGCTAACTACTTTTCCCATAAACAACTTCCTTTTAAGATTTATATTTAGCAAATATCATTCTTCCTGCTGCAGTTTGAAGTACTGAAGTTACAACTACTGTTATTTCTTTTCCCATGTACTTTCTACCACCTTCTACAACAATCATAGTACCATCATCAAGATAAGCAACTCCTTGTCCAGATTCTTTTCCATCTTTAACAACAGTAAGTGTCATCTCTTCTCCTGGTAATACTACAGGTTTTATTGCATTTGCTAATTCATTTATGTTTAATACTGGAACTCCTTGGAATTCCGCTACTTTATTTAAATTATAATCGTTTGTTACAACCTTACCATTTAATTTTTGTGCTAATTTTAAAAGCTTTATATCAACTTCTGCTATTTCTGGAAAATCTCCTTCCCACATTATAACTTCTATAGAAAGCTCTTTTTGTATTTTATTTAATATATCTAACCCTCTTCTTCCTCTAGTTCTTTTTAAAGAATCAGAGCAATCTGATATATGTCTTAATTCATCAAGAACAAAAGTAGGTATTACTAAAGCTCCCTCAATAAATCCAGTTTGGCATAAATCAAATATTCTTCCGTCAATAATAACAGAGGTATCTAAAACCTTTGGTGTAGCTTCACTTTTTTTACTTGAAGGACTTTTAGATTTTTTCTCTTTAGATTGTCCTTTTCTAAAGTTTTGAAAATACAATGTAATATCTTCTCTTTTTTTAACAGCTATATCTGCACCTATAATCATAGCTAAAACATTTATAACTACAGATACAATAGGCCCTAACATATCATTTATTCCACTTAAAAAGCTACTTAAAGGCAAAGTTACTACTAAAGCTAATACTAAGGCAACTATGGCTCCCCCAGCTCCAAATATTATTTCACTTGGAGATAACTTAGATATTCCTTTTTCTATAAAAGTCATAAGTCTTCTTATAGCTTTATATATAAAAGGAGAAAGAATAAATAAAATAATTCCAAATGCAACTGTTAAAATTATATAAAATGATACCTTAAAAAAAATGTTTGTTAAATACTCCTTGCCTATAGCACTTTTTCTTATTCCATCTGCTAAAACAAAGCCAATTAACACCCCTAAAATAGTAAGGATTATTCTAAAAATTTTCTTTATCACAAACTCACCTCCTATATAATTATTGACATGTTTAGGTTTTATAATTCATAGTTGTAAAATATTTATAATATACTTACTTAATTATACCATATAAGTGCCTTTTCAGATTTACAAATATTTCTTAATTCATAGAATTAACAAATTACCCCCTGTAACTTTTTTTAAAATTGATTTATATTGTAGTCAAGTTAACAAGCTAATTAGTTTTTAACATATGTTTAGTTTTGCAACCCTAAATCATTTGACAAATATAACCAAAAAATTTTATAATTACTATAGGGTCAAAGATTAGTATATAAGGAGTGAAACACTATGAAGGACGTAATTTTTGACGAATTTCAAAATAGCGTTAATAATTCTTTACTTAGACACAAAAGCATATTAGATATATTAAGTAAATATCAAGAATCTCAAGCAAGAGCAAATAGAGCTATATGTAAAGCCGTTACAAATTGTGGCTGCATAGAAATTGATGGTAAGAAGCAAAATTTACTAGAAAATAGCGACTTATCCTTAGAGGATTTAACTCCAAATTTAAGCTCCCATATTAAAGGAGCTTTATGTGAAAATTGTAGGGAAGTTATAGAACGTGAACTTGGTAATAACCTTTTTTATCTAACTTCTTTATGTAATGCTTTGGATTTAAATTTATTTGATATACTATTAAAAGAATATAATAAAATCGATACTTTAGGTAAATTTACTTTTAGATAAATATTAAGTGCCATATAAATATGGCACTTTTTTTTTATAAATTTTTATTTAAAGCTACTTGTTCTCTTATTCTTCTTAATCCATTTTTAATTGCTCTAGCTCTAGCTTCTCCAATTCCTTCTACTTGATCTAATTCTTCATTTCCTGCCTCGAGAATATACTTAAGCTTTCCAAAGTGTCCAACTAGATTTTCTATTACGTTTGAAGGTATTCTTGGCACCTTATTAGATATTCTATATCCTCTAGGTGACACTAATGTGTCAATTAATGGTTTACCTACATACCCTAATTCCTTTGCTATTATATCTAAATCTAATAAATCTTCAGCTGATAATTTTTGTATCTCTTTATAAACATTATTATATTCCATTCTATCGTAACAGTAGTCTCTTATTAAAAGAACTCCATCTTGTTCTATGCTTCTTACTAATTCATTTAACTGCATAGAAATAAGTCTTCCTTCATTTCCAAGCTCAATAATATATCCTTCTATTTCTTCTACTATTCTCATTACCATTTCTGTTCTTTGAATAGCAGTAGTAACATCAAAAAGTGTTGCTAAATCTTGAAACTCAAGTATATTAAGATTGTTAGTTACTCTTTCAAGAACTGCTACATATTTCTCTAATGTTTGTATAGCTTGATTTGCTTTGCTTAATATAACAGCACTATCTCTTAGAACATATTTTATATCTCCCTTATAGACAGTAATTATATTTCTTCTTTGAGAAATAGCTATTGCTATTTTATTTGTTTGCTTTGCAACCCTTTGAGCAGTTCTATGTCTTGTTCCTGTTTCAAAAGTACTTATAGATTGATTTGGCATAAGCTGAGCATTGGCATAAAGTATTCTTTTTCTATCTGAAGTAAGTACTAAAGCACCATCCATCTTAGCAAGCTCATATATATATGCAGGACTATATTCAGAGTTTATATTAAATCCACCATCTACTAAATCTAATATTTCCTCATTATCCCCTAATACTATAAGTCCTCCTGTTTTAGCTCTTAATATATTATCTAAGCCTTCTCTTAATGAAGTACCAGGACTCATTATTTTTAATATTTTCTTTAACTCATCATCATGTACAGTTCTCATTTAACTCACACCTATCCATCTTAAAATATCTTTCCTATGGCTTCTCTTACAGTTTTTACTCCTATAAGATTTAATTTACTCCCCTTTAATTTATCTAAACTTCTATAAGGAACAACAGCATTTAAAAATCCCATTTTTTCTGCTTCATTTAATATTCTGTCACAATTTGATATAGGTCTTATTTCTCCTGTTAATCCAACTTCTCCTATAACAACTAACTTTTCTAAAGAAGTAGCCTTACCCTTAACAGAAGATACAAGAGAAATGGCAATCCCCAAATCTGCTGTAGTTCCCTCTATTTCAAGCCCTCCTACTACATTTACATAAACATCAGTATTATAAAAAGGCACTCTTAACTTCTTTTCTAATACAGCTAAAATCAAACTTAATCTTGAATTTTCTACTCCTACAGAGGTCCTTCTTGGCATTACAGCCTTTGTTTCTGAAGCTAAAGATTGTATTTCTACAAGAATAGGTCTAGTTCCTTCCATTACTCCAATTACAACTGAACCTTCTTGATTGAAACTAGTATCCTCTAAAAACATGCTAGAAGGGTCATAAACTTGCATAAGCCCTTCTCCACGCATTTCAAAAACGCCAATTTCTGCTGTAGTCCCAAATCTATTTTTCATAGTTCTTAATATTCTAAATTCTTCTGTTCTTTCACCTTCAAAAGACAAAACAGTATCAACCATATGTTCTAATACTCTAGGTCCTGCTAAATCTCCTTGCTTTGTTACATGAGCAACTATAAACAATGGAATATTTTTTCCTTTAGCAATCCTCATTACAGAATTTGAACATTCCTTAACCTGAGAAACACTTCCTGGTGCTGAAGATACTGTTTCTCTATATATAGTTTGTATTGAATCTATAATTATGAAAGCTGGTTCTAATTTATCTATATATGCCTCTATTAAATCAAGATTAGTTTCAGAGACTATATAAAGTTCTTCTGCATCAACCTTTAATCTGTCTCCTCTTATTTTTATCTGTTCTTCTGACTCTTCACCAGAAATATATAAAACTTTTCCATATTTTTTTGAAATATTATTAGCTGTTTGTAAAAGAAGTGTAGATTTACCTATTCCAGGGTCTCCAGAGATAAGAGTAAGCGACCCTTTAACAAGTCCTCCACCTAACACTCTATTTAATTCACCAATTCCTGTGTCATATCTTTCCTTCTCACCTGATTTGATTTCTTTTATTTTTTTAAGTTCACCTAACTGTCTTTCAACCTTTTGAGAAGATTGATTACTTTTAGAATCTCTAATCTCCTCAACTAAAGTATTCCAATTATTACATTCTGGACATTTACCCATCCACTTCGGTGTTTCATATCCACAATTTTGACACACATATATACTTCTAACCTTTGCCACTTTACCAACTCCATATTTCTTCATTTTACGTACAAATCTAATTATTTCCTAATATATCCTTAAATAATCATATCATATCATTATAACTAATCACATACTTATTTATTACTATTTTATTAAAAAGATTATGTAAAAGATTTAATAAAAATTAATGCTATAAAAAGTAAAAAACTGTTTGCAAAAAAGAAAATAAAAATTCTAATCTGCAAACAGTTTTTTATATATAATTTAACTATTTTAATAGCTTAGCAGCAGCTTCATCTACTATTAATAAAACATCTCTATGCATTTGTAACATAGTAGCTGGTATTTCAGTTGTTATTTTTCCGCTCATCATAGCTTTTACAACAGCTGCTTTTCCCTCTCCACTTGCTATAACCATTATTTTTTTGGCCTTCATTATTCCACCAAGTCCCATTGTTATAGCTTTTCTTGGAACATCTTCAATTGAATCAAAAAATCTTGCGTTAGCTTCTATAGTTGATTCTTTAAGGTCAGTTAAATGTGTTCCTACACTTAAAGCCTCTCCTGGCTCATTAAAACCTATATGTCCATTTGCTCCTAAACCTAATAATTGTAGGTCTATTCCACCTAAATCTTGTATTCTCTCATCATACTTTTCACATTCTTCTTCAATATTTTCTGCTAAACCATTAGGAACAAAAGTCTTATTTTTATCTATATTTATATGATTAAATAAATTTTTATTCATGAAGTATCTATAACTTTGGTCATGCTCACCTGATAGACCTACATATTCATCTAAATTTATACTTGTAACCTTTGAAAAATCTAATTTTCCTTCATTGTACATTTTAATAAGTTCTTTGTACATTCCAACTGGAGTTCCACCAGTTGCTAAACCTAAAACAATTTCAGGATTTTTCTTTATATCTTTAGCCATTTCATTAGCTGCAACCTTGCTCATTTCATCATAATTTTTAGTAACTATTAATCTCATTTCAATTTCCCCTCTCTTTTAGAAATATTAATTTCTAACACATACTTATCTGATCTATAAATTGCATCTTCAACGTAAATTATTTCTCCCTCAGAATTTAAAGCTGTATTATGACTTTTTAATAGAGGAACTTGTTTCTCAACACCAAATAAATCCTTTAATTCTTTATCCATTATAACTGCTGCCAAAGAAGATTCTGTGCTATCTATTATATATCCCTTTTCTTCTAATAACTTAAATAAAGAACCTTCTAAGTCCTCCTTAGTTATAAAGCCACAATACTCACAGGGAATATAGACAACTTCATTTGCTACAGCCTCATTATCTACTATTCTTAATCTATTTATTTTGTATATTCTGTCTACTAAAAAAACATCAGCTAATTCCTCTGGTGTATTAATAACCTCAAAATCTATAACTTTAGTTATTAAACTGCGTCCTGCTTTTTTTATTATTTCTGAGAAACTCATCATATCTTCTTGCTTAACTTTAGGTTCACAGACAAAAGTACCCTTTCCTTTCTCTCTTGTTAAAAGCCCCTCTTGAACTAACTCCCCTAAGGCCTGTCTAACAGTCATGCGACTTACCCCATAAGTCTCTGTTAACTCTCTTTCACTAGCTATACATTGTCCTACTTGCCAAGTTCCTCCTAGTATTTTTTCTTTTATCATTTCCTTTAACTGGTAATAAACTGGTATAGGACTATTTTTATCTATCATGATTTCTCCTCCTACTTTAATTATACTCAAGTGTTCCATAGTTGTCTAGACCACTATACATTCTTTTTTATATTATCTCTTTAGTCTATGTTATATTTTATCATTTATCCTTAAATATTTTCCACTTTTATAAATCTTAGTGAATATATAACTTAATTTTATCAAATACTATAAACAAAAAGCAGGAGGGATTGCCTTGAATTTAAAGGATAAATTTAATCATAACTATGTAGTTTCAGAAAACCCCTTACATACTTCTAATAGACCTTTAACTACTTTATCCTCCTTTGTTAATAATGAGGATACAATGCATAACTTAATATTTAATGATCATTTAAATGATGGTCAAATTAAATAAATGGTTTTTATTGATTTAAATCACATATTTTATACACTTTTAATACTTAAAATAAATATATATTAAAAATAATTAGCATAGGAGATGATAATATGGTAAAGGTTTATTCAACAAACTCTTGTCCATGGTGCGTTAAAGCAAAACAATATCTTAAATCAAAAAACGTTGAGTTTGAAGATTTAAATGTTCAAACAGATATGGTTGCTAGAGAAGATATGCTTAAAAAGAGTAAACAAATGGGTGTTCCTGTTTTAGATATAAATGGAACTATAATAGTTGGTTTCGATAAAAATGCTATAGACAAAGCTTTAGGACAATAGGAACACAAAAGAGAGATGAATTTCATCTCTCTTTTTCATTTTAAAAAAGCTACAAATAATTTTATTTGTAGCTTTTAGGTATAGGTTTAAGTATTTTATTTTTAAATTATTATCTTATTGTAATTACTGTTGCCTTTGGTCTAGACATAGCTTCTATTGAATATCTTATTCCCTGTGTACCCATTCCTGAAGATTTTACTCCTAAGAATGGGAAATGGTCAGGTCCTCTTTCAGTTTTATTATTAACATGAACAGTTCCAACCTCTAATTTATCTGCAATATAAAAAGCTTCATTTATATCTTTAGTAAATACAGAAGATTGTAATCCATATTTAGAAGCATTAGCTATATCTATAGCTTCATCTTTACTATTTACTCTTATAATAGGTAAAACTGGACCAAAAGGTTCTTCCCAAGCTAATCTCATATCTGTAGTTACATTATCAAATAAAGTAGGCTCTATTAAATTACCTTCTCTATTTCCTCCACATATTAAAGTAGCTCCTTTATCTTTTGCATCCTCTATAAGCTCCATAACAAAGTCTGCTGCTTTATTATCTATAAGAGGTACTATAGTAACATCCTCTATTTCTAGTGGATTTCCCATTTTTAATTTACTTATTTTTTCTTTTAATTTATAAATTAATTTATCAGCAATAGAATCCATTACTAATATTCTTTTTACAGCTGTACATCTTTGTCCTGAATAAGAATATCCTCCAGAAATTATATTATTAACAGTTAAATCTAAATCTGCATCTTCTAAAACTATAGCTGCATCTTTACCACCAAGCTCCATAAGAAGAGGTTTCATAACTGTTATTTGAGAAATTCTTCTTCCTACCTCTGTACTTCCTGTAAAGTTTATAAAATCTATTTTATCGTGAGTTACACAATAATCTCCAATCTCACTTCCTCTTCCTGTTAAAGTATTTAAAACCCCTCCAGGAAGTCCAGCATCATGAAACATTTTAGCTAAATACAATGCTGATAACCCACCTTGAGTTGCTGGTTTAAGAACAACACTATTTCCAGCAACTATAGCAGGTGCTATCTTTGATGCTGATAAATTTACAGGATAGTTAAAAGGTGATATTGCTAAAACAACCCCTAAAGGTTCTCTTGTTACAACTGATATCTTACTTCTATTAAAGCCTGGAAAATTATCTGATGGAATACTTTCTCCATCCATTCCCTTAGCTGCATCTGCTGTAAATCTTATATAATCAGCTGTTCTACTAACCTCTGATAAAGCACTTTTTTTATCCTTAGCAACTTCTCTTATCATTATATTTGCTAATTCTTCTTTATGCTCTTCTAATAAATCAGCAGTTTTATAAAGAATATCAGCTCTTTCATTTAAAGGAACTTCATTCCAAGATTTCTGAGCTTTTTCTGCATTATCAATAATCTTATCTACATCTTCCCTAGATAAGCTTTGAATTTTTCCAACTAAGCTACCATCTATAGGTGATTTTATATCAATTAATTTATCTGATGTATCTTTATAAAAACTTCCACCCATAAAGTTATAAAAAACATTTTCTTTTGTATTCATTAAAATTCATCCTTCACTATTTTAATTTAGATATTGCATTATCTATTTTTTCTTTATCAAATCCAACTATTACTTCATCTCCAATTACGGCTACTGGAACTGATCTTTGACCTGAAACTTCTAAAACTTCATTTCTATCTTCTTTTCCATCTGCAACTGTTATTGTTTCATATGGAACTCCTACTTTTTCTAAATATTTTTTTAGTTTATTACATGGTCCACACCATTCAACTGAATATACCTTTACCATAAATTATCTCTCCTTTATTTCTGAAATATATTTTTCTGCATGTAAGGCTGCTATAGTTCCATCTGAAACAGCAGTAGTTATTTGTCTAAACATTTTATCTCTAACATCTCCTGCTACATAGACACCCTTAACATTTGTTCTCATATTTTCATCACTTTCAATATAACCATTATCTTTTATATTTATATATTCTCTAAACATAGCAGTTTTTGGTTCTGTACCTATATAACCAAAAACCCCATTTATAGTAATTTCCTTTTCTTCTTGAGTTTTAGTATTTCTTATTTTAGCAGCTTCAACAAATTCTCCTCCTAAAACATCAACTAAATCCCAGTTATACATTATTTCAATATTTTCCTTCTTACTTGCAGCTTCTAATGTTTTAGCCTCTGCACGGAAATAATCATATCTCCTTATAACAATTACTTTTTTAACTATATTTGATAAATATAAAGCCTCTTCTAAAGCAGCATTTCCACCGCCTACAACTGCTACAACTTCATCTTTATAAACAGCTCCATCACATACTGCACAATAATGCACACCCTTACCTAAATATTTACTTTCACTTGGGATTGGTAATTTTTTAGGTGTTGCTCCTGTAGCTATTATTACAGCCTTTGGCTTATATATATATTCACCAGTTTCTATTATTTTTTCATCATCCTTTAGATAAACCTTTTCTATAAAATCAAATTCATCTATATTAGATCCACAGGCTTCAGCTTGAGCTTGAATCTTATCTGCAAGTTCATTTCCTGTTATTTCAATAAATCCTGGATAGTTTTCAACTGTGTAAGTTGACCTTACTTGCCCACCAACTAAATTATTCTCTAAAACTAAAGTATCTAACTTAGCTCTTGAAGCATATATAGCAGAAGTTAGTCCTGCAGGACCTCCTCCAATTATTATTAAATCTAATTCTTTTTCTTTTTTATCCATACTAACACTCCTTACTGAGGTTAAATTTATTATTTGTATTATATGATATATTATTCTATGTACCCCCTAAGGGTACCTCTTTTTTTATTAATTATACTCCTTGTTAAACAATTTTTCAATAATAATTATTATTAATTATATTTTTTTAATAATTTATTCTTATTCTGACTAAAAAACCATATTATATTCTAAAATCTAATACATTAATAAAAAGGTAAGACTATAAAAATAAATAGTCTTACCTTTTTATTAAATAATATTTTTAAATTTTAAAGTATCCTCTTCTAAAAAAACTTCAACTTTAGAACCAACTAATATATTTCCATTTAATAATTCTTCACTTAACTTATCTTCAACATACTTAGTTATAACTCTTCTTAAAGGTCTAGCACCATACTTTAACTCAGTACCCTTCTTAACTAAAAACTCCTTACATTCCTTAGAAAAACATAAGGAAAGCTTTAAGTCTTCTAATCTTTCCTTTAAAGAATAAATCATAAGGTCCACTATTTCTAAAAGATGCTCTTTTTCTAAGCTATGAAAAACAACTATATCATCTAATCTATTTATAAACT
Organism: Clostridium sp. TJA038; assembly: GCF_058310255.1. NCBI lineage: Bacteria > Bacillati > Bacillota > Clostridia > Eubacteriales > Clostridiaceae > Clostridium > Clostridium sp. TJA038. The sequence continues at coordinate 15,345 of NZ_JBZEFA010000011.1, read as the reverse complement.
CTGGCTTAAAGTTTTGTTTTAATTCTTCAATCATAATATTTTTCATTCTATCATAATCTTTTTCTTTATCATCTTTAGCACTAAATCCAAGTGAACTTTTTTTATCTAATTTATCTGCTCCAATATTAGAAGTCATTATTATAATTGTATTTTTAAAATCTACAGTTTTACCTTTTCCATCTGTAAGAATACCATCTTCTAGAATTTGAAGTAAAATATTAAATATATCTGAATGTGCTTTTTCTATTTCATCAAAAAGTATTACTGAATATGGATTTTTTCTAACCTTCTCTGTAAGCTGTCCTCCTTCTTCATACCCAACATATCCAGGAGGAGCACCTATAAGTCTAGACACACCATTTTTCTCCATATATTCTGACATATCAAGCCTTATAAATTTGTTTTCATCTCCAAACATAGCTTCTGCTAAAGCTTTGCAAAGCTCTGTTTTACCAACTCCTGTTGGTCCTAAAAAAGCAAATGAACCAATAGGTCTTTTAGGGTCTTTTAATCCCACCCTTGAACGTCTTACAGCTTTTGATATTGTTTTTATAGCTTCTAATTGTCCAATTACTCTTTTACCTAAATTCTCTTCTAGATTTAAAAGTTTAAGAGATTCTTTTTCTGTAAGTTTCTCAACTGGTATTTGAGTCCATTTAGAAACAACTCGTGCAATATCCTCTTTTTTCACATCATGAACCTTGTTATAACTTTCTTCTCTCCATAAATTCCTTTTCTCTTGTAAACTTTCTTCTAATATATTTTCATCATCTCTTAGTTTTGCTGCTAACTCAAAATCTTGTAATCTTATAGCTTCTTCCTTTTTTTCTCTTAAAGAATTTATTTCTTCTTCTAATTTTAAAAACTCCTTAGGAACTTTTAAACTATCAATTCTAACCTTTGCTGAAGCCTCATCAATTAAATCTATCGCTTTATCTGGTAAGTATCTATCAGTTATATATCTACTTGATAAACTAACTGCAGATTCTATAGCTTCTTCTGTCAATTTAACATTATGATGAATTTCATATTTTTCCTTTAATCCTTTTAAAATTAAAATAGAATTTTCTTTACTTGGCTCTTTAACCATTATAGGTTGAAATCTTCTTTCTAAGGCTGAATCTTTTTCAAAATTCTTTCTATATTCCTCTATTGTAGTTGCTCCTATACATTGTATTTCTCCTCTTGCTAAGGCTGGCTTTAAAATATTAGAAGCATCAATAGCTCCCTCTGCTCCTCCTGCTCCTACAATATTGTGTATCTCATCTATAAAAAGTATAATATCTTCTGAATCTTTAACCTCTTTTATTACCTTTTTAAGTCTTTCTTCAAATTCTCCTCTATACTTAGCTCCTGCTAGCATAGAAGTAACATCTAGGGTAAATATAACTTTTTCTTGTATATTTTCAGGTACTTCTCCTAAAACTATTTTTTGAGCCAACCCTTCAACAACGGCTGTTTTTCCAACCCCTGGCTCTCCAATTAGACAAGGATTATTTTTCATTCTTCTACAAAGTATTTCTAAAAGCCTTTGTGTTTCATCTTCTCTTCCAATGACTGGGTCTAATTTATTGTTACTTGCTTTCTCTATTAAATTTATTCCATAAAGGTTTAAAGTTGGTATATCTCTTTTTTTAATCTTTTCTTTTTCCCTTACATTTTTATTATCTTTATTTGTTATCTTTCCTAAAACATTATTTAACTTTATGCTTATTGAATCTATATCGCTTTTTACTATTTTATTCATAATAAATCTAGCTACGCCGTCTTTTTCTTGTAACAATGATAATAATATATGTTCAGGTCTTGAAACTATGTGTCCATAATCTCTTGAAATCTCCATACTTCTTTCTAAAACTTTTTTACATCTAGGAGTAAAAGGTACTTCATCTAAACTATAATTAACTTCTCCAATTCCAACATATAACTTAATAAAACTAAGCACTTTTTCTTCTGTTATATTACTTTCCTCTAAAATTTTAGAACATTGTCCATTTTCATTTATTAATCCAATTAATAAATGCTCTGTCCCCATATAACCGTGATTTAACCTTAAAGAGCTTTCTTTTCCCTTTTTAATAACTACTTTGGAATTTTCATTAAAATTATCAAGACGCATCTTTTACCTCCTACTATTAAAATTTTATGTGATTAAAGAATTTTGAATAATATAAGCTCTTTTTTTATTTAAGTCTTTTAAAAATTCATACTCATTAAAATGATTTATTATATTAGGATGAATCTTTGTAAGAATAGAATTTATTGAATTTAGTGAAATATCCTTTATAATTCCACTTTCAATTCCTAATCTTATATTTGATAAAACTTTTAAAGCCTTTTCTTCTTCTATTGAATCAATTTCTTTTATAGTTTCTAAAGAGTTTAGAATTTCTTTATTTAATTTATGATAATCTTCATAAGAAATATTATCTCTTTTCATCTTTTCTTTTAAAACAATTTGATTGCTAATAGCTTTAAGTGATTCTAAAATATCCTCTTCCTTAATTCCTATAGTATTTTTATTATATATTTCATAAATATTGCTATACCTTAGTTTCCTTGAATTAAATACATCTCTTAAGCCAAAACCTTGTGTACTTAAATACTCTTTTAATAAATTTATTGAATTATAATAGCTTATTAAAGGAAGATGAATAAAAACACTCCCCCTTAAAGCAGTTCCTAAATTTTTTATATTTGATGTTAAGTATCCAAACTCCATATCAAAAGCATAATCTCTTCTTTCTTCTATAAAACTCTCTAACATATTTGCTTTATTATAAATTTCATTTAAACTTAGTCCACCATTTGTACATTCTATCCCAATATGCTCATCTTCATTCAAAAACACATTAAAATCTCTCTTTTTTTCAAAGGTTATATATTTATTTTTTTCATGTATAAAATCAATATCCTTATATAAGATATCTTCCTCTTCTTCTTTATCTTTAAATAAATAAGATTTCTCTAAAAAGTTCTTTTCTTTTAAAACCTCTATTACTAAGTTTAAAATTTCTGTATCTTCCTTAGGTTCTAAAGATTTTCTAAATTTAAGTCCTTCAAAATTTCTATAAATCTTAACTTTAGAAGCAATTATAATGCTATTATTAATAGGAGAAATATATTTAAACAAAATCTATTCCTCCCTTAATTCTTCTTTTAAATTTAAAATTTTCTTCTTTATAATAGTAGCTTCTTCAAACTTTTCTTTTAGTATATTAATTTTTAATTTTTCTTCTAAAATAGATAATTGTATTATTTTAAGCTCCTTACTTATAGTTTTAGGTTCCTTTCCTATATGTTTTAAACCTAAATTATTTGATGTTAAAAAATCTAATACATCTTCCCTAAAAATCTCATAACAGTTTTGACATCCTAAAAAATTATTTTTTTTAAAATCTCTAATATCTGTTCCACACTTATCACATAATAAATTTTTTCCTAAACTCCCCATTGAATCTATATACTTATTTAAATATGCTAAGAACTCATCTAACCCCTTATTTTCATCATCTAAGGTTAACTTCATTACCTCTAAAGCACACATTTCACAAAGCATAAAACTCTCATTTTTTCCTTTATTCTTTTTTAACAAATTAATTGTAGCTTTATTTTTATTACAATTATTACAAAGCAATATTTTCAACTCCTATAAATTACTTAAGTAATACCATAAGTAAAGCTTTAAATATATCTGCTCTAGTTTCATTTATATTTTTAGAACTTTGTAGCGTTCTATCATTTATAGCAACTTTAGTAAGATTTGCTGCTTTTTCATCAATTATATTATGTTCAAGCAAATTATCTATAATAGCTGCTGCATTATGGTATGTAATGCCTTTGCCTATCTCATCATAGATTAAATCTCTTCTATCTGCATGGACTTCATGAACTACCTTTTTTATAACAATGTATCCTCCGCCACCCCTTCTACTTTCTATGAGATATCCTTTTTCATAAGTAAATCTAGTAGTTAAAACATAATTTATCTGTGAAGGTGCACATTTAAATTTTTCTGCTAATTCATTTCTTCTTATCATTAAATTATTATCTTCTGTTTCATCTAATAATTTTTTTAAAAAATCCTCTATTGAATCTGACAATTTAGCCATATATATCACTCCTCAAAATTTGACCTTTACTGACCTTAATACACAATATATATTAATACATTTGCCATACTTAATCAATGTAATACAGGAGATAATAGATTATTTTTATATAAATGTTTTAATTTACCAAAATTATTCTTATATTTTATGTTTATTTCTATTATATGTGTCAATAATAAAAATAATTTTTATAGGAGGATTTTTTAATGAATATTTATTGGTTAGGACATTCCTGCTTTTTAATAAAAACAAACTTAGGAAAACGTATATTATTAGACCCCTTTGACTTTGATATAGGCTATAAGCCTTATAGGGGAGATATAGATTTGGTTACAATAAGTCATATGCATTTTGACCATAATTGCACAAAATATATAAAAGACAAAACAAAAATTTTAAAAGAATTAGTAAATTACGAAAACACCTTTTGTAAGGTAAAATCTTTCTTTTCTTTCCATGATAATTGTTTTGGTTTAAAAAGAGATAGAAATTTTATATTTAAAATAACCTGTGATAATTTAAATCTTTGTCATTTAGGAGACTTAGGTCATATGCTTTCTGAAAAGCAAATAAAACAACTAGGTAATATTGATATTTTATTTGTGCCTGTAGGAGAAGAATTTACTATTTCTATAGATGATTTAAAAAAGTTAATAAACAAGATAAATCCAAAATATATAATACCTATGCACTATAAAACAACTAAATTAAATTTTCAATTAAATACTATAGATAAATTTCTAATAAAAATGAAAGCATACCCTGTAATTAAAGAAAAAATACTTTCTGTTTCAGAAAATTCTTTACCTAATAAATCAACTATAAAAATATTAGATATTTCTTCTGAAGAAAGTATTTAAATATAATAAAAAAAGATCATCCTAAGATGATCTTTAAATAATATTATTCTTGAACTGGTGCACCTACTGGACAAACATTAGCGCAGTTTCCGCATTCGATACAAGTATCTGCATCTATAACGAATTGAGTATCTCCTTGTGATATTGCATCTACAGGACACTCAGCAGCGCATGCTCCACAGCTTACACATGTGTCTAATATTTTGTATGCCATAATAAAACACCTCCTAAAATGTTGGTATAAAAATACCATATTTATATTATCACATTTCTTCTAACTTTTAAAGTATTTAATCTCTATATTTAAGCATATTTAGAGTATTCTAACAAAATTATAATAACTATGCTAAGAAATACCCCCATACCGTATTGTTTTTTAATTTTCTTTTATTAAATTTTTAATTAAAGCCTTATCAGCTTCATCTGTAATTTCTAATCTAATATTGTTATCTTCAACTTCACCTTCATAAGTTCCTGAAATTAATTTTACATCATACATTTTAAAGTCTTGTATAATCTCTTCATTCTTTCTTGGTAACTTCACTCTTACTAATTCTTTTAAAACATTATTAGCTACAACTTCACCTTTTCCAAATTCAGTTTCAACTATAGAACCTACTCTTGGAAGTTCTTTTCTTATTTCTTCATAAGTACTTTGTTCATAATTTAAACAACACATAAGTCTACCACATATTCCTGATATTTTAGTAGGATTTAATGATAAACTTTGCTCTTTAGCCATTTTTATTGAAACAGATGCAAAATCTCCTAAGAAGGTAGAACAACAAAGAGGTCTTCCACAAGGACCAAGTCCTCCTATCATCTTAGCTTCATCTCTAACACCTATTTGTCTAAGCTCTATTCTAGTTTTAAATATAGTTGCTAAATCCTTTACTAATTCTCTAAAATCAACTCTACCTTCAGCTGTAAAATAAAATATTACCTTATTATTATCAAAAGTATATTCTACATCTATTAATTTCATTACTAAATTATGTTCTTCTATCTTTTTTAAACATATTTCAAAAGCTTCAACTTCTTTAGCCTTATTTTCTCTATGTTTATTTATATCTTCTTCTGTTGCTAATCTTAAAACTGATTTTAAAGGTGCTACTATATCTTCTTCATCTATTTTTCTTATGCCTATTACACATTCTCCAAACTCAACACCTCTAGCAGTTTCAACAATTACATTCTGTCCCTTTTTAATTTCTATACCATTAGGACCAAAGTAATATATCTTACCAGCTTTTTTAAATCTGACACCTATTACTTCTATCATTTTTATTCCTCCAATATACTAATTAACATACTATCTAAAGTTATCCATAAATTAGTATTGCTTCTCAAATTATTTCTCGCTTCATTAACTAATTTTATTATCCTACTTAATTTCTTATAAGATAAATTATTAGCAATTTCTTTTATATCCTCTATTTTATCTCCATTTATTATGGATAGATTATTCTCTATTTCCTTATAAACTATAGCATCTCTTGCAAAAGTTGTAATAGTTTCTAAAACTTCTTCTTCATTTCCCTTCATAGAATTAAATTTATCTGAATACTTTATAGGAAGGCCTATATTTCCCTTTCCTATGTCTTTAAACATTTCTAAAACAGAGTTTCTTATTTCCTTAAATATTTGGTCATTCATAAATTTATCTACTCTTCCAGGAATACCTTCACTAAAAGATATAAGAGTCTTACGCAAATCTTCATCTATATATCTATACTTTTCATTTATATATAAATTTATTTCCTCTTTACTAAGAGGTGCTAATCTATGAATTTGACATCTAGACCTTATAGTTTCTAAAATCGCCTCTAAATTATTACTTAAAATTATTATAAAAATACCTGAAAGAGGTTCTTCTATAGTCTTTAAAAGAGCATTTTGCGCTGCAACAGTAAGCTTTTCACCATTATGAATTATAATAACCTTTTTATCACCTTCATAAGGTTTTTTACTAGCTTCTTCTATTATATTTCTTACTAAATCAACTCCAAAAGAACTTTTTTCAGATTTATAATTAATAATGTCTACATGTTCTTTTCTAGATGGTATTCCTAAAATCTTATATGCAAAGACCTCTGCCACAAGACTTTTTCCTATGCCATCCTCACCAATAATTAAATGAGCATGGGAAAGCGCATTTCTACTTACACTTTTACTAAATCTATCTATAACTTTTTTATGACCTATCATTTATGCACTTTCCTTTCATATTTAAATTTTTACAAACTTATCTACATCAACTACAAAAACTGTAGCTCCACCTACTTGAACTTCCATAGGATAAGGTATATATACCCCTCCTGGTTCAGAAACATTTGCTGGGGAAGTTATTACGCCTTTTCTTGTTTGACATACTTCCTTTATTATTGCTATAACATCATCTACCTTCTCTTTTTTAACTCCAGCTAAAAGAGTAGTATTTCCTGATTTTAAAAATCCTCCTGTTGTAGCTAATTTAGTAACGCTATACCCCTTATCATTTAAAGCATCAACTAAATCTAACGCATCATCATCTTGAACTATGGCTATTACTAATTTCATATTAACGCCTCCTAATCTCTCTACCCAAATCAAATTTATGTTTTTAATAATTATATCATTATTTTTAATTCTAAACCAAAAAGTTATTATTACTTTATTTTAAGCTATCTAAATAATAGTTTTATTTTATTCCTTTTATACCAAAACCAGCTAAGACAACTCCTATAATAGTTATAACCTTATTAAGACCATACGGGTCTATATCAGAAACTGCTAAATATATTCCTACTAAAACTAATAAAAATCCAATAAATATTAATTTTAAAGCATTCTTCATTTTTTCTCTCTCCCCTCTTAATTTAACATTTTATTTGAAATTACTTCTTATTACTTTTTCTATTTCATCTATACATTCTTTTAAATCATTATTATTATATTTTTTTAGTATATTATTTTTTAATAATTTATCTTTACTAAAGTCTTCACTATCTGCCAAAAATCTTCTACACATCTCATTATAATTAGGATTTTTTTCTTCTCTCTCCCTTTTTAAAGCTCTTTCAAGTCTAATTCCATCATCTAAATCTATATAAAGAGGAACTAATTTATCATCTCCAAAGTATTTTCTAAAATTTGAATAAGCCTCTAAGGTTACAATAACTATATAATTATTCTTCTCTAAATTTATTTGTCCATCATCAACAGTTAGATAATACCACTTTCCATGAACAGTATTATAAACTCTACATTCTATTATTTTTCCTTCATTTTTAAATTCTTCTAACTTTTCTTTATTTATAAAAAAATATTCTACTCCATTAGTTTCATTACTTCTTTTTGGTCTTGTTGTATATGTAACAATAGTTTTTAAATTTAAATCCTTTATTTTATTGATTTCTTTTAAGATAGTATCTTTTCCAGAACCACTTTTTCCCATTATACAAAATATTTTACCCATATTTGCTCCAATCTATATAAAATAATTTATAAAATACCATTTAAACAATTTTTAATTTTAACCTAAAAATTATTATATCAAATAATTTAATACTATTTTTGTAGAAAAACATAAAAAGGTTGTACAAAATCATATAAATAACAATACATTAGATTTTTATTTTTATGATTTTAAACACAACCTAAAATATTTATTTTATTACCTTAATTTTTTTATTTTTTATACCTATTATATCAATATTATTTTTCATATATTCCTTAATAAGTTTAATATGATTTTTATCAATAACTTCTCCCATTATTAACATAGGAACTCCTGGTGGATAAGGAACTATATTTTCTGCTACAACTTTATTCTCACATTTATCTATATCTAACTTTTCATATTCTAAATTTAAAACTTCAAAAGGTTCTAATTTTTTCTTAGGTAAATCTGTTAAATAAAAATCAACCTCTTCTTCTTTAAGAAGATTAATATCACATTCCTTTAAAGCTTCACTAAGTAATAGAAAATCTTTCTTAGTATTAAAAGGAGAAGGTATCAAAACAAGATTTTTATTATCACTCATTTCACATTGTATTTTTTTATCCCTTAAATAATTAGATAGCTTGTTTCCATTTAATCCATCACTTAAATTAAAAACTATTCTGCTTTTATCAATCTCAATATCATCTAAATTAATATCTTTATCTAATCCATTTATTAAAAATTCATCATCTAGTATTTTAAAATAATTTAAATCTTTTATATCATTTTTAAAATTTTCTATGTTATTAAATAAATCATTATATGCTAAGTTAGAATAATTCTCTAAGAAATCTCTTGAATAATCTAAAGTCATCATAAACATATATGAAGGACTTGTACTCATAAATATATTTTTATAAAACTCTACTTCATCAATAAATTTCTTATTATTTACATGAAGCCATGCTGTTTGAGTTAAACTTGGTAATGTTTTATGGGCACTCATAACAACCATATCAACTTCTAAATCTTGTACACTATTTGGAAGTAATTTATTAAAACCAAAATGTGCTCCATGAGCTGAATCTATTAAAATTCTTAAATTTAAATTTTTACATAAATTTATAGTTTCATTTATATTTACACCTACCCCATAATAATTTGGATAAGTTAAAATTATTCCTTTTACATCTTTATTTAAACTTAATTGGCTCTTTAAATGATTTAAATCTATTCCAACAGGTGCTTTTAATTTAGAATGAAAAATATTATTTATAAAAACTGGCTTTAATTTTCTAAGTATTATTCCATTCATTATGCTCTTGTGGCAGTTTCTCTCAACTAAGACTTTATCTCCTTCTTTAAAAGCTGAAAAAATCATTATTAAGTTTCCACAAGTGCTACCATTTACTAAAAAATAACTTTTATAACTCTTATATAAATCGCTTAGTTTATCCTCTGCTTCTTTAATTATTCCCTCTGGTTCTTGTAAATTATCTAACCCTTCAACTTCAGTCAAATCTCCATCTATAAGAAATCTTTTAATATCTTTAAAAGCTCTCCCATTTTTATGTCCTGGCATAGAAAATGGTACTATTTCATCATTTAAGTATTTTGATATTCCATTTATAATAGGAATATTTTTCAAAGTAAATCACTCCTTATTATCCTAATTTCTTTTTATAAACTTCTTCCTTTAATCTATTTTTATAAAACTCATAAAATTCGCTATTAACATCACAACTTATAGCCTTTTTTTCACATTCTGTGCATATTAGCTTTCCTCTTATCATTATACCATGAGCCTCTTTACCACAAATAATACAAATTGAATTGTTCATACAATAAACCTCCTTAAAATTCTGTTTTTTTATATTTTTTCCATCTCATATTTTTCTATACATAAATTTCTAAAATTTTCTATAAGCTACATAAAAAAATTAATATTTTTTATATTGTAGCACAAACTAAACATATAACTAATTTAGGAGGTTTTTTCAATGAAACAAGAAGTTATTTCTTATTTATCTACTGAAAAAGAAGCACTCTTTAATCTTTGTAAATTTCTTCATGATAATCCTGAAGAAAGCTATAAAGAGTATGATGCTTGTAAATACATATGTAGCTTTCTAAGAGATAGGGATTTTGAAGTTAGAGAAAAATTTTTAGATTTAGATACCTCTTTTTATGCAAAGAAAGGAGATGGCTATCCTAAAATATGTTTTCTTTGTGAATATGATGCCCTTAAAGATAAAGGTGGACATATAACAGGACACAACCTACTAACTACTATTTCAGTTGCAAGTGCCATAGGCTTAGGAAAAGTAATAGAAAAAGTTGGTGGAACAGTTATTTTAATTGGATGTCCTGGAGAATATTTAGGTGGAACTAAATCTACTTATGTTAGACAAGGTGTTTTTGATGATATAGATGTAGTATTAACAGCACATCCTGATATTGTAACCTCTGGAAGTGGAACATCAAAGGCAATAATACCTTTAAAAGTTACATTTAAAGGTCATGATGGTCTAAGCTTTTTAGATTTTGATAACTTTACTTCTTTAGATGGAATAATGCTAACCTTTAATATTATAAATTCTTTATCAAAAGGTTTCTGTAAAAAAGCTAATATACACACCATTTTATCTCAAGGTGGGGTTACTCCACTTTTAAGACCTATAGAGGCAGAAGGTAAACTCTATATAAGAACAGATAATACAAAAATAGCTAAATGTATAGAAAATAAAATTAAAAATATAGTAAACTGTGTTTCTAACACTATGAATCTACAAAGTTCTATAGAACTTTATGAACCTCCTAATGAGGAGCTTTTATCAAATCAAGTGTTAAATAGATTATATAGTCATAACTTAAAAGAAAATGGAATTATTAATATAGGAGAACCTAGAAATATAGATGCTGGAATTTCTTTAGGTGCAGTAAGTCATAAGGTCCCTTGTATTCATCCATATATAAATATAGTTGATAATATCAATATTGAATATGGGACAAAGGAATTTGCTGATTCAACTATAACCAACTTTGCACAAAATCAAGCTTTTATAGCTTCCTGTTCTCTTATATCAACAGCCTTAGACCTTATAGAAAGTGATTTCCTTTTATCAGAAGTTAAAGAATCTTTTAATCTATCTAGAGAAAGTTTATATTAAAAAAGAGAGTTTAAAAACTCTCTTTTTTAAAACACTAAATTCTTTTCTAATTTATCAACAAGTGTTTTGCTTGGTTTAAAATAAAACTTGTTATATACATCACCATTTTTATATATACAACAATAGTGTCCTGTTCTATCTAATAAACTACAAACATATTTTTTGCAAGATGATACCTTAAATTCTTTTGCTTCCTTATGGTCATCTTTTCCTAAATAAACAATGTTGTTTAGTTTTATGTTCTCTAATGTTGATTGACTATTATCTTTAACTTTGTGAATCATTAGTTGATTTGCAACTATAGAATATTTATAACTTATTTTGCATTTTCTATATTCTCTATAGAAAATAACTAAAGTTAAAAATATAAAAATTGGATCTGTTACTTTTTCAGCCTTAAAAGATTCAAATTTAAAATTGCCAAAAAAATTAGCTAAGCTTATAGCTAAGCTCATAAAGATTATACTAATTATAATAGCTACATCCCTTCTTTTTTTGACAACCTCCTTATGCATAGTGCCCATTAAAAAATCCCCCGACTTTTAATATTATAAACAAATCACATTATACTAATTTTCAAACATTAATTCTACCTAAACAAATGTAGAATTCTAATAATTTTAATCTTAATTGACCATATTTAAAGTTTAAATGAAACGTATTGCTTGTACCTCTTTTTTTCTATAGCTTTCTTCATTATATCTATATTATTATTAAAAATTCTCTTGATTTTATTTTAAATAACTTGTTTAATGATATTGAAAACAAAATATAACTTAAAACTTTGGGAGGGACAAAATGATACAGATATATAAATCTTTAAGCGAAACCGACGGAACTTTAAAAAAAGTTGATTCCCTTGAACCAGGTTGTTGGGTTAATATAATAGCACCTTCACAAGAAGAATTACTTCTAATTTCTAAGAAAACAGGAGTTCCAATAGAATTTTTAAGAGCTCCTTTAGATGATGAAGAAACCTCTCGTATAGAGATTGAAGGAGATTTTATATTAATAATAGTGGATATTCCTTTTACTGAAATGGAGGATAACTCATTAACATATGATACTTATCCATTAGCTATAATTCATACAAAAAATGAATTAATTACTGTATGTCTAAAAAATAGTAAAGTATTAACTGATTTTTCTTCAAATAAAGTTAGAAATTTTTATTCATTCAAAAAATCAAGATTTATTTTACAAATTCTAAATAGAGTTTCAACTTATTATCTTTTATATTTAAGACAAATAGATAAAAAAAGTATAATGATAGAAAAAAGGCTTCATAAATCTATGAAAAATAGGGAACTAGTACAACTTCATTCTTTAAGTAAATCCTTGGTTTATTTTTCAACCTCATTAAAATCTAATGAAATAACTTTAGAAAAAATGTTAAAACTTGATGTAATACAGAGATATGAAGAAGATAAAGATGTGCTAGAAGATGTAATAATAGAAAACAAGCAAGCTATAGAAATGACAGAAATTTATAGTAATATATTAGGAAGTACTATGGACTTTTTTGCTTCTGTTATTTCAAACAACTTAAATATAGTTATGAAAGTTTTAGCTTCAGTTACTATACTTATGTCAACTCTTACAGTTATTTCTGGTATTTATGGAATGAACTTTGATTATTTACCTTTATTACATCATCCTTATGGTTTCCAAATCGTAATGGGATTCTCTATAATATTATGTGGTGTAATTGCTTTTATTTTATACAAAAAGGATATGTTTTAAAATTTTATAGACATATGTTTTTTGTACAAAATTTGTATAAAGAATGTAATCCTAAAAAAGAATATGCATATAATTAAATATAAATAATAGAGAGCAACTTTTTGCTCTCTTTTTTAGGAGGCTTTTATGCAATTTAAGAAATTATATGAAGAAGATACTATAGGTATAATAGCACCTGCAAGTGGAGATAACTTAAAAGAATTAGATTATAATATTTCACAATTCAAAAAATTAGGTTTTAAAATTAAAGAAGGAAAGTATTTAAGAGAAAAAAATGACTATTTAGGAGCCTCTGATAAAGAAAGAGCTATGGATTTAATTAACATGTTTAAGGATGATGAAATTAAAGCTATAGTAGCTTATAGAGGCGGATATGGCTGTATAAGAATGATGCCCTATTTAGACTTAAATATTATAAAAAAAAATCCTAAAATTTTCTGTGGCTATAGTGATTTAACAATCTTACTAAATTACATAACAGAAAAGACAGGATTAACAACATTTCATGCTCCTATGGTAAATTCAAATTTTTTTTTAGAAAACAATACAAAAAAAAGTTTTCTATCTATGTTAAAAGACGATTCTAATAAAATAAAAATCTCCACAAAAGAATTTATTATAAAAAACAAAAAATTTTTTAAAGGAACTTTATGTGGAGGAAATCTAGCAGTATTATGTAGTTCTATTGGCACCCCTTATGAAATAAACACAGAAAATAAAGTTTTAATGATTGAAGATATAAATGAAGAAAATTATTCTATAGATAGATACTTAATGCAATTAAAACTATCTAATAAACTTAAAAATTGTAATGGCTTTCTAATAGGTCATTTTACTCCTAATAATTCTCAAACTAAAAATATTATATATTCTATTTTAAAAGAATATAATAAACCTATTATATTTAATATGCCTTTCGGACATGATTATCCAAATATCTCTCTACCTATAGGTGGAAGATTTAACTTTAATCCTGAAAAAGAAAATATAGATATATATTATTAAAGATATTTTTTATAAAATAAAAATAAACTATATTCTATTTTATCAATAAAAAAAGTGAATTTATCTTTAAAAGATAAATTCACTTTTTCTTAGTGTTTGGAATAAAATTTAGTGTTTATATGTAAATTTCTGCAAAGCAAAAACCTCAGTTAAATCACTGAGGTTTTTAATGGAGGCGCCACCCGGATTTGAACCGGGGAATAAAGGTTTTGCAGACCTCTGCCTTACCACTTGGCTATAGCGCCATAAGCTGGTGGCTCGAGCAGGAATCGAACCAGCGACACGAGGATTTTCAGTCCTCTGCTCTACCGACTGAGCTATCGAGCCTTACCATAAAAGAAGATTTGCTCTTCACAAGTATTAATTATATAGATAATATATCAATATGTCAACACTTTTTTTAAAATTTTATATATATTTTTTATAATGTTTTAAATAAGTAATAGTTATATTTTAAAATAAAAAAGTTATCCACAGGAATAAAGAAAATTTTTTAATATTATTTTCTGTGGATAAAATTATAAAATAAAATATCCACATATAAAATTCATAATTAATAAATATAATAAAAAACAAAAAAATAAAAGCTTGAAAATTAATTTTCAAGCTTTTTCTTACCTAGCAACCATCTACTCTCCCACACAGTCTCCCGTGCAGTACCATCGACCGTAAAAGGCTTAACCGTCGTGTTCGGAATGGAAAACGGGTGTTACCCTTAAACGCATTATCACTAGATTTGGCTCCTCGAAGAGGACTCGAACCTCCAGCCTATCGGTTAACAGCCGAGTGCTCCACCATTGAGCTATCGAGGAATATAGACCTGGCAACCACCTACTCTCCCACACAGTCTCCCGTGCAGTACCATCGGCTTCTATAGGCTTAACCGTCGTGTTCGGAATGGAAAACGGGTGTTACCCTAAAGAACATCATCACCAGATTTTAAAAAGAACTTTGTTCTTTCAAAATTGCACATAATTAATACTATATTTGGTCAAGCCCTCGATCTATTAGTATCGGTCAGCTGAACATGT
>NZ_JBZEFA010000010.1:0-35703 GCF_058310255.1 Clostridium sp. TJA038 | reverse complement strand
AAACTAATAAAACTTAGTAGTGGGCAATATATAGCTAACATTTTATTTAAAGGGAAGTATAAGAAATGAGAGAAGAAATGATAAAAATAATTAACGCTCTTATTGAATCCGTTAAACCAGATGAAAATATATTTAAATTTGATACCAGGATTAAAATAGGCTCCATAGTAGAAAATGAAGTTGGGGAAACTGGGTTAGTTTTAATAAAAGAAGGAATATTTTCTTATATTTTATTTTGGGATAAAAACGGTTGGGGTAAAGAGCCTAAAATAGATTTAACTAGTAGATTAATATTAAAAGAGGAATAAGCAATGGAAATAAATTTTAGAAAGTTAACACCAGAAGATATCGAAGTAAGGGTGCAAAGTGTAACATCCAAGGGGGCTATCCTTTTATTATACAAAAATAGTAGAACGGATATGGATATTTTAGACCAAACAGTTGGGAAAACTAATTGGAGAAGGAGCCATGAGCTTATAAATGGCAATTTATTTTGTAATGTAGAAATATATGATGAAGATAAAAAAGAGTGGGTTAGCAAACAAGATGTAGGAACGGAGAGTAATACGGAGAAGGAAAAAGGGCAAGCGAGTGATAGCTTTAAAAGAGCTTGTGTAAATTGGGGCATAGGCAGAGAGCTTTATACTTCTCCATTGATTTGGGTAAAAGCAGAAGATTGTAACATTACAGAAAGAAATAATAAGTATAGCTGCAACGATAGATTTGAAGTAGCTAAAATTACATATAAAAAGAACGGAGATATTAATGGCTTAGCTATAAGAAATATAAAGACTAAGAAAATAGTCTTTACTAAAATGCCAACAGAAACAGAAGAGTAAGAGGGGAAGGTGGGAGTCCCTTCTTTTTTTTATTTTAGGAGGATTATGATATATAGATTTACAGATAAAGAGATAAAAGAAATTTTAAATAATTTAACCGTAATAATAGATACAAGAGAACAAGCTAATTTACATATAACAGATTGGTTTGATACTAAGAAAATACCTTATAAAGTTGAGAAATTAAATTACGGTGATTATAGCTGCATGATACCCGCAGGAAGTTTTGAAGGACAAACTAGGGATATATACTTTACAAATAACATTGCAATAGAAAGAAAGTTTTGCATTGATGAACTGGCTATGAATCTTAAAGATAATAAAACAAACATAAATGAAATAAATAAAGAAGTAATTGAATTGCTTGGGGAAAAGTATTTGAAAAAGGTGTTGAAAACAGATTACAACAGATTCAAAGCAGAGCTCCAAGGACTAAACAGATATGGGATTAAGTTTTTTATTTTCTTAGAGGACAAAAATTTTGATAAAAACATCAGGGAAGGGAATTACAGAAATCAATATAAACCTGCTAGCTTGTATGCAAGGCTAAAGGCTTTAGAAAGTGAATTCAATACTGTAATAAGACCAGTAGATAAAACTGTAATGGGGAGCGAAATATATAACACACTTAAATATACAGTTAGGGACATTTTAAAAAACAAAGGATATATGGAGGGGAATAATGGAGTTTAACAAGATACTTGACCATTTTGAAATAGATAAAAGAACAATGAAATCTGATAGTATTCAAGCTAAATGTCCTGCGCATGCAGACAAAAAAGCTAGTTTAACCATTACACATAAAGGGGACAAGACTTTTTTATATTGCCATGCAGGATGTAAAACAGAAGACATATTAGATAGAGCAGGATTAAAGATGACAGATTTATTTGATAATTCTTTAGAGAAGAATAACAACTCAAGAGATAACATTGAAGCAATATATGAATTCTTTGATGAAAATGGTGTAAAACATTATGAAAAAGTTAGATTAAAAGGCAAAAAGTTTTTACATAGAAGAAATTATGAAGGGAAAATAATTTGGGGACTTAATGAGGGAGTTTATACAGAAACTTATCCAGGAAGTAAAGAGTACTCAATGAAAGAAAGAAAAGGAGCAAACTCTATATGGCTACCTCAAGAGAGTTATTTACTTTACAACTTACCTAATGTCATAAAAGGCGTTAAAGAAAATAAGACAATTTACATAGTAGAAGGTGAAAAAGATGCCGATAGTTTAATTAAAAGAGGATTAATTGCTACTACTACAAGTAAAGGAGCAAGTAAGGGCAACTTAGGTAAGAAGTGGGATAAAGAATTCAATAAATACTTTGAAGGAGCTAACGTTGTTTTAATTCCTGATAATGATTCACCAGGCAGAGCATTTATGGAACATGTTGCAGGAGAGATTAAAAACATAGCCAAGAAAGTAAAAATATTAACTTTAACAGGTATTGAACCTAAAGGAGATGTTACAGACTGGTTAGAAACAGGGCATGACATATATGAACTTCAAGAACTAGAAAAGAATTCTATAGAATATACGCCTTTTAAAGGGGATATAATATATGGCTACAACTGGAGCGACGATGGTAATGCTAAAAGATTTATAGCCATGTATGGAGATGATATGAAATTCAATCCTAAAGACGGTAAATGGTATATTTGGAACAACCGTTATTGGGAAAAGGATATGACTTTTAAAGTATATAATCTTTATAGAAATGTATTAGGCAAAATGCAAGAAGACAAATATAAAATAGATTTAGGAGATTACGAAAAAACAGAAAAAGCTAGAGAGAAAGTTCAAGGTTTTATCGACAAATCAGAGGCTGCAAAAAGAATAGAAGGTGTAATTAACTTGGCTGCTACTTATGAAGGACAAAGCTTTTTAGAAAGTGATAAAAACGATATGCTATTTAATACTCCAAACGTTACAATTGACCTTAATATTTTTGAAGATAGAGAGCATAGGAGAGAAGATTTAATAACTAATACATCAAGTGTAAATTTTAACCCTAAGGCAAAATGCCCAAACTGGGTGGAGTTTTTAGAAAAAATATTTATGAATGACTATGAAATAATAAATTATGTGCAAAGAGCAGTTGGTTACTCTTTAACTGGTTTAAACTCAGAACAAAGATTATTTGTAATGCTTGGTGGTGGAGCAAATGGTAAATCTACCTTTGTAAAAGTATTAAGAGAATTAATGGGAACTTATGTAGGAACTTTAAATTCAGAAAGTTTAATGGAAACAAAGTCATCTAATCCTGATGCCCCAAGAAGTGATTTAGCAGCATTAGTCAATAAAAGAGTTGTTATAACTTCAGAACTTCAAGAGGGACAAGTTTTCCATGAGAATTTAATAAAAGCATTAACTGGAGAGGATTATGTAAAAGTTAGATTTTTACGTAAAAACAGTTTTGAAATGAAGAATAAAGCTAAGATTTGGATGATGTCAAACGAAAGACCGATAATTAAAGGTAAGACAGAAGGGATATGGAGAAGATTTCACATGATACCTTTTAAATATAGTCTTAAAGAAAACGAAAGAAATAAATTCTTTTACGAAGAAAAACTAGAGCCGGAACTTGAAGGTATATTATGGTGGGCTTTAATAGGATTTAAGAAATGGAAAGAAGAAGGCTTAAATCCACCAGCAGAAGTTAAAAAGGCCGTTGAAGAATATAAAGCGGATATGGATCAGTTAGGTCGTTTCATTGAAGATGATTGTACTATTCACGTTGATGCTAAAACGCTAGGGAAAGACCTTTACAGAGCATATATTGATTGGTGCATAGATAACGGAGAAAATTATAAAATGTCTAATCATAAATTTACTAAAGAACTTAAAGCTAAGGGATATACAAATATGAGGAAAACTAGTGGGATAATTTGGCTAGGAATAAGACCTAGACTTTAAAGTATGAAACTTTTTTATGTTTTATGATAGTTTTATGAATGTTTTATGTAACTTTTAGAAAAATACATGATTACCTTCAAACATAGTAATATCAAGGGATAAGAGAGTTTTTAAATGTACTTTATGTAACTTATGAATGTTTTTTCTAAATAAAAAATTATCTTTTTTATAAAAAATATATACATCTTTTAACTAAAAAAAAGTTACATAAGTTACATAGCAAGGCTTAAAGCTAGTAATACCAATGGTTTGAGGGGTATGAACTTTTCAAAAAAACTTTCATAAAGTTACATAAAAAGTTACATAGTTCAATTTTGGAGGGAAAATGAGCTTTGAAAAAGAAATAGAAGTTGAATATTTAGAAGGACTAATAGAAGAATTAAATACTTGGCTACTTAAAGCTGATAAAGAACAAAAGGAAGTTGGGAGCCAAGTTGCAATGGAGCTATTTAAAGGTATAGATTATTTAAATAAAAAACTAGGGAAAGGAGAAAATTAATGAAGATTGACTTTAAAAAAGTGTATGAAGATAGAATTAAAGAAATAGATAAAACTATAAGAAAAATGGTAATTACTAAAGACTGGAGAGAATACGGGAAACTTAAGGAAGAAAGAAATAAATTAAAAGAAAAGATAAAGGAGCTTTAATGTTTATTCAAGAAAATTATAATGCAGTAGAAAATTATTTAAAGAATTACACTAATTTAAAAATATTAATAAGAGATTTAGAAATAGAAATAAATTTAGTTAAGAATAGCATAGAAGGAATTAAAGCATTAGAATACAAAGAAAATGTAGATAGTAACGGGTTTGTTTCTTCTCCAGTTGAGGAAAGCATAATAAAAAAAGAAAAGAAAATTGAAATGCTTACTAACATTAAAAGAGAGAAAGAACTGGAGCTGGAGAGAATAAATAATATATTAACTGCTCTTACTGATGAAGAATATAAATTAATAGAGTTAAGATATTTTAAAAAGTTACCTTTTAAAGTTATAAGCAATATGCTAAATATAAATGAAATATATCTTATACAAAAACGTAAGAGGATAATTAATGATAAGTTAGTACCTCTGTTTTTAGAATATAAGTTTTAACTAATAAAATACTTATAAATACATAATGATAAATATAAGATAATTAATGTTATTGTTGTAATGTGAGAAGTTCTAGAGGGACTTCTCTTTTTTTAGGGATTTACACCAAGTAAAATACAAAGGATAGATTTAATGGCTATATATACAATATGTAGTTCTTGTGGCAGAAAGCTGTTAGTAGGAACTAAATGTGAAGTGTGTAATAAAGAAAGATATAAGCAGTACAAAAGGTTTAGGAAAGATAAGAAAGAACAAGCTTTCTACAGTAGTAGAGAATGGAAAGTAGTTTCAGAAGTTACTAAGCTTAAGTATTTAGGGTTGTGTGTTAAGTGTTGGGATAATGGAGAGCTAAAGTCTAGTGCAGTTACTCACCATATAAAAGAACTTAAAGAGGATTGGAGCCTTAAGCTTGAGCCAAGTAATTTAATTCCTATATGCAATAGATGTCATGATAAGATACACAAAGAATATAAGAAAAATAAATCAGAAGAACAGAATAAACTAAGGGCAAGTAAAGGTAAGTTTGAGAGAGAGTATAAGATTTAAGTACCCCCGGGGGTATGATGAGGGATAATGGGAAAGCCAAAAAGTCCCAGTACCTCTCTCTTTAAAGAGAAATTCCCTTATGGACTATTTTAGCAGAAGGAGGACCGAAAAAATGGCTAAAGCATCAAAACCAGTTGCGTTAATGAAAAAAAATTTAACCAAAGAAGAGAAGGCAAGAAGAGAAGAACAAGAAACTAAGCTTAAAGGTAATGATAATTTAGTTTATAATGTCCCTCCTTGTCTATATAGTCAAGAGGAGCAGGACACATATGCTTTTTTAGTTGAGGAACTTAAAGCTAGTAAAATTTTAAATAACTTAGATATAGAATTATTAATAACTTGTACTGATTCTATTATTAACATGAGAAAAGCAAGGGACTTGATAAATAGGCAAGGACTTGTTGTTGTTAAAGAAGACGGGACCCCAGTAAGAAATCCAGCAACTACAATTTATAAAGATTATAACGCTATCTATAATAAGTGTTGCATGGAGCTCGGGCTTAGTCCAAGTGCAAGAAGTAAACTTAGCTTTATCAACGCCAATGCAGAAAGAGAGAAGGTAGACCCTCTTCTTAATGCACTTAAAGGAGAATATTAATGCTACTTTTAGATAAAGCCTTAAAGTATGCAGAAGATGTTGTTAATGGGAAAGAGATTACAACAGTAGAAGTTGAAAAGCAATGCAATATATTCCTCCAAGATATAAAAGAAAATCAGTTTAATGAGAGTTTTGAATTTTATTTTGATGAAAAGAAACTTAAAGTAATAAATAATCTACTTAAGCTTTTCAATTTTGCTACTGGCTTTACAAGAGGTAATGTATTAGAAGGTTTGGCAGGGTTCCAAGCCTTATTTTTATGTGCAATTTTCGGTTGGCGATATAAAGAAGATAAAGACAAGTTTAGATATAGAGATGTTGTCCTCTTCATTCCAAGAAAAAATGCTAAGACTTTTATTATTGCAATAGTAATGCTCCTATTAATGTTAACGGAAGAAAGTTATTCAGAATTCTATTCTATTTGTTTAGATAGGGAATTAGCCACAGAAGTAAAGAAAGCCATGACACAAATAATAAATGCTAGTCCTGCTCTTTCTAAATATTTCATAGTAAGTAAGCAACTTAGTGGGAAAATAACTTGTAAACTTACTAATAGTTATTACCAAGCAAGAACAGCAGAAGCAGATAAAAACAATGCGATTCGACCATGTGTTTAACAATAGACACTTCATATAGAAATATATGAAATAAATTCGGTGAATTCGAGGAAACCTTAATGAGTTATTTGATTAAATAATAAAAAAATGATAAAATTATATTGAGAGATAGATAAGGAGTAATTAACCTTATTGAAAGCGGATTCAGACACCGTTTCTCTCTTTTTTTATAGTCTGAGTAAAATCTTAGTCTGGAGGTTTATTTTTTATGCAAAAATACGGTGTTGTATACAAAATACAAAACAAAATTAATAATAAAATATACATAGGAATAACTACTAAGAAAAATGGATTTTGCGGAAGATATTCTGCTAAAGGAGTAGGGATAGAGAGAGTTTATAATTTCTATGAAAATCAAAAAAAGAGAAATCAGTTTTATAATGTTCATCTATTAAATTCTATTAAAAAGCACGGATTTGAAAGCTTTATTGTAGATGAAGAATTAGAAGTATGTTATTCAAAAAAAGAATTAAAAGAGAAAGAAATTGAACTTATAAAAAAATATAAGAGCAATAATTATAAATATGGATATAACAGGACAAAAGGGGGAGATAACTTCCTTAAAGGGAAAGAGAATCCTTCTTATAATTCTTTAACTTTGAAATGTGACTATTGTGGTAGGGATATTATTAGGAACAAAGCAAAAGTTGAAAGAGCTAAAAATCATTTTTGTTCTTTAGAATGCAGGGGTAAGTGGTCTAAAGGTAAAAGAACAGGTACAGAGAATCATAAATTTAATTCTATATCTATAAAATGTGATTGTTGCGGGAAAGAGATTAAAAGACCCCCTTCAAAAATTTATAAACATAATTATTGCTCGCCAGAGTGTAGGAATAAAACCCAACCTAAATTTAAAGCTGGGGTGAATAACCCTAATTGGGGTAACGGTGAAAAAGTTAGAGGTGCCAAAAATGGAAGGGCAAGAAAAGTAATTTGTTTAACAACAGGAGAAATTTTTGATTGCATAAAAAAAGGAATGGAAAAATACGGTGTATATAAAAGCGGGATATTAGCCTGTTGTGCTGGCAGGCAAAAAACTGCCGGCAAGTTGAAAGATGGCACCCCATTGGAATGGGAATATTATAAAGAGTGTTAAATACACTCTTTTTTTTATTTAATATTATTAACTCAAATGGTAACCACGAGCCAAGCCAGTAAAAGCTAGTAAAAGTAGCTGGAAGGTGTAGAGACTAATAGGTGAGGTATAGCAACCAATAAACCTAACACGAGTGCCGAACCCTTAACATGTAAAGATGAAGGTGAAGAGATAGTCCGATACTCTAATGAAAGTTAGAGAAGTTTAGGATAAAGAGCCTAAAATATAACGATTGTGTTGTGTCGATGAAGTTGGAGCTTTTAAAGATAATAGCAATATACAAGCCATGAGAAGTGGGCAGTTAAGTGTTAAAAATCCATTAATGCTAAAGATAACAACTGCTTATGCTAATAGTGAATCTATAATGTTAGAGGAATTAGAGTATGACAAAGCTGTTCTTAATGGAGTAATAGAAAATAAAAAACTATTTGCACTTTTATATTATGCCCCTAGAGAGGAAGCTTGGGAAGATATAGGGATAGAAAGGGCAAACCCTTTAAGAGTACCAGAGAACTATAAAGAAATAAAAGAAAGCAGGAATATTGCAAAGATTAAAACGAGTGAACAAGAAGAATTCCTTACAAAGCACCTTAATATTTTCTTAGAAACAAATGAGATTAATAAATATGTTGATATTAAAGCTTGGAAACAAGGGGAAAGAGAGCATATAGATTTTAGTGGGAAAACTATTGTAGTAGGCGTAGACTTATCTGTTACTACAGACTTAACTGGGGTTTCAATAATGTATAGAGAAGGAGAAAATCTTTATTGTAAATCAGTTGGCTTTCTCCCTATGGATAACTTAGCAAAGAGAAGGGAAAACATAGATTACAGAAAATATACAAAGTTAGATTACTGCATTTTATGTCCTGGATTAACTGTAGATTATAGTATGGTTGAGGATTATATAAGAAATTTAGAGAATGATTTAAATTGTACTATTCGATATATAGTTACAGATCCATGTAATGCTAATGAGTTAATGGGAAGATTAGCTAAAGATTATGATGTTATAAAACTAAAGCAAACATATACAAATCTAAGCCCTGCAACTAAAGAGTTCAGGAAGAAAATTTATGACAAGCAAGTATTTTACCAGAAGAATGAACTTTTAGATTGGAATGTTAGCAACGCCATAACAACTAAAGGGAAAAGTGATGATGAAATGCTAGCAAAAGCAAATAAAAATAAGGAAAGAATAGATATGTTAGCTTCATTAATATTCTGTTTTACTCAATTAATGACAGAAGAAACGGGATATGATGCAGTAGAAACATTATTAAATATGGATTGGTAGGGATAAAAGATGAAGAAAATAATTAACTTTTTTAAAAATAAAACAGTAATTGCAGAGATTTTCTTAATAATTGGTATATTATTAATGGTTTTAACTACCTTTCTACTTAATTTTTATATAGGGATGTATGTATTAGCCTTAATAATTTTTATATTAGGGATACTTATATATAAATTTTATTAGAAAGGAGGTGGAATATGCAATTCTTAGACAGAATATTTAACAAGAGGTCTACAGTTGATGTAGGTGGTGGGTTTGATTGGACAAGCTTTGTAAAAGGAGATGACCAACCAACAGAAAATGCCTTGAGGAATGCAACTTATATTAAATCTCTTAATATCTTAGCTGATACCATTGCCAAACTGCCATTAACTTTAAAAAAATCTACCCCAAAAGGTGAAATAGAACTTTATAATAAACCACTATATAGCATATTAAAGCTAAGAGCCAATGAAAACATGAGTATGTTTGATGCCATGAAGGCTCTTATTTTAATGTACAAACATAATGGGATAGCAGGGATGTATATTAAAAGAGATTATAAAGGTCAAGTAGAAGGGCTTTATCCAGTAGAAATAACAGGGATAACTATAGATGATGTTGGACTTATTAACTCTGCTTTTAAAAATAAAGTAATGGTAGATTATTGTTGTGTCGATACATTAGGGACTTGTTTCGACCATGAAATAATAATTTTAAGGGATAATAGCTTCGACGGTCTTTTTGGGAGAAGCACAAGAGAATATATAAAGAAAACATTAAATACTAGCCTTGCTGGAGAAGATTATCAAAATAATTTATTTTCTAATGGGATGACAAGTAAAGCAGTTGTCCAAACTGTTTCAGATATAAAAGATGCAGAGAAATTAGAGAAGGTCCAAGAAAAATTTAATAGATTATACAATAGTAAAAATAGAGTTTTCTTAGTCCCAGCAGGATTTAATATAACGCCTTTAAATTTAAGCCTAGTAGATAGCCAATTTAAAGATTTAAAAATTGAAGGCAAGAAAGATATTGCTAATGCAGTAGGTGTTCCTTACCCATTAATAGAGAGAGGCACCCTTACGGAAGAAGAAACAATTTCATTTTTAAGTAATAATATAAGCCCTATCCTAGCACAAATAGAACAAGAGTTTAATTATAAAATTCTTAATAAAGAAGCTATAAGGCGTGGAGAGAAAATAAGATTTAATGTTAATGCAATGTTAAGAACTAATCAAAAGGTCCAACAGGAGATTCTATGTGAATATGTACGCAATGGGATTTATACAACTAATGATGTAAGAGAAATCTTAGGTATGGAAAAGATAGAAGGAGCAGACCTTTTATTATATCCAAGTGGGCAAGTTACCTTGGATAACCTTATAAATTTAGAAGCAAGTTGGGTAAATTCTACAGAGCCACCGAAAGGAGGTGAAGAAAATGAGAGAGAAGGAAATTAGGAATTTCATAACTTCAGACCTTACAGTTACTAAAACAGAAGAAGTCAAAACTATAAGGGGTTATATTAATAAGTTTGGGGATATTAGCCAATATATAGGGTTCTATGAGCAAATAGGGCCAAGGGCTTTTGATAAAACATTAGCTGACGGGCATAACATTTATGCTTTATACGACCATAATACTGAAAAGATATTAGGGAGCACAAAAGCTGGCACTTTAATTCTTGGGGTAGATAACATAGGTCTAAAGTTTGAACTTATAGTTAATGATGATATTTCTTATGTTAACGATTTATACGAACTTATTAAAAGTGGAGATATAGACGGGTGTAGTTTTGGGTTCTATTGTATAGATGATGAATGGAGTTACACAGAAGACGGTTCTGATTTAAGAACTGTAAAAGAAGTGGAGTTAATGGAAGTTACTATTACTCCTTATCCTGCATACTTAACAAGTAGTGTAAGTTGTAGAAGTTTTGAAAACCATAAAGAAGAAAAAGAAAAGATTAAAGAATTAAGAAATTTAGATAAGGAATTACAGTTAATAAAACTGGAGTTGGAATTATCTTAATGACTTAGTTCTTTTTTTTATACAAGAAAAGGAGATGAAAAAATGAAAACATTCGAGATTAAAGAACAAATTAATGCTTTAACAGAAGAAGTAAGAAGCCTTTTAGATAAAAAGGAATTAGAAAAAGCAAAAGAAAAAATGGGAGAGTTAAGAGCATTAAAAGAAACTCTAGGAATGGAGCAAGAACTAGAGCAAGAAGAATTAAGGAATCTTAACAAACAAAAACAAATCAAAAAAGGAGAAAATAAAGTAATGCCAGTAAATGAAATGAGAGCAATAACTAAAGCGGTTTTAGGGAAAGAATTAACGCCTGAAGAAAGAGCTAATGTTACTTCATCAGGGAACTCTGCTGTTTTACCTAAGCAATTTATCAATGAATTAATGGAATTAAAGAAAGGATACGGAGCATTAAAAGATTACTGCGATGTCATAGTTGTTAATAAAAACACAGGTACTATGCCAGTAGTTGATTTAGACCAAAATTCACAAACATATGCTAAAGTAACTGAAGGTAACAAAATAACAGACGGAACTCTTGCTACTACAGAAGTTACATTTACATGTGAAAAATATGGATTAATTCAAAGCCTTTCTTCAGAATTAGTAGAAGATGCAGAAGTAGAAATAGAGAACATAGTTAAAAACAACTTTGTTAATATAGCTGTAGCAAAAGAAAATAAAGAAATATTAGATGTAATCGACACTGCTTCTAATTCACATTCTACAGATGCTGATGATTACACAGCTATAACAGAAATAATGGACAAGCAATTCCCAAGTGTTAGACATGGGCTTGTTACTTTAACTAATGTTGAAGGGTACGCTTTCTTAAAGAATGCAGTTGATAAAAATAATAGACCTTTAAATCTTGTAACTTTAGGAGCAGACGGGGTAGAGTATTTCCATGGGAAGCCTTTAATAACTTTTGATAGTTCATTAGTTACTACTCATTCTGGGAAGAAGATATTCTATTCATTAAATATGAGAGAGGCTGTAAAATTCTTTATGAGAAAAGATATAACTATTGCTAGAAGTACAGAAGCAGGATTCTCTGATGATACAGTTAAAATAAGAGTATTAGAAAGATTCGATGTTCAAAAAGGTAGTGATAGATCTATCCAAAGAATATTAATACCCAGCAAATAACCCTAAAAAGGTTGCCGCTAAAAAGAAAAAAACATCTTAAAGGAGGTAATTTATGGTCGATTTAGACGATATGAAAGCCTACTTAAGAGTAGATTTTGAAGATGATGATACTTTAATAAACGCCTTACTACAAGGGGCGTATAGCTATATAGAAAATTGTTGCGGGGATAATTACAAAAAATACCCTAGTAAAGTATGTTTAGCAGATTTATTAGTTAAGAAATTAGTTGCTGATGAATATGATGACAGAGGAACCTATAAAGATAAAAAGCCTTACAGAGATAGAACTACAGAAACAATACTGGAACTATTGAGTAATTAATGCAAGAAAGAATAACAATTAATAAAAGAGAAGAAACATATATAAATGGGAGAAGGGGAGAAGATAAAATTACCCCTTTTTATTCTTGTTGGGCAGATATCTTAGACTTAATGGGGCAAGAACTTTACCAAGCAATGGGGATTGACCTAGAAAACACATTAGTTTTTAAGGTTAGATATTGCAAAAAACTACAAGATTTAAGAGAGAAAGATAAATTTTTAATCAACTGGAGAGGAAGAGATTACAAACTGTTTTATGTAGATTACTTAGGTAATAACAAGAAATATATAAAACTTAAGTGTATTGAGGTAACGTAGATGATAGAAATGGAATTCGAAGGACTTGAGGAACTAACAAAGAAAATAGAAGAGATAGGAACCGAAGGACAACTAGAAAAAGCAAATAAAAAAGTTCTTAAAGAGTGTGGAGAATTAGCTTATAAAACAGTTAAACCGTTAATTCATGTAAGTAGGGATAATAGCAAAAGTGGTGTACAACACAAAGGAAGTCCAAGGCTCATTCCTCCAGGACATGCAAGGGATAACGTTCCAAAGCCGAAAATTAAAAAGAAAAATGGTAGGCAATATGCAATAGTTGGGTGGGAGAGAGGAGATACCTCCGAATTCTTTTATATGAAATTTGAGGAATTTGGTTCAACTAAACACCCACCCCACCATAGCTTTGGTAAAGTCAATAAAATTCTTAGAGGACAATATGACAATATAGCTAAAAAAGAATATACACAACTTGTAGAAGAATTAGAAAAGTAGGAATTATTAATGGATATAATTGCTTTTACAGTTAATGCTTTAGAAGATTTAAAAATTCCAGTAACAGAAGGTTGGTATAACCAGGATATAGATAAAACTCAAGTGACCTTAATGGAATACTTGGAGCAAGAACTGTTATATGAAGATGATGAACCAGTTGCTATAGAGCATAACTTGCAAATAGATGTTTGGTCTAAAAATTCTTTAGAAGCATTTAACTTAAAAAATAAAATAAGAACGTTACTTAAAGCTAAAGGATTTAAATTTGATGACGGTCAAGATTTCTTTGAGATTGAGCCTAAGATTTATCATAAAGCTTTAAGATTTACTTACTTAGAAGAAATAGGAGATGAAGATGAAAACTAAGGAGGCAAAAATAGTGGGACAAGAGCAAATATTAAAAACTAGAAGAAAAGCACTTAAAGATATCTATATTGCTAAAGTATCAAAAAACGATTCTACTACTTATACTGCAGAATCACCAGTAAAGTTTGGTAGAGCGATAAGTGCTAAAGTAACTTATAAAAAAGCTATTGATACAACAAGGTCTGACGATACTATAGAAGAAGTAATTGAAAGTGATGACGGTGTAGAAATTGAATTCGAAGTCAATAAACTTTCACCAACTCAAAAAGCTTTATTAAGAGGGGCAACTTTAAATAAAGGATACCTTGTAAATAATACTAATGATATTGCACAAGAAGTCGCAATTGGGTGGAGAGCCAAAAATACTAATGGTAAATATGAGTTTGTATGGTTCTACTGTGGTAAATTCAACTCTGGTTGGGGAGAAGATTACGAAACAGAACAAGAAAAGGTAAAAACTCAAACACCTAAAATGAAAGGGACTTTCTATGGAAGAGAGAAAGACGGGAATATATCAGTTGAAGTAGATGAAAACTATATAAGTAGTTCTGAAAGTGAAGCGACTGCTGCAATAAAAAATTGGTTTGGCTCAGTTCAAGAACCGCCAACAGGGCATTAATTTTTAGGAGGGGATACCCTCCTTTTTATTTTTAATATTTGGAGGAAAGAAAATGAAAGTAACATTAAATAAAAAACAATATTTTAGTGGGATAATAAATAGAAAAAAATATAAAGACTATTGTAACTTAAGAAATAGATTAGCTACTCAAGAGCTATACGGAGAAGAAGATATCGACGATATGGTTAAGGTTATAATAGAAGTCTTTGATAATCAATTTACAGAGGAAGATATAGATAAATACTGGGATGTATCAGACATCATCTTTAACTTTAGTGCTATAGATTTAAGCATTGCAGAAAAGGTAAATAATAAAGCTGCAAAAATAGAAAAGGCTTTTACAAAGGGGAAGAAATAAACCTCTCTTATTTTATTCCCCAAAGTTTAAAAGTAAAACATTATTTAAATCTAGTAAAGTTAGAAAATAAAAAGCTAGAAGAAACAGACCTTATTTATAAAACCGTTTCTATTATTTTTTCAAATTCGAACGTTAAAAAAATAGATGGATTGCCTATTGAGGTTATTTTTGAAATTTATTTTTGGCTACAATTTGAAGTCGTAAAGATAGAAGAAAAGATTAATTATATTTTCCTTAATGGAGAAGAACCCGTTAAAAAAGAAAAATCTATTTTTGATGATTATGATAGAGAAAATGGTTATTTAGATGATGAAGAGGAACCCCTAAACCAAGCAGAAGAAAGAATAGAAATTGTTAATAGATTAATTAAATATGGGATAGAAAACTTTAGGAATAGTCTAGTAGAAACTTTAGAAATGGATATTTTTATTTTTTTAGACTTTTTAGACTTTAGTATAAACAATAAACAATAAGAAAGGAGGGGGAACATGGCTGCAAATATTAAAATAAGTGCTAATACTACCGACTTCCAAAAGCAAATGAAAAGCATGGCACAAGAACTTAAGAAAGTTAGTAGTAACTTTAGTGTCGCAAATACTCAAGCTAAACTCTTTGGAACTCAAAGCGACCTTTTAAAAAGCAAACAAGCAGAATTGACTTCTAAAATAAAAATCCAATCCGACATGGTCCAAACACAAAGTAATTATATAAAGAAATTAAATTCAGACCTTGCAAAGAGTAAAGAAGAACAAGCAAAACTTGCAACTAAAATCGAAGAAACTACTAAGAAATATAAAGAAAGTGTAACAGAAACAGGGAAGAACAGTAAAGAAAGCAAGGCTCTTGCTAAAGAAATACGAGATTTAAAGTCAGATTATACTCAAATGGAAAGAGCCATTGAAAGCAACAATGCCAAATTAACAAATGCAGAAACTAAACTTAATAATAATAAGAAAGCTATTTTAGAAAATAAAAAGGCTTTAGAAGAACTTAACAAAGAACTAGAAAAAAATAAATTAGATAAGTTAGCAGAAAGTTTAGAAAAGGTAGGGAATAAAGCAGGAGAAATCTCTAATAAAATGAAACCTACTAGCACTGCAATAACTGGGATTGGAACTGCTGCTACAATTGCGAGTGTAGGCTTCGAAGAAAGTATGGCTAAAGTAAGCACTATAGCAGATGTAACGGAAATTCCTTTAGAGCAACTTAAAAAAGGCATAATGGATTTATCTAATCAGACTGGGGTAAGTGCTTCAGAGATAGCTAATAACGTTTATGATGCAATAAGTGCAGGGCAAAAAACAGGAGATGCAGTAGGATTTGTAAGCAATTCAACAAAGTTAGCGAAAGCAGGATTTGCAGAAGCAGGACAAGCTCTTGATATCCTAACAACTATTTTAAACTCTTATGGACTTTCTGCATCAGAAGTAACCAAGGTTAGTGATACTCTTATCCAAACTCAAAACCTAGGTAAAGTTACTGTTGGAGAACTTAGTGCAGATATGGGTAAAGTTATCCCTACTGCAAAATCTCTAGGCGTTGGACTTAGCCAAGTAGCAAGTGGGTATGCAATAATGACTTCTAAAGGGGTTAAAAGTGCAGAAACAACTACATATATGAACTCTATGTTAAATGAACTTGGTAAAAGTGGGACTACTGCAAGCAAAGCATTACAAAGTGCTACTGGTAAAACATTCCCTGAATTAATAAAGAGTGGTAAGAGCCTTGGGGATGTATTAAACACAATGAATGAATATGCTAAGAAAAATGGGAAAAGTCTTAGTGATATGTTCGGAAGTGCAGAGGCAGGGAAAGCTGCTTTATTATTATCTGAAAACGGTGGTAGAGATTTTAACAAAATGCTTTCTGATATGAATAATAGTGCAGGAGCAACTGAAAAAGCCTTTGAAAAAATGAGCAATACAACTCAATTTTCTTTAACTTCTGCTTTAAACCAAGCTAAAAATACATTAATAAGTTTTGGTGATGTTATTGCTCCATTCATTTCTATTGCAGCTCAAGCACTAGGGAAAGTTGCAGGATTCTTTAATGGACTAAGCGACGGGCAGAAAAAGCTAGTTGTAGCATTAGGTGGAACTTTCTTGGGGGTTAATTTATTACTTGGTGGGTTTAGCAGACTATCAAAAGGGATACAAAATAACATTAAGTTTACCCAAGATTTAATAAAAACAACTAAAAATGTTGCTAGTGGGTTTATAGGCTTCATTAATGGGACAAAGGAAGGAACAACTTGGTTAGCTAAATTTAGTGGAAGTGCATTAAATGCTGGCAAGAATATGATAGGCTTTACTAAAAATATAATTCAAAACACTGCCCAAGTAGTAAAAAACGGAGCTTTATGGACTATAAATGGTGCAAAATTATTAGTTTATAAATCTGCACAACTTGCAGTAACCGCAGGGACTAAAGCAATGACTTTAGCACAAAAAGGATTAAATTTAGTAATGAAAGCTAACCCTATAATGCTAGTAATAGGCTTGTTACTTAGCTTAGCAGGTGTATTCGTTACCCTTTATAACAAATGCGAATGGTTTAGAGATATGGTAAATGCAGTTTGGGATAAAATCAAATCTGTATTTAAAGGCTTTGCAGACTTTTTCAAAGGGGCATTCTCAAGAGATTGGACACAAACTTTAGGACTTTTAGGAGTCCCTATAAATTCATTCTTTAATACTGTTAAAACAATAATAAACGGTGTCAAAGGTGTATTTAATGGGATTATAGATTTCTTCAGAGGTGTATTTGCAGGAGATTGGCGTGGAGCATTCCAGGGACTAGTAGATATAGTTAGTAATGTTTTTGGTACAGTTGGCGGAATAATTAAAGCTCCAATCAATGCAGCTATAGACGGTATAAACTGGGTAATAGAAAAAATTAATAGCATTAGCTTTGATGTTCCTAGTTGGATCCCAGTAATAGGCGGTTCCCACTTTGGTGTAAACTTACCTACAATCCCTAAGCTTGCAGAAGGCGGTATAGTTCAAAGACCTACACTTGCAGTAGTCGGTGAAGGTAGAGAAAAAGAAGCAGTTATCCCTCTTAGCAAGCTAGATGCATTAGTAAATAAAAGTATAGAAAAAGCATTAGGGAATAACAATGGGAATAACAACAACAATAATATATTTGAGATAGTTGTACCAGTAGACGGGAAAGTAATAGCAAGAACAATGGTGGATAGCATGGGGAATATCCTTAATAAAAATGCTAATGGTAGAAATAGAGTAAGAGGTGCTAATAATGTTAGATATGCATTTTAACAATAATTTTTTAAGGGAAAATTTAGGGGTAAGCATAGTTAGGCGTGTTTTTGTCCCTTCAGCCGAAAATAATATAAATGTCATAAATAGAGTTGGAGGAGAAGGCGACCTTTATATTAACTTAGGTGGGAAAAAAGACATGGTTATAACTGTAGAATGTAACTTCATAAGTAAAAAACCAAAGGATCTATTCAGAAGAGTTAAACATTGGTTAAATATAAACAATATAGAAGATAATAAATTATTTTTTACGGATGATGTAGATTGGTTTTATATAGTTAAAGATTTAAGAGTTAGCCAATTAGAAATATCTAAAAAATACAAAGGTAGCTTTACGATAGATTTTACTTGCAGAGGTTGGCACTATGCTTTAAGTGGTTCTTTCCCAGTACCTCTAGAACTAGGGAGAGAAGTTTCGTTATTTAATGAATTTGATACCTCAAAACCAGTTTTCTTTATTAAGGGCAATGGAGAAATTAAGATTACGGTAAACGGGCAAGATATGGTTGTAGATATAGAAAAACAAGCTTATATAAACTGTGATTTAGAACTTGTTTATAAAGATTTAGAGGATAAACCCCAAAACCTAAAAGAAGGAGATTATATAAATTTTCCTTATGGGTACAATAATATTTCAATTGAAGGGTTAATAGAAAAGGCAGAAGTAATGCCAAACTGGAGGGAAGTATAATGCAATATTTTAAGCCTAGCAATAAAAATTTTAAAGGTAATGGGGATATTAAGATAACCCCTTATGAAGCTAAGCTGAGATTAGAAGTGGATACTGGTAACAATGAAATAGAAATAAATTTGCCATATGACAAAGAAGGCAAATGGAAATATATAAAAGAGTTAGGGGTTATAAAAACAGATGTATTCTATTCCTCTAAAAAACAATTATATAGAATTTACTCAATAGAAAAAGGCATTATGGGGATGAATGTTAGAGCAAGACAAATCCTTTTCGATTTAGTTAATAAAGCTATAATTAATTTAAAACTTAATAATTTAAATGGAGCAGAAGCTTTAGAAAAAATACTATCTGGGACTAAAGTGAAATATAAAACAGATATAGCTTTAACTAAAAATGCTGAATATATAAACACTAATATTATAGAAGCTTTAAATGGTAGCAACCAAAATAGTTTTAGAAATGTTTGGGGTGGAGAGATTCTTCTAGATGATGATACCATTATTATTAATACTCGTATTGGAGAAGATAATGGGTTAATAGTAACTTATGGGGAAAACATAGAAGAAGTAAGTTTGAATATAAATACAGATAATATAATCACTAGGGCTTACCCCGTTGCTTATAATAATATAATGCTTCCTGAAAAATATATAGATAGTCCCTTTATAAATAATTACCCTGTTATAGTAGAAAACTTCTTGCAAATGGATGATTTTAAACTTAAAACAGGTGATGAAATAGAAATAGGAGAAAATGAAACCTATTTTGATACTAAAGATGAACTATTTAATGCCATGAGAGAAAGAGTAAAAAAAGCATATGAGAATGGCATTGATATTCCTTCAATTAGCGGGAATATAAAAATAAAAGATTTATCAAATACTTTAGAATATAAAAACTTTAAAAACCTAGAAAAAGCTAATATAGGAGATACAATTACGGTACTTCATAAAACAATAGGGATTAATATAAAAACAAGAATAATTTCTTGTACTTGGGATATATTAAGTAAGGATTTTATAGACCAAGAATTCGGTGAAGTAGATATTGGATATTTTAATAGAATAGACCAGGCTAGAGAAATTTTAGAAAACATTTTGCTTGGGGATAATGTTAATGCAGAAAAAATAATAGGGGTATTAAAAACTGTCCTTATAACTAATAAAGATGATAGCTTCCAAATAGATTTAAGAAGTAGTGGAGGAGCTATGTTTAAAAACAATGGACAACCAGCAATGGAAATGAGGAATAACTCTCTTAACTTCTTTAACTGGGGGAGAAGCGGGGACTTTATAGGCGGGTTAAGCTCTTTCGTCAGAGGGAATGATATAGATAAACCGGTTATAGGATTATTTAATGATCCTGATTCGGCTATATCTATTTCATATAAGAAAAATGGAACAACTAATACCCCTTATATAACCTTTGATAAATATAATTCGTTAGGGGGGACTGATTCGAAGCCTATTACAATTTATGAAAGTGTAGATTTTTGGGGCAACAAAGCTTATAATTTAAAAATTTGTTCTCCTAATGGTAACAATACACTCTCCGTAAGCGATGACATGATAAGCATGGACATGCCTGATAACCAAGTTGTAGTTTCTAAAAATACTATAAGGCTTGGCAAGGGGGATGCGAAATATGCATCGCTTGATATAGTTAGCGGGGATTTAACAATTCAAGGCAATTTAAGGAATGCTTATGGAGGAATACTTGTTGACCAAACTGGTGGTAGCTCCCCGGGGATAGGTGGGAGTAATAATGATATGGGTGATGTAAGCAAAGGAATCCCTTCAAGGAAATATTATCGTTATCTTAAAGGGATAGAAGGATTTCAACAATACCCTGGCAATATTGGGGATGGACAAATAACTTATGGTTATGGTGTTACCAAAGCAAATGAGCCTGACTTCTTTGCAAGACTTGGCGACCCGCCATGCTCCGAGGAAACAGCAAGTAAAGTTCTTTTTGAACTTATCCCCGCAAGATATGGTAATCTTGTTAAAAATCAAATGTTAAAAGACGGACTAGACCTTAAAAAAGTTCCGCAGAATGTTTTCGATGCATTTGTAGACTTGTGTTATAATACAGGATATTATAATTCACGATTATATAAAGCATGGAAAAACGGTGAAAGTTTACAGAGCATTTATAATGACTGGTTAACTTACGTTATAATGCCAGGGAGTATTTTTGAGGAAGGACTTAGAAGAAGGAGAAAAGAAGAAGCGGAAATGTTTAAAAATGGAGTATATGTTGCTGATACTATAAACATACTAAATGCTAATGGGTCAAGTATAGGCACAGTAAAAGGAGATGGATATTTCCCGCCATTACCTAAACCACCTTCTAGTAGCACCCCACCTCAGAATACAGACGGGTTAATGAAAGTTAATAATGATTATGGCACTGGGTGGATTGTACCAGTTACAGGGTGCAGGATAACAGCAGGGTTCCCTGTTTACCCAAGCGGGGCAAAACATGACGGTATGGACTTTGGTTGTAACATTGGAACCCCAGTAAGAGTAAGCAAAGACGGAACAGTTATAAAAAGAAGAGAATTAACTACTTCCTATGGTAAATATATATTCGTAGACCATGGTAGTGGACTAGTTACGATATACGCCCATAATAGTGAACTATTAGTTAATGAAGGTGACTTTGTAAAAGCAGGGCAAATCATTGCTAAAAGTGGGAATACTGGCAACAGTACCGGCCCACATCTACATTGGGAATTGAGAGTAAATGGTGTGCCGAAGGATGTTGCTCCTAGCTTACATACTGGAGATTATGTATAAGAAGAATAGTAATTCTATTCTTCTTTTTTTATACATTTAAAGAGAAGGAGGTAAAAATGAATAATTTAGTAATACAAAAAGTTGTTGAAATAAATAGGGGAGAATTTGAACCTATTGAAGCAATTGAAGGCGATTATAATAGTAGATTTGTAGACTTTATAATTCTAGTCAATGGGAAACCTTTAGACATAACAGAAAGCCAAGTAAGAATTTACGCATTACCTAGCAATGGGAAAACAATTTTCAACGATTTAGAAATTAAAGACGGTAAAAAGGGACTTGCAAGACTAGAGCTTACTAAAGGTATTTTAGTAAAAGGTGATGTCCCATACATGCTAAAAATAAATACAGCAGACATGGGTTTATTAAGTAGTAACCCTTTTAATATAAGAGTAAATAAAAATTTAATGGAAGATAGCAGAATTACACATACTGACGAATTTACTGCATTAGAAAACGCCTTAAATCTAGTTGGGAATTTAAACGGGATAGATGTTAGAAGTAAAACCAACGTTACCAATATTAATAAACTTGGAGATGCTGTAAATAAACATAAACAACAATTAGCAGATAACGAAAGAGAAATAGATAAATTTAATGTTATTTATAACAATATACCTAGCAATATAAAAGTAAAGCCTACTGGTATAGAAATACAAGGCGCCAAAGGGACAACAGTTACAACTACAGACGGTGATTTAGCTATAAATATAGGGGGAACAGTTAAGAAGTATCCTACTTTAAAATATTTTACAGCAGTTAGTGTTAAAAGTAGTACGGTTGCTAAAGTAAAACTCCCTAAAGAATTTACAACCAGGAAAGATACTTTAGACTGGGGCGTTGCAGTTAAAGGTTATTATTACAATACTACTGCCGACTTCTTTCCTATGTATGTTGCAGTAAATGGAGCAGGGACTGAAGAACAAGACGGATATATTTATTGCAAAGTAGAAGGTATTTTTAAAATACAGAATGCTGATAACTCTGGAGATGTCCAAGAGAGAAGCTTAAATATTTCATTATTTGCAATGGCTTAAAAGGAGGAAATAACAATGGGAAAAGAAACTTTAGAAGATTTTAAAGGGACAATGAGTATTTTTTATGGCTCATTTACTGGCGACATTTATGGAGCAGTAGGTGGGGAACAATCTGCCGAAGAATTTTATGGGGATAGCTTTAAAGACTATAATTTAAAAACATTAATAACAGACTTTGACGGGTATGTTTTAGACAATATTTATAAATTTAAAGTAGAAGATGAAAGAATAATATTAAAAGAGAACCCTGAACTTTTAAAATACCTTTCTAATTAGGAGGGTGCAATGGAAGAACTTTTAACACAAGTAGTTACCCAAGGGGCCTTCGCAGTTCTTTTTGTTTGGTTGCTATTTGACACAAGAAAAGAAGCTAGAGAAAGGGAAGCAGAACTTCATAAACTTATAGATAAACTAGCAGATAGTTTTAAAGTTGTAGAAGATATTAAAGAAGATGTAGATAGTATAAAAAAAAGATTGTTTGAGGAGGAAACATAGGAATTGAAGGAAATTTATATAGACTTAAATAATTACA
This sequence comes from Clostridium sp. TJA038, assembly GCF_058310255.1. Classification (NCBI taxonomy): domain Bacteria; kingdom Bacillati; phylum Bacillota; class Clostridia; order Eubacteriales; family Clostridiaceae; genus Clostridium; species Clostridium sp. TJA038. The sequence continues at coordinate 12,757 of NZ_JBZEFA010000010.1, read as the reverse complement.
ATAAAGATACCATTACACTTACCCAAGATGACAATTTAGCTAATTCTTATAAAATATTTATACTGAAAGATAAAGAACCTTTTTCTCTTTTAAATAAAAATGTAAAGTTAGCTTTTATAAATTCTTTGGATAAAAATTATGGGGATATAATAAATTTAAATATAACTAATGCAGGTTCTGGAGAAATAACGTTGCCTATAACTAACCAGATTTCACAAAAAGACGGGTTATACTCTTGCCAGCTTTGTATTTATAACGGAGATAATTATTCTTTAGAATATTCATCTTATTTTGATTTAGCAGTCAAAGAGAATATTTTTAATAATATAACTAAAAAAGTTCTTGATGATAAAAGCTTTATATATATAGAAAATATTTTAAATAAAGCATATGAATTAGATAACCAATTAAAAGATACAACAGAAGAAGCTACTAATATCAATAATATAATACAGAATAGTATAAATTTAGCTAAAAAAGAAAATGAAAATTTTAAAGAAAATATAGATGAAGCACATAATATTAATATTACTTTTCAATCCAATATAAAAGAAGCTAATAATATATCTAAAGAGTTAGATGATAAAAATACATCAGCTAAAGAAAATATAAGCAATTTAACTAATTTAAATTCAGAAGCTACAGAATTAGCAGGGGAAATAAAAGACAGTTTAAAGGTTAAAACGGACCTAGAAAATACTATAGAAGAAGCTAAAGATAGAACGATAACATTAACCAGCACAAACTCAAAAGCTGATAATAACATTAATTCTTTAAATAAATTAATAAACAATTCAAATGATAATTTTAATAAGCTGTCTAATGAGAACGATAAAGCTGCGAATAATATACATAGCTTAACTAATTTAAACAAGGAAGCTACAGAATTAAAAGGAAATTTATCAGAAGCTCCTGCTTTAAATAATAATCTTAAAAACTCTATAGAACAAGCCACTACAATAAAGAATGATTTGAATCAGGCTAACGTAGAAGGTAAAAGCAATATAAACAACCTTAATAGCATTAATACAGATGCTAAGAGCAATATAAGCAAATTGTCTAATGAAAATACAGAAACTAAAGAAAATATAAGTACATTAACAAAGTTAAATTCAGAAGGTAAGGAAATCTCAGAAAGTGTCAAACTAGCTCCCGCATTAAATAAACAATTAGAAGACAATATAAAAACAGCTACAGATGCAAACAATACTTTAGCAAAGACCAATACAGATGCAGAACAAAAGAAAGAAAATTTAGATACTAGCTTAGAAGAAGCTAAAAAATACATTGCAGGGTTAGACGGAAGCCAAAACGTTGTTCAAATGCAATTAGATATAAACGATATTAAGAAAGGCTTAAAAGAAGGATTACAGGATATTCAGTACCTAAATTACAAAGGTAGCTTTATTGATGTAGATAATTCTTTAGAAGGTAGAACTGTAAGCTTAAATATAGAAGGTAGAACTGTATTGAATATATCTCCTAAAGGCGTAGCTGATTGTAGTAATGTAGGCGCTTTTAATAATAACTATGCTAATGTTAGAGTAGAGCAAGGTGAAGGTTTTATTACATGCACCCAGGACAATATAAATATGTATGGAATATTGGGATATAATAATACTCAATTCTTGAAAACAAATAGTTATTATTTGCATGTAGCAAAAGTAGAAATATTAAACAATCCAGGAAATGAAGACTGTTTAATACATTTAGGTAATGGAGAAACAATAAAAAGAAAAGTTATAAAAGAAGGTACTGGAATAATAGCGTCTATATGTAAAACACCTGTATCAATGAATGACACTAATGATAAATGGCTAGGTATTAGAATAGGTGATGATACAACTAAGACAGGTGGTAAATCTTTTAAAGCTTACTCACTTGCTTCTTATGAAATTACTGAAGAAGAAAGCAAGAAAGAATTAGATGAGCTATTAAAAGTTTATCCAGTTAAATGTTTGGGTATAAATAGCGTCGGCGAAGATGAAGACAATAAAATAATTTACTCAAGTAATGGTAAAAATTTAATAAATGAAAAAAAATCAGAATATGGTTTAATAAGTGTAAGCAATGGCAATATATATACTACAGACACATCAAAGACTACTGACTTTATTCCAATAAATAAAAACCATTCCTATATAGCAAACGCAGAAGAAGGAGGTATAAGAAGTTGGTATTCAGTGCTTTTTGATATAGACAAGAATTATATAAAGCATTACCCTATATACGCTGGTTCTTCATTTATAGCTGAAATTACTGGATATATAAGATTTTCTTATCCTTCAGATAAAGATGAAACACCTGCGAAAGACTTAATATTTACGGAAGATAAAGAAAGAGTACCTTATGTACCTTATAAAGAAGATATTCAAAAGATACAACTAAAAGAACCTTTAAGGGGGATAGGCGATGTAAAAGACTTTATTAAAGAAGAAAATAATAAAATATACCTTTATAAGAATATTTTGGACTACACTTTTACAGGAGAAGAAAACGTCAACAAGCCTGAGGTTCAACCTACTGATAATAAATATATTAGATTTTACATAGAAGGTGTCAAAGGCATAAAACAGTATAGCGGTGTTAATATTTTGTGTTCTCATTTACCAGCTATAAATTTAAGTTCTAAACCTAATGCTGAAGGAATATTTGTAAGCAATACTGTAGATATACAAATATTAAAATCTAAATTAATATCATCTGATATTGAAGGAATGAAAGACTGGCTTAGAAAAAATAATGTTTCTTTATTTATTCCAAAAGATGTTTCAGAAAAAGAAGAAATAAAGTGTATAGCAGATATAGATTTAGACACATATAACGATAAAACTTATTTGTGCTTTAAAAATAATATTACAGGGGGATTAGATTTTAAAGCCTCTAGTAATATTGCCACCGTTATACAAAATACAGCTAAAGAAGTTAATAATATTTGGGATACAATTAATAATCTTTTAGTCCCAAGTATTTTAGAACTTAATAAAAAGATTTCATTAACAACTATAAAAAATAACTTAAAATAAAGAGGTGATTTTAATGGCTTATGAATTATGCAAATTCCAAATTTTAAACGGGAATTATGATAAAGAAGAAATGGAAGAGAACTTAATTCTTTTCAAAATGACAAATCAACTTACTAAGGAGCAATACTTAGAATTATATAATTTAATGAATAAATAGGGTTTATCAGCCCTATTTTTTTATTTTATTTAGAAAGGAAGTATAAAAATGAAAATAGGTTTAAGAGCAGGTCATAGTCCAAACTGTAGAGGGGCTATAGGGATAAAAGACGAATGGGCAAGTATGGACATATTATATGGATATGTTAGAGATATATTAGTAAAACATGGACATACAGTAGTTGATTGCAATAGTAAAGCTTATTCAGCTAATGATGAATTATATGAAGGGGCTAATAAAGCTAACGGGGCAGAAGTGGATTTATTCATAAGTTTACATATGAACTCTTTTAATGGACAAGCCCACGGAGTTGAAGCATTAACCCAAGGAGAAACAAGCAGAGCAAATACAATTGCGAAAAGGCTTTGCGAAAATTATGCTAAACTAGGCTTTTTCAATAGAGGAGTAAAATATCAACCTAATTTTTATGAAATGAGAAGAGTAAATGCCCCTAACATAATATTTGAAACTTGTTTCTGTGATAGCCAAAAAGATATTGATATTTGGTCGCCTACACCTTGGGGCAAGCTTGCAGCACACATATGTAATGCAATAGATCCAAACATCTCTTTAAATGCTGAAGAAGTAAAACCAGTAGAAGCTAAAAAAGACCGTTATCAAGTTAGGATATATGCTTTTACTAGCAAACAAGATGCAGATAAAGCTTCCAAGAGAATAAAAGACCAATTTGGTTATTATAACGTTGTAGAAAAAATGTAAGCTAGGGTTATTCACTAGCTTTTTCTCTCGTGATACAATGTTTTATAATATTATTTTTTTAGGAGGATTTTATGAAAAAGGGGATAGCAATTTTATTAAGCTTATTAATAGCAGGAGGAGCTCTTGCGGGATGTGGTAGTAAAAAAGCTGAGGCAAACATAGATGACATACCTACCATAAGCGAAGATGAAAAATCTAATTATAAAGAAGAAGCAGAAAAGGCTTTGGAAGGATATAAATTAAATTCTATAGATATATTAACTCAAACTGACACACTAAAGCCGATAGTATCTGTACAAGTTTTCTATAACGGAGATGAAAGCAATCTAAACAAAAGCAAAGTAGAAGAATTCACAAGAACTATAATAGATAAAATAAAAAAAGTATCAGACCTATATAGTGTTTCAGTTCTTAATAAAAATAATCAAATAATAGCAACCGCAGATTATGGGACTGGAGATAAAGTAGAGTTTACTGAATAGAAAAAGCTAGGGGTAATCCCTAGCTTATTTTAGTATATATATAATGCAATTGCTAAAAGCGGTAATGCAAGAGCCAAAACTCCTAAATACATACCTGCACATCTTATAACATTTCCTAAAAATAATCCTAAACTTTTCATAACTATTTATCCTCCTGATATTTACCCTACCAAGAAAATAAGTTATAATTATATTTGCGAGATATAATTAAAGTGCCTTACCTTTTTGGTGGGTGCTTTTTTATTTATTTTAATTAATTTTATTAATCTATTAAATCACTTATGTCTAATTCATCTATATTAAAGTCATCATCTATTGCTTTATCTTTAGTTTCTCCTACTACTTCTTCAATTATATCTTCCATATCTTCTGTTTCTTCTTTGGAGCAAGTAGCTTCAAATCTATTAAGATTATTAAGAACTATTTCCTCTCTTTTCATCTCCAACTTTGCTAAGTCTTTTAAAAATGCACTTGCACTACTTTTACTTTGAATGTAATCATATATATCACTTTCTTTTTCTTTAAAAGTAATTCTTATTTCTTTTGTTTTTGCCATTTAGCTAAACCTACCTTTCTAAATCCTCTAGCATTTGCATCTATTTCATCTTCAATTTTAGTTTGAGGCAATAACTTTTTAAATGCTGGATAAACCTTCTCTGCTCCACCACCACATAAAATAATATTATACTGTTTAATGTTAGGGTATAACCCTTTTAAATTATTAAAAAGCTTTTTGATAAACTTTAGCAGAATCTCTTTTTTATATTCTGTTTCAACTTCAAACTCTTCATTTCTAACATCAAGCTCTCCGTCAAAATATTTCTTTGCATCCTCTAATGGAACACTTAATTTATAATTCTTATCTAAAGTTTCCATTACTTCTTTATATATATCTATTAACCCAAGTTTAACACTTTTACCACCAGTAAACTTACCTAGTTCATTAAACTCTGCTACATCAGTAGTTCCTCCACCGATATCAACTATTAAAGTCTTTGCTTTATTATTCTCAAGCTGTTTAGTTTCTATTTTCACCCCATAGCCTTCTGGAACAACAAATACATCATTTATTACTATTGTTTTTCTTTCTCCATTAACAGAAACTGATTTACAACAGTTACCTTTGATTATATTTTTAATGTTTTCTTTCTCTGTGTTATATTGTCCTGCTGGTACGCCTATTACTAAGTTAATGTCTTTAGCATTTTCTCCAGTAACTTTATATAAGCAATAAAAAACTAAATCTAAGAAATTTTCTTTTTCATGTTTTAAAATATTATTTTCAAAATCTCCTTCTCCAAAGATTAAAGTCTTTCCTCCTACCTCTACTATATCAGCATTAGCAAAATTATTTAATTCTTCAAACGCCTTTGCTCTGCTTTCTGTAATAAAAGTTTTTTCTTCTGATACTGCAACACTTGTAATGTTACCTATATCCAATCCAACTATCATTATTTTATTCCCCTTTCATATACGAAAAATTACGTATGTTTTGTGTTGTTTTTTATCATTATAACATCTATAATTTACCCTTTCAACCCCTTAAAACGATTACAATAAAAATATTTTAGAAAATTACGTATGTTTTGTGATGTTTTATAATTGTTACTTATTTAAAGGGAATAAAAAAAAGAAGGTCGAAAACCTTCTCTGTTATACTAGACTTTTATTTCTTTCTATGCTAAAATTTAGATAATTTAATAAATGAACGGAATAAAAAGACAAAACTCTTTAAAGTTTTCCAACGCCAATCAGTTAACTTTAAAGAGCCCTACTTAAAAAGATTTTTTTACTTGACTATATTATATACAATATTGTAGATATAATCAAGTAGAAATCTCTTTTTAAGTAGAATTGTTTTTACCGTTCTATAAGAAAGGAGATTTTTTAATGCAAACAAATTTAAAATTAACAAAACAAGAATGGAGCATACTTAATGATAATATCGAATGCAACAATGCCAGAAACAAAGTTGCTAGCGTATTAAACTATTTAAAGAAACATATAGAAAAGAATGAAGGGACTTTCAGCAAGTCATTAGCAAAGATCCATATGTTTTATAGCAGAAGTCATTTCAAATTTACTTTAACTCATTTCAAAAATATAGTTAATAGGTTAAAGGAGCTTGGTCTAATTGTTATAGAAAAAGTTAAGAATAGAAACGTTTATACTTTACCTTTACCTAATGAAAATTTAGATACTCATAATCATGCTGTTACCAAAAAAGTTACCAAAAAAGTTACCGAAATAAATCATGCTCAAAGCATTGATATAACTAACGTTGAAGGCAATTCTGAAAAACATAGATATAAAGGATATATAGATAATAATATTACTTTACCTATTACTTATAAAGATATACTAAGAGAAATCAAAAATTCTTATAAAGGAATTAAAAAGGTTTTTGAAGTTGCAAGCAAGAAAGAACTTAGAGAAATAGCAGAAATGTTATTCGTTGCTAACAATGTTAATTCTGGTTCAAAAAGGGACAAGTATATCCAATATCTAGTTTTAAGAAAAATAAAATTTAGTCAAAAACAAATAAAGTTTTCAGGAGCAGTTAACTATATCGAAGCTATCTTAATCGAAAAAATGTCAGAAGTAGATAGTGGCTGTATTGATATTCCTGCTTGGATAACTAACGGAAACAACAAAGTAGCTCCAAGAGCAACTAACTTCACTCAAAGAGAATATGACTATGACCAATTAGAAAAAGAGTGGTTAGATACTAACGAAAGTATATGCTTTTAGGAGGTAGATTATGAGAGATAATTGTTTTGTATTAGCATTAAAAGACGGTGAAATAATTCATATAGAAGATTTAACAACTGAATATCGTGGAGCAAAGTGTGGGTGTATATGCCCTGATTGTCATAAACCATTAGTAGCAAGAATGGGAGAGTTTAACGCTTGGCATTTTGCACATGCTAAAGAAACTAGTTGTAAAGGTAACGGAGAAAGCTTAATTCATAGTTATGCAAAGAAAGTTATTGAGGAATTTAAATATATTACTATCCCTGGAGATAGAAAAGTTGAATTCACTTTTGTGGAGCAGGAAGAAAGAAGAGGAGAAACTGTAGTTGATGTCCTTGGAACAACTAAAAAGAATGAACTGGCTATAGAGATTTTTTATAAACACAAAACAGATAGAGCCAAGATAGAAAAACTTAAAGAACATTACAATTACGTTTTAGAGATAGATTTACCTAAAAACTTTATATTTACTCATACTGAAGAGGAATTTCAGGACTTAGTTTTAAATACAGCAGATAGAGAATGGATTGTCTATAATGGCAATACTAATTTAACGTTAAAAGAACTTGATAATGAAATATACTTTCTTTTAGACGAAAAGGGGAAAATAACTGAAGAAATAAAAAAACAAAGGTCTAAAATCAAAGAGAATGATGAATTGGAAAAAGAAATTATTAAAACAAAGAACAGACTTAAAAGAGCACAGTTCGAACTTAAAAAAGTAAATTCAGAAATAAGGAATAAAGAATATACAATAAGACGAGAAGTAGAAAAGAAGTTAAGAATTAAAGGCTCTGAATATAACAAGTTAGTTGAAAGTATAAGCAAATTAGCAAAGATAAAACATAAACTTGATGAAGAAGTTGTTTCAGTTAGGTGTGAAGTAGATGACTTAGAAAATACGGTAAAAAAAGAAATTGAAAGGTATTACAAAGAAAAGAAATTAGATATTGAAGAAGAATTTAAAGAAAGAGAGCATGAAATAAAAGAACAGAGAAAAAAATTAAGTGATTTAAATTTCAAGATGGACATGGCAAATAGAAAAGCTAAGTCAGTTGCTGAAGAGCATTTTAAGAAATTGATTAATGATTTTTCAAAGACATTATCTCCAACGTTAAAAGGTTATTTTCAAGACTTTGGAGCAGAACAGATTACTTTAGATATACCTAAAGATTTTAATATATTCAGTCTTATCTAATACATATAATTTTTTTCTTATATATTTAATAGAATAACGATTACTATTTAATAAATATTACTAATAAAAGGGTTTTTTGTCGGAAAATTTGGAAATTTTATAGAATTAAGAGAATATTTTTTATGTTATAATTTCTATTGTACAATTTAATTAAAAAAATTTTTTAAACTTTTAACATGAAAGGGAGAGATATTATGGACATAAAAGAATTAATTTTAGCATTTACCAAATTGAAAGAGAAAGATCCCGTGTTGTTTAAACGTTTGTTAAGCATTTTGAGAGAGAAAGTTGATATATAAACAAAGAGTAGGGATTAACCTACTCTTTTATTGTTTTCTTCATAATATTTTTTATAAGTTCTTTAGTTTCATCATCTGCTTTAAGAAAAAGTCTAAGCATTTCTTTTATTTCTTCGTCCTGGATATCATATTTCTCCAGTTCATCTTTAAATATTTCACCTTGTCCAAGGGTCAACCATTCCCTATTTACTTTATATTTATCACAGATGTCTGTAATAATTCTTGCTGTAGGCGTTCTAACTAAAGTTTCTATAGAAGATAGATGGTTTTGAGAAATGTTAATAGTTTCTGCGAACTGCTTTTGGGTTTCTTTCTTTAGTGTCCTCAAATGTCTTATTCTGTCACCAGTTGTCCTAAGCTTTCTTTGTCTCATTTTTTCATCACTCCTCACGGATATTTTAACATCTAAATTATCTCAAATCAAACATTTTACGAATAAACTTATGTAAAAAAGCGTATAAAAAAGTGCTTTTTTATCTCATTCAGATATTTTTCATTGTTTTTTAATAGAAAAGTCATTGTTTATTATCTCAAATGGATATATAATAAGGGTATCTCATTGAGATGTAAAAAATCCAATTAAGATACAAATACATTCCGTATAACATTAGACATGTTAGATTATATTATTATTTTTTTAGTGAGGGCAATATGAACCAAGATGAAATTAAATTTTTTGTAGAAAGTGCCAAAAGACTAAAAAAAGAAAACTACTTAGAGTACATAAAAATTAAGTCTTTCTTAGAAGGAATGGAAAGACAAAGAAGGCAGGATGAAAAAAGATGTCTAAAGAGCTGTTAGATACATTAATAGAAGAAATAGTAACACTTTACTTTAAAGGCTACACAGTAAAAGAAGCTTTGGAGAAGGTAGGGAAGAGTAATGGGAAATAATATTTCTTTAGATTTTTCAAATGATAATAATGCCGACTTTAAGATTCACGTTTTTGGTACAAGCTATATTTTGCTAGCTACTTCAGACGAACTTACCGTTAGAATAAAGTTAAGCTTTAAACACCTTGATGAAGCAATAGACATTTGCAGAAGAGCTAACGGTGAGCCTACTTTAAAAGAGTTAGAAGACACAATAATTTCTTTAAAGCAAAAAGATTTTTAAAAACACCTTCCGTCTTGGGGCTTAATGCTCCAAGACAAACTAAACCAAATAAAAACAAAATTAAATAGGTATAACCCGTTGTAATTGTTAAGCATGCCCCTTTTAAAACTATAGCTAGAATTATTTTAAGTGACATATTTACTCAACGTTTTATAAAAAAATTCTCGAATTTGTGCGTTTAGAAGTTCATGTTCAACTTAGACACTCTTATTATTAAATAATAAAGTTTTACACTTAAAGACTAAAGTTAACGTAAAATAATACCTCTGTATAATTAATTTCAATAATATATACATTTAAGGGGAGTTTAGTTTTTTCTCTAATTTCTCCTAATTTAATTAATTTAATATATTCAATGTAATACAGTTGCTGACAATTATAACGGTTATATATAAAGCTAGGGGACAATAAGCACAATATCTTAAACCCCTAGCATTATTTTTAGCTTTTTTTAAGGAAATGGAGAGAGAATATATGAATTCAGTACATTTAATAGGCAGAATAGCTAATGATTTAGAATCAAATGTTATAGTAAAACAAGACCAAACAGTATTAAAAATCAACTTAGCTGTAAAAAGAAAATACAAAAAAGATGAAGCAGATTTTATAAGTTGTGTAGCTTTTGGTAAAACAGCAGAAAATATTGTTAACTTCTTCAGGAAAGGGAACTTAATAGCAGTTAACGGAAGAATTCAAACTGGAAGCTATGAAGCTAAAGATAAAACTAGAAGATATACAACTGATGTAATTATAGATGAATTTTTCTTTTTGGGGCCAAAAGATCCAAACAATAAAAATGTAACAAAAAATGAATTTAAGTTAGAGAATGATACATTAATGGAAGAAATGGAGGATGACGGAGATATCCCGTTTTAGATAGAAATGAGAAATACATTAAAAGACTTACACAACCATTTATTTGAACAGTTAGAAAGATTAAATGATGAAAGCTTAAAGGGAGAGGCTCTTAAAGAAGAAATGGAAAGAGCAAAAGCAATGAGCGGGATAGCAACTAAGATTATAGAGAATGGGAACCTAGTTATTAAAACTAAAGAAACTTTTTATAGGCTTGGGGAAGCTAACCCTAATCAAATTTTAGGTGATTAATATGAACCCATTTACAGATGAACAAAAAGAATTTATAAAAAATAATGTAGTTGGTAGGTATAATGAAGAGCTTGCAGACCTTTTAAATGAGAAATTTGGGACTGATTTTAATAAAAATCAAATAAAAAATTTTAAGAGAACCCAAAACTTAAGAAGTGGGTTAGGTGGGTGGAATCGACCAAGATACAAAATAGGAGATGAATTCATAAGTAACATAGGTTTTATATTAGTTAAAACTGAAAAAGGTTGGAAATACAAGCACCGATTAGTATGGGAAAAGTATTTTGGGGCAATCCCTAAAGACAAAGCTATCGTTTTTTTAGATAAAAATAGATTAAATTGCAACATAGAAAATTTACTTTGCGTAGATAAAAAAATTTTGGCGTACTTAAATAGGAACCAAACTTTTAAAAATAGAACTAATGCAGATGTAACTAAAGTTTGTATAGCATTAGCAGCATTAAAATTTAGAATAAAAGAATTGGAGCAAAGAAATGAAAATAAAAAAAGAAAAACTAGATAATATTATTTTCTATCTCAACCAAAAAGCAGAATTAAGTAGTGTGAATGCTAAATGGCGTATAGCCTCCTCATATAATCTTAATGAATTAGAAGCAGAAGCAATTTATAGATATTGGCGTAAAAGATATGTAAGAGGAATTTTTAAGCCAGAGAAAGAAAAAATGCCATTAGATAACGCAAGTAACTTAGAAAGATTTGCAATAGAATATTCATTAACAAATAAAGCAGGACTTAATAAAGAAACAATAATTAATATTGTAAATAATCTTAATAGAACAAAAGGTGTGCAAGAAACATATAGAGAATTAGGGTTACCTAAAAATCAAGTGTTTGCACTTTCTCAAGCAGCAATTAAATATGGAATAATTAAAAGGAAGAAACAAAGGGGAGTGAAAAATTTTGGCTAAACTTTATGAATTAACAAGCAATTATAAAAACTTATTAGAACTTGCAGAAGAAGAAGAAATAAGCAAAGAAATTTTAATGACTGCCATGGAGCAAGTCGAAGGAGATATCTCCGAAAAGATAGAAAACATTATAAAGCTTATCAGGAATTTAGAAGGTAACGTTAAAATCTATAAAGATGAAGAAAAGTTTTTCTCCAGCAAAAGAAAGGCTACTGAAAGGAATATAGATAGCTTAAAGAAATATGTAGAAGAAACATTAAATGATTCTCACTTAAAAGAACTTAATACTAAGCTATTTAATTGCAAGTTTGTAAAGAGCAAACCGATTGTAGAAATTACAGATGAAGAACTTATCCCATATAACTATATACAAGTAGAAAAGAAAATAGATAAAAATAATATTTATAATGCTATAAAGCTAGGGGAAGAAGTCCCTGGAGCAATGCTTAAAGAAAATATAAAGTTAAGAATTAAGTAGGAGGATTTATTATGACTAAAGTAATAGCCGGTTTCCCAGGCGTAGGGAAATCTTATTACACTAAACATCATTCAGAATTAAAGGCGTTAGATTCTGACAGTAGTAATTTTAAATGGGTAATTGATAAAGAAGGGAATAAAGTAGTAAACAAAGACTTTCCTAATAACTACATTAAACATATTAAAGATAATTTAAATAAGGTTGATATTATTTTTGTTAGCACTCATAAAGAAGTTAGAGATATTTTAAGAGAAAATAATATAAATTATTATTTAGTATATCCTTCTCTAAATTTAAAAGAAGAATACATAGATAGATATAAACAAAGAAATAGTCCTAAAGAGTTTATAGAACTTATGGATAAGAACTTTGAAGTTTTTATTAAAGATATAGAGCAAGAAAATTTTCCAAAACTAATAAAACTTAGTAGTGGGCAATATATAGCTAACATTTTATTTAAAGGGAAGTATAAGAAATGAGAGAAGAAATGA
>NZ_JBZEFA010000009.1:0-45324 GCF_058310255.1 Clostridium sp. TJA038 | reverse complement strand
ACTGAAAATCCTCGTGTCGCTGGTTCGATTCCTGCTCGAGCCACCAAAAGCTTAGTGAATATTCACTAAGCTTTTTTTATTTTATAAATAATTTTGTTATAAAAAAGAAATCTATATATATTCTAAAAATTTTTAGAATATATATAGATTTCTTTTTAAATCCACAATAAGTAGATTTCTTAGAGAATAAATATAAAAGGGGAAGTTATTAAGGATATATGATTGGGGAAGTATTATATATCTATCTCTAAGTTTTTACTACTTATTAATTTGTGGATATTTTAATTATGGGCAAATAAACAAAATATATACATATATTGTAAAAAATATTTTTTCATGATTTTTAATTTATTAATTTAGGCTTTGTTTTAAAATAGTGTTGAAATTAGCATAACATAATAGGATGTCCATTTGGACATCCTATTTGAATCGCAATAGATTAATATTGTTCACTTTATTATATTATAGCATTAACTTAATTTACACATTTCATTTAAAGTATTTTTGTTATTTCTTTAATACACATTTTCCCCATCGTAGTCGTACAAAGACAAAGTCATTCTTACAAGTATATTTATCTCTAGCTTAATTGGTTTTGGAAGTATTTATTTATCCTATTTTAATGTCTTTAGCATCATTTGTAGTTATTTACTTTATTGTTGCAATAAACACATACAATAAAATCATTTCTAATTACTTATCAAATATAAAAGAGGCTATCACATGAACAATTTTCAATTGGTATGCGACATCCTCTTTCATTTATGCATTGTTTATATAGATACCTAGAATCACTCTAGATTATATATGACTGGTATTTAACATAATCCTCTTTACTACATTCTATACTAAATAAAGTTCCTTCATTAGTATATTCAGTTTCTAGAACAGTTGAACTATCAATTATATAAGATGTCATTTTACCATCTTTATAAGGAACCATAACCTTACATTTTATATAATCCATAAATATATTTTTACATATAGATTCCAATAATTCTTCTATACCTATATATTTTTTAGCTGAAACCAGCATCCCTTCTATATTGAATGTATCTAATTCCATTAAATCAACTTTATTATATACATAAATCACAGGAATATTATCCGCCCCTATTTGATTTAATGTTTCATTTGTTACATTTATATGATTTTCATAATTAGGATTAGATATATCAATCACATGAAGTAATAAGTCCGCATCACAAACTTCTTCTAGAGTAGACCTAAAAGCTTTTACTAAACTATGAGGTAAATCCCCAACAAATCCCACTGTATCTGATAATAAAAAAGATTTATTATTATCTAATTTTATATTTCTAACATAAGTTTCTAAAGTTGCAAATAGCATATTTTTTTCAAATACTTTTTTATCTTCATCATTTATAAACTTCTCTACTAAAGCATTCATAACAGATGACTTACCAGCATTTGTATATCCTACTAAAGCTACATTAGGAATATTAGATTTTTTCCTTTTACTTTTTTGTACTTCTCTTTGATTTTTTAATACTTCAAGCTCTTTATTTAAATTAGCAATTTTATCTTCTATTCTTCTACGGTCTAATTCTAATTTTGTTTCTCCTGCGCCTCTGTTTTTAGTCCCTACTCCACCACTTTGACGACCTAAATCTTCATTTGAACCAACTAATCTTGGTAATTCATATTGGAGCTTCGCAACCTCTACTTGTAATTTAGATTCTCTTGTTTTTGCTCTATTTGCAAAGATATCTAATATTAACGCAGTTCTATCTATGACATTACAATTTATTTCTTCTTCAATATTTTTAACTTGTGACGCTGATAATTCATTATTAAATATAACTATATCTGCATTGTTTTCTTCTACTAAATTTTTTAATTCATCTATCTTCCCACTACCCATATAAAAAGTAGAGTTAACTTTCTTTGAATTCTGCTTAATTTGACCAACAGTTTCTATTTTGCAAGCTAAGCATAAATTTTTTAATTCTTCCATAGATTCATCAAAATTATTTTTATTATTTATATTAATTCCTACAATTATTCCTTTTTTTATCATCTTCATAATCCCGTGATATTTAAATATTAACTTTAAATATCACGGGATTATGACTCTTTATTAAATTAAGATAATAGCCACAACCCGTGACTTATCCTCTTAATCTTATTGACGCTATTCCACCATTCATAATCATTTTAACACCTCCTAATTTAAATCTACTATTACTAATCTATCTTTTGTTTATATCTAAATAACTGTATCCAATCATTATAAGAAACTTCACTAATATTATTAAGATTTATACCTAGGTATTTAATTACTGCATGAATTTGATTTTTTGTAAATACATCTCTTAAGTTATTAATAGACTTAGATATAAAACTTGTATATTCATTCCATTCATCTTTAGATATATCATATTTATATTTTCTTTTAAAATATACTAAGACGCAATCTACACTAGGCATGGGATGGAAGTCTTCTCTATTAAAATAGTGCACTATCTTAATATCAAATTTAGTTTTTAAAAGTAATGATAATTTACTCTCTCTAGGTATTCCCATAAATCTTTTTGCGGAACCTTTCTCCATAACTAGCCACATATCAGTTGGTGAATTTAACTCTTCTAATAATAATTTCTTAATAATCTTTGTTGTTATATAAAAAGGAATATTAGAAAATACCTTATATTCTCTTTTTTTAGGTAATTTCCAATTTAAAAAATCTTTATTAATAAGAGTAACATTATTTTTACTTTTAAATTTATTTATTAAATTTCCATATAAACTTCTATCTAGTTCTATAGCTGTAACCCAATAACTTTTTTCACATAAAGCTTCTGTTATATGACCTTTTCCTGGTCCAATTTCAATAACAAAATCATTTTTGGATATATTTGTTTTTTTTATTAATTTATATATAGTATTTTTACTAGTAATAAAATTTTGCGATACACTAATATCAACTTTTCCTCTATAATTATTACTTTTAGCTTTCATTCATAATCTCCTTAATTCACTATTTTTACTCTTTAAATAGCACGGAGTTATGACATTATATTAAATTTGTTTAACGATAGCCACAACTCGTGCGCTATCTTCTTAATCTTATTGACGCTATTCCACCATTCATAATCATTTTATTTCCTCCTATTTTTCATATAATAAGCTTTAAATATTTGTTTATAATTTTTGCATCTTTATTAAGTAGTTATTTTCAAACGAAGATATTTTTAAATTTTTTCATTATTTATACTCTCTATGTTAACTATTAATATTAAATAGCGCAGAGCTATAACATTATAAAAAATCCCCTAGAATATAAGTCGATATTCCAGGGGATTTGTATATTAAGCATATGCTATCTAATTTATAATATACCCAGGAGTAATGTATATTTTTTTTAATTTATTAAGCATTATATATAAATTTTTCATAACTACAACTCCTTTCATATTTTAATGTATTTAATAATACCATAAACTATATTTACTGTAAAGCACTCCGATTCACTTCTAGCAAAATCACAATATACTTTATAGATAAAATAAAAAATAGGAGCTATGCTCCTATCCTTTTGCTTCGCAATATAATACAATTGTTCATCAATCATTATATTTATTGTACACTAAAAACAGTAAAATAAAAACAAATTTTACCTTTTATACATATATTGGTCTTCTTATCTTAAAGTCCTTTATTAAAGATATAGAATGTGTTGAGTTAGCATGAATAAAGAATTTCTTAGGCTTATTTCTTTCAATTTCTGTTTTAAATAATTGGGTCCATTTATACCAAAATAGGTAGTTTGTTAGGAACTTGGTTGAAACACCATTAAACTTTCTTATCCATCTTTTTAAGCTACTATGAAAAGCATTGACTCTTTGAATATTATAAATATCCACAGTTTTTCTCCCGCCCCTAATTTGATGTAATTCAAAATTATGTTGAGCCGCAAATGGGATATAACTCCTATGTTTATCAGTACATAAAATAGAATTTTCTTCAACAACCTCTGATAAAGCCCTATTTATATCAGTATAGTTAGGTCTGCCATCACATATTAAACCAGTATATATATTTCCTAATCTATCTACACCACATAATACACAGGCAAATTCCTTTGATATACCTCTTGTATTTATTTCTTTACCACGCTTTCTTGATTCCCTTGGCATAGTAAAATTAGAACTTTTGCTATGATTCCCTTTATAGCTAAGGGCAAAGTATGTCTCATCGAGTTCAATAACACCCTCAAGAGAGCCGTAGCCAATAAATTTTCTAATAGCGTCTATAATTTTATGTCTCCAAAAGAAAGCTGTTGCAATATTAATCTCAACAATTTCGGCACATTGCCTAATAGTGTTACCATTTATCATACATTGAGCATATAGTAGCCATTTATCTAATCCCTTTTTACTACTTGAAACTGGGGATTTAGAAAAATCATTGAAAGTTTTTTTGCACTCTGGATTTTGGCATTTATACCTTTGTTTAACGCCATTCTTGCCATGATATTTTCCATACTTAGATATTTTATCATGATTGCAAAAAGGACAGCACTTCCCCTTGTTAAATCTATTTTCAGCGATTTCTTCATCTATAGAGTTAGTTATTCCATTTGACATCAATACAGTCTTTAAAAAATCAAATACCTTCTCTTGCTCATATGTATTTAATTGTGAAACTTGCTGAATAACATTATTAACTCTTGGCATAAAAAACCTCCTAAATAGTAGTTATATTATATATTATAACCATATTTATAGAGGTTAATCAAATTTCAACAGTTTATTAAAACAAAGCCTTAATTTAATATAGCTATTTTTAATAAAAGAATAATTATTAATTAAATGTGAAAATTATTCATTAAAGATTTAAATGTTAATTGACATGAAATATTTACAGAGTTATCATATAATTACAAATAGCTAATATAAAATTTTATTAAGATAAAAACTACTAATATTTTTATTTAGTTTATATGAGATATTTATTTTCTAATGATGTATTTAATTTTATTAGTATGTAAATTTATTTAAGCCTGTTATTTTTAAAAAATCAATTTTAATATGAGATTGATTTTTTAAAAGTAAATTTAGGACTTATTATTCTAATGGTTTATTTAAGTTTATTAAGTAAAATCATATAGATCTGTTGTTTTTGGAGATTCAAAATTGATTTTGAGTAGCTTAAAGCGAATTTAGAATAATTAAGTAATCTTTTATTTAAACTAAGTTTATTATTAGGAGAACTTTTATTGAAATGATTTAATTTTAGCTTTTTAAAATGAAAATAATATTATGTTTGTTTAACCACAATATTCGACACCATATAAGATTTTTCGGATTTTATATGGTGTTTATTAATATTATATGAATTAATTATATTAAAATGTTTAATAAATTAGATTTTTATTTAATTTTAAAAATAAATATGTTATATTAGTTTCAATAATTATTTTATAAATAAAATAGGATTGAGAGGGATTTTTATGGGAAATTTAAATTTATTCTTAGATTATTTATGTGGAGAATTTAATAATGATGAGCAGGTAGATATGGAAATTAAGGAAGGTTTAAAACCACATCCTAAATCAAAACATGTAACTCATATTTGTAATGACAAAATAAAAAATCTTCCTGAAGATTTTAAAGGATTTTTTGTTATTGAAGAAAGTTATTATGAGCAAGGTAATTTTAAAAATATATTACCACACTTATTTTTATTTACAGAAGATGAGAATGGAAATGTAGTTTTAACTTCTTATGATTTACCAAAGGGAGTTTCTAAAGCTGATTTTAGAAATGATAATGAAAATTTAGTTATGGATTATAATGAATTAAAAGTTTCAGAAAAGTTTAATCCTATGACATATACTTTTAAAGATGGAGGCTTTGAAGGAGAAAGTGTAAGTCAATTTGGTCCTGAAACTATTTTTAAATTAAAAGAAAGAACTGAAGATGGAACTCTTTACGTAAGTGAGGTTATGGAAAAGAACGGTAAGGTAACATTTGGTTGTGTAGAACCAATTATCTATAAAAAAGTTAAATAGTTTTATTTTTAAATTATATCAAGATTAACCTTAATATTATGAATATAATTTTAAGTTTTATCTTGGTATAATTTTTTTTATTTAATTGTAAAATATTTACAATAAATATTAAATTAAAGAAAATAAGACTTAAATTTATTTAATTTGAATAAATGGGCTAAAATACGATTTTATTTTTTGTATGATAAAAGATATAATTATTATATGGTAAATATTTACATAATATAGTCGAATTAAATAAAATTGCTTTAAGAATAAATATATTATTTTTGAAAATTTAATTTAGGTAAATATTTTAAGGGGTAGGGGGAGTTTAAAATGGAAAACTTATTAGATAATTATTCTAATGAAGAAGTTTTAAAAGCACTTAGAATAGCTAGAGAATTAAAAAATAAAAGAGAAGAAGGATACTTACCAGAGTTTATTAGGGTTAGAGTATCTGATTCAACTGAAGAAGAATTTTCTTTAGTAAGTGAATACAATTCTTATATGAGGGAACTAAGAAGAAATTCAATTTTATTGAGTAAAGATGAAACAGAAAAGTGTGGTTTTAATAATAGATTAGCTATAGATGTTGAGTTAAAGGATTTAATAATTTTCTTAAATACTCAACCAAATATAAAAACTTTATATTCTTGTTCAGGACATCAATTTGTAAGAGGACAAATAACCTTTGAAGGACTTTTAAAATTTCCTCAAGTTGATGATTTTAAAGTTGAATATGCAGAAGAAAGAGATGAAACAAAGGTTAGTTTTGATGTTCCTGATAGAAGTTATGAATATCTAAATAAACTTAGGAAATTATATAATTATTTTTATTTAATAAATTATAAAAACTTAAAAAAATTAACAAGGGATGAGGTTAGTGCAATAAAAATTAAAGAGCATTGTTCAGCATAAAAAAACTCTCCCTTAATAAAATTTATTTATTAAGGGAGAGTTTTTAAGTTAATGAACTTCGTAAATATCAGAAAGTTCAAGTTCTATATTTTTATCATCTGTTATATAATCTACTAAATTATTACTTTCTTCAGTATGACTTAATTTTATATTTGGTAACCATACAATAAATTCAGAACCATGAATACCGTCACTTCTAAGTTCTACTTTACCATCATGAAGTTCTGCAATAGATTGAACAATACTAAGTCCTATACCACTTCCTTCATTTCTTCTTTTTAAAGATTTATCTGCTTGAACAAATCTATCAAAAATTGAGGATTGCATATCTTTAGGAATACCAATTCCATTATCTTTTACACTAATTTTTACCCAATCATCAGATACATTTAAATCAACAAATATTTCACCAGAATCTTGAGTAAACTTTATAGCATTTGAGAGTAAATTAAGTATTAATCTTTCAATCTTTACAGGGTCGCATTTTATTATGTTTTCTTCTACATTAGTATCAAATATTATACTTATATTTTTATTTTCAGAATGAGGTATAACCAAAGATACTATATTTTCAACTAAGGAAACAATATCCTTATTTTTAAATTCAGCTTTTAAAAAGCCTACTTCAATCTTACTAACATCTATAAGATTATTTATAAGTCTAAGCATTCTATAACAATTTATTTTCAATCCTTGTTTATATTTGCCATAGGCTTCGTAAAAATCTTCTGAAGTAGCTTCATGTTTTGCATTTAATAGTTGAATTGTAGAATAAATAATATTAAGTGGTGTTCTAAGTTCATGGGAAATGTTTGCAAAGAACTCATTTCTAACTTGTTCATAAGCTTTAGCTTTCTTAAATTTTATAGCTAAGTTTTCAAGCCTTTTTTTAGAAGTTAAGTTTTTTGCTACAATAACCTTTCCATAAGGAGTATCATTATTATCCTTTAAAGTTCTTATAGTACATTCTACATAAACAAAGGAATGTTTACCTACCAGTTTACATTTTATACTATCTTCATCATCTTCTAATTTTAATTGTGTTAAAACTTCATCATTTTTACCTAGAAGCTTTATTATAGGAAGTCCTAATAGTTCTTCATAGGTATAATTTAAAGTTTTTAAAACAGAGTCGTTTGCATAAGTAATCAGACCTTTGTTTCCAACACTTATTATTAAATCTTGAATATTATTATTTATACAACTTAAAAGCTGTTCATTTCTTTGAATATTTTTTGTAAGAGTATATTCTTCTGTTATATCTTTTAAGTTAACTGCAAAATAATTTTTCTTTTCTACATTTAAAATTTGTATATAGGCATTTACTATTTTTCCTGTTTTTAAAATTAGCTTACCTTCCCAATTACCTCTTTCAAAAAGTGATTTATTAGCATCTTTTTCACTTTGCTCTAGGAAAATTGAATTTTCAAATAGTTTTTCAACTTCTACTAATTGTTCTTTTAGTTTATCAGCTTTGCAATAAGTTTCTCTTATAGCTTTATTTGTATAGATGACATTTTTTTTGTTATCATATAAAATAATAGAGCTACTAGTATTATATTCAACTAAGTGATAAAATACTTGAAGTTCCTTTTGTAGTAAAGAACTTCTTTTATTTTCAGTAGTTATTTCATTAAACACACCACTTATAGCTAATAAAAATGAAAATATTGTCAATAGAAGCACTATGTTATTTGTTTCAAAAAGAGCTAAATTTGGCATAAGAACTTCACAAATCCAATAAAGTCCTCTAAGGGATATAAGAAGCATACTAGCTATTATGAATGAATATATTAATTCACACTCAGATAATGCTTTTTTTGACAGAGCAATACAAGCTACTATATAAAGGATTATTATTATAATCATTAAAATAGCATAAAAATGAACACTCTTAGGGAATACATTATCAAAAAATATTTTGTAGTTTATCATAGGAGTAAAAATAGAAAATAAGAAAACTGAAATAGATGTAACTATTTTATGTTTAATTATAAAAGGGAAAATTCCTTTTTTATTAAAGGCTACATAAAAGAGTAATACAAGCCTAAATATAGAATGTATAAAAAGAAACTTATCAAATATTATTAAATTGTGCCCTCTTGTTATTAAAAGCTCCACAGATAAATTCATATATATTAAAGAGATTATAAAAAAATCATCTTTTTTTGTACTTGAGTAATATATTAAAGAACTTATATAAGCCATAGTACCTAAAATTAAAGCTAGGTTTAAGGAAAAGGTAGGTACCGAGGCATCTGGTACAATGCCTATATTTTTTCTAATAAATACTTTATAAAATAAATCGAATATTAGTATAATAAATATAGAGAAAACTGAGTATGTAGTCAGTTTTATTATGTTTTGAGTTTCTAATTTATCTTTATCGTCATTAAATATGTGAAAGAATATTTGACTATCCATTTTTAGAGTCTCCTTCAAAATAAATTGCACATTTTAATTATAAAATGTATTTTTTAGACATATATTAGATTTTAACACAAATATATGTATAAATTCATATAAAAGTTAGAAATATAATATTAAATGTAAAATACAATTAAAAATTATATTTTAACAGAAAAATTTTGCATATAAAAGTATATATTTAATTATAAGTTCATAGTGAGTTTAAATCCTATTTAAAATATATAAGTATTATATTTATATAGATTATGGGAAATATAAGTATATGGTAATAACCATATGAAATTGTGATTGAGTTGGGAGAAATATTATGAGTGATGTTTTAGAAAGAAGGAAAAGGCTAGACTATTTAGACATAGCGAAGGGTATTCTTATAATTACTGTTGTTCTGTGTCATGCACCTTTTGACAATGCACCATATCTTTATTGGTTTCACATGCCAGCTTTCTTTATAATAAGTGGTATGCTTTATAAAAAGGGCGTGAATATAAAAGAGCAGGCAATTAAATTCTTTGTTCCTTATGCCATATTTTCATTAATTGACATAGGTTTTAACTATGTAATGTACTATCATGGCAGTTTTTCTTTTAATGATTTTATAAATGAGATGTTAAAATACGCCTTTGGGGGAAAGGCTACTTGGGGAGTATTTTGGTTTATACCTGTAATGTTTGTTACAAAGGTTTTATTTGACCAGTTAAATAGAAGATTAGGTGGTAAGAAGCTTGCAGTAATTTGTGTAATAAGTTACTTATTAGCTAATATGTATTCAATTTTAGTAATACCAGATAGTGTAACAGATATAACTGAAAAATATTTTGTATTTTGGAATCTAGATACTGTTTTAATTACTTTACCTTATTATGCTTTAGGGTATTATATAGTTAAGCTAGACATTCAAGAAATTTTCAAAAAGACTTCTACTTTAATTTTATCAAGTATAGGAGTTGTTGGACTTTTTGTATTAAATAGTGTAGCAGGAATATACTATTATTTAAATATAAAATATTCTTATTACAAAGACCCTATTTTTGATATTATAATACCTGTAACCTTTACTGTATTTATACTTTCTTTAAGTTATCAACTTAGCAAATTAAAATACAAGAAGGTATTTACAATAATAGGTGCAAATTCTCTTATAATAATGTACTTACACAAACAAGTAGCTACTTTATTTATGGATGTATTTAATTATGGATATGTTATTTTTACAATAGTTGGTGTAGTGGTACCATTACTTATGATTGTATTAATAAATAAAAATACTTTAAGTAGGTTCTTGTTTAAAGGAGATCTTACTTTTTATAGGAGTTTTAAAGATATTAAGGACATAGGACCTAAAGAAATAATAATTGAAAATAAATAAGAGTAAAAGGCTTGGAATTTTTCTAAGCCTTTTTGTAATATTTATTTTTAAAAGATAATATAATTTTACAACAGGAAATATATTTTGGAGGGAGTATATGTTAGGGTGGGAAAAGCCTTGCATTAAAGAGTTTTATTTAAACGATAGAAGAGGTTTAGTAGATACTAATGGTTGTGTATATTTAGATGGAAGATATGCTGGAACCTTAAAGCCAAGTGGAGCTATTTATATAGAGGGTAAAAGAGGTTTTATTAAGAAAAATGGAGACATATATTTAGAGGGTGTTTTAATTGGAACCTTGAATAATTATAGTATAATATATTAAATTTTTTAAAGTTATGAAATATGTAATTATTTCATAACTTTTTATCTTTTAAATGTTTTAACATAAAAATTAAAGGTATATAATATAATAAGGAATTCACAAAAGATTTATAAAGAACTGTGAATGGAGGGGTATAAAGTTATGGAAAGGAAGGATTTTAATAATTACAGAGAGATATCTATAATAATAATGTTAATTCCAATGCTCTTTATTTTAGTTGATACTTTAGGGCGGATAATTTCTAAAATAAATAATAAAAATTTAATTGAAACAATTATTAATGAGATATTTATATATAGGGAATATATAGTTAAGATTATAATAATTATGGCTGTTATTTTTGTTATAGCAAAAATAAGAATTGTTAAGGAGAAATTTATTCTTGGAGATTTTAAAGTTATAGTTGGATATACCTTAATAGGTGTTACTAGTTATAAATTTTTTGGAAGTGGCTATGAATTAGTTAAATCATTAGATGTGTATCTTATGTGCATAATAGGTATGATTTGTATATTATCTGGCACAAGAGAGGTTTTATCATCTATAGATAACATAAGTGTAGATTGTGAAGAAAAAGAGAATTTTGAGAGATTATTTCATAAGAGAGTAAAAAGGTTAGGAATAATATATTTTATTATATTTACTATTTTAATAGGAATAGAAAACTTAAATACAATAGCTTCTAGTGAATTTATTATGAAACTAATAAATAATTATAATCATCATTATAATAATTTAGCTAGAGTTATATCATTAATAGGAATAATCTTAATAATAGCTTTAGTATTTACAGTTAGAAGGTCTTTTTCTACTTTAAATTTATGCTATGAAGAATATATTTACATAATAAAACATAAAACTGTTACTGAAGAGATAAAAAAAGAAGTAGATTTTCTTAGCTTAAAATTAGAATGTAATAAAAAACATATGAATAATAAATTAAAAAAACTTGAGGATAAAAAGGCTCAGGTTTTACTAAAAGGTATTTTTGATTTTTTAAAAAATAACAAGCATTAAAAATTAAATATGCTTAGAGGGGACTGTATGGAAAACAAAAAGATTACAAACTTTGATTTTATATTAAAAACAAGTCTTGAGAGTTATTATGAGTTATTAAGAAATGCTGAAAAAGCGTGGGATACTCAAGAAGCTCTCACTTGTACAGTTTTAAGAATGGTAATTGAAGATTTATTTATTAAAATTCAAGAATTATATAAATTAGAGAGAGGAAATAATTTAAGCTTTAAAGGAAGTATAGATAACTTAGAAGGACATATTCCAAGCTTTGTAATAGAATATGGAGAGTATATAAGAAGTTTAGGAGAAAAGTGTTACAATAAAGAAGCACTAAATAACTTAGATGAAAATACTAGTTTATTAGCCTTAGAAAAGGCTCATGATATTTTAATATGGTATTTAAAAAATGTAACTAATGAAATAGAAGAAAGTAGAACATTTACTTTTATAACTCCTGAAAGTTTAAAGGAAAGCCAATGTGATTTAGTTATAGATAAAAAGGTTTTAGAAAATAAAGAAAAGTTTATTATAAGCCTTGAAAAGCAAATAAAAACTACAAAAACTGATGAAAAAAAGCAAGAAGAACTTTATGAACTTTTAAAAAATGTAAAGGAAGAAAAAAAAGACCTTGTTGATAAGTTAAATGAAAAAGAATTAGAGCTTCAAGAAGCTTTAAAAAGTTTTAAAACTCTGCAAGGTACTATTTTAAGAGAAGAATCTTCAGAGGATAGTGATAATAAGTATAAAGATTTTTACAAGGGATTTTTATCGCTTCAAGGATATGAGTTAAGAGTTGTTTATGCATTTTTAAAAAGTCTAAGTTTAGGAAGTATATTTATAAATAAATCTAAAGGAATATTTGTAAAATCTAAAAGAAAAGAATTTTTAAAGTTTATTGAAAAAGAAGTTGATGAATTAAAGGGATATTCTGATGGAGTTTTAAAAATAAAATTATATTATGCTCTTTTAAAACTTACAAATACTCCTTCTACTTCTATTTTAGATAAAAAAATATTTGATAAATCCTTAGATAATGTAGTGGAAAAGTCTTATTTCTTACTTGAGAGTAGAAGTGATTTTAATGGGAAGGTTGATAAGCTAGAAGGAATTATAAATTATTACTTAATAGTTATAATAAATGGTTTATTACATTCAATAAGTAAGGAGAAGGATAAAGAAGTTAAACTTTGTGGAGTAATTTATGAAGTCTTAATAAACACTCCTGAAAGAGAAAGAAATCTTATATTAAATAAAATGAACTTTACAGATGTTTCAGAAGAAACAATAAAAGAAAATATAAGAATAAATCAAGAAAAGTTTTTAAAAGCAGCTTTAGAATGTGGAACAGAGGAAAGTTTAGATTTTGTTATAAAATCTATTTTTTCAATTTATGTAGCCTTTCAAAAAGACTTTGATTTTTATGAGTTTAGAACTAGACATGATATGGTAAGAGCTTATATAGGTCCTTTATTAAGTTTTATAATTTTAAAAGAGTTTAAAGTTTCAAGAGAAAATTTAGTTCCTATTTTTGTTATGGAAATAAGTTTATCAAACAAAATTTTAAAAAAGGATAAAAAGGAAAGTTTATATTATAAGCAGTTAGTTCAAGTTTGGAAGGAAGAAAAAGAAGAATATGATAAAGTTCTTTCTGAAAAGAGAAATTTAGAGAAAAATCTTCGTGAGACAGAGGAGATTAAAGAAGTTTTATTAATAAATGAGAAAAAGTTTATTGCTGAGAAAGAGAATACAGAAAAAGCAATAGAGGCTCAAGAAAACATATTTAAAGATATTGTTCTTAATTCAGAGGAAGTTAAATTATTTGAAGATTATATTGAATATGAAAGAATAAAAAGACAAATAGATACTATAGATATATCAGAGGAACATAGTATTAAGGATAGAGGGTTTCTAAAAAATATTTTTTCTTTAGATACATGGAAATATAAGTTGAATAAGCTTGAATTAAATAAGAGTATGAAATATTTAGAGGAAAGTTTAATTAAAGAGGCTAAAGAATCTGAATTTTTTAAAAGAGAACTTTTGACTATAAAAGAACTAGAAGATATACTTTCAGATAAAGTTAAGGGCTTAGAGTGTATAAGGAATGAACTTAAGGAGAATGCTCTAGAAAGAGAACGAATAAATAAATTAATAGTAAATAGCAATAAGAAAATTAATAAGTTTAAAGAGGATAATTTTGATTTTGCTAATTAAAAAAGCTGGTATTTGTATGCCAGCTTTAAATTTATAAATCATGCTAATTCACATACACTTATTATTTGGACAAATTAATTTGCTACAGGTTTCCCAAGGTGAAAAGGAACAAGTTTTTAAGTAATTAAATTAATTAGCATTATCTATAAATTTACTTTGATTATAACATAAATTTAGTTATATAAATATAACTTTTCCTTCAAGAAAATAAACTTTATATAAATATTTAGAAAACAAAATAATAAGATTAATAATAAAATATGAATTTTGAAAAATAAAAATTATTTATATAAATTAAATTAATCTTTATAAGTTAAGTATATTGAAAGTAGATAAATTGAATATTATAATTAGATGTTAAGTTTTTATAAAATTAAAATGAATTTAAATACACAAAAGATAAGTGGGGGATGAAGATGAAAAAATTCCTTTCATTAGGAATAATAAGTGTTTTAGTTGCAGGTATGTCGGTCTTTGGTTTAGAGGAATCTAGACATAAAAAAATTAAAAATTTAGAAGCTAAAGTTTTTCAAGCAAAAACTTATATTAAGCATGGAGATTTAGCTAATGCAAAATTAATGTTAAGTATAATAAAGACTGAAAATATAGGATTAAAAGATAAGGGCGTAGAAGAAGATATTTTTGAAATTGAAAGTAGTATAAAAGCTAATAAGGATATGTTACTTCATGATAACATTAAGAACTTAGATGAGTTAACTCCTAAAGAAAAAAATGTAGAGCTTTTAAATCTTTATTTAGAAAATAACAAGGTTTCTCCAGAGGTTAAAAGTATTGAGGGGGCAGGAAAGGAGTATTATATTAATTATAGAAATTTAAAAAATCTTCCTATAGATGAAAGTAAGAATTTTCAAGATAAGAAAGGATATATATTAAAGCCAACAAAATTTTCAAGTAGATTTTCAGAGGATATATGTTTAATTTTTGATTCTGAAAAACCTTATTATATTGATAATAATATATATTATAAGTTTATAGAAATACCTGTAAGTAGTTATTTTGGAGAGGAAGAAAAGGAAACATGGTATTTTGCAGATTTGAATTTTAATATAATTAGTAAGGAAAATTTAGAGTTTTATATGGATAATAATTATATTATAGATTATAAAAATAAAGTTATAAATACCTATGATTTAAGTAATTATATAAATGATGAGGAATTGTATTAAAAGGATAAATTAAATAATTTTGTCAATATATTGAAAATATATTGAAAATATATTGACAAAATTATATGAAAACGTTATTATAAAGTTAAGATAATTATTTAAGATTTAGTGTGGTAGGATTGATAAAAACCTAAATTAAATGTGCCTCTTGTTCATTTAATTTAGGCTTTTATTTTTTTATTTAAAAATTATTTTATTTCTAAGATTTATTTATTTTTATATCCATTTGAGGATAAGGGATAGTTATATGTTCTTTATCAAATCTTAGTTTAACTTCTTCTAATAAACTAAAGTGAACCTTCCAATAATCCTCTTGCTTTGTCCAAACTCTTACAACAAAATCAATGGAACTTGCTCCGTGTTGACTTATACCAACAAAGGGTTCTGGAGTTTTTAAGATTAATTCATTTTTGTTTATAATATCAAAAAGTACATTTTTAACTTTAATTATATCGTCATCATAGGCTACACTAAAGGTTAAATCAACTCTTCTAGTTTCTTTTGATGAATAGTTTATAAGACTTCCGTTTGCTAAGGTTCCATTTGGAATTAAGATTTCTTTATTATCTGGAGTAACTAAATGAGTATAAAAAACTGTTATTTTTTCAACAGTTCCAGAGTAACCTGAAGCTTCTATAAAATCATTAACTCTAAAGGGTCTTAATAAAAGTATTATTACTCCACCTGCAAAGTTTGATAAACTACCTTGAAGGGCTAAACCAATTGCTAATCCAGCAGAAGCTACAAGGGCTGCAAGACCAGCTATATCAAAACCTACATAACTCATTAAGGTTATTACTAAAAGAAATTTTAATGATACTTCAGCAAAGGCTTCAGCAAAGGAAGTAAGAGTTGGGTCAATATGTCTTCTTTTCATTATCTTAACTAAGATTTTAATTAATTTATTTATAATCTTCCAACCTACGTAAAGTAAAACTAATCCAATTACTAATTTAAAGCCATTAGTAGTAATCCAAGAAATAAATTTTTCATAAATGGTATTAAGATCAAATTTCATATAAAACACCTATAAAATATATTTTATATAAAGTAATTAATATATTTTATGCCTTTCTTTAAAATTTATTTTTAATTGGTTATTTTTAAAAAATTAAAAGTATTTTATATAATTTAAGTATATTTTAAGTTTTAAATTTTTATATTTAAAACTTAAAATATGCTTAAAGAGAACTCATTTTATTATAAAATTTCTTTATACAAATATCAACTAAGGGAACTTGAATAAAATTTTATAAAATTAAGAGTTAAAGTGTTTATAAATTATAAATTTGGATAATATATAATATTGAAAAGACCTTAAATACTTATGATTCAGGGCATAATCATGAGATGGCATTACTAGGTAAAAGAGCTATGGAATAAATTCCATAGCTCTTATTAAAATTATATTAAAGTGAAATGATTTTATCTGTTTAATTAAAAAATATTTAAATTTATTTTAAAAAGGATTATACAAAATAATTATATATGTAAACTTTAAATAAAAGAATTAAAAGATTTAAGCTAGTAATCTATAGTGAATATTGGGAGTACTAACTATAGAGTTTTAATTTTAAAATTCTCTATAATTAAAAGTTTATAGTTTAATCTTTGTATAATCCCTTTTTTATTCAAAGTATAAAATTATTGATTAAATTTTACAAACTCTAATTCGTTTGAAATTGCTATGTTGTAAACATATGAGTTAGCAACTTCATTTATGAAAGTTTCTTTCATTTCTTCATTTAAGTTTATGTTGTTTAATTTGTTGTGATAATCCATAACGAAGTTTCTCATTTCAGGACCATCAGTTAAGTGGTCATATTTGTAGTAGTTTAATCCTTCTTCATCTATTTTATATAAATCTTTAACTAATTGATAGATTGTTCTTCCACCAAATAAATCTGCAAGATATCTAGTGTAAGCATGTGCAACTAAAAGTTCTGGAGTTTTTTCTCCTATTTCATTTATTCTAGCTACATAAGCTCTTGTTGAAGCTAAAGGTTTAACTTTTTCTGAATCTTCTTTTAATAAGAATTTAACATCTTTAAGTAAAGAATCAGCACGATATATTTCAGGAAGTACAAAGTCTTTAACTACTTCATTATCTTTGTATTTTTCTAAGTTTATTTCTATTGCTCTGTAAACTTCATAAAGATTGTAAAGATATTCAGCATAGCTTTCAGTTGAAGCTTTTCCTTCTAATAATCTTTTTAAGAAGCCTGTTTTTTCAGCTACTGAGTGTAAATCGTTACTATTGTTTTTTATATCCATCATGAATGAATTCATTAAAATCACCTCGTAAATCTATTTTAAATTTTGATATGTTAAAGTTTTAATATCTTTCTCATGCATTTAATATACTACTTAAAAATATCTTCATCAAATGGGGAATTTTACGAATTATGTTCATAAATAATAAATTTTTAAGAAATTTAATAAGAAAAGTTATATTTTTTTAAAAAATAAACTAATAATTATTTAAGAATAATTATTATTGATAAAAATATCATTTTTTTAAAAAATTATAAATTTATAATTACACTTTTTATTAAATTTTATTCTTAGTAAGTTTATTAAAGATAAAAAGATATTTAGTATAATATTTATTAAGAGTAATAACATGAGTTTAAATAGTTTAATGAAAAATTTTTTTAAACTATTTAAGTATTTTTATTAAAGTTAAAAAAATATAATTTAGGAGATATATTATGAGAGTTTTGCATACTGCTGATTGGCATTTAGGGAAAAATATAGAGGGAGTAAGTCGCTTAGAAGAACAAGAAGAATTTTTAAATGATTTTGTGAAAATTGTAGAGGAAAATGATATTGATTTAGTTATTATAGCTGGAGATGTCTATGATTCTAGTAACCCACCAGCTAGAGCAGAGAAACTATTTTATGATACCTTAAAGAATTTATCAAACAAGGGGAAAAGAATGACTTTAGTTATTTCAGGAAATCATGATAATCCAGAAAGACTAATAGCTTCAGCACCTTTGGCTAAGGACCATGGAGTTGTTATGGTAGGAACACCTAAAAGTAAAGTACCACTTGGAGAGTATGGAAAAAATAAGGTTATAAATTCTGGTGAGGGATTTATTGAAATAGAAGTAAAGGGAGAAAAAGCTATTATATTAACAGTTCCTTATCCTAGTGAAAAAAGGTTAAATGAGGTTTTATATGATTCTATGGAGGAGACTTTAGAAAGAGCAAAAACCTATAGTGAGAGATTAAAAATATTATTTGATTCTCTTAAAGAAAATTTTAGAGAAGATACAATAAATTTAGTTGTATCTCATCTTTTTGCAACAGGAGCTGAAAATTCAGGTTCTGAGAGAAATATAGAACTTGGGGGGAGCTTTATAGTTGATAAGGAATGTTTTCCTAAGGAAGCACAGTATATTGCTTTAGGACATGTTCATAAGCCTATGATTTTACCAGGAACTAATAAAAAAATAAGATATTCTGGTTCTCCACTTCAATACAATAAAAAAGAAATTAATTTTGAGAAAAAGTGCTTTATTATTGACTTAGAACCTAAAAAAGAGGCGGTTATAGAGGAGATTAAATTTAAGGTGTATAAGCCTATAGAGGTTTGGAAGTGTGAAAGTATAGAAGAGGCAATTGTAAAATGTGAAGAAAATAAAGATAGAGAGTGTTGGGTTTATTTAGAGATAAGTACTGATAGATTTTTAAGAGAAGATGAAATAAAAATTATGAAGAGAACAAAAAAAGATATTTTAGAAATTATTCCTAAAATAAAAAGTGAGGAAGATATTTTAGAAGAAAGTGATTTTAAAGAAAAGTCTTTTGAAGAATTTTTTATTGACTTTTATGAAAAGGAAAGAGGAATAAAGCCTGATGATGAAGTTTTAAATCTTTTACTTAATATAGTTAAAGAAGAGGAGGACAAGTAGCATGAAGCCTATTAAATTAAAAATTAAAGGGTTAAATAGTTTTATAGAAAGTCAGGTTATTGATTTTGAAGAATTAACAGAAAGAGGGCTATTTGGTATTTTTGGTCCTACAGGAAGTGGAAAATCTACTATTTTAGATGGAATAACTCTTGCTTTATATGGAGATATAGCAAGAAAAAGTTCAAATTATATAAATACTAACTGTGATAGTGTTTATGTAAGTTATGAATTTCAAATAACAGGTAGTGAAGTAAAAAGATATAGAGTTGATAGAGAGTTTAAAAGAGATAATAAAAGTGGAGGAATAAGGAATAAAAGTGCTAGAATAATTGAAATAACAGGAGAGAGTGAAAATATACTAGAGGAAAAATCAAAGGCTGTAACAGTTAAGTGTGAAGAAATTATAGGGTTAAAATTAGATGATTTTATGAGAACTGTAGTTTTGCCACAGGGAAAGTTTAGTGAATTTCTTAAATTAGAAGGAAAAAGTAGGAGAGATATGTTAGAGAGGTTATTTAACCTTGAAAAGTATGGTGATAATCTTTCAAATAAATTATTATCTGAAATAAGAAAAGAAAAAGAAAATATGACTTCTATAGAAGGGCAGTTAAAAGGATATAAAGGAATTAATTATGAAGTTTTAAAGGATAAGGAAGAAGAAGAAAAAAATTTAAATTTAAAAGCTAAGGAAAAAGAAGATTTATTTAATAATTTAAAAAATGATTTTAAAGAAGCTGATTTTATCTTAAGTACTCAAAATGAGCTTAAGAATAAAAAGGAAGAAGAAGAAAGTTTAAGAAAGCAAAGTGAAGAAATAGATAGCTTAAAAGAGAGAATAAAACTTTCAGAAAGAGCAGATAAGGTTATTTTATTTATAAATAATTTTGAGGAAATATTAAGAGATTTAAAGGATGAAAATTTAAAGTTTAATGATATAAAAAATAGTCTAGAAGAGATTACTAATTTAAAGGATAAAAATAAAATAGAATTTGACAGAGTGCTTAAAAAGAAAGAAGAAGATTTACCTGTTTTAGAAAGAAAAAGAGAGAGATTAATAGAAAGCGAAGAAGAAATAGAGAAGCTTTTAAAAATGAGAGAGGAAGGAGTTGAATTAAAGAAAGAATGGATGGATATAAAAAATAATCTTTCAAAGCTAAAAAGTAAATTTAACTTTTTAGAAGAAAATGAAAAAGCCTTAAATAAAGAATTAGATGAAAAGGAACTTATACAAGAAAATCTTTTTATCTCTGAAGATTTTAAGGAAAGAGTAAATGATGGATTAATTGCTTTAAATTCTTATGAAGGATTAGAAAAGCAGATAAAGGATATAGAATATGAAGATAATACCTTAAAAAATAATATAAAAGATATTAAAGAAGAAAAAGAAAGATTAAGAATTTCTTTAGATGATAAAATAAATAATTTAGATAAGCTTACGGAAGATATTAAAAATTTGCCAGATAGTTTTTTAGCAGATAATGAATTTATTTTTGAAAAGCAACTTAAACTTAAAGAATATAAAGAGAGATATGATAATTATATTGAGATAAAAAAGAATTTAGATGATGCTTTAAAAGCTAAAGAAACTTTTGAAATAGAACTTAAAAGGGGGAATGAAGAAAAGCTTTTAAGTGAAAAAGAATTAAAAGAACTTAAAGACTATATAGGAAAGGCAAAAATTGAGGAATTAGCCATTAAAATTAGAGAAAATTTAAAGGAGGGTGAAGCTTGTCCAGTTTGTGGTTCTCTTCACCATGAATTTAGTAATATTAAAAAGTTTGATTTAGAAAATTCAAATGAGAAATCTAAATTGTTGGATATTAAGGAAAAGCAATTAAGAAATATTATTTCAAACTTATCAAAGGTAGAAAGTGATTTAGGACATGAAAATAATAAAATTAATAAATTAAAGGCTTCTTTAGAGGAGATAGGAGAAGTAAATAAGGATGAATTAAATTCTTTAAAAGATGAATTTGAAGATTTAAAGAAAAGAGCAGAGAAATTTAATCTTAAAAAGGAAAAGCTAGATAAGGATTTAGAAAATTTAAAGGAAGAAAAAAATACTTTAGAAAATCATTTTAATAAATGTGAAGTTATTTTATGCGAAAAAATAGTTAGAGAAAAGGAGATTTCTTTAAAATTAAATGATTTAAAGAAGAATTTAGAAAAAGAAAATTCTATAATTAATTCTATAAAAAAAGAGTTAGATATAGAGGATATTAGGGAAGAAAAAAATAATATATCAAAAAAAGAAAGAGATAAAAATTTATTAGAGAAGAAAATTAAGGATTTAAGAATATTACTTCAAGGGAAAGTTAATGAAAAAAATACATTAATGGATAAACTTAATAAATTGAATGAGGAGGTAATAGAGAAAAATTCATTATTAAAAAGTAAGTCTAAAATTTATATAGAAAAAGAAAATATGATTAAAACATCTTTAAAGGGATTAATAGATGAAGAGGAAAAAATACACCAGTTAAAAATAGAAAGTATTTTAAAAGAGTTAAATTTAAATATTAAAAATATAGGGGAGGAATATTTAAATTTAAATCAAGCTAAAGAAAAGTTAGAAAAAGACTTTAATAGTATAAATAATAACTTTGCTGTTATTAATGATAGAATAAAATCATTAAGTTTAAGGAAAGAAAAAGAAGAAAAAAGAGTTTATTTAGCCTTAAAAAAAGAAGGTTTTAATGATATTTTAGAAGTTAAAAATTCAGTTTTATGTAATGATGAAAAGGAAAATTTAAAAACTTTAATTGAAGAATATAATAATAATTTAATTAAGGTTAGGGGAAATATAGAATTACTTCTTAAGAAGTTAGAGGGAAAAAGCATAAAAGAAGAAGAATGGTTAAGGATTTCTAATGAAAAAAATAATTGTGAAAAAGAATTAAAATATATTGAAGAGGAAAAAGTTAGATTAATTACAGAGATTAAAAATTTAAAAACAAAGCTTGAAGAACAAAAGGAAATACTTTCTCTTAAGGGAAAGCAAGAGCATAAACTTGCCTTATTAAGTGATTTAGAAAAGCTTTTTAAAGGGAAAAAATTTGTAGAATTTATTGCTTCAAATCAATTAAAGTATATATCTATGGAAGCTTCAAAGAAACTTAAAGAGATAACAAATGGTAACTATGGTTTAGAAGTGGATGAAAATAGTAAATTTATGATAAGAGATTATAAAAATGGAGGGGCTGAGAGGGATGCTTCAACTCTTTCAGGGGGAGAAACATTTTTAGCATCCTTAGCTTTAGCATTATCCTTGTCATCACAAATACAATTAAAGGGAACAGCACCTTTAGAGTTATTCTTCTTAGACGAAGGTTTTGGAACTTTAGATGATAATCTTTTAGATATTGTTATGACTTCTTTAGAAAAACTTCATCATGAAAGGTTATCTATAGGAATAATAAGTCATGTTGAATCTATAAAAAATAGAGTGCCAATTAAGCTTATGTTAAAATCAGCAGAAGCAGGTGTTGGTGGAAGTAAAGTTAGAATAGAGAGAAGTTAAATTTAGTTAAAAAGGGCTTTTTAAGCCCTTTTTGGTTTATTTTCTAAAATATTTACAAATTTTTTTAATGTTTAAGGTTGAAAAATTTTCAATAAAAATATAAAATTTATCTTAAGATTGGCATGGATTCAAGGGGTAATAAAAATTAAATAAATATTGAGAGAGGGATAAAGAAATGAAAGTACTTGTAATTAATTGTGGAAGTTCATCATTAAAATACAAATTAATCGATATGAGTGATGAAAAGGATATCATAGGAGGATTAGTTGAGAGAATTGGAATTGGACAATCTAAACTTGTTCAAAAAGATGCAGAGGGAAATAAATTTGAATTAGAAAAAGATATAAAAGACCATAAAGAAGCTATAGATATAGTTTTAAATACTTTAGTAGATGACGAAATAGGTGTTATAAGCTCAGTTGATGAAATTGCAGCTGTAGGACATAGAGTAGTTCATGGTGGAGAAAAATATTCTTCTTCAGTAGTAATAGATGAAGATGTTATAAAATACTTAGAAGAGTGTAGTATATTAGCACCTCTTCATAACCCAGCAAACATAGTTGGAATAAGAGCTTGTCAAAGTCTTATGCCAAATAAAGAAATGGTAGCTGTTTTTGATACTGCTTTCCATGGAACTTTACCAGAAAAAGCATACATATATGCTATTGATTATGCTTTATATGAAAAATATAAAATAAGAAAATATGGTTTCCACGGAACTTCACATAAATATGTAGCTAATAAAGTTGCTGAAGTTATGGGAAAAGACATAAAAGATTTAAAAATCATAACTTGTCATTTAGGAAATGGAGCAAGTATTTCTGCTGTTAAGGATGGAATATGTATAGATACAACTATGGGATTCACTCCTCTTGCAGGTGTTCCAATGGGAACTAGATCAGGTAATATAGACCCTTCAATAATACCATTCTTAGTTGAAGAATGTGGATACACAATTGAAGAAGTTTCAGAAGCTTTAAATAAAGCATCTGGAGTTTTAGGAGTATCTGGCGTAAGCTCAGACTTTAGAGATATTGAAGCTGCTGCTAAAGAAGGAAATAAGAGAGCTCAATTAGCTTTAGATATATTCCACTACAGAATAAGAGCTGAAATAGGTTCATTCATTGTAAATATGGGTGGAGTAGATGTAATAGTATTTACTGCTGGTGTTGGAGAAAATGCTCCAGGAACTAGAGCGGCTTGCTTAGAAGGATTAGAGTTCTTAGGATTAAAATTAGATAAAGAAAAGAATAATGTTAGAGGAAAAATCGCAGAAATAACAGCTGATGATTCAAAAATAAAAGCTTACGTTATACCAACAAACGAAGAGCTTATGATAGCTAAAGAAACTGTAGATTTAGTTAAGTAATTAAATTAATAGTATTAGAATATTATTAAGTTTTTAGATTAATAATATTAGTACTACAAGTTTTATATAAAAAGTAAGGAATGTAGAAAAGTTTATTTATAAATTTTTCTACATTCTTTTTTCTTTTAAAATTAATTATAAATATCTTATTTAAATATATTTAAATAAAAAGACTTAAAACTTACTTTAAGCTTTAAGTCTTTTTTAGTATATTTTCTTTATATTTTAGAGGAGTTAATCCTGTAAATTTTTTAAAGGTAGTACAGTAGTAACTTTGGGTATTAAAACCTACCTTGTTAGCAATATCTAGTACTGATATATCACTTTCTTTTAGAAGATTTTTACTTTTTTCAACTCTATAGTTATTTAAAAAATTTATAAAAGTTTCTCCAGTTTCCTTTTTAAATAAATTGCAAAAATAAGTTTTATTTATTTTAAATTCTAGAGATATACTAGAAACACTTATATCTTTATAGTAATTATTTTCTATAAATTCTATAGCTCTAAGGGTGTAAGGAGAATAATTATTTAAATAGTTTTCTTTAAGCTTTTCTTTTAATATTAACTTTAGAAAGCTTTTATAATATTTAATACAGCTTTTTGTTTTAAGTGGAAGTTTATACATTTCTAAATAATTTTTTGAATCATTAAATTCTTCTTTTAAATAAAGAGGACCTACTATAAAAAATAAATTTTCTCCTATTTCTTTATAATTAAATATTACATAAACTGCCTTATTATTTTCAAAGTTAAGAATTATAGAGTTATCTTTTTTATTTTTAAAAGAAGATAACTCTAATTTGTTTTTTAGTTTTAAATCTTTAAAAATATAATCATAAAAAGGGGAGTACCCTGTATCAAAAATAATATTTAATTTATTATCTAAAGCCCTTATTGGGATTTCAAAGCAATTATAAAAATCTATAAGAGCCGATTTTATAAAAATCATTAAAAATCATCCTTTCAAAAGTTAATATCATTAAAAAAATAAAAATATAGCGAAAAACAATTTTAATAAAATATGATAATATATTTATATTATCATTAATGATAATCATTTTCAATAAGCTTTAAAAAGTAGATAAACAAATAATTTTATAGGGAGGTAATTTTTATGATGA
Organism: Clostridium sp. TJA038; assembly: GCF_058310255.1. NCBI lineage: Bacteria > Bacillati > Bacillota > Clostridia > Eubacteriales > Clostridiaceae > Clostridium > Clostridium sp. TJA038. The sequence goes on along the minus strand of NZ_JBZEFA010000009.1, from coordinate 19,918 downwards.
TAGATAAAAGGCTTTTAAATTTATGTAAAAACTCTAAAAAGTACATATTTTTAACTGTTTTAATGAATTGGATTTCTATTCTTTGTAATCTAATAACAATAATGATTATTGGATTTAGTATTCAAGAACTTTTTACTTTTGGAAATATTGAAATGTTAAATAAAAAGATTTTAGCTTTAGTTATTTTATTATCGGTAAGATTTTCTGTGAACTTATTAAGTGGACATTTTTCTTATAAATCTTCTGAAAATGTAAAGCTTACTCTTAGAGATAAGATATATGAAAAACTTTTAAAGCTTGGAATGAGATATGATAACTTTTATAGCACTTCTTCAATTGTTCAAATGTCAGTTGAAGGAGTTGAGGCTTTGGAAGTTTATTTTAGTAAGTATTTACCACAGTTAATATATTCTATTTTAGCACCATTAACTTTATTTTTTGCTTTAGCATTTATTTCTTTTAAAGCAGCTTTAGTATTTATATTATGTTTACCTTTAATACCAGTATCAATAATATTAATTATGAAAATTGCAAAGAGGATATTAAAGGAATATTGGGGACAGTATTCAGACTTAGGAAATACATTTTTAGAAAATCTTCAAGGCCTTACTACTTTAAAAGTTTTTGATGTAGATAAAGAAAGACATGAGTTAATGAATGAAGAAGCTGAAAGTTTTAGAAAGATAACAATGAAGGTTTTAAGTATGCAATTAAATTCAATAAATGTTATGGATTTAATTGCTTTTTTAGGGGCTGCTATTGGTAGCATAGTTGCTTTATTTCAATTTAAGAATGGAGAAATTACTCTTGGAGGAATGATAGTAATTTTATTAATATCAGCAGAATTTTTTATACCTCTTAGGCTCTTAGGTTCATACTTTCATATTGCTATGAATGGAATAGCTGCAGCAGATAGAATTTTTAAAGTTTTAGAAACAAAGGAGAGTAAGGAGGATTTAAAAAATAATCTTAAAGAAGTAGAGAATATTTCTCTTTGCAATGTAAGTTTTTCTTATGATGGGAAAAGAAATGTTTTAAGTGATATATCTATGAGTATAAATAAGGGCGATTATATTGCTATTGTTGGAGAGAGTGGAAGTGGAAAAAGTACTATAGCTTCATTACTTTTAAATAGTTATAAAGCGTCAAAGGGAAAGATAACTTTAAATGGAGAGGATATAAATGATTTAGACTTTTCAGAGCTTTACGAGAGAATATCTATAATTTCAACTAATAGTTATATTTTTAAGGGTACTATTAAAGAGAATTTATTAATGGCTAAGAAGGAGGCAACTTTAGAGGAAATAAATTATGCCTTAAAAAAAGCTAATCTTTTAGATTTTGTAAACTCTAAAAAGGAAAAATTAGATTTAGAAGTTGGAGAGGGTGGCTCAAAGCTTTCAGGGGGACAAAAGCAAAGACTTGCCTTAGCTAGAACTATATTAGCAAATAAGGAAGTTATAATTTTTGATGAAGCTACTTCAAATATTGATGTTGAAAGTGAAAATATGATTTTGAAATCTATAAATGAACTTTCAAAGGATAAAACAGTAATAGTTATTTCCCACAGACTTTTTAATGTTAAAAATGCAGATAGAATTTATATGTTAGATAAGGGAGTTTTAATTGAGGAAGGAAATCATAGAGAACTTATAGATAGAAAAAATAAATACTATGAAATGGTTAATTACCAAAATGAACTTGAAATGGGAGGTGTAATTTAGGTGAGAAAGTCAGGGTTTTCAATAATGAAAAGGCTTATAGGTGAACTTAAACCTCTTATGCCTGTAATGTGCATAACTGTATTTATGGGAGTTTTAGGATTTTTAGTAGCAATAGGTATAACTGCCTTTGGAGGGCTTTCTATAGCAATTTTAATAGATAAAAGTATAAATTTTTCATTTAAAACAGCAATTATTTTAATGATTTTATTTGGAATATTAAGAGGACCTTTAAGATATTTAGAACAATTAAGTGGACATTATATAGCTTTTAAAATATTAGTTATTTTGAGAGATAAGGTGTTTTTAGCTCTTAGAAAGCTTGCACCAGCTAAATTAGAAGGAATGGAGAAGGGAAATTTAATTTCTATGATAACTTCTGATATTGAACTTTTAGAAGTTTTTTACGCTCATACTATAGCACCAATTAGTATTGCTATTATAACTAATACTATAATTGGAATAATACTTTTAAGTATTAATGTAAAGGTTGGAATAATAGGAATAGTTGGTTATATATTAATTGGATTTTTTGTTCCTTATATAAGCAGTAGATTTGGAAAAGAAGCAGGAGTTAAGTATAGAGAAGCCTTTGGAAAAACAAATTCATATATTTTAGATTCTCTTAGAGGTATTAAAGAAGTTTTAATATTTAAAAATGGAGAGGAAAGAAGAAAGAATATAAAGAAATTATCAAAAGAATTAAATGAAAAGCAAAAGATTATAAAAAAACATGAGGGAATAATAAGAGCCTTTAGTGATTTTATAATAATGGCAACAATTTTGATTGTTTTATATATTTCTTATTTAGAGGTTTTAAATGGAAATATGACTATTGGAAGTTTAATAATTTCAGTTGTGTTAATAGCCTCTTCCTTTGGTCCTGTTGTGGCGTTAAGCAATTTATCTAATAACCTTCTTTTAACCTTTGCTTCAGCTCAAAGAATTTTTAATATTTTAGATGAAAAGCCTTCTGTAGAAGAAGTTTTAGGAGAAGGTATGGCTATTGAAAGTGATATAAGATATAAAAATGTTTATTTTTCTTATAAAGGAAAGGAAGAAGTTTTAAAAAACTTAGATGTAAATATAAGTTTAGGAGATAAAATTGCAATTATAGGAGAAAGTGGAACAGGAAAAAGTACCTTTGCAAAATTACTTATGAGATTTTGGGATGTTACAAAGGGAGAAATAAATTTTGGAAATAAAAATTTAAAGGAAATACAAACTAAAGAACTAAGAAAGAAAATTGCTTTAATGGGGCAAGAAACAAGTTTATTTAATATTAGTATTGAGGATAATATTAAAATTGGAAATTTAAATGCTACCTTAGAGGAAGTGAAAGAGGCAGCAAAAAAAGCAGGAATACATGATTTTATTATGACTTTAGAAGAAGGATATAAAACAAGGGTTGGAGAGTTAGGAGGAAATTTATCTTCAGGAGAAAAACAGAGGATAGGTTTAGCTAGAGTATTTTTAAGAGAAAGTGAAATTGTTATTTTAGACGAGCCTACAAGTAATTTAGATACTTTAAATGAGGGCATAATATTAAGGTCTATAAAAAACTATTTAAAAGATAAAACTCTTATACTTATAACTCATAGAAAATCTACAACAAGGGTATGCGAAAAGATATTTAAGATTAATAATGGAGAATTAATTCAGTATAGGAGGGGGAAAGGAAATGGGAATACTTAAGATGTTTTTTGTACTTTTAGGTTTTCTTTCTTTAGGACTAGGTATTGTAGGAATTATAATTCCTGTAATTCCTACAACACCTTTTTTATTATTAACAACCTTTTGTTTTGTTAGAGGCTCCGATAAATTTAATATTTGGTTTAAGGAGAGTAAGATATATAAAAATTACTTAGAAAGCTTTGAAAAAGAGAGAGCTTTAACTTTAAAAACAAAATTAAGTATATTAATATTTGCAGATGCTATGTTATTAGTTCCTTTAATAATATTAGATAATATTTATTTAAAGTTATTTATATTAGTTCTTATAGTTTTTAAGTTTTATTATTTTATATTTAAAATAAAAACCATAAAAGTTAAGAAAGAATATGTAAAATAGACATAGAAATAATATTTTAGTTATAAGATATTTCTTTATAAAATTAAGATTTATGTGTTAAGCTAAGAACATATTTTAATATAAGGAGATTTTTATTATGACAAGTTTAAATGAGGATAGAGTTTTATGCAGATGTAAAAAAGTTTCTGAAAAAACTATAAAAGAGGCTATTAAAAATGGAGCTAATACTTATGAAAAAGTAAAAAAGGAAACAGGGGCTAATTCCTATGGATGTTTTGCATGTAGATTAGAAATTAAAAAATTATTAGAAGAAAATAAAAGATAAATTAAAAAAGTCATGTTAGAATTTAAAAGTTTTTAGCATGACTTTTTTATCTTAACGTTAAAAATAAATTTTTGTAAATATGTAAAAATATATAAATAAATATTAAAATTAAAGTATTATAATAAAAATAATTAGTATATAAATTGGGGATAAAGGGGGACTATTTTATGAAACCAAATATTGTTTTAATTATGGTTGACCAAATGAGAGGAGATTGTTTGGGGGTAAATGGTAATGATTTTATTGAAACTCCTAACTTAGATATGATGGCTACTAAAGGATATAATTTTGAAAATGCTTATACAGCAGTTCCAAGTTGTATTGCATCTAGAGCTTCAATTTTAACTGGAATGAGCCAAAAATCTCATGGAAGGGTTGGTTATGAAGATGGCGTTTTTTGGAATTATGAAAATACTATAGCATCAGAATTTTCAAAGGCAGGATATCATACTCAATGTATTGGGAAAATGCACGTCTATCCTGAAAGAAATCTTTGTGGCTTTCATAATATTGTTTTACATGATGGATATTTACATTTTGCTAGAAATAAGGAAGGAAAAGCATCAACTCAAATTGAACAATGTGATGATTATTTAAAATGGTTTAGAGAAAAAAAGGGGCATAATGTTGATATAATTGATATTGGTGTTGACTGTAATTCCTGGGTTTCTAGACCTTGGGGATATGAGGAGTTTTTACATCCAACTAATTGGGTTGTTAATGAATCAATAGATTTTTTAAGAAGAAGAGATACAAGTAAGCCTTTCTTTTTAAAAATGTCCTTTGTTAGACCTCATTCACCTTTAGACCCACCTAAAGTTTATTTTGATATGTATAAAGATGAAGAATTACCTAATCCTTTCATTGGAGATTGGGCTAAGAAAGAGGATAAAGATAAAAATGGAAAGGATATAAATTGTATAAAGGGATTAATTAATAAAAAGGCTTTAAAAAGAGCTAAAAAAGCTTATTATGCATCAATAACACATATAGACCATCAAATTGGAAGATTTTTAATAGCTTTATCTGAATATAGAGAGCTTAAAAATACTATATTTTTATTTGTATCAGACCATGGAGATATGATGGGAGATCATAATTGGTTTAGAAAAGGAGTGCCCTATGAAGGAAGTAGTAGAGTTCCATTTTTTATTTATGACCCAGGTGATTTAATAAAGGGGAAAAAGGGAAAGGTATTTGATGAGGTGTTAGAATTACGAGATATTATGCCAACTTTATTAGATTTTGCTAATATTCCTATACCAAGTTCAGTAGAAGGAAGTAGTCTCAAGAAGCTTATAGAAGAAAAAAATTCTAATTGGAGAGAATATATTCATGGAGAACATTCCTTTGGGCAGGATTCCAATCATTATATTGTAACCAAAAAGGATAAATTTTTATGGTTTTCTCAAAGTGGTGAGGAACAGTATTTTGACTTAGAAAATGACCCAAAGGAACTTGAAAATCTTATAAATTCAAATTTTCATAAAGAGAGAATAAATTATTTAAGAAATATATTAATTAAGGAGTTAGAAGGTAGAGAGGAAGGCTATACTGATGGAAATAAACTTTTAAAAGGAAAACCAGTAAGTACTTTAAGCCATATAAGAAAATAATAATATTTAATAATTTTAAACTTTTTAAAATAAAAAGGAAGCTAGAAAGGGGGAGCCTTCTAGTTTCCTTTATTTGATTTATATATGTATATATTTAGTTATGTTGTGATTAAAATATTAAGTTATATTTATTTTTTTGGTTGTTTTTTTATTTTTAAAGTTAAAGCTAAAAGAATTAATGCTATTACTGCACCTACTATTATGAAGATGAATGCACCATTCCATCCAAAGTTATCTGCTATCATACCTAGTACAAAATCTGCCATAAATTCTCCAAGAAGGTAACCACAAAGTCCTGAGAAACCAGTTGCAGAACCAACAGCGAAATTAGGAACAACATCTATTAAGTTCATTCCAATTAATAATTGAGGTCCGTATATAAAACATCCTATAAAGGCAACAGATACCATTGTTACTAAGGTACTATTTGTTTGCCAGTAAGCTACTGTAGCAAAGATAACTCCTATCATACATAATATGCTAAGTGGAGCACGCTTTCCTTTAAATAAAACATCTGAAAGCCATCCAAGTAATATTGAAGCTGGTATTGCAGCGTATTCAAATAGGAACATTGCCCAGTTTGCATTAGCAGCTGAAAATCCCTTTGATTCTTTTAAGTATATAGGAATCCAGTTAACAACACCTTGTCTTATTAAGTAAACAAATATATTAGCTAAAGCTAAGTACCAAACATATTTATTCTTAAGAACATATTTAACCATTATTTCTTTTGAAGATAAAGTTGTAGGATTAACTTCAGCTTTAACTTCTGGATAATCATTTCTATATTCTTCAACTGGAGGTAATCCAACAGAGGCTGGAGTATCAGCTCCAATTACATAGCAGAATAAAGCTACTATTGTACATATTATTGCTGGTACAAAAAATATTGATTGGAAATGGTTTTGTCCAAATACTAATAAACATAAAGTTGCTATAGGAGCTATTAAACCTCCACCTATATTATGAGAAGTATTCCATATTCCCATTTTAAGTCCTCTTTCTTTTTGAGAGAACCATTTACCTAATACTATTGAACAAGGGGGAGCACCCATACCTTGGAAGAAACCATTAAATACCATAAGTATTAAGAATATTGGAACTGTATGAGCAAATCCCATTAGAACGCTTAATACTGATGATGCAATAAGTCCAAAACATATAAATTTCTTTACATTTGATTTGTCTGATAAGTTTCCTAAAATAAACTTGCTTAAACCATATGATACAGCAAGTCCCATGCTTATAAGTCCGATTTGTGTTTTTGTAAATCCATAGTTTTCAATTAAATATGGTGATGCTACAGCAAAGTTTTTTCTAACTAAGTAGTAACCTGTATATCCAATAAATATCATAAGAAACATACGAATACGGTATGCTTTGTATACTGATGATACTTTATCTTTTGGAAGTCTAGGTATTGCTGGAGCAGGGCTAAAAAATCCAAACATTCTATAATCCTCCTAGTTGTATGTTATACCTGTTAATGTTTTCAAAAAACAATTTACTTATTAATAATAAAATAAGAATTAAACAATAAAATCTCTTAAATGTTTCACAAATGTAACATTTAAGAGATTTAGAGTATAACTTAGAAAAGGTTTATTTGTAATTAAATGAAATTTGTTAATTAATTGGTTTAAGTGTTATTAATACTTATTTTTGCATAGTATTTTCATTATCTTTTCTCTATCTTCAGCAGCTAAATAAAAGCTATATTTGTCATATATTTTAAATTGAGAAGTATCAAAATTTTTAGTTGAAATAGCCTTTGAAAATTTTGATAAATCCTTTGAAGTTTCTTTAGAAAGGACGAAGTCTATAAAATTTTTAGCTATTTTTTCATGTTTTGAGTTTTTTATTAAGGCTATGGAATCTATATTCCAACCAGCATTTTCAGGGACAATGCTAATAATATTATCAGAAGATTTATTAGCTATTAATTGGTCGCTTAAAAAATTTATGGTAAGTAAATATTCTCCTGATGAAACTCTCTGAATTGAATTAAAGCCACTTATTGTTGAAGAAGATACATTTTTGTTTAAATTATATATAAAATCTTTAAATTTTTCTTCACCTAAGCTTTGGTAAAGGGAAGCCATTAAGGTATAGCCAGTACCAGAGGTTTGAGGGTTTGGAAGAATTATTTTTCCTTTAAATTCTTCTTTTAGTAAGTCCTCTATTTTTTCAGGGTAAGGAGTAGAAGAATCAAAGTATTCATTCCAAAGAGATTTATTTATTCCTATAGATAAAGGTGTTATTTGAAATCCAGTCCAATATCCTCTTAAATCTTTATACTTAGAGGGAATGTTATTAGACCAAGGAGAATTATATTCTTCTAGGGCATTATATTTTTTTAATATTTCATAACTGTCACAACTTCCACCTATAAAAATATCTCCTTGAGGGTTATCTTTTGTATCTAGTATTCTTTGAACTGCCTCCTCTGTAGGAAGTTTTATGTATTCATATGTACAGTCATATTCACTTTTGAATTTTTCAAGAAGGTATTTACCTTCCTCTTCTCTTAATGAACCGTAAACAACTATATGATTCATATTAGCTGTACTTAAAGCTTTTTCTTTTTTTATAATATGTAGTTTTGCAATTAAAAGTAATATTACTAATATTAATATTAAGGTGATTTTTTTATTCAAAAATTTCTTCATTTAAATTCCCCTTTAAATAAATATTTTTACCATTTTCATCACCAAGATACTGTATTATTACATAGTCATTATAAACATCAATATAGAAGGTATTGTTAGATAGTTTTCCTTCTTTAGCATATCTATATAAAGTTAAATGATGCTTTGGCATTTCGCTTAAATCAGTTTTTAAAAAATCTTTATTATCTTTCATAAGTCTTAAATTTTTAAAATCTTCTAGAAGAAGTGTTTTAGATTCTTTTGAAAGGCTTTTTGTTAAATTATCTTCTTTATAAGTTATTAGATTTTCAGAACTTGATAATATATATTCTAGGTTGTTTAAGGTATAAAAGGCCTCTTTTAAATTGTTTCTAAGCATATTTATTAAAGAGGAGTTGTTAGAATAAATTTCTCCATTTAATTTTAAGCTATTTGAAATTTCAAAAGGTGTTTTTTCTCCGTTTAAGTAATGTATTTCTCCTGATATAAATAGGGTATTTTCAAGAGGAAGAGTTTCTTCCTTTGATGAGTTTTTTGAGCATATTTTATTGAAATACTTAATAAGTTCATTAAGTTTTGATTTGTTATATATAACAGTACTTCCTAGGTAAGGACTAGATAGAATAATTCTATCTGGAATTTTTATATCTAAATCTCCCTTGTTTTCATGAGAACTTTTAACGATAGTTAAAGAGTTATAAAGATTACTTGAATAATAAGTATAACTTACAAGAATTATGATTATGAGAGATAGATATATAGCTAGTATATTTTTAAAGTTTTTACTCATTAAGTTACATCTCCTTAGGAATAGTATTTTTTAGGTAAAAAGAAAGAGTTACTTTAGTTCCTATATCTAAAGTGCTTTCTATAAAAAATCCATAACCTTGACTTTCCATAATATCTTTGCAGATTTTTAAACCTAAACCATTTCCTTTAGGATTTGTATATTCATCCTTAATTATAAAACCAGTTCCATCATCCTCTATAATAATCTCCATTTTATCTTTAAATCTTAAGGAATATATTTTAAGAGTTTCGCAACCACTATATTTTATAGCATTATCAATAAGATTTATAAAAACTTGTTTTGTTTTATTATAGTCTCCATAAATAAAGAAGGATTCATAATTTTTTATAACTTTAATATCATAGTTTTCAAGTTTTATCTTTAATATTTTAAGACAATCCTCTATTAAAGATTTTACATCTATATAGGTATATTCTATTTCAAAGGTATTTTTATTGCTCTTAGCTAAAAGTAATATTTCTTCAACTAAATTTAAAAGTCTTTTTCCCTCTTTTTCTATAATATTTGAACTTTGAATTATCTTTTCCTTATCATCTAATTTAGGAATTATTTCTGAAAAACCTATTATGGCAGTAAGTGGAGTTTTAAATTCATGAGATACATTATCAAAAAATTTTTTTTGATGAAGTTTAGCAGATTTAATTTCATTTATATATTTATCTAAATTTTCACTCATTATATTAAAAGTATTTGCTAAATCTTCCACTTCATCTCCACTTGTTATATGAAGTTGTTCCTTAAAATTTCCTTCAGATATATTTTTAGATTTTTGTTTTAATATAACTAAGGGACTTACTAGCTCCTTAGCAAAAGTGTTTATTAAAAATATAGCAATTAATAAGGCTATTAATCCACTTACAAAAAAGATTGTTAATGTGTTTTTTAAAATTTCATAGGACTCTGTATTTATTAAAATAAGTCTAATTGCACCATAATTTTTTCCTTTATAACTTATTGGACTTGATAAAAAGAGTGTTGGTATGTTATCTATTTTTTCTAAAATATAAGCTCTATTACCTTCTAAGGCTTCGTTTATATCATTACCAAATAGTGAAACTTCATCTGAAGAAGAATCATATATTATTTGAGCAGAGTTACTAAGTATTTGTATCCTTACATTATATTTTTCACTAAGAGTAGAAGCTATAAAGGGTGCATTATCCCTTAATATATCCTCTTTATCTTCATTTTTATTTGAGGATAAAAGATTTATAATATATGATTCTGTGGTTCTGCTTTTATCAAGCAAGTATTCAATAGAGTTATTTATTAAGTTTTTATTTAAAGCGTTATAAGTTATTATAAATATAAAAATTATTATAGGAGTTAATATTACAAGATTAGTAATAATAATTTTTTGTTTTAAATTTATTTTAATTATTTTATTTTTCATCTAGTTTATAACCAGCCTTATATAAGGTTTTTATGTAGTTTTGGCATGGGCCTAATTTTTTTCTAAGTCTTTGTATTAAAATATCAACTGCTCTAGTTGTTCCTTCAAAATCATATCCCCAAACTTTATTTAAAAGTTCTTCTCTTGAAAAGACTTTATTTTTATTTTTACAAAGGCATCTTAAAACTTCAAATTCTTTAAAGGTTAAATCTATATAATCTGATTTAACAAGCGCTTTTCTTTCTTCTAGCAAAAGAGTTAAATCTCCAACTTTTAAATCCTTTACTTTTTTCTTAGAATTATTTGAAATATGTTTTTTTACTATATTTATTCTAAGAAGTAGTTCTGTACTATTAAATGGTTTTGTTATGTAGTCATCTGCACCTAACTGAAGACCTAAAAGCTTGTCATTTATATCACTTTTTGCAGTTAGCATTATTATAGGTATATCATCTATGTTTTTAATTTTAGGTATTAGGTTAAAGCCACTTATATCTGGTAACATAGCATCTAAAATAATTATATCTGGCTTTTCCTTTATAACTAATTCTAAGGCATCTAAAGCATTTTCAGCTGTTATAGGGATATGACCTTCTATTTCTAAGTTCATTTTTATAAGCTGTAAAATACTTATTTCATCATCTACAACTAAAATTTTCATAACTGTTATTCCCCCCTTATTAGAATTTACCAGTAATTTTAATCTTAGTACAAAAAGATTACTTATTAATTGTACTATATTAAATTTATTCTTAAAGAGTAATTTAATAATTTTGTTCATAAAATAAACAAAAATTATTCACTATTAATAATATAAATAAATTAAGACTTATTAATACCTATAAATCTTTAATTTTCATATTTAAAATTTTACGTTCTTCTATAAAATAAAAAAATAATTTTTAAAGGTAATTGAAAATATTACAAAATAAAACTATAATGTAAATTAATGTATGAAAATTAGGGGGTGTTAGAATGCTATCTTATGAATTTCTATTTGATTTAGCACTTATTCTTATTAGTACAAAGCTATTTGGCTTAATAACTAAAAAAATCAAAATGCCTCAAGTTGTTGGGGCTCTTTTAGCTGGGGTTATACTAGGGCCTGCTTTTTTAAATGTTTTATCAGAAACTGAATTTATTCAGAATCTTGCAGAACTTGGAGTTATTATACTTATGTTTACAGCAGGATTAGAAACAGATATAAAGCAATTAAAAAAGACAGGAAAAGCATCATTTATAATTGCTATTTTTGGAGTTTTAATTCCTCTTTTAGGAGGATTTATAGTTGCTACTTTATTTAATAAGGGAGGAGACTTTAATACTGTTTTAAAGAATGTATTTATAGGAATTATATTAACTGCTACATCAGTAAGTATTACTGTTGAAACCTTAAAGGAAATGGGAAAGTTAAACACAAGGGCAGGAAATGCTATTTTAGGTGCAGCTATTATTGATGATATTTTAGGTATTATAGCACTTACTATAACAACTAGTTTAGCTGACCCTAGTATTAATATAGCTTTAGTCTTATTTAAAATAATTTCATTCTTTGTTTTATCATTTGTTTTAGGATATTTATTCCATTGGGCCTTTGCAAAATTAGATGCAAGATATAAAAAAGATTTAAGAAGATTTGTAATTTTAGCCTTTGTTTTTTGTCTTTTACTTTCATTTTCAGCGGAAGAATTTTTTGGAGTTGCAGATATAACAGGAGCCTTTATAGCAGGTCTTGTACTTTCTGATTCAGAAAGAAGTACTTATTTAACTTCAAGGTTTGAAACCTTGTCATATATGCTTTTATCACCTATATTCTTTGCAAGTATAGGAATAAAGGTTAAGATAACATCTATGAGTAGTGCAATATTTATCTTCACCATATGTCTTCTTATAGTTGCGATATTAACTAAGGTTTTAGGCTGTGCCTTTGGAGCTAAGATGTGTAAGTATGAAAATAGAGATGCTGTTCAGATAGGAGTAGGAATGGTATCTAGGGGAGAAGTTGCACTTATAGTTGCTAATAAAGGAATAGCTATGGGGCTTATGGTTCAAGAGTTTTTAGCACCAATTGTTATAGTAGTTGTATTAACCACTATATTAACTCCTATATTGCTTAAGTTAGTATTTACTAAATCAAAGAATAAAAATTCTAAAATTCTTTTAAGGGCTTAATTTTAAAAGTTATAAAACTATTATTTTTTATTAATTTATTTTTAAAATTATCTGTTAAAAATATAAATATTAAAGATTTTTAATAAGTAAATTAGTTAGATTATCAACTAGTGATTCCAATCCTTTAAAATTAAAGCTTCTAGTATTAATATAATTTATATAATTATATAAGTACTAAAGCTTGAGTGTAGATTAAATCTACATTGAAACTTAAGTATTTGTATTTACTTTAGGAGGTAGTACAAATGAGCAAAGAAATAATTGATGTTGAAGTAGAAGAATATATACCATTTAATGATGCAGCAGATATGAAAGAGTTTAGAAGATTTCTTAAACAATATGGAATAGAAGATGGTTTAGAGGATGTTACATTAGAATATACTAAGAAAAAATTAGAAATGTTACTTGCTTTAGCTGATTCAGGAGAAGATGAAGAGTTAAGAGAGCATAAAGATATATTAAAAAGACTTTTAAATAACTTAAAGGGTGATAAAGCTAAAAGAGAAGCTATGAAAGCCTTATATGAGGTTTATAGAGAATATGAAGAATTAACAGGTTCTGAAAAAAATGATTTAATAGATACTAAAGAATTAGATCAAAAAATAAAAGAAGCTTTAAAGAAATATAAAAAATATGAGCATTTTAAAACTCATGAAGAGCAAATAGCTGAAAAGTGGATAAGAGAACTTAAAAAAGAAGCTATAGAATATAAAAAACAATACAAGGAATTAAAGAAAGATATAAGAAGAGATTTAAAAAATTTAGATAAATAATTTTATTTTAATAGTTCTAACATTTAAATTGTTAGAACTATTTTATTTTTTAAATAAAAAAAGGATTCTTAAAAGAATCCTTTGTGGTTGCGGGAGCAGGACTTGAACCTACGACCTTCGGGTTATGAGCCCGACGAGCTACCGACTGCTCCATCCCGCGTCATTAAAATTTATCTACTACTCTTTAACTATACTTTAATATATAATTAAAGTCAAGGAAATTAGATATTTATTATATTTTAATTTGCATAAGTACTTAGAACTTTCTCTTTTGTGATATATAATAAATATAAGGACGTATATTATTTTAATTTTTTATTCAGGAGGAGAAATGTTTACCAAAGGTTTTGACGAGGCATATAATAGGGCTTTAGAACTTCAAGAATTATTTTATTTTGAAAAAGAAAAATATTGTGAAGAGCTAAAAAATGAAAATAGGGATATAAAGCACTTAGTTAACAAAATAAATGAAGAAAAAATATATATATTAGAAACACTAGTACCTAAATATGCTAAGAATATGAGTATTTTAGAGAGACAAAGTATAAAAGCTACTTTAGGAGAAGAAGTCAGTAGTGAATATATAATAAAGGATTATAATATACGACCTATTAAAGACTTACTACTGATAGATTATGATGAAAAGTCTATTGTAAAAAATTTAAAAAATCCTTTTGTTAAGATTTTCAAGATAAATAAAATAAATAAAAACTTAGATGAAGAAGCTATGGAGATACAATGTGCAAGAGATGAGATGAAGGATATATATTCTCTTGCAAAGGAAGATAAATTAAAGTTGATTAAAATTTATAAGTTAATATGTTCAGCTACTAATCTAGGAGAAGATGTTGAGGAAAGATTTAGAGATTATATTCCTATGATACAAAGTAGCAGATTAATTTATGGTGATTGTAATATTGAAAAGAGAAGCTATAAAATAGGAAATCTTATAAGATGCTATGAAGGGATAATAAAGTTTTTAGTTAAGTTATGTGAAACACGGTATAGAAAAGTTGAAGGAAATAAGGTTAAGTATATAAAGGATTCTTTAATTGATGAAAATTTAGAGGAACTAGCATTGTGGAAAGAAGAATTTAGTGAAATTTAGTTAAAGAATTTTATATCTTTCTTTTAATTTATAATCAACTATAAATTTTTGTGTATTTATGCAATATGTGTTTAAAACATAGAGAATAAAGAAAAAATATGTAGATTTTATTGAATTTTTAACCAGAATATGATAATGTCTACATATAGTAAATACTTATAGCGTGGTAGTATTTATTTTGGATTTGGTTGAAGAAGAATTTCTTCAGCCTTTATTTTTTTATATAGAGTTTTTACATAAATTTAAAATACAGTAGATTGTGATATTTTATTTATTTATTATGAAAAGTCATTATAAATGCCTATTTTAAATCATATATTCTATAAAGATTATATAAGTAGGGAGGAGATTTTTTATAATGAATACTATAAGTAATATATTACAATCTTTTTTAACGCAAAATATTTTAGGTTATGTTGGGATAATTTTAATTTTACTTCTTATATTTGTAGGATTTAACTATAATATTAGGGTTAAGAAGAAGTATGAACATCTTTTAAAAGCTTTTAAAGAAAGTGAATGGGTTCCATCTTTAAAAAATAAGGATGAAAAAGAACTAAAATTTCTAAATTCAGAACTTAAAAAAATGGCAGAGGATTTTAAAAGAAGTGCTAAAAGTGGAACTTACAATATAAATACAGAGGTTATTATACAAAAAAACATAGATAGAAAAATATTAAAAGAAGAAAGTATTGCAAATATCTTACCTTCTATATCTATTGCTTTAGGACTTATAGGGACATTTTTAGGTCTTACTGTAGCTATTATGACAACTACAGGAGTTTTATCTTCAGGAACTCAAAGCATGGCTGATTTTTCAAAGAGTATGAATATGCCTTTAGGCAGTATGTCTAGTGCTTTTTGGACTAGCATTCTAGGGGTTATTGGCTCTGTAATCTTAAATGGATTAAATATAAATTTAAAAAGGGCTAAAGAAGATTTTTATGATGTTTTTGAAGATTATCTAGATAATGTATTATTTTCAATTTATATAGAATCAGATAAAGAAGTTATTACTTCTTTTTTAGGAGAGGCATTAAATAGTTTTTCACTTAAGTTAGATAATATTTTTAATAAAGGAATAAATAATTTAGCTGAAAGTATAAATAAAAACACTATAGATATGACAGAAACTTTTAAGGGGATGAATAAACATATAAGTGATTTAGAAACAATTGTATCATATCTTAGAATTTCTGTTATGGGAATTAAAGGGCCAATAAAAGGCTTTGGAGAGGATTTAGAAAAGTTTAGTAAGCTTAGTTTAGATTTTTGTAATTCAGTAAGTTTAAGCAATAATAAATTTTTAGCTACTTCTAATAAACTTGAGGAAAGCTTGAAAGATTTATCAAAAGCTATAAATGATAATAGGAGAGACATAAATAAACTTTGTATGAGATTGGAAACACAGAGTAATGAATTAAGAAGGGGATATAATACCTTTAAGGATACAATAAATTATGTAAAAGAGGAACAACAAAAGAATAATGAAGTCATTTCAAGACAAATAGTAAATTTAAAGGAAGGTTATAGCAAATTTGAAAGAGGAATAAATAAGTTTTCAGATAATGTTTCTAACATGAAAAATGAGGTTGCAAATGGTATTTATTATGCTATTCAAAGAGAAACTCAAGAACTTTCATCAAATATAGTTAATAAATTAAATGAACCTTTAAGAGGAATAAGTATAGTTACGGAAGAATTGAACAATAGAAATAGAGAACTTGGAAAATCCTCTTCAGATTTTACTAAAGATAAAAAAGAGCTAGGTAGGTGTTAGAAATGAAGGTTAGAAGAAGAAAGTATAAAACAGAACAGGAAGTTCCTTCTTATTGGCCTTCCTTTGTAGATATAATGACAACAGTTACCTTAGTTTTTTTCTTTATACTTTTAACTTCCTTAGGAGTTTCAAGCATATTTGTAGATAATATAGCTATTGAAAGAGAAAATATTTATGACAAGATACAAAGTGAGCTTAATCAATATGAAGTTAATGAAGAAGTTATGAATTTTAATAGGGAAGAAGGAAAATTTGATATAAAAACAGAAACCTTTTTTGATAGTGATAGTTCGGTTTTAAAATCTGATGGGAAAAAGTTAGCTTCTGAACTTGGAAACATATTTTTAAAGTTATTATCTAATGAAGAGATAAAAAGCAATATAGATTATATAGAAATTGTAGGGCATACAGATTTTGCAGGAGGTACTATTTATGGTAGAGAATTATCTACGAAAAGAGCTATAAGTTTTTTAAATGAAATGGTGCCTGAAAATAGTGAACTTGAGAATCTTCATGGAGAAAAATTTAAAGCTTCAGGTATGTCAGAATTTGAAAATTATAAATCTAAGGAAGAAAGAGATAGAGGATATGATGAATATGATATAGAAGAAACTAAAAAAGATAGAAGAATTGAGGTTAGAATGGTATTTAGTAATAAGGATTTAGAAAATGCCATAAAAGAAAGAAAAAAATAATTTTAATGTTTTATTAAAATGATTATTTAAAAATATTTAATATTTTTAAATAATCATTTTTTTATTTCTATATGATAGAATATATTTAATTTGAATGGAGGGAATTATATGAAAAAAGAAAAAATATTAACATTGTTAATTGTAGTTTCAATAAGTTCAAGTTTAATTATTAGTGAGAAAAATGTTTATGCTAATGAAGTCAACTCGAAAAAAGAGAATACTAGCTTAACATATGATGATAAAAAGAATGAAAATACAAATGGAAATTTAGAAAGTGGAGATAAAGAAAATCCTGTAATAGAAATTCCAGATGCGAATTTAAAGAAGTTGTTAAATGAAACTTTAAATGAAACTTTAAATGGAACTTTAAATAAACCTGTTGATTCTGATATAACAAAATCTGAGTTAGAAAGTATAAAAGAAATAGAAGGCGAGTATAATGATATTGAAAGTTTAGAAGGACTTCAATATTGTATTAATTTAGAAACAATACATTTAAACCATAATAAAATAAAAGATTTAACGCCTATTGCCAATTTAGAAAAGTTAATTGATTTAAAACTAGAATATAACGAAATAAGTGATTTAAAACCAATATCTAATTATAAAAATTTAAAACTTTTAAAAATGAGAAATAATCAAATAAGTGATTTAAAACCAATAGCAAATATTGATACTTTAGTTGATTTATCTTTACAAAAAAATAATGTATCAGATATAAGTTGTTTAGGAAATTTAAAAAGCTTAAAAAATTTAAATTTAGCTGATAATAAGATAGATGATATAAGTATATTAAAAGATTTACCTAGTATTGAACATTTGCTTTTAGATAATATGCTTACAAAGGATATAGATGTTCTATCTAATTTAAAAAATCTTCGTTTTTTAAGCCTAGATAATATAGGCTTAGATAATATAAAAGTAATAGAAAATTTAGAGAAATTAGAAACAATTCATTTAGCTAATAATAATATTACGAATATAGATTTTTCTAAACTTAAAGAACTAAGGTATTTGTCTGTATATGGTAATAAAATAAGTGATATAAGTTCTTTGTCTAATCTTTCCAAGTTAGAAAGTTTATACTTAGGTAAAAATAGAATTAGTAATCTTACACCAATTACTAATTTAGAAAGTTTAAAATGGGTTTCAGCACAGGATCAAGAAATTTACTTGCCAGAAATAACAACTTATGAATCTTCTGTAACTATAGACAATATACTTAGAGGATTTAATAATAAAATAGTTGAACCAACAAGCATTAATGAAGGTACATATAATAAAGAGGGAAATACTGTAACATGGAAAAATATAAACAAAAGTGAAATGAGAAAATATGAATTTAGAGAAGAATTTAAAATAGGAAGAGATAACGGAGTTTTTTCAGGGGTAGTTTGCCAAGATGTAATACGTAAATATAAACCTGTTATTAAAGGTGTAGAAGACATAACAATAAAACAAGATACATATTTTGATCCTATGAAAGGTGTTACTGCAAGTGATGAAGAAGATGGAAATTTAACTAAGGATATAAAAGTTACAGGAACTGTTGACACTAAAGTCCCTGGCAAATATGAATTAACATATACAGTTACAGATTCAGATAATAATACTGTAACAGAAAAAAGAATAGTAACTGTTTTACCTAAGTTAACAAATGTAAATCATGTACCAGTTATAAATGCAGAAAATAAAGTATTAACTGTAGGAGATAGCTTTAATCCATTAGAAGGAGTAACTGCCTATGATGATGAAGATAAAGAAATTATATTAAACAAAGATAATATAGTATCTAATACTGTTAATACAGAAAAGGCAGGTACTTATGAAGTAACTTACAAAGTAACAGATAAAGACGGTGCATCAACAACTAAAACAATAACTGTTAAGGTAAATCCAAAGCAAGAAGTAATAAATCATGTACCAGTTATAAAGGCAGAAAATAAAGTATTAACTGTAGGAGATAGCTTTAACCCTTTAGAGGGAGTAACTGCCTATGATGAAGAAGATAAGGAAATTAAATTAAGTGAAGATAATATAGTATCTAATACTGTTAATACAGAAAAGGCAGGTACTTATGAAGTAACTTACAAAGTAACAGATAGCAATGGAGCATCAGCAACTAAGACAATAACTGTTAAGGTAAATCCAAAACAAGAAGTAATAAATCATGTACCAGTTATAAAGGCGGAAGACAAGGTCTTAACCGTAGGACAATCTTTCAATCCTTTAGAAGGAGTAACTGCTTATGACGAAGAGGATAAGGATATTAAATTAACAGAGTCAAATATAATCTTTAATGATGTTAACATGGAGAAAGCTGGAACTTACAAGGTAACTTATAAAGTAACAGATAGCAATGGAGCATCAGCAACTAAGACAATAACTGTTAAGGTAAATCCAAAACAAGAAGTAATAAATCATGTACCAGTTATAAAGGCGGAAGACAAAGTCTTAACCGTAGGAGAATCTTTCAATCCTTTAGAGGGAGTAACTGCTTATGATGAAGAGGATAAGGATATTAAATTAACAGAAGCAAATATAATCTTTAATGATGTTAACATGGAGAAAGCTGGAACTTACAAGGTAACTTACAAAGTAACAGATAGTAATGGAGCATCAGTAACTAAGACAATAACTGTTAAGGTAAATCCAAATCAAGAAGTAATAAATCATGTACCAGTTATAAAGGCAGAAGACAAGGTCTTAACCGTAGGAGAATCTTTCAATCCATTAGAGGGAGTAACTGCTTATGACGAAGAGGATAAGGATATTAAGTTAACAGAGGCAAATATAATCTTTAATGATGTTAACATGGAGAAAGCTGGAACTTATAAGGTAACT
>NZ_JBZEFA010000008.1:0-47454 GCF_058310255.1 Clostridium sp. TJA038 | reverse complement strand
TCAGAAGGGGCTCGAACCCTCGACCTCCGGCGTGACAGGCCGGCACTCTAACCAACTGAGCTACTGAGCCATTAAAAGTTTTATGGTGGTCGCAACAGGGATCGAACCTGTGACCCCCTGCTTGTAAGGCAGGTGCTCTCCCAGCTGAGCTATGCGACCATGTTGGTGACCCCTAGGGGAATCGAACCCCTGTTACCACCGTGAAAGGGTGGTGTCTTAACCGCTTGACCAAGGGGCCACATTAACTCTTAAAACCACATCATTTTGACCAGTTTTAGCTTTAAACTAAATTTGTTTATTTTGTTTTTGTCTTTCGCTCTTGGCGACCTGACAAGGTTTATAATACCCAAAAATTAAAGTTATGTCAACAGTTTTTTTAGTTATTTTAAGCTATTTATAGCTATTTAATAAAATTATTTTTCAATTTCTCTATTTTACTCAAAATTACTCTATTTTTCTATTTTTTTGACTATTTTTTTATATATACTTAATTGTCTTTCTCTCCAATTTATTTGATTATTTAATTTTTCTATATTAAAATAGCACATTTCAATGAATTCTGTATCTTCTAGAACCTTTATATTAAATTTATAGCTATTTTCTTTAAAATTTCTTCCACTTGCTTCAATTTTTATGGGATATCTCCCATTTAAATACACAAGTATATCTTTATCCCAAAAGCCCTTTCTACTTGTTATTTTAGTAAAATCATTTAAAACCACTAAAGAATTTACCTCTTCTATAGCTTCCTCTATAGAATCTATTATCCCTTTATAAAATAAAGCTGAAGTACCTCTATTTATTTTTATTTTTAACAAATCAGTATGTTTTTTAATTATCTCATCAACCTCTCCCTCTGAAACTAATTCTCCATCAATCATTTTAAATGTTTTTATTCCTGAATTATTATTATAATCTACTACAACTTGGTCATAATTCATTCTTCTTATTTTTAATTCTGTATTATATCCTTCTAAGATTTCATTTGTAATTTTAAATTTCATAAATAAACACCTCCTGTAATATTATTTCTCACCAAATAAAATAATATTACCTTTCATTTTTTCTCTTTAAGTATCTATAAACACTTAAATATGATACAATTCAAGTTTAGAAATGTTATGATAAAAAATATAATAAATTTTAAAATTATTTGATTATTAATAGATAAACTTAGAAAGGAGAATTTTAAAATTATGATATATCATGATGTAGTTATTTTAGGAGGTGGAGCCTCTGGTATGACAGCTGCAATTACAGCTAAAGATTTTGGTTTAGATGTTGCTATAGTTGAAGGAACTGATAGAGTCGGTAAGAAAATTCTTACTACTGGAAATGGAAGATGTAATATAACAAATTCTTTAATCAGTTTCCCTTATAAAAATTTTCATAGTGAAAATGATGGATTTTTTATAAAAACTTTAGATAAATTTTCTGTAGAAGATACTAAAGCATTTTTTCTTAATTTAGGATTGCCTTTTGTAGAACTTGAAAAAGGTAAAAATTATCCACAATCGCTTCAGGCCTCTTCTGTTTTAGATATTTTAAAAATGGCTTTAGAAGAAAGAGAAATACCTATTTACACTTCCTATAAAGTAAAATCTATAAGTAAAGCAAAGGGGAAATTTAAATTATCCACAGGAAATGAAGAATCTCCTGTGATTAAGTGCAAAAAATTAATAATGGCTTGTGGAGGAAAATCCGCCCCTAAAACTGGTTCAGATGGTTCTGCATATAATCTTGCTAAAAATTTTGGTCATTCTATTATTGAACCTAATCCAGCTATAGTGCAGTTAAAATTATCTCATAATAAACTTAAAGCTTTATCTGGAATAAAATTTAATGGATATGCTGAAGTTTTATGTAATGGTGAAAGTATTAGAAAAGAATTTGGAGAAATTCTTTTTACAGACTACGGAATCTCTGGCCCTCCAATATTACAAATATCTAGAGAAGCATCTTTAGGTTGTTTTAAAGGAAAAGATGTTAAAATAATTGTTGATATGATGCCTGATAAATCTTTAAAAGAACTAGAAGATTTTCTTGAAGGGCATTTTGCTATATTCTCTTGTAGAGAAGTTATAAATTCTCTTATAGGTATTATTAATAAAAAAATGATACCTGTTTTGTTAAGGGAGGCTGGTGTAGATAATTTGCATAAACCCTGTTATGAACTTACTTGGAAAGAAAAAAAGAACTTAATAAAGCTTATGAAATCTTGGGAGTTTAAATGTATAGGAACAAATGGCTTTCAAGCAGCACAGGTAACTACTGGAGGAATAAACACAAAAGAAGTTTATCCTGAAACTCTCATGTCAAAGTTAGTTGATAATTTATATTTTTGTGGCGAGATTTTAGATGTAGATGGAGATTGTGGTGGCTTCAATCTTCAATGGGCTTGGAGTTCTGGCTTTAACGCTGCACTTTCTTGTACTCTTTAATTTTTAATATTTTTTTAATTTTATTTTATAAAAAATCCTTGGTATAACTAGGACTTAAATTCCTAGACATACCAAGGATTTTATTAAAATTCTTTTTTCCAAATAGTTTCTATAGATGCTGAGTTTTCTCCCGAAGCTTCATTTACAATCTTATATAAACATTTATATCCTTCTTCAATTTCATCCCATTGACATATAATATTTACATTTTCTCCAAGTCTAACTTCTTTTTCATATTTTATTTTAGCTGATATAAGACTATAATCATCTAAAATACATTCTGGAGTAGCTTCCATTGTCCATTCTAAATATTTAGTATTATTAACATGTTTGTTAAAATCTATATCACTTCTTCTTACAGATATTAGAGCTTCTAAATCTTCTCTAACTAACTTTTCTACTTTAGTTGACTTTAGTTCTACTTCTCCACAATCACTCATGTTTATTAGTTCACAGTACTCTTTAGGAATTCTTACTGCTTTACGCTTTTCTAAGTCTATTAGTAAAAATATAATTTTACCCTCTGCTAGAAAATTATTATTCTCATCATATATCTTGTAAACTCTAGAGGCATAAAACTTTTTTATTCCTTCTAAGTAAGTTTCTACTTTAATTTTACTTCTATACTTTATAGGTTTTTTTATATCTATTGAATAACTATAAATAATCCAACTTAATTTATTTTCTTTTAAATATTTAATTCCCTCATGAGCTAGTTCTTCCTCATGAATTGAGGATATATCTCCAAAAATTTTCATAAGTGATACCATTTTTATGTTTTCATTCACATCTGAATCATAATATAAAACATCATATGTTTTAAAAAAATTGTTCTTACCCATAATAATTCTCCTAAAATAATTTTAATACCAATAAGTTTCAGCTAAAGTTATTAATTCTCCATCTTCATTTTCAACTTTATGAAGAACTTTTATTCCTTCTTCACCCTTAACTATTTTTGATTTTATAATTACATTATGACCATATGTAATTTCTTTTTCAAATTTTATTTTAATTTTTTCCATTCTATAATTTAAAACTATTTTAACTGGAACTGTCTCTAAAATCCATTCTAAATACTTAATATTACTTACATGTTTATTTAAATCAATGTCTAAATATCTTACATGAAAGCTCATATTTATGTCTTCATTTTCAAACTTTTCAAAGCTTAATTTTTTTCTTATCAAATTTGATGAATTCTTGTCCACTCCATGAATTTCATATTCTTTATCACTTATTCTAGCTGGTCTTCTAGTTTTCTTATTTATTAAAAAAGCTAGTGCATTAGCCCTTGCTAATAAATTTCCTTCCATATCATAAGCTTCAAAAATCCTATTAGAGTAAAATTTTCTAATTGATTCAACATATGTTTTAATTTTTATTTTTTCTCTATATCTTGCATATCTCTTTATATCTATTTCATAGTCAAAAAATACCCAAGTTGTATCATTATTATTGTCTGTATAATTCATTGAATTTTCTTCTTCTTGACACAAACAACAATCAGAAAAGAAACCCATCATAGATGTTATTCTACATTCTTTTCTTCCATCAGTCTCTCCATAAGTAACTTCATAAACTTTTTCATAAGCTTTCCCCATTTTAATCACTCCTTATTTGGAAGTATATCAAATAGAAAAAAACCTTTCAAATAATAAAAAAGCTACTAAAATATGTATTTTAGTAGCTTTTTCTTTATAAATATATCAATACAAACAATTTGTGATGGATCTTATTTAAAGTATCTGTTTAATAATCCTTCGAAAGCTCTTCCATGTCTAGCTTCGTCTTTACACATTTCGTGTACTGTGTCGTGGATTGCATCTAAGTTTAATTGTTTTGCTAATGTAGCTAAGTCTTTCTTACCTTGACATGCTCCATGCTCTGCATTTACTCTTGCTTGTAAGTTAGCTTTTGTATCAGCTTCTACAACTTCTCCTAACATTTCAGCGAATTTAGCAGCATGCTCTGCTTCTTCGAAAGCGATTCTCTTATAAGCTTCTGCAACTTCTGGGAAGCCTTCTCTATCAGCTTGTCTTGACATAGCTAAGTACATTCCTACTTCTGTACATTCTCCAACGAAGTTAGCTTGTAATCCTTCGATTACTCTTTCGTCAACACCTTTAGCAACACCGATTCTGTGCTCATCAGCAAAAGTTAATTCTCCGCTTTGCTCTACGAATTTATCAGCTCCAACACCACATACTGGGCATTTTTCTGGTGCTTTTTCTCCTTCATAAACATATCCACATACTGTACAAACAAATTTTTTCATAATTTATTCCTCCTACAAAACAAACAATTTATCTAATTTCAATTTATATCATAATTAAAAAGTCTTATTATTATTTATTGATGTTTACTCATCAACCTTATGTCATTATTATATAATAATAATTATTATTTAGCAATAGTTATTTTTAAATTTTATCAAAAAATTTTTTTAAACTATAAATAATCTTTAATAACTCATTTAAAACAAAAATAAGAAGTACTTAAATAGCACTTCTTATCTTAAAAGAACCTAAAATTAATATTCTATGTTATTTATAGCCTCAATTAAATCATCTAAGTTTATTCCATGAACTATTGCAGCTTCTTCTAAAGTTTCTGCTTGAGCTGATGGACATCCTACACATCCCATACCAAAACTCATTAATACTTCAGCAGCTGTTGGAACTTTTCTTATAACTTCACCAATTGTCATGTCTTTAGTTATCATAATAAAACTACACCTCTCTTAATTAAATCAAAACTTATATCAATAATTATACTCTCTATAAAATTCAAACACAAGCGTTTCACTCTGAATTATAAATATAATAAATTATATATAATCTTCTATATTTAATTTTTCTATTATATCTTTAACAACTACTCTGTCTGGCGGATTAACTTCTTCTAATGAAGGAATTTCATTTTTATAAAAAAATACAGCATCTGCACTTTCTTCCTCATCTAATTTAAGCTCTCCGCTATAATCATTGCTAACAAATATAGATGAAGCATTATAAATTTCATCTCCATTAGGGTACTTATTATAACACTCTTTTCCTGAATAAACATTAAATAAGTTTAATGAGTTAACCTTAAGTCCTACTTCTTCAAAAGCTTCTCTAATAGCAGCCTCTTGAAAACTCTCTCCAAGCTCTAGGCTTCCACCTGGAAGTCCCCACTTATTGTTATCAGTTCTTTTTTGAAGTAATACTCTTCCTTTTTTATCAATTAATATAATTCCAGCTGAACACATTATAAGTGGTCTATGTGGGTTAGGAAGTTCTTTTCTTAAATCCATTATATATCCCATACAATTCTCCTTTAAAACTCATAATTTTAAAAATATTATACCCTAAAATAAAAAATAGCTTAAGATTAAATATTCTTAAGCTATTTCAAAATAAATATATTTAAAATTTATTAAAGTTCTTCTCTTACTCTTATAGTTTGATTTCTCTTTGGTCCAACACCAACTATAGAAACCTTTGTTCCAGTAAATTCTTCTATTCTTCTTAGATAAATTTTAGCATTCTCTGGTAGTTCATCATAACTTCTTGCATTAGCAACTTCTTCTCCCCAACCATCGAACTCTTCATATACAGGTTTACATCTTGCTAAATCTTCTAAACTTGCTGGGAAATAGTCTATAATGTTTCCATCTAACTCATAACCAACACATATTTTTATTTTATCTAAGCCAGCTAATGTATCTATCTTAGTTACTACTAATGAAGTTAACCCACAAACTCTTGTTGTAGTTTTTAATATAACAAGGTCTAACCAACCACATCTTCTTGATCTTCCTGTAGTTACTCCATACTCATGTCCTTTTTCTCTTATCCAATCACCAGTTTCATTTTCTAATTCTGTTGGGAATGGACCTTTACCAACTCTTGTAGTATAGGCTTTAGCTATTCCAACTGCATTAGTTACCATATTTGGACCTATACCAGCTCCACTTGCAACTCCACAAGAAGTAGTATTTGATGATGTAACATATGGATAAGTTCCATAGTCTATATCTAGAAGCATTCCTTGTGCTCCCTCAAATAGTACATTTTTATCTGCTTGTATAGCATTGTATATTTCAACTGATGTATCTTTAACATATGGTCTTAATCTTTCAGCAAAAGCCATATATTCATTATAGATTTCATCAAAGTTTAACTCTTCTCCACCTAATAATTTGATATATCCATTTTTCATTTCTATATTTATTCTTAATTTTTCAGCAAAAGCATCTTTGTGCATAAGATCACAAACTCTTATTCCTGATCTTTCATATTTATCAGTATAACAAGGTCCTATTCCTTTACAAGTAGTTCCTATGTCATTTTTTCCTCTTGCTTTTTCTTTTAATTTATCTAAAGTTATATGATATGGCATTATAAGATGTGCTCTATCACTAACTATTAATTTTTTAGGAGTTACCTTTACCCCTAAATCTTCTAAATAATCTATTTCTGTAAATAGTGCTTTAGGGTCTACTACAACACCATTTCCTATTACGTTTAACTTCTCATCATGTAATATTCCTGAAGGTATTAAGTGTAACTTATATTGTTTGTCTTCAACTTCAACTGTATGTCCAGCGTTATTTCCTCCTTGGAATCTAACAACTACTTCCGCTTCTTCTGCTAAGTAATCTGTCATCTTTCCTTTTCCTTCGTCTCCCCATTGAGCTCCTAATACAACAAATGCTGACATTTTTATTTCCTCCTCATAAAAGAACATTAACATTCTTTTTTATAAACCATAGCGGTTAATTATCATTTAAAACTTAGACAATGTTCGTATTTATGACTGTTTAAGCCTTAAACTCTATTGCCCTATACCATATTAACAGAGTAAAACTCTTAGGTCAAGGCAAAAAACACGAATATTTTTACATATTTTTTGTTATATAGTTCATGCATTTTAATTATATTAAATAAAAATATATTTAATTATTAAAAAAATAAAACTTCATATCTTTAATTTTCCCATCATACTTATTCTTATCAATAAATTTATTTTTTAATAAATATTTTTCTATTAATTTTTATAAAATTAATAAAGCTTATTTTTTAAATTTCATTTTTAAAATGTTATACTATAGTTAATAAATTGTTAAAAAATTATAACATCTTAAACTTTATTAAAAAGGAGAATAAAACTATGAATACTTATGGTGTTTTTGATATTCTTGGTCCTATTATGATTGGTCCTTCTAGTTCTCATACAGCAGGTGCTGCTAGACTTGGTAAAGTAGCAAGAGTAATATGTGGAAAGCCAATAAAAAAAGTAACTTTTCTTTTACATGGTTCCTTTGGAAAAACATATAGAGGTCATGGAACAGATAAGGCTTTAGTAGCTGGAATTCTTGGAATGGAGCCTTCTGATACAAGACTTAGAAATTCTTTAGAAATAGCAAAGGAAAAAAATATTGATATAAAATTTGAAGAAGCTGATTTAGGAGATGTTCATCCTAATACAGTAAAATTTATAATTGAAGATATATATGGAAACTTTCATGAAATAGTAGGTTCTTCTATTGGTGGGGGAAGCATAAAAATAACTGAAGTTAATGGTAATGTTGTTGAATTTACAGGAGAATATCCAACACTTATAATTTCTCATAAAGATGTGCCAGGGGCAGTATCAAAAGTTACAACAATAGTTTATGAGCATAACATAAATATAGCTTTTATGAAAGTGTTTAGAACAGAAAGAGGAAAAGCTGCAAGAATGGTTTTTGAAATGGATAGCCCTATTACAAAAGATATAATTAATGAAATAAAAAAAGTTGAAGCTGTAGAAAAGCTAATTGTTATAAATCCAGTAAAGGAGGATATATAAATGATTGCAAGAAACGGTTCTGAACTATTAAAAATATGTAATGATAATAATTTTTCTTTAGCTGAATATGCCATTGTGCAAGAAATAGAAAACAAAAATTGTACTAGAGAAGAGGTAATAAAAGGCATGGAAAAAGTTCTTCAAGTAATGAAAGAAGAAGCTAATGAAGGACAAGAAACTAAAATTTACTCTGTTAGTGGTTTAATTGGAGGAGATGCCTATAAACTAAAAAAATACTTAGAAAAAGGAAACACCTTAACTGGAGATGTTATGGTAGGTGCTATGGCAAAAGCATTATCTTGCTCAGAAGTAAATGCTTCTATGGGAAGAATAGTAGCTTGTCCAACAGCAGGTTCTTGTGGAATAGTTCCAGCTGTTATTCTAACTGTTGGAGAAAAATTAAAATTAAATGATGAAGAACTTATAAAAGGATTACTTGCCTCCTCTGCAGTTGGAATGATAATTGCCCAAAATGCTACTTTAGCTGGTGCTGAAGGCGGTTGTCAAGCTGAATGTGGTTCTGCAGCAGCTATGGCCTCTGCTGCAACAGTAGAAATGATGGGTGGAACTCCTGAAATGGCTCTAGATGCCGCTGCAATAGTATTTAAAAATATACTTGGATTAGTATGCGACCCTATTGCTGGATTAGTTGAAGTACCTTGTGCTAAAAGAAACTTTGCAGGTGCAGTAA
The DNA here is from genome assembly GCF_058310255.1 of Clostridium sp. TJA038. Taxonomy (NCBI): domain Bacteria; kingdom Bacillati; phylum Bacillota; class Clostridia; order Eubacteriales; family Clostridiaceae; genus Clostridium; species Clostridium sp. TJA038. The sequence goes on along the minus strand of NZ_JBZEFA010000008.1, from coordinate 38,484 downwards.
GTGCCTTAACTACAGCTGATTTAGTAATGGCAGGTATTCATAGTAAGATTCCCTTTGATGATACAGTTGAAGCTATGTATAGAGTAGGTAAATCCCTTCCTGCTTCATTAAGAGAAACAGCTCAAGGTGGCTTAGCAATTACTAAAACAGGTTTAAAATTAAAAGAAAAAGTTTTTGGTAAAAACAAATAAATGAAAAAATAGCATATATATTTTATATATGCTATTTTTTTCAGTAAATTATTGACATTTATATATAAGTTAAGGTAATATTAACTTGTAATAACATCATTACTTTATTATTACTGGTAATGACAACATTATAACTAGGGGTGAGATTTATGGAAAAAATTTTTGGTTTTACACAGGAAGAATTAATTAATTTAAAAGCAAACTATACAGCTAATGAAATATATCAACAACCAAAATTATGGCAAGAAACTTTTGATATAATCAAAAAAAATAAAAATGAAATTAAAGAATTTTTAGATGAAAATTTAAATAAACATAATCTTAAAATAATTTTAACTGGTGCTGGAACCTCCGCTTATGTAGGAGATACTATACGTCTTTATTTATCTAAAAAGCTAGGTAAAAAAGTTTATTCTATACCAACTACTGATATTGTATCTAATCCAGATGATTATATAGATGAAAAAGGTCATACAATTTTAATATCTTATGCTCGTTCTGGTAATAGTCCTGAAAGTGTTGGTACCTATAATTTATTTGAAAAAAAGGTAAAAAACTTATCTCATATAGTAATAACCTGTAATAAAGAAGGGCATTTAGCTAAAAAGGCTAAAGAAAAAAAAGGAAACCTTGTTTTATTAATGCCAGAAAAATCTAATGATAAAAGTTTTGCTATGACTAGCTCCTTTACTTGTATGGCCTTAGCTACTTTACTTTTATTTAATATAGATAATCTAGAAGAAAGCAAAAAAATTCTTGAAGAATTAGTTAAAAACGGACAAACTTCTCTTGATAATCAATGGAAAGACGCAAAAAGAATTTCTGATATTAACTGTGAAAGAATTGTTTATTTAGGTTCTGGTCCATTAAAAGGATTATGTAATGAAATGGCACTAAAAAATCTTGAATTAACCTCTGGTAAACAAGTTACAGTTTGTGAATCAGTTTTAGGATTTAGACACGGTCCTAAATCAATAATAAATGATAATACCTTAGTGGTTATTTTATGTTCTTCTAATGATTATACATCACTTTATGATTATGACTTAATTAAAGAAATTTATAATGACTTAGGTAATCAAAAAATTGCTATTTTTAGCTATTTGAACAAAGAAAATTTAAAAGACATTTCTCATGAATATATAACAACTAATGGTTCTAAATTAGAAGATACCTTTATATCTTTTTATTATATATTACTTGGACAAATGCTTTCACTTTTCAACTCCTTAAAACTTGGAATTTCACCTGATAATCCAAGACCTGATGGAACTGTTAATAGAGTTGTTAAGGGTGTTATAATCCACGAATATAATGATTAATCTATGAGAGGTGTTTTTTATGAATAATATAAAATCTACAAAGGATATGCTTTTAAGAGCTAAAAAAGGTAATTATGCTATACCTGCTTTTAACATACACAATCTAGAAACTTTTCAAGTAGTTGTTGAAACTGCAGCTTCACTTAAATCACCTGTAATAATAGCAGGAACTCCTGGAACTATAGATTATGCTGGTCCAGATTATATAGTAGCCATGGCTTCTGTAGCTTCTGAAAAATATGATATTCCAATAGCAATACATTTAGACCATTTTGAAAAACCAAGTCTTATAAAAGAGCATATAAAAACTGGATTTAAATCCTCTATGATAGATGCCTCTCATCTATCTTTTGAAGAAAATATAAAAACTGTCTTAGATGTTGTAAACTTTGCTCATAAATATGATGCTACAGTTGAAGCTGAACTTGGAAAATTAGTTGGCGTTGAAGATGACTTAATTGTAGATGAAAATGAAGGTGCATATACAGATCCTGATGCCGCTTTAGAATTTGTTGAAAGAACAAATATTGACTCTCTAGCTATAGCTATAGGAACAGCTCATGGATTATACAAGGGAACACCTAAACTAGATTTTGATAGATTAATTAAAATAAAAGAAAAAGTCTCTGTACCTTTAGTTTTACATGGTGCTTCAGATGTTCCTGATGAATTAGTAAAAAAAGCTATAAGCCTTGGTATATGTAAAGTTAATGTAGCAACAGATTTAAAAATACCTTTTTCTAATGCAGTTAAAGAATATTTTATTGCTAATCCTAAAGCTAATGACCCTAGAAAATATATGACTCCTGGGAAAGAAGCTATGAGAAAAATAGTTGAGCATAAAATACTTCTTTGTGGTAGTAATAACAAAGCTTAAAATAAAGAAGAGACATATTAATATGTCTCTTCTTTTATTAGTCTTCTTCTAAAACTACAGTATATTCAAATTTATCTCCTCTTGAAACACTTACTGTATATTCTATAACTCTTTCGCCTTCAAAAGTAATTCTTTCTATTTTCATAGCTGCTGTATTTTCTTTAACATTTAATAGCTTAGAATCACCTTCTGAAATTAATATTGGTTTAAAACTCTCCTTAGCCTTTGTTAAATTAACATTATAAATTTCTCTAAAAATGTCATACATAGGTCTTTCTTTAAGCCATTGTTCTTTTAAATCAATAAATCTATTTTGAGGCAAATAAGTACATTCCACCATCATAGGTGTTTCATTTGCTATTCTAAGTCTAATAATTTTATATACAAAGGCATTTTCATAAATACCTAAATTTTTACTTACCCTTTCACTAGCTTTAATTAAATCAAAGGATAATATTTGAGAAGAAGGCTTTTTGCCTAACTTTTTCATCTCCTCTGTAAAGCTATAAAACTTTAATAATTGTTGTTTATAAATTTTAGGAGATACAAATGTTCCTTTTCCTTGAATTTTATAAACATATTCTTTTCTCTCTAAATCTCCTATAGCTTGTCTAGCAGTAGTTCTACTTACATTATACTTTTCACAAAGTTCTCTCTCAGAAGGTAATTTATCACCTTCTTTAAGTTGTCCACTATTTATAAGGTCAATTAGCTCTGTCTCTAATTGGTGATAAAGTGCTATACCCCTGCTTTTTTTAAACATTCTTCCACCCCTAAATCTAATAATACTATTTATAGTGTTATCATATTTAGTATTTTTTTTCAATATTTTTATACTCAAAGTACAAATTCAAAATAAAGGCTATTAATTTAAATTGCTTTAATTAATATTTATCTTCGCCTTTAAATCTAAGGATATACCAAACTAAAAATATAGAAACTAAAATTAATAAAATAACTTCAAAAATTTTCATAAAACATTAAACCCTATTAACTTATTTTATTTTCTGTAATTGTATAAAATTAAAAATTTTATACATAGAAACAATTCAAATAAAAGAATATTTATTAAACTTTATTATCTAAATTATTGTTAATAATCCCCTAAATATTATTTGTATTATTATATGATTTGAAAAATTGAATAATACTTTTGATAATATTTTTTTGTTATATTATTTACATAGTTGATAAAATAAAAAGCCCCTAGAAAAATCTAGGGACTCTTGTAGGAGTTTTATTATGTTTTGTTTGTGTTTATTGTATTTGTTTGTCTTTTTTCAGTTCATGAATAATAACCAATCTTCTAATTGATAATGATTATCATGATTAAAGTATATATGTTTTTTTATTTTTTGTCAATAAAAACATTACATTTTTTTAGATTTTTTTGAACACTTCTTCATAGCATTCATAACAGAACTTCTAAAACCTGTTTCTTCTAATTCTAAAACAGCCTCAATTGTTGTCCCTCCAGGAGAGCAAACATTATCTTTTAATTTAGCAGGATGTTCTCCTGTTTCTAATACCATCTTAGCTGAACCTAAAACTGACTGTGCAGCTAATTTATATGCTTTTTCTCTACTTATACCTTCTCTTACTGCAGCATCTGCCATAGCTTCTATAAACATATAAACATAAGCTGGTGATGAACCACAAAGAGCTATGAACCCATGAAAGTCCTTTTCACTTAATACTTCTGACTTTCCAAAGGCATTAAATATATCCATAATTTCTTTTAATTCTTCATCACTTACTAACTTATTAGGGCAAATAGCACTCATAGCCTCTCCAACTAAAGCTGGTGTATTTGGCATAGTCTTAACTATTTTTGTATCCTTTTCAAACCATTTTTCAACATCACTTAAATTAATTCCTGCTGCTATAGTTACAATAGTTTTATTTAAATTAATACAATCTTTAATTTCTTTTATCACTTCTTTATACATATATGGCTTTACTGCAAGGAATATAATATCACTTTTATTACAAACCTCTTTATTATCAAGAGTTGTATTTATTCCTAATTGATTTTCTATTCTTTTTGCACTTTCCTTTCTTGAACAGGAAGCTATAATATTTTCCTTATCTACAATGCCAGACTTTAGTATTCCTAAAACCATAGCACTTCCCATGTTACCACAACCTATAAATCCTATCTTTTTATTCACAAATATCCTCTCCTTTAATAAAGATATAATTTACTTTATAAGTAATATTATTTAAAAATATAATCACTTAATTATTATATACATTTTAATATAGTGATACCAATAAATTTAGGGTATATCAAAAATGATATACCCTAAATTTATATATTCTTATGAATAGCTTCATAATCTGCAAATTTACTATATTGTCCAAGCCATGCAAGTTTAACAGTCCCAACTGGACCGTTTCTCTGCTTTGCTATTATACATTCTCCAACATTTTTATCTTCAGTTTCCTTATTATAATACTCATCTCTATACAAAAACATAACAAGGTCAGCATCTTGCTCTATTGAACCAGATTCTCTAAGGTCAGATAACATAGGTCTATGGTCTGCTCTTTGCTCTGGTGCACGTGAAAGCTGAGATAAGGCTACAACAGGACATTCCATTTCTTTAGCTATAGCTTTTATATTTCTTGAAATTTCTGCAACTTCTTGTTGTCTACTTTCACCACTTCCACTCATAAGTTGTAAGTAGTCAATTAAAATAAGGTCTATTCCATGCTCCATCTTCAATCTTCTACACTTAGACCTCATTTCCATTATAGAAACCCCAGCAGTATCATCTATGTATATTTTAGCTGAAGCTAAAGGACCAGATGCCTTAGCTATATTATCCCAGTCCTCTGGAGTTAACTTACCTGTTCTAAGACTTAACATATCAACATTAGCCTCTGAACATAATAACTTATAAGCTAACTGTTCCTTTGACATTTCTAAAGAAAATATAACAACGCTTTTTCCCTCTCTCAATGCAGCATGTTCAGCTATATTAAGAGCAAAAGTTGTTTTTCCCATAGAAGGTCTAGCAGCTATAAGTACCATATCACCCTTTTGAAATCCTGAAGTCATTTCATCTAAATCTTTAAATCCAGAACCAACTCCTGTAAGCTCTCCTTCATTATTAAATATAGCTTCAATTTGCTCAAATCCTCTTTCAAGAACAACACTTAAAGGTTCAAAATCATTTGAAGACCTTTTTTCAGACAAATCAAAGATTTTTTTCTCTGCAGAATCTATAACTTTTTCTACATCTTCTTGATTGTTATAACAGTTTTCTATAATTTCTGTAGAAGATTTTATAAGTCTTCTAAGGGTAGCTTTTTCATCAACTATTTTTATGTATGACTTTATATTAACTGTACTTAAAACAGAGGCACTTATTTCAGTTACATAACTTATACCCCCAGCCTTTTCTAATCTATCCGTAGCTTTTAAGTATTCTAAAAGAGTTAATTGATCTACTGCTTGATCTCTTTGATACATCTCAATTATGCTTTGAAATATTACCTTATGAGCATCTCTATAAAAAGAATCTTTATTTAGTGTTTCTGCCGCTTGAGCTATTGTTGTCTTATCTATTATCATTGCCCCTAAAACAGATTGTTCAGCTTCTATACTCTGTGGCAAACTTTTCATAACTGGTGCTTCCATCCTCTTTTCTTCTCCTCCTTTCCTTTAAATAATTTTCTAATATCATTAAAAGTTTATAAGATATTTTATATCTTATAAACTTTTATTAAGCTTTTTATTATATTATAAACACTTAAGTTATTAACCAATATATCTCAATTATGTTCTCTTATTTAAATTATAATCAAAATATAATACCCGTAATTTAATTTATTAATTAAAAGTAATATCAATAAAGTTAAAAATAAATTCTATTTAATTATATTGAAAATAATCCATAGATAATTTTGCTTTATCACAATATATATAATACATGAAAACTAATGAAAAACCTATAGTTTTATTTATAACTACATATATTTATAACTACATAAAAAAAGAAAAAGCCCTAAAAATAAATTTAGGCTTTTTCTTTCTTTTAATTAAAAGCTATTTCCATAAGTTCTTCTATAGAGCTTACAGCTTTAACTTCTATATCTTCTAATCCCTTAGGAATTTCATTTTCATTATCTTTAGGAACAGTTACTAACTTAATTCCTTTTCTTCTAGCTCCGTATATTTTTTCAAATATACCTCCAACAGGCTTGATTTTTCCTCTTAATGAAATTTCACCAGTTATAGCTAAATCTTGTCTTATTGGCTTATCTAATAAAGCACTCATTATACATATTGTAATAGCAGCTCCTGCTGAAGGACCATCTATCTTTCCTCCACCAATTACATTAACATGTATATCATAATCACTTATATCTTTATCAGTTAATCTTTTTATAACTGATGCTGCATTAAATACAGAATCTTTAGCCATTGAACCTGCAGTATCATTAAATCTTATTTTTCCTGCACCTTTTTTCTTAGCTTTAAAAGCAGTTGCTTCGATTTCTATTGTTGAACCTAAAAATCCTGAAACTCCAAGTCCATAAACATGACCAACCTCTTTTTCTTCTAAGTTTTCAATTATTTCATATGGCGTAAATCTTCCTATGCTTATAACTTCATTTAAATCCTTTGATGTTATCTCTAAATCTTCTGGAATTTCACCATCTAATCCATAAATAGCATGCCCATAAGCATCAGCTAAAATATTTACAGCTCTTCTACCTTCTATAGTATAAGATGCTATTTTCTTTTCTAATCCTTTTTCTAACTTAACGTTAAGTTTTTTAGCTGCATTTAATACTATCTTTTCAATATCCCTAGATGATAGTGGTTCAAAATAAACTTCTGTACATCTTGAACGAAGAGCAGGATTTATATCTCCTGGTTCTCTAGTAGTTGCTCCAATTAAAACAAAGTCTGCTGGCGCACCTTTTTCAAAAAGATATTTTATATATTTAGGTGTATTCTCATCATCTGGGTCATAGTAAGAAGAGGAAAATTCAACTCTCTTATCTTCTAAAACTTTTAAAAGTTTATTTTGAAGTATCTCGTCTAATTCTCCAATTTCATCTATGAATAATATTCCACCATGAGCCTCAGTAACTAAACCTGGTTTAGGTTCTGGAACACCAATTTCAGCCAAATCTCTTTTACTTCCTTGATATATTGGGTCATGTACTGAACCTAAAAGTGGATTTGTAATTTCTCTTGGGTCCCATCTTAAAGTTGTACCATTTACCTCTATAAATTTTGATTTATCATCAAAAGGAGTTGATTTTAATTTTTTAGCTGTTTCTAAAGCAATTCTTGCAGCTGTTGTTTTACCAACTCCTGGTGGCCCATAAAGTATTATGTGCTGTGGATATGGTGAAGCTAATTTTGAAAGAAGTGATTTTATAGCTCTTTCTTGCCCAACTACTTCTTCAAAAGAATCAGGTCTTAATAAAGACATTATATTTTTATTTGGAACTTTTTCATCTAATTCTTCAAGTTCTTCAAGTTTCTTTTCTGTCTTTGCATTCTCTGGACCTTTTTTCTTTTTCATTATGTTTACTCTAAGTTCATCAACATACTTTTCTTGCTTCTCCATTAAGAACTGTTCAACTTCTTTTTCTATTTTATTTTGAACATATCTTCTTGCAATAGCATCTGATATCATAGCACAAACATCTTCTAAAGCTTCATTTATATTTTCTTCAGTTGGAATTTCACTTAATCCCTTACCCTCTGAAACAATTTTGCTTAATCCATAAAGTTTTTCATAAGGATTTGCTGAATTTATATAATTTTGTACTTTAAATCTTATAACTCTTGCTCTGTATGCACCTTCATCTAATATATTATTTATTATATCTTTTAAGGCTTCAACTTGAGATTCTACTCCAAGTTCACTATTCATAACCTCTTGTAAAACCTCTAATTCTTTAATTGATTTCAAAATAGAATCCTCCTCTTATTGAACAGGAATAACCATAACCTTCATTTTTGTTGAAACTTCTGGATATAGTTTAACTTCTATGTTATAAGTTCCTGCAATTTTTATTGTATCCATAACAATTTTTTTCTTATCAACTTCTACATTGAATTGTTTTTTAATAAGACCTGCTACATCTTTGCTAGTTATAGCTCCAAATAGCTTTCCATTTTCTCCAGCCTTACCATCTATTTTTATAACCTTATCTTTTAAATCATTAGCTAAAGCTTGAGCAGCTTCTAACTCAGCTAACTTTTGTCTTCTTTCATTTTCTTTTTTATGATTTAATATGTGAAGATTATTCTCTGTTGCTTCTTGGGCTAACTTCTTTGGAAATAAAAAGTTTCTAGCATATCCATCTGATGCATTTATAACATCGCCTTTTTTACCTAATTTTTTAACGTCTTGAAGTAATATTACTTTCATTTTTTTCACCTTCCCTTGAGTTTTTTGCAATAGCTTCCTTAATTTTTTTAATAACTTCTTCTATAGTACTATTTTTCACCTTAGCTCCTGCCATGGTCATATGACCACCACCACCTAATTCTTCTAAGATAACTTGAACATTAATATCCCCTAAAGACCTTGCACTTATTGCAACATCTTCTCCTAATTTTATTAGTACAAAGGATGCTTGAATTCCAGTAATATTTAAAAGTTCATCAGCAGCTTGTGCAGCAACCACAGTATCCTTAATACTTTCTGGACATACTGCTATTGCAATTTTATTTTCTACTTTTGCAGATTTTATTACTTCTGCTTTTGCTATATAATTTTCTAAGTTATTACTAAATATCTTTTTAATCTCTACTGTATCTGCTCCTAATCTTCTTAAAAAAGAAGCAGCTTCAAAGGTTCTAACACCAGTTTTAAAAGAAAAATTCTTAGTATCTATATAAATACCTGCTAAAAGTCCTTCTGCCTCAATCCTTTTTAATTTAGGCTTATCTAACATGTATTGAACCATTTCAGTAACAAGTTCTGATGTAGAGGAAGCATAGACTTCTATATAGTTTAATAATGCACCTTTAATATCTTCAGGACTTCTTCTATGATGGTCTATAACAACCACCCTATCAACTAACTCTGTTAATTCTCTATCTAAGACATAGTTTGCACTATTAACATCTACAACTATAAGCAAAGTATTATCGTCTATATTTTTCTTAGCCTCCTCAGTAGATATAAAAAGATTATTATATTCTTTTTTTTCTTTAACCCTGTCTAAGAAAAACTCTATAGCATTAGTATCCTTTTCTAATACTATATTAACATTTTTTCCTAACTTCTTCACTACTGAAGCTAAACCAAAGGATGCTCCAAAACAATCCATGTCAGGATTTCTATGTCCCATTATATAAACTGTACTGCTTTCATAAACAAGTTCTTTTAAAACATGTGCAACAACCCTTGCTCTAACTCTTGTTCTTTTTTCAAGCTCTTTAGCATTTCCACCAAAGAACTCAATATTTTTTCCCGATTTAATAACTGCTTGGTCTCCACCTCTACCTAAAGCTAATTCCTTAGCTTTTGTAGCATCTTCTTGATTTTCAGAAGGAGTTTCTCCCCCTCTTCCAACACCTATACTTAAAGTTACCTCAATTTCATTTCCTAAGTTAATTTCTCTTATAGTATCTAGTATATCAAACTTTTTTGAAATTTCCTTAACAATAATTGAGTCATCTACAGATAGGATATATTTGCTATTATCATATTTTTTTATCATAGCATTTAAAGAATTCCCATAATTTTTTATTGTTCTCTCTATCTCAGCTATAAGTAGTGGCTTTTTATCATCATCTATGGTTTTTAAAACCTCACTAAAATTATCTACTTCTAAAAGCATAACACTTTCTTTTGTAGCCTTCTTTAAATAAGTTACATCATTAAAAAATACTAAAAAGCATTCTTCATCTGACACCTCTAGTTTTAATGATTCACTATAGACCTCATAAATATTATTTTTTATCTTTATATTTTGAGAATTTTCTTTACCAGTTCTAATTATTTTATCTAAGGCAACACCTTTTATAACAGATACTAAATTATTTTCTAATAGTTCTTCATTATTTATAAGTTTACTAAATTTATGATTGTACCATATAATCTCTCCTGTAGAATTTAATATGGTAAGTGGAAAAATTAAATTAAAAATATTATCCTTAATTTTTGTATCTATATTTTCATATAACTTATCTATTTTTTCTTCTTCATTTTTTTCTTCTCTTAAAAAATTAGATATTTTATATATTAAATATGTCATATAAGCTAAAGACAATATTAAAGATATTATTTTTAAATTTAAATTCCAAAATAACAAGCACAATAAAATTACAAGCGCAAAGTAAGCTAAAAATTTATTATAATCTTTTAATATTGATTTCATTTTAACAGCCCCTTACTAAATATAAATATTAGTTATTTGCTTCTCTTTTTTATTTTCTCCTTAATATAACTTCCTAAACTATTTGGGTCTACTCCTCTTATATCAAGTAAAACATCTAAAAGACCTAGTATTCCTAATAATTGAGAAATAGACATAACTGCTAATATACTAATAAAAACCACAAAAAAGTTTGAAAACTTATATTTATATTTTAAAAGGTATGAAATTACAGCCAAGCCTTGAATTACTAACATGAAAAATAATATATTCAAGCTAAGCATATAAATACCTTTATTAATCGCAACCCCTTTAGTTACTAAGAATACAAGAATAATATTTAATAATACAATTAAGGCAATTAATATTGGATTAAAAAACCACTTTGAAAAAGGTGGTAAACTATTTAATTTAAAGCCTAATCTATTAATAATGTATTTTCCTACAATGTAAACTAAAAATGTTCTAATGATTATAGAAATCCCTAAGACTATAGGCATCATACTTATTATAAAATTTGCATCAACAGATTTCATAAGTTCTAACATTTGAGTATTAGCTTGGGCATTTCCCATCATTTGTTGAGTTAAGTTTGCTGTTTCATTAAACATTTCTACCATTTCATTCACATAATCTTGAAAACTAATTCCTGTAAGTGAAGAAAATAATAATGCTAATTCTATAAAGATTCCAACTGTATTAGCAATCAATAAACTTACAAAGGATTTTACTCCTGAAAACTTCTTCTTTACACATATTCCTAAAACTAATCCTGTAATACCATTTAATAAAGCTATTTGAATTCCATATAAAACTCCCATAAAAAGCCCAACTAAAATTCCACTAATAATAATATTACAAAGAGAAATTTTAAAACTATACTTTACATATAGTATAGCTATAGGAATTGGAATTACAAAGTTTATTATACTTCCTACTACAGGTAAAGTTGAAAGCATCATAAATATAACAGTTAAAGCAACCATAACACCTGCTTGAACTATAGGTTTACTATTAAATTTTTCTTCCATATGTTCCTCCAAAATAAACTATCTTCTTTCTTTTAAATGATTAAATAACTTAGTTAAGTTACCTCCTTGCTTTTCTAAACTATCTTCTTCAACTATCCCAATTTTTAAACTTTTTTTAATTGTTTCATCCACTTCTATGGCAGAATGACCTAACTTATCTGCTAAAATGTATAGTAAAATAATCAAAGATGCTATACAGTTTACTATGGCATCTTTAGCCACATTACTACCCCTAGTTAAAAGTGTAAATAGCTCTCCTAAAATACAGATAATTTGCGCTTTTATCTCTTCAATAATCTTTATATCCCCCATGATATTAAAATTATCTTTTTTCATATTACCCTCCCAATTTATACCCTTTTATTGTATATATTTATTTTATTTATTTTTTTAATCTTATGCAATAAATGAGAACTAAATTAAAATATAAGCTAAAATCTTAAAAAATTTATACTTATACCTTAGTTATATGTTTTATTAAGTATACCTTTAATACAATAAGTGTACAAATAAATTTTATTTAATCATAATATAATTAAATAAATATATAATAAAAAAAACCCCTGAAAATATCAGGGGTTTGCAACCATTACTCAGTTGTGAATGGTAATAATGCGATATTTCTTGATCTCTTGATAGCATCTGTTAATTGTCTTTGATGCTTAGCACAAGTTCCAGAAATTCTTCTTGGTAATATTTTACCTCTTTCTGTGATGTATTTCTTTAATTTAGCTACATCTTTGTAATCTATTGATTCAGCTTTATCAACACAGAATATGCAAACTTTTTTTCTTGCTCTTCTGAATTTTCCGCCTCTTTTTACGTTACTCATCACGATTTCCCTCCTTACCTAAATTATGAATTAGAATGGAATGTCTCCATCATCAATTGGTGTCATATCATCATTACTATTGAATGATGAATCACTAAATGAATTGTCTGGCATACCGAAAGAACCACCGAAATCATTTCCTGAACCAAAACCAGAGTTACCTCTTGCTCCGCCATTTCCTGAATCGATAAAGTCAAAACTTTCAACAACTACATCAGTAGTGTATCTTCTAGTTCCATCTTGAGCTTCATAACTTCCAGTTCTTATATTACCTGAAACAGCCAATTGTCTGCCTTTAGTAATATATTGAGCTATTGTTTCACCAGTTTTTCCAAAAGCTATGCAACTGATAAAATCAGCTTCATCTTTTTTGAATTGTCTATTTACAGCTAATGTAAATCTTGCAACTGCTGTACCGCTTCCTGCTGCAAATCTAAGCTCTGGATCTTTAGTAAGTCTACCAATTAAAACTACTTTATTCATTTACGACCACCTCTTATTGCTCTTCTTTAACGATGATGTGTCTGATTATTCCGTCAGTTATTCCAAATACTCTGTCTAACTCTTTTGGTAATTCTGGGTTAGCAGTGAAGTTGATTAAAGTATAGTAACCTTCGTTAACTTTAGCGATTTCGTAAGCTAATTTTCTCTTACCCCAGAAATCAACATTGTCAACTGTACCATTTCCGTTTTCTATAACACCCTTGAATTTTTCGATTAAAGCTTTAACAGCTTCCTCGTCTAATGATGGGTGAGCTACGAATATAGTTTCATATTTTCTCATCATTTACACCTCCTCCCTCTGGACTACGGCTATGCTCTAGCATAGCAGGGATTACAATTAAATATTCTAACATTAAAAGATGGTTATTGCAACCCTATTTATAAAGGTAAATTTAACTTTTATAAATTTAATTTTTAAAAAAATAATTACATGATTTCTTCTTCTGGTGCCATTGATTTTATAATCTTTTTCACACCTTTTTGAAATTTACTTCTTGGAAGCATAACAATTCTTAAACAGCCTAAACATTTTATTTTAATATCAGCACCAACTCTTATTATTTCCCATGAATCACTACCACAAGGATGAGTCTTTCTCATTTTAACTATATCACCAACATAAAATTTATTTATCAAATTAAATAACCTCCTATATAAAATATAAATTTAATTTATTATTATATCTTTTATATATTTCTTTTTATCTAAAGCAATCTTAATTTTATTTCTTATTTCTAATTCAATCTCTAAACGTTTCATTGATTTAACTTTTCCACTAATTTTAAGATTAACATTAGAACTTGTTATGTCTGTAATTCCCCAAACCTTTAAAGGTTCTGTTACATCTTCATTTTCTTTACTGTATAAATCACAGACAGAATTTATGGTATCTATTACCTTACTTACATCTTCATTATAGGAAATTCCAATACTAATTTGAACCCTAATATCTCCCCTACAATGATTAGTAACCATTCTTATCATTCCATTTGGTATTATATGTAGTGAACCATCATAATCTCTAATTTCCGTACTTCTAAGGCCTATAACTTCAACTACTCCACTTACTCCTTCAATGGTTACAAAATCTCCAACATTATATTGATTATCAAATAATATAAAAATACCATTTATAACATCTTTGACAAAACTTTGAGCTCCTAAACCTACAGCAACACCACCTATGGATGCAAAGGCCCAAGATACATTTCCAAATATAATAGATAATATTGTAGTTATACCTATAAAATAAACTGAATACATTAAAATACTCTTTAAAAGCGAGCCTAAGGTATTTGCCTTTCTAGTATCTAAAGAAAACTTAAAGTTTGTTTCTATTTGTTTTTTTACAGCTTTATCTATCAATTTACTTCCCACTTTAATTATTAAAGCCATAAAAATTAATATTACACATATTGTTATAAATTTTTTTAATAAAAAATCAATTGTAGATAAAGATATTTTTATTTTACCAAACCTAATCTGGTCAAAGTCAAAATTAATTCCTAGCAGACTATCTAATAACATTAATCCACTCCCTATGATTTTAAAGCCTATTTATATACTTCAAATCCATTTTTTGTTATTGAATATATGTTTTTAAATTTAATATCTAAGCTTTCAATTTTTTCTATTTGGTCTTTATTAAAAGCTGCACTTATACCACAACTCTTAGTTATATATGTAGGCGTTGGCATAATTATAAAAGTTATACTATTCTCTTTTAATATTCTCTCACCTTCCATTGCCTCATGAGTATTATTAAACACCATAATAAAGTCCTTCATTATTTTTCCCTCCTAAAAGTCAATCATAATAATATTATACATATAAGTATATATTATAAAAGTTAACACTTTCAAAATAAGGGTGAAAGCTTTTCTATTTTGAACTATAATATAAATATGTAAATTTATAAAAACAACTGTTAAAGGAGTTTTGGTATGTCTTTTTTCTATTTAAAGGCGATTTTATCTGGACTTGTAACTGGACTTGTAGTTTCCATTCCATTAGGTCCTGCAGCAATAGAAGCTGCAACACAATCTCTAGATAAAGGATTTAAAAATGGCTTTGAAGTTTCCTTAGGAGCCATTGCCGCCGATTATTTGTACATATTATTAATAAACTTCGGAGTAGCCCAATTATTAAATTTAAATAAGTATGTAGAATGTGCCTTTTGGATTATTTCAGGCTTAGTACTTATACTAATCAACATATTATTTAAATCTTCTAAAAAAAGTTTAGATGAAAAATGTGTTGAAACCATAGGAAAACATAAAACTGGTAATGGTTTTATAAATGGCTTTTTAATGACCTTTGTAAATCCTATGACCTTATCAGTTTGGATGGCAGTAAGTGCTGGTATAATGAGCATTTGGAAACTATCTGGTAAGCACTTCTTTTTTGTTGCCATAATATCTATGTTTATAACTACTTTAGCTTGGTTTATATTTTTAAATTTTATGGCTGCTAAGGGCGGAAGTTTAGTAAAAAAAGAAATTACAGGTAAAGCTGATAAAAGTGTTAAATTCTTAATGATTTTACTTGGTTTAGGCTTTACAATATACGGAATAATTAAAATTTTCATGTGAGGTTTTTCTTATGGATAAAATATATTTTGATAATGCAGCAACAACTTTTCCTAAACCTAAAAATGTAATAAAAGCTATGATGAATTACATGAGTTTTGAAGGTGGAAGTGCAAATAGAGGTTCTTCTTCCTCCTCTCTACAAAGTAGCAGAATAGTTTATAACTGTCGCTATGAATTAGCTAATTTTTTTAATTTTCCTAAAAGTGAAAATGTTATTTTTACAAGTAATATTACAATGGCTTTAAATATGTTACTTTTAGGAATAATTAAACCTAACTGGCATATAATTACTACATCTATGGAACATAATTCTGTCTTAAGACCTTTATCAAAAATCACTAAAGAACTTCCTAATGTAGAACTAGATATAATTGAATGCGATTCTAAAGGTCTAGTATCTATAAAAAAAATTAAAGAAAAAATTAAAGAAAACACAAAGCTTATAATATTATCTCATGCTTCTAATTTAGTTGGAACAATTCAACCTATAAAAGAAATTGGTCATATTTGCAAAGAGAATAATATTTTCTTTATATTAGATTCTGCTCAAACAGCTGGTGTTATTCCAATTGATATGACAGATTTTAATATAAATGCTTTAGCCTTTACAGGGCATAAATCACTTTTAGGTCCTCAAGGAATAGGTGGTTTTATAATAGATGATAAACTAAATTCTATCTGCAAAAACATTTTTTCTGGTGGTACTGGAAGTAATTCCTCTTTAGTTGAACAACCTCAAGATTTACCTGATAAATTTGAATATGGAACTTTAAATACTCCTGGTATTATAGGTCTTTATGAAGGTATAAAATTTATAAAAAAAGAGGGAATAGAAAATATAAGGTTAAAAGAAGAAGAGCTTTGCCAAAAAGCTATGGATTTACTTAGTGAAATTCCTGAAATTAAGATTTATGGTCCTATGGATGCAAAAATGAAAACTTCAACAATTTCTTTCAATATTGAAGGCATGGACCCTGAGTTTGTAGGATTTTTATTAGATAGTGAATTTAATATAAGTTGTAGAACAGGACTTCATTGCACTCCTCTTGCACATAAAACAGTAGGTTCTTACCCTAGGGGAAGTATAAGAATAAGTTTAGGGTATTTTAACACCTTAGAAGAAGTGTATAGATTTGTTGAAGTTATAAAAGAAATAATTTCTAGGAGGTAGTCACTTCTAACTCATGAAAAATTTAATAATCGAAGGTAAAAAAATAAGTGTGTTTTTTCTTTTATACACACTTATATTTTTTATCTTTTTTAAAACTTTAAAATTTACTCTTCCTTTTATATTAGCTTTTATTTTTGCCTTAATACTAAAAATTCCAACAACTTACTTATTTAAAAAGCTAAAAATAAACATAGTATTAAGTTCTCTAATAATTAATTTTATATTTTTTTCTTTAATCTTATTATCTTTAATATTATTTATTATTTGCTTAATATATGAATCTTCTTCCTTAACTAACAATATTCAAGAATTTATCTCTAATAACTCTAAGGAAATACAAAATCAATTTAATACTTTTCAATTTTATATTCAAAGATTTTTTGCTAATTCAGAAACTTTAAATTTATTAAAGGAAATTTTAACTTCTTCCTTTAAAGAACTTACAAAGATTTTTATTTCTTTTAGCACCTTAATAATTCAACAAATTTTTTTATTCGTAAGTTATCTTCCATATACTATTATGGTAATTATATTTACAATACTATCTACCTATTTTTTAACTAAAGAACTAGTTAACTTTAAATTTAGAGAGCTAATATATGAATATTTTAGTATAAAAAAAAGCGAAAAAATATTCTTACTAATTGTTGAAATAAAAAAAATGTTTTTAAATTACTGTTTATCATATTTAATTTTAATTTTAATATCATTTTTTATAAGCTTTATAAGCTTTTCTATTTTAGGTATTAAATATTCTCTTTTATTAAGTTTTTTGGCAGCTTTATTAGATTTAGTTCCTGTTTTAGGAATGCCTCTTATATATTTTCCACTTATATTTATATACTATATTAATGGAAATATTTTAACTTCTCTTTTTTTATTATTAATTTATATTTTTATATTTTTATTTAGACAATTTTTAGAACCTAAGTTAATGTCATCAACCTTAGGAATACATCCATTAATAATGTTAATATGTATATTTATAGGTATAGAAACTATGGGCTTTTTAGGAGTTTTATTTTTAATATTTTTAGTGCTTTTTTTTAAAATTCTAAGAAAAGTTAATATTTTATAGTATATACTTAATTTTAATGGTAATAATTTCTAATAAGGAAGGTGATATAATGTGTGCAGATTTTTGTGTAAATTCTTTAGATTCAAAAGCAGCCTTTAAAATTAGAGATTATCTTTGTGAAGAATTATCTGAAATAATAAAATCTAATAGACCAATAATTTTTCTTTGTATAGGTTCTGATAGGTCTACAGGAGACTCCTTAGGTCCCTTAGTAGGAGATAAAATTAAATTTTTATGTAAAGACAATATATTTGTATATGGCACTTTAGAAAATACTGTACATGCAGGTAATTTAAAAGAAACAATAAAATTCATAAAATCAAAACATAAAAAACCCTTTATTATATCAATAGATGCATCTTTAGGGTCAGTTGACTCTGTTGGAAATGTAATTATAGAAAGAAAGCCTCTTAAACCTGGTAAAGCACTTAATAAAGATTTGCCTGAAATAGGAGATTTAAGAATACTAGGCTTTGTAAATATCACAGGTTCTCTAGATTTTATGATTTTACAAAATACTAGATTATATACTGTAATGCTACTTGCAAAAACAATATCTAGCGGAATTCATCATTGTGTATTAAAATCTAAAGGTTTTAAAAATAATTTATTAGATACTACTTTAAAAAATATTCTTTAAATCAATAAAAATGTTTCACGTGAAACATAAAAATAGGATATATTAAATAAGAAAATCTTATCTAATATATCCTATTTAAATTTTATTTATTCATTGCAGCATTTAACACATGTAATTCCTCTTCAGATAAATCATATCTAGATATTCCTTTATCTATTGGCTTAGCATATGTTGTACTATAATCTCTTCCATAAATTCCTGTTAAGATTACTCCGTTATTTTCTCCATCTAATAATGCAACTGAAAAGCTTAAATCACTACCTACATCTTCAAAGGCTTTATATCTTATAACAGATACTTTTTGAGTACATTTTTCAACTTTTTCTCTTAAAACTTTGTTTGTTTTTAAAGTTTCTTCTGAATTTTTTTCTACCTCTTCTACTTTATCAAAATAAGATTTAATAAGCTCTTCTAAATTTTTATTATTAACTCCCCTCATAAGTTTTCTAAATTTATTTTCAACTTTACTTAAACTTCTAAAAGCTACTATTAACATTATAAATTGAATTAATACTAATACTATTAATCCTATTGTAATATAAGTTGAATATTCTGTAAGTATATTTAGTATATTTTCCATGTGATTTATCATCCCTTCATATTTTTAAAATGTTTCACGTGAAACATTTTAAAGATTTATAATATCTAGTATTCTTTGTAAATCTTCTTCTGAATAGTACTCAATCTCTATTTTACCTTTATTTTTATTAGAATTTAAGTTAACCTTAGTTCCAAAATGATCTTGAAGTCTATCTCTTACATCTTTATAGTAAGGATTTAAAGGCTTTCTTCTTTTTGATGCATTTTCTTCAGCTACATTATTCATTAATTTTTTAACTAATTTTTCTGTTTCTCTAACAGATAAAGAATTATCTATTATTTTCTGTGACATTTTATATTGTTCTTCATTATCTAAAGATAATAAAGCTCTTCCATGTCCTTCAGAAATTACACCTTCTATAATATACTCTTTAACTCTATCATCTAATTTTAATAATCTCATAGTATTAGTTATAGAGGCTCTTGATTTACCCATAGTCTTTGAAAGTGATTCTTGAGTTAAAGAAAACTCTTTTAATAATCTTTCATAAGCTAAAGCTTCTTCTATAGGATTTAAATCTTCTCTTTGAATGTTTTCTATTAAAGAAACTTGTAATAACTTTTCATTTGAAATATTCATTATAACAGACGGAACTTCTTTTAAATTAGCTATTTTTGCTGCTCTAAATCTTCTTTCTCCTGCAATAATAGAATATCCAACTTCTTCTTTCTTTAATATTAAAGGTTGTATTATTCCATGTTCTTTTACAGATTCAGCTAACTCATTTAACTTATCATTATCAAAAAACTTTCTAGGTTGTTTACTATTAGCCTTAATATCTTTAAGGTCTATATTTATTATTCCATTATCTTTTATTTTATCTTCTTTAATATTATCTTCGGGAATTAATGCCCCTAAGCCTTTCCCTAAGCCAAATTTTTTAGCCATCTATATTCACTCCCTGTCTTTTTAGGAATTCCTCAGTTAAATTTTCATATGATTTAGCACCTCTACACTTTTCATCATAAAGGCATATTGGTAGTCCAAAACTAGGTGCTTCTGCTAATCTAACATTTCTAGGAATAGTTGTTTCATACAACCTATCTTTAAAATATTCTTTAACTTCCTTATAAACCTCTGTACTTAAGTTTGTTCTAGAATCATACATGGTCATAACTACACCTTCTATATCTAAGTCCTTATTTAAAGACTTTTTAACTAAATTTATTGTATTTATTAATTGTCCAACTCCTTCTAAAGCATAATATTCTGCTTGTATAGGTATTAAAACACTATGAGAGGCAACTAAAGCATTAATTGTTAAAACACCTAGAGATGGAGGACAGTCAATAAATATAAAATCAAATTTATCCTTAATTTTATCTATTGCATTTTTAAGTATATGCTCTCTATCTTTTCTATCTATAATTTCTACCTCTGCACCAGCTAGTTCCATTCTTGCTGGAACAACATAAAGATTATCAACTAATTCACATTTTTTTATTATGTTTTCAATATTTTCTCCTTCTGTTAGCAACTCATATATAGACTTGTCTAATTTTCTTTTATCTATACCTAAGCCACTTGTAGTGTTTCCTTGAGGGTCTATATCTATAGCTAAAACTTTAAATCCCTGCATAGCTAAGTATGAACATAAATTTATATTTGTTGTTGTTTTTCCAACTCCACCTTTTTGATTAAAAACACAAATTGTTTTCATTAAAATCATCCAAGAATAACATATTCTTGAACATTCACCTCCCTTCTAATACATCTATTTTATTATATATTTTTACATTACATAATAAAAGATGATATTTGTTATTTATCCTTAAAAAAATGAAAAAAATAGAAATGTTTCACGTGAAACATTTCTATTTTTATATTAATAAACATCATATTTATTTTAATGGTTTTTTTGTTACATTTCCTGCTTTTCTAGGGTAAGTCTTAGGAGTACTTTTTATTTTATCTATTATAACTAAATTGTGATTTAAATCCGTACCTTCAATCTCTACTTCAGTTATCCCTTTAAGTTTACCACCTAAGGTTCCAATTGCATTTTTAGCTTCATTTAATTCTTCAGTTATATTAGGTCCTTTTAATGCTATAAAATTTCCATTAACCTTTACATAAGGAATACAAAATTCACTTAAAACACACATATTTGCAACAGCTCTTGATGTTGCAATATCAAAACTTTCTCTTAACTCTTTTTTTCTTGCTCCATCCTCTGCTCTAGAATGTATAGTTTCAACATTTTTTAAACCTAATTTATTTATAACTTCATTTAAAAAATTTATTCTTTTATTTAAAGAATCTAATAAGGTAACTTCAACTTCTTCTCTCATAATAGCTATAGGTAATCCTGGAAATCCAGCACCTGTTCCAACATCTATTACAGTTTTAGCATTTTTAAATTCTTCAGCTTTAAAGGCTTTTATACAATCTATAAAATGCTTCTTTATAATTTCTTCATCCTCAGTTATAGCAGTTAAGTTTATTTTTTCATTCCATTCTTTTAATAAATCTTTATATAGCATAAATTTTTCATATTTATCTTCATTAAATTCCATATTTACACTATCACATGCTTTTTTCATTAAATCAAAATATTGCATTTTTAATCCTCCAAATTTAAGATTATGAAAAAGTATATTATAAATTTTATTTTCTACTAAAAAACTAAAGTTATCCACAGGTGGATAACTTTTTAAAAGTGTTAAAACAGCACCTTTTTAAGTTTTTTCACAATACTTATCCACAGGTGCTGTTGAAAACTTCTTAATAACTTTTTTACTTACTTATTATTCTTTTCAGTTTTTCTATAATGCTCTAAGAATATTAAAAGAACTGATATATCCGCTGGGGATACCCCTGATATTCTTGATGCTTGACCTATGTTTAAAGGTCTTATTTTATTTAGCTTTTGTATTGCCTCTATTCTTAAACTATTTACATCATTATAATCTAAATCTTCAGGAAGAACTTTTTTCTCAAACTTTTTAAATTGAGCTACTTGTTCTAATTGAGTTTGAATATATCCTTCATATCTAGCTATTATGTTTATTTGCTCTCCAATATCTTTTGGTAAATCAGGTCTTTCTGGGTCTAAACACGCTAATGAAAAATAATCTAACTCTGGTCTTTTTATAAGTTCATACATCTTTATTGGCTTTTTAAGTTCTGTTGAACCTAACTCAACTATCTTCTCATTATTTTCAGCTTTATTAGTTATTTGAAGTTCTTTAAGTCTTTCAAGTTCTTTTTCTAAATTATGTTTTCTTTCTTTAAACTTCTTCCATCTTTCTTCAGTAACTAAGCCTACTTTATGACCTATTTCAGTTAATCTAAAGTCAGCATTATCCTGTCTTAATAATAATCTATACTCTGCTCTTGATGTCATCATTCTATAAGGTTCATTAGTTCCCTTAGTTATTAAATCATCAATTAAAACTCCTACATATCCATCTGACCTTGTTAAAATCATTGGCTCTTTACCTTGAACTTTTAAAGCTGCATTTATACCTGCCACTATTCCTTGAGCACCAGCCTCTTCATAGCCTGAGCTACCATTTATTTGACCTGCACTAAAGAATCCATCAATATTTTTAAATTCTAATGAAGCCTTTAATTGTGTTGGGTCTATACAATCATATTCAATTGCATAAGCAGTTCTCATAATTTCAGCATTCTCAAGTCCTGGAACTGTTTTTAACATTTTAACTTGAACATCTTCTGGAAGAGATGAAGACATTCCTCCAACATACATTTCTTCTGTATCATCACCTTCTGGCTCTATAAAGATTTGATGTCTATCTTTATCTTGGAATCTCATTACTTTATCCTCTATTGAAGGGCAGTATCTTGGTCCAACACCTTTTATGCTACCATTATACATTGGTGATCTATGTATATTTTCTTGAATTACCTTATGTGTTTCCTCATTGGTGTAAGTTAACCAACATGAAACTTGCTCTCTATATATGTCTCCACTTATAAAAGAAAATGGTATTATTTCTTCATCTCCTGGTTGCTCTATCATTTTAGAGAAATCCACACTTCTTTTATTTACTCTAGCTGGAGTACCAGTTTTAAATCTTCTAAGGTCAATTCCTAAATCTATTAATGATTTTGAAAGTTCAGTAGCATTACTAAGTCCATTTGGCCCTTGGCTATAGCTAACATCTCCAATTATTATTCTACTTTGTAAGTATGTTCCACTTGTCATTATAACGGCTTTACACTCAAAAAAACCACCATTTTTAGTTAACACACCTTTAACTTTTCCCTCTTCAACTTCAACAGCTACTACTTCTAACTGTCTTAAATAAAGATTTTCTTGTGTTTCTAAAACTCTTTTCATTCTTTCTTGATATTTTTTCTTATCAGCTTGTGCTCTCAAAGAGTGTACAGCAGGTCCTTTAGAGGTATTTAACATCTTAGACTGGATGAAGGTATGGTCTATATTAACACCCATTTCTCCACCTAAAGCATCTATTTCTCTAACTAGATGTCCCTTAGCAGTTCCACCAATATTAGGATTACATGGCATCATAGCAACAGAATCTAATGTTAATGTGCAAACTAAAGTTTTACATCCCATTCTAGCTGCAGCTAATCCTGCTTCACAACCTGCATGACCAGCACCTATAACAACTATATCATAACTTCCTGCATCATATCTCATATTTAATCATTCTCCTATTTTCCACAACAAAACTCTGCAAATATTTTGTTTACTAAATCTTCTTCTAATTCAGCTCCTGTTATTTCTCCTAATGCTCTTAAGGCAGAAGTAACATAAATTGAAACTAAATCTAAGAATTCATTGTTATTAAGTCCTTTTAATGCCCCTTCTAAATTTTCAGAAGCTCTATATAAAGCTTCTTTGTGTCTTGTATTAGTTACCATAACACTTTCTGCATCAATTGAACCATTAAAAAATAATTCTTTTATTTTATCTTTTAAAGCATCTATACCAAAACCAGTTTTTGCAGATAACTCGATTTTATTTTCTAAGTTATCCACAATATCTGAGGATAACTTTCTATCTAAATCAACTTTATTTAAAAGTACTATGTATTTTCTATCTTTAATATAATCGATAATTTCTTTATCCTCATCATCTAGTTCTCTACTTGTGTCTAGCATAAGTATAACTAAATCAGCTTCATTTATCTTTTCCTTAGACTTTTCAACACCTATTTTTTCTACAACATCCTCTGTTTCTCTTATTCCCGCTGTATCTACTAATCTAACAGGTATTCCATCTAAGTTTATATATTCTTCTATTACATCTCTTGTAGTACCAGCTATATCAGTTACTATAGCTCTCTTTTCATTTAATAAAGCATTTAAAAGAGATGACTTTCCAACATTAGGTTTTCCAACTATAACCATGCTCAATCCATCTCTAATAAGTTTCCCTTCATCTGCTGTATCAATTAAATGGTCAACTTTATCTTTAAGAGTTATAACATCCTCTTTAACTTTAACTGGTATAGTTTCATCTGGTTCCTCATCATCTTCTGTAAAATCAACAGCATATTCTATTAAAGCTAGTATATCTAAAGCTTCTTTTCTAAGATTGTTTATTTCATTAGAAAGTCTTCCTTGACTTTGAGTCATAGCTGACTTCATTGAAAGCTCAGTTTTTGCAGTTATTATATCCATAACAGCTTCTGCTTGGCTTAAATCTATTCTACCATTTAAAAAGGCTCTTTTTGTAAATTCACCAGGCTCTGCAAGTCTTGCTCCTGCTTTTATTACATTTTGTAATACCTTATTAGTAGCTACTATACCACCATGACAGTTTATCTCTACTGTATCTTCAGCAGTAAAACTTCTAGGCCCCTTCATAAAGCTCACTATAACTTCATCTATAACTTCATTATTTTCATCTATCATATGACCATATCTCATTGTATATGGTTTTATGTCTAATAAATCTTTTCCATTTATTCCTCTGAATATTTTATTTACAATCTCAAGAGCTTTATTTCCTGATACTCTAATTATAGCTATTCCACCTTCTCCTAATGCTGTAGCTATAGCAGCAATAGTATCGAATTCTTTCATAAGCTCCTCCTTATATAATTATATTCTCAAATTTGAACTAATATTGATTTTACCCAACAAAGCAAAATAAGTCAAAATTTTAAGTCATATTATTTATGGGAAAAAAATATGTTTTTTCTAATTTATTAAATAGCTTACTTACTTAAAAATACTACCCAATTAATTAAATACTATAACAAATAAAAAAATAAGATAAATTTTAAACAAATTCACCTTATTAAAATTAAAATCATTAAGTTTTCTACAGGTAAGAAAAACTTATCCACAAACAATTAACTATTTATGTGGATAAAAAAAAGGAAAGTTTAAAACTTTCCTTTTAATTCTTTATATCTACTACAACCCTTCTGTAAGGTTCTTCACCTTCACTAAAGGTCTTTACAAATTCATTATTTTGTAATTCTGAATGAATAACCCTTCTCTCATAAGGATTCATAGGTTCAAGTTTTATAACTTTTCCTGATTTTTTAACCTTGTAAGCAATCTTATTAGCTAATCTTCTAAGAGTTTCTTCTCTCTTTTGTCTATAATTTTCAGTATCTAAAACAACTCTTTTGTATTTATCCTCTTTAGATTTATTTACTACTAAACTTGTTAAATACTGAAGAGAATCTAGAGTTTCTCCTCTATAGCCTATAATTGCTCCCATTTTAGGTCCTGTAAGATTTATTTTTACTAAATCCTTACTTTCTTCAATAGTAATTTCAGCTTGTATATTCATGTTATCTAAGATATCTCTTAAAAACTTTTTAGCCTCTAAGATTCTGTCTCTTTTTAATTTAACTGATATTTTAGCTTGCTTTGTACCAATTAAATTAAAGAATCCTTTACTACCTTCCTCTATAACTGTAACCTCTACTTTATCTTCTGTAGTGTTTAACTGCTTTAAAGCATTTTTTAATGCATCCTCAACAGTTTTTCCAGTAATCTCAATTATATTCATACCCTTATCACCACCTTAGAAAAGTAAAACAAATTTTTCTACTTTACATCTTTAGATTGTTCTTTCTCTCTAGCTCTTCTCTTATTAGGTAAAACAACTAAGAAATATGATTGAACCATTTGAATTAAGTTACCTATTATCCAATATAATACAAGCATTGATGGGAATTGTATTGACATTACACCCATCATACCAGCCATTACTATATTCATAGTATTCATATTTAATCCACCAGGTGCTGCGCCACCAGATTGAGACTGAGTAGATCTTGTCATTATGAAAGATGATAAAAATGTTGTTGCAGCTGATAATATAGGTAATATAAATGTCTTATCAGGAGCCCATAAATCTCCCATCCATAAGAAAGATACTCCTTTTAACTCTCCTAATCCAGTAAACACATAGTATAATGCAAATAATATTGGCATTTGAATTACTAAAGGTAAGCATCCACTCATAGGGTTTATATTATTTTCCTTGTAAAGCTTCATAACCTCTTGTTGAGCCTTTTCAGGATTATTTTTGTATTTCTTCTGAAGCTTAGCTATTTCAGGTTGCATCTCTTGCATCTTTTGTTGAGATCTAGTTTGCTTTATATTTAGTGGTAATAATATTAATCTTACTAATAAAGTTAATAAGAAAATTGTTATTACATATCCAGCTCCTACACCAAAAAAATCTAGTGAGGAAACAAAGCCGTGGATAGCTTGAAATATCATTGTGAATAAATTAGTTAGCGGCTTTAAAATTGTCTGCAATACATTACCCTCCTATATTTAACTGTATATATTTATTTTACAGGGTCATATCCACCTTTACAAAATGGATTACACCTTAATATTCTTCCAATACTCATAAGTCCTCCTTTAAAAGCACCGTACTTTTGTATAGCCTCTAACGCATATTGAGAACACGTTGGATAAAATCTACAACAAGGCCTTTTTAAAGGCGAAATATATTTTCTATAGAATTTAATCATTACTATGAACAATTTTTTCATTCTCTCGTAGACCTGCCTTTTTTATTAAATTATTCATGGCTTTCCCTACTTGCTTAAAATCCTTACCGTTTATAGCAACTCTAGCAATAAACACAAAGTCATAGCCTTTTTTAAGTTCACTAGAATTATTTCTGTAATTCTCAAGTATAAGTCTTTTAACTCTACTTCTAACTACACTTTTTCCAACCTTTTTACTAACTGAAACGCCTATTTTATTGAAACGTTCTCCATCTTTTGTAACATTCTTCCTATTAGGATAAACATAAAGAACTAGTAAGTCATTAGCATAAGATTTTCCTCTTCTATAAACTGTTCTAAACTCATTGTTCTTTCTTAAACTTAGTAACATTTAAAATTGCTCCCCTTTTTTCTGCTTTTTAGTGCAGAAAAAGGCCACAAAATGCGGCCCTTATGCTGTTAATCTTTTTCTACCTTTTTGTCTTCTTCTCTTTAAAACATTTCTTCCAGATTTAGTTTTCATTCTCTTTCTGAATCCATGCTCTTTACTTCTTTGTCTTTTTTTAGGTTGATATGTCATGAACATTTAAATACACCCCCTTCAACCAGTATTTTTATTCTAGTAAAAAGCTAAAAACTTTCTACTTACTCGCTAATTTAGGTTTTACTGTTTAATTATATCTTTCAAGTTGGCCTCTGTCAAGAAAATAACTTACTTAAAGATTTATTATCTCACCCTTATTTTACTTTTATAAAGTTTTAAATATTCATTTTATAAAGGAAAAATAATTACTCTTATTTTTATAAAAAATATTATGTTATCTTTAAATTCTATTCTTTTTAAATATTATACTTTCTAAGATATATTATTAATTTAAATTCTACTTTATAACTATAGTTATAAAGTTATCCACAAATTAACTCACAACTTGTTATTAATCTTCACTTTTAAAATACTTTTTTATTTATTTTATTAAAAACACATAAATTACTTTAATTAATTATTATTCTTTTACCTTACTTTTAAAATTAATCTATGAAAAAACTAATTAAATTTATATAATTTATGTAAAATTAATTTTACACAAAATAAGTTATCAACAGCTGTTAATTTTGTGGATAACTTATTGAACATCCCCTTATATTTATGTTATCATATTAATGCATTGTGAATAACTTTATATAATATAACAACTTATCCACACTTGTTAATAAGCCTGTTGATAACTTGTATATTATTTATATAAATCTATAAATATAATCTATAAAACCCTTGAAATACAAAGGTTTTATATAATCTTAGTTTTCAACAAGAACTGTTTATATTTCTTGTTGATAATTTTTTTTAGAGGTAATTTATCCACATTATCAACAGCCTGTTAATAACTTTATTCACATGATAAAAAAAATAATCTAATATGTTAATTATATGTGCATAACTAAAAGTAAAAGTCATTTTATGATTGGAGGATAGAAGATGGATGCCCAACTAAATAATCTCTGGGAACAAGCACTAAACATAATAAAGGGAGAAATATCTGAAATAAGCTTTAATACTTGGATTAAAAGCTGTACTCCTATATCTATTTCAGATAACCTTCTAAAACTCTCAGTGCCAAACGAATTCACTAAGGGAATTTTAGATACAAGATATAAAGATTTATTAATTCAAGCTCTAAAGATTGTAACATCTAGAAAATTTAAAATAGAATTTTATCTTGAATCTGATTTAGAAGAAGAAAAAGAAAATGAAGAAAAACAAAAAGAAGAAAAAAAAGACAACTCAAAAGATGCAGATGGTTCCATAGTAGTTAGCGATGAAATGTCTGCAACCTTAAATCCTAAATACACTTTTCAATCCTTTGTAATAGGTAATAGCAACAGATTTGCTCATGCAGCCTCTTTAGCTGTAGCTGAGTCACCTGCTAAAGCTTACAATCCCTTATTCATATACGGAGGAGTTGGACTTGGAAAAACACATTTAATGCATGCAATAGGACATTATATTCTTCAAGAAAATCCTAAAGCAAAAGTTGTTTATGTTTCTTCAGAAAAATTTACAAATGAACTTATAAATGCTATAAAAGATGACAAGAATGAAGAATTTAGAAATAAATATAGAAAAGTTGATGTTTTATTAATTGATGATATTCAATTCATAGCAGGTAAGGAGCGTACTCAAGAAGAGTTCTTCCATACATTTAATGCATTACATGAAGCAAATAAACAGATAATTCTTTCATCAGATAGACCTCCTAAAGAAATTCCAACTCTAGAAGATAGATTACGTTCTAGATTTGAATGGGGGTTAATAGCTGATATTCAACCACCAGATTTTGAAACAAGAATGGCTATATTAAAGAAAAAAGCTGATGTTGAAGGACTAAATGTTCCAAATGAAGTTATGGTTTATATAGCAACAAAAATAAAATCAAATATAAGAGAATTAGAAGGAGCACTTATAAGAATAATTGCTTATTCTTCTTTAACTAATAGAGAGGTAAGCGTTGATTTAGCCTCAGAAGCACTTAAAGATATTATATCTAATAAAGAAAGTGCACCTGTTACAGTAAAAACTATTCAAGAATCTGTAGCAAATTATTATAATCTAAGAGTAGAGGATTTAAAATCTCAAAGAAGAACTAGAAATATAGCCTATCCTCGTCAGATAGCTATGTATCTTAGCAGAAAACTTACAGATATGTCTTTACCTAAAATAGGCGAAGAATTTGGAGGAAGAGATCACACAACAGTAATACATGCTTATGAAAAAATATCTGAAAATTTAAAAACAGATGAAGGACTTCAAAGCATGATTAGTGATATAACTAAAAAGCTTACTCAAAAGTAATAAAAAAAGTACATAATAACTGTATATTATCTGTGGATAACCTGTGGATTATTATGTTTATTATTTTTCTTTCTATTTTTTGTTGTGGATAATTGTGCAAAGTAATCTACAGGTTATCCACAGGCAAAAAATCCTTATAACCATTGATATAAAAGGCTTATAAGAGTTTATCCACAAATCCACAGCTACTATTACTATTATTATTATATATATTATCTATTAATATATCTATTATATAAAAATTCACATTGTGTATAACTTTTGTGAATAAGTCCTAAAAGGAGGGTTTTTATTTTGATATTTACATGTGACAAAAATAAATTACAAGAATCTATAACTATAGCTCAAAAAGCTATAACAGGAAAAACAACTATGCCTATACTAGAAGGGTTATATATAGAAGCTTATGAAAATATAGTGACTATAATAGGTTCTGACAAAGATGTTAGTATAGAAACTAAATTTGAAGCTGATGTTATAGAACCAGGAAAGGTAGTAGTTGATGCAAAAATATTTGGGGAAATAATAAGAAAATTACCTAATGATAAAATTAAAATAGAAACTGTATCAGAAGAATCTATAAGAATAACTTGTCAAAAATCTGTTTTTGATTTATTACATATGAATGCAGAAGATTTTCCAAGTTTACCAAAGATAAATGAAAATATGATATTTTCAATAAGTCAAGGTATTCTTAAAAATATGATAAAGGGTACATCTTTTGCTATAGCACAAGATGAAACAAGACCTATACTTCAAGGTATATTATTTGAGATAAAGGATTCTAAATTAAATTTAGTAGCCTTAGATGGATATAGATTAGCAATAAGAACAGAGAATATAAATACTACAAATACAATAAATGCTGTTATACCAGGAAAAACTCTAAATGAAGTTGCTAAGATATTAGAGGATTCAGAAGAAATTGTAAATATAACTTTTACTCCAAATCACATATTATTTAATATGGGCGATACTAAAGTTATATCTAGATTATTAGAAGGAGAGTTCATAAAGTATGATGCACTTTTACCAAAAGAACATAAATTACAAATTGAAGTTGATAAACAAAGTCTTCAAAATGGTATAGAAAGAGCATCACTTATGGCTAAGGAAGGAAATAGTAACTTAGTTAAATTTGATATAAATGATGAAAATATAATAATCACATCTAATTCTCAATTAGGAAAAGTAAGAGAAGAGGTTACTATAAAGTTGCAAGGTGATGAAATACAAATTGCATTTAACTCAAAGTATTTATTAGACGTTTTAAAAAATATGGAAGAGGATAAAATAGAATTAAGAATGACAAGTAGTATATCACCATGTATCATAAGAAATAAAAATAATGATTTATGTGAGTATTTAGTTTTACCTGTTAGAATAGCAAGATAAATTTAATTTGCTTTTAAGAATATGAGCAGTTTAGTATTACTAAACTGCTCATAGATTATTTTATATTTGAAAGGAGAAACAATGTAAATTAAAATATACATTGTGTGTATAATTATGCAAGAAGTTAAAATTAATACTGAGTTTATAAAGTTAGATTCATTTTTAAAATGGTGTGGAGCAGTTAGCTTAGGTTCAGAAGCTAAAATGTTTATTATGGACGGAGAAGTTTTAGTAAATGGTGAGGTTTGTACTCAAAGAGGAAAAAAATTAAGAGTTGATGATACTGTAGAGTTCAATGGGGAAATTTATAAGTTAATTTAAAGATACATAGCCTAAAGAACATAAGAATATGGTATAATTAAATATAGGTGTTTTTATGTATATAAAAAGTTTGCAATTAATTAATTATAGAAATTATGAAAATTTATCAATTAAGCTTTGTCCTAATGTAAATGTCTTTATAGGTGATAATGCACAAGGCAAAACCAATGTAATAGAAGCTATATATTATTGTGGATTTGCTAAGTCACACAGAACTAATAGAGATAAAGAACTAATAGAGTGGAATAAGGACAGAGCTTTTATAAGGTTAGATGTTCATAAAGATAGATTAGATAAAATCATAGATGTGAATATTTTAAAAGACGGCAAGAAAGCTATTAGTATAAATTCAATAAAGATAAGTAAAATTGGAGAATTAATTGGGACATTCAATGTTGTTATGTTCTCTCCTGAAGATTTAAAAATAGTAAAGGAATCTCCTGGAGTAAGAAGAAGATTTATTGATATGGAGCTTAGTCAATTAAATA
This sequence comes from Clostridium sp. TJA038, assembly GCF_058310255.1. Lineage (NCBI taxonomy): Bacteria > Bacillati > Bacillota > Clostridia > Eubacteriales > Clostridiaceae > Clostridium > Clostridium sp. TJA038. The sequence goes on along the minus strand of NZ_JBZEFA010000008.1, from coordinate 6,308 downwards.
AGAGATATTATCATAATTTAGTTCAGTATAACAAAGTCTTACATGAAAGAAATTTAGTCTTAAAAAATAAAGACATAAGTGAGGAAATGTTAGACATATATGATATACAATTAGCTCAATATGGGGAGAATATTATAAAGACTAGACTAAAATATATAAAACAGTTAAACAAATATTCTAAAGAAATTCATAAAGAGATAACTTCAGGGAAAGAAGATATTGAATTTAAATATATTTCCACTGTAAAAGATTTAGATAATATTAAAGATTCTATGATAAAACTATTAAGACAAAATAGAAAAAAGGATATAGATAAAAGAGCTACATCTATAGGTCCACATAGAGATGATTTTAATATATATTTAAATAATATAGATGCAAAAATTTATGGTTCACAAGGGCAACAAAGAACTAGTGTATTAACAATAAAGTTTGCATCTTTAAAAATAATAAAAGAAATAACTAATGAGTATCCTGTACTTTTATTAGATGATGTATTATCAGAATTAGATTTTAATAGAAAAAGATATGTTTTGACATCTATAAAAAATATACAAACGGTAATAACCTGCACAGGAATAGAAGATTTAACTAGTTATTTAGATGAAAACTCAAAGGTATTTAGAGTTATAAATGGACGTATTCAATGTTAAAGGAGGAGTATTTGTGTTTTTACACTTAGGAGAGAATGTAGTAGTTCCAGTTAAAGATGTCATAGGAATATTTGATATACAGACTGCTATGTATAGTTCAGATACTATACAATTCTTAAGAATGGCTGAAGAGGATGGATTTGTTGAAAGAATTACAAATGAAAAACCAAAGTCTTTTGTTATAGCTGAAATAGATAAAATGAGTAAGGTATATCTTTCGCCTATATCATCATCTACATTAACAAAGCGTACAGATATTAATTATAATCCTTAAATTTTTGAATTTAGATAAATTTGAGGTTATTACTAAAGATTTATTGTTGAAAGATTTTATAAAATAGGATTGCCACATTTATTTTGGGAAGGGTTTACCCATAGACTTTAAACAAAACTTTTAAGTAATATTTAAAGAAAATATTATAATTTAAGTATTTGCTAATAAGTTGTTTGAGATTATTCACGGAGACCCTATAAAAGGTAAATTGCTGCTATATAGGAGGAGTTATATGTTGGAGCAAAACAATCAAAATTATGATGCAAGTCAGATTCAGGTCTTAGAAGGACTAGAAGCTGTAAGAAAAAGACCAGGAATGTACATTGGTAGCACAAGTTCTAGAGGTCTTCATCATTTAGTTTACGAAATTGTTGATAACAGTATTGATGAAGCATTAGCTGGATACTGTAAAAATATAAAAGTATACATACACAAGGATAATTCAATTACTGTAGTTGACGACGGAAGAGGAATGCCTGTAGGAATACATCCAAAAATGGGAAAACCAACTGTAGAAGTTATAATGACAGTTTTACATGCTGGAGGTAAATTCGGTGGTGGCGGATACAAAGTATCTGGTGGATTACATGGAGTTGGTGCTTCTGTAGTTAATGCCCTTTCAGAATTATGCGAAGTAATTGTAACAAGAGACGGATATGTTTGGAAACAAGTGTACAAAAGAGGAGTAGTTTTAACTGGATTAGAAAAAGTAGGAGAAGCTGAGGGTAGCGGAACTAAGGTACACTTTAAACCAGACCATGAAATTTTTGAAGAAACTGAATTTGACTTTGAGATTTTATCACAAAGACTTAGAGAATTAGCTTTTTTAAATAAAGGAATAAATATAACTCTTATAGACGAAAGAGAAGATGTAATCAAAGAAGAAGTATATCACTATGAAGGTGGTATAAAATCTTTTGTAAGTTATTTAAATAGAAATAAAGAAGTTTTACATGAGGAGCCGATATATGTAGAAGGAATTAAGGATGGAATTTCTGTAGAAGTTTCTCTTCAGTACCATGATGGCTTTAATGAAAATATATTTACCTTTGCAAATAATATAGATACTGTAGAAGGTGGAACTCACTTAGCAGGATTTAAAACTGCTTTAACTAGAGTAATGAATGATTACGGTAGAAGATTTGGTCATTTAAAAGAATCAGATAAAAATTTATCAGGAGATGATATTAGAGAAGGATTGACTGCTGTTGTTTCTGTTAAAATATCTGAACCACAATTTGAAGGGCAAACTAAGACTAAGTTAGGTAATAGTGAGGCTAGAAGTGCAGTAGATTCAATATCAGGAGAAGGAATATCTACTTTTTTAGAGGAAAATCCTGAAGTTGGTAAAATAATAATAGAAAAAGCTTTACTAGCTTCAAGAGCAAGAGAAGCGGCAAGAAGAGCAAGAGAGCTTACAAGAAAATCAGTTCTTGAAAGAAGTTCATTACCTGGTAAACTTGCTGATTGTTCATCAAAAGATCCAAAAGAATGTGAAATATATATAGTTGAGGGAGACTCAGCGGGAGGATCTGCAAAGCAAGGAAGAGATAGAAAATTCCAAGCTATATTACCTTTAAGAGGTAAAATAATGAATGTAGAAAAGCAAAGACTAGATAAAATTCTAGGTTCAGATACTATAAGGTCAATGGTAACTGCAATTGGAGCTGGCATAGGACCAGAATTTGATATAGAGAAAATAAGATATAACAGAATAATAATCATGACTGATGCTGATGTTGATGGTGCTCATATAAGAACTTTACTTTTAACATTCTTTTATAGATATATGAGAGACTTAGTTGAGCAGGGGCATGTTTATATAGCACAACCACCACTATATAAAATTTCTAAAGGAAAACAAGAAAGATATGCATATTCAGATGCTGCAGCAGATGAAATAATAGAAGAATTTGGTGGAAAAGACAGTAGTGTAAATGTTCAAAGATATAAAGGTCTTGGAGAGATGAATGCAGGACAACTTTGGGAAACTACTATGGATCCAGAATCAAGAATATTATTAAGAGCAGATATTGAAGATGCTATGGTAGCAGATGAGATATTTACTATTCTTATGGGCGATAAAGTAGAGCCAAGAAGAGAATTTATTCAGAAGAATGCTAAAAATGTTAGCAATTTAGATATATAGTACTAATATGAGGTGAAGTACATNCTACTATGGATCCAGAATCAAGAATATTATTAAGAGCAGATATTGAAGATGCTATGGTAGCAGATGAGATATTTACTATTCTTATGGGCGATAAAGTAGAGCCAAGAAGAGAATTTATTCAGAAGAATGCTAAAAATGTTAGCAATTTAGATATATAGTACTAATATGAGGTGAAGTACATGAGCTTAAATGAGGGAAAAGTAATACCCATAGATATTAATAAAGAAATGAAAAAATGCTACATAGACTATGCTATGAGCGTTATTGTTGGTAGAGCATTACCAGATGTTAGAGATGGTTTAAAACCAGTTCATAGAAGAATTTTATATTCAATGCAAGAATTAGGACTATATCCTGAAAGAGGATATAGAAAATGTGCTAGAATAGTTGGGGAAGTTTTGGGTAAATATCATCCACATGGTGATTCATCAGTTTATGATGCCTTAGTTAGAATGGCACAAGATTTCTCCTTAAGATATATGCTTGTTGACGGACATGGTAACTTTGGATCTGTAGATGGAGATTCAGCAGCTGCTATGAGATATACAGAAGCTAAAATGAATAAAATAGCTTCTGAAATGTTAAGAGATATAAATAAGAGTACAGTTGATTTTACTCCAAACTTTGATGGTGAGGAAAAGGAACCTGTTGTATTACCTTCAAGATATCCAAACCTTTTAGTTAATGGTTCATCAGGTATAGCTGTTGGTATGGCAACTAACATACCTCCTCATAATTTAGGTGAGGTAATTGATGGAACAGTAGCACTTATTGATAATCCAGAATTGACAAGTTTAGAATTAATGACATATATTAAAGGACCAGATTTCCCTACAGCAGGAATAATAATGGGTAAATCAGGAATAAGAGCTGCCTATGAAACAGGAAAAGGTAGAATAGTTGTTAGAGCTAAAGCTGAAATAGAAGAGGAAAATGGAAAACATAAAATAATAGTAACTGAGCTTCCTTATCAAGTTAATAAAGCTAAGCTTATAGAATACATTGCAGATTTAGTAAAAGATAAAAAAATTACTGGAATATCAGATTTAAGAGATGAATCAGATAGAGAAGGTATGAGAATAGTTATAGAACTTAAAAGAGATGCAAATCCTAATATAACATTAAATCTTTTATATAAACATACAAAAATGCAAGATACCTTTGGTGTTATAATGCTTGCTTTAGTTGATAATCAACCAAAAATATTAAACTTAAAACAGGTTTTAGTTAATTATATAGACTTCCAAAAGGATGTTATAACTAGAAGAACTAAGTTTGAGCTTAATAAGGCTAAGGAAAGAGCACACATATTAGAGGGACTTATCATAGCACTTGATAACATTGATGAAGTTATAAATATAATAAGAAGTTCTAAGACTTCAGAAATAGCTAAAAATACTCTTATTGAACAATTTAGTTTTAGTGAAAAACAAGCTGTTGCAATTTTAGAGATGAGACTTAGAAGGCTTACAGGTCTTGAAAGAGATAAAATTGAGAATGAATACAATGAGCTTATGAAGTTAATAGAATATTTAAATGCAATATTAGCAAGTGAAGAAAGACTTTTAGAAGTTATAAAGGAAGAACTTTTAGAAATAAAAGCTAAGTATTCAGATGAAAGAAGAACTCAAATAGAGAAACAAGAAAATGAAATAGATATAGAAGACTTAATACAAGAAGAGGATGTTGTAATAACTCTTACTCATACTGGATATATAAAGAGAATATCTTCAGATGTATATTCAGCTCAAAAAAGAGGTGGTAAGGGAATACAAGCAATGACAACTAAGGAAGATGACTTTGTTGAAAATGTACTTGTAACATCAACACACTCAAATTTATTATTCTTTACAACTAAAGGAAAAGTTTATAAGATTAAAGCTTATGAAGTTCCAGATGCAGGAAGAACTGCAAAGGGAACAAATCTTGTAAATATATTACCTTTAGAAGCTGATGAAAAAATACAAACTGTTCTTTCATTTAAGGATGTTCAAGAAGAAGGATATTTATTTATGGGAACTAAACTAGGAATAGTTAAGAAAACACCATTAAAAGACTTTAAGAACATAAGAAAGAATGGATTAATAGCTTTAAATCTTAGAGAAGGTGATGAACTTCTAAAAGCTAAAATAACATATGGAGATGCAGATATAATATTTGTAACTCAAGAGGGTAATGCTATAAGATTTAACGAAAAAGATGTTAGACCTATGGGTAGAACAGCTTCTGGAGTTAAAGCTATAAATCTAAGACAAGGCGATGTTGCAGTTTGTATGGACATAGCAGTAGAGGATGAAAAATTATTAGTTGTTAGTGAAAATGGTTATGGTAAGAGAACTAACATAGATGAGTATAAAGTTCAAAACAGGGGTGGAGTAGGTCTTATCACATACAAAGTATCTGATAAAACAGGAAAAGTGGTTGGAGCTACTGTATGTAAAGAAGATGATGAGATTATGCTTATAAATAACCATGGTGTAGCTATAAGAATAAATGTAAGTGATATTTCAGTTACAAGTAGAGTTGCAATGGGAGTAAAACTTATGAGAACTTTAGAAGATGAAGCGGTTGTAACAATTGCCAAAATATCTGGAGATAATAATGAAGATGATGAAACTTTACTAAATGATTCTAAAGATACAGACGAAGTTTTAGTAGAAATAGACAATGAAATAAAAAATGAAGAAAATTAGTATAGATATAAAAAACCTAATGCTTAAGCATTAGGTTTTTTTGTTAGTTTTTTTATTAATATTTAAAAATTAAATACAAAAATAAAATATAAGTGAAATTAAAATTAACTAAAAAAACAAATATAAATACAATTTATTATAGCTAAATTGACTGAAAATGACCTTTATATGATAAAAATCATAAAAATATAGCATAAACTTTACCAAGTGTATCAATAATTAAAAATATGAGAAAAATTAAGAAATAAAGAGTAATTATAATATAAATTTAATTAATAGAATTTTATTAATTCATTTATATAATCTTATATGATAATATATTACTTGTCGCTGACGGAAAGCAACAAAATAAAAAAACAAAACTTAGCAAATAAGTTAAAAAAGTTTTTTGAAGAAAAATGTTGACAAAGTTCGAAAGCGATGGTAAACTAAAGAAGTCGCTTGAGGGCGACGAAGAAATGGTCTTTGAAAATTAAACAGAAGATATTAACATAAACCAGCAATTCTTTTATAAG
>NZ_JBZEFA010000007.1:0-59280 GCF_058310255.1 Clostridium sp. TJA038 | reverse complement strand
AAAAGAATTGCTGGTTTATGTTAATATCTTCTGTTTAATTTTCAAAGACCATTTCTTTGTCGCCCTCAAGCGACTTCTTTATTTTATCATCACTTTCGAACTTTGTCAACACTTTTTAAAAAAAGTTTTTTAAGTTGTTTTCTTTCAACTTAATGTCTTTTTTTGTTGCCAGTCCTTAGCGACAGGTATTATCTTATCATCATTTATTTAATTTAATTTAATTTTTAGGTGTGTTTTTTAAAAATATCCAAATTTACCTTTTGAATTCTTTTATTTTCTTTATATATCATATATTGATACGCTAGGAAAAGTTTATAGATATTATATTCAATAAGTATTCATTTATGGATAGTTTTGTATTATTAATCTATATTAAAAGCTTAAATTAATAATTAATTCTTTATTATCATTACCACTTTTAGATTAAATATTCATAAGTATTATAAAAAGAAAAAATATAATTATAAAGTAAAAAGAAGAGAATAATTTTATATCCTCTTCTTTTTGCATAGATTTATTTGTTTTTTTCTAATTCTTCTAGCTTTTTATCTATTAAGTTTAGAACATACTCCCTATCTTCTGGTACATTCTCAAAATCTAACTCATCTACATTTATTCTTAATATAGGAGACACATCGTAGTTTTCAAAATACTCTCTATACTCTTTATTTAATTTTTCCCAATATTCTCTTTCTACTACTTGTTCGTAATCTCTTCCCCTCTTCTGAATTCTTTTCATAGCTTCATCTACTGATATTTCTAAATATACCATTAGTTTAGGAGCTTTAACATGCTCTAACATATTTTCTAAAAGCTCTTTATATAATTCAAACTCTTCAACAGTCATTTCTCCACTTTCGCAAAGCATTTTAGCAAATATAACATCACCATATATACTTCTGTCCATAACAGAATTTTCTACAAGACCTGCTTCTTTTATATGTTTAAATCTTTTATTTAAGAAAAATACTTGAAGTGGAAAAGAGTATCTATTTCTATCGTAATAGAATTTTTCTAATATAGGATTGTCCACAACTGGCTCCTCATAAGCTATTAATCCCCTTTCCGCTAAGATGTTCATCAAAGTACTTTTTCCTACTCCAACAACTCCATCTACAACTATCATCTCCCAATTTCCTCCTTTATCTATCCTGTCTAGTATCTCTTTATAAAGATTATTTTTAGTATTTAGAGACAACTTTGCTCCTCCTTAAAGTTCTATAAATCATTATTTATCTTATAAAATATTTTGTGGTCTCTCCACTCTCCATTTATATATAAATATTTTTTACTAATACCTAACTCATTAAAACCACAACTTTTTAGTACCCCTTGTGATCTCTCGTTATCTATTAAAGTTGATGCTTCTAATCTATGCAAATTCATCTCATAAAAAGCATAGTTACAAACCTTTCTTAATGCCTCTTTCATATATCCTCTTCCTTGATATTCTTTATCTATTGAATATCCAACGAAAGCACTTCTAAGTATTCCATATACTATGTTAGATAATTTTATTTTTCCTATTAACTTTTCATCTTTAAATATTCCTAAGTCAATAGATGTACCATCTATAAATTGCCTAAAACTTTCCGTTAAAATTTCCTTTTGCCCCTCATAAGTATAAAAACTACTGTCCCTTGTTGGCTCATATTGTTTTAAATGCTTTTCGTTTCTTATATAATAAGCTAACATTTCCTCAGTATTTTCTGGTGTTAAGTTTTTAATAGTTAAATTCTTAGTATTTAATTGAAAATTAACTAATTTCACTTTATCCTTAAAGTCATTTGAATTTATACCAAGTATATATTCATCCTTTTTTACGCCGTTCACACAAACATTATCTGATAAAATTCCTTCAAGCATAAAACCTAAGTCTAAATAGACACTAAAATTTTTTATATCCGATACAAAAAGATTTATTTTATATATGTCTTTTTCAGCAAATAAAACCTTTAGAATCTTTTTTAAAGTTTCCTTCATAAGCATATAGTTTTCTTCTTTATAAAACTTAAATTTAACATCTGCTTTTTTATTTTTATTATCTAGGTCCTTTAAAAAAAATCTCCCTAAAATTATTCCAATTTTATCTTTTATAACGTACTCTCTATTGTTTCCTCTTATTGCTTCTATAAATACATTTTTATCAAAAGACATACTCTACTCTCCAAATTTATATTTTTATTTTACTAGCTCTTTCTTAGTTTTTATATATAAGTAGAACATTAATATTGCAGATAAAATTGCACTTGCAGGTATAATATAAAAAGCTTTTTCAGGTCCTATACTCTCATTTAAAATACCAATTACTTTATTTAATATCATTCCTACTAAACTTGCAGATGTTATTACTATTCCTGTTATATAAGCAACATTTTTATTAAACACCTTACTTATTGTTAAAACTGTAGTTGGGAATGTTATTGAGAAGAACAATCCTGATAAAGATATTATAACCATACCACTTCTACCTAAAACTAAACCTAATATACAAAGCACAGCACCTACTATTAATGTTTTATATAGTATGTTAAAATATCCTCTTTTTTCTACTACAAAACCTCCAAACAATCTTCCAATTGTAAAGATAGCAAAAAATAAAGATAGATACATTCCTGCTCTTTGTTCATTTATATTATACCCGTACTTCATATAATTTACGAACCAGTTTGATATACCTTGCTCTGTAAATACATATAAACCTAAAGCAAGCATATAGGCTATAATTATTTTATTTGATAGAGCTTCTACTAAAGTCATCTTATCTTTTTCCTTAACAACTTCAGTTCTAGGTATCTTTACAAATATAAAACAGATAAATACTGCTAAATAAATTAGTCCAACAAAAAAGTATATTGTTCTCCAGTTAACACCTCTTGCTGTTAAAGCTCCAAAAAGCCCTTGCCCTACTGAAGAACCTAAACCATAACAAGCATGCATAACATTCATTATTACATTTTGTGCAGTTAAAGCTAGTATAGGGAGTACCGTATTACAAGATATTGCAACTAAAGCTATACCAGCACTACTTACAACTGTCCCCGTATATAACATTAAGTAGTTTCTTGTAAAAGATAAAAATATAAGAGATAAAAATATAACTACTAATCCTGTTAAAAATACTTTCTTTTGTCCAAATTTTTCACATAGCATTCCACCTATAAATGTTAAGACCATGTATGCAGCTGAAGTTGATATAAGTAAATTACTTATAGTATTATCGTTCACTCCAAATTCCTGTTTAAAAACAGGGATAAATATACCCTTAGTATTTTCAACTATAGCTGCTAAGATCATCATTATAAATAGAAAAGCTAATGCAACATAATTTTGCTTTTTACTATTCATTATTACTTCTCCTTATCATTTAATAAATAAAAAATCTTACCATATTTATATTATTAAATTAAATCACTTTAAGCTATAAAAATATAAAATTTAGAGTAGTATTTATAAAACAAAAACATTAAAATTATAACACAAAAAATTTATTTAATGCTTAAATTATATACTCTAAGTATGTAAAACTTCTTTATACTTTTAAGCTAAAAATTATTTTTAATTTAATAAATAAAATTTAGGTTATATCAAAATAACTAAGTTTATATTTTGATATAACCTAAAAATTTATTCAAACTATATATATTCTTTTATTAAATCCTTAACCACTTCTGAAGCCATTATCATACCTGCAACTGGTGGAACAAAAGACATACTACCAGGTGTTTGTCTTTTCTTTATAATGGTTTTATCATTGTTTTCATTTTGTTCTTTTTTTGAGGATTCCTCTTCGTTAAAACTTTTAGGCTTTCTTGGCATCTCTTCTGAATATACAACCTTTAACTTTTTAACTCCTCTTTTTCTAAGCTCATATCTCATAACCTTAGCTAAAGGACATACCTTTGTATTATATATATCAGAAACTTTAAATTCAGCTGGGTTTAATTTATTTCCTGTTCCCATAGAACTTATAAGCTTTATACCTTTTTTCTCACAATAAACTGCAAGAGCTATTTTAGATGAAATTGTATCAATAGCATCAACTATATAATCTACATCCTCTGGTATTATTTCGTCTAAATTATCTGGTGTAACAAAAATTTGTATTGTTTCCACATTACAATCTTTATTTATTGAAAGTATTCTCTCTTTCATAACATCAACTTTATTTTTATCTACAGTATCATATGTAGCATGTATTTGTCTGTTTAAATTAGTTATACAAACTGTATCATTATCAACTAAAATCAGATTTCCAATTCCTGCTCTTGCTAAAGCCTCTACAGCAAAGCTTCCTACTCCCCCAACTCCAAATACCATAACCTTACTTTTGGATAATTTCTCTAAAGCTTCTTCTCCTACTAAAAGCTCTGTTCTTGACAATGAATGTTTTGACATAAAAATTCTCTCCTTCTTAAACTTTAAAATTTTCCCTATGTGTAAAAATCTAATTTATGTTCTATATAAATTATATATAGAAATTTACTTTATTTATATAAACTAATATAAATAAAGTTTTTCATATATACTATCATATAATTTAGTCAAAAAGTTTTTATATATGTAAATTTATTAAATTCATATATAAAAAACAATAAAACTACTTATTAAAAGTATTTAAATTCCTATGATATGCTTATTTTTTAATATATAATAACTTTATGAATTTAATTTGAGGAGGCATTAAAATGACATTAGGAATAATCGCTGCTATGAGCGAAGAATTAGAAATACTTTTAAAAGATATGGAAGTTAAATCTAAAGAAACTAAAGCTAATATGACATTCCACAAAGGAACTCTTTGGGGACAAGAAGTTGTAGCTGTTGTTTGTGGTATAGGTAAAGTTAACGCTGCAGTTTGCACACAAATATTAATAAGTGAATATAAAGTTAATAAAATAATAAATGTTGGTGTTGCTGGTGGTATAGGTATGAATATCTACCCTGGAGATGTTGTTATAGGTAATTCATTAGTACAATACGACATGGATACTTCAGCTTTTGGAGACCCTATTGGACAAATCCCTAGACTAGATACCTTTGACTTTAAATCTTCTGAAGAATTAATAAAACTTTGTGAAGAGGCTTGTAAAGAAAATGATGAAATCAATAGCTTTACTGGAAGAATAGTAACAGGAGATCAATTTGTTGCTGATTTAGATAAAGTTAAATGGTTAGAAAAAGAATTTTCTGCTTTAGCCTGTGAAATGGAAGGAGCAAGTATCGCTCATGTATGTTACTTAAACAATATTCCATTCTTAGTTATAAGATCAATATCTGATAATGCAAATAATGGAGCACATATGGATTTTGCTGAATTTACAGCTATAGGAGTTAAAAACTCAACTTCTATACTAAAATCTATGTTATTAAAAATGGCATAAAACAAAAGCCCTAATATATTAGGGCTTTTTTAAATTTAAATAATATCTTGTAAAATGTTAAATTTTCTTTCCATTTCTCTTGAACAAGTTCCGCATCTAAATTCATTGCAATTTAAACAACTTTTACAAGAATCCATTGAAGATACAGCTTCCCTATGTCTAGATGAAAAATCAAAACAATTTTCTGCTATATGATTAAACTCCTCACTTATAGTCATATAAAAAATCTCCTTTCTTAGAGAAGTATTTATTATTATTATTTTCTAAGAAAGTTTTTTTATACTAAATTATTCCTCTTCTTCACCCCAAAATAATACTGATTCTGTTTCTCTACAGTATTTAACACAAATACATTGTCCTAAATTTCTTGGACAAACTCTACACAAACAATTTTTTTCAGTTCCATCACATTTATTATTTTTAAAGTCTATACAATACTTACAATTTATACTTGTTCCAACAGCCATAATAACCCTCCAAATTTTTAATAATAAAAGTATATCACACTTTCTTTTATTAAAAATAAAAAGAATATTTAAATAGACATATCTTCTGCTAACTGTATAGCTCTACTTGAATTTTTAATATTATATAAATGTTCAAGTTTTTTTCTTCTTTTACTCATAATAATTCTATAGCTTATTTCTAAAATCACAAAAAATATTATAAAAAATACTAAAGATAAAAGATTAACTATAAAAGTTCCTTGAACATAAGATATTCTAGGCATTAACATTATTAATAAATATCCTATTCCATGAACTGAAATAAAACTTATTAATAAACTCATAAAAAAATAAACGAAATATCTAATACCTTTAAAGAAATATATATTAGAAATATTTACTACCTTTATATTTCTAAAAACTACTTTTGATAAGATTATAAATATTAATGAAATTGAATTTATAATAAAAATATTTATAACCTGTCTTGATATACTAAATGAATTTATTTGAAAATCCAAATTAAAAATTTCAAATATTTTAAGAAGAAACTCCCCTATACTAATTAAAAACATTCTTAACTTTATTAGTTTATCACTTATTAAAAGTTCACTTATAAAAAAGAAAAATATTAATCCCTCTACAAAAAATATAGGAAAAACACCTGCTAAAAGACTATCCTTTATTAAAAAATTCATAAATATTATTATACTAAGAAAAAACAGTATTAAACTTAATATATAAAAAAAGCTTAATATAAATAACCCAATAGGAAATTCCTCTCTATATTTAAAATATAAAAAAAACTTTAAAAGCATATTTAAAACATAAGGAATAATAGATATTTTTAGTATTGTCATTATCTTTATATAAAAATAATTATGTTCATACTTAAATATTTTAGATGAAACTAAACTAGTACCCTTATGAGAAAATATAAAATTAACTGTAAAAGCTAAAATTAAAAAAAGAAAAAACTTATCTATATCGCTTAAGGAAAAACATTTATTTATTATGGAAATCTCTAAAAAAGATTTATTTAATTTTAAGTTTCTTATTAAAGCATAGTTTCCTAATAAAAAGAAGTACAAAGCCCCTAAAAAAATACCAATTCTAATGTTTTTATACTTATATTTATCTAAATATTTTTTATCATAGACAAAACTAAAATTACTCATAAACAAAACTCTCCACTTTTAAATTTATAGTATATATAAAATATACTTTTCTTTAAAAGATTTTATGATTTAAGTAGCAATTTTTTATTTTAAGCATATATTTATATTAAGACTAATTACTTCTTACTTTGGCTACTCCTCTCCTTAGAATAAGAAAGAAGTAATTGGATTCCTCCTTAATAATTGTCAAAACAATCTCCTTCCAATGACTTAAATAAAAAAAACAGGTGAAAATCACCTGTTTTTTTATGCTATAAAAATTTGAAATAACACCATTAATACAACTCCTGGTATTCCTAATATTCCAGCAATTAAAGCTGTTAACAAATTTATACCTATAGTTATTCCAAAATATGCCCCAAAATAGTTAACTATTAAAAGTAGTACTGCTCCAAAAAGACCATTTATAACTAAACCAATTATCTTTCTTATAGACCCAAATATTAATCTTAAAATTAGAAGTGCAGCAAGTACACCTATAATTAAAATAACTATATCATCTAAGGATAAATTTCCTATATCCATTAATATACCATCCCTTTTTAAATTATGCTTATTCTAGTATTCTTAAATATATGCTCAATCCCAACTTTTATTCCTCTTTTTTTTGCTTCTCTTATTAAATATTCATATCTTGCATTAATATCTTGCTCTTTATATATTAAAGATTCTATAAGTTTATCATCATAAGCATTTTGAAAGGCTGACCTTGCAACTTCCATCTCCAAAATAGTCTGTTCTATGGCATCTAATATTTCTTTTTCTTCCTTTGAATAATCTATTTTTTTAATTAAGTAATTAGAAATTTTTCTTTTATCCATAATAACACCTCCAACTTATTCTTTTGGAATTATTACCCAAATATCCAAGTTATATTCATGCATTACAGATATTTATAGAATATTTATATATTAAATTACTGTTCTTCCCTCTAAAGCTTTTGATAAAGTTACTTCATCTGCATATTCTAAATCTCCACCAACAGGTATTCCCGCTGCTATTCTAGTAACCTTAACATCTAAAGGTTTTAATATTTTTGATATATACATTGCCGTAGCTTCTCCATCAATTGTAGGATTAGTAGCTACAATAACCTCTTTTATATCTCCACTCATTCTAGCTACTAATTCTCTTATTCTTATATCTTGTGGCCCTCTACCTTGCATCGGAGAAATTGTTCCATGTAAAACATGATATAATCCATTAAATTCTTTAACTTTTTCCATAGTCATAATATCTTTTGGTTGTTCAACAACACAAATTATATCCTTATCTCTATTAGGATTTGAACAAATTGCACAAGGGTCTGTATCTGTAAAGTTACCACAAACTGAACAATACTTAATAGTACCTCTTGCTTTAATTAAAGCATTAGCAAATTCTTCAACTTCTTCCTTTGGCATGTTTAAAATATGTAAAGTTAATCTTTGAGCTGACTTTTTTCCTATGCTAGGTAATTTAGCAAACTCTTCAATTAACTTCTCTATAGCTACAGGATAAAATTCCATATTTCTTCCTCCTATCTATTAAAATAAACTCTATATTTATAAAAAACTCCGCTGATAGTTTCAGCAGAGTTTTTAAATTTAATAAGTATTATATTAGAATAATCCTGGCATTCCCATTCCGCCAGTTAATTTACCCATTTTCTCTGAAGTTTCTTCAGTAGCTTTTTCTAAAGCTTGCTTAACAGCTGTGAAAACTAGGTCCTCTAACATTTCAACATCATCTGGATCTACAACTTCTGGCTTTATATTAAGTGCGATTAATTCTTTCTTACCGTTAACTTTTGCAACAACTGCACCGCCGCCAGCTGAGCCTTCGAATTCTGTTGCTTCGATTTCTTCTTGCATTGATTGCATTTGCTTTTGAAGCATTTGTGCTTGCTTCATTAAATTATTCATATTTCCCATTCCGCCTGGGAATCCACCTCTTGCCATACTTATATCCTCCTTAAAAAATTAACTCTTTAATATTATATAGCATTTTTGAAAAATTTACTATAATATATGATTAACCATAATTATTTGGTTACAAATTATTCTATTCATCAACTATTTCAAGGCCATCTCCCATAATACCTGCAAGTCTAGCTTCTAAATCAGCTTCCTTATCTTTTTCTTCTTCAGTTCCTTTTTCAACACTATATACAACTTTTACAGGCTCTTTCAAGACCTCAGAAAAAACTTCATTTACAATCTTAGAAAAATCAGGTTTTTCAAGTCTTTCTTTATTATGTCTATATTCATAATTATATCTAAATTCAACAACTCCCTTATTGCAGGAAACCTTACTTATCCCTCTAGCTAAAGCTATATAAACCATATACTTTCCTCTACTCTTAAAAGTTTCAAGTATATCTTTCCAAACCTTCCTTAAATAATCTGGTGTCAAAGTTGAATTTTCATTTACAACTTCATAATTTAAGCTCTTAACTTCTTTATCTTTTTCATTATTTAAAAGCCTTTGATTTCTATTATTTTCATTTATAACTTTAGGCTTTTCTAATTGTGAGTTTGTATTAACTCTTATATTTCCACTTTTTATAATTTGCTCTAATTTATTTATTCTAGATAATAGAACTTCCTTAGATGTATCATACTCTATTTTACACATTTTTATTACTGCTAATTCTAAATAAACTCTAGCTTGTTTGCTAAGTTTAGCCTCTTCATCACAATCTTGCATAATTCTTATGCATCTCATAATTTCCTCAACTTTTAACTTAGCACCTTGAAGCTTCAACTTTTCTATATTTTCCTCTGCAGTATCTAAAACCTCCTCTGGATTTAAAGTAACCTTTATCATAAGAAGATTTCTGTAATGAACTATTAAATCCTTTATAAAAAGAGTTAAATCCTTTCCTGAGAGAACTAATTCTTCTATTATTTCCATAGCACTTTCAATATCTCTCTTTATTATAGAATCAACTATTTTAAATAGATTATCATTAGTTACAAGTCCTAGCATTGAAACTAATTCATCATAATCCACCTTTCCATCACCTATTGATATAGCTTGATCTAATATACTTAGTGAATCTCTCATAGCTCCATCAGAAACTCTTGCAACTAAATCTAAGCTTTTATCATCACAAAAAACACCTTGCTCTGTAACTATTTTTCTAAGCCTTGCCGTTATGTCTTTTCTACTAATTCTTTTAAAATCAAATCTTTGACATCTTGATAATATAGTTATAGGTAATTTTTGTGGGTCTGTTGTTGCTAAAATAAAAACCACATTTTTTGGTGGCTCCTCTAAAGTCTTTAAAAATGCATTAACAGCTCCCATTGAAAGCATATGCACCTCATCCATTATGTAAACTTTATATTTAGCTTCCTGTGGTGGATATTGAACATCTTCAATTATATCTCTTATGTTATCTACTCCATTATTTGAAGCTGCATCAAGTTCTGTTATGTCTATCGCTAGCCCTTCATTTATTTTTTTACACATTTCACACTCATTGCATGGTTCACCATCCTTTAAATCTAAACAATTTAAAGCCTTTGCAAAAACCTTAGCAGTTGATGTCTTACCTGTTCCTCTTGTTCCACAAAATAAATATGCATGAGCTATTCTATCATTTATTATTTGATTCTTTAAAGTAGTTGTTATATGTTCCTGTCCCACAACATCCTTAAAGGTCTGTGGTCTCCATTCTCTATACAAAGCTTTATATGCCAAATTATTCACCTCTCTAAGCTTGTATTAACATATAATCATTATACATCAAAACAAACTGTAATACCTGCTACACTTTTTTATATTTTTCTTAGTTAAATTATTATATCATGATTAATATTTTATTTTCTAAAAATAAATATATAATTATCTTTAATAGTGTTTATATTTAGAAAGGATTTTTTATGTTTTCTATAATTGTTGCCAAAAGTATTAATA
The DNA here is from genome assembly GCF_058310255.1 of Clostridium sp. TJA038. Lineage (NCBI taxonomy): Bacteria > Bacillati > Bacillota > Clostridia > Eubacteriales > Clostridiaceae > Clostridium > Clostridium sp. TJA038. Next base: position 48,369 of record NZ_JBZEFA010000007.1, on the reverse strand, counting down.
ATATCATAGGAATTAACAATAAAATGCCTTGGAATATTTCAAGCGATTTAAAAAGATTTAAAGAAATTACTATGGGTAAAAAAATATTAATGGGTAGAAAAACCTTTGAATCTTTACCCTTTATACTCCCTTATAGAACTCATTTAGTTTTAACTAGAGATAAAAACTTTTCTTGCAAAAATAACTCAGTAATAATCTATAATGATTTAAAAGATGTTATTTCAGATTATAAAAATAGCAAAGAAGAAGTTTTTGTAATAGGTGGAGGAAAAATTTACTCAGAGCTTTTAAAACATAGCTCAAAATTTTATATAACCGAAGTATTAAAAGAATTTAATGGTGATACTTACTTTCCAAATTTAAATTATGAAAAATTAATAAAAACCTATGAAAGTTGTATTTATGAAGAAAATAATATTAAGTTTAAGTTTATAGACTATAAAAAAATTTAAACTAAAAAAACAAAGCTCTTTTAAAGAGCTTTGTTTTTTTAATTTTAGTAGGATTCTTCTAAAGGCAGTACTTCCTTTTTCCTACATATAATTGCAGCTATTAATCCTCCAATTATTGCAGGAACAACCCAGTTAAATCCTAAATTTGCAAAAGGTAATTTATGTACTAAATCTATCTTAATTCCTAAACTATCAACTACAGTAAGTAAACTTATTAAAAGAGTTGCATAAGTTGCACCTTTTACAACTGCATCACTTGGGAATAACTTATCAAATATTTTCATTAGTACTAAAAGAATTGATACTGGATAAATTAAACTTAATATAGGAACTGCTATTTCTATTATTTTATCAACTCCTAAATTTGAAGAAAATGCACTAAATACACATATTGCTATTACTACATACTTATACTTTAATTTTTTATTAGAAACATCCTCAAAATACTTAGCAGTAACTGATGTTAATCCAACTGCAGTTGTAAGACAAGCTAAACCTATTACTACAGCTAACATTATTGTTCCTGTTGAACCTAATATCTTATTTGTTATGTTCATAAGTAAAGTTGTTTGTGAAATATTACTATCATATAAAGTTGAAGCTGTAGCCCCTAAATATGTTAATCCACCATAAACAATAGCTAGTCCAATACATGCAATTAAAGCTGACTTTATAGTAAGTATTCTATTTTCTTTTTTATCTTTATAACCTTTACTTGCTAAGGAAGCCATAACAAGAGCAACAATTCCTCCTGTTCCTAAAGCATCCATTGTTTGATATCCTTGAGTAATACCTGTCATAAATAATTCTCCTGAATTAACCTTTGCTAACTCGCCAATAGGACTTACAATACCTTTTATTATTAATATTGCTAAGGCTATTAATAATAAAGGAGTTAATACCTTTCCTATTATGTCCATAACTTTATTAGGCTTTATTGTTAAAGCAAAAACTACTAAGAAGAATATAATTGAAAAAATATATGGATTTACACCACTAAAAATTGGTGCAATACTCATCTCAAAAGTTGTTGCAGCAGTTCTTGGAACTACTAATATAGGCCCTAGACAAAGCATCATTAAAATTTCTAAAGTTATACCAAATCTCTTACCAGCTCTTCCCACAACACCTTGGAATGAGCCTGCCTTAGATATAGCAACTATAGATAAAAATATTATTCCTACATCTGAAATTATAAATCCTAAAAAACTTATAATCCATTGACTTCCAGATGTTAATCCTATGTATGGAGGAAAAATTAGGTTTCCTGCCCCAAAGAATATAGAAAACAAAGCAAATCCTATTATTAATATATCTCTGTTTTTTTTCATGTTTTCCAACCCCAATCTAAATTTATTTTTTTATATAAAAAAGCCACATAGTGTAAAACTATGTGGCCCTATTGCCTAAATAAAAAAGCCACATAGTATTTATCTATGTGGCCTACATGCATATTAAACTTAGCCATCATAGATACAAACCTTAGCTTGCATCTATGAATTCTTTATGTATCATAAACGCAAACTTAACTATAATAGCTAAAGTAAAAGGTATTTAGTTTTGAAGCTTTAGTTAAGTTTATATTTTTCATAATACCATTCTCCAAATTTCAAATTATTATCTTACTAGAATTTTAATTGTTAAACCAAAAAAAGTCAATACAATTTATTGTTATAATACTAATAAATTTCTTTAAAAAGTATAAATAAGATAAAATCCCTTTAATTTCTTAATAGTTTCTTTAATTTAACAATTTTCGTAGTATATTAATAACCTATCAACTATATTAGATATTTCCTTATTACTCTGAATAAAAACCTTAGCATTTTCTTTTATAGAATTTTCATCTTTAGAAACTAACATTACATCTAAGGAAGCCTTAGCTTTTTTTAAATTATCTAATATCTCCTCATTATATGTAGAAAACTCCTCTGGAACGCTTAAATTATTAAAGTCATCTATAAGACATTGAAAAAAATTATCTGAAACTTCTAATTGTGAAAATAGTTTACTATCTATTTTGCCTGTTTCACTAACCTCTCTCATATTATTTATTGACCCATCTACTCTCATATTTACAATAGTAGAGGAAAGTTTTTGAATATATTTTTCTTTATCTTTATACTTTTCCTCAATGTTCTTATCATTAAAAAAACCATATAAATTTTTTTCCATGTTAGAACATCCTAAAATAAAAAAGGACATAACTATCCACATTATACCCAATAAAATTTTCCTCATAATAGCTTCCTCCATATATTTATCATAAGTATTCTCTTATAATTATACCAACAAGCACAAAGGATTTTATTAATGTTTTGTTAATAAACAGTTTAGAAATTTTAAAAAATAAAAAAACTCTTAACATTTTACTGTTAAGAGTTAAATTTGCATAAATAAACCGTACACCTCACTTCGACAATAACTTATGAACGTTACCTATGCAGTTAGCTCAAGCCAGACGTATCCACGGCACATGAAAATGACTGCTTATCGCTGCTTCCTTCCAGACCTGACGAGGTTCACAGGTTTCCATTGCGTGGGGCCCAACTCTCAACACCACTTACATAGGGCAGACTTCACAAGCTAGAGCCTCTATGAGGACTTCGATCCTGCTGTAGCGGATTGCAGGTTACAGGGCACCGCTAACTCCCCATCTAGTACGGCATTGGCGGAGAGAGAGGGATTCGAACCCTCGGTAGAGTTTCCCCTACACACGCGTTCCAGGCGTGCTCCTTCGGCCACTCGGACATCTCTCCATATAAATAATATTAATTTGTAATACTTTCTCATTCTAACATATAAAGCTAAGCAATTCAATACTGAAAAGTAAATATCTCTCTTTAAAATAAAAAATAAGAAAATCAATAAAAACCTCACTTATAGGCTTTTCTTAAAATTCTTATTTATACATTATATATTAAATTCAAAATATAAATTTATTGTAAAGTATCTGTATAAGAAACATTTATAATTGGAACAGTTACTATTTCTCCAAATTCATTTCTTATCTCCTTTGATTCAACTACTCCCTTTATTTTTATTTCACTTCCATTTTTAATTTCTTTAATATCTCCCCTACAAAGAACTCCTAAATACATAGAATCCACTATACAACAAGTCATATCTATCTGTGTTATAGCAAATTCTCCCCTTTCATAATCAGAACTTAAATAAAAAAGTCCTTCCATATAAATTTCTTTTCCTAAAAATTCATCTAAGTTAACACTTAACTCCTCTATAAAACTATGAAAATTCTCTTCATTAGAAACTAAAACATCTGAATTTTTAATTTCTTCATGAGAATGTAAGTGATTTTCTTCCTTATGAATTCCATGTTGTAATTTAACTCCCTTTAAATCTAAAGAAATTTCTTTAATATCACTTCTTACTGATATACTTAACATAATTATTGCAAAAAGAAAAATTAAATATCCTCCCTTAAATTTTTTTCTAGTTGAAACCTTAAAAATATTAACAAATTGAATTATCAAAATAAAAGACAATATTATTAAGGTTAAAATAACATATATCTTCATATCCTTTGATATTATCAAAAAAATCTTTTCGCTAAGTATCATCTTAACTATTAAATACTCTAAGACTAAAATTAATAAAAACCATATAAATTCTCCAAAATTAAACTTTCTCATAAAATTCCCTCCTTAAAATATAAGAACTGAAAATATAAAAGAAAGTGCAAATATTACAAATAAAAGCTTAAAAACAAAAGACTTCTTAAATGTTGAAAAAAGCATAATAGTATTTTTTAAATCTATCATAGGACCAACTACTAAAAAACTAGTTACTGCCCCTAAAGAAAATCTATTCATAAAAGTACTTGCAACAAAAGCATCAGCTTCTGAACATAGAGAAATTAAAAATGAAAAAATCATAAGAGTTATTATAGATAAAACTTGATTATTTTCAAAATAAAAAATTATTCCTCTTGGTACAAAACTTTGAAAAATTGCTGCTAAAGAAGCTCCTACTATAAAATATTTTCCTATTTCATAAAACTCTAAGGATATATGCTTTAAAAGCTTTATTATTTTACTAGAATTATCTTCTATTTCAGAACATCCACAAAAACATTTTTCCTCTTCAAAGCTATCTTCTTTATTTATAAATATATTACCTTCTTCACTTAAGTAAAGCATAATAACTCCAGCTATAACAGCTACTGAAAATCCAATAAAAACTCTTAAAAATACAACTTTCATATTTCCACCAAAGGCATAGTAAGTTGATAAAATAACTAAGGGATTAACAATAGGTGCAGCTAACATATAGGTTATAGCAACATTTAAAGGAACCTTTTTACTTAAAAGTCCTCTAGTTATTGGTACTGTAGCACATTCACAAACTGGAAGAAAAATACCTATAACTCCTGCTTGCAAAGAACCTAAAAGCTTATTTTTGCATATTATTTTATTGAAAATATCCTTTGATATATAAACTTGCATAAAGGAAGCTAAAACTGCCCCTATAAGTATAAAGGGCAGAGCTTCTATTACTATACTTGAAAAAACTATAGAAAATTTATTTAAAAACGCCATACTTAAGCCATCATCCTTTTTATTAATCTTTCCTTATTAAAAATCATTTTATTTTCCTTTTTACCTATACAATTCACTATATGAGCATCTTTATTAAATTTCTCTATCATACTCTTATACTCTTTTAAAGAATCACCTTTTATATATTCACATTTGTTTAAAATAATAAGATTACTTAAAGATATGTTTGGAACTATCATAGAAGGTATATTTTTCAAAAACATATCAAAGGTTGTCATATCTATTAAATTAATTACAAGGTCTAAATTCAAATAATTTCTAAGTTTATCTCCTCTTATTTTATCTATTATTTTTTTACTACTTATAACTCCATTACACTCAAAAATAATTCTTTTAGGTTCATAAAACTTTATACTTCTTATTAAGTCTTCTTCCTCTAATTTTTCCATGTCTAAATAATTTTTTATATTAATATTTTTTCTCTTAATATTTATAGATTCCTTACCCTTTTCCCCCTGTATTATTAAAATCTCATCTTTAAAGCCTCCCTCTAAAGTATGATTTATAAAGGAAGTTTTTCCTGAGGATAAAAAACCTGTTACTAAATCAACAGAACATTTTTTCATCTCTCTAATCTCCTTTTAAAAAAATAATTTTTCTATTTCCTCTTTATTTAAATTTCTTCCTATAACACATACTCTTCCTGTATAATCTCCTTTATAGTCTGAAATTGATATATCCTTAGGAACAAAATCAAATTTAAGCCACCTATCTTCCTTAGACTTTACTATTCCCTTAACTCTTAAAACTTCTCCATACTTGTTACTTTGAAACTCTTTTAAAATTTCTTTTATTTCTAACTCTTTAAAAACCTTTGCTGTTTCTGTACCCCAATTTTCAAAAACTTCATTAGCATAGCTTCTTTTAACTGCCCTTATACCCTTTCTTTTAAAATCTACTCCCTCTATTAAATCCTCAATCTTTTTTTCAGAAACTTGAAGTATTCTTTCTGCACTTAATTTATTTAAACTTGTAGTTATAATACTTGCTCTATTATTTACACTTTTTATTTCTTTACAAACTTTAAGAATCTCATCATCAGAAAGATTTTCAACTCTAGTTAATATTATTGTATTTGCCATAATTAATTGGCTTTTATAAAACTCTCCAAAATTTTTCATATACATATGAACATTTTGAGCATCAACCATAGTTACCTTCATATTTATTCTTAAACCCTCTATATTAGCTTCTTTTATAGATTCAAGAACCTGAGAAAAATTAGCTACTCCAGAAGGTTCTATGATTATTCTATCTGGTCTATAATTTGATATTATTTCTAAAATACTCTTTTTAAAATCACCTTTTATAGTGCAACATATACAACCTGAATTAATTTCCTTAACCTCAATTTTGCTATCCTTAAGTAAAAATCCATCAATTCCAACTTCACCATATTCATTTTCAACAATAGCTACCTTTTCCTTTATAATTAAGGTTTCTAAAAGCTTTTTTATTAAAGTAGTTTTACCAGAACCTAAAAACCCAGAAATTACATCTACTTTCATTTAATCCTCCAAATAAAAAGCATATTCTTATTGATTATATTCTTAAAATCCATTTATTATTACTTTAATAAAATTAGATAAAATAAAAGCTTAAAAAAGAATATATTCTTTCTTAAGCTTTTATTTTTTATTACCACCAAAACTATTAATCATTTTTTTATTTTATACTGTAAGTTGAATTTCCTACAATCCATTCATTTATATTTTTATCTAATATGACTTTTCCATTAGCTATTACCTTTATATTTTCAGGCTTATAATCATCTTGAAAAGCTGTATATTTACTTTTTCTAATCCACATATTTTCAATATCAGAAGCCTTTATATTCTTATCCTTTAACTTAAAGGTATAAGTATCTTTACTTCCTGTCATAAAATCATTTCCTGGGTTGTCCATTTCCCACTCTTGACTTTCTCCATCCTTAGTCTTAATTCCAAAATACATATAATCATTTGTTCCTGCATCTTTTTCATTACTAGTTGAAATATACGCAACTAATTCATCTATATTTTTATCACTTGAAGCTTCTTTATTTTCTGAAACATCATGTAAAAATCTATAAATGTAACCTGCTGTTCCTTTTTGAGAATTAGCTAAAGTTATTTTTGCTGCATAATCCCAATCTTCCCATGTATGACTCATACTAGCATGACTATAATATAAATTCTTTCCTATCTTAGCAAATCCTCTTGCATATTCCTTTGACCAAGAATTAAAATCTTCATTTTTTAAAATATCCTTATAAAAATTTTCATCTGTTTTACATCCTACAGTATCTATTTTATACTGCTCTTTTCTTTCCTCTGCAAAAGTTTCAAACTTAACATGCCCAGGGCTATCTACAGCAGTTACATTTGCAGGATGATATGGAGTATCTATATCTCCAAAATAATGCATAGCTTCTCCAAGATAAAAAGTTGCCTCTTTATAATTACCCCTTTGCCACTCATATCTAGCTAAAGCTGAAAATTTTCTTATTTGTGATTCTCCAGTATCTTGAACAGAATAAGCTAAATACCATTTATTATCCTTTGAAAAGTTATGTTCTGTATCAGGGTCCCAGAAATGGTCTTGATATAAATCATAAGCATTTTTATCATAGTCAGGATAAGTTGAACCTAATTGAAACTCTTTTAAATTGCTTTTTAAAATTTCTAAATTTTCTCTTACGTAAGCCGGTTCATCCTTTGATAAATCATTTTCCAAAATAGAAATTCCTTGCTTTGCAATCATTGCATGAGTTCCTGTACCATCAATTTTTCCATCCCAAGCATATACTTTACTTGAATAAAGTCCTGCAAAAGAAGTTACTAAAGTTGCACAAATAAGCGCTTTACAAATTTTTCTTTTCATTTTACATCCCCCATAAAAAATATCTAGCCTTAATATTCCTTTTTTGATAAGGTTTAACACTAGTATTAAAATTATACCATATATAATTAATAATCTCAGTAATTTTTTAATATTTTTTAAACTATTTTTAAACTAAATTCAAAATTATATTAAATAAATTCTTCTCTAAAATTAATATTTAATAATTTTTTAAAACTATTAGTGATATAATCTACTTAAATCTTATTTTTATAATTTAATAAAAATTTTTAAGCATAATATAAGGGATGGAATAAAGTTTGAAATAAATTATAAGGTAAAGGATTTAAATATATGAATAAAAAAGATTTTCAAGAAAAAACAGGTTTTAATCTAGAGAACACCTACTTAACTCTTCCTAATATATTCTTTAGTAAACAAAATCCTAGCATATCAAAAAATCCTAAATTAATTAAATTTAATGATGATTTAGCTAAGGAACTTGGACTTAATAAAGATATTTTAAATAGCGACTTTGGTCTTAGCATATTTTCAGGCAATAAAACTTTTCCTGAAATAACACCTATTTCACAAGCCTATGCTGGTCATCAATTTGGGCACTTCGCAATGTTAGGTGATGGAAGAGCTATTTTATTAGGTGAACATATAACTAAAGAAGGAAAAAGATATGATATAGAATTAAAAGGCTCTGGAAGAACAATATATTCAAGAGGTGGAGATGGAAAGGCAGCCCTTTCACCTATGCTTCGTGAATATATAATAAGTGAAGGAATGTATGGACTTAAAATACCAACAACTAGAAGTCTTGCTGTGGTAACTACTGGTGAAGAAATTTTAAGAGAAGGATTTAAACAAGGAGCTATACTAACAAGAATAGCCTCTAGCCATATAAGAGTTGGAACATTTTCTTTTGCTAATCAATTTGGAAAATTAGATGACTTAAAAAGTCTTGCTGATTACACAATAAAAAGGCATTTTCCTCATTTAATAGATAAAGAAAATAAATATGAATTATTCCTTTTAGAAGTAATAAAACTTCAAGCTAGTCTTATTTCAAAATGGCAAAGTGTAGGATTTATTCATGGCGTTATGAATACAGATAACATGCTTATATCAGGAGAAACAATAGATTATGGCCCTTGTGCCTTTATGGATACTTATAACACAGAAACAGTTTTTAGCTCCATTGATTATTTAGGTAGATACTCCTACAAAAATCAACCTAATATGGCCTTATGGAATTTAGCTAGATTCTCTGAAGCATTGTTACCCCTTTTAAGTAACCATAAAGAAGAAGCTATTAATATAGCTAATAAATCTTTATCAAATTTCTCTAAGTTATATGAAAATTACTGGTTTGATAAAATGAGAGCTAAACTTGGTCTTTTTACTAAAAAGAAAAATGATGAAATGTTAATAGATACTCTTTTAAGCATAATGCAAAGGTATAAAGCAGATTTTACCAATACTTTTGTCTCTTTAACAACTAATAACTTTAATGAGGAAGAAATTTTTAATAGTGAAGAATTTAAAAATTGGTATATGCTTTGGAAAAGCAGATTAAAAGAAGAAAATAAAACAAGTGAAGAAATAAGAGATTTAATGAGTAAAAATAATCCTTATATAATTCCTAGAAATCACTTAGTTGAAGAAGCTCTTAAAAAAGCAGAAAAAGGTGATTTTATCTTTATGAATGATTTAATAGAAGCCTTAAAAAATCCTTATAACTATTCTAAGGACTTAGAAAAATACACTAAGGTACCAAATAAAGATAATAAACCTTATATAACCTATTGTGGAACCTAAGCTTTAAATATATTAAGGTATAAATTCTCTTAAATAGAATTTATACCTTATTTTTATAACTAAAATTAATAAACGTTCATAACTTCCATGCCACCATTTATAGCACCTAAGGTCATTTCATTATACATATTCAAAATTTCTTCTCCATAAGTATCACTAGGAGCCCAGTTTTCACTAAGCTCAATTACAGAATCAGCTTTTCCTAATATACTATCAAAATGCCTAGGGTCCTTTGTTTCTTCCTTAGGGTATCCTATAGCTCCTGCATATAATGCTAAATGGTCTAAATGAGCTTTTACTCCATCATCCCAACTTTCAAACTTCATATGTGCCTTAGGGTCTCTATCACTTCCTCCTCTACTTGTTTTTAACCCACAAGGATTTCTATAAGAAGAATCTAAAACTCCCCCAAAATTACCATAAGCTGTTTCCTTAGCAGCCTGTGCATAAGCTAAAGCAGGATTAACCTCACCATGTTCACTTGAATATTCCCAATATAAATCTGCAAGATATAAAAATTCCTCTGTTGCTCCCTTTTCTCTTGCCCATTTCTTAGCCTCCTCTGCACTTATAAATACCTCTGAAATTATTGGAACGTTCTCTTCTTCTATTATTTCTAAATTTATATTATTTTCATTAGATAAATGAACAAAATCTATATTTATAATTGTAAGCATAATTAATATGGTAACTATAAGAGTTTCTATATTAAATTGTTCCTCTTTCAAAATAGTACCTCCTAATAATCTATAAATTTCTCTATAAATAATATGAGATACAATGCTTATTTATGTAAAAAGTAATTGTAAAAATAATCATTAATAAAATTATTTTTTATAATAAAAAAGTCAACAAATAAAAATTTATTTGTTGACTTAAATAATTAAGATACTTTTAAAGACCTTATTTTACATTCTTTTTGTAAATAATTTTCTTTTATATAATTAAATACTTCCTTATAATCTTCTTCTCCATATTTTTTAACTAACATTACATTTAAACTTGTACCAAACCATACTCTACAGAAGGATGGGTCTATCATAAGCTTAGCGCCTTCTTTTCCATTTATTCTTACATTTTCATCCTCTAATAAAGTATTAAAATGATTTATAAGCCCCATCATTATTCTATCTCCAATATTAGGGTCCTCATCTGCTATTGTAATAAAATAGTATGACCAAGCATATAAAAGATTTTCTTCTATAGCTATTCCTGCAACCTTTTCTCCAATAGTTTCATTAAAACATCTATGCATATAGTAAGATAATTTTTTTATGTTATCATCAAATTTCTTTTCATAAAAATTCATTTCATATCCTACCATCATATCTAATTTATTCATACTACACCCCCACCAATACTTGTATCATCAGTATAACATAAAAAAGGTAAGTAAATCATTACTTACCCTCGTCTATCTTTGAAAAATTCTGTTAATATTTTACTACATTCCTCATCATTTTCCCAAACAACTTCAAGAAAATGATTCAGATTGTGGTTTTGAAGAATATTGATTACAGAACCAGAAGCTCCAGTATTTTCATCAAATGTACCAATATATATTTTTGAAATTCTACTTTGTAAAATAGCTCCTGCACACATAGGACATGGTTCTAATGTAACATACATTTCACAACCATTTAACCTCCAATTATTTAACTTTTTACAGGCTTCCTTTATGGCAAGAATTTCAGCATGTGCTGTTGAATCCTTTAAGGTTTCTCTTAAATTATGAGCTTTTGCAATAACCTCTCCATCTTTTACAATTATAGCACCTACAGGAACTTCTCCTTTTTCTTTAGCTTTTTTTGCTTCTTCCAAAGCTAAACTAAGCACATTTAACTCTCCTCTTTTTCTATCTTATAAGTATATACTCTAACTTTTTTAATTCTATTTCTATCTAACTCTTCAACTATAACCCTAAAGTCATTTGTTTTTACTTCTTCTCCAACTTCAGGCATTCTTCCTAAATAACCAATCACATATCCTCCAATAGAATCAAATTCTTCAGATTCTATATCAAATCCTATCATATCGCTTAAATCAGAAAGTCTTGTACTACCATCTACAACGAATTCATTTTCTTTTATAACTTCTATATCCTTATCTCTTTCGTCGTATTCATCTTCAATTTCTCCTACAATTTCCTCAATTAAATCCTCAATAGTTACAATACCTACTGTTCCACCATATTCATCTAATACTACAGCTATGTGATTTCTTGTAGTTCTCATCTCTGCAAAAAGTTCAGTTATCTTCTTAAATTCAAAAGTTCTAAAAGGCTCTCTCATATAGTCTGTTACATTAAAGTCTTTTTCATCGCTATCTAAAAGTATTAAATCTTTAACATTTAAAATACCTACTATGTCGTCAATTGATTCATTATACACAGGTATTCTTGAAAATTGTTGTTCTTTTATAACTTTAAGAATCTCCTCATATGTAGAAGTAACATTAACTGCAACAACATTTACTCTTTGAACCATTATATCTTTAACTTGAAGATCTCCAAATTCAAAAACGTTAAATATCATCTCTTTTTCTTCTTCTTCAAGGACGCCCTCTTCTTCACTTACATCTACCATAGTTTTTAATTCTTCCTCTGTTATGAAAGGCTCACTTTTATTTAAATCCCCACCTAAAAGCTTTACTATAAGTGAAGATATTGAAGTAAATAACCATACAAAAGGTTTAAAAACTATTACAACTATATTTATTATAGGCGCTACAGCTAAGGAAACTTTTTCGGCATTTTGCTTAGCTAAAGATTTAGGTGTTATTTCTCCAAAAATTAATACTAATATTGTCATAACTCCAGTTGCCAATGCAACTCCACCATCACCAAATATTCTATAAGCAAGTGTTGATGCTAAAGATGATGCACCTATATTGACTATATTATTTCCTATTAAAATACCACCTAATAACTTGTTTGGGTCTTCTAATAACTTTTCTAAAAGCTTAGCTCCCTTTACATTTTCATCAACCATATGTCTAACTCTTATTTTACTTAAAGACATTAAAGCAGTTTCTGAAGCTGAAAAAAAGCCTGATAAAACTATTAATATAATAAGAAGAACAATCTGCAACGTATATGGGTCCAAATGAACTCCCCCCTAAAAATTTTATATATTTTCTTATTTATTTTTCTATATAATTATTATATTATACAAAAATTTATTATTAAATAATAATACTTAAAAAACTCCATATAAATATGGAGTTTTTTACTTCACAGTTAAAACCATGGTATCCCCAGTAGGAATCGAACCTACATCTATCCCTTAGGAGGGGATTGTTCTATCCATTGAACTATGGAGACTTATTTTAATTTTTATTATAATTTTAACTCTATAACTAATATATGTCAATATGACTTATTTTATTAGTATTCCCTCTAGTATATTAGTTGTAATTTCTGAAAAAACACTATCAACATCAAATTCTTTTTCTTTACTTAATTCATATAATGAAGTTGATATAAGGCTTCCAAACAAACTATGTGCTAATAAAGAAGTGTCGCAATTTCTTATTTGATTTTTATTAACAGCCTCATTTAATATTCTTTCTATTCCTTCTATATATTGATTTATCTTTCCTCTTAGCTCATCCTGTCTAGTTTCCTGTCCCCAAATTTGACTCATTACAACTTTAAAAAAAGCTCTATTTTCATATAATAACTCAAATTGCATCTTAAATAATTTTTTTAATTTATCTATTGGTTCATCCTTAAGATTTTCTAAAGTCATTAGTTTCTCATTCCATATTTCTAAACCTTTGTTAATCACAAAATTAAAAATCTCTTCCTTATTCTTAAAATTATAGTAAATGGTTCCCTTGGCAACACTTGCTTTAGCAGCAATCTCATCTACAGTTGCACTATTATAATCATAAACTGAAAAAATATTTATAGCTGCATCAAAAATAGCCTTTTTGGTTTTATTCATATTATTCACTCCACCTTCATTATTAAAACAATTTAATGATATAATACTTATTTTATTTAATCAACAACAGAAATTTGTAATTTTTTGTTTACAAGTTCAATTTATATATATAATAATATAATATATGTATTTAACATAAATTTTAAAGGGAGATATCATATATGATAAAAAATTTTAATAGAAAAACTAAAGCTTATGACATTGAACAAGTAGCTGGTCTTAAGTATATAAATTGGTCTTATTCATCTCCTATCGGAAAAAGTTTTTTAGAATTATTTATAAAAAAGAAATTGTTTTCAAAACTTTATGGTGATTTTTGTGATTCTTCTTTAAGTAAGAAAAAAATCAATAAATTTATTGATGAATTCAATATTGATATGTCTATATGCACTAAAAAGAAGGAGGACTTTAAAAACTTTAATGACTTCTTTGCAAGAACTTTAATTAAAGAGGCTAGACCTATTGATTATAATAAAAATATTCTAATTTCACCTGGTGATGGTAGACTACTAGCTTATGAAAACATAGACCTTGATAAACTTGTTCAAATTAAAGGATATACTTATTCTTTAAGAGAATTAATAGACGATTCTAAAGTAGCTGAAAAGTTTAAAGGTGGAACATGTTTAATCTTAAGATTATGCCCAACAGATTATCATAGATTTCATTTTGTAGATAGTGGAACTTGCAGTAAAACAACAAAAATAAAAGGATTTTATTACTCTGTAAATCCTATTGCATTAAATAATATTCCTAATCTTTTCTGTAAAAACAAAAGAGAATGGTCTATTTTTAAATCAGATAATTTTGGTGATATACTTCATGTAGAAGTTGGTGCTACTTGTGTTGGTACAATTATTCAAACATACATACCTGAAAAAAGAGTAGATAAAGGGCAAGAAAAAGGATACTTTAAGTTTGGAGGTTCTACTACTATATTATTCCTTGAAAAAGGAAAAGTAAAAATAGACTCTGATATTTTAGAGCAAACTAACTTAGGATACGAAACTAAGGTTAACATGGGCGAAACTATTGGTCGTAAACAATAAAAACTTAGCTTTTAAGCTAAGTTTTTATTGTTTTAATTAAGATAAGACCTTATTTATTATCTTTTCTAATTTCTCTTTAAATATTTTTTTATCACCATCAAATATAACTAAGTTTATTCCCATTTCCTCAGCTCTTTTTAAAATAGAGGACTTTAAAGGAGGATAAGTTGCAACTAATATCTTAACTACATTTTCTCCGCCTAGCTGTTCTGAATAAACATTTAGTTCATTTAGTGCTACTTCATCATACTTTTTAGAATCTTTACAAGAAACACATATTAAAACTGAATCCTTTATAGCAACTACATCAACTTCATTTTTAATTCTAGATTCTTTATCATTCCAAAGAAAAAGCAATCCACTTTTTATATCATCAATACTTTTTATTTCTTCAATAATATTTTTTGTTAAAACTTCTAACCATGTTCCACTTTTAAATATAAAACCCTTTATAAATTCATTTTGAAAAGTTACTTTTAAATACTGGTCAAAGCTTCTTATTTTTATTTGTCCATTTTCCTCTAAAAACTTTAAAATTTTATCAATTAAATTTTTTTCTTCTTTATTTAGAAGTTCTCTATCTATTTTTATTATTTTAGGATTTGACTCATCATGAATAAAAATAGAATTATCACTTAATTTTATCTTATATCTTTTCCAAAGTTCTAAATTATTAGCTATATGATTTGTAATTTTTTCTATTATATTTATTTCAGACATCTTAGTTGAATCTGATATTATGGAAGCTCCTATACTATCTATAATATCCTTAACATCTAAATCTATAAAATTACATTTGCTTAAATTTATATCTCTTAAATTTGATGTTAAAATTTCCTCCTTAGGAATATCAAGAAAAAAACAATCTATATTATATTTTAAAGCTAAATTGTTCATAATTAAGATATCTCTTTTATCGCCTTGATTTAAACATATAGCTACTTTTTTATCCTTAACACTTTCTATTAACTCTTTTAAAGAAGAAATTATGTCCTTATCTATTTTTTTAGTTTTAAGATTAATATTAGGAAATTTATTTAAATAAAACTGCTTTAAAGAATTTGAAATTCCAATTTCTTCATCACTTTTATATAAATATATAATTTCCTTAGGACTTAACTTTTCACTTAATAAAATACTTGACTCATTGTGGTCATCTAAAATAGTAATTATAATATCATAATTCATATTATCAACCCTTATCAATATTTTATGAATAAAATTATTTATAATTATTTTCACCTAAGCAAGTATTTTTATTCTAAAAAAATAGATAATATACTCTTTATAATTAAATAAAAAAAGCTTACAACTAAATGTTGTAAGCTTATGGTGCGGCGAAGAGGATTCGAACCCCCGACCAATCGGTTCGTAGCCGACTACTCTATCCAGCTGAGCTACCACCGCATATTTATCAGACTTATAATATCATATATTTAATAATAAATCAAGTTGTTACATATTATTCCCACATCTCAAATTATTATTAAATATACTATTTATAACTTATTCTTCAATTTTATGCCCTAGATATTTTTTATATTAAATATTATACTTATTTAGAATAATTCAATTAAATGAGGAGGAAAAATTATTTTGAAAAAATTTGTTATATTTACTGATTCGGCTTCAGATTTGCCAAAAAGCCTAGTAAAAGATTTAGATGTTGAGTATTTAGGACTTGTCTGTAATATTGACAACATAGAATACACAGATAACATTGACAGCAAACTAACTCCTGAAACTTTTTATAATAAATTAAGAGAAGGCTCAATGCCCTCTACAAGTCAAGTAAATTCCTTTAGATTTGTGGAAGCCTTTGAAGAATACATAAAAAAAGGAATATCTATTTTATACTTATCTTTTTCCTCAGCCTTAAGCGGAACATACAATAGCTCTCTTATGGCTAGAGAAGAACTTTTAGAAAAATATCCCCACGCTGAAATAAAAATAATAGATACTAAAGCTGCTTGCCTAGGTCAAGGTCTTATAGTTTACCATGCTGCTAAAATGAAAAAATCAGGAAAATCCTTAGATGAAATTTACTCTTGGGTAGAAGAAAATAAAAACAATTTATGTCATTATTTCACAGTAGATAGCTTAGACCACTTAAAAAGAGGTGGAAGAATATCCTCTACTGCAGCAGCTATTGGAAGCTTACTAAATATAAAGCCTATGCTATATGTAAATGAATTAGGTGAACTTCAAAATTTTGCTAAGGCAAAGGGAAGAAAAAAATCATTAAAAATGTTATTTCAGCAACTTGAAAATCGTATAATAAATCCTGAAGAACAAACAATATTTATAGCTCATAGTGATTGCTTAGATGATGCAAACACTTTAGCAAAAATGATTAGAGAGAAATATAATGTTAAAGATATACTTATAGATTACATAGGAATCGTGGTAGGTTCGCATACTGGAATAGGAACATTAGCCTTATTTTTCTTAGGTGATAGAAAAGAACCTTAAATTTTAATTATTTAAAATTTAAAAAACCTATAAATATATTTTGACTTATACTCTAAATATATTTATAGGTTTATTTTAATCAATTTTATTTTTCAGCATAATTTTTTACTATATTTATTATAACTTCAACTGCTTTTTCCATAGAATTCACAGGTATATATTCATATCTTCCATGGAAGTTTTCTCCACCTGCAAATAAGTTAGGTGTAGGTAATCCCATAAATGATAATCTAGCTCCATCAGTACCCCCTCTTATTGGGTTTTTAATAGGCTCTATTCCACAATCTCTCATTGCTTTTTCAGCAGCTTCAACAATATGCATCTTAGGTTCTATCATTTCTCTCATATTCATATATTGATCTTTTAATGTTACTGTTACAGTTCCTTCTCCATATTGTTTATTTAAAGTTTCTGCAATTTCATTAAATTTTTCTTTTCTATTTTTAAATCCTTCTTTATCAAAATCTCTTATTATAAATGACATTGTAGTTTTCTCTACTTCACCTTGTATGTCTAATAAGAATGAGAATCCTTCATAACCTTCTGTCTTTTCTGGAACTTCATCTAAAGGTAGCATTGAAACAAATTCATGACCAACTAATATTGAATTTATCATTTTTCCCTTAGCACTTCCTGGATGAACATTTTTACCTATTATTTCAACCTTAGCACTAGCTGCATTAAAGTTTTCATATTCAAGTTCACCTATTCTTCCGCCATCTAAAGTATATGCAAAGTCTGCACCAAATGCTTTAACATCAAAATGGTCTGCACCCTCTCCAATTTCTTCATCTGGAGTAAATCCTATTTTTATATCTCCATGCTTTATTTCAGGATGATTTACTAAGTATTCAACTGCTGTAATTATTTCAGCTATTCCAGCTTTATCGTCAGCCCCTAAAAGAGTTGTTCCATCTGTAGTTATTAAAGTTTGTCCTTTGTATCTTGGAAGTTCTGGTGAAAAACTTGGTGATAAAACATATCCATGTCCAAGTTCAATATCTTTTCCATCATAATTTTCTACTATTTTAGGATTAACATTTTTACCACTCATATCTGGTGCAGTATCCATATGTGAAATAAATCCTATCTTTGGAATATCTTTATCACAATTGCTATTTAAAGAAGCATATATATATCCTTTATCACTAATAGTAACTTCATCTACTCCAATTGCCTTTAATTCTTCAGCAAGCATTTTTCCTAATTCTAATTGACCTTTAGTACTAGGAGTAACCCCTGTTGTTTCATCTGATTGAGTATCTACTTTTACATATTCTAAAAACCTTTCATGAACTTTCTTCATGCTCAACACCACCTTGATTAAATTGTTAACATTTCGTTAAATAAATGCCTATATAATAATATTATGACTGTTTTGAAAAAAAAATACAACCGTTCTCATTTATTAATAAGTAAATATATCCTATAATGATTAATATTGGTGTTACTTTCTATAATTAAATAATAAAACTTTAATAGAGGTAAAAGATGAAAAATAAAAAATTTTCAATTTCAATTTTAATTTCAATTTTTTTAGCAATAACATTATTAATCCTATCTTTTTTATATTATATAATTTCCTATTCTAAAAACTTAAATAACTTTAAAAAAGATATAGAAGCAAATAATTACAAAGAGGCATACTATCACTTTAATTTAGGAAAAGATAGCTACTTATTAAAAGAAAATTTTATTAAAGATTCAAATAATATAATTTTAGATAAATTCTACAAATTAGAAGAAAATTATAATAATAAAAATCTATCAGAAGAAAAAACCATAGAAGAAATAAATAATTTACTAAGCCTAAATGATTCTATATATGAAATTATTGCTTTTAAAAACAATATGCCTATAATAAAAAACTCTGAAAATAACTTTAATGAAGGGGTCTTATACTTAGAAAATAAAGATTACATTAACGCTCTTAATTCTTTTCAAAAGGTAAATGAAATTTCAGATTACAAAAACAAAGCATTAGAATATGAAGAAATATGCTTGCAAAAAATAAGAGAACCTATTTTAGATGAAATAAATAATTACATTTCAAACAAAGAATATTCAGAAGGAATTAAATATTTAAACTCTAAAAAAGAAATTACCCAAAAAGACTTAAAACTTCAAGAAAAAAAACAAGAACTAGAAAATCTTAGATTAGAACACCTAAAAAATTATAGTGATGAACAAATAAGCAAATCAACTAAACAAACAGCTCCTCTTAAGGAATATTATAAAAAATTAAGTGAAAACACCATAAACCAATTTAATATAGAAAGCGACACAGAAAACTTAATTTTTGTAAATATATGCGACCAAAAAACTTACATATATACTGGTGAAAAAAACAACTGGTCTTTAGATAAAACCTTTGTTTGTTCAACAGGAATAGAAGGACAAGAAACCATAATTGGAGAATTTAAAGTTCAAGATAGAGATACATGGTTTTTCTCTCCTAAATATAGACAAGGCGGTAAGTACTATGTTCAATTTATGGGTAATTACTTATTTCACTCAATCCCCTTTGCTTCTGATATGAATACAATATTAGATGATACTTTAGGAGAACCCTCTTCTCATGGATGTATTAGACTTTCTGTTGATGATTCTAAATGGATTTATGAAAATATTCCATCAAAAACAAAAATAATAATATACTAAAAGCTTTTAAAATATAAAAAGCTATAAATTAATATAATCTATAGCTTTTTATATTTTTAAAAAAAATTAATACTAAAAGTTATTTTTAAACCCTAATTATTTTCTGTTTCCTTAATATAATACTCATGTCTAGAAATTTGACCAAAACCAGTTACCTTTTCTTTTGATGCATCAAACCTTTCATCAACATATTTATTTATCCAAAGATTTAACTTATTTAATAGCTCTTTTTTTATATCCTTATACTTTAAATCTAATATTAAATTTATTTTTTCATCAGGGTCATTTATTAAATCATAAAGTTCATCCTCTCCATAAGAATATCTATGGATAAGCTTCCATTCTCTCGTTCTAATCATTCTATTAGGACCATATTCATCAAAAATTATAATTTCATCCTTTTTATCTTCACTTTCTTTTTCATTAATTAAAACACTTTTAAAACTTTTACCTGGTAAATTATTTGGCATAAACTCACTTATATTAAGTAAATCTAAAATTGTAGGCATAATATCATAATGGCTACACATATCTTCTTTAAGCTTTCCATACTTAATACCTCTTGGCCATGAAATTATAAAGGGAACTTTCACAGAGGTATCATATAAATTCATAGGAAATGTTCCATTACCTTTTCCCCATATTCCATGGTGTCCCATATTCATACCATTATCTGAGGTAAATATTATTATTGTATTTTCAAAAATATTTTTTTCTTTTAAATAGTCGATAATTTTTCCTATATTTTCATCCACAGCAGTTATTGATGCATAATATCCTGTAAGAAATTCTTTTCTTTTTTCCCCTATTCCAATTGGACATGTACTAATTTGCTTTTTATTTAATTCTTCTATAGGTACAGATTTAAATTCACAATTTTTATATAAATCCCTATACTTTTTAGGATGTTGTTCCTTCTCCCATGGACTATGAGGAGCTGTATAATGAACACTTAAATACCATGGCTTTTCATCTTCAATTAATTCCTCAAGCATCTCAATAGCTTTATCTGTAATTAAATCTGTTACATAATAATTTTCCTTTATGCTAACTTCACCTTTTTCAACTAAGTCTGGCGAAAAATATTCTGTACCACCTCTCCCTAATACACACCATCTTTTAAATCCTTGTTTTGGATTTAAGCTATCACCTAAATGCCATTTTCCACTTATTGCACAGTTATATCCATTGTTATTTAAAATATTAGTATAAGTTTCCATACCTTCTAAATAATCTATACTAACTTTTTCATCTTTATATATTTCTTTACTAGAAATCTCAAAAAGATTTTCTTTATTAAAATTTCCACTTCTAATCCAATCATGAACACCGTGTTGCGAAGGTATTCTTCCTGTTAAAATAGAAGCCCTAGCAGGTGAACAAACTGGAGATGCACAAAAGAAATTACTAAATTCAACTCCTCTAGAAGCTAGTTCATCTAAATTAGGAGTTATTATCTCATTATTCCCTGAACTAGACATCGTCCATGCCCCTTGGTCATCAGTTAATATGAATAATATATTAGGTCTCATAAAACTCTCCTTTATAATCAAATTATAAGTAAATATACTCTAATAAACTAAAAACTATTTATAAAGTATTTAAATATAAAGACTACAAACTTTTCAGTTTGTAGTCAAAATTATTTATATAATTACTATAAAATAAAATTTATTTAGAAAATATAGGCTTATCACTAAAACTAATATTTTCTATAAAAACATTTTCTGTTTCAAATACAACTATACTATTTTCTTCTTTAAGAATACCAGATGGAACATATAAATATTGTATAGGACCTTTACTCCAATATCTTCCTATATTAAATCCATTTATAAATATACATCCTTTTCCATATTTAGAACAGTCTATAAAAGTATTATTTATAGTTTTTAATTTTACTGTAGCATGATAAAACATAGGAGTATTAACTTCTACTTTTTTACTTGACTTAAATTTAATATTAGATATCATCTCCGAATCAATACTTAAGGGATAATGATTCCATCCACTATGAAAATGATTATTTATTAAAACTCCACCTCTTATTCCTTTTTTCTGAGTTGGCGAATTTAGTTTATAACCATAATTTACTCTTCCTAAATTTTCAACTAATATATCAATGTCGATTTCTTCATTTTCACTATTAAATATAATTTCATTTCCAATTTCTTCTCCATACTGAGTGCAAGTAAATTTTTTATCTATATATACTTGACATCTATCAGAAGCTTCTATAATAGTTAATTTTTCATCATGGTTATAATTTTTTATTTTAGTATTATATAAAATATATCCATAATTACAATCTAACTTTTCCATATTTTGCGGATACAACATTTTTATGCAAAAAGATATATCATTAATAACTGAAAATAAACTTACAGCACCATCAATATTAAAATCCCCAAAATTTTCAAAATAAAATTCTCTTGGCTTATACTGATTTAAACTTGGATACATAAACTTTATTAAATCTTTTAACTTATAATATTTATCTGTTAAACTTCCCCACTCAGTAACTATAGCATCATAATCATATGATGTTACCTGTGGCAAATCTTTATGACCTCTAGCAGAACATCCATTCATAAATCCAAAATTAGTTCCACCTCTAAACATATATAAATTTATACTTCCTAAATTTATCATTTCCTTAACATCACTTATAAATTCTGAAGCATCTCTCTTAATTATATTTTCTCCCCATCTATTAAACCATCCATCCCAATATTCCATGCACATTATAGGCCAATTCTTATTGTTTTTTTCTATAAATTGTTTAAGAATATTACAATTATCTAATGATTTAGAACCAAAGTTTCCAGTAACAAAAACATTTTCTTCTATTAATGATCCTGAATCTAAAGCCTCCAGCCAAGCTCCATCTGAAGTGAATAAAGGTACATCAACTCTATTTTTTTTCATTATTTCAAAAATAATTTTCAAATATTTCTTATCATTACCATAAGAGCCATATTCATTTTCTATCTGCATCATTAATACAGGACCACCATTAGTTATTTGATATTTTAATAATCTTGGTAATAAATTATTATAGTAATTTTCTACCTTACTTATAAAATTCACTTCAGAACTTCTAAGCTTTATACCTTCATACTTTAACAACCATGGTGGTAATCCCCCAAATTCCCACTCAGCACATATATAAGGACTAGGTCTTAAAATAACATATAATCCTAAAGATTTAGCTATTTTTAAAAAACTTTCTATATCATTAAATCCTTCAAAATTAAAAACTCCTTCATAAGGTTCATGAATATTCCAAGGAATATAAGTTTCTACTGTATTAAAACCTAAAGCCTTTAAATTAAATAACGTATCTTCCCATTGTGATGGATGAATTCTAAAATAATGAATTGCTCCAGACAAAATTTTAAATTCTTTGTTATTCAAATAAAACTTTTCCTTTATCTCAAATAATGACATTATATTAACTCTCCTTATCAGCCATTTTTACAAAAGGTAAATAAACTAATGTTGCTATTAAAATATTTACTAAAGATAAAATTATAGCTCTCCAATCAAATCCTGTAGAAAAGAACCCATATAAAACCGGTGGCATAACCCAAGTAACATTTTGAGTAACAGGAGCTACAAGACCAAAGTATGTTGCAAAATAAGAAACAGTAGCCATTAATGCAGGAGCCAATAAAAATGGAATAAATAATAGCGGATTCATAACTGTAGGCAATCCATACATAACCGGCTCTCCAATATTAAATAAACAAGGAACAATACCTAACTTAGCAACTTCTCTATAATGACTATTTCTTGACCTCCAGAATATAGCTATAAGTAATCCTAACGTAGCATACCAAACAAAAGCTCCAAATGATACACTATTCCATAAATATGGAATAGGTTGATTATTTTGAAAAGCTTCTAAATTAGCAAGTAAAGCCACTCCAAAAATTCCTTCCATAATAGGTGCCATAACGTTTCCACCATGTATTCCGAAGAACCAGAATAACTGTGTCAATACAGCTACTATTAAAATAGTTACAAAACTTTGAGATAATCCTAATAAAGGTGTTTGAAGAACTTTATATATCCAATCAATTATTAATTGACCAGTAACTTTATTAAATATAAAGGCAATTATTGCGACAGTATATAATGATATGAATCCTGGAATTATAGACATAAATGGCTTAGCAATAGCTGGTGGAACTGAACTTGGTAACTTTATAGTCCAATTTTTTTTCATCAATTTACAAAATATCATAGTAGCTAAAAATCCTATTAAAATAGCTGTAAAATAACCATTTGAATTTATTTGTGCTCCCGGAATAATACCATCAATAGAAAAGGTTAAAGTATTACCATCAAGTAAAATCCCATCTACTCCATTAAATATTTGTGATAAATTTTCTGAATTAGCATTAGGTAAATCTATACTTTTACTTATTGAATTTCCTATGGAAATTATAAATGCTGAAAGAGATACTAATCCAGCAGATAATTTATCTGTATTGTATATCTTAGCAATATTAAAACCTAAAGCAAAAATAAATAATAAAGATGTTATAGCCAAGCTACCTTTAAAGATTAAATTGTTAATATCTACTAACCATTTAAAAGTTTCTGGAATACTAGTAAGTCCAAATTGATTAGGCACATCTACTAAAAAAGCATTTAATAATACAGCTATAGAACCAGTCATAACAACTGGCATAGTTGAGATAAACGAATCTCTTAAAGCAACTAAAAATTTTATATTACTTATTTTCGTAGCAATTGGTAGTAAGTATTTTTCAATACTATTCATAATTTTTTGCATATAATTCTTCCCCCTAGAATATTACAATAAAATTTCACTAATCTATTTAATAATATTGTTATTTAAACTAATTTTTAAAATAAACTAAAAGTTATAAAATAATTAATATAACTTTTAGTTTTAACTTTACTTACTTAAAATTCTTTCGTATATCTCTATTATTTCTTTAGCCAAATCTGTAAATGTTATTGCATTCATTAAATGATCTTGTCCATGTACCATTAGTAGTGAAATAATGCTTTGATTTCCATTAGCTTCTTCACTTAATAATTTTGTTTGAGAATTATGCGCCTTTGACAACGAGGAATTTGCATCTAAAATTTTAATTTTAGCTAATTCAAAATCTCCTTTTTTAGCTGCATATATAGCTTCCATAGCATTACTTTTAGCATCTCCACCGTACATTATTAGATTCATTATAACTTCTATTTCTTGTTGATTTTCCACAAATATACCCCCATAAAAATTACCCTCAACTTTTAAATATTAAAATATTATTTTAATCTAATAATGCAAGAGCACTATCTAATACCTTTTCTCCATTCATCATCCCATAATCAACCATTTGAATAACATCTAGAGCAAAATTATATTGTTTAGCTTTTTCTTCAAATTTTGATTTCATAAAACGAACTTGAGGTCCTAATAATACTATATCTATTTTCTTATCTTGTATATAAAGATCAGCTTCCCCAACTGGAACAGCAAATATTTCTGCTTCAACTCCCTTATTTTTAGCAGCCTTTTTCATTCTCTCAACCATTAAACTAGTGCTCATACCAGCGGCACAAGCTAACATAATTGTTAGTTTCATATTTATCATTCCTTTCTTTATTTTATTTACTAACGATTAATTGAGCGTGCAACCATAGATATAGTATGACGAACTCCTCTAATCGCTTTACTCATTGCAAATATATTTTCAAATGGTGCTAAACCACCATATCCAGCATCACCTATGTGTTGTATATCAACACCACATATTTTATTTCTTATAGCAATTTGCTTTATTGTATCTTCATCAGCACTTTCTTGACTTGTTCCTATAGCAGCTAATACTAAAGCATCTTTACTATGTGCAACTTTAACAACTTCCTTAAGTTGAGCTTCATCAAATCCAGGAACTGTACCAACAGCAGGAACTAATATAATATCAGCACCAGCTTCTATAAATTTTTCAATAGCTTTTATATCTGCAACACTTTCATTTACCCCAGCTCCATGCATCTTTCCAGCAATTATAAGTCCTGAAAAAATTTCCTTTGCTAATTTAATAGTTTTTTCTATTTGAGCATTAGTTACTCCAGTTCCAGGATTACCTGTAAAACAAACAAAATCCATACCTAATTCTTGAATCTTATTTATTGTATCAATAGTAGCTTGTCTCCCCCTACTTATTTGGTATATCTCTTCACACATATTAGCCTCTAAATCAATTGGTTCTAGATTAACTCCAATAGGGCGACCAACTAAACGATGTAATGCATCAACAAATGACTCTCCATCTTTTATATTTAATCCAAATATATTAGGATTAAATACATCTAAACAATTTAATAAAATTAAATCCGCTCCAAAAGCTCTAGCAATTTCTGAATTTGTTATATCTCCTATAAAAGGTTCTCTAATAACTACATTTTCAGAAATTATAGTTCTCCCCTCACTAGCTTTAATACTTTTCTTTAATTCCAAAGAATTCATATTTAAAATTTCTGATGCATTTGAACTAATAAACCTTTTCCTCATATTTTATACTTATATCCCCCTTCTAAATTTTGCAAAGCATTAAATGAATTTTTTTCTATATATTACATTTTATAACTATTAATTATATATTATATCCATTTAACCTAAATGTAAAGGTTTTTTTATAATTTATTAATTATAAATTATAATTAATAAATTTGTTTTATTATGTATAATAGATTCTTATAAATTATAATTTATAATTTTATATTATAATTTTTTAACAAATAAAATTTTAAAATATATTTTTTATAATTTATAATTTACTTATATAAGATTTAATTTATTAAATATATTAAAATAGCGAGGATTTAAAATGAAACTTTCAAAAAAACAACAAGAATTAAGATTTAAAATATTAGATAAAATTTACTCTAAAGGACCAATTTCCAGAATTGAAATATCTAAAGAAACAGGCATAACACCAGCAACTGTTAGCGAAATAACCTGTAGTATGATTAATGAAGAAAATCTTATACATGAAGTTGGAGAAGATCCTTCTCAAGAAAAATCAGGAAGAAAAAAAATATTGTTAAATATAGCACCTAATCATAGTTTTTATATAGGTTCAGAATTGTCAACAAAATATATTTCATTTTGTTTATCTGATAATAAAGGCTCTCTAATTAAAAAAGATATTATTAAATTAAATGAATTAACAGAATCTATATATATTTTAAAATTAAAAGACTTTATTAAATCTTGTGAAAAATATAATCCTAGAGCAATAGGAATAGCTCTTCCTGGACACTTTGATAAAAAAAATGATTGTATTATTACTAATAATGAGTTTTGGAAAAACTTTAATATTAAAAATATAATAAACTCAATAAAATTACCTATTTATTTTAAAAATAATGTAAAGTGCATGACTTTAGCAGAACGTTTATTTGGAAACGATAAAAATAATGATAATTTTATATTTTTTCATATAAGTAGAGGAATGTTTTGTTCATATATGTACAATGGTAAACTTTACGCAGAAAATAATCTTCTTGTAGGTGAAATAGGACATATAGTTGTTCATCCTAACGGAGAATTATGTGAATGTGGTAAAAGAGGTTGCTTACAAACATATGGTAGTGAAGCTTGTATTATAAAAAAATCTCAAATACTTTATGATAATTCAAGTAATACTTATTTGACACAATTAGTTTCCTCACGAGATGAAATAACAATAGAAACAGTTTTAAAAGCATATAAATTAGGAGATGAAGGTGTAATTACAATACTTAATTTAGCAGTTAAATATATTTCAATTACTATAAATAATTTATCTATGATGATTGACTCTAATAAGATAATAATTCATAGTGAACTATTTCTAGAACCTTTATTGTTGGACTTATTAAAAGAATCATTAAATCAAAATTTAAATTTGCTTTCTGATTATGAAAATAAAAACTTTATCATAAAAGAATATAAAGATTACAATGGTTGCCTATCAGCAACAGCTCTTTGTGTATCTAAAATCTTACTTATGAATTAAATCATAATAAAAAGTAGACAAAATTATATAAATTAAATTTGTCTACTTTATTATCTAATTAAATCTAATTATTTTTTCCATACATTCCATGATTATATATTCTTCTACTATCTAAAGACCAAATTCTTTCTGAGAACTCATTCTCATTTGTTTCTTTAATAGCTTTTCTCATATCGTACATTCTAGCATCCATAACATCTAAATAATGTAACATTTCAGCTTCTGGTATAAGAGGTTTAATAGGACTTCCATACTCTGGCTCATAGTGATGTGATAAAACCATATGTTGAAGTAACATTATAATTTTACTATCTGCATTAACCTCTTTTCCTATTACCTCAATTTCCTTTACTCCCTGTGTAATATGACCAAGTAAAGTTCCTTCTAAAGTATATTCATCTACTATTCCCATTTCATTAGAAGACATTTCTTTTATTTTAGCCATATCATGAAGTATTACTCCTGCATAAACTAAATCTCTATTTAAGAAATCATATATTGAACAAATACTTTCTGCTAACTTTAGCATAGTTGTTATATGATATAAAAGTCCTCCCTTTATTGAATGATGATTAGATTTAGCAGCTGGATAATACATAAGTTTATCCTTATTAATCTCTAAAATTCTATTAAGAATATTTTTTATATCTAAATCCTTCATATTATCAACAGTATTTTTTATAAAACTAAACATTTCATCACTAGTGTATGGTGCACTTTGAACAAAATCATCTAAGTTTATATTATCTTCTTCACTAACTTTATCAAAATGTTCAACCTTTAACTGTAAAGTTCCTTGCCAACTATTGACTGTCCCTCTTATTTTAAATACTGTATTGCTTTTTAATTCTTCATGCTCAGGTTTAATCTCCCATACTTTACCTAATATATCACCAGTTTTATCACTTAAAACTAAATCTAAATATTTCTTCCCACCAGAATTAGTAGTTTTTAAAGTAACTGATTTTAAAAGAAAAAAACCCTCAACTCTTTCTCCTTTAACGAATTCACCTATCTTTTTAACTGGTATGTCCATAAGTCTATCCTTTCTTTCATTTAATCTCTATTTTAATTATTGCATATTATTATTTTTTGTAAACAAATAAGTGCTCTATTTATAGCTAAAATTTGCATTAATTGATAAAATAACTACTAGGAGGTGACATGTTAATGAAATTACCTAACAATGTCCAATATATCTTAGAGAAATTTAACTCTAATGGCTTTGAAGCCTTCATAGTTGGTGGTTGTGTAAGAGATTCTTTATTAAATAAAAAACCTGAAGATTATGATATTACAACCAATGCATTTCCTGAAAAAATAGAAGAGTTATTTGAAAAAACAATTCCAACAGGAATTAAACATGGAACAATAACTGTTTTAATAGATAAAACACCTTATGAAGTAACTACTTATAGAGTAGATGGTGAATATTTAAATAATAGAAAACCTAAGGATGTAAAATTTGTTTCTAATATAGAAGAAGATTTATCAAGAAGAGATTTTACAATAAATGCAATGGCATATAGCCCTTATTTAGGCTTTAAAGATTGTTTTAATGGAAAAGAAGATTTAAAAAATAAACTAATAAGATGTGTTGGAAATCCAGATAAACGCTTTTCTGAAGATGCTTTAAGAATGCTTAGAGCTATTAGATTTAGTTGTCAACTAAATTTCGAAATTGAAAAAAACACAGCTGAGTCTATAAAAAGAAATTTTAAACTTATAAAAAATATTAGTATGGAAAGAATTCAAAATGAATTTACTAAAATAATTTTAAGTGATGACCCAGATAAAGGTCTTATGTTACTTAGAAAACTTGGATTTTCTGACTTTTTAATTGAAGAATTTAAAAACCTAAAAATAATAAATTGCTATGATTTATATGATGATGTTCATGATACTTATGGATTAATAAATTCATTACCAAAAAAACTTCATGTAAGATTAGCAGGATTATTTTATAAAGTATTTAACTCTGAAAATGCAGTTAATGACTGTAAAACTATACTTAAAAAGCTTAAATACGATAATAATACAATAAATAATACCTGTAACTTAGTAGAAAACATAAATAATATTTCATGTAATATGACAAGAAAAAAACTAAAGTTACTTATAAATTCAGTTGGTGTTGAAAATATCTTTGACTTACTAGATTTACAAAAATGTTATTTATCATATATGGATGAATATGATACTGAATGTATAGATATTTTAAGAAATAGAATTTCTGATATTTTATCTTCAAAAGAGCCTATATTTATTAAAGATTTAAAAGTAACAGGAAATGATTTAATTAAAGAACTAAATTTAAAACCTGGAAAAAATATAGGTGTTTTATTAAATTTTCTTCTTGAAAATGTAATGCAAACACCTGAATTAAATACAAAAGAAGATTTAATAAACCTTAGTAAACAATTTAATTCATATAATTAAAAATTTAAGAAGTCCTAAAATTAAAACTTAAATTTTTAAAGAAAAACCTTAGATTAATAAATTTTAAGATATTTATATTAAAATTTAAAATACTACTTTGAAGATATTTCTTAAAAAACTTCTATAAAAATTTAAAAGTTCATGTAAAACTAAACTATTTAACTTTAAAAGTTTTATTAGTATGTATCTTCAAAGTAGTCATTATATACTTTTAAGATTAATTATATTTTAAAGCTTTTTCAAGATAAAAGGAGTAAAGATAAGCCTCTTTAACCTCTTCTCCTAAAATTTTATTTAATGTAAATCTATATAATTTAATTTGATTTTCATATCTTTCTTTAAATATCTGTTCTTCATCTTTCTTAACATAATCTGTTTTATAATCTAAAAGAACATATCCATCTTCCTCTTCAAAGAAAAGGTCTATAATACCTTGTAATCTAAGCTTTTCATCATCTTCTACCTCATCATTAATATTATCTTTTATAACGCTAACAGGAATTTCAGTTATAAAAGGTAACTCTCTATATATTTTTCTTCCTTCTTTATATGCTTTTAATAATCTCTTACCTAAATCACTTTTAAAGAATTTTTGTATTTTAAATATATTTACTACCTTTCCTTCTTCTTCTGTTAAAAGTTCTTTTTCAACCATTTTATTAACTTCTTCACATATTTCTTCTATGCTATTAACCTTATCTAAAGAAATATGTTGCATTACAAAGTGTGTTATAGTTCCCTTTTTAGCTGCTGAAAAATCCTTTATTTTTTCTTGCATAA
Organism: Clostridium sp. TJA038; assembly: GCF_058310255.1. Lineage (NCBI taxonomy): Bacteria > Bacillati > Bacillota > Clostridia > Eubacteriales > Clostridiaceae > Clostridium > Clostridium sp. TJA038. Next base: position 17,303 of record NZ_JBZEFA010000007.1, on the reverse strand, counting down.
ATTTAGGCTTTCTTTTTATTTTATTTTCTTCTTCTTTTTCTTTATAATTATCAAACTCTCCATAACTTTCACTAATACTTTCTTCCTCATTCTTAAGGCTTTTTAACTCAGTTACAGATATATTTGATGGAATATTACAAGATTCTATATATTTATATTTAAAATCTAATCTATTTTTTACTTCTATATAATCTTCCTTACTTTTTTCCTTATCCCAATTATCAAAATTAAACTCATTTGTAACTTCTTTTTTATCATTCTCTTTCTCTAAAAGCTCGCCTTTATTCCAAAGCTTAAAAGCCCACTTAGAATTATCATTTACACTTAAATTAAATTCTAAATTTCCTATATTTCTTATAATATCTCCATCTTTATGTTTAGCTAAAGCCATGCAAATCCAATCTAAATAGCTTCTTCCCTTTAAAACATTACTAGGATTAATAATATTATCACCTTCACTTACAAAATTACACCATCTTTCACAGGCTTTTTCAAAGTCTGAAACTGCTCCTGTTATAATTAATTTTTCCTTTGCTCTTGTAAAGGCAACATATAATATCCTCATTTCTTCAGATAAAACTTCTAATTCACATTTTTTCTTTATAGCATTTTTTTGAAGAGTATCATACCTTATTCTCTTATCTACATCTATACAATTTGTTCCAATACCTAAAGTTTCATGTAAAAGTATATCTTCTCGTAAGTCTCTTTTATTAAACTGCTTTCCAGTCCCTCCTAAAATAACAACTGGAAACTCTAGCCCCTTACTCTTATGAATACTCATTATTCTAACAACATCTTCATTCTCTCCAAGAATTTTTGCACTTCCCATATCCCCTGAAGATTTTTTTAGCTTATTTATAAAGTTTATAAAATTAAATAACCCCTTAAAACTTGTAGCTTCATACTGTCTAGCTCTTTGGAATAATATTTTCAAATTGGCCTGTCTTTGAATTCCATTTGGCATTGTACCAACATACCCATAATAAGATGTATCTGAATATAAAAACCATATAAACTCATCTATAGGCATATATGATGCTTTCTCTCTCCACCTATTTAAGTTTTTCAAAAAATATTTACACTTCTCCTTTAACTCAATAGATATTAAATTATCGTACTCACTATTTACAACACCCTTTATTATTTCAAAAAAGTATTTATTCTTATCTAATAGTCTTAAATCAGCAAACTCATTAGCTGTAAAAGAAAATATAGGTGAACGTAAAGAAGATAAAATATAAATATCTTGCATAGGATTATCAATTATATGCAATAATGACAAAATAGTTCTTATCTCAATTGTTTCAAAATATCCTGTACCTGTATCTGCATAAACAGGTATACCATAAGTTCCTAGTTCATCAACAAAGGTTTCAGCCCAGTTCTTAGTAGCTCTAAGCAAAATAACTATATCCTTATATTTTATCTTCCTATACTTTCCTAAATTCTTATCAAAAACCATATATGCTTTTTTATTCTTAGGAAACATTAATTCTTTAATCTTATTTCCAATAATTCTAGCTTCTAACTGTATTGAATCTAAGTCCTCTTCCTCATCACTTTCTTCCTCAATCTCTTTTTCAATAAATCCTTTTTCACCAGATTTATTTAATATCTCAACTTCTATAGGACCTGCAAATTTTAAATTTTCTATTTCACTTTTATATTCCTTTTCAACATTATAAATACTTAGTTCTTCATATAAAGCTCCTAAATTAAGGGCTTCTTTCTCATCATATTCAAGCTCTCCAACAGTACTACTCATTAAAGTTTTAAAGATATAATTTACTCCATCTATAACTTCTTCTCTACTTCTAAAATTTTTATAAAGCATTATTTTTCTATTTAATCCTAAATCCTCTTTATAATTTATATACTTATCTAAAAAAAGGTCAGGATTAGCTTGTCTAAACTTATATATACTCTGTTTAACATCTCCAACCATAAATACATTAGGATTTTCAACATCTCTTCTTGAAACCATTCCTACAATTGTTTCTTGAATAGTATTACTGTCTTGATATTCATCAACTAAAACCTCTTCAAACTTATCTCTAAATTCTAAAGCAACTTTAGAAGGAATTATGTTTCCCTTCTCATCTTTATCTATTAATATTTTTAAGCAAAGATGCTCTAAATCATTAAAATCTAAAATATCCTTTTCTCTTTTCTTATCTCTATATTTATTAGAAAATTCAATTACTAAATCCTTTAAACAATTCATTAGTCTATACATCTTATTCATTCCTAAAATAGCTTCTTCTAAAGAAGTTTCAAAAACATTATCTCTTAAATTTTCTACTATTTTTTTGCTTTCATCTCTAAGATTTTTAGTTTTCTCTAAAGCTCTTTCATCATTAACCTTTGTCTTTCTAACAGACTTTAATCTTCCAAACTTAGCACCCATAAGCTTATTATAAAACTTTACTATACCATTATTTAATTCTTCCTTAAGCTCTTGAACCTGTTCTATTTCAGGATATATATTAATTAGATAAGGCTCAAGCCCCTCATCCATTTCAGCAATTCCTTTAGCTTGATTAAGCATTGAGTTAGCATTGTTTAAATCTAAAAGTATGCTTTCTTTTAATACATTTACCCACTCTTTACTATCAAGTTCCTCTACAGACTTTATTTGAAATTCACTAACCTTTTCCTCTAACCACTTTTCTGGCCAAGGTCCACTCATTATAAAATTATAAAATTTAAATATTATATTGTTTAATTTATCATCACTTTTACTGCCCCCATAAGCCTCAACTAAATCCTTAAAGCACTTATCTTCCTTACTATACATTTCTTCAAAAAGGTCTGCTAAAATATCCTGCTTTATAAGCTCACATTCTGTTTGGTCCCCTATCCTAAACCCAGGGTCTAAATCTATTAAATGAAAATTATTTTTTATAACTTCTAAACAAAAAGAATGCATAGTTGTTATACTAGCTCTATTTAAAAGTGCTAATTGTCTCTGTAAAACCTTAGAATTTGGGTCCTTCTCTAAAGCTTTAGATATAGCATCTCCTATTCTTTCTCTCATCTCAGAGGCTGCAGCATTAGTAAATGTTACAACTAATAATCTATCTATATCAATAGGATTTTCAGTATCTGTTATCATCTTTATTATTCTTTCAACTAAAACAGCAGTTTTTCCAGAACCTGCTGCTGCAGCTACTAAAAGATTACAATTTCTAGTATTAATAGCTAGTTCTTGTTCCTTAGTCCACTTAGTTCCCATTTAAATCACCACCTATCTTCTCACTTATATTATCCCAAAGTTCCTCATCTTTTTTCTTAACAATAACTTTATACCTGTTGTCTTCTAAACTAGAATCAAACTGGCATATATGTGAATACTCACAATTATCACAAACAGTATTTTTATTTTCCTTACAAGGTTCTATATTAATTCTACCCTCTATCATATCTTGACATATCTCAATCATTTTTTTATTTACATATTCTCTTAATAAATCAAATTGATTTTTGCTTATTAAAGCTTTATTTTTACCTAGCTCCCCAGATTTCTTCATATTTGCAGGAATTATAAGAGAATGAGTTCCTGGCTCTAATTTATTATCCATAGCTTTAACAACTTCTATATCATTTAATAAAAGTCCTTCTAACTTTAACTCTTTTAAAATTTCATCTTTTATTTCATCTTCTGTTAAATCACCCTTAGACTTTAATATAGGGTCATCTATTTTAAAATAAAATATTGCCCCTGGCATAGCTTGACTTTCTAATATATTTTCTGAATTATTTATAAGTGCATCTAGATAAACTAAAAGTTGCATTTGAAGTCCATAATAAAATTTATTTAAATCAAATTTTTTAGAACCTGTTTTATAATCTATAATTCTTAAATAAGTTTCTTCACCACACTCTAGTTTATCAACTCTATCTATTCTTCCATTTAAATAAAATTTTTCTCCTGAAGGAAGTTCTAGTTTTATTGAATCTAAGTCATCATAAGAACCAAAGGATAACTCATTTTTATAAATCTCAAAATTACTTCTTCTCATTTGTTCACTAATTATAAGAACTGACTTTGTAAGAATCCTTTTAAATCTTTCTGTAAAATATTCATACCTCTTAGAACTATTTAATATAGATGACTTATTATTTTTAACCTGTTTATCAACTAAATAATTTATAGTATCTCTACAATTTTCTTTACTTAGTTCATTCCATTTTAATTCTTTTTCCTTTATTTCATTAGTAAATTCATCTAATATTTCATGCATAAAACTTCCCAAATCTGGTGCTGTAAATTCATATACCTTTCTATTCTTAGCTTTTAAACCATATTGTATATAATAAGCAAAAGGACATTGTGAATATCTTTCTAATCTAGAAACACTTAAAGAAATTTTATTTTTATTATCACTATAAAGTCTTTTTGCTCTTTCCTTTGATATACTGTTTTCTAAATTTGTATATTTAAGCCCCTTAACTATATAATCTATTTTTTCTTTCCATTTAGGCTGTTGTAAGTACCAATCATAAACATACTTCCAATAGCCTTCTATTTCATTTCCTTCATACTTTTCTCTAATAGCTATCATTAATTCATTTAACGTAGGAACTTTAGCAGAAACTTTATCATACTTATCTTTAACAAGCTTAAAACCATCACTTTCCTCTTTTATACTTGGAAATATCTTTTTAAGCCTATGAACAATAAAAGATGGTCTTTGAGACTTACCTTCAAAATCAGCTAAAGGATAGGTAACAACCAAATATTCTTCAGCTATAGTAAAAGCTGTATAAACTAAAAACTGTTCTTCAAAAATTTTATTTTTAGTATCAGATGCTAAACTTACTCCATTTTCAAGTAGAATTTCTCTATCACTATCTGACAATATACCTTCATCCTTTTTAGCAGAAGGTAAAACTCCGTCATTTACTCCTATTATATATAAAGCCTTAGCCCCTCTACTTTTTATCCTTGTTATATCCCCTATACTTACTTGGTCTAAAGCTATTGGTATAAGTCCCATTTCATATTTAGATAACCCAATATTTAATATATTCATAAAATCATCTAAACTTAAAAGCTCCTCTTCTAAAACATCAACTGCCTGTTCTAAAACCTCTATAAAAATATCTCTTACTTCTGAATACTCCTTAGCTTCTGTAGTCATATTATTTTTTTCAAAATACTGAACATAATCATCAATAGTATCCATAACATTTAACTTTTCATCTAAAAACTCATAAATAATTGTAGCAAATTCTTTTAACGTCTTTTTACCCTTACAACTTTCATAAAGTTCTTCTAAAGGAGAAACTATAACCTCTCTTATAGCATTTAATTTTTCTAAGGCTTCCTTATCTTCCTCAGATATTTCTTCCTCTTTTAAAATATTAAAACTATAATTAACCCAAGGTTCCTTCCACTTGTTCCCCTTAATTCCATAAGCTAAAACATAATTTTCTAATTCATCAATAAGTTCTGCTCCTTCAATTCCACTAAACTCTTTAAGAAGTCCAGTTTTAAGATATTTAAACATATTCTCATATGTCCAATTTTTACTTATTATATCTATAGCAGAATTAATAAAAACAATAAGAGGATTACTAGATATATCTATCTTTTTATCTATATAATAAGGTATTTCATATTCTGAAAATATTGCAGATATAATTTTCTCATAGCCCTCTATATCTTGACTTATAATTGAAATATCCTTAAATCTATATCCTTTCTCTCTAATAAGTCTTAATATATCCTTTGCAATAAAATCTACCTCATCATAATTATTATTTGCTCTATACAACCTTAAACTATCACATTCACCTTTATATCCTTTAGAGGAATAAAAATATAAATTATTTTCTAAATAAGCAAGATTTTTATTCTCTTTAAACCTATAAGGAACTCCATTATTTAAATTTAGATACCCACTAAAAGGAATATTTTCAGTTTCTATTAATTTAAGCAAACTATTTTCTGTTTTTTTAGTAGTAAAGAAAATATTGTTATCTCCCTTTTCAGCTTTATCATCCATACATAAAGTTATATTTACATTTTTAGCTTTTTTTAATAACTTACCTATAATACTTAATTGATTAGGCGTAAAGCTACTAAATTCATCTATCCAAATCTCTGAATCATCATATAAAGAACAATCATCTAATCTATCCTTTAATAAGGTAAGTTTATCCTCCTCATCTATATGAGCTTCATGCAATCTAGAATTAAACTCAACAAAAATATCCTTTAATTCTTCTATTTTCATTCTTAAATTTGCATCCTCTATTTTATCAATAACATTTAAATCTAAAACCTGTTCATCTACATTATATTTTTTAAACTCACTTATAATTTCAGAAACAATATCTATAAAGCCTTTTTGTTTAGATACATTTTCAAAAATAGTCATCTTATCACTTAAGTCCTCTAAAACTTTAAAAATCAGCATACTTTTCCCTGCATTGCCCATAATAGTTTTTGTTGTTCCACCACATTCATTAAAGACATTATGAGCAAGTCTTTTAAAGCTAAGAACTTCAGCTCTTAAAACATATTTTTCTCCTATCTCTTTTAAGACTTTATTTTCAGTTTGAAATGTAAATTGTTCAGGGACAATCAATACTAATTTATTTTTAGAAGAATTATTTATTCTTTTTTTTATTTCATTTATACAAAAAGAACTTTTACCAGTACCAGCTCTTCCATATATAATTTTTAATCCCATTTTTTCACCTCTTAATTATTTATATATTCAAAAATTCTCGCTTAAGTATACTAACATTTTATACTTAATTTTAACTTTTAAATAGCAATATAAGAAAAAATTTATATGAGTTATTTTATTGTAGAAATCCATTAAAATCCATTATATAATAATGGTGAAATCATAATTATTTAATATGGTTATTAACCAGTAGGGGGTATTTAAAGTGAAGATTAGTGACACATTTAAAAAGTTCGTAGATGCTACTGCTGAAATCGAAACTAAACTTGGAAATCCAATGGCTTGTTTCCTTGATGAGCAAGAAAGAGAAGAAAAAGAACGCGAGGAAAAAGAAAAATCTGAAAAAAATAAGACTAAGGACAAAAAACATGATTAATTAATCTATTGAAATAAAAATTTGTTCAAATAAAAAACTCTAATGTTTTATTTAAAACATTAGAGTTTTTTATTAGTAATTTTCTATTTTAACAGGTCCACCTATAATATCTCTACCAACAAATAAAGCGCCCTTATCATTAACCTTTATTGTCCATTTTATAAGAGAAATTTCTCCTTTAACTATTTCAATAGCTGTAACAGTTCTTGGCAAAACACAACATCCAATATTAAAATAAGTAGATTCTTTTTTGCTTTTAGGAAATAAAGTTTTATGAGTATGGCCTAAAATTATCCTAGTTTCATTTTCTTTAGCCCAAACTCTAATTTTCTCATCAAATAAATTTCTCTTATTATTACTCTTTGCTGGACTTGTAGGGTCCTTAAATCCTAAAAAAGCTTCTAAAATAGCCCAAACATATCTAACTAAAAATTTTGATAAAAATGCTAATTCATTATTTAAAAAATCAACTTGATGTCCATGAATTATGAAAAAATCTTTTTTACTTTCTTCATGAAAAAGAACTAAGGCCTCATATATCTTTAAATCATTATAAAAATTAATAGCACTATGACTAAATCTATTCTTTCTCTTGCTTCTTTTTAAAAAATTTATCTTAGACTTATCTATATCATGATTTCCATATAGCATATAAAGTCTATTTTTTTCTTTAAATTTTTCTAATATTTCATAAACCTCATAATTCATATCATATATTTCTTGTATGTTATTAAATTTCCAAAGTTCATCACCATCACCAACTTCTATATAAGTAAAGTTATTTTTATAATAATACCTTATAGCTGATAAATATATATTTATATTAGGAGCTAAACTATCCTTATATGTGCCATCACCTCTATGACAATCACTAAAAAACACAATTTTAGAATCATTATTAAAAATAATCCTTTTAGAACTATTCTTTAAATCATGTAGTTTTTCAATTTTCATTAATAACTCCAAAAACTTTTTCCTATATAAAATATATTTTTAATATATAAATATATTCTTAAAATAAAAAAAAGCATCTAGTAAACTAGATGCTTTTGGCGGAGAATCCGGGATTTGAACCCGGGCGCCGGTTGCCCGACCTACTCCCTTAGCAGGGGAGCCTCTTCAGCCACTTGAGTAATTCTCCACTTGTGGCGGAGAGAATGGGATTCGAACCCATGGTACGCTCACACGCACGCCGGTTTTCAAGACCGGTGCCTTAAACCAACTCGACCATCTCTCCATGCTCGACACATTTATTATTATATCACTTTTATTTTATATGTCAACTATTTTTTTAAAAAAGATACTATTTTTTTCTCTCATTTATAGTATCTTTTTTCAAATTATTATGTTAATGGGATTTTAACAAATAATATCCAAGTAAATACTGTTAAAACAAACCCTATTATATTTAATATTAATGGAAATTTCCCTTCATTATGCTTTTTAACAGCTATATAACCAGCAATAATTCCAGGTATTGAAAAAGGTAACCCCACAATAAAAAAGTATAATGCTGCAAAAATACTACTCCAACCTAAGTATAATGATAGTGTGTATGCTGTTGATCTTTTTGGTTTTTTAGGTCTAACTGGACCTGATGATCCTTTCAAAATATCTCCCCCCATTAAAATTAATATAATTAAATTATACATTTTTACATATAAACATAATTATATTATCTATAAATTTTATATTAACAATTTTTGTATATAAAAATATATTTTTTCTAATGTGTTATATTAAAAACTTTTATATAAAAGAAATGAATCAAAGACTAAATAATATTTATGGCTTTGCCTTAAACATAATAAAAGCACCTAGTAAACTAGATGCTTTGGCGGAGAATCCGGGATTTGAACCCGGGCGCCGGTTGCCCGACCTACTCCCTTAGCAGGGGAGCCTCTTCAGCCACTTGAGTAATTCTCCATAATATCCCATTTTAATTTTTTATAAAAAAAATGGCGGAGAGAATGGGATTCGAACCCATGGTACGCTCACACGCACGCCGGTTTTCAAGACCGGTGCCTTAAACCAACTCGANCCGGGCGCCGGTTGCCCGACCTACTCCCTTAGCAGGGGAGCCTCTTCAGCCACTTGAGTAATTCTCCATAATATCCCATTTTAATTTTTTATAAAAAAAATGGCGGAGAGAATGGGATTCGAACCCATGGTACGCTCACACGCACGCCGGTTTTCAAGACCGGTGCCTTAAACCAACTCGACCATCTCTCCGCGGTACGATAACAATTATATCAACTAAATATATATATGTCAACACTTTTTTATAAAAAAACAAGATATTTTATTATTATTGATAAAATATCTTGATAAAAACTAATTTAAATAAAAAACATATTATCTATCTCTATAATAACATCCGCAACCACAATTAGGTCTTTCTGGTTTTTCAGGCTTATTATTATTTTCGCTATAAACTTTATAACACTCTATAGTATCAAATAAATTTTTAAATGCTTCTAAAGTAACTCTATTTAAATTTTCTTCTAAATTAGAAATATCATTAAATAAGCTTTCTTCTTTTCTTCTTAAACTATTCAACTCTTCTTCTAATTCTTTTATTTTCTTTTGTAAGCTTTCTCTATTCTTAATTTTTTCATTAAGTCTTTCTCTTAACTCCTTACTATTCCTAGTTAAATCATAAGAAATTCTCTCTAGATTTTCACATTTATCAGTTTTATTTATATTATTTTCATTGTCATCATCATATTTATTCCATTTACATCCACAGCTATTATATCTATAATTCATAAATTACACCTCTCTTTTATTTCACCTAATTTATACTATGTTAATAAAACTGTATTTGATACAAAAATAAAAAACGGTATTAAAAATACCGTTTTTTATACAAATCTAATAAATAAATTATTTTAATAAATCACATCTCATATATTCTTTTAAAGCTTCTGGTATAACTACTGTACCATCTTCTTGTTGATAGTTTTCTAATATAGCAGCTACAGTTCTTCCAATTGCAACTCCTGAACCATTTAATGTATGAACAAATTGTGGTTTTTCTTTTGGTGAATTTTTATATTTTATATTAGCTCTTCTAGATTGGAAATCTTCAAAGTTTGAACAACTTGAAATTTCAACATATCTATTATAACTTGGCATCCATACCTCTATATCATATTTTAATGCAGCAGTAAATCCTAAATCACCTTTACATATTCTAACTATTCTATATGGAAGTCCTAATCCTTGTAATACTGATTCTGCATCTTGAACTAATTTATCTAATTCTTCATAACTTTCTTCTGGTTTACAAAACTTAACTAATTCAACCTTATTAAATTGATGTTGTCTTATAAGACCTCTTGTATCTCTTCCTGCTGAACCAGCCTCTGCTCTAAAACAAGCACTATATGCAGCATGTTTTATTGGAAGTTTATCTCCTTCTAAAGTTTCGTTTCTATACATGTTAGTTACAGGAACTTCTGCTGTTGGTATTAAGAAATATCCATTATTCTCAACCTTAAAAGCATCCTCTTCAAACTTTGGAAGTTGACCAGTACCAATCATACTATCTCTATTTACCATGTATGGAGGTAATACCTCTGTATATCCATTTTCAAAAGTATGCTTATCTAAGAAATAATTAATTATAGATCTTTCTAATCTAGCTCCCATTCCTTTGTAAACTGTAAATCTTGAACCTGCAATTTTTCCGCCTCTTTCAAAATCTAAAAGATCTAAATCTGTTCCTAAATCCCAATGTGCTTTTGGCTCAAAGTTAAATTTAGTAGGCTCTCCCCATCTCTTTATTTCAACATTGTCTTCGTCACTATCTCCCTCTGGAACAGCTGGGTTTGGTATGTTAGGAATTCTTAGCATAATATAAGTTATTTTATCATTTAATTCAGAAACTCTAGCATCATCAGCTTTTATTTTATCTCCTATTTCTCTCATTTCAGCCATTACTTCTGTAACATCTTCTCCAGCTTTCTTTCTTTTTGGAATTTCAGCTGAAACTTCATTTCTTTTCTTTTTTAGAGCCTCAACTTCAACTAAGATTTTTCTTCTCTCTTCATCTAAAGCTATAACCTCATCTATAACATTTACATCGAAGTCCTCACCTCTATTAGATAAAGCTTTTTTTACTTCTTCAGTATTACTTCTTAACTTTTTTAAATCTAACATTGCCATTCTCCTTTCAAGAAACCTATTTATATATTTTAAATTTGTTAACTAAAAATTTATATAAAAAAGGAGCCTTCTTTCCCTATAAAAAGGGACGAAAAGACTCCGCGTTGCCACCCTAATTGATAAAATTAAAAATTTTATCCTCTTAAAAAATCTAACGGTTAATCCGTACTGCTCATCACAGTCCCTCACAGGTGGATTCATGAAAATATTGTGTTAGTTCACACCAAAAACCACTAACTCTCTGAAATCAATATATAACATTACTAGCCTGCTCAAAGGTTTTATTATTAAATTAAATATAATATATTAAGAATATACTTTAATATTTGATTTTTGTCAATTCTTAACTATCCTTTGGAAGATTTTTTGTGCAAATAATGTCTACTCCTGTATTCATTATATTTTTACATACTATATTTCCACTTTCAGTTGGTACTCCAACATATAGTCTACTTAGTACATTTGAAAAATCAATCCACTTAGAAATCTCCACAGGTTTATTGCTTTTTACAGGAACCACATTATACTTTTTAGATCCCCTAACTCTAACTACACTAGTAAATATATCCTTATGCATAAAATCACCTCTTTAAACCTTATTAAATTCTTTAATTCTAGAGGCTAATACTTTAGAATTTTTTGAGTCCTCAACTATTTCTGTAGGTTTTTTCTCAAGTTCTCTTGCTAGTATATTTATTATTTTACTTATACAATAAGCCCCATGACAAGTTCCAAAGGTAGCACCTGTTCTTCTTTTTACTCCCTCAACAGTTCTTGCACCTAAAGGACGTCTTATGCAATCTACAATCTCCCCTTCACTAATTCCATTGCAAAGACAAACTATTTTACCATATCTTTTGTCTAAAGATATAAGTTCATTTCTTTCTTCATTAGATAATTCTCTAAAACGATAAAATTCCCTTCTTTTATCTATGAAATTTTTATTTAAGCTACAATTTAATTTATCTATTATCTCATCACATATTATTTTAGATACAGCTGGTGCTATAGTAACTTCACCATAATGGTTTCCCATAACCTTTATATAGCCTTTATTCTTTCTACTATCATCTATAATCATTCTATCCTGATTATGATTATCATAAAAAATATCCTTAACATGCTTTCTACTTATGCTATTTATCATCTCTTTAGCTATTTTTAATGATTTCATAAATCCTAAAGAATTATTTGAGTTTATACCTATTAAGGTGTCCCCATTAACTGTATTTTTTTGAATAATAAACTCTTCTTCATTTTTTAACTTCACAACTATATTAGAAGTTTTCTCTTTTATTTCATCATTTAATAATAAATAATAAGTTTTTAGAGCATTTTTTTGCTCATAATCCTTATCCTGATCTATAGTATAGTGTTCACTAGGAGTTGTATTAATAACAAATCTACAAGTAAATTTATTTTTGTTAGTTGTTACCTTAAAACCCTTAGCTATACTTTGTATATCTAAAACTACCTCTTCTAATCTAAAGCTAACTCCATTATCATAAGCTATTTCTGCAAATCCTATAGCTAAATCATACGGACTTGTAACAGCTATATTTTCCGAATACATAGCTTTCTTTATTTCCCCTTTATAATTTGGCTCAATCTCTCTTGCTCTTTCTTCATCAATTAAATAGATATTCTCTATTCCTCTAGATTTTGCCCTATTATAATTTTCTTCAATTATTTTAACTGTCTCATCACTATCTGCAATTGTTAAATGACCAACTCTCTTAAAGGGAACCTTTAACTTTTTAGTTATTTCAGGTAGCATCATATTTCCCATATTTTCTAAATAACTCATTAAATTATCCTTACATTCAGAACCGTCATAAACAATTGCTGTATTAACAAAAGATACGTCATCTGCAATATCAAAATCTTTCTCTATAAGAGCTATATTTAAGTTATACTTTGACAACTCATATGCAACAGAACATCCTATTATTCCTCCACCTAATATCAATACATCATAATCCACATGCTTCACCCCTAGCTCTTAGATATATTACAATAAGAATTATAACATAAAATCATTAAACTATTATACGCCTTCATAAATTTATGAAATGCAAAAGCATGTTAAGTAAATATAAAAATATACTTAACATGCTTAAAATAAAATTATTCCTTAGAAAGCTTATTTAATAAATTTCCTAACTTATCAATAAGTTCTCCATAATTTGCCCACTCTCCATTTTTCTGAGCTTCTATAGCTTTATTAAATAACCCTGCTGCTTCTTTTATATCTCCACTACCTGAAGTAACTTCTTCCTTGTTTTCCTCTGCATCATTTTCTTCAATATTACTATTTTCTTCGCTATAGTTAAATAGCTTTAATAGTGCTTTTTCTACATTTTCTTCTATAACTATTTTATCACCATTAGAAAGAATTACTCTCTTCATCTCTGGCATACTATTTTCAGAACTAGCTTTTAAATAAATTGTATTTAAATACAATAAAGAATCCTCTATAGGAACTATAACTAAATCTCCATAAATAACCTCTGAACCTTTTCCTTCCCAAAGGCTTATCTCCTTAGATATATTAGGGTCTTGTTGAATTCTATTTTTAAATAAAATAGGGCTATATATAGTTCTTTGTGGTGGGAATTTATACATTACTAATTCTCCATAATTTTCTCCATCCATTCTAGCTCCTAAAAGTGCTACCATACTTTGCTTTCCTCTCATATTGAAATAATCTAAAAGCATCATTTCAACCTTTTCTTCTCCTGGTAACTTTGTCATAAGGTAAAGCCCTTCATTTTCATCTTCTATTATTTTATTTTCTTCTCTTAATTTAAGAGCAAATTTTTCATCTAAATTTTCTTCTCTTTCAATCTCTCCACCTTGTTTAACAACCTCTAAAGACCTATCCCATAAATCTTCTTCAGTAAATAGCTTTATAGGGTCATCTACATGATATTTAGTTAAAACCTTACTTTGTAACTCAAATAAATCTTGAGGATATCTAAAATGTTCCTTTAAATCTTTTGGCATCATTGATAAAGGCTTAAATAAACCCTTATATATCTTGGCATATGCATTAATTATAGGGTCTTTATCATCAGCTATATAAAAGTCAACTGTTCCATTAAAGGCATCAACTACAACCTTTACTGAATTTCTTATATAATTAACTCCTTCATGAGGTTCTGAAAAAGGATATTTATCTGTTGTTGTATAAGCATCCATCATCCAAACTAATCTTCCATCATGAATAACTATATATGGGTCACTATCATAAGATAAAAATGGTGCTATAGTCTTAACTCTCTTCATAATATTACGATTTAGTATTATTCTACTTTCAGAAGTTATTGAACTAGACATTAATATTTTAGGATTCTTTTCATAAATACTAAATAACACTCTATTTAAAGGTGTCATTTTTAATCCACCAGTTCCATTATAGTTAAATGTATTTTCAGTATCTCCAGTTGGATAATCAAACTCTCCACCTTCAGTATTTACAATTACATAGTCATTATCACTTTCTCCAAAATATATTCTTGGATTTTCTAAATCTATATTTGCAGTATTAACTGTAGGTATATCCTTCATTACAAAATCAGGTTGTCCAAATTCAGTTACACTATTTACTCTACTCATTGCAACTCCATAACCATGAGTATATCTAAGATGCTTATTTTGCCAAGTAGTCATAGAATCTCTATTTATTTCTCTTGGTGATATAAAAACTTGAGTATATTCATCATTTATTTTATATCTATCAGTATCAACATCATTAAATTCATAATAATTTTTTATAAGTTGAACTTGTTTATAAAAACTTAAAAGAGGGCCTGTAGAGTTTACCTTTAAATTCTCAATAATATCTTTATTATTATTAATTTTTTCACTAGTTATATTTTCATTAGGCTCCATTTCCTTAACTTCTATCTTATCAATATTAAAAGCTCTTTTAGTAGCTTCAATATTATGAGCTATATAGGGTTTTTCAAGTTCCATTTCATTTGGTTTAACAACAAATTGTTGAGTAATTAAAGCAACTACAGGCTCTAAAACAATTAATACTGCAACTGTTGCAATAGAAATAACAATTGGTCTAAATTTTAATTTTAAAATAGAAATAAAAACTACTATAGCTGATATTAAACATACTATAGCTATAACCTTATAAAAAGTCATAGTTATTTTAACATCCGTATAACTAGCTCCATAGGCTACTCCCCTAGTGCTGTAAACTAAGTTATAAGACTTAAGCAAATAACTTCCTCCAACTAATAAAGAAAGAATTGATGCTAAAACTGCTAACTGCTTTCCAGCAAATTTTCTTATTCCATAAGCCTTGTTATTTATACTTATAACATTATCTTTACTTTGAATTATTTTATCCTTAATACCTAAAACTAAATATATAATAACTGTTATTATAACTAAAACTATTATTAAAGAAATAGCTGTGCTTAATATAGATTGTATTAACGGCAACTTAAATACATAAAAAGATACATCCTTTTTAAAAATAGGGTCTACTTCCCCAAAAGAAACAGAATTACTAAACAATAATATTTTGTACCATTGAGTTATAGCTGTAACTCCTGCACCAAAAAAAGAAATAACTAAATTAAAAATCCAAAAATATTTTTTAGTACTTTTAAACTTTTCATCCCCAACTAAACTTTTAATACTATTTCTTAAGGTTAATAAATATATAGCTATAGCAATAAAATACAAAGCAAATATCGGAATAAATAACTTACAAATAGCAATAAGCTTAGTAAAAAATACGTTTAAATATCCTACTTCGTTAAACCATTGAAGATTTATTATAAAATTAGTTGAAACGAAAAAAATTACAACTATAAGTAAGATACTAAAAATAATAATATTACGTATTTTACTTTTCAAAATTCCCCCTCCTTAAAATTAAATATTTCATATATTAATTAAATTAAAGCAAAAATATTATTTTAAAATAAAATAATAAAAAATATATTTAAATCTTAAATTTAAATTAAAGGTCAAAAAATTATAAATATAAATATTTTTCATATAAACTATATTATTTTACTTATAAGAAAGTATATTATTAAATCTAATAAATTAAGGTCCCTTACTCCCTAACTATTAGATTTAAATTAGTTTATTTTATTATTTTATGTTTATTAATAATATAAATAGCTTTAATAAAATTCTATTTAACTAAGCTTAAATTTATATATAAAAATTAATTTTTATCATCAGCTTCTTTTAATATACTTAAAAATATATTTTTATTGTCCCCATTATAAGAATGATGATTTTTTATTGCTTCTACAAAATTCTTATTGTAATTTTTTTCATTTAAATAATCAAAAGCCTTAAAAGCATGGTTATAGTAAATATATATAGCCTTTATATTTTGATATTTTTGTATTTTATTTTTAGAAATTTTTTTACCTAAAACTAAAAGAGATTTTTTAACTAAATTCAATGGATAATATAGTTTTCCTATATCATGTAATAAACCTAATTTAGCTATTTCAAAAAGCTTTTCTTTAGAAGTTATTCCATTTTTTATAGCTATAGAAACACACTCTTTAGAAACTTTTATACAATGAAACTGCTCTCCTTTTTTTAACTTTAAAAATAATTTTAATTCTTCACTATTTAAAAATGAGCTAACATAATCATAATCTAATTCTTTAAAATTTGCAGAAAGCGCCCATAAAACTTGTTTTATTCTATAAAGCATCTTTTGTATCACCTTCTATTTTAAATAATGTTAATAAAGTAAATTATACCATATAAATACAATTATTATATATTATCTTTCCGTTAAAATATTTATCCACTAAATCACAGGTAATAATTATGTTTTTGTGGATAACTTGTTCTTTATCTTATTAAATCTGTGGAAAATTTTAATTTTGAAATGAAATTTACTAGAATATAAATAATTTAAGATTTTTAGAATTTAAGAAAATAAAAAAACTCTAAACAATATTGTTTAGAGTTTTTGGTGGAGGTAAGGAGATTCGAACTCCTGACCCCCTGCGTGCAAGGCAGGTGCTCTCCCAACTGAGCTATACCCCCAAAAA
>NZ_JBZEFA010000006.1:0-89456 GCF_058310255.1 Clostridium sp. TJA038 | reverse complement strand
CCTCGGTAGCTCAATGGTGGAGCACTCGGCTGTTAACCGATAGGTTGGAGGTTCGAGTCCTCTCCGAGGAGCCATTTTTTTAAAAAGAGTTATTAAAGAAGATATGTATGTCTTTTTTAATAACTCTTTTTTTTATTTTAAAAGGAATTTTTAAATTTATGTGGAATAATAAAAATATAAAGAAATTGTAAATTTATATTATAGTTGTTAATTATTTAAATAATTATAATTATATATTTAATTTATACAAGTACTTTAAAGGGATATATATAGAAAGTTATATAATAATTTTTATATAAAAAGAATATATTTAGGTATAATAAGTTTTAACATGTTTTATAAAAAAATATTAAAATACTATTTTAAGCACTTTTAGAAATCAAAAGAGTATAAAGTGAGTTTATATTTATCTTAATTTTTTAATTAAGAATTTTAACTTAAAATAATTTAGGTTAATTTATTTAGTTTTTGCATAAGGGATTTAATAAAGTTTAAGGTGTATATTACTTTATAGTCAATAGGAATATATGCAGACATTAAAAATTTACTAATACTAATTTTCTAGAAAGGTGGTGAATGCTACTTATATTTTGATATGTAAACATTATCAAAGTTGTAGCAGAAATTATGAAAGGGTATAAAATTGAGAATTTAAGAAATATAGGCATTATAGGACATAGTGATTCTGGTAAAACTGCTTTATCAGAAGCATTACTTTATTATACAAAAACTACAGATAGATTAGGTACTTGTGAAGAAGGAAATACTATAAGTGATTATGATAATGAAGAAAAGAAAAGAAAAATTTCATTATCACTATCTATTATTCCTTTTGAATATGATAAAGTTAAAGTTAATTTATTAGATACTCCTGGATATTTTGATTTTATTGGAGAACAAATAGAAGGAATAAAAGCTTCTGATTCAGCAATAATTACTGTCTGTGGCGTTACAGGAGTTCAAGTTGGAACTGAAAAGGCTTGGGACTGTTGTGAAAAAGAAAAGTTGCCTAGAGCTTTCTTTATAAATAAGTTAGATAGAGAGAATTCTGATTTTGATAAAGTTTTAGAAAATATAAGAGAAATTTTTGGAAGTAAGGCTATTGCAACTCAATATCCTATTGGAAAAGAAAAAAATTTCAAAGGTATTATAAATCTTATAACTAATGAAGCTTATGAATTAGATAGAAAGACTTATAAAATAAAAAAAATAGATATTCCTCAAGAACTTCAAGATAAAGTAGTTGAATATAGAACTTTTTTAATGGAAGCTGTTGCTGAGACTAATGAAGATTTATTAGATAAATATTTATCAGAGGGAGAATTAACAAAGGATGAAATATATAAAGGACTTTCTATAGGTTTTGAAGAAGGTGATATAGCACCAGTTATGTGTGGAAGTTCTTTAACTACCGTTGGAATGAATAGTTTACTAGAATCTATTAAAGGATATTTTCCTTCACCAGATAAAAGTAGAGTTAAGGTAGCTATAAATGATAAGAATGAAGATATGTTAGTTAAAGCAGATGAAAATATGCCATTTTCAGCTTTTATTTTTAAAACTATAGCAGACCCATTTGTAGGAAAGCTTTCAATTTTTAAAGTTCAAACAGGTGAATTAAAAAATGATAAAGTAATATTAAATTCTAAAAATAATAAAATAGAAAAGGTTAGTTCCTTATGTTTTTTAAGAGGGAAGAAACAGATTCCAACTGATAAAATAGGGACAGGTGATATAGGGGCTATTACAAAACTTCAATATACTTCTACAGGAGATACTTTATGCGAAAGTAATTTTAAAGTAATATATGAAGCCTTTGAGTTTCCTAAAGCTGTTATGACTATGGCTGTTTTACCAAAGAGTAAGGGAGATGAAGAAAAAATATCTCAAGGTCTTTCAAAGCTTTTAGAAGAAGACCCAACTTTTAAGGTTTCTAGAGATAAAGAGAATGCAGAAACTTTAATTTCAGGAATAGGTGAAACTCATATTGAAGTTTTAGCTAGTAAATTAAAAAATAAATTTGGAATTGATGTAATTTTAAATGAGCCTAAGGTTCCTTATAGAGAAACAATTAAAGGTATTTCAGATGTCCAAGGAAAGCATAAAAAGCAATCAGGAGGACATGGACAATATGGAGATGTAAAAATTAAATTTGAGCCTAGAAAAGATGGAGAAAGCGATTTAGAATTTGTAGATAAGGTTGTTGGAGGTGTTGTTCCTAGAAATTATATACCAGCTGTTGAAAAGGGCTTAAGAGATTGTCTAAAAAAAGGAGTTTTAGCTGGCTATCCAGTTATAGGCATTAAAGCAACCTTGCATGATGGTTCATATCATCCTGTAGATTCATCAGAAATGGCTTTTAAAGTTGCAGCCTCTTTAGCCTATAAGAAAGGAATTGAAAATGCTAAGCCTACATTATTAGAGCCTATAATGAAGGTTGAGGTAATAATTCCAGATGAATATATGGGTGATATAATAAGTGATATAAATAAAAAGAGAGGAAGAGTAATGGGCATGGAACCTTGTGAAGGTAAGGAGAAAGTTGTAGCTTATATTCCTTTAGCAGAGATGTTTAAATATGCTACAGACCTACGTTCAATTACACAAGGCAGAGGAAGTTTTGATATGGAGTTTGAAAAATATGAAGAGGTGCCTTCTACAGAGGTAGATAAAATAATCGAAGAGGCAAGAAAGATGAAGGAAGCTAAAGAAGCTTAATTAAATATTAAAGTACCATCTTAAAATAAAAAGATGGTACTTTTTATGTATACAAGGAAAAAAATGTGGTTAAATTATTATTATTGTAGGTATTATCACCTTGATTTAAGGAAATAATTTAGAAAAAAGTAAAAAATAGAATAAAACTTTTTATAATAGAATATAAATTGTATATAAAATATGAAATTTAAAACTTATCATATAAAACAGTTTTTTTATTTATAAAATTCTTTTATATATTAACTAAATGAGGTGTAATTAATGTGTAATTATAGAATGGATATAAAGGGGAAAATAGGTTTAAGTGATTATAGCAATATATTTGATTATATAAATATTGTTGGTGTTTATGATAGATTTATGATATACATGTATTCTTTAGATGAGGATAATATAGGAATTATTTGTTCAATGCTTAAAGATAATAATTTTAATATAAAAAATCAAGGATACGATAAGGATGGAATCTATTATATTAATGCAAAAAAAATAGGATAAACAAAAATAATAGTATTTTTTATATAAATAATTGTAAAAATATATAATTTAAAAATGGTAGAACTTTAAATATGTAAAGGTAAGTACATTTATGATATAATTTACTTTGTGTTAAATAAATTTATTAATAAGTTATAATTTTAGTTGTCATACAATAATACATTAATTTGACAAGGTGAGTTCTAAGAGTAATTTTATCAAGAAAACACTTATAGTTGAATTAAACCATAAGAACATGGGGGAGGATTTTTTAAATGAAGAATTACGTTGTTGGAATAGATCTAGGAGGAACAAAAATTAGCTGTGCTCTTGCTGATCTAGAAGGAAATGTTAAAGCTCAACATACAACTCCAACTAATGCTCATGAAGGGGAGCAAGCAGTTTTAGATAGAATAATTAGCTGTGTTGAAACTGTAATATGTGAAGGTAAAGTAACTATTGATGAAGTAGAAGCAATAGGAATTGGATCACCAGGACCTTTAGATTCTAGAACTGGTATAATAATAACTACTCCAAACTTACCTTTTAAAAACTTTGATTTAGTTTCACCATTAAAAGCTAAATTCGGTATTCCTGTTTACTTAGATAATGATGCTAATGTTGCAGCTATAGGAGAATTTATGCTAGGTGCTGGAAAAGGTACTGAAAATATGATTTATATAACTGTAAGTACTGGTGTAGGTGGAGGAGCAATCCTTAATGGTAAAATATACAGAGGAAGTACTTCAAATGCATTAGAAATTGGACATACAACTGTTGCACCAGGAACTGTTAGATGTAACTGTGGTAATATGGGATGTTTAGAAGCTGTATCTTCAGGAACAGCTATAGGAAAAAGAGGAAGAGAAGCTGTTGCTACAAATGTAGAAACAAGTTTAAAAAATTATGACAATGTAACTTCATATGAAGTTTTTGTTGAAGCTAATAAAGGCGATAGAGTTGCAAAATCAATAATAAGTGAAGCTTTAAATTACTTAGGAATTGGTGTCGCAAATGCAATAGCAACCTTTGACCCAGATATGGTTGTTATAGGTGGCGGTGTTTCAAAGGCTGGAGATGTTGTTTTTGAAACAGTTCAAGATGTTGTTAATGAAAGATGCTTTAAAGCAATGAGTGAACATTGCAAAATAGTACCTGCTGGATTAGGAACTGATGCAGGTGTTATAGGTGCTGTAGCCTTAGCTTTATTAGAGTGTAAATAATTAAAATTTATATAAATAAGTTAGAAGTTAAAAGCTTCTAACTTTATTTTTTATTTAAAAATAAGAAAATGGTTATATAAAATGTTATAAATTTATAAACAGAGAAAATAAAATAATTAAATACTAGAAAAAAAGTTTATTTTATGATAAAACTATATTGAAAATGGTAAATATAGGTCATAACCACATATTGTGATTTCTAATAGAGACATTATATATTTTTATATAATGTCTCTAAATTTCACTTAGAAAATATTTATAATTTTTTAGGAAAAATTATAAATAACTATTGCTAAACAATAATTATTATTATATAATAATAACATAAGGTTGATGAAGATACATCAATAATAAATAATGAAATTTTTAAATTGAAATATAAATTGAAATTAGATAAATTGTTTGTTTTGTAGGAGGAATAAATTATGAAAAAATTTGTTTGTACAGTATGTGGATATGTTTATGAAGGAGAAAAAGCACCAGAAAAATGCCCAGTATGTGGTGTTGGAGCTGATAAATTCGTAGAGCAAAGTGGAGAATTAACTTTTGCTGATGAGCACAGAATCGGTGTTGCTAAAGGTGTTGACGAAAGAGTAATTGAAGGATTACAAGCTAACTTCGTTGGAGAGTGTACAGAAGTAGGAATGTACTTAGCTATGTCAAGACAAGCTGATAGAGAAGGATTCCCAGAAGTTGCAGAAGCTTATCAAAGAATAGCTTTCGAAGAAGCAGAGCACGCTGCTAAATTTGCTGAAATGTTAGGAGAAGTTGTAGAAGCTGATACAAAGGCTAACTTACAAGCAAGAGTAAATGCAGAGCATGGAGCATGTCAAGGTAAGAAAGACTTAGCTACATTAGCAAAACAATTAAACTTAGATGCAATCCACGACACAGTACACGAAATGTGTAAAGACGAAGCTAGACACGGAAGAGCTTTCGAAGGATTATTAAACAGATACTTTAAATAAGATATAAATTACACGCTTTATAAATTATAAATTTAGTTACTTCCTTAAAAAAGAGATACCAGAAGGTATCTCTTTTTACTTATTATTAAAAACTTTTATTATAAAAATTTAAAGATAAGTTATATAATTATTTAAGGTACTATAATGTTTTAAGAGGAGTAGAAGGGAGAAGGTTTTTAAATGAAGATATACTTTACAAGACATGGAGAAACTTTATGGAATTTAGAACATAGATTTCAAGGATGGAAGGATTCAGAACTTACTGAAAATGGTGTTAAGAGAGCTGAACTTTTAGGAAATAGATTTAAGGATATTAAGGTAGATAAAATTTTTACAAGTCCTATTAAGAGAGCTAAAAGAACAGCATATTTAATAAAAGGTGATAAAGATATAGAGGTTGAAGAAGTTTATGGATTAAAGGAAATAAGCTTTGGAGAATGGGAAGGAATGACTACAGAAGAGATAAAAAGTAATGAAAAGTATGTAGATGAATTAGATAATTTATTTAATAGACCTTTTTCATATGAAAGTTTTGGAGGAGAAAATATAAAAGAGTTTACAGATAGACTTTTTAAGGCTGTTGATGACATAATAAAAGAAAATGAAGATAAGGACATATTAATAGTTACTCATGGTATGTGTGTAAGATACTTAATAGCATATTTTAAAAAGCAGTTTGAGGAAAAAGAAATCATATCACAACCCATATTTCATCAAGCAAGTTATAATGAAGTACAATGGGATGGGAAGAATTTTGAAATAATAGATTTAAATAATATAGACCATTATGAATAAAAATTTAAAAGTTGCACATATTATTATTGAAATTTGTGCTACAATCTTAAATTTTAAGCTTAGGATTATTTAATCTATTTTCTTCATTTTATTGGGAAGAAGATATTAAGCTTAAAATAAGATTTTTAAATATTGAGGTGCCATAAAAGAGCACCTCCTTAACTCTAGTATTAATAAGTCTTAAAAGAAAACTTAAATAACTTTTCCTTTGTATAATTAAGGAGAAGAAATTACACTTTAAATACTATTATAAAAGCACATTAAAATAGGGATATCTCTATCCCTATTTTTTTATTTTTCATTTTCGCATATTTTTAGTTTTATATTATTGTTTTTGAAAAATTCTATGTACTCTTCACTAGGGAGAGAATCAGTTATAATGTAATCTAAATCATTAAGTTCACAAAAAGTAATTAAGGATACATGGTCAAATTTTGAGCTATCAGCTAAAAGAAAAGCTTTAGCACTTCTAGAAATAGCTATTTTTTTAAGCTTAACTTCCTCTTTGTTAGAATTAGTTACTCCTCTTTTTATAGATATTCCATTACAGGATATGAAACATTTATTTATATTATAGTTTTTTAAGATATCTTGACTATTAAGTCCTACAAAGGATTTAGTTCTTCTATTTAAAATTCCAGATAAGCAAACTATGTTTAAGTTTTCTAGTTGAATTCCTTTACATAAAGCTATAACATTGTTTGTAAATATAGTTATGTCTTTCTTGTCCTTTAAAAAATCAATAATATTAACTACAGTTGTACCAGAATCTAAAAATATACTATCTCCATCTTCTATAAATTCAGAGGCTATTTTTCCTAGATTAATCTTAGCCTTGCTATTTATACTACTTCTTTCATCAAAGGAGCCAGGGCTTTTAATATCATTAGCCACAACCCCTCCATAAACTTTTTTTATAGTACCTTTATCAACTAAAACATTTAAATCTCTTCTTATAGTATTTTTAGATACATTAAAGACTTCACAGAGTTTATCAATAGATACTGTTTTATTGTTAATTATATAATCTTCTACTAGTTCTATTCTTTTTGAACGCATAAGAAATTTTGTTGCTCGTAAATTTTAAGTTTAATTAATTACTATAAATTTAATCTAAATAATATGAACTTTACAAGGTATACGAAGACCTTAGACTTATATTTTTATAGTATAAGCAATGGATTAATTCATATGTAAGTTAAAATATTATAAGGATTAAACTATATCTCTTACAGCGAATACCTACTGCAACAAGTCTTCATCTCCTTTCTTTTTGTTATATTTTGTTATTTAATTATAAATTAAATTTTTAATAAATGAAAGGATTAAGCTTATTTATTTGAGTAAATTTTGGTTATTTTATTAATACATTATGAGTATATTATAGAATTTGATATGACAATTCAGATTTTAAAGCAATTATTTTTTTATTTATATAAAAATAAAGTAGCTAAAAATTAGCTACTTTATTTGAAGAATATTAACTTTGAATATTAACTTTATTTATTTAAAAAACTAAATTATGTACTATATAGACTAAAAATTATTAGTTATTTTCTTTTTCTTGTTTAGCTTCTTCTTTTGCTTCCTTTTTAGCTTCTTTAGCTTGCTCTTTAGCTTCTTTTTTAGCTTCTCTTTCTTTTTCTTTTTCTTCTTTAGCTTCTTCTTTAGCAGCTTTTTTAGCTTCTTTTTCTTTTTCTTTTTCTTTTCTTTCTTCTTCTTTAGCTTCTTCTTTCATTTGCTTTTTTAATTCTTTAGCAAAATCTTTTTCATTTCTTCTTTCTTCTTTTTCACTTTCTTCTATTTCATCATTTACAAGTTTTCCTACGTTGTCTTTTAATTTTTCTTCTAATCTTTCTTCTTTTTTAAGTTCGTGCTTTATTTCCATTTCTTTGATTTTTTCTTTTAAGCTCATTGTATGATACCTCCAAAACAAAACATCTTATAAGTACATTATATAACAAAAAAATTATGATTTTATTTAAAATATTTAAAACTTTCTATAAGTACATTTAGTTTAATGTTAAAAAATTTTTAATAATTACATAAAAAAATCTATGTCTTTGGACATAGATTTTAAGAAAATTTTAAAGGGTAGTGAGTTATGTTAAATTTTATGGCTTGATATATAAATATCCTTCTGATTGTTTTTCAGCAAGTTCAAGTATTCCAGCTGGAACTACTCTACAGAAAGAAAATAATTCATCTTTTGCTATATTGAACTTATCAAGAGAGTTGTTACATACTGCAAAAACTACTCCTTGTTCAGCTTTATCAATAATTTGATCTAAAAGATGAGTATTTCTAGCGATTAATTCTGTTAACTGAAAAACTGCCATAGAATTTGCTAGCACTTCTAATTCGTACTTTTTATTATTTTCTTTAGCGTTGTTTAATATATTTTTTAAATTTTCCAAGACCATAGGCCATTTATTTGGTTCATCAATATGAAATATAATTTTCAAACTAATCACTTCCAAAATCACATTAATTATTTTAAGATGTTATATCATATTAAATTTTATTTAAAGTTGTTGATGTTAGCTCTTTGTTCTATAACCACTTACAGAAGTGTACTACTTCTTAGTAAATAGATTGTTTTAGTCTAAATTTACTAAGCGAATTTAAACAATACTTTGAACAAAATTTATAACATCAACAACCTTGTCTTTAATATATTACTTTAATAAAAAATAATCAAATTAACTAAAAAATAATATTTTTAAAATTAAAGGATTATTTTAATAATTTTTATATTTATATTAAAATTAAATTTCTACTTTTCAATAAATTGTATTTAAAACTTAAATATGTGTATTTTTAGTATAATTGACAAAAAGCAATGAAAATTGTACTTTATTGAGTTTTATTTCTATAAAGGTTTTAAAAGTCCTATAAAATTATGTAAACTATTGCAAGAGGTTTATATTGTCCAATATTATATCAATAAACTTCAATGTAATAGTTTCCATAGAGGTTTATAATAGCATCATAAGATTTAGTAAAGATTTTAATTGAGGAGATGATTTTATGAGAAAGGCTTTTATATGCCCAACAAAATATGTTCAAGGGGAAAATGAATTACTTAATTTAGGATATTTTGTAGAGACTTATGGAAAATCAGCACTTTTAATAGCACATCCAGAGGATATAAAAAGAGTTAAAGATAAATTAGATAAAACAGCAGAGAAATTTAATATAAGCTTTGTAGAAGGTGGATTTAAGGGAGAATGCTCAAGACAGGAAGTTAAGAGACTTCAAAATCTTGCAAAGGAAATGAATTGTGATTGTACAGTAGGACTTGGTGGAGGAAAAGCTTTAGATACAGCTAAGTGTGTTGCTGAAGGAGAAAAGCTTATAGTAGTTCCAACAATAGCAGCTACAGATGCACCAACTAGTCATTCAGCAGTTTTATACACAGAGGATGGAGCTTTTGATGATTATGCATATTTCAAAGCAAGTCCAAGTGTTGTCTTAGTAGATACTGATGTTATAGCAAAGGCACCAACTCGTTTCTTAGTAGCTGGTATGGGAGATGCTTTATCAACTTATTTTGAAGCAAGAGCAACTTCAAGTTCTTTTACTAAGGTAAATGCAGGTTTACCATGTGGAGTAAGAGAAGGAAAATGTAGAGAAGCTATAGGAACAAATGCTTCTTTAGCACTTGCTAAACTTTGTTATGAAACATTATTAGAGGACGGAAAGAAAGCTAAGGATGCTTGTGATTGTAATTGTGTTACTAAATCCTTAGAGAATATAGTAGAGACAAATATATTATTATCAGGTTTAGGTTTTGAAAGTGGTGGATTAGCTGCTGCTCATGCTATACATGATGGATTAACAATATTAGAAGGTACACATGGATATTTCCATGGAGAAAAGGTTGCTTTTGGAACAATTGCTCAATTAGTTCTTGAAAATGCTCCAAAGAAAGAGTTATATGAAGTTTTAGATTTTTGTTTAGAAATAGGACTTCCTGTATGTCTTGAAGATATAGGAGTTACAGAGGTTTCAGAGGAAGAATTATTTGAAGTTGCTAAAAAGGCTTGTATAGAAGAAGAATCAATTTACTCAATGCCATTTGGAATAGAGGTTTCAGAAGTAGTATCAGCAATTAAATTAGCGGATAAGATAGGTAAAGACTATAAAAATAGAAGATAATTTTAGTAGCAAGGGAGAATTTTAAAATGAAAAAAATAATGAATTCAGCAGAAACACTAGTTAGAGAAATGTGCAATGGAATGGTTATGGCACACCCAGAGTTAGAATTTTTAAGCAAGTATAAGATTGTTAAAAAAAGAAATATAAACAAAGATAAGGTAACACTTATAAGTGGTGGTGGAAGTGGTCATGAGCCAGCTCATGCAGGATTTATAGGAAAAGGTATGTTAGATGTGGCTGTATGTGGAGATGTTTTTGCATCACCTTCACAAATACAAATTTATCAAGGAATAAAGTCAGCTGAGAGTAACAAGGGTACACTTCTTATAATAAAGAACTATAGTGGAGATATGATGAACTTTAAAAATGGAGCTCACCTTGCTACAGAAGATGGAATAAAGGTTGATTATATAAAGGTTGATGATGATATTGCTGTTGAGGATAGTCTTTATACTGTAGGACGTAGAGGTGTTGCTGGAACTGTTTTAGTACATAAAGTAGCGGGAGCTTCTGCTGAAAGAGGAAATAGCTTAGAGGAAGTTAAGAGAGTAGCTGAAAAAGCTGCAAAAAATGTAAAGAGTATAGGATTTGCTTTTACATCTTGTACTGTTCCAGCTAAAGGAACTCCAACTTTTGAACTAGGTGAGGATGAGATGGAGTATGGAGTTGGAATACATGGAGAACCTGGTATTCGTAGAGAAAAGATAGCTACAGCAGATGAATTAGCTGAAAGAATGGTTAATCAACTTATAAATGAATTAGAGTGTAATGGTGAGGAAGTAGTTGTTCTTGTAAATGGCTTTGGAGCTACACCACTTCAAGAGTTATACTTATTAAATAATTCAGTATTTAGAGAATTAAACAAAAGAGGAATTAAGGCTTGTAAAAACTTTGTTGGTAACTATATGACAAGTATAGATATGGCAGGGGCTTCACTATCAATAATGAAGCTTGATGAAGAATTAAAAGAGTTAATAAAAGATAAATGTGATGCTCCAGCTTTAAAGGTTTGTAATCATTTAGAGGTTCCTAAGTATGAAGAGGTTATAATTAAGGAAAAAGAAGGAAAGGTTTCATATAAAGTTGAAACTTGTGAAGAATTTAAGGAAATAAAAAATGAAAAGATTTCACTTAAAAATATGATTTATATATTAGATAAGATGAGTGAAGTAATAATTGATAATGAAGTTCCATTCTGTGAACTAGATTCTCATGCAGGTGATGGAGATTTTGGAATGAGTGTTGCTAAAGGTTTTAGAATACTTAAAAAGGAATGGAAAGACATATTAAATATAGAGAATTTAAATATATCAGAGTTCTTAAATGCTTGTTCATTAGTTATAATGGAGCATTGTGGTGGTGCTTCAGGACCAATATGGGGTTCAGCTTTTAGAGCGGCAAGTAAAAATGTTATAGGTAAAGATGAGTTAACAGTTAATGATTTTGCAGAAATGATGCAAGCTGCTGTACTTGGAATTCAAAAGACTGGAGAACGTTCTTTTGGAAGAGGAGCTGTAGTTGGTGATAAAACATTAATAGATGCTTTAGTACCTTGTGCAGATGCATGGATAGAAAGTGCAAAGGAAGGACTAAACTTTAAAGAAGCCTTTAAAAAGGGTGCAGAAGCAGCAGTTTTAGGAGCTAAGAAAACAGAGGAAATAGTTGCTCGTATGGGTAGAGCAGGTACAGTTGGAGAGAGAAGTATTGGATACCCAGATGCAGGAGCCTATGGATTAGGAGTAATATTTACTGAGATTTCAAAGGATATTAAATAATTAAATATACGTAAAAAATAAATATTTATATAGTATAAAGAATGTATTAAGGAATTAAACTTGTTTTAATAAGCATCTCACAATTGCCCTTAATACATTCTTTTTTTATTTTGCTTTATTTTTTTAGATTAATAAATTTATTAGATAAGTTGTTTTTTAAAAGTATTTTTTTATATGTTTATTTAAAATAATGTTTATATTAATTAATTTTATATTTAATAATAATTTTTTTATGCTTTGAATAATTTCATATTTTTTAACTTAAAAATAAAGTTTATGAAAGGAGATATAATATAGTTAAACTTATGAAAGGAGTTATGTTGTATGAAAGCTATAGTTAAAAGTAGTGGAAACAGTAAGGAAGGTAGCTATAATAAATGGGCTATATTGTTTTGTGTTGTAATTATGACATTTATGTCCTGTATAGACGGAAGTATAGTAAATGTAGCCTTACCTACAATTTCTTATGACTTAAAAAGACCAATATTAGATACTCAATGGATTGTAACTACATATCTTATGGTAATATCAGCTCTGGTTTTACTATGTGGAAGAATTGGAGACATAAAAGGTAAGTGTAAGGTATTTAAGGCTGGAGTTTTAATTTTTACAATTGGCTCTTTATTTAGTGGCTTATCAAAGGATTTAACACTTCTTATAGTTTCTAGAGCTATACAAGGTGTTGGTGGAGCCTGTGCAATGGCAACTGGAATGGGAATAATAACAGCTTTTTTTGATGAAAAAGAGAGAGGAAGAGCTATGGGGCTATCTGCAAGTGCTGTTGCTATGGGAGTAATGATTGGACCAGCTTTAGGAGGGATTTTGGTTTCTATAAGATGGGATCTTATTTTTTGGATTAATGTTCCTATTGGAATAGTAGCTTTAATTCTTTCTATGATATATCTTCCTAAGATGGAGACAAATTCAAAAGAAAAAATTGATATAAAGGGTACTATAGTTTTTGCAATCTTTATAGTATCTAGTATGTTATCCATAACTAAGGGAGAATCCTTAGGATATACAAATAAGTACATAATTTTAGGATTTATAATAGCTATAGTTTCTCTTTGTTTATTTATATATTTAGAAAAAACTGTTGAATCACCTGTGTTAGATTTAAATTTATTCAAAAATAAGTTATTTTCTTTAAGTATAGCTTGTTCTGCTTTATCATTTTTAGCTATAAGTAGTATGAATATTATTATTCCTCTTTATCTAGAACAAGCACTACAAATGAGTTCTTTATATGCAGGGTTATTTTTAATGATATATCCTTTATGTTTATCTTTAGTTGCACCTTTAAGTGGTTCTCTTGCAGATAGATTTAATGGAAGATTAATTTCCTTAATAGGAGTATCTATGTTAACTATTGCTCTATTTTTCATGGGAAGAATAAATATAAATAGTACCTTAATTTATTTAGGTATTTGTTGTGCTGTTATGGGTGTTGGAAATGGTATATTTAAGTCAACAAATAATGCTTTAGTTATGGAAAAGATACCTAAAAATAGACTAGGCATAGCAGGAAGTGTAAATTCTTTAGTATCTAACTTAGCCATGGCTTATGGTTTTACTTTTGCTACAACTATATTGTATGGAAGGATGAGTTATAAATTAGGCTATAGGGTTTCAAATTATGTGCAAGGACAAGAGAGTGCTTTCTTATATGGATTAGATTGTGTATTTTTTTCAGCTACAATAATGTGTTTAATTGCAACTTTTGTAGCCTTTATAAGATATAAAAAGAAGGATATATAAAATAAATTTTTAAAATTATACTCTTATTCTAGAAATTTGGAAATCTAAATTTTAAAAAAATAAATAGTACAGTTAAAAATTTTCAATTTTTTTTAGAAAATAGTGATAAATTTTAAGGAAATAGGGTTAAAATTGACGAAATAACAATTATTACTAAGAAGTATTTATTTCTTATTTTAGGAGTGCTATAATCAAGCTGTAAGAAGTATTAATATGAATTAATAAGAAATTGATTAATTATATTTGTTTTTAGGAGGGTTATAAAATGAGTAAAAAAGTTGAAGAATTAAAAAATGAAGTTATGGCTGATATAGAAGAGTCTTGCGTAGAAGAAATAAAAGCTCATATGATTAATAAATTAGAAGAAGATGTAAAGGTTCTTGACGAAGATAGCAAGGAATATAAAGAAGATGAAAAAGAAGCTGAAAGATTAGGAAAAGCTATCAATAAAGAAATAGACAGAGAAATCAAAGAAGAAGCTGAAAATGCAAAAGAATTTGCAAAAGAATTAAAAGCTGATATAGAATCAAGAGAATAATAAAAAGTATTTACGCTTTAAAATAGAGGGACTGTATGTATATTAAATAATTACATACAGTCTTTTTATTTTTTTATTTAGTTTATTCTCTCTTTTTTTCTTTTTTCATAATGTTTAAATGCTAAATATATTAAAAGCGCTATTAATAAAACCACAACTATTATTATTGAGTATTTTTTAAACATAGCATCTATGGCTTGATAGTTTTTAGCGTAAATTGTTCCAAGTTTAATAAGGGTAAAATCCCATATAGTCATTCCTAAGGCAGAGAAAAATAAGAATCTATCTAATTTCATTCCTATAATACCAGCTACTATTGAGGTAAAGGTTCTAGCTAAAGGAACTGTTCTAGAAATGAATACTCCAATATATCTATATTTAAAAAGTAATTTTTCTGCTTTTCCTAGGGATTCATCTAATTTGGCATGTTTTTTTCTTAATTTTTCAAGAAGATTTTTAAGTATGTACTTTCCTAATAAAAACATTATTAAAGAACCTAGTGTCCCTCCAAGAACACATACAAGTGTTAAAAAGTATATATTTTGGTTGTTACTTTTAGCTATAGCTCCAACAAAGGGGAGTATAACT
This sequence comes from Clostridium sp. TJA038, assembly GCF_058310255.1. NCBI lineage: Bacteria > Bacillati > Bacillota > Clostridia > Eubacteriales > Clostridiaceae > Clostridium > Clostridium sp. TJA038. The sequence goes on along the minus strand of NZ_JBZEFA010000006.1, from coordinate 74,455 downwards.
TCACTTGGAATGGGAAGAGCTAGATATTCTAAGGTGCTTGTACAAAATATACTTATGGCACCATATTTTTGAATAAACATTTTGATTAAAAGTATGTAATTCATAAACAATCTCCATTCTATAAAATTCTTATATAAATTATATCAACAAAATTAAAATGTAAATAATTTAGTATAAAATTAAAATGTAAATAATTTATGTTTATTTTAATAAAATATACAAAAAAAGAACCTAAGGAAAAAATTTTTTTAATAAATTTCTCCTTTAGGTTCCTATGTTATTAAAAGGGTATGTATAAATTAAGGAATATAAATTGATTAGCATTGAAGCTAATTAATATTCAAATTTCTTTGAATATTAATTAATTTCAATGATTTTAAAATATACTAAGTAGCACTTAAGACTACTTAGTATATTTTTTTAAGCTAATTCTGAATTAGCTATATGACCTTTTAAAATTTCGGCTGATTTTATAAGGTTTTCTTTTTCTTCTTTTGATATAGGGACATCTAGAATTTGTCTAGCTCCACATCTATCGATTATTGTAGGCATTGCTAAATAAACATTATCAATTCCATACTGACCTTCAAATAGAGAAGAAACAGTTAAAATAGCATTCTCGTCACGAAGAATGGCTTCTACTATCCTTGTAACAGAAAGGGCCACGGCATAGTTAGTATATCCTTTACTGTTTATTATTTCGTAGGCAGCATTTTTAACTTTTTCTGGGAGGTCTTTTTTGAAGGAGCCATCACAGTTATCACAAACTGTTTTGCAGTATTCTTCTACATTAGCTCCTGCAATGTTTGTTAAACTCCAAGCTGTTATTTCTGAATCTCCATGCTCACCAATTATATATGTGTGAACATTTCTAGCATCTATTTTAAAGTGTTCTGAAAGCATATATTTTAGTCTTGAAGTATCTAAAACAGTTCCAGAACCTAAGACACGCTCCTTTGGAAATCCAGAAAGCTTGTAAGTTATGTAAGTTAAAATATCAACTGGATTTGAAACTACTAAAAGTATAGAATTTGGACTATATTTAACTACTTCAGGTACTATACTTTTAAATATTTTTAGGTTTTTGTTTATAATATCTAATCTTGTTTCGCCAGGTTTTGGTCCAACTCCAGCTGTTATTATTACTATGTCAGAGTCTTTTGTATCTTCATAGTCCCCAGCTTTTATATCAACAGATTTAACAAAGGCAGCACCTTGTGCTAAGTCCATAGCCTCAGCGTGAGCCTTATCTTTATTTATATCAACAATTACTATTTCTGATGCTAATCCATCTTGCATTAAGGCAAAAGCTGTTGTAGAACCTACAAAACCTGCACCTATTATTGAGATTTTATTTGTTTTTTCTCTTATCATATAATTTATCATCTCCTAAACTAATTCCTAGTTAACCACTCTGAATTACAAAGATATTATATAATAGATAATTATTATTATCAAGTAGTTTTTATATTATTTTTTAGAGTTATTAACTATAAAGGATTATTTTTCTCAAAATATACATAGTTAGCTTTTCAAATTAAATACTTATTTATTCAAGGGGGAAGGTTGAATTTTGTTATAGGTATTATGTTATATAGAAAATATATGTGAAATGAAATTTTATTAAAAATACTTAAGAAAAAGTTATAAAATTAAATAATTTTCTTAAAAAAACATCTTTTTTCTAAATTTTATATATAACTTTTTAATTATTATATAATTAATATAATAATATGCAATTATAAAGTGATATCTTGGGAAAAATAGTATATAATTGAATAGATAAAGGTAATTATAAATTTTAAAAGGAGTGAGCATCTTTGATAAATTTTAAAAAGAGAAAGATTGATGAAGATGCTGAAAAAAAGTGTGAGGTAAAATTTTATAGGTATTTAGTACTGATTTTAATCATTCTCTTTTCTTGTATATTTACTTTTAGCAATTTGATAAACCCTGAAGAAACTAGAGATTTAATATGGGAGTTAGTTAGAAGGGATTATAATGATTTTTTTAGATATGAAATAGAAAATAATGAAAGTTCTATTGATGAGATTTATGAGTTGTATTCTAAAAATAAAGATATAGAAGTTGAAACTCTTATGGCACTAAATACAATGTATTTTGGAAAATATGAAAACAGGTATTTAGAGGCATATATTAGACCGTACATAGATAGATTTGATTTAAAGCAGGATGAAAGAATTAAGCTTTATAAAAAGGTAAATACAGAAATTAAAAATATTGAAAGAAAATATACTTGTATATTAAGTTTTAAGAGATTTTTACCCTATATAGTATCTCTTATATTTTTAATAGTTCTTATGTATATATCTTCAATTATACATAAATTTGATAATAACAATAAGCGGATTATTACTCTTTTACTCTTTTTTATAGGAGGGCTTATTTGTATATTTTCAATTTTAAATTTAAAAGAAGGTATATGGATAAACATAGCTATTTTACTAGGGCTTATAGAATTTACTATTGAAAATAAGATTAATATAGTAAAGTATATGGGGGGAGCTTTAGCCTTAATTATTTTATCCTTAAGTATTTTTAGAATTCAATATGATAGAAATAACATTGCATCCTATGATGCAGATAACTTATTTTTATCAAGTAACCTTGAGAAGGTTGAGTTAGTTGAAGAGGAACAGGACATCCAAAGAGGCGGACAAGCATTATATTCTGAGATAAAAAAAGAAAAACTTATTTTAATAGGTAGCACCACAGAGGAATTAAAGAACTTAGTGGAGAATGAAAGTAAGGTTGTGTTTATAAGTAAAGAAGATAACATGCCTATTTTTTATTTATGTTTATATAACGGATTACCTGTATATAGATTAGTATTTGTTAAGGATGGATATATTGAAAGGGTATATGAAGGAGTTTTAAATCCCTATATGAAAAGCACACTTAGAAGTTTAGAAAAGTTTGATGATTCTGAGGAAATTACTCCCTTAAGTAAGTCTTTAAAAGATGAAAAATAGCTTTTAATTTTATGTAAATTAAGCTTAAAAAAAACATAAGGATATATTAAATAGAATATGAATATACTAAGAGAATTTTTTATCTTAGTATATTTTTTTTGGAGTGATTTAGGTGGAGTATAAAAAAGGTCAGTTTGATGAAAAGGTTTTAAATGACTTTATTACTAAAGAACAATGGGTTAGTATTTTAAAAGATGGTAATTTGGTTGGGTTAAAGGACATGAAGATACTACTTGATTTATATTCTAATTATGGAAAACCTATTAAGAGAGCTTTAATAGGAGAGGGACTAGAGTTTAGTGATGTTGATATGCGAATTCAAAATATGTGTAAAAGAATTGCTAAGGAATTAGATTATACTTTTTGTGAAAATGATATTGGTAGCTTTCAGTATAAATTTAGATATTGGTTTATTATGTTAGATGGAATGAATACAAAGGATGAAAAGGGAGAACCTTGTTTTGTTTGGAATTTAAAAAAGGAAGTTAAGGAGGCTATAGATAGTTTACTTTTTAATTAAAGAAAGTTTTATCCTTATAACTATAGATAATTAGAGATTTAAATCTTTATTTTTTTATAAAGGTTTTAAATCTCTTTTTTATTATATAAATATTTTAATTATTTGACATAATTTGTATTGGAATGTACTATTTTATTAAGTTTATAACTTAAGAAGGGAGAATACAAATGACTAGAAAAGAGATAAAAGCTTTATCAAAGTCTAAGTTAAAGGGAAGATGGTTAAATATTGTATTATTAACTTTAATAATTGCAATAATTGAATTAGTAGCAAGTGAAATAGTTCAAGAAACAGATGGAATGCTTTCAAGTATTTTAAGTATAGCTAATAGCTTTTTATTAATGCCTTGCCTTACAGCTTCAGGAATAATTTATACAATTAAGTTTGTTAAGGAAAAAGAAAAGGTTGCTTTAAAGGAAGCTATACCAAGTGTTAGAACTTGGGGTAGATTTATACTTAATATGCTAGTCCTTATTATATTTGGTATACCTATATTACTTGTTGCTTTTTTAGGAAATATATTCTTATTTATGTCAATAACTTCTTTGCATACTTCAATGCTTACAGGGGCTATAACAATAAATCCTATGATAATAATTTGGGGTATTGCAATTTTAATAATTTTAGTGGTTTTATTTTTAACTATGATAATGGGTATATTATTATTCCCTATGCCATATATAATGGCAGAGGAACCTCTTGGTGTTTTTGATGCTATTAGAAAAAGCTTTAGTATAATGAAAGGTCATAAAATAGAACTTTTTGTTTTAGGACTAAGCTTTATAGGATGGGGATTATTATCTTTATTAACTTTAGGAATTGGATTTTTATGGCTTCTTCCATATATTCAAGTTACTCTAAGAGTTTATTATCTTTCAATTACTGAAAGAGAAGATGAGTTAAAATAAGAGGATTTAGACTGTATCTTTAAGGTACAGTCTTTTTATTAGATTTACAAAATTGACATATATTTTGAGTAATGTTAATCTTTTATTAAAAATATAAGGATGTGAATAATAGATGACGAGAAAAGAGATAAAATCCTTAGCCTTAGATAAGTTAAGGAATAGATGGACAAACTTTATATTATTAGTATTAATAGTTTGGATTGTTCAAGCTTTAGCAAGTTTTTTAATATCATTGGTAGAGAATATAGAAATGAGCTCTATTTTAGGACTATGTAATACCTTTCTTTTAACACCCTTTTTAGAATCTTTAAGTATAATTTATGTAATTAAATTTATAGATAGGGATGAAAAAATCTCCTTAAAGGAATCTTTACCTTCCTTTAAAGTTTGGAGAAACTTTATAAAGAAAATGTTAGCCTTAATATTATTTGAATTACCAGGTTCACTTATTTCAGTAATTGCAATAATTATTATATTTATTAATTTATTTTCAAATCATATTTATGAATACTTATTTATTGGATATATTAACTACGATAGTATGATGAGTGAAACTTTAGGAATGTTTATTATAGTAATGATATTCTTATGTGTTTATAATATTATAATTTCATTATACTTTTTCCCAGTTAAATACATAATAGCAGAGGAAACAGAACTTGGAATATGGGAAGCTGTAGGTAAAGCTTTTAAAATGATGAAGGGACATAAATGGGAGTTATTCCTTTTAAATCTTAGCTTAATTGGATGGGCTATATTAGGTTTTATACCTGTAGTTTTAGGAATTATAATTGTTTTTGTTTTTAATTTAAGTATGTATATACTACCTATTTTCTTTATACCTTTATTATGGCTTATAGTTTATGTTTATACTATATATAGAGTTTACTATCTTTCAATTTCAGAAAGAGCTTTAGAAATTGGTAGAGACCAATTAAATAGAGAGATAGAAGTTCAAGAAGAGGACTTTGATATTAAAGAGTAATTTAAAAGCCTAAGAAATAAATTATATTATTTCTTAGGCTTTTTATAATTTTAATTTTTATTTTAAAGGTTCCATAACTCTGTCTAAGATGCTATTTATTTCAGCTATTGAAGTTCCGAAGTTTGTTATTGGAACTAAGGCATCATCACAGATGCTTATTCTATTCATTATTTCAGCTTTATTAAACATACAGCCACCACAATGTATTACAAGGGAATACTCACTAAGATTTTTTGGGAAGTCCTTACCTGAACAGTTATCAACTATTATTCCATTGCAGGTTTCTTCAAGCCAAGTAGGAAGCTTTTCTCTTGCTATATCTCCCTTTAGTTGATGGTGAGTACAAGCTTCGGCAATTAAAACTTTATCTCCAGCTTTAAGGTTCTTTATTGCTTTTGCTCCCTTATAAAATTTATCTAAATCTCCCTTATATCTAGCCATTAATATTGAAAAAGAGGTTAAAGGCACATCTCTAGATATTTTTGAATTAACTTGTTTAAAAACTTGAGAGTCTGTAATTACTAAATCTGGTTTTCCATTAAAAATCTTTAGTGCATCCTCTAGTTTATCAAGAGTAACCATAGTTGGTATTCCACCATAATCTAATATATCTCTTAAAACCTGTACTTGAGGAAGAATAAGTCTACCCTTAGGTGCTTGTATATCCTGTGGAGCTACTAAAAGTACTTTATCTCCAGGTTTAATTTTATCTCCAATTATAGGAGTTTCAGTTATTGATTCAGGAGAAACTGATACAAGTAAGTTTTTTAATTCTTGTATGTTTAAATTTTCTTTAGCACTTATACATACATAAGGTATGTTTAAAAGAGTTCCTATTTTTTCTAAAAGTTTATTTAAGTTATCATCAGAAAAATAATTTTTATTTATATTATTTTCTTTATTTAATTCTTTTAAATCAGTATTTGATTTAGGTAGATTATTTTTAGCTAAATCACTTTTATTAATTACTAATATAACTTTCTTTTTAGCTTTTTTTAATTTATTAAGCCATAGTATTTCCTTAGAAATAGCATCTTTAATATCTAAATTATTATTTAATATGTTTAGTATTTCTTTTAAAGAAATAGTTAAAAGGGCTACATCAGTTTTTCCTATAACCTCTTCAGTTTTTTCAACTCTAAGCTTACCTATGTCTCCTTCATCATCAAAACCAGCAGTATCAACAAAAACTACTGGTCCTAAGGGTAAAAGTTCCATAGCTTTATAAACTGGGTCTGTAGTTGTCCCTTTAAAATCTGATACTAGGGATATGTTTTGTCCAGTTAGGGAATTTATTATGCTTGATTTTCCTGAGTTTGTTTTTCCAAAAAGAGAAATATGAATTCTACTTCCTCTAGGTGTTTCGTTTAAATTGCTCATAAGTTCTTCTATTATTGCAAGATGTTAATAATAGAATTGCACCTCCTTACATTTATTATTATGTGAAAATATTTTCAGTTGTGAATAAACCTGTGGATAACTTTTTTGATGAATTTTAGCCTTCAAATTCTAATTAAATGATGAAAATAATTAAGTAAAAAAGTAAAAAAATTACAGGTTAAAAAGGCTATATTAAGCCATTTGTAGCAACTTTTAGCTTTTAGTTAAATCTCTTTTTTCATTAATAATTTTTATTAAAAAATAGCCGTAAAAAATATATTATTTTCATTTAATAATATAGTTATCCACATGGGGATGTGGATAACTTTTAAGTTATTCACAATATATAGTTGTGTCAAATTTATATACATACTAAATATTGATATGGTAAAAAATTAAAGTTTAATTTTTTGTAAAAAAAAGGTGTAAAAAATATTAATATTCTCTTTTGAGAATAAAAAAATATTATATTTATAATGTATAAAATAATATTTTGAATAAAAAGAAAGAAATATAAACTTAATATAAGATATTTTTATTAATAAATTTAGCTTTATTAAATTTTCTATATATAATTAAGTTTATTTTATCTTTTATATTATTAAATCCTATTCAAGAATAATTATATATTTTAAGAGAAAATATTAGAAGAAAAATTTTAATTAATAAAATTTATAAACTTAATTAGTTAAATCCTTGTTTATTTAAGGAATTAATTAATTAAAAGGAATACATTAAATTAATTCTCATATGTATTTTAGGGAAAACCCCTCCTATTTATATAATTTGGTATAAAGGAGAGGGGATAATATGATATAATTAATGGAATATTAGTTTATTTTATGTATTTTAATACATTTATAGAAAAATAAACTTTATAGTAATTTTTTTTAGTTATTTTCATTAAAATATTATATAAAATAAATATTTTATTATATAAATTTATGAAACTTAGGAGGACTGATGAATAACAGGTACGTAAGATTTTTGCTATTTACTTTAGCAGGTAAATTAATAAGCGAAATTATGGTTAAAGAAAAGAAAAAGAGCAAAAACTCATTGAATTTACCAAGTTTTATGGGGGTTATAGAAGTTAAACATAGCATAGAAGGAAGAATAAGACTTTATATACCTCTTTTAAAGAAGGATAAGTCTAGTAGTGAGATTTTACTTAATCAGCTAGGAAGAGTTGAGAGTATAAAACATATTGAAATAAATAATATTACAGGAAGCTTAACTATAATATATGACAAGGATAAGATAGAACCATCTTTATTAATTGGTGTTATAGCTAAGTTACTTCAGTTAGAGGGAGAACTTTTAAGAAAAAAAGAGTCCCTTGTAACTCGTGAACTAGGAAATATGAAGGAAGCAGTAAACTTAGCTATTTATAATAAGACAAAAGGTCTTTTAGATATGAAGGCTATATACATAATTGCTGTTTTATTCTTTGCTTTAAGAGGAATAAAATTAATGCCAAAAGCATTGCCAAATGGATATACTATGCTTAAATGGGCTTATTCAGATTTATAGGGAGGAACCTAAATAATGTTTAAAAAATTTATTATATCTCAACTAGCTAAAATAAAGGTATCTCATAGCATACCAGGAAGAATTAGATTTAAGGTTAATTCTTTAAAGATGATTCCAGAGGAGTATGTAGTTTATGAAAAGTTTCTTCATCAAGCACTTAAAAAGTTAGATGGTATAGAAACTATAGAGGTTAATACTGTAACAGGAAGTATATTAGTTACCTACGATATAAATAAAGTTTATGAAAAGAGAATTTTAAAGTGGGTAGATAAGATTAAGGAAATTGGAATAAAGAACTATGACTTAATTGAAAAGTATGGTGAAAGTAACTTAGACTATGTTGTTAAAACAATAGAGCAACAATTAGATGAAGCAATAAAAGAAATCTAATATAAAGGGAGTAGTGAATAGTATGAGAAAAAAGGATTTACTACTAAAGAGTACTGTAAAACATAGCATTTTAGGAAGAATTAGACTTAAGTGTGAAGGATTAAAGTATTTAGGTCAATATAAGAGGGAAATTGAAGATAAAATTGCTAATAGTAGAGCTATAAATTACTTAGAAATAAATACTACTACAGGTTCAATTTTAATAAATTATGATAAGAACACAAGTGAAGATAAAATAATACATAGAGTAGATAGCATCTTAGAAGAATACTCCTTAAAGGTCTTTACTTCTTTAAGGGAAAGACAAAAGATAAGTGTAGAAAGTAGTGAAAAGGATGAGGAAACTTCACTTGATATATTAAAAAGATTAGCTATAAATGTTGGTGTTTTAGGATATTCAGTAGTAAAAGAAAAGCTTAATTTAAAAGATTTATATAATGTGGACAAGTTTGGAGTTTTAGGTAAGTTTTTAACTATACCTGCTTTAGCTAGTATATATTTAAATAAGGGATTAATAAATAATGGAATTAAGGGTGCAATAAAGAATAAAAGACCTAATGCAGATACCTTAACTTTGACTTCTATAGTTGCAAGTTTGCTTTTAGGAAATGATAAATCAGCTCTTATGGTTACATTATTATCAGATGTAGCAGAACTTATGACTATATATACTATGGAGAAAACTAGAGATTCTATAAAGAATATGCTTTCTGTATCAGAGGAAGAGGTATGGAAAATAGATAATGAAGGAAACTTAAAGAAGGTTTCAATAGATACAATTGTAAAAGATGATAAGGTTGTTATTTATACAGGAGAAAAAATCTGTGTAGATGGTGAAGTTATAGAGGGAGATGCAGTTGTTGACCAAGCTTCTGTAACTGGAGAGTTTGTGCCAGTTATTAAGAAGAAAGGAGATAGTGTCTTTGCAGGTACTGTTATTAAAAGTGGTAGCATAACTGTTAGAACTGAAAAAGCAGGAGATGATACTGTTGTTTCTAGAATTATTCACCTAGTTGAAGATGCAGCATCTAAAAAAGCTCCTATACAAGATTATGCAGATAAGTTCTCAAGTTATTTAGTACCTTTTAACTTCTTATTTGCAGGGCTTACTTACTTATTTACAAAGAGTGCAAGTAGGGCTTTAAATATGATGATTATTGATTATTCTTGTGGAATAAAATTATCTACAGCTACTGCCTTCTCTGCTTCTATAAATAACGCTGTTAGAAATGGAGTTTTAGTTAAGGGTGGAAACTATTTAGAGGCTTTATCAAATTCAGATACATTAATTTTAGATAAAACAGGAACTTTAACAGAAGGAAAACCAGCTGTTACAGGTATAAGCATTATTGATGAAAAGTTTAAGGAAGAGGATGTTTTAAAGGTAGCTGGTGCAGCTGAAGAAACTTCTTCTCATCCTATGTCAACTGCAATAATGGCTAAGGTTATTGAAAAGGGAATTGAGGTTCCTAAGCATGGACCTGTTATAACTCATATTGCAAGAGGTATGGAAACTGATTTAGAGGGAAAGAAAGTCTTAGTTGGAAGTAAGGTTTTCTTAGAGGAGAATGATGTTGATACCTTAAAGGCTGAAATTTATGAGGAAGAATTAAGTAATAGCAGTTCAAATCTTATATATGTATCTTATGACGGAAACTTAATTGCAATAATATCAATTAAGGATAAGATGAGAGAAAATATGAGAAAATCAATAAATAATTTAAGATATCAAGGAGTAGATAATATCTTACTTTTAACTGGTGATTTAGAGGACCAAGCTAAAGAGGTTGCAATGCTTATGGGTGTTGATGGATATAAAGCTGAACTTTTACCTTCAGATAAGGCAGAGGAAGTTTTAAAATATCAAGCAAATGGCTCAAGAGTAATGATGGTTGGTGATGGAATAAATGATGCACCTGCCTTAGCTTATGCTGATGTTGGTATAGCTTTAGGTGGAGGAAGTACAGATGTTGCTATGGAAGCTGCTGATATAACAATACAAGGTGATAATCCAATGATGTTACCAACTATAATGGAACTTTCTAAGAAGACTATGAATGTTGTTAAACAAAACTTTGGTTTAGTTATAGGAATTAATAGTGCTGGTCTTATATTAAGTGCAGCTGGAGTTTTACCAGTATTTTTTGGAGCAGTTTTACACAACTCTAGTACAATATTAGTTGTGGCAAACTCTTTAAGACTTATGTTCTTTAATATGGAGAGAGGTGTTTAAATATGAATAACCCTACTATAGTGGTTGCACATAAAATTTTAGGGAGAGTTAGATTTAAACTTTCTCATCCAATTAAAAACAGCTTAGATACTATGGAGGAGTTAACTAAAAAAGAAGGAATAACTGAAGCTAGATATACAGATATAACAAAGTCTATTGTTGTTTCTTATAATCCTTATAAAATTCCAGAGGAGGAAGTTATAATGAGGGTTATAGCAATGTATTCAAAAAATTATGATTTAATACCTATTAGGCTTATTTATAATTCAAAGAAGAAGAATATGCCTCCTATGGCGTATTACTCACTTCTTACTTTGATAATAGGAGGAATTAGTAGATACATTCCTATGAATCCTAAAATCTCAGAGATTATTAACTGGGCTGTTGTGGGAACTACAATAGGTGCTATTGGAGAACATGCTTATAAGGAAATTAACGAGAAGGGATATTTTGACCCAGAGGTTGTTTCTGTTATGTATTTAGTAAATTCTATAGGAAAAGGAAAGTTTTTAATTCCCTCTGCAATTACATGGGGTGCTACTTTTGGTAGACACATATTAGAGATGTCTTATGGAAGAATGCTTATTTCAGTTAAGGAATTTAAGAATAAATATTCTAATGAAACTTATTATGATATTTCAGTAATGCCAGATAATGAATCATCTAAAAGTGCCAATATGATTAGAGTATTTTTAGAGAAATTTATAGAAACAGAAGGAAATACTATAGGAAAATCCTTTATGATTTCTAACAAGGGAATGTCAAAGCATGAAGGAAGTTTATTTGCAGGTTTTGAAAATGGACCTTCTTTTATGGGGATGAATGACAAAAGTAGAGAAATGTATAGAAATGCTATAAATTAAATTTAAATAAATTATAGAAAAACAAATCAAGGAGGAGTTTTGTATGATACAAGGGATAAATAAGGACCATATAACAGGAGCATTAGTTGGAGTTGGTATATGTGCAGCAGGATACTACATATATAAGAAAAACCAAGCTAAAGTTGATGATTTTTTAAGAAAGCAAGGAATAAATGTTTCTAATGATTTAGGAAAAGATTACGCTTCAATGTCTTTAGAAGAGTTAATGGAAACTAAGGAAAACTTAGAAGATTTAATTGCAGAAAGAGAATTAGCAATAACAAGTGCAGCTAATGAGGAAGCTATAATAGTTGAATAGTATTTATAAAAATAGGTGGCTTAAAAAGTTGCCTATTTTTTTATAAAAAAAAGCCAGCTTCGCTGGCTAATAATGAATATAAGTTTTTGTTACCGTTTCTTTAAATTAAGATTTTTACTAAAAGAAAGAACATAAATTATAAAGTGGAGTTAATTTATGTCTTTCTAAAAATACATGAATAAAATAATTTAAAATAAATAAAATTTTAGAATCTTAAATCTCTAGTTCCGTTACTTATTTTATTTATTTTCTCTTCAACTGATTTTTTAAATGCCTCATTATCTATTTCTTCTATAGATTTTTTGATTAATTTATCTCCAATTTCTCTTGTTCTGTCTGTTCCGTAATCGTCAATAAATTCTTTTAAAGTTATTAAAGCATTAGCTTCACATATTTTATAAAGCTCTCCGCTTTTAACTATATCCATAAATCTTTCGCCAGTTCTTCCTTCTCTATAACAAGCTGTACAGTAACTTGGAATATATCCAGCTTCCATAAGGCTTTCAATCATTTCAACTGGTGATCTATGGTCTCCCACCTCAAATTGTGGCTTCTCTTCAGGGTCGCTGTAAGTTTCTGAATATCCGCCAACACCTGTGCATGAACCCGTACTTACTTGAGATACTCCAAGAGCTATTATTTCGTCTCTTAAAGCTGGTTCTTCTCTTGTTGAAAGAATAAGTCCTGCGTAAGGAACTGCTAATCTTAATATAGCAACAATCTTTTTAAAGTCCTCATCATCAACTAAATAAGGATAGTTTTCTAAGCTAACATTTTCAGCAGGTCTTAATCTTGGAACAGATAAAGTATGTGGACCAACTCCTGTTGTTTCTTCTAAGTCCATAGCATGCATAAGCATTGCTAAAGTTTCATACTTATAGTCATAAAGACCATATAAAACTCCCATTCCTATATCATCTATACCAGCTTCTCTTGCTCTATGCATAGCAGTTGTGTGGTAGTTATAGTTATGCTTTGGACCACTTACATGTAATCTTTCGTAAGTTGGCTTGTGGTAAGTTTCTTGGAATAGGATATATGTTCCAATTTCAGCATCTTTAAGTCTCTTATAGTTTTCAACTGTTGTAGCTGCTATATTTACATTTATTCTTCTTATAGAACCATTGTCAAATTTAATTGAGTATATAGTTTTTATGCAGTCTAAAATGTAATCAAGTGGAGCATTTACTGGGTCTTCTCCAGCTTCAAGAGCTATTCTTTTATGTCCTAAACTTTCAAGAACTTTAACTTCTTCAATAAGTTGTTCCTTGTTAAGTTTTTTTCTTTTTAATTCCTCATTACAATGCTTATAACCACAGTAAGTACAATTGTTTACGCAGTAGTTACTTATGTATAATGGTGCAAAAACAACAAGTCTTTTACCATATAGTTTTTCTTTAACTTCTCTAGCTGCTTTAAACATCTCTTCAATAAGTTCTTTATCTTCAAGATTAAGAAGAATAGCAGTTTCTTCAGGAGTTAAACCCTCTGCATTTTTACTTTTTTCAATGATTTCTTTAACTAACTCTTTATCAGAAACAAGCTCCTCACCTTTTTTTATAAGGCTATTAATTTCATCATCTTTAATAAAATCTAAAGCATTATACTTTTCGTTATCTTTTAACATAAAAAATCTCCTTTAAAATTACTTTATATGTTAAAAAATAATATGAAATACTAAAATATACTTCTGGGAACTAAAGGATTAAGAATTTAAAGTTTTTAAAAACTTCTTTTAGATATGGCAGCTTTAACAGATACTCCCTTTAATTTGCCTATTTTTCCTGTTATCGCTGAGATTTCATCGGTGGTTCCATCTACTACAATGGATATAACTCTAATGTTTTTTTCCTTGTAGGGTAGTCCCATTCTTCCGACAATTAATTTATCGTATTCACTTAAGATAGAGTTTACTTCTTTTATATTATCAAGGCTTTCAATAACAATGCCAATTACGGCAATTCTAGTGCTCATCTTGTCATCAAACCTTTCTAAATTGGAAATTTTATTACCTTTTTGTTCAGAGAAAATTGTCCTTACAATTAGGAATTAAGTATATTCATATTATATTTTAACTGTTTCTCGGTTGAAAGAAATGGTTAAAATCTCGCAACAAAGAAAACATATTATAATTATACTACAAAATTTTAAAAAATATAGATTAAATTTCTAAGAGGAAAAAGTGAATTTTTCTAAGGATTTTATAACTGATTAGAAGGAAAAGAAGTATTTATATATTGAAGGGAGTTGATAAGTATGGCAAATGCAATCTTAACTAAGAAAAGCTTAATTTTAAAGTATCAAAATGGGGAGAGTGATTTAGGTGCTCCTAAGTTTTCTACACAAAGTTTTTCTAATATAAAGGTTGATGCAGAGGATGAAAGACTTTACGAAGTGGGACAAGCTTTGGGGGCTCTTTTAACATCAAGAGTTATTTCTGTTTTAAAGGAAGATAACTTTAATTTTGTGGAGGATGACCTAGTAATCTAATTTTATTAGAGAGAAGGTGAACTGCTGATTTTTTAGGCTTTAAAAAAATAAAAAGCTTTTTAAATCTTACATTAGTAGTTTTAAAAATCATAGAAAAAGCACTTATTTTTTTAAAGAGGTTTTTAGAGTACATTGAAAAAGTTTTTTTATATGTTTAAAGTACTTTTAAGATGACTTTTAGGAAAAGAACAAAAGATGCAACATAATAAATTTTTTTTTGGAGGTTTTAAGGTGGATATGGAGAAGGAGAAATATCTTGTTATGTCTTTTAAGAATGAAGGGGGAAGTACAAGTAAATTAACCCTTAAGCATATTAAGGATGAAGTTAGCGAAGAAGAAGTAGAGGCTTTAATGGATGCTATAATAAGTGCTAATATTTTTATATCTAAGGGTGGAGATTTAGTATCTAAAGTTAAAGGGGAAGTTGTTGAGAAGAATACAGAAAGCTTTGATATGCTTTAATATAAAAAAGGTGGAATTTATTCCACCTTTTTTATCTAGAAGCTTCAATTTCATTTATTAATTTTACATTTTCTACTTCATAATTATTTAGCTCGCTATCATTTCCTGTAAAGTAAGGGTCTGGTTTATACCATGATTTTGATTCAAAATATTTTTTAAACTTAGGCTCTTTAAAAACATATCCATGACGGGCATATATTTCATTTTTTATTAAGTCAAGAGTAGTATTGTTATAACTACATATATTATATTTTGCTAGGTATGCACTATCACTATCTGGCATTATAAAATCATAGGGATAGTCATATATATTTCCTGAAAACTCTGAAGGGCTTTCATTTTTGTAACTAAATATATTGGAAGAATTATTCTTTTTATTAGATGAAATATTTTTTTCTTCCTTTAGTTTCTTTTCTAAAGCATCATACTGTAAAAAGTCTTTTTTAGTGTAGCCATATTTTACAGCTAAGTTTAAGTTAGAATCACAACTTTTATAGTCTTTATTTTCAAAATCTAAGGAGGCTTTATTTACATATATCTTTGCCATTAACTTATTTTTTTCCAGTGCTTTTAAGTTTGATAGTATTTTAGCATTATCAACAAAGTCAGTATCTGCTTTTAAGGTTTCATAAATAGAATTTAGTAAGTCCTCATTTTTTGAGTAGGATAGAGCCTTATTATAATTTTCTAATTTTTCAATTACTGATGAAGATTTTAAGGCTGAGTTATAGTAATATTTATAAAGCACAGGATTTTTTAAAAAGTATATTGAACTTACTAGGAGTAAAAGAATTATAAATAAGAAAAATATTTTTATAATTCTTTTTATAACACCCTTATTTCTTGGCTTTTCATATTCCTCAAAGGAGGAAGGTTCTTTATTTAAATTCTTCACCTTTTCTTTTTTAAAGTTATTAAAAGAGGTGTCTATAATAGGATTATTGCTAATAGAATTTTTAGGTAAGACATCTTTTTTTGTTCCTAAGAGATTTTTATCCTTATCTAAATTTTCCTCTTCTTTATTTTCTTCTTTATTAAAAGGAACTAATTCACATCCACATTTATTACAAAATTTCATTGAGTTACTTAATTTGTTACCACAATTATTGCAGATTTTCATTTAATCACCTCTTACTCTTTTAAGTCAACAAGAACTAGAGAACCATTTGGAAGTCTTTTAAAGGTATAAACATTTTTAAATTCTTGACGTTTTGCAATATTTACTCCCTGTGCTACAGAGTAAATTTCATTACAAGTAACTTCTCCAAGGTCAGTATCATTGTTGAAGGTATAGTTTAATATTTCTGTGCTTTCAAATTTTTCTTTTATATCTTGGTTGTGTATATAAGGTACAACTCTTTTTTGTTTTTTATAAAGGGGACCATCAAATTCAAGATATCTTTCTATATAGTTAAAGTTATCTGCATTTACTGCATAGGCAAAGTCCTCTGAATAATTTTTTAGTAAGTAATAAAGCTCTTTTTGGAAATTAGCTTCTGTAGCCTTTGCTGAGGCAAAGTTTATATCTATATTTTTAGAGTTTTCTATATCATATTTGTTACTTATTATGTTTTTATCTCCATCCTTTGCAATGGCATAAATTATACTATTTGGGTCAATTGGATCAAGATTTTTGGCTTCTTTAACAGTTAGTCCTGTATCTTTATTGTTTACATATAATTCAGCATTTGGCATATCACTACTAATATTGACCTTAACAAAGTTTTTAAAAGGAGTTATTTCTTGATTTGAATCCTTAAAGGTGTTTACAGGAATATCTTCAGACTTGTTTATATATGAATTTGATACTTCTGCATGAATGTTATAACTTCCTGGCATTAAAGGTCCTAGTTCTTTTTTTTCTGATATGTCTACAAGGTTATTATCTAAGCAAGAAACCTTTAAATCCTTTAGGTATGTATTTACTTTTACAAAGCTTGGCTTTACAACTACTTTATAAACAGGGATTAGGAAGAAATCCTTTCTAACTTCTTCTATAGAAAGAGGAGAGTTTGTATTTTTATATTCTCCATTTTTAAAAGCTTCATTTATTGAAGAAAATTTAGAGGGGTTTTTGGTAAGGTAATCTATTAAAATATTAGAATTACTTTTGTTTATTGGTAAAGAACTATCATAACAGTAAAGTATTTTGCTAAGTTCTTCAGGTTTTGAAGATGAAATAGAATTTGAAAATGCAAGGGCTATTTCACTTTCTGATTTAGATGTTACTTTTAAATATAAAAATGTACCAGAAAAACCTAATGCTATTAAAATTAATAAGCTTATTAGGATTTTATGTTTTTTATTATTTTTTTTCATGCTTTTTTTTAGGCTTTTTGAGCAAGTTGGACACACTCCATTTATTAACCTAGAACCACATTTATTACAAAATTTCATTTTAAATCCTCCTTTAAAAATTAACAATTCAAAATATAATTTAACATTTTTTTAAACAATTTACAAATTTATTAACAAATATTTCTTAGTTTCAATGGGTGCTTATGGAGTGAATTTATATTTTATATACAATAATATAGCATCTATTATTTATAAGTCCTTGGACAGTATAATGTATTTTTAATATTTAAGTTTAGGAGATACCTTTTTTAGGTATCTCCTTTTAATTTTATATTTAATTGTTTTTTTGTATGATTTATTATGGTAGTTTTTTATAAAAGGGAATATTTGTGGTATTAATTTTAAGAGTTAAGTAAAAAACTAATTTTGTTATACAATTAAAGAGTATTTATTTTAAAGTTTTTATGATATTTTCTTTAGGTTTTAGGGTGTAAAATTTTAATAAGAGGTGAGGTATATGCAAAGGAATAAAATTTTTATTATTGAAGATGAGGAAAAGATAAGAGAGGAACTTACTAAGTTTTTAGAAAAGTATGGCTATTCAATTGAAACTTCAGAGGATTTTGAGAATATTGTTGAACTTGCTTTAAAGAGCAATTCAGATATGATTTTGCTAGATATAAATCTTCCATATTATGATGGATATTATATTTGTAGGGAAATAAGAAAGAGAAGTGAAGTGCCTATTATAGTGGTAACTAGTAGACAAAGTGAAGTTGATGAGCTTATGAGTATGAATTTAGGAGCAGATGATTTTGTAACTAAGCCTTATAATACTCAAATACTTTTAGCTAGAATATCTTCAATTATGAAGAGGGCTTATGGAGGAGTAAAAGAGGAGACAGAGGAATTTATTTTAAGAGGGTTAAAATATAATATGTCAACTAGTGAGGTTTCTTATAATGGGCAGGTTATGGAACTTACTAAAAATGAAAGTAAGATTTTAAATATATTAATGAGGAATAAGGGAAAAATAGTTTCTAGAGATAATATTATTAAGTTTTTATGGCAAAGTGATGAGTTTATAGATGACAATACCTTAACGGTAAATGTAAATAGACTTAGAAAAAAATTAGAGAGTATTGGTGCTTTAGGATATTTGCAGACTAAGAGAGGGCAGGGGTATATGCTAGCATGAGTTTGGTTGAATTTATTAAGGAAAGAATATTATTTATTTTTATAAATTTATTAATACTTGCTTTTACTGCTACCTTGCTTAAAAGTTTAGGAGTAAATAATTTTGCTATTTTGTTTATTTTTATTATAAATCTTATTGGTGTACTGGTTTTTCATGTTTTTGATTATTTTAGAAAGAAACAGTATTATAGTGAAATAATTAAAAATCTAGAGGCTTTAGATAAGAAATATTTAATATCAGAAATGATTGATGAAGGCTCTTTTGCTGAAAGCAAGATAGTATATGATGTTATTTGTAAAAGTAATAAGTCTATGAATGATGAAATAGGTGTTTTTAAAAATGATATAAATGATTATAAGGAGTATATAGAGCTTTGGGTTCATGAGATAAAGACACCAATTGCAACTTGTAAGCTTTTAATAGAAAATAATGAATCACCTCTTACAGAAAGTATTTTAGAGGAAGTTTGTAAGATTGAGAATTATATAGACCAAGCACTTTTCTATACTAGGAGTAATAATGTTGAAAAGGATTATATAATTAAGAAGATAAATTTATCCTATGTAGTAAATAATGTTTTAAAAAATAATGCAGATGCATTGATTAAAAATAGAGTTAAAATAACTTTAGGAGACTTAGATAAGGAGGTTTACTCTGATAATAAGTGGCTTGAGTTTATCTTAGGACAGATAATATCTAATTCTATTAAGTATATGAATAAGAGTTTTAAGGAACTTAAAATATATTCTGAAAACAATAAGGATTGTATTTTTTTAAATATTGAAGATAATGGAGTGGGAATCCCAAGTCAGGATATTGGAATGGTTTTTAATAAAGGTTTTACAGGAGAGAATGGGCGTAAGTTTAAAAAGTCTACAGGAATAGGACTTTATCTTTGTACTAAGCTTTGTACTAAGCTTGGCTTAGATATTAGTATATGTTCTGAGGAAGGGATTTTTACAAGGGTTTCAATTATTTTTCCTATAAATAAAATGATGACTTTTGATTAAGTTTACTTTAGAAATATTTTTTGTTATATACAATAGCTATAAAGCTATTGTATATAACAGGTTTATTATTTTTAATTAATAGATTTATTCAAATTCATAGCTTATAATTTCGCCATTAGTTGCATTAATTTCATATTTAAATTCTTTATTGTTATGATAAAACTCAATTTCATATTTTTCTATTCCGTCATCATGTTCTTTACTAGCTTTAACAAATGAAACTTCATCACTTGTTAGGTTAGCATCTTTTAAGGCTATTTCTTTAGCCTTGTCTAGTGATATAACACTTTCCTTTGAGCCTTTATTTGAATTATTAATATTAGAATTTTCTACATCACAACTATAATCAATAATATCTCCATTGTTAGCATTTATTTCATAGTCATATTCTTTATTATCATGATAAAATTCAATTTCATATTTTTCTATTCCGTCATCATGCTCTTTGTTTGTCTTACCAAAGGAAACCTCATTACTTGTTAAATTAGCATGTTTTAAGGCTATTTCTTTAGCTTCTTCTAGGGAGATGGTTTCCTTATTTTCTTTATTTTGAACCACTTCTTGACTGGTAGACTGTGCCTTTGAATGGTCTACATCATTACAAGATATTAAGCTTAAACTAGATATAATAAGTATTGTTCCTATTAAAAATTTTTTCATATATTCCTCCAAGCTAATAAAATTGTTATTTAAAAATATAAAAAATTTTTTTGCATATGTCAATTTTAAATTTTATTATTACATTTTTGTTAGTTTACTGTTATGTACTTCTATGGATTGAATTTTTTAAAAAATATAAACTAAGAGTGTAAAGAGAAAAGAACTACTTTAGTTTTAGCAAGAAATTTATTTTTAGTTTTTATTTTTAAGGAAGTAGTTAGTAAATTTAAGTTTAAGGAGTGTAATTTTATGAGTAGAGAAGTTTTGAATATAAGTAATATAGAAAAATATTATGGTAAAAAGGGGAATGTTACAAAGGCTATAGATAATATTAGCTTTACTGTAAAGGAGGGGGAATTTGTTGGAATAATGGGTGCTTCAGGAAGTGGTAAGACAACTCTTTTAAATTGTATATCTACAATAGATAAGGTAACTAGTGGACATATATATTTAGAGGGAGAGGATGTTACAAAGTTTAGCCAAAATAAGTTAGCTAAATTTAGAAGAGAAAAGATAGGATTTATATTTCAAGATTTTAATCTTTTAGACACTTTAACATCTTATGAAAACATAGCTTTAGCACTTACTATTCAAAGAGTTAATCCTAAGGAGATTGATAAGAGAGTTAGAAGTATTGCAGAGGCTTTAAATATAACTTCTGAACTTAATAAATATCCTTATGAAATGTCTGGTGGACAAAGACAGAGAGTTGCTTCAGCTAGGGCAATAGTTACAAAGCCTTCTTTAATTTTAGCTGATGAGCCTACTGGAGCTTTAGATTCAAAGGCAGCTACAAAGCTTCTTGAAAGTTTAGAGGATTTAAATAAAAATTTAAAGGCTACAATTATGATGGTAACTCATGATGCCTTTACAGCAAGTTATGCTAGTAGAATTTTGTTTATTAAGGATGGAAAGATTTTTAATGAACTTATAAGAGGAACAGATAGTAGAAAAGAGTTTTTTAATAGAATTATTGAGGTGGTAGCACTTCTTGGAGGTGATAGCAATAATGTATTTTAAATTAGCTTTAAAAAATATAAAGAATAGTTATAAAAATTACGTTATATACTTTTTAACCTTGATTTTTACTGTTAGTATATTTTATACCTTTAACTCTATAGAATCACAGAGTTTAATGATGTCTATTAATGAACAAAAGAGAGAAGCCTTTATTGTAGCAGATAGGCTTATGGGATATTTCTCTACTTTCATAGCTTTTGTCTTAGGATTTTTGATAGTTTATGCTAATAATTATTTAATAAAGAGAAGAAAAAAAGAATTTGGAGTTTATATGATTCTTGGAATGGAAAAGAGAAAATTATCAGGAATGATATTTTTAGAAAGCTTTATTATAGGAGCTATCTCTCTAGTTTTTGGACTTTTTTTAGGGATTATTTTATCTCAAGCTTTATCAGTTTTAACAGCTTATATGTTCCAAGTTGATTTTAAAAGCTTTAAGTTTGTTTTTTCTCCTAGTGGATTTAAAAAGACTGTTCTTTGTTTTTCCATTATATATATTGTTGTATTATTTTTTAACTACATAAGTGTTAGAAAGGTTAAGTTAATAGAGTTATTAAATGCTTCAAGAAAGAATGAAAAACCTACTATTAAAAATTTATGGTTTTCAGTAATACTTTTTGTACTTAGCTTAGTTATGTTAGTAGTTGCTTATTATACTGTTTTAGAAAAGGGCGTGGGACTTCTTGACTTTAAATCCATTGGATTACCTATAATACTTGGAATTTTGGGAACATTTTTGTTTTTCTATTCTTTAACAGGATTCTTTTTAAAGTTTATTCAAGGAAACAAAAGATTTTATTTAAGAGATTTAAATATGTTTGTTATGAAACAAGTAAGCAGTAGAATAAATACAACCTTTGTTTCACTTTCTTTTACATGTTTAATGTTATTTTTATCTATATGTATATTTTCAGGGGGACTTGGAATAAATAAAGCAATGAACTCTGACCTAGAAGATTTAACTAAGTTTGATGCTACTTTTTCTAATTATAATGAAGTAAATATTGGAGAGGTTTTAAAGGAAAAGAATATTGATATCTCAGAGTTCTGTAAGGGATATGCAAATTTAACTATGTATGATAGTGAGGTTAAATTTAATAAATTTTTAAGTGATAAAGCTTTAGAGAGTTTAAAAAATTATTACCAAGTTTCTAATGGGGCAGGAATTTTAGCAATTGGAGAAAGTGATTATAATAGTGCTTTAAAACTTCTTAATATGGAGCCTGTTACTTTAGATAAAAATCAATACTTAGCAGTTGGAAATGTTGGTGAAGCTAAGAAATGGGTTGAACAGAGTTTAGAAGAGGGAAAAGAAATAACTATTTCAGGAGAAAAATTATATCCTAAAAATAAAACCTATGAGGATATAACTCTTTATAACTCTACCATAAAGGGAGATATATTAATCTTTGTTGTGAAGGATTCTCTTCTTTCTAATTTAAAACCTGAGGCTAGTTATTTTGATGTAATGATGAAAGAGGGAGCAGAGGAAAAGGAAGAATTTAAAAAGATTCAAAAGGAGCTTGTAGAGGATGATATTTATTGTATATCAAAGAAAGATATATATACTAGTGCAACAGGCTTAGGAGCAACAATGGCTTATTTAGGAATATACCTAGGGCTTATATTTATAATTACATCAGCTTTAATCTTATCTATTCAACAACTTACAGAATCTACTGATAACATAGAAAGGTATAGACTTTTAAAGGAAATTGGTGTAGATAAGAAAATGATAAACAAGGCTATATTTACTCAAGTGGCTATTTATTTTATATTGCCATTATCTCTTGCTATAGTTCATTCAATAGTTGGATTAAAGGTGGCTTCAAACATAGTAAGTGTCTTGGGAAATTCTAATATTATGCCAAATATAATAATAACTTCAATAATCTTTGTTATAATTTACGGAGGATATTTCATAGCAACTTATTTAGGGTTTAAGAAAAATATAAATGAAAGAGCGTAAGTAGGGTTAAAAAATTAAATTTATGGAAATACTATAAGGTATCATATTTAACTCTCTATATAACTTAAATAAAAAAGGTAGAACTAAATTTAGTTCTACCTTTTTTAATTTTAATTTTAAAGTAAGTGTATAAAACTTATAATTTTAAGAAATATATTTTATTAATAATAAAGTGAGGAGTCTTTTTCAAAGAACTTTATAAGTTTATGGGCTCCTATTATTATTAAAACAACTGACACTATTATAAAAAGTACTTCCATAACCATAATTGGTGCAATTTCTAAGTATGAAAGGGTTAATGGAATTACAAGAAAAGAAAAAAACTTATATGTTATGTTAGCAACAAGGGAAGCATATAAGGAGTTTGTAGAATAAAAGAATATTCCTAAAAATAATCCTAATATAAAGGCGTAAATTCCCTGTATTAAGTTGCAATGACATATAGCAAAGATAAAGGCTTGTAAAACTAGGGCTAGGGCTAAGCTGTAATTATCTCTTAAAAATCCAAAAATAACTCCTCTAAAGAAAATCTCTTCAAATATAGGTATTAGTAAAATAACAACTACAAGAGATAGTATAGAGTTTTTAGTTAAGGCCATAGCACTTTCAACTATGGAGTAACTTTCAAAGATACTTGGAAATAAGGGTGTTAATATTACCATAGAAAATAATATTAGCATGGATAGTCCTATGGAAAAAATAATCATATAAAATAATACCTTTAGGTTAACCTTGTTAAACCTGCATACTTTAAATAAATTTTTCTTTAAAGCTAAAAATATAAAAAATACTATTATAAACATTATTAAGTCTGAAATTATGGTTAAGTTATAAATAACAGGAGTTAGGATTTCAAGTATATTGAAGGTATTTGGACCTACTTGATTTACGATATAATAAACTCCTACATAAACTC
Source organism: Clostridium sp. TJA038 (assembly GCF_058310255.1). Lineage (NCBI taxonomy): Bacteria > Bacillati > Bacillota > Clostridia > Eubacteriales > Clostridiaceae > Clostridium > Clostridium sp. TJA038. The sequence goes on along the minus strand of NZ_JBZEFA010000006.1, from coordinate 50,308 downwards.
CCGAAACTAAAGTTGATAAAAAAATATAAAGTAGGGGTAGACCAATTACAAATCCTAATGTTTTTAAAACCTTTTTCATGAGTTTTCCCTCCTTTTTCATATCATTTAAATATTAGTATTCTAAAGAAAAATATCTATAAAAAGTAAAAAATATGAAATCGTTATTAATATTGTATCAAAAAAAACAAAATATGTATATAATGTAAACAAAGTTTAAAGAAAAAATTAATAAAATCTAATTTTTCGTGGTTTTTATAACTTTAAACTTATATATATTATAGAAGAAATGTATTTTAGCTTATTACAGAAATGGTATATAATAGAATTATCAAGTGAGTAGGATGTGATGATGGAACAGATGAAAAAGTATTTAGATAAGCTTCAAAATATGCCAATTGGAATCAGTGGGACTTGCTTGGCATTTATAACATTAAGTAACTCATGGAAATTAAAAGGAATAAATTACTTTAAACCAATAGCAATATTTTTAGCAGTCTGTATGCTTGCTTTAATGATTTTAAGAGTTATAAGATTTCCAAAGGTTGTGTATAATGAACTTAAAAATCCAGTAACAGGTACTTTTTACCCGACACTAGGAATGGTTCTTTGGTTAGTATCAGGATTCTTCTATCCATACTTCCCAGTATTATGTAGTTGGCTTTGGATAGCAGCTGTTATATATCATTATGGTATAGTCATATTCTATACAATAACAAGAATTAGAGAAAGAAAATTTGAAAATATAATGCCTACTTGTTTCATAGTTTATACAGGTATGATAACAGGTAGTGTGGCAAGTAAAGGAATGGATGGGGTAATACCTCAAATTCCACAAATAGCGCATTTTATGCTAATGTTTGGATTTGTATTCTATACACTTCTATTACCATTAGTTCTATATATAGTATTTAAGAGTGAAATCTTAGATGACCACAAGTTGCCAACAGTAGGTATAATTTGTTCACCAGCTCCCCTTGGAATAGTTGGTATATTAACAATTGAACCTAATCCTAATCCATACATGTTGGCTTGGTTAATAATAACAGGTTTAGTTTTACTTGTAGTTGTCTACGGATATATCTTAAAGTTATTTAAAGAAGGCTTTAAGCCATCTTATGCAGCCTTTACCTTCCCCTTAGCAATTGCCACTTTATCAGCATTTAAGTTATCAACTTATTTTACTGATTTAGGATATGCTAAGATGGCTAGCTTATTTAAATTCTTTGGAGATGTAGAAATATTCGTAGCAACATATGTAATATTCTTTATATTACTTAACTTCTTAAATATGTTCTTCAAAGCTATTAACCCTAGATTTGGAAAACATCTAGAAGAAGAAGAAGAATTAATAAGTGGAACTCTTTATTCAAAATAGTTTTTGGGTAGAGTTTATATAAATAAACCTCAGGCTTTATTCGCAGAGAATTTAGTCGGAAATTTCTAAAATAATGCTCAGATTTTAGAAATTAAACTCTTATATCTTTATTGTTATAAGATAAACTTTTAGTTAAACAACATAATAAAAATCTCAATCACTTTAAAGTATTTTATAAAAAAGATTATGGGTTAAGATTATTTAAACGTTAAGTCAAACTCCCACCGACTTTATAAATGATAAAATAGACAAATTAGCCTCATACGACTCATAATCTTTTTATAAGATGCTCCCAAAATAATGTGTCATGCTGTATTTTCTAGTTGAAAATATGAAAGATAAGTGGAAGGATTAGCCCCTTCCACTTATTTTTTTGTGTTTTTTTATTTTAGGGAAAGATATTTCTTTTAGAGAATTTAATTTTCTTTTAGGGCATATAACTTATAGATAGGGCGTTTTTAGGAGGGTTATTTATATGATACAAGAGGCTTTGAGATTTGGATATGAGCAATGTGCAAGTATTGGATACTCTATGGGCTTTGGAGCAAGAGAGGGGCTTATTTTAGAACTTGCTCTTTTAAGTGTATTTATAGTTAGGTTATATAATATGAAAGAATCTAAAAAATAAAGGGGGTATCAAGAAAATTAATAAATTATTAAATTGTTTAACATTGATTTTTATATGATAACAAATTATAATTAATTGATTTCATTATAAAATAATAATTATTTTTGCATTTACAAAAAAGAAAAAAAGCTGTTTTAAACAGCTTTTTTCTTTATAATTTTTTTAATCTAAAGAGGGAATTATTTCATTTCCTTCTTTTTTCTTTTTTTTCTTACCTCCTAAAATGTTTAGTATTGAGGAGCCAACTATTATTACATATCCAACAAAGGATAGGAAATCTGGTATTTCTCTAAAGAAAATAAATCCATAAAAGGCAGCTATTATTAATCCTATATAGTCATACATTGATATTTCTGAGGCAGGTGCATTTTTATAGGCTATGGTTAAGGAAACTTGTCCTAAAGTAAATGCTATACCAGCAGAAACAAGTAAAAGTACATTTTTTAGGGTTAAGGCCTCTGTGTTCATAAACATTGAAGGGAACATTACTATAGTTGCTATGGCTGTAAAGGAAAGGATTATTGTCCAAAAGTCCTCCTTATCTCCAAGCACTCTTATCATTGTGTATGCCATTCCTGCAAAGGCAGCAGATAAAACTCCTACAAGAGAAGGGATTATTGCTGTACTAAATTGAGGTTTTATTACAAATAAACTTCCTAAAAAAGCTATTATTAAAAGAGTAAATTGTTTTTTTGTAATTTTTTCTTTTAATAATAGGTAACAAAATATTATTGTGAAAAAAGGTGCTAATTTAGTAAGTATTGTGGCATCTGATAAGAACATTTTATCTAGAGCGTAATAGTTTGTTAGTATGGATAGGGTTCCAACTACCCCTCTAATTAATAAGTATTTTCTGCTTTCTTTTTTTCCAAAGAAGGAGCCTTTTTTATAAAATATTATAAAGCAAACAATTATTGTTGCTACTACATTTGTCAAAAAGGTTTTTTGATAGGAATTAACTCCTACAGCTAGCTTACTAAGAAGGTTCATAGTAGCAAAGGCTGCTGAGGCAAGTATCATAAAGATAATACCTTTAAATTTTGAATTCATTTTTTACCTCCTTAATTTTACTTGTTTTTTTATTTAGTTTTATTATTCTTTTAGAGGTTTTTAATATTTTTGCTTCATATTAAAAAGATTATTAAGAATAAACAAAGACTATTATAGAACTAAGCAAATAAGAGGTCAAATTTGTAATTGATTATTCATATAATAATTAGAAATTATAGAAAAAATATGTATAAAACTTAGGACATAGAGTGAAAAGTAGAGTAAAATTATTTCTTAGGGGATAATAATTTTATAGTGCAAAATTTAATTTTAAGAAGGTGATTTTTTGAAAGCTGAAATAATGGCAATTGGGACAGAAATACTTTTAGGAGATATTATAAATACTAATGCACAGTTTTTATCAAAGGAGATGGCAAACCTTGGTATTAATGTTTATAATCAATCTGTAGTAGGGGATAACCCTAAAAGAATATTGGAAGCTTTTCATAAGGCTTTTGAAAACTGTGATACCATAATTACTACTGGAGGTTTAGGACCTACAAAGGATGATTTAAGCAAGGAGCTGGCAGCTAAGTATTTTAATATGGAGCTTTCTTTAAGGGAAGATATTCTTTTAGAGTTAGAGAAGTATTTTAAAGATAATAATTTAGAGATGAGTGAGAATAATAAAAAACAATGTTATTTTCCAAAGGAAGCTATAATACTTAAGAATAATAATGGAACAGCACCAGGAGCTATTTTAGAAGGACCTAATAATAAGAGAATAATTCTTCTTCCAGGACCTCCAAGAGAAATGGAGCCTATGTTTAGAGATTATGTAGTTCCTTATTTAAGTAAGTTTAGTGATGGTGTTTTACTTTCTAAGGTTCTAAGAATTTTTGGCTTAGGAGAAAGTGAAATGGAGGTTTTAGTTTCTGACCTTTTAGATAGTGAAAATCCAACAGTTGCTCCTTATGCAAAGAATATAGATGTTATTTTAAGAATTACAGCTAAGGGAAAGGATGAAGAAGAGGCTAAAAGACTTATTGCTCCTATGGAGGAGGAAATAAGGAGAAGGCTTTTAGACAATGTTTATGGAGAAGGAGAAACTACCTTAGAAGAGGTTGTTGGAAAGCTTTTAGTTCATAAACATATGACAGTTTCTACAGCAGAATCCTGTACTGGAGGAATGGTTGCAAGTACACTTATAAATTATCCTGGAATATCTGAGGTCTTTATGGAAGGGGCTGTTACTTATTCTAATGAAGCTAAAATGAAAAGGCTTGGAGTAAGGAAGGAAACCTTAGAGAATTTTGGAGCCGTTAGTGAAGAATGTGCTAGAGAAATGGCAGAGGGTATAGCTAGAAATGCTAATACTAAAATAGGAATATCTACAACAGGAATAGCAGGTCCTGGTGGAGGAACTTTAGAAAAACCTGTTGGATTAGTTTATGCAGCCTTACATATTAATGGAGTAACAAAGGTTAGAAAGTTTAATTTTAAGGATGAAAGACAGGTAGTTAGAAGAAAAACTGTAATGTATGTTTTAGACTGGCTAAGAAGAGAACTTCAAGATATGAAATAGGGCTTAAAGGTATTTTTGTTTAAAAAATTACCCATTAAGAAAACTTAATGGGTAATTTATATGTGCTTAGTTTTATTTTAAAGCTATGCTTTAATATGTCTGAATTTTAAAAATGGAGAGAGTATTTTTCCATACTCTCTGCTTTTAAAACATGAAGAAAATTTATTACATTATAAGGGTTTTAAGGGGGAGACAGTTTCGTTAGACTGTATTCTATCGAAACTGTCAGTATAAATAAAATGGGGGAGAGGCTATTATAAGATTGAAGCTTATTGCCTCAGTAAATAGTATTGACCGTATTGATTTTTTTATACAATTTAAAATAAATATTTTTATTTTTTTATGGAGAATTTAATAAAGAGGTATGTCTATAAAACTTATAATTTTATCTTTCTTTTAATAAGTTTAATAGAAAGAACTTTAGAATAAAAAATGATTAATTAGTAATATGCGATTAAATATGTTATATTTTAAAATGATTAAGTATGTTTTAAGATAATTTATATTTTATAATTTATATTTTAGTAATGATTTATAGAAGGGAGAAATAAGATGAAGCCTATATTTAAAGTCGATCTATATTTTCTTATAGTATTAGTTTTATCTATAGTAGGACCTATGTTTGTAACGCCAATGCTGTATAGGATGGGGATTATACCACCTTTAGTTCTTATGGCAGTACATATAATATTTTTTATAGTTCCAGCAATTATTTATATATTTGTAACTAAGAGTAACTATAAAAGAGTTTTTAGTTTTAAAAAACCAAAGGGAAAAGATATATTTTATTCAGTTTTAATAGCTGCTTTAGCTTTACCTGTAATGACATTTTTTTCATATATATCAAGTTTATTTTCTACAAATGAGGTGGCTATAGCCTTAGAGCAAATGAGAAGTTATCCTTTATGGCTTATGATATTAGTAGTTGGAGTAACACCAGCTATTACAGAGGAGCTTACTATGAGAGGGATTGTTCTTTCTGGTTTTGAGTTTAAGAGCAAGAATGTAGCTGCAGTTATGACTGGTATAATGTTTGGTATTTTACATTTAAATGCTCATCAATTTTTATATGCTACAGTTATGGGTATAATTTTAGCCTATGTAGTTAGAGCTACAGGAAGTATATTCTTATCTATGATAATGCACTTTTTAATAAATACCTTTAACTTAATTCAGCAAAGAATTATGAGTGAAGGAATAAAGCCAGAGGATTTACTTCATTCTATAAATAATGTAAATACATTAGCTACTGGTATAAAGGTTGAGCTATTTTTATATTATTTAGTTTTAGCAGTAGTGGCTTCTTTCTTAATTATTTATTTAATAAGAAAGATGGAAAAGAGAAACTTTGATATAACTTTAGATGAGTTAGATGTAGCAACAAGAGTTTCTTATAAGGAAGAAAGAGTAATAAATATTCCTTTTGTATTAAGCGTTATAGTATTTATTGTTTATACCTTCTTTCTGGTCTAAATAGGCAAGGGTTAATTTTTAGAGAGGTATTTAATTTATTGCTTTTAGATTTTTAAAAAGAGGGAGAATTTAAATAGAATATTTTTAAAAAGAAAAAGGAACTGTTTTGGGATACAGTTCCTTTTTTATTAAGTTGTGTGGTTAACTTAAGAGTGTATTAAGCTATTTATATTATTAACTTAATCCTTAGGAAATATACATCTCTTAAAATTAATACACCTTAAATTTTTTTCCTAAGATAGTTCTTTTGTATTCTATAGTTGCATCAGTAAAAAAGTGAGAAATACTTTTATCTGCTACTATTTTTACTCCTCTATCTATGGAAACATCATCATTTTCACGCTGTTCATCCAGAACAACTTCAATATTTAAGCCTGCTCAACAAGATGAGTTAGCTTCTATTCTAAGGGCATCTTTTCCACTAGAAGATAACATATCTTTTACTTTTTCTATGGTGTTATCATGTATTTTAACCTTCATAAAGCCTATATCCTCCTTATAGTTTTTTTATTTAATTGTATAGATTTAGTTTATTAAGATAAAAAATAAATATTAAAAAAATAAAAGTTAAAGAAATCTTGTTTAGGTATATTATACCTAATAATTATTTTTAAATACAGAAAAGACTTTTATTAAAAAAACTTTAAATAATTATTATTTATGTAGAATAATATTTAATAAATTCTGAAATAATAAAAAAGAATGGTAAAAAGAAATAAACTTAACAAAAAATTCAAAGACTTATTGAATTTTCTTGGAAAAGTGATAATATAAAATATGTAAGAAATAATAGTTATTAATTAACATAACTTAAATATTATTTATTTGTGAAAATAATTTTAAAGTGTTTTTTCAAGTAAGTAATTGTAGGAGGTTTTTTATGAAAAGTTTAAAAGGAACTAAAACAGCAGAAAATCTAATGAAATCCTTTGCAGGTGAGTGTCAAGCTAGAACTAGATACACATATTTCTCTAGCATGGCTAAAAAAGAAGGATATGTTCAAATAGCAAATATATTTACAGAAACTGCAGACAATGAAAAGGAACATGCAAAAAGATTTTATAAATTCTTAAAAGATGACCTACAAGGAGAAGCTGTAGAAATAAATGCTGCTTATCCTGTTGAATTGCCTACAGATACTTTAACTAACTTAAAATATGCAGCTAGCGGAGAGCATGATGAATTAAGCAACCTTTATCCATCTTTTGCTGATGTAGCTGAGGAAGAAGGATTCCCAGAAATTGCAGTAGCTTTTAGAATGATAGCTAAAGCAGAAACAGCTCACTACAATAGATTTACTAAGTTAGCTAAAAATATGGAAGAAGGAAAAGTATTTAAAAAGGACGAAGTGGTTCTTTGGAAATGTGGAAACTGTGGATTTATCTTTGAAGGAGCAGAAGCACCTTTAAAATGTCCTGCTTGTTTACATCCACAAGGATACTTTGAAGTTTTTAAAGAAACTTATTAAAATTGTTTATTCATGCACAACTCATTTTATATATAAACTAAACTTTTTCAGAGAGAAAGAAATTTCTCTCTGATTTTTTTTCTTATGTTAGTGGGTAGTTAAAGACTACCATTTTACTTTCATCATTTATAGGTCTCCAAAATTGAATAGCATCAATTAAAAGTTCCCTATCAAAATGATAATCTTGAAGCTTTGTGTATGCTGATTCAAATTCATCTTCTCCCCAAACTCTTTGTGCAAAGTATGGGTTAGCTAAGGAAACATGAAGTTGCCATGTATCAGGATTTGAAGTTACCTTAAAGCCTGCCTCTACTAAGTCCTTATAAAGTTCTCTAGATAAATCCTTTATTATTCCACTTTCTTCATCTACCTTTAAATTTACAGACCTATAAGGGTCTCCAAATTTTATTAGTCCATTTAAATGAACCTCAAATTTTTTATATGATTTTAATGTGTTTTTTACCACTTCATTTAGTTTGTTCATATCTGGATCTTCAATTACGGCTAAGGTAATATGAAGCATTGGAAGATTCTCATAAAGCTTATATTCATTTGAAATGGATTCTTGTAATGGCTTTATTATTCCATAGGAATACTTATCAAAAAGTGCCACTAAGTAATACAGCATAAATAAACCCCTTTCTTACTAGTTTGTGTAATTTATACCAAAGTATTTAGTCTATTATAACATATTAAAACTTAGAAAGACTATAAGGGGTCTTTTCCATAAAGGCTTAAAGCCCTCTAATCTTTCCTCTTTCTTAAAATATATAATTAAAAAATAAGAAATATTTATTTAATTAAAAAATTTTAGAACAAATTTCTCTTTTTTGCATAAAGTACTTAGGGAGGATTTAATTCTTCTTTTGAAATTTTTTAGTAAAGACCTAGTAAAAAAGAAGTTAATTTTATTAATAGGAAGAAAAATATATTTGAAAAACTAAAGAGAGATAATATACTATATATAATGTATTAGATAGAATTAAAATTTTTTATAGATTTACTTAGAAATTTTGAAAGGTGGAGTAGGGAAATGGTAGAAAGCAGAGTGAGTAGATTAAACAAAAAGAAATCTTCTAGATTGTCTGTTTTATACAATGTAGTTGGTATTAGCTTTTTAGCTTTAATTTTATTTTTTGGTAGCCGTATATTTTTAAAATAAAGAATTTTAATTAAAGCTTTAGGAGTATTTCTAAAGAAAAATATTTTCTTTAGAAATATTTAAATACTTACATAGGGTAATAAATATAATTAAGCAGGAAGGGAGAGCTACTTTTTTGGTAGCGAAAATAGGAATTAAATGAGTATTTTAATAGTTAAGAATATGAATCATGGCTTTGGTGATAGAGCTATTTTTGAAGATGTTTCTTTTAGACTTTTAAAGGGGGAACATGTTGGACTTATTGGAGCTAATGGAGAAGGTAAGTCTACCTTTATGAATATAATAACTGGTAAGCTTATGCCAGATGAGGGCGATGTTCAATGGAGTAATAAGGTTAGAGTTGGTTATATGGACCAACATGCTAAGCTTGAGAAAGGAAAGACTATTAGAGAAGTTTTAAGAGAGGCTTTTCAATATCTTTTTGACATGGAAGCTGAGATGAATTCTCTTTATGAAAGAATGGGAGAAATGTCTGAAGAGGAGATGAATAAGGCTTTAGAGAGAACAGCTACAATTCAAGATATGTTAGACCATAATGGTTTTTATATGATAGATGCAAAGATTGAGGAAGTTGCATCAGGTTTAGGACTTAAAGATGTAGGACTAGATAAAGATGTTACTGATTTAAGTGGAGGACAAAGAACTAAGGTTTTATTAGCTAAGCTTTTATTAGAAACACCAGATATATTACTGCTAGATGAGCCTACAAACTATTTAGATGAAGAACATATAGAATGGCTTAAGAATTATTTAATAGGTTATGAAAATGCCTTTATTTTAATATCTCATGACATTCCATTTTTAAATAGTGTTGTAAATGTAATATACCATGTAGAAAATAGAGCCTTAACTAGATATACTGGGGACTATGATAACTTCATGAGAGTTTATGAAGCTAATAAGAAGCAGTTAGAGGCAGCTTATGAAAGACAACAAGCTGAAATTGCTAAGCTTGAGGATTTTGTTGCTAGAAATAAGGCTAGAGTTGCAACAACAGGAATGGCAAGGGCTAGACAGAAGAAGTTAGATAAGATGGATAGAATTGAACTTGCTTCTGAAAAACCAAAACCAGAGTTTAATTTTAAGCAAGGAAGAACTTCAGGAAAGCTTATTTTTGAGGCTAAGGACTTAGTTATAGGTTATGATGAGCCCCTTAGTAAACCACTTAACATAAGAATGGAAAGAGGACAAAAAATAGCCCTAGTTGGTGCTAATGGACTTGGAAAATCAACTCTTTTAAAAAGCTTAATGGGACTTATAAAGCCAATAAGTGGAGAGGTTGAAACAGGAGATTATCAAAGTATTGGATATTTTGAGCAGGAAATAAAAGAAGCAAATTACAATACTTGCATAGAGGAAGTTTGGCAAGAGTTCCCTGGATATACTCAATATGAAGTAAGAAGTGCTTTAGCTAAATGTGGATTAACAACTAAGCATATTGAAAGTTCTGTTGCTGTATTAAGTGGAGGAGAACAAGCTAAGGTAAGACTTTGTAAGCTTATAAATAAAGAAACAAATATACTTATACTAGATGAGCCTACAAACCATTTAGATGTTGAGGCAAAGGAAGAATTAAAGAGAGCCTTAAAGGAGTATAAGGGTAGCATACTTTTAGTTTGCCATGAACCTGAGTTTTATAAAGATGTAGTAACAGATATATGGAACTGTGAGGAGTGGACTACTAAAATAGTTTAATAAAAATAAAAGCTATGGATTTTATTCCATAGCTTTTTTATTATACCTTAATAAAGTTAGTAAATTTTTTTTATAAAGGTAATTTTATCAGTATTTTTATATTAGAGGAAGTTTTTTATAAAAGGGGAAGTTAATTAAATGTTCAAATTTAATGACTACTTTTAAGTTTTTTGCCAGACTTTCTAATTAAGATGCCAGAGTTAAAACCAGAGATTTTTTAGTTATTTCAAGGCTTTTGCCATAGTTGCCAGAGTTTTATTATTTCTATATATAGGGAGTTTTTTAAAAAAAATTTTTTTTTATTTTTTATAATTTTAGGAGAAGTGAAAAAGTAGGAAATCCAGTCATTTTTATAGAAAAAAGTGCCTTAAATCTAGTTATACCAAGGGTTTTAGCTAATGACTACTTTTTCTTTATTTTCCTAAAAGTCTGGCATTTTTAAGTTATTTAGGAGATTTTTTTTACAAGAGAGAAGGATTTTTACTTAGCAAAATAAAATTTTTTGTTAATTTTGTGATTTTATGGTGTTGATTTAGGATATTTCAGTTATTTTCTTGGGAAATTGTAAAAAAATTACTGAAATTTTGCTGGTTATAGTTTTATATTTTATCTTCTTAAATGAGGATTTTTTAAATGAGATATTATAATATTGGAATATTTATCTTATAAATTAAAATTTTTTATAGGTATTTATAGATTTTCAAGTACTACCCCCTGCATATTTTTTTATTTTAAATTTTTAATTTACTAATAAAAAATAGGGGGGAGAGGTAAGGGGATATGGCATTATTTTTTAGGTATATTTTATATTAATTGGTTATTTTTATTTATTCAATAAGTTTTGTTAAATGTGAATAATTATTCCAAAAATTCCATTTAAGAAGGAATAAAAAAGTAAAAAATAAAAATCTTATCTTTTAAGAATGTATTAATTTAACACTTGATAAATTAATAATTTATTAATATAATAGGTACTAAATTGTTAATTTATCTTTTCTTAAATTAAGGGAGTTTTGACAAAAAATTTAAAATACTGTAACATACAGAACGAAATGAAAATTTATTTTAAACAAATGATGAATTTAATAAGATACTAATAAAGATAAAAATATTGTAGAAACGTTGATATATATTCTGTATTTGGGCATCTGGAATATATTGAGTTAGTGATGCAACCGACTATGTTTATAAAGTTATAAATATAGTCGGTTTTTTTATTTCCATTTTTTAAGAAAGGAGGAGTAGGTTTCATGAAAAAGAGTAGATTTTCCTATGGTTTTGTTTTTCTTTTAACTTTTATTTTTATTATTACTACATTGCTTTCAAATACTAAAAGTGTTTTAGGAAAAGAGAGTAAGGATATTAAAAATGATGGAGCTGTTGAAATTACTAGTGCATCCTTTGAGAGTGAAAAGGTAGCTAAGGGTTTAAGAAACACTTTAAGAATTGATTATAAAATCTTAAATAAAGACAAGCTTAATGAAGGAGATGTTATTAGCATCACTTTACCAGAGGTCTTTAAGGAAATTTCTCCAAAGTATCCAGAACAGCATTTTAAAGATTTTGATTTAAAAGATGGCGTTCTTACTTTAACTTTTAATGAGAATGTTGATAAAGCTGTTAAGGGATATATGCTTGTATCTTTTGTTGGTGATGAAAATATAAGAAAAGGTGTAACCTACCCTCTTACAATTGATTTATCTGGAAAGAAAAAAACTTTTTATGTAGAAGGGGAAGAATATGACAAACCTAGTGAGGGAATGCAGTATCCCCTTATGTATAAAACTGCTGACCTACCTTTAGCTGCAACAGATACAAAGGATGGACGAGAGTATTATGGAGAAATCTTAGATAGAAATAAGCCTATAAAATATTTTGTTGAAATTAACTTAGGTGATGGAAAAAATCCTAATACAAGAAGTTATTTAAGTAATGCTACCTTTGTAGATACTATTCCAGAGGGCATGGCACTAGATGTTTATAGCCTTTGTATAAAGAGAGTTGATTACAACAATTCAAGCAGTGAAGATGTTACAGAGGATTTTATAAGAAGTTCAAGAGTTCGTTCAAGTTTAAATTCTTTAGAAATAGATTTTGGAGATATAAGATATGAAAGATATACAGTAAGTTATGAAACAAGAATAACCTCAACAAAGAAGGGTTATTCCAATGAGGCTAAATTAACTTATGATGATGGAAAGGAAGTACCAGCAAGACATTATTCAAAGCTTTCTAAGGAGGCTGGTGCCTTAAATGTTCATAAAGAGGTTGATAGAACTTCAGTAAGTAGCAGAGATAAAGACCAAAAGATTAAATATACCATTAGATTTGATTCCTATGGACAGTTTTTTAAGGACACAGTAACCATAAAAGATAATTTAGACAAGCTTTTAAAGGATATAAAGGTTACAACTACAAGTCAGTTTGAAAGTTACTTTAACAAGGATACAAAGGAGTTAATTGTAAAAAACACAAAGGGTGCTATAGATAGCAAAGAGGAAGCTTACATAACTATTGAGGCAAGTATGAAGGATGTAAAGCCTGGAAGTGTTGTTGATAATGTTGCTTATGTTAATGGAAATCCAACTAACAAGGTTTCAACTAAGAAAAATTCAGTAATTAAACTTGTTTTAGATTCTGCCTATTATGAAGAAGAATTTTACAACAGTTCTTCTTTTAGAATAACAACAAAAGAGGGAGAACCTGTTAAGGATATAAACAATGATAATATTGAATTTTTAAACTTTAAAAGGGGAGAAACAAAGCTTTTAGAACTACCTGTTGGAAGTTATAAAGTGGAGCAAGTAAAGTTTCCAGAGGGGCATGAGAGAAAGAAAAATACTGTTAAATTTGAGGTGAAAAAAGATTCAGGTAGTAAAACCGTAGTTATAAAGGGAAGTAAGAAAAAGCTTTCTACAAATCTTTTAATAGAAAAGGTTAATGAAAAGGGAAAACCTCTTAAGGGAGCAGAATTTAATATTTTTAAAGCTGAGGATTTAGAAAATCCCTTAAGTTTTTCTAAGGTTAATAAAAACTTCTCTCTTAAAGGGGAAGAAAATAACATTACAAATTTAGAATCTATAGAGGATTCAAACAAAATCAATATTAAAGATTTACCTTATGGAGAGTATGTATTAAGAGAAGTTAAAGCTCCTAAGGGATATAAGATTGGTAAAGATATTTATTTATATATAAATGAGGACAGATGTTTTTATAAGCTTGGAGAAGATGGAGAAGAAATATCTTTAAATAAAAACAAAAATGGCTATAAAATCTCAGTTAAAAATAGTAAGAGAATAGTCTTACCTAATACAGGAGGACTTGGTACTTATAAATTTTCATTCATCGGGGTTACTCTTTTAGCTGGAGCTTTAAGCTTATTAGGCAAAGAAATTGCCTTAAAAGAAAGGGAGAATTAAAAATATGAAAAAACATTCATTAAAAAGTTTTAGTTTTATTATGACATTTCTTATGTTCTTTGTTATAAGTGCAATGCCAGTATATGCATTAACAACACCTAAAGTAGATAAGAATGCTCAAACTCAAGGAAGTATTACAATAAATAAAGAAGGTGCTGTATTTGAAGCATATAAAATTTTAGATGCAGATAAGAGCATATATAACTATGATTATACAGTAAATGATAAATTTAAGAATTTCTTCGACAATTCTAATTATGGTTCTTATAAAAAAGATGCCATAAAAGATTTAAATAAAGATGACATAAAAGACTTTGCAGTTAATATACACAAATTTATTTTAGACAACAATATAGAAGGACAAAAACTTGAAAATGGTAAAAAGAATACTGTTGATTTAGGTTATTATATAGTTTTAGAAACTTCTGGGGATTCAAAGGGAGCCTTTGTTGCATCTACTCCTATGTTAGTTGCAGTTCCTACTGCCTTAGAAAATTCATGGAATTATGATGTTGAAATTAATCCAAAGGATAATACTGCAACCTTAGAAAAAAGAATAGTAATGGAGGATAATCGTAGAGTTAAAACTTCTTGTGCCTCTATAGGAGATACTATTAAATACGAAGTAAAAGCCTCAATTCCTTCTTATGAAAAGAATGCAAAAAATATAGTTTATAAGTTTACAGATAAAATGGGTAAGGGATTAACTTACAATGATAAGCTTGGTTTTAAGGTAACTTCAGGAAGTAAGACTTTTGAAAGTGGAAAAGACTATACTGTTGAAAGTAAAAGTGATGAAAATGGAACAACTATTACAATAAACTTTGTTTATGACAATATAAAAGATTATGCACAAAGTGGACTATGCTTAAATTATGAAGCTAAATTAAATGAAAAAGCTATTATTAATGATATAAACAAAATAGGAAATGAAAATAACATAGAGTTAGAATATACAAACAACCCATATGTAGAGGGAAGCACTAAGAAACTAAAGGATAAAGTTACTTCATATACTTTTGGTTTACAAATTGAAAAGATTGATGAAGCAACAAAAGGAGAAAAGAACAAGCTTTACTTAAAAGGTGCTGAATTTAGTTTAGCTCCTGTAATTAATGGAAAGATTGTTGAAGAAAATAAACATTCTTATGTAACAGATGAGAAAGGTATTATAACAATCTTAGGATTAAAAGAAGGGGAATATGAATTAAGAGAAGAGGAAGCACCAGAGGGATATAGTTTATTAAAAGACCCTATAAAAATAAAAATAGAAGCTTCTAAAGATTCAGAAGGTAATTTCACAGGAGAGGCAAGCTTTAAGATAATCAATAACAATAAGGCTGCAACAGAATTAGAAGAAGTTAAAAGTGATGAAAACACATTATTTAATATTGAGGTTTTAAACCGTAAGGGAGTTTCTTTACCTTCAACAGGGGGACTTGGAAACACAGGATTTATAAAAATAGCAATTACTTTATTAGGAGTAGTTTGTATCTTAGCTGCTGCTGGTATTATCTACAATAGAGTTGAACTTAAGAGAAACAAATAAAAAATAAATAAAAAAATTAAATAGATAAAATTAAAAAACTTCTTTTTATGATGAAACTTAAAAAGAAGTTTTTTTACTAAGACTTAGAAATTTCTTTTTTACTAAAATAAATTTTAGGAGGTGAAATAGTGTCTATTAACTTAATATGACACTAGATTCCGTTTGAAAAGGCTAAAGAAACTATATTTTTATACTCTAATTTTAATTACACTTACGGCAATTGGATTTTTAATATATCCTAGCCTTTCTAATTACATAAACAATAAGTTTGCAGTATCAACTATTTCAGATTATAAAGAAACAATAAACAATAAAGATGAGGATGAAATAAATTCCTTAAAGGAAAGATGTAAAACTTATAACAAAAATTTATTTTATGAAGATGACAAAGCCATGGAAGAAACTCTTCCTTTTAAGAAGGGCGATATGATTGGCTATATAGAAATTCCAAGCATAAAGGTTAATTTACCTATATATTACGGCACAGAGGATAGTATATTAAAAAAAGGTGTTGGTCTTTTAGAAGAAACTTCTATACCTATAGGGGGAGAAAATACTCATGGAGTTTTATCAGCTCACACAGGCTTATCAAATCAAAAGCTTTTTACAGATATAGATAAATTAAAAGAGGGAGATTTATTTTTTATACATAGCTTAAGAGAAAATCTTTCCTATAAAGTAAATCAAATAAAGATTGTTAAGCCAGATGAGGTGGAGGATTTAGAAATTAAAGAGGGAGAAGATTATATAACCTTATTAACTTGTTATCCTTATGGAGTTAATACAGAGCGTTTATTAGTAAGGGGAGAAAGATGTAATATAAGTGAGAAAATAGATAATACTATAGACAAGGAAGGAAATATATATGCTCATTCTAATGAAAAACTTATAATAGTAACTATTTCTCTAATTATTTTATTAATCCTATTACTTTTAATTTTTATATACATAAAAAGAAAAGAAAAAAGAATAAAAAATTGTAATAATAAACAAAATCACCTTAAAAACTAAATTTAGAGGATTATACAAAATTTCAAAAAAAATAAAATGCCACTCTTAAAGATTTATTAAGATTTTTCATATATAAATGTAATATAAATTTAAGAGTATTATAATATTTAAGTAGTACTATTAAAATAGGGGATAGTAAAAATGCAAGGGTTAAAAAAGCATTTTATTTTTTTTAGCAATTTAACAACTTTAAACAATAAAATTTACTTAACAATTTAATTATGAACCCTCTGTAATAAATTATGGAGAAAAATATTAAATATAAGTAAATGAAAAAACTGTTCAAGGAGGAAATTTAAATTTAGGTTTATTTATGAAAAAGAAAATTTTAATAATCTTAAGTATAGTGATTTTAATATTAGCGTGTATAACTTTATATTTAACAAGAGAACAAATAATGGAGTTTTATAAAATAATAACTAACGGAGAAATAGTAAAGGGCTATTTACAAAGATTTGGTCCCTGGTCTGCTGTAATATTCTTTATATTTCAAATATTACAGGTTGTTATCTTCTTCATTCCTGGAGAAGTTATCCAAGCTGCTGGAGGATATATCTTTGGAGCTTTCTGGGGAACTGTAATTTCATTCTTTGGAATTGCTATAGGTTCTGCCATTTTATTTTACATATGTCAAAGATTCGGAAGAAGATTAGTACAAAAATTTGTTCCTAAGGATCTTTACGATAGACTAGAGAATATTTTAAATAGTCCTAAGTTTAAGCTTATATTAGTTATTCTTTTCTTTTTACCAGGTGCACCTAAGGATTCCTTAATAATGGTTTGTGCACTAAGTAACATAACCCTATGGCATTTTATAGTATTTTCCATGATTGGAAGAATACCAGCCCTAGTTGCCTCTTCCTTTATGGGTTCAAATTTAGCAGAAGGAAACATTGGCGGAGTAGTTATAATACTTATTATAGCTATAGTAGCTTGTGCTTTAGGCATAATATTTAGAAAAGATGTATTTAAATACATGGAAAAACTTTAATATTTATCTAATGAAATTTAAAAATTCCCACAAGAGCTTTTTAGTTTTTGTGGGAATTTTTAATTTTTCTATTTTTATTCATAAGACCTTGTTCTCCTTAATAAATATATAAATAGAAAAAACATAAAAAAACTTTTATGTTAGACTTTTTTAAGGTATTAAAGAAAATTAAATGGTTAATATTGTAAATAGGCTTTGAAATAGTTTAATATTTAATACTTGGAGGTTTTATGAATAAAGAAAAGCTAAAAAAAATATTTACAAGCAAAATATCTATAGGAATAATTTCTTTTATTATTGGTGGAATTGCCTTCTCAGGAAGTGGTGGAGGAGTTAATTTAAGTGATGAAAGGTATAATCAATTATTAGAGTTTGAAAAATTAGCTCTTAAAGAGGGAGAAGAGGTAGAAACCTTAAAGGTTAAAGAAGAGGTAAAAGCTAAAGAAGGAAAAGCAGAGGAAAAAGAAAAGAAACTAGCCCTTGGAGAAACTGCTTATTTAAGTGATGAAAATGGTGTTAAGCTTATGTCAGTAACTTTAGATAGTGCAAAACTTATAGATGAAAGAAATGAATTTTCAGATAAGAAGGCAGAAAAAGTTGTTTTAATAGAATATACCTATGAAAACTTAGGTCTTGAGAACAATCTTCATTTATTTGAAGAAAATTTTAAAGTCTATGATGATTCAGGAAATATTTTAGAAACTTATCCAGCTACTAATAATATTAAATTTTCTAAGGCTATTAGTAAGGGGAAAAAATGCACAGCTACAATGGCTTTTGCCTTAAATAATGAGAAAAATAATTTAGAAATAGAATTTTATGAAAATATGTTTGATGAAAAACCCTCAAAAATTTTTAATATAGATGTTAATTAAAGTCTTTATAAAAATAAATTTAAAATATAAAAGCTGATTTTTATTTTATAAAAAATCAGTTTTTTTGTTTTTATTAAAAAATGTTTGATTTTTTTACAAATTAGTATAAAATATATAATAACTTTAATAATTTATACATAAATTACAAGAAAAAATATAAATAGCTATTTATAGAAAAAGGGTAATTTAAACAAAATTTAATAAGCAATAATATATTTTTATTGTAAATCACTAAGTAAAGCTTTTAAGAAAAGGTTTTTAAAAAAACTAAGGAGGAAAATTTATGCAAGTTTTAATTGGGGCAGGACTTTTATTAATAGTTTTAGGGTTGTTTACCTTATTTAGTTATAAGGCACCTCAGGGAATGAAAGCTATGGGGGCTTTAGCAGGGGCAGCCTGTGCAAGTTTTTTAGTGGAGGCTTTTCATTCATCTTTTTTTGGTAATGTTTTAAACATAGAATTTTTAAAGAAGGTTGGAGAGGCAAATGGAAGTTTAGGGGGAGTTGCAGCAGGGATACTTGTACCCTTAGCTTTAGGAGTTTCACCAGTTTATTCAGTATTAATGGGGCTATCTTGTTTAGGTTTAGGAATATTACCAGGATTTATTGCAGGATATTTAATGTCCTTTGTAGTTAAATTTTTAGAAAAAAAATTACCAAGTGGTTTAGATTTAATTGTAATAATACTTTTAGCTACTCCTCTTACAAGGGGAATAGGAGAATTTGTATCACCAGTAGTTGATTCTACTTTATTAAAAATAGGGCAAGTATTAATAGCTTCAGCAAATTCAAATCCTATAATAATGGGAATAATACTTGGAGGAATAATAACTGTAGTTGCCACAGCCCCTTTAAGTTCTATGGCTTTAACAGCAATGCTTGGCTTAACTGGTGCACCAATGGCTATAGGGGCTTTATCAGTTTTTGGTTCATCTTTTTTAAACTTTGTTTTATTTCATAAGATGAAATTTGGAAGTAAAAAAGATACTATATCTGTTGCTATAGAGCCTTTAACACAGGCAGATATAATAACTGCAAATCCTATACCTATTTACATAACAAACTTTATAGGAGGGGCTTTATGTGGAATTATAATTGTTTTAATGGGACTTACAAACATGTCTCCAGGAACAGCCACTCCAATTGCTGGTTTTGCAGTAATGTTTGCATATAATCCAGCTTTTAAAGTCTTAATGGCTTCTTTAGCTTGTATTATTATAAGTGCAGGAAGTGGTTATTTAGGTTATTTACTCTTTAAAAATCATAAAATACGTACTGTAGCAGAAATTCGTGGAGAATTTTAAAGGAGATTATAACCTATTACATAAAAAATAAGTAAAAATTTAAATAAAATAAATAGTAAATACATAAGATAAATATTGATGTATTAAAGAAAAATAAAGGGTAATGCTTAATTTTCTTAAGTATTACCTTTTCTTATAAAGATTTTACAAGAAATCAAATTAAAGTCTAATAAGGGATAAATTTCTTAATTTATTAAGGCAAAAATTAACATTTTAAAAGGAGAATGAGTTTTTAATTTTTTGCTTTAGAGTTATAATAAAATAAAGCTTAAAATGTTTTTAATATTGCTAAAAATAACTTATATATTATATTTATGGGGATAGAGAAGTTTATGAGGCCAAGTTTAATAAAGTTTTATTGGAGGAATTAAAATGAAACTAGCTGAGGCATTAATATTAAGAGCAGATCTTCAAAAAGAGTTATTTAGTTTACAAAACAGAATAAATCAAAATTTATTAGTTCAGGAAGGGGAAAAACCTTCTGAAAATCCCTACACATTATATGATGAAATATTACTAAAAATAAATGAGTTAGAGGAACTTATAATAAAGATAAATAAGACAAATAGTAGCTACATAACAAGTAGTAATGAAAGCATCTCTGACTTAATTGTAAAGAGAGATATGTTAGGGAAAAAAATAAAAATATTAAAAGAAGTAGCAGAAGAGGCTACTGTAAAGGTAAATAGATATTCTCAAACTGAAATAAAAATATTTTCAGCTATGAAGGTTGAACAAGTACAAAGGGAAATAAACAGATATTCTAAGGAGTATAGAGAACTAGATACTAAACTTCAAGGATTAAATTGGACTATAGACCTTATGGAATAAAAACTAAATTTTAATATTTTAATTACCTTTATTTAAAACTAAAGAATAAATAAATTAAAATTCTAAAGAATAATTATATATAAAATTAGATGGTAGCTTTTGTTAGGGAGGTCATAAACCCTAGCCTTAGGGAAAAAAGGCAATTGTGTTACATAGATGTATCTAGGAGCAGATACCTATTTTATAATTTATGCTCGCACAATTTACATGAGTACATTTTAAAGGGTATAATTTACAACCATATGGCTATTAGCAAAAGTGAGGTTTGGGGCTTTGGGGATAATTTTAAAAAGAGTTAAGAATTTTCTTAGCTCTTTTTTATTTTGTCTTTTTAAAGAATTTTTTTATTAATACTCTGTAAATTTTAATCTTACTTTTATAAGTGAAATTAAAATTGGTAAAAGTTTTAGTAATTCTTTTAGTGTAATATAATGCAATTTAAAATCGAAGAAAATAAAAGATTATAATTGGAATTTTAATATATACATAAAATTTTGGAGAATTTTTAAATAAAGATAAGTTATGAAATATAAGACAAAAGCAAGAATTTAATTTCAATATAATTCATAGAAAAATAGCTTAAAACCTTATCAAAAGACAAAGAGTAAACTTTAAGTAAAAAAATTAAAGAGTAGATTTAAGTTAAAATTTTACAAATAATAATAAGTTAATATAATAAGAAAAACAATAATAAATTATCAATAAAAACAAGATATTTAGATTATTTTGATAAAAAACCTTGTTTTACAAGGAAGGTAGCAAAAATATATAATGTTACGAAAGTTTTAATTAGATAAAATCAAGTAAAATTAATTAGTAAAATTATAGAATTTTTACTGATTATTCAAAATTTGTACATTAACATTAAGTAAAAAAATGATATTATAATGTCAGAAAACGTTTCCTACGGGAAATTTTTTAGTAAAAAAATAATAAAGATGAGGAGGATTTAAAGATGGGTGAGAGAAAAAGATCGCTGACTTCAGGGGCCTTAATGCTTATGACTTTCACGGCGGTGTTTTCATTTGGAAACATAATCGACAGTAGTGTTGAAATTGGACTGGCTACAATACCATCATATATATTTGGTACAGTATTTTACTTCCTACCGTTTGCTTTAATGATTGGTGAATTTGCATCTGCTAGTTCAGACTCTGAATCAGGTATAAACAGTTGGATAAAGAAATCTTTAGGAGCTAGATGGGCATTCTTAGGTTCCTGGTCTTATTTCTTTGTTAATTTGTTCTTCTTTACTTCATTACTACCTAAGACGTTAATATATGCATCTTATACTTTCTTTGGTAGAAACGTATTTGACGGAAAAACAGTACTAATCTCAATTATATCTATAATATTATTCTGGGGAGTAACTTTAATTTCTACTAAAGGTGTATCTTGGATATCAAAAATTACAAGTATCTCAGGTATCGCTAGAATTATATTAGGTTTAGGATTTATAGTATTATCTTTCGGGGTAGTATTCTTATTAGGAAAAGCTCCAGCACAAGAGTTTACAACTGAAACTATTATGCCAAAGTTTAACTGGTCATACTTCATGGTTTTAGCTTGGGTTTTACAAGCAGTTGGTGGTGCTGAAAGTATAGGTGTATACATAAAGGACGTTAAAGGTGGAAACAAGACCTTTATAAAAACTATGGTAATGTCAACAATCATAGTTGGTGGTTTATACGCTTTAGGAGCAGTTTCAGTAGGTTTAGTTGTACCATCTGATGTGTTACAAGGTAACTTCTCAAATGGTTTATTCGATGCTTTCGCTATATTAGGTTCTAATTACGGCGTAGGTAATATAATAACTAACATAGTTGGATTCATAATGATGCTTGCATCTTTAGGTTCACTAGTTTTATGGACAGCAGCTCCAGTTAAAGTATTATTCTCAGAAATTCCAGAAGGTATCTTTGGTAAGTGGATTGCTAAAACAGATAAAAAAGGAACTCCTGTAAATGCTTTATATGTACAAGCTGCAATAGTAACTGTATTATTATTAGTTCCAGCTTTAGGAATAGGTTCTGTTGATAACTTACTTCAAATGTTAATAAACATGACAGCTTCAACATCACTAATTCCAGTATTATTCTTCTTAGTTGGATACATTGTATTAAGAGCTAAGAAAGATGATATGCCAAGAACATTCAAAGTTGGACCAAGAAAATTTGGTATAGCAATAGGTATATTATTACTTGCTTTATTCATATTCGTATTTGTAATATCTTCAATACCAGCTCCACAAGACTTCATAGCATACTTTAACGGAACGTTAGAGCCAGGAGCAACAAATCCAGTCTTTGTACTTCTATACAATGTATTAGGATTAGTATTCTTCGTAGGATTTGCTGAAATCTGCTGGAGAAGATACGAAAAGAAAGTTGGTAAGGCAGTAGCTAACGAGTGGAATGTACCAGACGCTGACAAATAATTAATTTAATAATTAAATAAAAAAAGAGTATTTAGGAATAGGCTATACAAACTATAGCTTATTCCTATAACTATAAATTAGCTTAAAATATACAATTTACTTTATATATTAATGAGATTAAAACATTTAACTTATTAAAAATGGAGGGATTATTTTGAAAAATTTTGGACCAATAAGTTCTAAAGTAACAAAAATGCTTCATGGAGCAGATTACAACCCAGAGCAATGGATTGATATGCCAAGCATATGGGGGGAAGATGTTAGATTAATGAAGCTTTCTCATACAAATGTTGTAGCTGTGGGAATATTCTCATGGACAATGTTAGAGCCAGAAGAAGGTAAGTTTAACTTTGAATGGTTAGATGAAATCATGGATTTAATGCACAAAAATGGTAACTATGTAATACTTGCAACACCAAGTGGTGCTAAACCAATATGGATGGCTCACAAATATCCAGAAACTTTAAGAGTTGCTCCAAACAGAGTAAGAAATCTTTATGGAGAGCGTCATAATCATTGTTATACATCTCCTATATACAGAGAAAAAATAGGTATAATAGATAGATTATTAGCTGAAAGATACAAAGACCATCCAGCTTTAATCTTATGGCACATCTCAAATGAGTTTGAAGGTCAATGTTACTGTCCTTTATGTGAAGCTGCTTTTAGAGATTTCTTAAGAGAAAAATATAACAATGACATAAACAAGTTAAACAAAGCTTGGTGGACTAAGTTCTGGAGTCATACATATTCTTCTTTTGATGAAATAGAGGCACCAGCTCCTCACGGAGAACCAGCTCTTCATGGATTAAACTTAGACTGGATGAGATTTGTAACTCACCAAACTTTAGATTACTACAAGCATGAAAGAAGTATCTTAAAGGATATTACACCAGATATTCCTGTAACTACTAACTTCCATGATTACATCTCATTATTCAGAGGAATAGATTACTGGAAATTTGCTCCTTACCTAGATGTTGTATCTTGGGATAACTACCCTTACTGGCATGGAGAAAGAACTGATGACCATGAAGGAAGTAGAATAGGCTTTGTTCATGACTTAAACAGAGCAATATTAAATGGTAAACCATTCATGATGATGGAAAGTTCACCAAGTTCAACAAACTGGCAACCAGTTGCAAAACTTAGACGTCCAGGAATGCATGTATTATCTTCTCTTCAAGCTGTAGCTCATGGTTCAGATACAGTACAATACTTCCAATGGAGAAAGAGTAGAGGTTCATCAGAAAAATTCCATGGAGCTGTTGTAGACCATTGTGGACATGAAAATACAAGAGTATTTAGAGATGTAACTAAGGTTGGAGAAATATTATCAAAACTTGATGATGTAGTAGGAACTTCTGTAGAACCACAAGTTGCAGTTATATATGACTGGGAAAACTACTGGGCAATATATGATGCACAAGGTCCTAGAATAGAAAAGAAAGATTACTTTGAAACTTGTCAAAAGCACTACAAAGGTTTCTGGGATTTATCAATTCCAACTGATGTTATAAACATGGATTGTGATTTCTCAAAATATAAAGTAGTTGTAGCACCAATGCTTTACATGGTAAGACCAGGTGTTGGAGAAAGATTAGAAGAGTTTGTTAAAAATGGAGGAACTTTAGTTACAACTTACTGGAGTGGAATAGTTGATGAAAACGACCTTTGCTTCTTAGGTGGATTCCCAGGACCATTAAGAAAGGTTACAGGAATTTGGGCTGAAGAATTAGATGCACTTTATGATGAAGATGTAAACTATGTTTCAATGAAAGAAGATAACAACTTAGGAATGAAGGGTGAATATGAAGCTAGAATATTCTGTGATTTAATTCACTCAGAAGGTGCTGAAGTTCTTGCAACATACAAAACTGATTTCTACAAAGGAATGCCAGCTTTAACTTGCAATAGCTTTGGAAACGGACAAGCTTACTATATAGCATTTAGAAATAATGATGAGTTCTTATCAGATTTCTATGCAAGCTTAGCTAAGAAGTTAGACTTAAAGAGAGCTATAAATCTTGACTTACCAAAAGGAATAAATGCACAAGTTCGTATGGATGAAAAGAATGAATTTGTATTCTTTATGAACTTCTCAGCAGAAGATAAGGTAATAGACATTAAAGACTTTGACTTAACAGATATGGTAAGTGGAGAAAAAATAGAAAAAGAAATCAAAATGGAACCATATGGAGTAAGAATAGTTAGAAAAAAATAAGATATTAAAAAAATAGAGAAGTATCTTGTTTGCAAATCACTTTAAAAATATAAAATTTAAATACTTTTATTAAAAAAATCCTATTAATGTATCAAACAGGCAAAGAAATTTGCCTGTTTTTTTGTCGTTAAAAAAATTTTTTTAAGAAATTTATTCGTTAATTATACATCAAATATGCATTATATTCTTAAAAAATACAGTAACTGGATACCTTGAAATATTTAATTTTAAAGAATAATTCTTAAAATTTTAAAAAAAAATTCATTAAATTGATGAATAAAAATAATTTCAGTATACAATATTTTACCAAATAGGGATTTGAAAACGTTTTGAGAAAGGTGTATAAAGAATGTGTAAGCAATATTAAAAATAAAAAGTTTAGAGGAGGAGTAAGTCTTATGCGTGATGACAGAGCTTTAAATGTTACTTCCGAAATTGGAAGATTAAAAACAGTTCTACTACATAGACCTGGAGAAGAAATTGAAAATTTAACTCCAGATTTATTAGATAGGTTATTATTTGATGATATTCCATATTTAAAGGTTGCGAGGGAAGAGCATGATGCTTTTGCACAAACTTTAAGAGATGCGGGAGTAGAAGTTCTTTATTTAGAAGTTCTTGCTGCTGAAACTATGGATACTGATTGCGAAGTTAAAGATAAATTCATAAGAGAATTTATAGACGAAGCAGGAGTACAAAGTGAAGGATTAAAAGAAGCATTAGTAAAATATTTTAAATCTTTTAGCACTAATAAAGAAATGATAGATAAAATGATGGCAGGAGTTAGAAAGGAAGAACTTAAAGATTATCACAGAGAATCTTTATATGAACAAGTAAATGATGTTTATCCATTCATATGCGACCCTATGCCAAACCTTTACTTTACAAGAGATCCATTTGCAACAATTGGACATGGTATAACTTTAAACCATATGAGAACTGATACAAGAAATAGAGAAACTATTTTTGCTAAATATATATTTAGACATCATCCAAGATTTAAAGGAAAGGATATTCCATTCTGGTTCAATAGAGAAGAAAATACTTCCCTTGAAGGTGGAGATGAATTAATTCTTTCAAAAGAAATCTTAGCAGTTGGTATATCTCAAAGAACAGATTCAGCATCTGTTGAAAAACTTGCTAAAAAATTACTTTACTATAAAGATACAACTTTCAAAACTGTACTAGCATTCAAAATACCAGTATCAAGAGCATTTATGCATTTAGATACAGTATTTACTCAAGTAGACTATGACAAGTTTACAGTTCATCCAGGAATTGTAGGACCTTTAGAAGTTTATGCAATAACTAAAGACCCTGAAAATGATGGAGAATTAATTGCAGTTGAAGAATGCGATACTTTAGAAAATATCTTAAAGAAATATCTAAAGAGAGATATTGAATTAATAAAATGTGGTGGCGGAGATGCAATAATAGCTGCTAGAGAACAATGGAACGATGGTTCAAATACTTTAGCAATCGCACCAGGAGAAGTTGTAGTTTACTCAAGAAACTACGTAACTAATGCAATATTAGAAAAGAAAGGTATCAAATTACATGTAATACCATCCTCTGAGTTATCAAGAGGTAGAGGGGGCCCAAGATGTATGTCAATGCCTTTAATAAGAGAAGATTTATAATTTAAATTTCATAATAAATTGAAATATTTATAATATAAAAATTTATTAACTATTTAGGAGGAATTCAAAATGGCAGTTAACTTAAAAGGAAGAAGCTTTTTAACTTTAAAAGATTTTACACCAGAAGAAATTAGATATTTATTAGATTTATCACATGATTTAAAGGCTAAAAAAAGAGCTGGAATACTAGGAGATAGCTTAAAAGGTAAAAACGTGGTTTTATTATTTGAAAAGACATCAACTAGAACAAGGTGTGCATTTGAGTGTGGAGCTGCTGAAGAAGGTGCTCATGTAACATTTTTAACTAACTCTCAAATGGGTAAAAAAGAATCTATTGAAGATACTGCAAAAGTTTTAGGAAGAATGTATGACGGTATTGAATTTAGAGGATTTAAGCAATCAACAGTTGAAGAACTTGCAAAATATGCAGGAGTTCCTGTATGGAATGGTTTAACTGATGCTGACCACCCAACTCAAATACTAGCAGACTTCTTAACAATAGAAGAACATGCAAGCAAACCATTAAGAGAAATAAAATTAGTATTTGCAGGAGATACAAGAAACAACATGAGCTACGCTTTAATGTATGGTGCTGCTAAAATGGGAATGCACTTTGTAGCTTTAGGACCAGAAAGCTTAAGACCAGATGAAGCAATTCTTAAAGAAATGCAAGAATATTCAAAAGAAACTGGTGCAATCATAGAATTCTGTTCAGATGTTGATGAAGCTGTTAAAGGTGCAGATGTTATCTATACTGATATATGGGTATCAATGGGTGAAGATGAAAGTCTATATCCAGAAAGAGTTAAATTATTAACTCCATACAAAGTTACAAGAGAAATGATGAATAAAACAGGAAATAAACATACTTTATTCATGCATTGCCTACCTTCATTCCATGATGAAGATACAGAAGTATGTAAAGACATGATGGATAGATTAGGTCTAGACATAAGAGAAGTTGAAGATGAAGTATTTAGAAGCAAAAATTCAGTTGTATTTGATGAAGCTGAAAATAGAATGCATACAATAAAAGCAGTAATGGTAGCAACTGCTGGTAGATAATAAATTTTATTAAAGGCTGTATTTATAATATTAATCTAAGGAATTATTAAAATTTAAAGTTTAGGCTTAATAACTGAATTTTCCTTTCATTATATTATAAATACTGTCTTTCTTTAATTGAATAAAAAGAAAGCAGGTGAAAGTATATGTCAGAAAATAGAGAACCTCATAAATTGAGTTTTGCTCAACTAGCTGCTTTAATAGTTGGTTCTATGATTGGTGGAGGAGCCTTTAACCTTCCTTCAGATATGGCAAGGGGAGCAGGTACTGGAGCCATTATAATTGGATGGATTATAACAGGTATTGGTATGATTGCTTTAGCTTTTGTTTATCAATCTTTAGCTAATAGAAAACCTGAATTAACAGGTGGTGTTTATAGTTATGCAAAGGCTGGTTTTGGAGAGTACATAGGCTTTAACTCAGCTTGGGGATATTGGCTAAGTGCATGGATAGGAAATGTATCTTATTCCGTTCTTTTATTTGGAGCAATAGGTTATTTCATACCTATGTTTGGAGCAGGAAATAACGTTGCATCTATTATTGGAGCATCAATATTACTTTGGGCATTTACATTATTAATCTTAAATGGTGTAAGTGGAGCAGCACTTATAAATCTTATCACTACAATAGCTAAATTAGTTCCAATATTCTTATTTATAGTAATATTATTGTTCTTCTTTAACTTTCACAAATTTACTTTTGAGTTTTGGGGAACAAGTGATTTAGGAAGCATTGTTGATCAAGTTAAGAGTACAATGCTAGTAACTTTATGGACTTTCATAGGTATTGAAGGTGCAGTAGTTGTTTCAGGAAGAGCTAAAAAACAAAGTGATGTAGGTAAAGCTACAGTTATGGGTCTTGTTGGAACATTAATAATCTATATGATAATAACATTAATGTCTTTAGGAGTTATGGATAGAGTTAAACTTGCAGGTCTTGATAATCCATCAATGGCTTATGTTCTTGAATTTGCAGTAGGTAAATGGGGAGCAGTTATTATAAATATAGGATTAATAGTATCTTTATTTGGTTCACTTCTTGGATGGGCATTACTTGCAGCAGAAATCCCTTACGTAGCAGCTAATGATGGTGTTTTACCTAAGATTTTTGGTAAATTAAACAAAAAAGGAACACCATATGGTTCATTAATTATAACTAATTTATTAGTTCAGGCATTTTTAATATTAACTTTAGTTGCAAACAGTACTTATCAAGCTCTATATTCAGTAGCTAGTACAGCAATATTAGTTCCATATCTTTTAAGTGCTATGTATGGATTTAAGTTAGCCTTAACAGGAGAAACATATGATTTAAATCCTTCAGGAAGAACAAGAGATAAAATTTTTGGTGGTATAGCAACCGTTTACGCTATCTGGTTATGCTATGCAGCTGGACTTAAATACTTATTATTATGTTTCATCTTATATGCAGTAGGTATTATATTCTTCTACATTGGTAAGAAGCAACATAATAAAGATGCAAAAGTATTTGTAGGAAAAGAAAAAATACTAGCAATAATTGTTGTAATCATAGCTATTATAGCAGTAGTTATGTTATTTAACGGGTCAATAAGTATATAAAATATTTAAAAATACAAGCTTTTAAAATCAAGGAGGAATAAAATTATGAAAATAGTTTTAGCATTAGGAGGTAATGCTCTACAAAAAGATTCAAAGGATAAAAGTGCAGAAGGTCAATTAGAAACATGTAGAAAAACAGCTGTTTCAATAGCTGATTTAATAGAAGAAGGCCATGAAATATCTATAGTTCATGGAAATGGTCCTCAAGTTGGACAAATATTAGCTAGCATAGAATTAGCTCATCAAACTGACGAAGCAAATCCATTATTTCCTTTTGATGTAGTAGGTGCTTTCTCAGAAGGATACATTGGATATCATCTTCAAAATACTATTAGAGAAGAACTATTAAAAAGAGGAATAAATAAATCAGTAGATACAATTGTAACTCAAGTAATCGTTGACAAAGATGACCCTGGTTTTAAAAATCCAACAAAACCAATAGGTTCATTCTACAACAAAGAAGAAGCTGAAAAGCTAGAAAAAGATAAAGGATATGTAATGAAGGAAGATGCAGGTAGAGGATATAGAAGAGTAGTTGCATCACCAAAACCTTTAGATATAGTTGAGAAAGAAGCAATACAAACTATTGTTGATAATGGTTTTGTTGTAATAGCTTGTGGAGGAGGTGGAATCCCTGTTATACAAGAAGGAAACAGATTAACTGGAGTTCCTGCAGTTATAGACAAGGATTTCGCAGCAGAAAAATTAGCTGAAATATTAAAGGCAGATGCTCTATTAATATTAACTGCCGTTGATAGAGTTTGCATAAACTTTAATAAACCAAATCAAGAAGAACTAAAAGAAATCAACTTAGAACAAGTTGATAAATATATAGAAGAAGAGCAATTTGCAAAAGGAAGTATGCTTCCTAAGGTTGAAGCTTGTAAGAAGTTTGTTCAAAGTGGAGACAATAAAATTGCAATAATAGCTTCCTTAGACAAAGCTAAAGAAGCATTAAAGGGAGAATCAGGAACAAAAATAGTAAGATAAATTAAAAAAATACCTTATTTTTAATTTATATAGTATTAAAGATGGTAAAGGGGAGATTATTATCAGTACAGAAAAATCTTTAAGGCATCAAATAATATTAGATATAATTGAAAACAAGTGTATAGGAAAGCAAGAAGAACTAATGATTGAACTTAAGGAAGCTGGGGTAAAGGTAGCACAAGCTACTTTATCAAGGGATCTTCACGAACTGAACATAAGAAAAAAATCCGTTGCCAATCATGAACAAAGATATGTTGTTTTAAAAGAAGATGATTTCATAAAGAAGTTTAAAAATATATTTAAAAGTTCGGTAAAAAGGCTTTCTATGCAGGAAAATTTCATAGCCGTTGATACTTCAGATGGCATGGCTAGTCTGATTGGAAGGTTTATAGAGAAGCTTGAAGAAAATAGGATAGCTGGTACTATAGCTAGAAAAAATCATATTCTAGTCTTGTGTAGAAGCGCAGAGGCTACCCACCAAATTCTTAAGGAGTTAGATTCTTTAAGAGCTTAAATTAATTTTATGAAATTAACTCTTAGGAGTTAATATAAATTGCTTAAAGTTTTAGTGTATAACAATAGTGTTTATACAAAAAATTCCCTGAGTTTAAACAATTACCTAAGTTACCATTAAATATTACGCTTAAATAGCTTTGAAAAATTTAAAGCTATTTGGCGTAATATTTTTTTGCAATTAATAAACTTTAATTTTAATTATTAGTGAATTAAAAAATATATTTAGAAAAATTAAAAATAATAGGATAAATTAGAAATTAAACATAAAAAATTACAAATTTTATGTTATAATTTAGATGTTAATAAAATAATAACAAGTGGTGAATAAATTTTAAATGTGTAGGGTTATTTTAAATTAATGTGTATAGAAAGAACCTATTTAAAAATATAAATTAGGTTTTTTATATAAATATTATTTAAAATATAGGAGGCATTTAAACATGAAAAAAAACTTAATAAGGGGAGAGCTTACAAAAATTAAGTTAGTTGAAAGATTGTCGGCAACTTTTGCTTTATCAGCATTTATTTTATTTAACAGTTCCTTTAGGGTACTTGCAGCTGATAAAAAGGGGGAGCCTAGTGATAATGGACAGATTACTAGAGAGATAACATCTTATGACAATTGTAAAAATCAATTAAAAGATGAGGTAGCTACAGACAATAATAGACCTTTAGGGCCTAAAAATGCTTTAGAGAGAGCAGAGAATAAAAAGATTTATACCTTTGATGAACTTAATAGAATGAATTATAGCGATTTAGTTGAACTTATAAAAACTATAAATTATGAAAATGTACCTGATTTATTTAATTTTAATGACGGTTCATATACTTTTTTTAGTAATAGAGACCGTGTTCAAGCTATAATATATGGTTTAGAGGAAAGTGGAAGAACTTATACAGCAGAGGATGATAAAGGTATTCCAACTTTAGTTGAATTTTTAAGAGCTGGATATTATTTAGGTTTTTATAATAAGGATTTAGCTTATTTAAATACAACACAATCAAAAAATCAATGTTTACAAGCTATGAAAAACATTGAGTATAATAGTTATTTTAGACTAGGAACAAAGGTTCAAGATGGAGTTGTTGAAGCCTTAGGAAGATTAATAGGTAATACCTCAGCAGATACTGAAGTTATAAATAACTGTATATATATATTAAGTGATTATAAAGATAACATAGATACTTATGGAAAAAGCTATAGTAAGGGAAATGCAGTATACAATCTTATGAAGGGTATTGATTATTACACAAATTCAGTAATATACAATACAAAGGGATATGATGCTAAAAATACTGAGTTTTACAATAGAATAGATCCATACATGGAAAAATTAGAAGGACTATGCACAATAGGTGATAAGTTAAATAAAGATAATGCCTGGCTTGTAAACAATGCTTTATACTATACAGGTAGAATGGGGAAATTTAGAGAAAATCAATCAATTTCTCAAAGAGCTTTAGAAAAGGCTATGGAAGAGTATCCTTATTTATCATATCAATATATTGAGGCAGCTAATGATTTAGACTTAAACTTTAATGGAAAAAATTCCGAAGGAAATGATATAGATTTTGATAAAATAAAGGAAGATGCAAGAGAAAAATATCTTCCAAAGACATATAATTTTGATGATGGAAAATTTGTGGTAAAAGCTGGAGATAAGGTAACAGAGGAAAAAATTAAAAGATTATACTGGGCTTCAAAGGAAGTTAAGGCTCAATTTATGAGAGTAGTTCAAAATGACAAGCCTTTAGAAGAAGGAAATCCAGATGATATTTTAACTGTTGTTATTTACAACTCACCAGAAGAATATAAATTAAATCGTATAATAAATGGATTTAGTACTGATAATGGAGGAATATATATTGAGAATATAGGAACTTTCTTTACTTATGAAAGAACACCAGAGGAAAGTATATATACTTTAGAAGAATTATTCCGTCATGAGTTTACTCACTATCTTCAAGGAAGATATGTAGTTCCAGGAATGTGGGGACAAGGTAAGTTTTATGAAGATGGAGTATTAACTTGGTATGAAGAAGGAACAGCAGAATTTTTTGCAGGTTCAACTAGAACTGATGGAATAAAACCAAGAAAATCAGTTGCTCAAGGACTAGCATATGATAGAAATAACAGAATGTCTTTATACTCAGTACTACATGCTAAGTATGGTTCTTGGGATTTTTATAACTATGGCTTTGCATTATCTAACTATATGTATAACAATAACATTTCAATCTTTAACAAGATGACAGATTATATAAAGAAAAATGATGTAAATTCTTATAAAAATTACATTGCATCTCTTAGTAGTGATTATAATTTAGATGATAGTTATGAATCTTACATAGATTCCTTACTAAATAATATGGATAACTTAGATGTACCTTTAGTTTCAGATGAATATGTAAATGGACATGAACCTAAGGATATAGAAGAAATAAAAAATGATATAAAAGAAGTTTCAAATATAAAAGACCTTTCTAGTAATGTAGAAAAATCTCAATTCTTCACAACTTATGATATGAAAGGAACATATGTAGGGGGAAGAAGTCAAGGAGAAGAAAATGACTGGAAAGATATGAACTCTAAGCTAAACGATATACTAAAAGAATTAGCTAAGAAAAAATGGAATGGATACAAAACTGTTACTGCATACTTTGTAAATCATAGAGTAGATGAAAATGGAAATTATCTTTATGATGTTTCATTCCATGGTATGAATACAGATACAAATACAGAGGTTCATCTTAATAAAGAACCTAAAGCTATTATAGAATCTAATTCATCTGTAGTTGTTGGAGATGAAATAAACTTTGATGGAACAGCTTCAAAGGATGAAGATGGAGAAATAAAAGCTTATGAGTGGGATTTTGGAGATGGAGAAAAATCTAAGGATGCTAAGGCTACTCATAAATTTAACAAGGTAGGAGAATATGAAGTTAAATTAACAGTTACAGATAATAATGGTGCTTTAAATACTGAAAGTAAGAAGATAACTGTTACAGAGGATAAGCCTGTTGAGGTTATGAATGAAAGTGAACCAAATAATGATTTTGAAAAAGCTAATCAAATACCTAAATCTAATATATTAGTTAAGGGGACTTTATCAGAGGAAGACTATTCAGATAAATATTACTTTGATGTTGATAAGAGAGGAAATGTTAAAATAACTCTTGATAATTTAAATTCCGTTGGCATAACTTGGACACTTTATAAAGAAGGAGATTTAAGTAACTATGTAATGTATGCCACAGGAAATGAAGGAACAGAATTAAAAGGTGAAAAAACTTTAGAACCTGGAAGATATTATTTAAGTGTATATACTTATGATAATCAAAAGGGTGCTTATACAGTTAATGTAAAAGGAAATCTTAAAAATAATGTTAAAGAAGTAGAAAAAGATGCTATAGAAGAAGTTGAAAACAATAATGAATTTAACAAGGCTATGAAGGTTAATAGCAATAGCAAGATAAATGGAACTTTAGGAAATGATGACCTTAAGGACATTTATAGCATAGATATAGAAAAGGATAGTGATTTAAATATATTAGTTGAGAATTTAGACAATATACAAATGAACTGGTTATTATATTCAGCTGATGATTTAAATAATTATGCAGATTATGCAATTGCTGAGGGAAATAAGTTAAGTAATAATTGCAAAGTAAAAGCAGGAAAATATTATTTATGTGTTTATACCTTTGGAAATTCAGGTACAGGAAAGTACACAGTAAACTTAAAAAATAAATAGATTTTTATAGGCTGTATAAAGGGCTTAAAGATAAAAAATAAAATCTTTAAGGTCTTATACAGCCTTATTTAGTATTTATGTATTATGTTTTGCTTATTTTTTAGCTTCTTCTAAAATAGATGTACAGTTAGGACATCTAGTAGCTTTTATATCTATTTTAGTGAAACAGTAAGGACAAGTTTTTTCTGTAGCTTCAACTTTAGCATCATCTTTTTTAGTTGCAAAATCTTTAATTTTATTTATTTGTTTTACAACTATGAAAATGGAAAAGGCTATTATTAAGAAGTTAATTAAATTATTTAAAAATAGTCCGTAATTTATTGTAGCAGCTCCAGCTGCTTGAGCCTCTTGTAAAGAGTTAAAATGTTTACCACTTAAATTTATGTACAAGTTAGAGAAGTCAACCTTTCCAACTAAACTTCCAACTACAGGCATTATAATATCATTAACTAAGGATGTTACTATTTTACCAAAAGCACCACCTATAATAACACCTATAGCTAAGTCTATTACATTTCCTTTCATGGCAAATTCTTTAAATTCTTTCCACATAATTTTTCCTCCTTTTAGAATGAATTTATTAAGAATTATGTTAATATAAATTATTTATTAATAATATGTATCAAAAAATAAAAAAATTTATTAAAATAATAAACAAATTGCAACAGAAATTTGTATAAAAAGTCAATTAATAAAATTTATATTAAAAAATTCTCTTGAAAAATACTTTGTAGAAATTATTGGATATAGATTTTATATTATGCAATATTACAGAATATATACATTAAATAGTAAATTTAATAAGTTTAAAAGTTTATTATTATAATTAAGGTTAAATTTCTTTAGTTTTTATAATAAATCTAATTATTTATCTTTTTGGAAAAAATAATTATCTATACTAAAATAAATATATATTTTTTATTTAAGGGAGTAAAAATCACAGAAAGAAATAAAGGCTTAAGAAGGTGATAAAATGTGGTTTAGAAAGTTACAGGGAAAATTTATGTGCCTTTTATCTAATTTATTAGAGTTTTTTGTAAGCTTTAACTTAGCCTATAGAGTTTATAGATGGGTATTTCAGTTGGGTGTTTTTAAGGGACCAAAGGATTTTAAGGAAAGAGAGAAGAAGGTTAATATATTAAAAGAAATAGAATATGCCTCAAAAATTTCAGAAAATAATAAGTTAGATGTTTATTATCCTAAGGGATTAAAAGAAAAGGCACCAGTTTTAATGTGGATTCATGGGGGAGGGTATATAGCAAATAGCAAGGAAACTGTTGAAAGCTATATGATAACCTTGGCAAGTTATGGTTTTGTTGTATTTAATATAAATTATGTTTTAGCACCTAAGTATAAATATCCAAGTCAAATTATTCAAAGTAATGATGCTTTAAAATATGTATATTTAAATGCAGATAAATTTATGGGAGATAAGGAAAGAATTTTTATAGGGGGAGATTCTGCAGGAGCTCAAATTGCAAGTGAACTAGGAGCAATTATAAGCAATGAAGCTTTAGAAAAAAGGATGAAAATAAAAGCTTCAATAAAAAATTCTTTTTTAAAAGGTATTATATTATTTTGTGGTCTTTATAATATGGAAACTTTAAGAAGCACTAAATTTCCAGGAATACAAACATATATGGAAGCTTTAACAGGAAAAAGTGATTTTGAATCCTATGAAAATATAGAGGAGTTATCAACTATAAAACATATTACAGGTAACTATGCAAGTACCTTTATAACTGTAGGAGATATTGACCCTTTTTTTAATGAAGGAAAAGAATTTGCTAATTCTCTAGAAAAACTAGGAGTTAAGGTTTATAGAAATTTTTATGAAAATAGAGGGCTTTGGCATGAATATCAATTTAAATTTTCCTTTAAAGAGGCTTATGAAAATCTTGATTATGTAGTGAAGTTTTTAAAAGAAAATAGTAAGTAAAAATAACTTTAAAGACTTATAGAAATATTTATATATTATTACTTCTTAAAAGTAAGGATATATAAGTATTTCTATTTTTTATTTAATAGAAAAAATAGTGTTTTATTTTAAGTGTCGAAATTATTATTAAAATAGTAAAAAGTCTTACTTTTAAAAGCATTTAACTTTTTAAAATTCTAAATTTATTACATATATTTTAAGATTTCAACTTAAAAATATTACTATGAAAACTTTTTGAAGATTAAATTTAAAGTGAAATAAATTTTCAAAAATCGAAATTTAGCTAAAAGTGTTTGAAAAAAATATGAGAAAAAACCCTATAAAAACTGCTCTGTTAAAGAGTGTAGAAAGAAATCGAAGATAAAAAAGAAAAATATTTTCAAAAACTATTGAAATATTTTTAGAAAAGGATTACAATAAAAATGCAAAGAAAATAATTTTCAGAAAAAAGGTGATAAAATGTTAGACGTGGTAAAAGGAAATTTAATAGTTTCTTGCCAAGCTTTATCAGATGAACCTTTGCATAGTTCTTTTATTATGGGAAGGATGGCAGTAGCTGCTAAAGAAGGTGGAGCGGTTGCTATAAGAGCACAAGGCGTTGATGATATTAATGAAATAAAAAAAGTTACTAAACTTCCTGTTATCGGAATAATAAAAAGAAATTACGATGACTCAGAGATTTATATAACTCCTACTATGAAGGAAGTGGACGAGCTTCTAAAGACTGATTGTGAAATGATAGCTTTAGATGCAACAAATAGAAAAAGACCTAACAATGAGGACATTAAAGATTTGGTTTCTGCAATACATGAAAATGGAAGATTAGCTATGGCAGATATCTCAACTTTAGAAGAGGGTATAGAGGCTGAAAAGTTAGGTTTTGATTGTGTATCTACAACACTTGCAGGATACACTCCATACTCTACACAAAGTAATAGTGTAGACTTTGAACTTTTAGAAAAGTTAGTAAAAGCGGTAAAAATTCCAGTTATTTGTGAGGGAAGAATAAATACTCCTGAAGACCTTAAAAAGGCTTTTGATTTAGGAGCATATTCAGCTGTAGTTGGAGGAGCTATAACAAGACCACAACAAATAACTAAGAGATTTACTGATATTTTAAAATAAAAGAAATATTAAAGGCATTTTGAGAGGAGAATAAGAACATGAAAGGTATATATTCAGCATTATTAGTTTCATTTGACAAGGATGGAAACATCAATGAGAAGGGATTAAGAGAAATAATAAGACACAATATTGATGTATGTAAAATAGACGGTCTTTATGTAGGTGGAAGTACAGGAGAAAACTTTATGCTTTCAACTGATGAAAAGAAAAGAATTTTTGAAATAGCTATGGATGAAGCAAAGGGACAAGTTAAATTAATTGCTCAAGTAGGTTCAATTAACTTAAAAGAGGCTGTTGAATTAGCTAAGTTTACAACAGATTTAGGATATGATGCAATTTCAGCAGTTACTCCATTTTATTATAAATTCGACTTTAGCGAAATCAAAAACTACTACGAAACAATAATAAACTCTGTTGATAACAAACTTATAATTTACTCAATTCCTTTCTTAACAGGAGTAAATATGTCAATAGACCAATTTGCTGAACTATTTAAAAATGATAAGATTATCGGTGTTAAATTTACAGCAGCTGACTTCTATTTATTAGAACGTATGAGAAAAGCATTCCCAGATAAATTAATATTTGCTGGTTTTGATGAAATGATGTTACCTGCTACAGTTCTTGGAGTTGATGGTGCTATAGGTTCAACCTTTAATGTAAACGGTGTTAGAGCAAGACAAATTTTTGAGGCTGCACAAAAAGGAGATATTAAAACAGCTTTAGAAGTTCAACATGTAACTAATGATTTAATAACTGATATCTTAAATAATGGTCTTTACCAAACAATCAAGATAATTCTTCAAGAACAAGGGGTAGATGCAGGTTACTGTAGACAACCTATGAAAGAAGCTACTGAAGAGATGATTGAAAAAGCTAAAGAAATAAATAAAAAATATTTCTAGGTTTTAAAATAAAATGGATATGTTTTTAGGCTAGCTTTAATTAAGCTAGCCTATGTAAAAATTGAAAAAAAGGGGGAGAATTGGTATGCAAGGATTTACGAAGTTTGATTTAGTTGTTCTAGTTGTTTACTTAGGAGCTGTTCTTTATGCTGGGTTAAAGTTCTCTAAGAAAGAGATGAAAGGTAAAGAGTTCTTCAGAGGTGATGGAACTATACCTTGGTGGGTTACTTCAGTTTCTATATTTGCAACTTTATTAAGTCCAATTTCATTTTTATCACTAGCTGGTAATTCTTATCAGGGTACTTGGATAATGTGGTTTGCTCAACTTGGTATGTTTGTAGCAGTACCTCTTACAATAAGGTTTATTTTACCTGTTTATAGTAGATTAGATATAGATACAGCCTATGAATATTTACAAATAAGATATAAAGATAAAGGTCTTAGAGTTCTTGGTGCTGTAATGTTTATAATTTATCAAATAGGACGTATGGCAATTATAATGTACTTACCATCTATGGTATTAGCAAATCTTACAGGAATAAATGTTTATCTACTTATAATAGCAATGGGTGTAATAGCTATAATTTATTCATACACAGGTGGATTAAAGTCAGTTTTATGGACAGACTTCATTCAAGGTTGTGTACTTATAGCAGGTATCGTATTCGCATTAATATTTTTAATTTGTACAATAAATGGTGGCTTTGGCGCTATTATGAGTGAGTTAACTGAAGGCGGAAAATTCTTAGCTTCACAAGAACCAATTTTTGATGCTAATATCTTTAAAACAAGTGTATTCTTATTAATAGTTGGAGGAGGATTAAATACTTTCTCTTCATATATCTCAAGTCAGGATGTAGTGCAAAGGTTTACTACTACTACAGATATAAAACAATTAAAGAAAATGACTTATGGTAACTTAGTATTATCATTATTTGTAGCAACAGTTTTCTATTTAATAGGAACAGCTTTATATGTTTTCTATAAACAAAATCCACAGTTATTACAAACTGCTCAACAAGACCAAATATTTGCATCATATATAGCATTCCAATTACCAGTTGGTATTACAGGTATAGTTTTAGCAGCTATATATGCAGCAGCTCAATCAACACTTTCAACTGGATTAAACTCAGTTGCAACAAGCTGGACTTTAGACATTCAAAACTTTATAACAAAGGATATGTCTATGGAAAAGCAAACTAAGATTGCTCAGTATATATCTTTAGGTGTTGGGATAGCTGCAATAGCAATGGCAGTAATACTTGCAAATGGTGGAGTAAACTCAGCTTATGAATGGTTCAATGGATTTATGGGACTTGTTCTTGGTGTACTAGCTGGAATATTTGTACTAGGAATATTCTTTAAAAAGGCTACAAAAGCAGGAGCATATGCTGGATTTATAGCATCAGCTATTGCAGTTATAGCATGTAAGTATGGCGGATTTGATGTAAGCATATGGTCATACTCAATTATATCAATAGGTGTTTCAATTGTAGTTGGTATGATAGTTTCATTAATGACTCAATCTCAATTAGCAGATGAAAAAACATTAAATGAAGCAACAATTTACTACAATAAAAATGAAGGTGAATTAGTTAATAATTAATAGAATAATTTTTAGTTAAAGATAGTGTTGACTTTTAGAAGAAATATTTTTCTAAGGGTCAGCACTACTTTAAAATTATAGATTTTAGAGGTGAAAAAAATGATATTTGGGAATTTATTAAATTTAGAGGCTTATGATTATTTACCAAAGCTTGTCAAAGAAGCTTTATTACATGCAAAAAATAATAAGGTAATAGATTTTGAAGCAGGTACTCATGAAATAAAAGGTGATGAACTTTTCTTTAATAGAGTTAATTATACTACAAAGGATAAGGAAGATCGTTTTTGGGAAGGACATAAAAAGTATATAGATGTTCATGTAGTTTTTAGTGGAAAAGAAAGAATAGATTTAAATTTCAAAGAAAATTTAGATTTTAAAGAATATGTAGAGA
Organism: Clostridium sp. TJA038; assembly: GCF_058310255.1. Classification (NCBI taxonomy): domain Bacteria; kingdom Bacillati; phylum Bacillota; class Clostridia; order Eubacteriales; family Clostridiaceae; genus Clostridium; species Clostridium sp. TJA038. The sequence goes on along the minus strand of NZ_JBZEFA010000006.1, from coordinate 9,777 downwards.
AAGATGATTTCTTATCCTTTGATGGAGAGGCAAATTCTACAGTAGTATTAGAAGAAGGTGATTTTCTAATTTGTTATCCTGAGGATATACACATGACTTGTTTAAAGGCTGATAAGGAGCCTTCAGAGGTTAAGAAAGCTATTTATAAAGTTATTTTATAATACATTTTTAAGGTTGTACCTGTTGCTTAAAAAATAAACAAAATTAAAATTTTAGTTTATGAATTATAGGCATTTTTAGGTACAGCCTTTCTTGCATATAAAAATTAAAATAAAAATAGAGGTGATTTATATATGAGTTTATTTGCAGTTATAGATATAGGTGGAACTAGCATAAAATATGGAATAATAAATGAAGAAGGAATTTTAGTTGAGACTAATGATAGAGATACTGAAGCTGAAAAAGGTGGCTTAAGTATTATAGAAAAGGTTAAAGAAATAATTCACGAAATGATTAAGAAAAATAAAATAGAGGGTATAGCCGTATCAACAGCTGGAATGGTTTGTCCTAAAGAAGGGAAAATAGTTTTTGCAGGACCAACTATACCTAATTATACAGGGGTTGAAGTAAAAAAAATCTTAGAAGAAGAATTTAATTTACCTTGTTTCGTTGAAAATGATGTAAACTGTGCAGCTTTAGGAGAATTTTCTTATGGTGCTGGAAAGGGAACTAGGTCAATGGCTTGTTTAACAATTGGAACAGGAATTGGGGGAGCTTTAATTATAGATGGAAAGATACTACATGGTTTTAGCAACTCAGCTGGAGAAATTGGTTATATGATAGTTAGAGGAGAGCAAATTCAAGATATTGCATCTACAAGTGCTTTAGTTAAAAATGTAGCCTCTAGAAAAGGTCTTGATACAAGCTTTATAGATGGAAGGTATGTTTTAGATAACTATGAAAAAGGAGATGTAATATGCAAAGAAGAGGTTGAAAAATTAGCAGATAATTTAGCTTTATGTTTATCAAGTGTAGTTTATTTAATAAACCCTGAGGTAGTTGTTTTAGGGGGAGGAATAATGGCTAGAGAGGAAATTTTTAGACCTTTAATTGAAAATAGTTTAAAAAAATACTTAATAGAATCTGTTTATAAAAATACAAAAATAGCCTTTGCAGAGTTAAAAAATACTGCTGGAATGAAGGGTGCTTATTACAACTTTAGATTAAACTATAAACTTTAAAATTAATTTAAAGTTTGTATACTAATATATTTATATAAATTATGGAGCTTATATGACAAGAATGATATACTTAAAATATTATGCTTAACTTAATTTTAAAGGATTTTGCTTTAAATAAGTTTTTAGTATTCCTATAAAATTAAGTTTAATTACTAATAGAATAAGAGGTACTTTATGGGAATATTAGAGCAATTAGAAAATCCAAAATTTAAGGCAACTAAATCAGAAAAAAATTTAATTGAATATATAGAATCAGATTTAGACAATATTATATATAAATCAATTTCTGTAATAGCAAAGGAATCTAGTGTAGGGGAAGCAACAATAACAAGATTTACTAAGAAATTAGGATTTAATGGCTTTCAAGACTTTAAGGTAACTTTAGCTAAGGAAATTTCAAATAAAAAGAATACAAGTATAATAAATTTACATGTTCATAGAGATGAAAGTTTAAAAGAAACTGCTAATAAAATGCTTAAATCTTCTATAAACATATTAGAGCAGACTGTAAAAAATATAGATTTAAATTTAATGTTTAAATGCAAAGATTTAATTATGAATGCTAAGAGAGTGTATTTTATAGGAATAGGATATTCTGGAATTGCAGCTATGGATATAAATTATAAATTCATGAGAATTGGGTTTACAACTATACCAGTAACAGATAGTCATACAATGGTTATAATGTCTTCAATTACAAATAATGATGATGTTATGGTTGCAATATCAAACTCTGGTACAACTAAAGAGGTTTTAAAAACTGTAAAACAAGCTAAGGAAAATGGAACTAAAATAATAAGCTTAACAGAGGATAGTAAAAATCCATTAAGAGAATTAGCTGACTATGCCCTAACATATACTTCAGCTGAAACTATCTTTGAAACTGGTTCTATATCATCAAAAATTCCTCAAATATTTTTACTTGATTTACTTTATACAGAAGTTATTAAGGAAATGTTTAGTGAGGCAGTTGAGAAGAAAATTAAAACAACAAGTGCTATTTTAGATTAAGAGAATAGGTCACAGTGATTTAACTGTGACCTATTTTATTTTGGTCTTTTTGATAAAGCTATATCAAAACAGGTTATTCCAAAAGCAAAAATAAGAGAAGAAGGTAAAGTTCTGCTTAATCTTAAATCTGGTAAAGGTAAAAATAAATCACCAATAAATCTAAGGATTAATAAACCTACAAATAAAATAAAAAATTTAACTCCTTCTTTTTTTACATCTGAAAAGGTAAAGTGTTTTACAGTACACAAAACTCTTATTAATATATATAAAGGAATAATAATTGCAAAGATAGCATAGGCAGTAACGAAGTTTAAAGTAGCTTTGCTTGGAATGTCTCTATATATTACAAAGAGAGTTGCTATAGTCATCATTATAAATAAAGAGTAAATGATTCCATCTAAAGTACGTACATTTCTTTTTTTCAATTTAATTCCCCCTAAATAAATTTTTTCTTTATTATGATTATACACAAAATTTTAACAATTGAACAACTGAATATATTTACAGAGAGGTTACTACTACCTTAAATTAAGCTAAAATCTACTTTTAATTATAATATTTAATAGTATTTATATAAAAAAATTAATAGATTAATTGTAAATAAAGCATATATGCTATATAATGTTAAAGTATTGTAAAAATAAATATTTAAAAATAGGTTAAAAGTTCATAATTATGAACTTTATTAAAAGGGAAGTTGGGTTTAAATCCCACGCGGTCCCGCCGCTGTAAGAGAGGAGTTTTTTTGTATTTTAAGCCACTGAAATTTATTTTGGGAAGGCAACAAAAAAATTATGATACTTGAGCCAGAAGACCTGCCTATTTTAAAACATCAGTATCCTACGGGAAATAGGAGATGTTGTGCTTTGGTAAGTTATATTTTTATAGATTTGTTATAACCCCCTAGACGCAATGTCTAGGGGTTTTTATATGAGATGAAATTTTTAACAAAACTTTATACTTACAAAACAATAATCAATTTAACTTTTAAATCTAAAAATACATATTAAATTTTAAAGTTATGTTAGAAATATTTTTCTCAATATCACATACAAGTGGGGGACACAAAACAAAATATAATTTAAGGAGTAGAGTTATTATGTCAAAAAGAAATCAAGTATTTATAGGATTCTTATTAATGTTCTTATTAATACCAAGAAGTGTTTTAGCTATGCATATTATGGAAGGTTTTTTACAACCTAAATGGTGTATAGCATGGGGAGTTATAACAATACCATTTATAGTATTAGGATTATTTTCTATTAGAAGTAAAGTTAAAAATAACCCAAGATTAAAGATTTTATTAGCTATGGCAGGGGCTTATGCTTTTGTACTTTCTGCATTAAAGCTTCCATCAGTTACAGGAAGTTGTTCACACCCTACAGGAGTTGGACTTGCAGCTATATTATTTGGACCTACAGCAGCCTCAGTTTTAGGTGTTATTGTACTTTTATTCCAAGCCTTACTTTTAGCTCATGGTGGTCTTACTACTCTTGGTGCTAATACTTTTTCAATGGCTGTAGTTGGACCTTTAGTATCTTATGGACTTTATAAATTAGTGAAAAAACTTAATGGACCAACTTGGTTAGGAGTATTTTTAGCTTCTGCACTAGGAGATTTAGCTACTTACATGGTTACTTCAGTTCAATTAGGACTAGCTTTCCCAGCTGAAGTTGGTGGAGTTATGGCTTCAGTTATGAAATTTATGAGTATATTTGCAATAACTCAAATTCCTTTAGCTATAAGTGAAGGAATATTAACAGTTATAATTTTTAACACTATAGAAAATTATGCAAAAGAAGACTTAATGGAACTTAATATTTTTGCAAAGGGGGTAAAATAATGAAAAATAAAACAGCATCAAAAAATATTATATTATTATTATTAGTTGTATTTATAACTATAATACCTTTCTTTGTAGCTAGTAATGGAGAGTTTGGTGGTTCTGATGACCAAGCAGAAGAGGCTATAACTCAAATAGATGAAAGTTATGAACCTTGGTTTTCTCCTTTATTTGAACCTGCAAGTGGAGAAATAGAAAGTTTATTATTTGCTCTTCAAGCTGCAATTGGAGCAGGAATAATTGGTTTTGGAATAGGTTACTTAAAGGGAAAAAAGAAAGTGGAATTAGAATTAAATGATGAATATAGATAATTATGCTTATTCATCTAAACTAAAAAATATTAATCCTACAGAGAAGATATTTTTTGCATTAACTACCTTATTTGTTTGTCTTTTTGCTAATAATTTTCTAGTATCTATATGCACAATAGCTATTATGAGTTTTTTAATAATTAGAATAGGCAAAACTAAAGTTAAAGTTTTTTTAAGGTTAATGACTGTACCTATAACTTTTTTAATAATTGGAATACTAACAATTGTTATAAGTTATTCTTTAAACAAAGGACAATTTTTAATATCCTTTAGATTTTTTAATGGATGGATTGGAGTTTCAAAAGAAGGTATAAATCAAGGAGCTAATATGTTTTTAAAAGTAATGGGTTCTTTAAGTTGTTTATACTTTATATCTTTAACAACTCCAATGATAGATGTAATATCTGTTTTAACTAAGATGAAAGTACCTAGTTTTTTAATAGAACTTATAGGGCTTGTTTACAGGTTTATATTTATAATATTAGAAACATCAGAAATGATGTTTATATCTCAAAATTCAAGACTTGGATATAGGGATATAAAAACATCTTATAAATCTCTAGGAGCCTTAGCATCAACTTTATTTATCCGTTCCTTTAAAAGAGCTAATGATTTATACACAGCTTTAGAAGCTAGAGGGTATAATGGAGAAATTAAAGTTATTGAAGAAGAGGTTGAAAAGAGAAATTACATATATATAATAACTATATTAATTAATCTTATTTTTATAGGAATAGCTATATTTTTTAAATAGAGTAGGAGGATTTTATGGAAGAGTATATATTAAAAGTAGAAGAGCTTAATTATAATTATTCAGATGGAACTCATGCTCTAAAAGGTATAAATATGAATATAAAAAGAGGAGAGGTTACAGCTATATTAGGGGGAAATGGTGTTGGAAAATCAACTTTATTTCAAAATTTTAATGGCATATTAAAACCCTCTTCAGGAAGAATACTCTTTAACAATAAGGAAATAGATTACTCAAGAAAAGGAATAATGAAACTTAGAGAAAACATAGGAATTGTTTTTCAAGACCCTGATAATCAACTTTTTTCAGCTAGTGTATATAAAGATGTTTCCTTTGGTGCTATTAATATGAAGTTGCCAGAGGAGGAAGTGAAAAAAAGAGTACATAAAGCTTTAAAAAGAACTGGAATAGAGCATTTAAAAGACAAACCTACACATTGCTTAAGTTTTGGACAGAAAAAAAGAGTAGCAATTGCTGGGGTTTTAGTTATGGAACCTAAGGTATTAATATTAGATGAGCCTACAGCAGGATTAGATCCTCTTGGAGTATCAGAAATAATGAAATTATTATTAGAGATGCAAAAAGAATTAGGAATAACAATAATAATAGCCACTCATGATATAGACATTGTTCCGTTATATTGTGATAAGGTTTTTGTTATGAAAGAAGGAAAAGTTGTACTAAGTGGAAATCCTAAGGAGGTATTTTCTAAGAAGGATACCATAAGAAAGGTTAATCTTAGATTACCTAGAATAGGGCATCTTATGGAGATTTTAAAAGAAAAGGATGGATTCTCCTTTGATGAATTAGACTTAACTATAGGACAGGCAAGAAAAAGAATAAGTTCTTTTAAGAGTAAAATTTTTAAAGATTAATATTTAATTTAGATTTATTTAAGCATTTAGACACCTATCAAAGTATTTTGATAGGTGTCTTTTTTAGTAAATAATAATAAAATAAATAAGTTTATTTTATTGTTATAAATATTAAAATGATAAAATATACTTAATATTTCTATTATAAATTAAATTTGTGCATATGAAATAATTTTGATAAGATAAAATAGTTACTTTTATGGGATATAAAATAAAAAATACTAATTTTCTAAAAAAAATTCAGTAAAAATTTTTACTGATTTATTTTACTATTTTTAATTTGAAAAAGAAAAAGTTTCATTATTTAAAAGTAAAATTTCAAAATAATTACATTACATAAAAAATTTCTAAAATAATGAAATTTTATAATTTAAAAATATTTTCTATCTAATAAATATATAGAGTAAAATTAAAAATATATAATAAAAATTAGTCCATTTAGTAAAAAATACATAATAATAAGAAAAAAATCATGAGAAATAGAATATATTGTATAAAAAATCATAACTCTGTAATAAAAAATTATGGTCGAATTTTGTAATTCTAAAATTATTTACTAATTATGAAAATGATTTTAGAATATATATAAGGCTATTTGTTATATTTTTAAATACATAGAAATAATGTGATGAATTGTCTAAAAAATAACATATTAAATTTTAGGGGATGATATTAAAAGATTAAAGAGGGAGAGTATGATAAAATGTTTACTAATGAGTTAAAAGATTTATTATCAGGTTTATATCAGAAATATGGCTGTACTAAGGAAGTGCTTCAACTTAGTGTAATGGTAGATGAGCTTATTGTTAAAGAACAAAGAGACAGACTAAAGGAATATTATAAATCAAAAAAAAATAATATTTAATTTCAAGGATAGTAAAACATATAAATTGTTATTAACTCTAAAAAAATAAAGTATTTAAAATTTGAATTATTAATTTTAAATTAGTTTTATGGGGAAGAATTACTTAAATTAGTCAACATATTTAAAATATGTTAGTCTTAGTTTAAATTTATTATAGAATTTTTTAAATTAAAAAGAGATAGCTTAAAAGCTATCTCTTTTTATATAGTTTAACTTATATAATTCATAGGATTTACATGTTGTCCATTAACTCTTATTTCAAAGTGAGCATGAGGACCAGTACTATATCCTGTAGAACCTACTAGAGAAACTACTTGTCCTTGTTTTACTCTTTGACCAGCTGATACCTTTAATTGAGATGCATGTGCATATAATGTGCTAATTCCATTACCATGGTCTATTATTACCATATTACCATAAGCAGGATGATATTCAGCTGCAGTTACAACTCCATCTTGAGCAGCTAAGAATGGTTCACCCATAGATGCTGCAAAGTCTACTCCAGTATGAACTTTATATTCTCCTGTTACAGGATGAACTCTAGGACCATATGGACTAGTTATAGAAGAAGACGCAACAGGTCTTATAAATCCACTAGATGAGTGGCTGTTTGAAGAAGAACCACTATTTTGTGATGGAGCAGAGCTACCACCAGAACTAGAGTTACTACTTCCTCCATTACTACTTGAAGAACTTTCGCTTTTAGCAGGAGCAGGAGCTGGTTTAAAGTAGGATTGAATTTCCTTCTCTATTTCATCTTCTCTTTCTGCTAAAGATTTAAGTTCAGCATTTTTTTGACTCTCTAACTCTTCTAATTCACTTAACTGTGATTTATAATTGTTTAAAGTATTTTCATGTTCTGTTTTTGTCTCAGTAAGAGACTTTTCTTTAGAAAGAAGTTCATTTTTCTTTTTGTCTAAAGTATCTTTAGACTCCTCAAGTTGTTCACTTCTAATTTCTAATTCTTTCTTTAAATCTTTTATTTCATCAATTAATTTATTATCTGTTTTAACAAGTGTTGTTATATTAGCTATGTTAGATAAAAGCTCGCCAAAACTTTTAGATTCAAGAATCATGTAAAGAAATCTATCACTTAAATTAGATTTATAAACATTTCTAAGTCTCTCACCTAAAATTTCTTGCTTTTCGTCTTGTTCTTTTTTAGCTTTTTTAATTTCACCAGTATTTTCTTCTATTGAATCTTGTACTTTAGTTATTTCAGAATCAGTAGATGAAATTTCGTTATTTAAAGTTTGTATTTTTTCTTCATATTCAGTAACTTTTGCTTGAGCTGAGTTTACTTCAGATTGTTTAGATTCAATTTTATCTTTAATTTCGTCTAATTTTCCCTTTTTAGCTTGCTTTTCTTCGTTAATTTGTTTTTTCTCCTCTTCTAATTTATTAACCTGGGGATTTGCTTTTGTTATTAGTGGAGCAGAAAAAGCACTAACCACTAAAAAACTACTCATAAACAAAGATACAATTTTAAGTTTGTTCATTTAATCACCTATCTTTAATATATTTTTTCGAGAGTTTTGTTTTATTTTCAACAAATTATACCTTAAATCATAGAGGAATATCCACAGATAATTTGAAAATTTTAAGTTAACTTTTAAAAGAAAAGTTAACAAAAGGCATAAAAAATTATTTTTAATAGAAATAAAAACCAATTATTAAAAAAATAATTTAACGATTAAAAGAATTAAATAGATAAAATTATAAAAAAATATTACTTAGGTTATTTGTGATTAAAAGAAAAAAATATGGCCATAATTAAACTAAGTTTATGATTTAGGGGGAAGGGTTAATGGCTAGAAAATCATCTAAGAAATATTCAAAAGAAGTGAATGCAAAAATAATCTTATTTGTATTAATAATGATAATAATGAGAATTGCAGTTCTAAATTTTATTAGTGAGGTTTCTGAAATAGAGTTTAATGAGTTATCTAGAGCTAGAATTTATAATGGAAATATAAATTCTACTCTTTTATTAGAAAGCTTAGTAAACTTCTTTGGAACTTCAATATTAGAATCTTATAAGGGGATATTCTTAATTGCAATAATAAATGTATTTATTGCTTCTTATATATTAAAGAAGAAAGAGTTTACTAATAATTTCTTTTTCAATCTTATAATTGCATACTTATTTTCATCTATAATAACTATATTTTTAATATTAGCAGGTATACTTATATTTTTTGCCATTATACAATGTATGGTTTTTGTTAATTCTTTAAAAATAGAAGCCTCATCACAATTGTTATGGCTAGTTATATCTATATTAGGTGGACTTTTATTTATAAAGTATTTAAACAAAAGTGTTATATTTTCATTAGTAGCTTTTTTAGTTTTATCAACTTATATAGTTTATTCAACAGATATAGGCAAAAATGCAGCGGATATTAAAGTTTCAAAATATAGCTTAGAGGAATTTACTAATAACTTAAATACACTATCAAAGAAATAATCTAAAGATTTAAAAATATAATTAAGCTATTTTAAATAAATTATATTAAAAATACTATAGAAAATATTGTATAAACTAAACAAAAGATTATTTTTACACTAAAAAATTCTATAATATTATATAAAAATAAATAATTACAAATAAAAATAATACAAATTTATACAAAAAAACAATAAAAATCAATTATTATAATAAACACTTAACCTAGTGTATCAATACAGTTAATTCATAGTAATTTAGAGTAAATAAAGGTAATTATAATATAATTTAAAAAACAAAAGAAATAATAATAAAATTTATTCATATAACATGGTAAGATAAATTTCGTCAGCAAGAGACAGGGCAACAACATAACAAATAAAATTTTGAAAAAAGTTGTTGACAAAGTTTCGAAGTGATGTTAAACTAAGAAAGTCGCTTGAGGGCGACAAAGAAATGGTCTTTGAAAATTAAACAGAAGATATTAACATAAA
>NZ_JBZEFA010000005.1:0-149141 GCF_058310255.1 Clostridium sp. TJA038 | reverse complement strand
CTTATAAAAGAATTGCTGGTTTATGTTAATATCTTCTGTTTAATTTTCAAAGACCATTTCTTTGTCGCCCTCAAGCGACTTTCTTAGTTTAACATCACTTTGAAACTTTGTCAATAACTTTTCAAAAAAAACTTTTAATTTATTTTGTTAAGTTGTTTCCGCATCTCTTAGCGACGAGATTTATCTTAACATCTTAACTACTAAAGTTTTCTAATAAATATCAACGTCAAAGTTATTTAAACTTTAAATACTTATATTATCTTAAATTTATTTTAAAATTCAACTATTGATACTCCAGGTTACGTTTTTTATATATTTAAAAGATATATTATTATTATTTCTTTTAAAGATTTAAATATGCACTAAAATAAAAAACCATATTTTATTTTAAAATTTATTTAAATCTTAAAATAAAATATGGTTTTATTTTTTTATTTTATCTTATTTACTATATCTTTAAATTTATTTCCTCTAATCTCAAAGTTCTTAAACATATCAAAACTTGCACAAGCTGGTGAAAGAGTTACAATATCTCCGTTATTAGAAATAGACTTAGCAATATCAACTACTTCTTCTAAATTTTCTCCAAAGTACACAGGAATATTTATTCCTTTTTCTTTTTCTAACTTATCAAAGGCTTCTTTTATTTTATTCTTTGTTTTTCCAAATAAAACTAAAGCTTTTATTTTATCATATCCTTCATAAGCTAAAGGTTCAAAAGGTATGTTTTTATCATAACCACCAGCTAAAAGTATTACTGGTTTTTCAAAAGCTTTTAAACCTGCTAAAGTTCTTGTAGGACTTGAAGCTATAGAATCATTATAATATCTAACGCCATTAACCTCTCTTATAAATTCACATCTATGATTTACTCCACTAAATGTTTCAGCTACAAATTTCATTGTACTTATGGATACTTCATCATATACTGCTAAAAATGCTGCTAGGTAATTTTCTACATTGTGCATGCCTTTTATTATTATATCTTCTTTTTTACATACTTCTTTTCCATGAACATATAATTTACCTTCTTTGTAATAAGCATCTTCTCCCTCTACTTTCTTTGAGCTAAACTTAAAAACCTTTCCTTTTGCTTCTTTATCTAGAACTTTGGTTATTTCATTTTCATCATTTATTACTAAGATATCATTTTCTTTTTGATATTTAAAAACATTTTTCTTAGCATCAATATATTCTTGCATATCTTTATGCATATCCAAATGATTTGGAGTTATATTAGTAACTACTGCTACATCAATTTCAACATCCATTGTCATAAGTTGAAAACTTGATAATTCTAAAACAACCTTATCATTTTCTGTTATTTCTTCAATATTTGAAAATAATGGAGTGCCTATGTTTCCTCCAGTCCAAGTTTTATATCCTTCTTTAGATAATAACTTAGATATTATTGTTGTAGTTGTTGTTTTACCATCACTACCAGTTACACCATACACTTTAGCTTTACAATATCTTACGAACTCTTCCATCTCTGAAGTAATATATGCACCTTGATTTTTGCATCTAACTAAAGCTTCGCTATCTATTCTCATAGATGGTGTTTTAAAAACAACCTCAAACCCAGTTAATCTATCTAAATAACCTTCTCCAAGTTCTAATTTTACTCCTAATTCTTCAAATTCCTTTGCAACTTCTCCTAAATCCTCAAAGGATTTCATATCAAAAGCAGTAACTTTAGCCCCTAACTTAACTAGGAATTTTATAAGAGGTATATTACTTACTCCAATACCTACAACTGCTACATTTTTTCCCTTTATAAATTCTTTAAACTCTTTAAAGTCTCTCTTCATTTTGTGGCCTCCAAAATTTTTACCAATTTTAATAATGGTTTTTTATAATTCTATCCCATTTCTTTCTAATTATAACACTATGAAAAACTCCATTCCATATTATTATAACTTATTCAAAAGCATTCTATTTTGTTATTTTATAAAAATATTCATGTTATAATAAATTATTAATCTATCTTTAATCATATTGTTTAAAATAAATTTGTAAATTATAATTATTAATTAATAATCATTTTAGGATAAATAAAGGTAATTTTTATATCTAAGAAATCCTTATATAAAAGATTTAGGTGGGAGGATTAATATGAATAATATAATAGAAAAAGCGAAAAAAACTCATAGTCTTTCAAGAGATGAAATAATATCCTTATTAAAAGATGATTCTATAAATAAAGAACTTTTTAAAGCTGCTGATGAAGTTAGAAAAGAATATCTTGGTGATGAAGTTCATTTAAGAGGACTTATAGAGTTTACAAATATATGTAAAAGAAATTGTATGTACTGTGGACTTAGAAGAGATAACAAAAATATCGAAAGATATAGACTATCCCATGAAGAAATCCTAGATTTCGCAAAAAAAGCTGTAAGTTATGGATATAAAACTTTAGTACTTCAAGGTGGAGAAGATGATTATTTTACTGTAGAACGTTTAGTTCCTATAATAAAAGACCTTAAAGCTTTAGGTGTTGCTTTAACTTTAAGCATAGGGGAAAGGTCTTTTGAGGATTATGAAGCTCTAAAAAAAGCTGGTGCAGATAGATTCCTTTTAAGAATAGAAACTACTGATAGAGAATTATATGAAAAATTAGACCCAGGAATGAGCCATGAAAATAGAATTCAATGTTTAAAAAATTTAAGGAAATTAGGTTTTGAAGTTGGAAGTGGGTGTCTTGTTGGACTTCCAGGACAAAAAATAGAATCTTTAGCAGATGATATTTTATTTTTTAAAGAACTTGATGTTGATATGAATGGAGTAGGTCCCTTTATTCCAAATGAAGATACTCCACTAAAAGATGCAGAAGGTGGACAATTTATCCTTGCTTTAAAGGTTATGTCTATAATTAGATTACTTTTACCTGATATAAATATCCCTGCTACTACAGCTATGGAAACTTTAAATAAACAAGGAAGAGTAATAGCACTTCAATGTGGTGCAAATGTAGTTATGCCAAATGTTACAGAAGGAGATTATAGAAAACTTTATGCTCTATATCCTGGTAAGATTTGTACTGGAGATACTCCTGCACATTGTAGAGGATGTATAACAGGTAAAATAAGAGGAATTGGTAGAATAGTTTCTGATGGCCCTGGATTTAGAGCTAATGGTTCTAAACCTAAAAGCAGATAACACCTAAATAGCATAAATAAATTTTTATTATTTTAGGATAACCTAGATATATCTAAGTTATCCTATTATTTTTATGTTATTAATTTTATATTTAATTACTTTTACAAAATTCATCTATAGCATATGCAACTTTTTTACTATTTGCAACAGCTTCAACTACAGTTTTAGGACCACTTACAACATCTCCTGAAGCAAATACTCCTTTAAGTGTTGTTATACCCTTTTCATCTGTTACCACTAATCCATATTTATCAGTAGAAATTTCTTTGCTTGTTGAAACTATATTATCTCTTGGTGCTTGGCTTATTGCAACTATTATTGAGTCGCACTTAAATACATCTTCGCTTCCTTCTAAAGTTTTAAAAGATACTCTTCCATCTTTAGATATTACTCTTTCTGTTTTTATGTACTTTACTCCATCTTCATAAATTTCTAATGGAGCTTTATATAATTCAAATTTAACACCATCTTCTTTAGCCTCTTCTATTTCAACTTTAGTAGCTGGCATATCTTCAAAACTCTTTCTATAAAGAATATATGTATCTGCACCATTTCTTTTTGCAGTTCTTGCAGCATCCATTGCTACATTTCCAGCACCTATTACAACTACTCTTTCTCCAAGATTATAGGATTTTGGTGCTTTTAAGTAATCTATAGCATAATGAACATTTCCTAATGTTTCTCCTTTAACATTTAAAGTTTTAGGATTCCAAACTCCTGTAGCTATAAATATGGCTTTGTACCCATCACTTTTTAACATATCTAAAGTTATTACTTTACCTATTAAAGTATTAGGTCTTATTTTTACATTTAACTTAATAAGTGCTTCTTCATACTTATCTATTATCTCTCTAGAAAGTCTAAACTCTGGTATTCCGTATCTTAATACCCCACCAATTTTATCATTTTCATCAAATATTGTTACCTGATATCCCTTTTTAGCTAGTATAAAGGCTGCTGTTATCCCTGCTGGACCTCCACCTATTATTGCAATCTTATCTTCTAGAATAGTATCTTGAGTAAGATTTATATCCTCTAGAAATTCCTCTGATATTTCTTTTTCTATTTCACTAAAGTTTACAGGTCTATCCTTTATTCCCTTTATGCAATTTCCTTTGCATTGATTCTCATGAGGACATACTATAGAACAAACCACAGATAAAGGATTGTTCTCAAATAAAATTTCCCCAGCTTCTTTTATTCTATCCTCTTTAAATAATTCTATTATCTCTGGAATAGGTGTGTTTATAGGGCAATTTGCCTTACATCTTGGATTTTTACACATTAAACATCTTGAAGCTTCTTCTTTCAAACTTTGCTCATTTACCATCATTTTTAATTAACCCCCTGATTTCTTAACAAGCTATAAATTTTATTCATTGTTTCATAATATGATATATTATTAAAATAATTTAGTAAAGTAGTTTATTTAAAAATCAAATATTTTCCTATAGGCATACATTTAGCATTAGCTCCATGTCCTAATTCCTCAGTTTTTAATATTGGAATATTAATCTCACCTATAACTCTTTTTAATATATTAAAAATATCTGGTTTTAAATTATCCTTTTCCATTTCTGTAAATTCCCCTAAAATTAATCCTTTTATCTCTTTAAATACACCTAAATTTTTATATTGTGTAAGATAAGTTACCATCTTAGCTGAATTTCCACTAAAACTTTCTAAAAATAATATTTTATCTTTAAAATTTGGCATATATTCTGTACCTGCTAATTTTAATAGACATCTTATATTTCCTCCAACAACTTCTCCTTCAAGGTAACTTCCATTTATCCATCTATAATTTATATTGAATATATCATTTTTACCTTCTATAAAAGAGGATTTAAAATCACCTAACTGCTCCTTAGCACAATTTCCTATTAAATTTCTTAATTGATAATTGTAAGTAGGTATAGAAGTCTTTTTATATATAGCATTAAGTAATACTGTTAAATCACTATATCCAAAGAAAGGTTTAGGATTTTCTTTTATTAATTCAAAATTTAGAAATTCTAAAACTTCATTAGCTAAATCGCCTCCTGAAATATCAAAAATCATTTTTATATCTTTATTTAAAAAAAGCTTTTCTAAGGCTCTAGCTTTTTCTTCTCCTGTTCCACTAAAAAGGTTATATTCCTTTGCATATAATGTATCAGCTTCTAAAGTATTGATTCCTAATAACTTTAAGTTATCCTTTAAAGCATCTATAACAAATTTATTTCTTAAACTAATTCCATTTGAACAACTTATTATACCTATTTTATCTCCTTCATTTAAAATAACCATATTTTAATACCTCCTAAAAATAATTATAATAATACCACTTGTTTTTATAAATTTACCCACCTTAAAATATTATACAATTAAATTTAACTTATTTATAAAAAATTAGTAAGGTTCTAAATTAAATAAAAAAGCTTATAAATATTTTAAAATATTTATAAGCTTTACTTTTAATTAAAACTCTAAGCTTTTTTCAATTATAGCTTTAACATCTTCAATTTTAACTCTCTGTTGTTCCATATTATCTCTATCTCTTACAGTTACACATCCATCCTCTAAAGTATCGAAATCAACTGTTATACAGAAAGGAGTACCAATTTCATCTTGTCTTCTATATCTCTTACCAATACTTCCTGTTTCATCATAATCAACATTAAAGTGTTTGCTAAGTTCAGCGTATACTTCATCAGCTTTTTCTGATAATTTTTTAGAAAGTGGTAATATAGCAGCTTTAAATGGTGCTAAAGCTGGGTGTAAGTGCATAACTGTTCTTACATCTACTTTTCCATTAGCTCCTTCTAACTCTTCTTCATCATAAGCTTCAACTAAGAATGCTAAAGCAACTCTATCAGCTCCTAATGATGGTTCTATAACATATGGTACATATTTTTCATTTGTTGTTGGGTCTAAGTAACTCATATCTTGTCCTGAGTGCTCAGCATGTTTCTTTAAGTCATAGTCTGTTCTATCAGCTATTCCCCAAAGTTCTCCCCAACCAAATGGGAATAAATATTCTATATCTGAAGTAGCATTTGAGTAGAAGCTTAATTCTTCTTCTCCATGGTCTCTCATTCTTATATTATTTTCATTCATTCCTAAGTTTAATAAGAAGTTCCAACAACTATCTTTCCAGTAATTAAACCATTCTAAGTCAGTTCCTGGTTTACAGAAAAATTCAAGCTCCATTTGTTCAAACTCTCTAGTTCTGAAAGTGAAGTTACCTGGAGTTATTTCATTTCTGAAAGATTTACCAATTTGAGCTATACCAAATGGTATTTTCTTTCTTGTAGTTCTTTGAACTGATTTAAAGTTTACGAATATACCTTGAGCAGTTTCTGGTCTTAAATATACTTCGTTTTTACTATCTTCAGTTATTCCTTGGAAAGTTTTAAACATTAAATTAAACTTTCTTATGTCTGTATAATTTAATTTTCCACACTTTGGACAAACTATGTTGTTTTTAACTATGTAGTCCATTAATTCTTCATTGCTCCATCCATCAGCTGTAGCAACTTCTGCTCCGTTTGCAGTCATATGGTCTTCAACTAATTTATCAGCTCTAAATCTAGCTTTACATTCTTTACAATCCATTAAAGGATCTGAAAATCCTCCAACATGACCTGATGCAACCCAAACTTCTCTATTCATTAAGATAGCTGAATCTAATCCAACATTATATTTACTCTCTTGAACAAACTTTTTCCACCAAGCTTTTTTTACGTTATTCTTAAATTCAACTCCTAATGGGCCGTAATCCCATGAGTTTGCAAGTCCACCGTATATTTCTGAGCCTGGGAATATAAATCCTCTATTTTTACATAAGGCTACTATTTTATCCATAGTTTTTTCTACTGCCATATTACAATTACCTCCATCTAAATTAAATAAATTATTTTATATTAATTCTTCACTTTATAAAGAACTTTAAACTTCCTTGAAAAATATTTCTAACAGCTTTTATTAACTGCTAGAAATACTTATTCTAGATTAACAGCCTAAGGGCTTTATATAAATAAAAAAAGCCATTACATTCAAAGGGACGAAATAAAATTCCGCGGTTCCACCCTTTTTAGCAAAAGCTCATCTCTCACAATAATTGTACTCAAAAGCTCCCTTCATTTTAAATCTTTAATAACTTACACCAACCGCTATCTCTCTAAAAAAGATTTTAAAACTACTCTTCTTTATCATAGTACTTATTTAGTTATATTCTTAATTTTATCAAAACTAAATTATATGTCAATAAAAAAAGAATTTATAAGCATATAAATTTATATGTTTATAAATTCTTTCTAAGCTAATTTTGAGCAAAAAAAATGGCTCCTCGGAGAGGACTCGAACCTCCAACCTATCGGTTAACAGCCGAGTGCTCCACCATTGAGCTACCGAGGAACATTTACAAATTTATTATACCATATTTGAAATAAAATACAATAGTTTTTTCATAAAATTTTATAAAAAAGTCTAATTTTTTAAATTAACTTCTAAGTATAAAAAAATATATTTTAATATAATTTTCTTTATAAAAATATAGGACACTTTCAATCTTTAATTATCAATTGAAAGTGTCCTTATTTAAAAATTATTTTTGAATACTAGTATAATTTTGCTCCTGCAGGAATTCTATCATCAACCATAAGAAGGTTAAGTCCTTCACGACCATCTTCTTCATGTACTGCTGAAATTAACATACCTTCTGAAGCTATACCAATCATTTTTCTTGGTGGTAAGTTTACAATAGCAATTGCTGTTTTACCAACAAGTTCTTCTGGTTCATAATACTCATGAATACCACTTAAAATAACACGGTCTTTACGTTCTCCATCATCTAATGTAAACTTTAAAAGCTTTTTAGATTTAGGAACTGCTTCACAAGCAAGAATTTTAACTGCACGATAATCAGATTTAGCAAATGTTTCAAAATCAATCATATCTTTAAAGATAGGCTCTATTTTTACATTTGAAAAATCTACTTTTTCTTTTTCTACTGGAGTAGAGGAAACAACTTTTTCTTCATTTTTAACTTCAATTTTTGAAGAACCTTGTGGTTTCATTGTTGGGAATAAAATTACGTCTCTTATTGATGAAGAGTTAGTTAAGAACATTATCATTCTGTCTATTCCAATTCCTAATCCACCAGTTGGAGGCATACCAGTTTCTAAAGCACTCATGAATTCTTCATCTAACATGTATGCTTCATCATCACCGTATTCTCTTTCTCTAGCTTGTTGTTCAAATCTTTCTCTTTGAACTATTGGGTCGTTAAGCTCTGAGTATGAGTTACACACTTCTCTACCATATACAAATCCTTCAAATCTCTCAGTAAACATTTCATTTCCTCTTTTTTTCTTAGTAAGAGGTGATATCTCTACTGGATAATCTGTTAAGAAAGTAGGTTGTATTAACTTATCTTCTCCATACTCTTCAAATAACATATTTAAAACTTCACCTTTAGTAACTTTATCTAATGGTTTAGGGAATTCTAAATTCTTTTCTTTAGCTATTTCTCTAGCTTCCTCATCACTCTTTATTTCATTGAAGTCTATACCTGCAAATTCTTTAACAGCATCTACCATAGTTAATCTTCTCCATGGTGGTGTAAAGTCTATTTCAGTTCCTTCATACATAACTTTTGTTGAACCATTTACTTTTTCACATACATATGCAATCATATTTTCCATGATTTCCATCATATCATTATAATCTGCATAAGCTTCATATAGTTCTATAGCAGTAAATTCAGGGTTGTGTCTTACAGAAACACCTTCGTTTCTAAAGTTTTTACCCATTTCATAAACTTTTTCAAATCCTGCAACTATTAATCTTTTTAAGTATAATTCTGTTGCTATTCTTAAATACATATCTATATCTAAAGCATTGTGATGAGTTATGAAAGGTCTAGCAGCAGCACCACCAGCTATTGGTGAAAGAATTGGTGTATCTACTTCTAAAAATCCTCTATTATCTAAGAATTCTCTTATAGCTTTTATTATTTGTGATCTTTTAATAAAAGTATCCTTAACTTCTGGATTTGTTATTATGTCTACTTCTCTTTGTCTGTATCTTAAATCTGGGTCTTTTAAACCATGCCACTTTTCTGGTAATGGTTTTAATGACTTACATATTAATTCAAAAGAAGTTACCTTAATAGAAACCTCTCCCATTTTTGTTTTAAATACTTCACCTGTTGCAGCAACCCAGTCTCCTAAGTCAAAAGATTTAAATTCCTTTAAAGCTTCTTCTCCAACATTATCAATTTTAATGAACAATTGAATTTTTCCTGGTAAATCTGCTAAATCAGCAAATACAACTTTACCTTGACCTCTTTTTGACATAAGTCTTCCAGCAACTTTTACTTCTTTGCCTTCTAACTCTTCAAAATTGTTTTTTACATCAGCAGAAGAATGTGTTCTTTCTACCTTGTATACATCAAATGGGTCCTTACCAGCTTCCTGTAAATCTGAAAGCTTTTGTCTTCTTAACATTTCTTGTTCACTTAATTGATCTTCGGCTTCGTGAATATTTATTTCCTCATTTGACATTTAAAAATCCCTCCATCTATAAATTATCTATCTTCTTATTCCAAGAATTTCGAACTTAGTAGTTCCTCCTGGTACTTCTATCTCTACAACATCTCCAACTTTTTTACCCATTAATCCTGAACCAACTGGTGATTCATTTGATATTTTATAGTTCATTGGATCTGCTTCTGCTGAACCAACTATTGAATACTCAACTTCTTCATCAAAATCAAAGTCCATAACCTTAACTATTGATCCAACTGTAACTATATCTGTTGATATTTCAGATTCATCAACAACAACAGCATTTTTAAGCATGTTTTCTAATTGAATTATTCTACCTTCAGTGAAAGCTTGCTCATTTTTAGCCTCATCATATTCTGAATTTTCACTTAAATCTCCGTATCCTAAAGCAACTTTTATCTTTTCAGTTATTTCTTTTCTTTTTACTGTTTTAAGATATTCTAATTCATCTTCTAACTTTTTAACACCTTCATAAGTCATGATATGTTTTTTTTCGCTCATTTTCTTTCTCCCCTTTGAACATATTATTATAATATCATATTTAAACTTAACCTGTTAATATACAATTCATAAAAACTTTAAGATTATTAAGCCTAATTATTCAAATTATTATAATTCTTAAAGATTATTATGTCAAACCATATATTAAATAAGATATATTCCACTAAATAAAAAAGCATTATTTAGCTTTCATTCTCACCTTTATTTGTATAAATTAAACATTTAACCTTTAACTAATGATTTATTATATCCACCTATATACCCATTTATGATAGATATTATAAATTATTTTTCATTAAATATTCTTTATACTCTTTAAGTATATCCATTATTTTTTCTGGATTTGCTTCTAAATTTAATTTATTCTTAATTTCAGTACAGTTATTTAGTCCTTTTATATACCAAGCTGCATGTTTTCTCATTTCTCTTACAGCTTTATACTCTCCATCATATTTAAGAGCTAAATTATAATGTCTTATACACATATCTATTTTCTCCTCAGGAGTTGGAATATAAACTTCTTCACCATTTAACTTCTGAACTATTTGCTTAAAAATCCAAGGATTTCCCATACTTCCCCTAGCAACCATAATTCCATCACAATTGCTTTGTTTTGTAAGGTTTAGAGCATCCTCTGCTGTAAATACATCTCCATTCCCTATAACAGGAATATTTACGGCTTCTTTAACCTGTCTTATTATATCCCAATTAGCCTTACCTTCATACATTTGAGCTCTAGTTCTTCCATGAACAGCAATAGCATCTACTCCTGCTTCTTCCATAACTTTAGCAAACTCAACAGCATTTATGTGTTCATCATCAAAACCCATTCTAAATTTAACAGTTACAGGTTTTGTTGCAACTTTTTTAATACTGCTCATAATTTCATAAGCTAATTTAGGTTCTTTCATTAAAGCTGAGCCTTCACCATTT
Organism: Clostridium sp. TJA038; assembly: GCF_058310255.1. Lineage (NCBI taxonomy): Bacteria > Bacillati > Bacillota > Clostridia > Eubacteriales > Clostridiaceae > Clostridium > Clostridium sp. TJA038. The sequence goes on along the minus strand of NZ_JBZEFA010000005.1, from coordinate 137,997 downwards.
TTAACTATCTTAGGTGCAGGACATCCCATGTTAACATCTATTATACATATATCATCATTTGTATTAAAATGTTTCTCAGTGACATAAGCCATTATCTTAGGATCATTTCCAAACATCTGACAAGATACAGGTTTCTCTTCATCTGAAATTCTCATCAATTCTTTTGTATTCTCACTTCCATAGTATAATGCCTTTGCACTAACCATTTCAGTGCAAACAATTCCAGCCCCCATTTCTTTGCATAATCCTCTAAAGGATATGTCTGTAACCCCTGCCATAGGTGCTAAAAAAACATTATTGTCTAAAACTATGTTTGATATTTTCATTACTTTCTACTCCTTGTTTTTCTCGTAAAGAATCTTAAGTCCTTCTAAAGTTAATTTACGATCTACTTCATCAATTACATCCGTTTCGCTATAAACAAGTTTAGCTAGCCCTCCTGTAGCTAATACAAATGGTTCTTTCTCTCCTAAGTCAATCATTTCTTTTTTCATACGCTTTACTATATACTCAACTTTTCCAATATACCCATAAATTATTCCAGCCTGCATACTAGTAACCGTATTTTTACAGATAACACTCTTTGGCTTTTCAAGTTCTATTCTAGGTAATTTTGCAGCTCTTTCAAATAAAGCATCTGCTGAAATTTGAATACCAGGGCATATGTTTCCACCTAAGTAATCTCCCTTTTCAGTAATTGCACAAAAAGTAGTTGCTGTTCCAAAATCTATTATTATCATAGGTTTTTTATGCTTTTCAAAAGCTGCTACAGCGTTTACTATTCTATCTGCTCCTACTTCTTTTGGATTATCATATTTTATGTTAATACCAGTTTTAATTCCAGGTCCTACTACAATCGGTTCTTTAAAAAAGCACTTTCTAACCATATTCTCTAAAGAATGCATTATATTAGGAACAACAGAAGAAATTATAATTCCTTCTACATCTTCTGGATTTAATTTAGCCTGATTAAATAATTGCATAACTTGTATTGAATACTCATCTGATGTTTTCTTAGAATCTGTAGATATTCTCCATGATGCTATATATTTATTATTATCATGAACACCTAGAACTATATTTGTATTACCTACATCTATTAATAAAATCATGTGTCTTACACCACCTTAATATAATTAAAGACAGCTAATAAAGCTGTCCGGAAAATACCATGTACCCTTTATATAACAATATTAATTTTAACAACTACTATATATTTGTCAAGCAATTACAATTACTAGTTTTCAAAATAAAAAGACCTATATGAATATTTATTAAAAATACTTATATAGGCCTTTAAAGTTATCTAAAGATTTAGAATAATCCTACTATTTCTCCATCTTCTTTTATATCCATTTTGTTAGCTGCTGGCACTTTTGGTAGCCCTGGCATTGTCATAACATCTCCAGTTAAGACAACTATAAATCCTGCACCATTTGAAACTCTAACCTCTTTAACTGTAATATCAAAATTTTCTGGTCTTCCTAAAAGACTTGGGTTATCTGATAAAGAATACTGAGTTTTTGCCATACATATTGGAAGCTTATCTAAATTAAACTTTTCAATTTCGGCTATTTGTTTAAGAGCTTGTGGAGTATAATTTACTCCTTTTCCTCCATATATAGTTTTAACTATTTTTAATATTTTTTCCTTTATAGGTTCTTCTGCACTATAAATCATTTCAAAATTTGAAGGTTCAGTTTCAATTGTTTTTATAACTTTATTTGCTAAATCAATTCCACCTTCTCCGCCTTTTTCCCAAACCTCAGTTAAGCTAACCTCTACCTTAGCTTTCTTACAGAAATCTTCTATTGCTTTAATTTCCTCATCTGAATCTGTTATAAATTTATTTATAGCTACAACAACTGGTACCTTGTAAGATTTTATATTTTCTATTTGTTTTTCTAAATTCTTAATTCCCTTATTTAAAGCTTCAACATTTGGTATGTTTAACTCATCTTTTTTAACACCGCCATGATGTTTTAAAGCTCTTATAGTAGCTACTAAAACTACACAATCTGGTTTTAAATTTCCATATCTACATTTTATATCTAAGAATTTTTCCGCACCTAAGTCTGCTCCAAATCCAGCCTCTGTTATTGTTATATCACTAACTTTTAAAGCTGTTTTAGTTGCTATTATAGAATTACATCCATGAGCTATATTAGCAAAAGGTCCTCCATGAATTATAGCTGGAGTATTTTCTAAAGTTTGTACTAGATTTGGCTTTATAGCATCTTTCATAAGTAAAGCCATAGCACCTTCAACTTGTAAGTCTTTTGCATAAACTGGCTCTCCCTCTAAGTTATATGCAACTAAAATATTTCCCATTCTTTCTTTTAAATCTTCTAAATCACTTGCTATACATAATATAGCCATTATCTCTGATGCAACAGTAATCATAAATCCATCTTCTCTTAAGAATCCATTAGCCTTGCCACCTAGGCCAACAACTATTTCTCTTAAAGCTCTATCATTCATATCCATAACTCTTTTAAAAACAACTCTTCTTGAATCTATTCTTAACTCATTTCCTTGATGAATATGATTATCTATAGCTGCACATAAAAGGTTGTTTGCAGAAGTTATTGCATGCATATCTCCTGTAAAATGAAGATTTATATCCTCCATAGGAACTACCTGTGAATATCCTCCGCCAGCTGCTCCACCTTTAATTCCAAAAACAGGTCCTAATGATGGTTCTCTTAAAGCTATAACTGAATTTTTACCTATTTTATTTAAAGCTTGTCCTAAACCTACTGTAACTGTAGATTTCCCTTCTCCTGCTGGAGTTGGATTTATAGCTGTAACTAAAACAAGTTTACCTTCTTTATTATTTTCTAATTTCTTTATAGCATCTAAAGATATTTTACATTTATATTTTCCATAAAACTCTATATCATCTTCTGTAAGTCCTATTTTCTTAGCAATGTTTATAATTGGCTCCATCTTAGCACTTTGTGCTATTTCAATATCATTTTTCATAAATCCGCACCTCATTCCAAAGTAATCTAATTACTATTATACCCATATTTTCTTAAAAAACAAAGGATTTTATCGAACATTTAATTATTTTTTAAAATAAATCATTCGTATTTATATTGTATAATTGGTACAATTATTAAAATAAAAAAGGTGCTTTTAAAAGCACCTTTTTATTATGAATTCTCAAATATTTCTCTAAATTCATCTCCATCAATTTTTTCTTTTTGAAGTAATGCATCTGTAACTGCATTTAGCTTACTTATATTTTCACTTAACATAATTTCAGCTCTATTGTAAGCTTCATCAATTAATTTTTTAATTTCCTCATCTATTTTAGCACTAGTTTCTTCACTTATATTGCTACTCTTACCAATATCTCTACCTAAGAATACTTCTCCGCCATCACCATTTCCAAATGATATAGGACCAATTACATCACTCATTCCATATTCCATAACCATACTTCTTGCAATATGACTGGCTCTATCTATATCATTTTTAGCTCCAGCACTTATATCACCAATAACTAATTTTTCTGCAACTCTTCCACCTAAAAGTTCTACCATCTTATCTTTAAGCTGTTTTTTAGATGTATGAGTTCTATCTTCATCTGGTAAATTCATTGTATAACCAGCTGCCATACCTCTTTGTATTATACTTATTTCATGAACTGGATCTGCATATTCTAAAAGATTACTTACAACAGCATGACCTGATTCGTGTACTGCAGTAATTCTTCTGTCATATTCACTAACAACCCTGCTCTTTTTCTCAGGACCTGCTATTACTCTTGTTATAGCTTCTTCAATATCAGTCATATCTATACTATTTTTTCCACATCTTACAGCTAATAAAGCAGCTTCATTAGTTAAATTTTCAAGGTCTGCACCACTAAATCCTGGTGTCATTTTTGCTAAGACACTTAAATCAACATCATCTGATAAATGCTTGTTTCTTGTATGAACTTTTAAAATTTCTTCTCTACCTTTAACATCTGGTAATCCAACTAAAATTCTTCTATCAAATCTACCAGGTCTTAATAATGCTGGGTCTAAGATATCTGGTCTATTTGTTGCGGCAATCATAATTATACCTTCATTAACTCCAAATCCATCCATTTCAACTAAAAGTTGATTTAAAGTTTGTTCTCTTTCATCATGACCACCACCAACACCTGCACCTCTTTGTCTACCTACAGCATCTATTTCATCTATAAATATTATACAAGGAGCATTTTTCTTAGCCTGTTCAAATAAATCTCTTACTCTTGAAGCACCAACACCTACAAACATCTCAACAAAATCTGAACCAGATATACTAAAGAAAGGAACACCAGCTTCTCCTGCTATTGCTTTCGCAAGGAGTGTTTTACCTGTTCCTGGAGGACCAACTAAAAGAACTCCCTTAGGTATTCTTGCTCCCATTTCTATATATCTTTTTGGTTGTTTTAAGAAGTCAACAATTTCCTCTAATTCTCCTTTTTCTTCATCAGCACCAGCAACATCTTTGAAAGTAACTTTATTACTATCTAAGTTAGCCATTTTTGCCTTACTTTTACCAAAATTCATTACGCCCCTATTTCCACCATTATTCTGGGCTTGTTGACTAAACATGAATAAAGCAAATAATATAACTCCCACTATAAGTATTGTTGGAAGGATGCTAATCCAAATTCCCATATTATTTGGAGGTGTATATTTAATTACTGTATCTATACCTTTATTATCTTGTAAAAGATTATCTAGCATTTGATTTGAAACATAAGAAGTAAATCTTTTTCCATCTTTCATTACACCATCAACGACCATTTTATCTTCTTTTATAGTCATTGTTTCAATCTTATTCTCTACATATGCCTCTTTAAAATCTGTATATGATATTACTTTTCCTTGAGTTCCATTTCTATAAAAAGCAAATGCAAACATAAGAATTATAGCTAATATAGCTAAATAAGTAATTACATTTTGTACTTTTTTCATCTCTATGCCCCCCTTCTCTGACCATTATTTTTTAATTGATTTCAAAATAAAATTATAATATATTTTTACAATAGTTTTTAATTATTTATTGTAAATCTCTTCTTTTAAGGCACCAATAAAAGGTAAGTTTCTATATTTTTCAGCATAATCTATACCATAACCAACTATAAATTCATCTGGTACATCAAATCCTTTATATTTTGCTGAAACATTTGAAGTTCTTCTTGCTTCTTTATCTAATAAAGCAACTATCTCTATACTAGCAGCTTTTCTAGCTTTTAAATATTCTAAAAGATAGCTTAAAGTAGTTCCTGTATCAACTATATCTTCAACTATAAGTACATGTTTATTTTCTATATCACTATCTAAATCCTTTAAAATTCTAACAACTCCTGAAGTTTGAGCTGAATTTCCATAACTTGAAACAGCCATAAAATCTATTTCACAAGGAATATCTATATTCTTTATAAGGTCTGATGTAAATACTACAGAACCCTTTAATATTCCTACAACTAATAAATCTTTTCCTTCATAATCCTTACTTATTTCCTTAGCCATTTCCTTTACACGCTTAGCTAATTCTTCCTCTGAGTATAAAACTTTTTTAATGTCATCTTTTATGTATTTTGCCATACTAACTTTCCTTTCCTTTATAGATAATTTTAATTACCCTTTTAGTTTTATTTGTAACTTTAAATGTATCACTTACATTTAAGCCTACAATCCAAGCTATCTCATTATTAAATAAGACTAAAGGTATAAAATCTCTTTTCTCTTTAGGTATTTTATTATTTATAAAAATATCTTTTAGCTTTTTAGTGTTTTTCATCCCTAAAGGAATTATCTTATCCCCTTCTCTTCTAAATCTAATGTCTATATTGGAAATTTTATCATAATCAAAAGACTTTATAAATCTATCTTTTGAAAATTTCTCACCCTTTTTAAAATCTTCTAATATAAATTCATAAGTGCCTAAAAGACTATCTTTTATTATAACCTGTTTTTTTTCCTCTAATTCTTTTCTAAAATTATTTAAAGTTATACATTTATCTTCTTTTAAAGAATCTTTTTTAAGCAAACTTATTCTTATTTTTCCATATTCATTTGAAGCTATTACTCCATTTGTAATATTAATCTTTTTTCCTGTTTTTCTATACTTTAAAGCTATTATGTCCTTAATATGCTTTAGCTCAAAGTTATTATTTTTTGAACTTACTTCAACTAAAGCTCTTTTTATAATTCTTGTTAAAAGTGCTTCCTTCTCTGAAAAAGCCTCTTCTTTTATCAAGATACTATTATCTTCTCTTACACAAAATTTAGAAAAACGTTTATTAACTTCCTCTGTAATAAACTCTACGTCTTTACTACAACTATAAGCTAATCTATTTAATGTGTTTATTATATCCTTATTAAAATTTTCTTCTATAAAAGGTATAGCCTTAAGTCTTATCTTATTTCTAGAATAAACTTCTTCTAAATTAGTTTCATCTATTCTAGGATTTAAATTATTTATTTCACAATACTTTTCTATTTCTTCTCTATTTAAAATAAGTATAGGTCTTATAAATATTTTGTCTCTAACAGGCTTAATTCCAACTAATCCTTCTATTCCAGTTCCTCGTAAAGCCCTCATAATAACGGTTTCTGCTTGGTCATTAGCATTATGTGCTATAGCTATTTTATCTAAAGAATATATATCTTTTAACTCTGAAAAGAATTTATATCTTTCCTCTCTTCCTGCCATTTCCGTTGAAATATTCTTTTCTTTACTTATTTTATTTATATCTACTCTTTTTATAAAACATTTTATATTTAAATTTTCACAAAGCTCTTTAACGTAAGCTTCATCTTCTAAGGCACTTTCTCCTCTTAAACAATGATTGACATGGGCTGCATATACTTCTATTTTTAATAAATCTTCAAGTTCTTTCAAAATATGAAGTAAACATACTGAATCTGGACCTCCTGATAAAGCTACTAAAACCTTATCTCCACTTTCAATCATGGAGTTCTCTTTTATAAAATTTATAACCTTTTTCTTCATTGTAATTCACTCCATAAATATTATATTTTGCCCTAATATTATAACACATAAAAAAACTCTTATGTTCTTAAAAAGTTCGTATAATTAAATTTAATTGTCAAAATAAAGGAAAGTGTATAAGAATTTGTTATTTAAAATAAACTAAGTGATTTAATAAATTTTAATTCTTATACACTCTAAACTCTAATTTAAAGCAAAAATTTTAGATATAACAACTGTCATGTCATCCTTAGCCTTTCCTCCACTTAATTCCTTTGCCTTTTCTAAAATTGCTATTGAAAGTTCTTTAGGTTGTCTATATTTAGTATTCTTTAAAAATTCAATTAACCAAGTAGTATCAAAACTACCATCACCTTTAATGTCTAAAACACCATCACTTATACTAACTATTATATCTCCATTTCCTACTTGTTTTTCTACTGTATCTACATCAGGTTCCTCTAAAACTCCAAAAGGAAGAGTATTAGAATTTATAACTTCAACTTTGCTTCCTCTTTTTATAAAACTCTCTATAGCTCCAACTTTCATAAACTTAGCTATGCCTGTATACAAATCTATTTTATTCATATCTAGGGTTGAGAACTTTTCATCCTCACTAAATTTTATACTCATTATAGAATTAACAGCATCAATTGCTATTTTTTCATCAAAGCCAACTTCCATAAACTTTTCTATTATCTCAACAGAAATCTTACTTTCAAGTCCTGCTTCGGGTCCTGAACCCATTCCATCTGATATTACTGTTATATAATTACCATCTCTTGTTCTTCCATAAGAATAAGAATCCCCTGTAAATTTTTCTCCCTCTTTTGTAGCTACAGCAACATGAGAGTTAACATGATATTTTGGTGCCTCTTCTATTATTACTTCACACATATTATTTTTACTATTTATATTACAACCTTCACTTAATATGCTCATAGTTTTACCTAAGGTTTCATTAATTATTGGTAAAACAGTTTTTACACAACTTTGAGAACCCATACAATTTTCTAATTGCATTTTTATTTTTATTCTTCCATTTTTATCGTTATAGCATATTAAATTTCCAAAGTTTACACCATATTTTAAAAGAGATTTTTTTATGCTTTTTTCTATATCAGTACATAAATGAAGTTCATTGCCAAACTCATCTACTATTTCATTTATTGTAATTGACATATTATTTATGTGATTTGATAAAATTTTTCTTCCTTCTCCTAATCTACTCTTTAAAGTTTCATTTACCATATAAATATTCATTGTATCCTCTAAATTTTTTACTAAAGCATATTTTTTAATACACTTCTTTTCTAACTCATGAGGAAATTCTCTTGAATTATTTTCATAATTTCTTATTAAATCTGAAAAAGCATTATAGGTTTGATGAAGTTCCCTCTTCCAACACATATATCTCATATCACAATCACTACAAGTTCTATCTGATAAATTTTCTACTAAAGCATTTCCTTTGCTTTTTATAGCTAACTTATCATTTACCACTAGATTATTTAAGGATTTTCCCATTAAGGATAAAACATCTGTAAAGTCTTTTAATCTCTCTGTTAATTCATCTTTTATTTCTGAAAATCTAACTTCACTAAAATGCCCAACCTTTTTATCTTTATTTATTTCTAAAGAAATCTTCTGATATATTCTTTTTGGAATTAATAAAAATATAAATGTTCCAACTAAACTTTCAATAAATAAAAAATCACTAAATACACCTGCGTAAAGGGTTACTATTATAAAAATTATGTTAAATGATAATGCTGTAAAAAGCTTACCTGATTCTCTAAAAATACCTGCAACTAAGCCACAAGCACCATAAATAGCTATATTCTCTAATAAATTCCCAGTTGCAAACCCTAATATTATCCCCATAGTTATTCCTGCACCAGCTCCCATATTTGTATCTGATATAAATGCTAAAGCTACTATAAATAATATAGCTACTATATTTCTTATACTAATATCACTTATGGATATACTTCCTATACCAACAATTAATAAGCACAAGAATAGTTCTATACTTACAATTTCATCTATTGAAAAAAAGTGTTGTGTATTAATTTCTTCTATACATTTTAAGGTATAACTAACCACATAATATATTGGAAACACTAAAGCAGTAACAGATATTGCACTTATTAAACTTAAAACAATATCTCCCTCTTTAAATAAAACCCCATAAATAAGCAAACCTAAAAATACCATTGTAAAGCTCAATATATTTCTAATTTTTTTATTTACCTTGCTCATAGAAATTATTGTAATTACAGTAGATATTATTATGTAAGCTGGAAAATTAATAACTTTATTAAATAAGGTAACGTAACCTATTACAACACCTATACTTGAAGCCAAAATATATTTTTTATCATAGTTTGTTATGGCAATTAAATATGCTAATCCAAAGGGAGCTAATACTTGAGCTACTCCAAAAGTCATATCTAAATAAACCCTACTTATTAAAACTCCTGCCACCATAGCTATAATAAGCCCTATAGTAGAGACTTCTATTTTCATCTTATTTTTTATTTCATTAGAATCTTTTATTCTTTTGTAATTATCAATCTTAACTCCACATTGCATAGTTATCCTCCTAACCTTCTATCTTTATCAACATTATAGCAAGATTATAAGGAAAATTTTGTAAATTAATAGAGGGATTTTTTATTTTTTTAAGACATCAAAAAACATTTTTTTATTTGCTTATATTACTTTTATTATAATTTTATAATTTAATTACCAGTTTATTGGAAATAATTTTATACTAATAGCATTTTTTAGAATATTATCGTTTTTATATATAATTTTTTTGTTGAATAAGATATGATTTTATATAAATAAATATTTATATAAAAATAAAAACTCATCTTTAAAAGATGAGTTTTTGGTGCCGAAGACCGGAATCGAACCGGTACGATGTGTTAGCATCGCAGGATTTTAAGTCCTGTGCGTCTGCCAGTTCCGCCACTTCGGCATGTATTAAANTTGGTGCCGAAGACCGGAATCGAACCGGTACGATGTGTTAGCATCGCAGGATTTTAAGTCCTGTGCGTCTGCCAGTTCCGCCACTTCGGCATGTATTAAATTTAAATGGTAGCGGGAACAAGATTCGAACTTGCGACCCTTCGGGTATGAACCGAATGCTCTAGCCAGCTGAGCTATCCCGCCATGTGGTTGCGGGGGCAGGACTTGAACCTACGACCTTCGGGTTATGAGCCCGACGAGCTACCAGCTGCTCCACCCCGCGATATTATTGGTGCCGAAGACCGGAATCGAACCGGTACGATGTGTTAGCATCGCAGGATTTTAAGTCCTGTGCGTCTGCCAGTTCCGCCACTTCGGCATGTCATGGTGTTTCCCAACGACAAGATTTATTATACATAAGCCTTAGCATACTGTCAACATATTTTTTTATTTTTTTTATAAAATTTATTAAATATATTAATAAACCCTTATAAAATCTAAGTTCTCACATAAAAATAAATTGCAAAAATTTATAGAAAAACTAAGCTAAATAGTATATTTTAAATTTAAAACCCCTTGGAAAATATCCAAGAGGCTCCAATCAATTATTATATTGACTTTCTTTTTCTTTGTTTTACATCTTGATGTTTCTTTACATCTTGAAGTCTTTCTTCACTATCCTTTAAAAATTTTGACATTATATCTTCAAAATTTTGTTTTGGCTTAGCTTTTTTCTCATTATTCCAATCAAAATCTGCAGGTTTAACAGATTTCTTCTTTGGTGGCATAGCTTGCTTTATTGATAAACTTATTTTTCCTTTATCATCAACTGAAATTACTTTTACCTTTACTTTGTCATCTTCTTTAAGATGCTCTCTTATATCTTTAACATAAGTATCTGCTACTTCAGATATATGAACTAAACCTGTTTTTCCTTCCACTTCAACAAACGCACCAAAGTTTGTGATGTTAATTATTCTACCATCTAATATGTTTCCTGCCATTAAGGTCATGTTTAAAAGTTTCCTCCTTAAATTTTTATAAATAAAATATATGTTATTTTTAATTAATAACCTTATTTATTTTTATTATTGTTTTCTTCAGCATTATTTTGTTTATCTTGAGGTGAATTAGAGTTAGTAATAACTTTCTCTCCTTCTTTAATCATTCCCAATCTTTCTCTTGCCATTCTTTCTATGTATTCTTCACTTGAAGATTGGTTTACCTCATCTTGTAATTTTTTATTCTTATCTTGAAGCTCTTTAAGTTGAGTTTGCTTCGCTTCTATGTTCTTATTTATTTTATTCATTGTAACTTCCTGCCTAATTACAGAAATTACTAATATAGCAATTAATATAAGTATTACCATATTTTTTAAATTAATTCTTTTTTTCACTCTTATACCCCCATACTTAAAACGGTAAGATATAAGTCTATTGTAAACACTATTATAGCTTAATTCAAGCAATTTTTACCTTATGAATTAACTTTTTAATTAGTAAAGGTATTTTTAAATGCATATCTCATATTTTTAAGTATTATTCTTATATTCTTTAATAGTATAGCAATAAATTTATGTTGTATTCTTCTAAAATATTTTGATAATGTTTTTAAGTAAATAATAAAACTTATTCCCATAAATACATAAAAATAAATCCCCATAAGTGCATAATTATACCTTAATAAAAACAAGAAAATAACTAAACTACACCAAATCCAGAAAAGTATATCCTCAAAAATTAATACAATTTTATTCTTACAAACTCCTCTAAACTCTCTATAAATATCAAATAAAAATCCAATAATAACTCCTGATAATATTGAAAGTATGATTATTTTAAACTGAATATCTATATCTAATAGCATTTTTATCACCTATTTAAAATCTTAGAAAATAATTTTCTTCTTTTTTTAACCTTTTTATTTAAATAATCAATATTACTTATAAATCCGCCTATTACAACCTCCCCATTTTGAACATCTAGTTTATTCATTTTTAATTCACTTCCTTTTATTATTAAAGGACCTAAATCTGTTTTAAGACTTATTTTTTCATCATCAAAGTTTATAACTTCATTTACTCCTGTAATAGATAAAACCTTCCTATTATCTAAGGAAAGACTACTTGTACCTTTTTTTATTTTATGTTCCTTATCTCTTTCATTCATTAAGGAATCCTCCTAAATAAAATATTTTCCTCACCCTATGATTATTCATATTGAAATAAAAAAATGACTAATATAATTTCAAATTATATTAGTCATTTTTAAATACTACTTTAAAGCTAATCATACTATTTACTTGTCTTCTTCGCCTTCTAATATTTCATACATTTCTTTAGCATTTTCTTTTCTAACATGTTCTGCTATATTTATAACTCTAGCCTTTAGAGTTCTATTTCCAAATAATATTTCTATTATATCTCCTTCTTTTATATCATTAGAAGGCTTAGCGATTTTTCCATTTATTATAACTCTTCCACTTTCACAAGCTTCTTTAGCTACAGTTCTTCTTTTTATTATTCTAGATACCTTTAAATACTTATCTAATCTCATATAAAAATCTCCTTTTAAATAAAAATATTAATAAAAAAGCCCGAGTAAAATAACTCGGGCTTTTTTAAGTTAAATTAACAAAACTTAAAATATCTAAAATTAAGCGTTAACTCTTTCTTTTAATTCTTTACCTGGCTTAAATACAGGAGCTATTGAAGCAGGTATTTTTATAACTTCTTTAGTTCTTGGGTTTCTTCCTTCTCTTTCAGCTCTTACTCTAGTTTCGAAAGTTCCAAATCCAACTAATTGAACTTTATCTCCGTTTTCTAAAGTTTCGCTAACGCTTTCTATGAATGCTTTTAAAGCTAATTCAGCATCTTTTTTAGTTAAGTTGCTTTTTTCAGCCATGCTTGTTATTAATTCTGCTTTATTCACTTTTACATCCTCCTTAAAATTCCAGTTACTTTACTGCAATAATTGTTTGCTAATTATCCAATGAACTAGCATCAACTTATATTATCATAATATATATTTCTTTCTTTGTATAGTCAATACTTTCAATTTTTGCCCTAAAAATACTGATATTTTTGCATTTTTTTTAAAATTTATTGCTTTTTATATTTTAGCAAGCCATAAATTAGTAAAAACGCTTATTTTTCACTTATTTTAGCTTCTTCCCATAGTTTATCCATCTCTTCTAAAGACATATCTTTTAAATTTTTATTGTTCTTTATTGATTGATTTTCAATGTATGAAAATCTCTTTATAAACTTTTTAATTGTTTTATCTAAAGCTAATTCTCCATCCACTTCTAAGAACCTTGCTACATTTATACATGCAAAAAGTAAATCGCCTACTTCACCTTCTATTATTGACTTATCTTCACAATTATAAACCTCTTTTATTTCTTCTAATTCTTCTTTAACTTTATCCATAGCACAATTTATATTATCCCAATCAAAGCCTACCTTTTTAGCCTTTTTTTGAACCTTATATGCTCTAGTAGTAGCTGGAAGTGATTTCGCAATACCTTCCATTTCTTCAGTTAAAGTTTTAATTCCTTTTTCCTCTTTTTTTATTTCATCCCAATTTGATAAGACTTCTTCTGAATTATCAACATTCTTATTTCCAAAAACATGAGGATGTCTGTTTATCATTTTATTTGATACTGCACCTATTACATCCATAATATCAAAGTATCCATCTTCTTTTCCTATAGAAGAATGGAATACAACTTGAAGTAAGACATCTCCAAGTTCTTCAATTAACGCCTCTTCATCCTCATTTTCAATAGCCTCTATAACTTCATAACATTCTTCTAAAAGAGCACTCTTTAAACTTTCATGAGTTTGTTCTCTATCCCAAGGACATCCTTCAGGACTTCTTAAAAATTCTATTATATCTAGTAAATCTTGAAAATCTTTTTTATTATTTAAATCTTTAGGAATATAGATTGATGTTAAATAATCTATATCTTCCTGCCAATCTAGCTCATATAAAGGTATTTTTCTTATACTCTCTAAACCTTCAACTCCAGCTGCTCTTACAAATATTATTTCAGTATCATCTTCATATGCTTCTAAAAGCCTTAACTTAACTTCAGAAGCTATGAAATTATTATACACTTGAGTTATTATAGTCCCAACACGCTTATCTAAAATTTGATTTTTCATATCAAAGGCATCAATTATTTTAACCCCTTCTATAGGATCTACTTGAAGTGCTTCCATCATAGCATCCACAAAGCTAACTGCTGGTAAAACTTCATAGTTAATATCTTTTTCTTTACATAATTCAATTAAATTAACTACTGACTTTTCAGCTACTAGAGGATGTCCTGGTACAGCATAGATTAAATCTTCCTCATTATTAACTTTAGTTATTAAATCCTCTGCAATATATTTATAAACTTCATCAAAATTATCATATTTTTCATAAGCATAATCATATGATTTAAACTTGATTCCTTCATCTTTTAAAAAATCAACTGTAGGATGTTTTTCTGTTCTAAAAAATATATTCTTATTGTTTTTTAACTCTTTTAATGCACCTATTGTTAAAGCTTCATAGGCACCTGGTCCTAGCCCAATTATCTTAAGCATTCCATATTCTCCTTCGCAATTTATATTAATTTTTTAGCTTTCCCTTTATTTCTTCAATACTAAAAATCTTAAGTACAAACAATGATATCATATATATAATAATACCCACAAATATAGCTATTAAGCAAGATATACTGTTATTTTCACTATATTTTAAAGCTTGCGAATATAAATATAAAACAGTTCCAATCATTAAAATTGATGCAAATATTGGCTTTATTATTACATCTTTTATATTAGGCTTATATTTAAACCTCTTTTTCATATATAAAAGATTTAATAATACTACTAGAGAATAAGATATTATTGTTGCTATTACAGCACCATAAATATTTAAAGATTTTATAGGTATTAAAGTAATTGTTAAAACAATTTTTAATATACATCCTATAAACAGATGAAGAACAGGTCTATAGTAATAACCCATACCTTGTAGAATAGATGTTGTTATTTGTGTTCCAACTAAAAATGGAATACTTATTGACAAATATTTTAATATCATAAATCCATCAGCTTTTCCTGGAAATAAAAGATTCATTATAGGTTCTGCCATGAAAAACAGCCCTAAAAAGCAAGGAATTGAAACTATCATACATAGTTTCATTGTAGTATCTATTTTTTCTTTAACTTGAAATTTATCTTTAAGAATATACAATTCAGAAATTATAGGTATTATTGATGCTGCTAAAGCTGTTGCTAATGTCATAGGAATGTTAGTAAATACTGTTGCCTTTCCTGTTAGTTGAGCATATAAAACAGTAGCTTCTTGCCCTGTAAAACCAGCTTGTAAAAGTTTTTGTGGAACCAAAACAGAATCTATAACTCCCATAACACTTCCTACTGCTGCACCTATGGATATAGGAAGTGCTATATTTATTATTTCCATAAATATTTTATGACTTCCCTTTATTTTTCCTAACCTAAAACTTTTTTTAATTTTTCTATACTTAGGAATTAAATATATTGAAGCTACAAAGGCTCCAGCTACTGCACCAAAGGAGGCTCCTCCAGCAGAATACTCAATTCCTTTATCTATTAAAAAATATGCTAATCCAACACCTATAACAACTCTACCTATTTGTTCTATAACTTGAGATACAGCTGTTGGATTCATATTTTGAAAACCTTGAAAAAATCCTCTAATCGGAGTTATTATTCCAATTAAAGTTGGTGCTAAACAAATACCTAATATTGAATAATATGCTTTATTATCCCATTTCAAAAATGGTAAAAGAAACTTTCCTCCTACTGCTAAAAAAATGCTTGTCCCTATTCCTAACAAAACCATAACTTTTAAAGCTTCTTTTATTACTTGAAAACTTTCTTCATATTTTCCTAATGCATTTTTTTCTGATACTAGTTTAGATACTGCAATAGGTATTCCTGCTGCAATCGCAACAAAGAGCATATATAAGGGATATGTCATTTGATAATATCCTAACCCTTCATCTCCTATTAACATTATTAAGGGCCATCTAAAAAACAACCCAAGAAACTTAGCTAAAATTCCAGCAAAAGCAAGTATTAAACTACCTTTTATAAGGGATTGTTTATTCATAAAATACCTCCAAATTTAAATTAAATAAATTATATTTAAATACTATGTCTTTTATAATATTTATTAGAAATTCAACCTTTGTAATACTTAATTAAAATAAGGATTTACTTTACTTTAATTAAGTCTCATTTTATATTATTTAAAATTCAGAGGTATTATTACTATTTAAAATATAATTATTAAATTATAATAGCTTAAATTACTGTTCCATTTGTTTTCCTAAAAAGTTAGCAGCTGTTTCTGCTAATTTTTGCTCAACTTCACCTAAAGGTTTTCCTTCTTTAGAAAGTATAACTACTGCTCCTATAGCATCCCCTTCTGCTAATATAGGTGCTATTACTTGACCTGTGTATTTTCCTTCTTCATCATCACTATGAATAGGTATTAAATTTTTATTATTAGCACTTAATACTACAGACTTTCTTTTGTTCATTATATCTTCTAAGTCATCACTTATTTTTCTTTCTAAAAATTCTTTCTTAGAAGTTCCACTTACAGATATAAACGCATCATTATCAGATATAAGAATTATATGTCCTGTTGATTGTTGTAAAGCTTCAGCATACTCTTTAGAAAAATCAGTTAATTCTCCTATTGGTGAGTATTTTTTTAATATTACTCCTCCATCTCTATCTGTAAAAATTTCTAAAGGGTCTCCCTCTCTTATTCTTAAAGTTCTTCTTATCTCCTTAGGTATTACAACTCTACCTAAATCATCAATACGTCTTACTATTCCTGTAGCTTTCATTTATTTGTACCTCCTTATAAAACATAATAATTACTAATTTTTATGTACACTAATAGTATTAAATTTATTTGAAATTTTATGCATATTCATTCTATTTATGTCATCTTTAAATTTAATAGCCAAATTAAGAAAATATATATTAAAGTTCTAAATAAAAAAAGACTTATGGAATAACTTCCATAAGTCTTAATAAATACTATTTGCTTATTTTTAAGCCTTCTTGTAATTTATCTTCATAAACTTTTACATTTAAATCTTTTTTCCATTGGTCCATATCTTGATTAAACTTTTCTGAATCTTTTTGTTGTTTTAACATTTGTACTATTTGTGATTTAACAGCATCAAAAGGTAATTGTGCACCTTTTTCATAAGTTGGACCAGCTTCAATTATATGATATCCAAATCTAGTTTTTATAGGCTTAGATATTTCACCTTCTTTTAAATCTTTTAATCCTGCTACAAAGTCTGGATCTAAACCTGAATTTTCTTCAGGAACTACTCCTAAACTTTCTGCTATAGGGGTTTTCTTTTCTGCTTTATTGTTTTGATATTTTTCAAATAAATCGTTAAATGTTGTTTTACCAGATTTTATATCGTCATAAGCTTGTTGAGCTTCTTTTTCATTTTCAAATAATAAGTGTCTTGTAAGAACCCCTGTTGCATTCGCTACAAACTGTTGCTTATTTTCATCATAATATTTTTTAGCATCCTCATCTGTTACCTTTACATCTTTAGTAGCAGCATTTATAGTAGCTTGAGCTATAACTTGATTTTTTAAGTAGTCTCTAAAAGTTTCTTCTGTAAAGCCTTCATTTTCTAAAGCCTTTTTAAAATTATCTCCAAACTGCTTTTTAATACTTTCAAATTGCTTATCTACTTCTTTTTTTATTTCATCCTCTGATGGTGTTACGCCTAATTTTCCTGCTTCAATAACTAATACTTTTTCATTTACTATTCCTTGTAAAGTTCCTTGTCTTTGTTGTAATATTTGTTGAGCAGCCTCTGGGTCTTCCATGTACTTATCTCCATATTTCTCCTTTAAGCTATCAAAAAGTCCCTTTAGATGTGAATCAACTTCTCCTAAAGTTATTTTTTCTCCGTCTACTGTAGCTACAGCAGTTTTCTCAATAGCGGCTTGAGTTTTTTCTACCATATTACACCCAACAGCACCAAACATTAAAACTCCAACTAGTGCAGCTCCTACTATCTTCTTTACACTTATCATTCTAATACCTCGCCTTTCTCCTATTAAAATTTACATAATATTCTAATTAAATCCTATTTTAGTATATCAATGTTACAATAATATTTCAATTTATAAATTATTAATTCACTAATTACTCATTTCTTAAATTTATTATTTTATCAAGCATTTCCTTAAATATTTTTAAAACATCTTCTTTCTTTCTATCTTTAACTCTATATAAAAGTGTTGGCTTATCTAAAAATTCAATTAATATATCTTCTTTATAATCCTCTAAAAGAATTTTAAATATTCTCTTATCAGTTCTTTCTCTACTTTCAAAGATAAATATTACATCTTCATTTCTTTCTTTTATTTCCTCAATATTTAAAAGTTTTGCTTTACTTTTTATATAAGCTATATCCATAAGATTATATACAGTATGTGGAATAGATGAGAATCTATCTTCTAATTCCTCTTTAACATACTCATAATCTTCTTCATTTTCTATAGCTGCAATTTTCTTATAAACTTCAATCTTTTGAATTTCATCTTTTATATAACTTGAAGGAATAAAGGCATCAACTTTTAAGTCAACAGTAGTTTCAACTGGTTCTCTATCCATCTCACCTTTTATAATTCTTATAGTATCCTCTAACATTCTACAATATAAATCATACCCAATAGCAGCCATATGTCCATGCTGAGCTGAACCCATCATATTTCCTGCTCCTCTTATTTCAAGGTCTCTCATCGCAATCTTAAAACCTGAGCCAAGTTCTGTGAAATCTTTTAGAGCCTTAAGCCTTTTCTCTGCTACCTCAGTTAAAACCTTATCCCTTTGATATAAGAAATATGCATAAGCAACCTTATTGCTTCTTCCGACTCTTCCTCTTAATTGGTAAAGTTGAGAAAGCCCCATTTTATCAGCATCATTTACTATCATTGTGTTTACATTTGAAATATCAATTCCTGTTTCGATTATTGATGTACAAACTAAAACATCATATTTTCTTTCCATGAAATCTATCATTTCAGTTTCTAACTGTCTCTCTGTCATTTGTCCATGAATTACAGTTGCTTTACACTCTGGAACAAGTTCCTGTATATAATTTGCTACTTCTTGGATACTTTCAACTCTATTGTGAACAAAATAAACTTGACCGTCTCTATTAATTTCTCTTAAAATTGCATCTCTAATAAGTTGGTCATTCTGTTCTACAACATATGTTTGTATAGGATATCTATTCTCAGGTGGTGTTTCTATTACTGAAATATCTCTAACACCAGTAAGAGACATATGAAGTGTTCTAGGAATAGGAGTTGCACTTAAAGTAAGAACATCAACATTTTTCTTAAAGCTTTTAATTTTTTCTTTTTGAGCAACACCAAATCTTTGTTCTTCATCAACAATTAAAAGTCCTAAATCTTTAAATTGAATATCCTTAGATACAAGCCTATGAGTTCCTATTAATATGTCAACATTTCCCTCTTTTAAAGCTTTTAAAGTTTCAGTTTGCTGTTTCTTTGTCCTAAATCTACTTATCATATCTATTCTTATAGGAAAACCAGCAAATCTTTTTTTCATATTCTTATAATGTTGTTCAGCTAGTATTGTTGTAGGAACTAAGAATGCAACTTGCTTTCCTTCCATTACTGCTTTAAATGCCGCTCTAATAGCTACTTCAGTTTTCCCATATCCAACATCACCACAAAGCAATCTGTCCATTACCTTATTTGCTTCCATATCACTTTTTATATCTTCAATAGCTGATAATTGGTCTGGTGTTTCTTCATATGGGAATTCATCTTCAAATTGCTTTTGCCACTGAGTATCCTTTGAAAATTTATAACCCTTAACCGTTGACCTTTCTGCATATAATTTAACTAAATCACCAGCTATATCGTTTATAGACTTTCTAACCTTAGCTTTAGCTTTTTGCCAGTCATTACCACCTAGCTTACTTATCTTAGGAGAGGCACTATCTGAACCTATATATTTTTGAACTAAATCTAATTGTTCAACAGGAACATATAACTTATCACCTTTAGAATATTCAATATCTAAATAATCTCTTTTATGTCCTTGAACCTCTATTTGTTTTATTCCCTTATAAACTCCAATACCACTATTTACATGAACTACATAATCTCCAGGCTTTAACTCTGCAAAGCTTTTAATCTTAGATACGCCCTTTGATTTTTTTCTCTTAGTCTTTTTAGCTTTTTTACTTTCACCAAAAACACTTTTATCTGATATTAAAGAAATTTTTATATCAGGATATTCAAATCCTTTATTTTGTTCTCCAAAGGTTATTACTACTTCTCCATCATTTATATCATTAACATCATCTTTATAAACACTTTCTATATCTAGTTCTCTTAAAGTATTTACTAATCTTTCTCCTCTTGGTCTTGTTCCTGAAAGTATTAATGTTTTAAATCCATTTTCCTTATTTTCTTTTATATCTTCTATAAGCATATCAAGTTTTCCTTGATAACCACTTTTAGTAATTTGTTTTATTTCAACTCTATTTAAAGAATCTATAAAACCGCCTTCTCCAAAAGGAACTAAATTTATAACCTTATTACTCTTAAGAGATTCCTCAACAAAACTATCATCTAAAATCAAATTAATTTGTGAGGGTAATATGCTTCCTCTCTCTAAAAAAGATTCATAATTTTCTTTAAACTCAAAAATAGTACTTTCTAATTTTCCCTTACATCTTTTAGCGTCATCTATTATAAAAGTATAGTTATTAAAATAATCAAAAAGTGTTGCTGGCTTATCAAAAAAGAAAGGAAGATAACTATCTATAGTTTCAAAATTCCATTTCTCTTCTAAAGATTCTATATTCCTTTTAATTACTTTATTAAGCCTTTCTTTAACTTCTTTATCTGAAACCTTACTTTCAAATTCTGAAAGTTCACTTCTCATTTTTTTTACAGCTTTTTCTATTATTTCTTTATTTAATATAATCTCCTTAGCAGGAAAAATCTCTGCTCTCTTTACTGTTTCTATACTTCTTTGAGATTCCACATTAAAGGTTCTTATAGACTCAACCTCATCTCCAAAAAGTTCTATTCTAAAAGGATTTAAAGAATTAGGAGGAAATACATCTAATATACCTCCCCTTAAAGAAAATTCTCCCTTACCTTCAACAGTTTCTAATCTTTCATATCCACTTTCAACAAGTTTACTTGCAATATCATTTAAATTTATTTCATCTCCAACTTTAATTTTAAAAACATGATTTTTATAAAGTTCTTTAGGCGTATAGGTTGCTATAAAAGATTCTATTGATGTAACAATTATTTTTTTTGTACTTCTTAGCATCTCCTTTATAACTTTTAATCTTGCCCATCTTAAATCTCCTGAAATTGCATCTATGTTATAAAAAACTATTTCTCTTGAAGGTAAATAATAAACATTAGGTAAATAAAAAGATAAATCTTCATATATATTTCTAGCCTCAATATCATTGTGAGTAACAACAACTATAGGCTTATCTGATTCTTCATATATACCATTTATAAAATAGGATTTTCCAGAATCAGATAAACCTTTTATAATTATTGGATATTTTTCATTTTCAATAAAAGATTTTGTCTTTTTAAAAGCCTCACTATTTAATAAGGGAGTCATTAACCCCTGTAACCTCAATCTAAACACCACCATTTCTAAAGTAAATAAATTATTCTATATTAACTCCATTAAATTTATTCATTGATTCCTTAGCATCATTTTTTATTATTTCAACTATTGCATCACTAGCTATAGGAATAACTTTTTCCATCTTTTCTCTATCTTCTTTTGAGAATTTCCCTAAAACATGATTTACTAAATTATCCTTAGGTTGTCCTACCCCAACTTTAACCCTTGGAAATTTATCTCCACCAAGATTTTGTATAATGCTTTTTATTCCATTATGTCCACCAGCACTACCTTTTTCTCTAATTCTCAATCTTCCTATGTCTAAGCTAATATCATCATAAACAACTATTATTTCATCATCTTCTAGTTTGTAAAAGTTAGCTAGCTCTCTTATACTTTCTCCACTTAAATTCATATATGTTAAAGGCTTTAATAAAATAACCTTTTCATTTTCTATAAATCCTTCGCCTAAAACCCCTTTAAATTTTTCCCTATTTACATCAATATTATACTTATTTGCCATATAATCAATTACATCAAAACCAATATTATGTCTAGTTTGTTCATACTGTTTTCCTGGATTTCCTAATCCTACTACTAAAATCATATTAACCTCCCTATAAAATAAGTTATTATTTAAAAATTAAATCATTCTTTAATTATACTTTCACTATTAATATAAAACAATAAAAAACCCCTCACTTTGTGAAGGGCTTTACCTTTTTATTAATTTAAAGTTACTAAAATATCTTTAATATCTTCTCCTCTTATAACTTTAATATTAATCTCATCACCTACTGAATATTCTTTTAATAAATTAACTAAATCCTCTACATTTTTAATCTCTTTTTCATTAGCTTCAATTATTATATCCGTAGGCTTTATTCCAGCTTTAAAGGCATTACTATCTTTTTCAACATCTTCTACATATATTCCATAAACATTACTTTTTTCATCTGAAACAGTAGAACCAGTAATTCCTAAGGTAACATTAGAAGTTTCCCCATCTTTTCTTATTATGGAATCAACTACTCTTAAGGCATCATTTATCTCTATTGCATAATATATTCCTTCTTTTGAAAATTTCTTGGTAAAATATAGACTGTTTATTCCGATTACAACTCCATTATAATCACATAATATTCCACTATTATTTTCTGAATTTATTAAAGAATTAGTTTCTATAAGACTTAGAGAATCTGAATCATTATTTTCATCTTTTCTTAGCTCAAGTTTTTTTATAGGAGAAGTTATTATTCCATTTGTAACAAAACCTAAAGGCTCTTCACAACTTGAATTTCCTAAGGCAGCAACCTTTTCTCCTACTTCCACAACTTCTAATTCAGATGTTGAAATACTTTTTAATCCATTAGCACCTATTTTTAAAACTGCAATATCTGTTTCTTTGTCAAATCCAACAATTCTAGCTTCAAAAGGATTGATATCACTACCTGATATCTTAACATAAACTTTTGAAAATTCTTTTATGGCACTATAACTAGTTATTATGTATCCATCTGTTCTCACAATAGACCCTGAAACGTTTTTATCAGATTCTTTTTCTGACGATAAATTACTACTATCTTCACTAATCGTAACTAAACTAGACCCTGATTTATTAACTAAATTAGTTATATCATACCTTCCATCTTTTATCTCATTTAAAAGACTTTCTTTTTGTTCTTTAATCGTTAAATCTTTAGTATAGTGTTTAAAGGCAATAAAACTCACTAAAACAACTAGAATAATAAAACAAAATAACTTTAATAAGTTTTTTATCCAAAACCTTTTTTTATCCTTTTTAATCACTATATTGTCATAGTTATTTTCATTTACTCCATGGGTCTCCTTCCCCTTTTTAGAGTTTTTAAAAAAATTCCCCATAAAGCCCCCCTATGCAATACTTATTTAACTTTAGTTAAAGTAAAATTAAATCTAACACCTATTATTTGACCATTTTTATTTTTTACATTTTCAGCCCAAATATCCTCTTCTAATTGAAGAATTATATTTTTAACAATTGATAGACCTAATCCTGTACTAGTCTTATTGCTTCTTGCTTTGTCGACTTTATAAAATCTATCCCAAATATGGGTTAAATCATACTCATCAATTCCTTTGCTAGTATTAAATATACTAACAACAATTTTACCGCCTTTTGTTTTAGTTGATATTTTAACCTCACCATTTTCATCACAGTATTTTATTGCATTATCAACTAAATTAGTAACAACTTGTATAAGTCTATCATTATCACCATAAACATATTGTTTTTCGCTCTCTAGTAAAACTTCAACCTTTATGTTTTTACTTGTTGCCTTTTGATTCATCTTTAACACAGTTGTTTCTATTATTCTATTTAATTCTAACTCACTTATATTAAACTCAAGTTTTCCAGCTTGCATAGCTGATAAGTCTAATAAGTCATTTATAAGTCTAGTTAATCTACTTATCTCATCGTTTACTATAACAAGATAATACTCTTCTTTATCTTTAGGAATAACTCCATCTAATATGGCAGTTATAAATCCCTTAATAGATGTCATAGGAGACCTTAACTCATGAGACACATTAGATATAAATTCTCTTCTATTCAATTCTGCTTCCTCAATAGAAGTAGCCATTATATTAAAAGACTCTGCAAGTTCACCAACTTCATCATCATAAGAGACATTAACTCTATTTCCAATTTCACCATTAGCAATTTTTTTAGCAGCATTATTTATAACCTTTAAAGGCTTTATAATAATCTTCTTAGAAATAAAATATATTGCTAATCCTGAAAAAATTATTGCTACAGCTACACACATCCATACTATCTGATTAATTCTAACAAGAGAATCTGACAATGCACTTAAAGGTGTTACTATAGATATAGCTCCAGTAAATACACCTTTATAGAATATAGGTTTAGAATATATAAATTCTTTTTTCTTTTTTCTCTCTATAGATGTATTTTCTTTTAATACCTTCATATCTTCATCATCTATTTTTGTTCGTTTTAGATAATCATATTTTTCATTTGAAACTGAATATATGTAACCGTAACTATCAACTAAATAAATATCTGCTTTTAGTGAATCTCCAATAAATGATATAGACTTGTCTAATTCACTTAAAGTAGTTTCACTATTCATAAATGAATTTACAACTTGTTCTATAACCTTAGCCTCTCCAGATAAAGTTTTTAATCTTTCTTGATAATATTCTTTTCTAAATAAGCTAGAGAGTATTATACCAACAATAAAGAAAGTAATGCATATTGTTACGCTTAGTGTTAAGATTAACTTTGGAACTAAGCCACGACATCTCATTATTTCACCTCAAATTTGTACCCAACACCCCAAACAGTTTCAAGTTGCCAATCCTCTCCACCATTTAACTTTTCTCTTAATCTTTTTATGTGAACATCTACAGTTCTTGAATCTCCTGGGTAATCATATCCCCAAACCTCACATAAAAGTTGATCTCTTGTGAAAACTTTATTTTTATTACTTGCTAAGTAATGTAAAAGTTCAAATTCCTTAGGTGGAGTTTTAACTTCTTCTCCATTATATATAACCTTATAAGAATTAGCATCTATAGTTAAGCCTGGGAAGTTTAATACTACATTATCAGGTTCTTCTCCTGAATATCTTCTCATTACAGCTTTTACTCTTGCTAATAATTCTTTTGGTTCAAAAGGTTTAACTACATAGTCATCAGCACCAATTTCTAAAGCTAAGACTTTATCAAAAGTTTCTCCTTTAGCAGTTAACATTATTACAGGAACATTACTATCTTTTCTAATCCATTTTAAAACTTCCATTCCATCAATTCCTGGTAACATCATGTCTAAAACAACTAAGTTAGGGCTAAAGTTTACAAACTCTTCTTTAGCAGCTTTTCCATCATGTGCAACTTTAACATTGTAGCCTGTAGTTTCTAAGTACATTTTTATTACTTCGCATATATTTTCATCATCGTCTACAATTAAAATCTTTCCTAATAAACCTTCCATAAAATTCACCTCTTAAAATCCTTTCTGTAACTATTCTACATTTGTCCTTATTTGTGCAATTTTATACTTTAAAAATAAAATATTTTTCATTAAAAATATTATTAATGTATATAAATAAAGTGTAAAACATTTATTGATTTTTATCAATTTATAATTAACAAAATTATTTTATTTTTACATTTTAATCAAATTTAAACGTTTTTGTTTAAAAAATGTTTCATTTTTTAGTGAATTTATAAAAAAAAAGAGCGACATAAGCGCTCTTTTTTTAATCTTGGAATAATCCACTTAATGGTTCATCATCATAAATTCTATTTATTGCATCTGCCATTATAGGTGCTACTGATAAAGATTTAAATTTTTCTAAGCCTTCTGTTTTAGGAAGAGCTATAGTATTTAGCATAACTAATTCTTCAATAGCACTATTATTTATTCTTTCAAAGGCAGGACCTGATAATACTCCATGAGTACAACAAGCATATACATTTGTTGCTCCTAAATCTTTAAGCGCATTTGCGGCGTTAGTTATAGTTCCTGCTGTATCTATCATATCATCTATTAAGATACAAACTTTTCCCTTAACCTCACCTATTATATTCATAATTTCAGATACATTTGCTTTTGGTCTTCTTTTGTCTATTATAGCTATAGGAGCATTAAGCTTATCTGCAAATTTTCTTGCTCTAGTTACAGAACCTAAATCTGGAGACACTACAACTACATCGTCTCTATCAGCTAATCCTTTATTAACAAAGTATTTTGCTAATATAGGCGAACCTAGTAGATGGTCTACTGGTATATTAAAGTATCCTTGAATTTGAGCTGCATGTAAATCCATTGTAAGAACTCTGTCAGCACCTGCTGCTGTTAATAAATCTGCCACTAACTTAGCTGTTATTGGATCTCTTGACTTAGCTTTTCTATCTTGTCTAGCATATCCATAATAAGGTATAACAGCGTTTATTCTACCTGCTGAAGCTCTTTTGAAAGCATCAATCATTATTAATAGCTCCATTAAATTATTGTTTACAGGACTACAAGTTGACTGTACTATAAATACATCACAACCTCTAACAGTTTCTTTTATATTTACTGATATTTCTCCATCACTAAAAGTTCCAACTTCAGCTTTACCTAATTCTATGTTTAAAGCCTTTGCAATTTCTTTAGCTAATTCTGGATGAGAATTACCTGTAAATATTTTTATGTTTTTTAAATGATTTTCCATTTAGTGAAGACCTCCTTAAAATTAAACCTAGCCTTTGGCCTTTGTATATTTAATGCTTATTTAAGCTTTTTTCTTTCAACCCAGCCCTCTATATTCTTTTGTTTAGCTCTTGCTATAGCTAAACTTCCTTCTGGAACCTCTTTAGTTATTGTTGAACCTGCTGCTATATAAGTATTATCTTTTACTTCAACAGGAGAAACTAAATTAGTATTACATCCTATAAATGAATCATCACCTATTATTGTTTTATATTTATTCTTTCCATCATAGTTAACCACAACTGTACCACAACCAAAGTTACATCTTTCTCCAACTTCAGCGTCTCCAATATAAGTTAAATGTGAAATCTTTGTATTATTACCAATAGTTGATTTTTTTATTTCAACAAAATCCCCAATTCTAACTTGTTGCCCTACAACACTTTCTGGTCTAACATAAGCAAATGGTCCTACAGTTGTTTCATCACCTATTTTACTCTCTAAAATAACTGAACTTTGAATTTCAACACCATTTCCTATTACACTATCTTTAATTCTTGAATTAGGATATAAAATGCAATCTTCTCCAATTTCCGTTTTTCCTTCTATAACATTACCTGGATATATTATAGTATCTCTTCCAATAACTACATCTGGTTCTATATATGTGTTTAGAGGGTCTATTATAGTAACTCCATTATCTAAATGAGTTCTATTTATTCTATTTCTCATTATGCTTTCAACTCTAGCAAGTTCAGCTCTTGAATTAACTCCTAAAGTTTCTTCAAAATCTGTTATCATAGCTCCAACTTTTTTGTTTTCTTTCTTTAATATTTCTATAACATCTGTTAAGTAATATTCTCCTTGAGCATTATTATTTGAAAGCTTTTCTAGAGAAGATAAAAGACTTTCTATATCAAAACAATACATTCCTGCATTTATTTCTTGTATTTTTATTTCTTCTTCATTACAATCTTTATGTTCTACTATTTTTTCAACTGAATCACCACTTCTAACTATTCTTCCATATCCTGTTGGATTTTCTATAATTGATGTTAAAAGTGTAGCAGAATTATCTTCTTTTATATGTGAATCTATTAGATTTTTAACAGTTTCAGCTTTTATTAAAGGAGCATCTCCTGTGAAAATTGCCACAACTCCTGTTTTTCCTGCTAAAAATTCTTTCGCACATTTTACTGCATGGCCAGTACCTAACTGCTCTGATTGTAAAGAATAACTGACATTTCTTGATTTTGTTCTTTCTTTAACTAAGTCAGCACCTTTTCCTATTATTACGTTAACATCATCTATATCTGCATCTCTCATAGCATCTATTACATGGTTAACCATTTCTTTTCCACAAGCTTTATGTAAAACTTTTGGTAACTTAGATTTTATTCTAGTTCCTTGACCTGCTGCTAATATTATAGCACATTTATTCATAAAAACACCTCTTTGTGATACTCATTTTATTATATAAGCTATACTATTTAAAATTAATCTCTTATTTTTTTAAGAAATCTTTAAATTTCTCATTTTCAATTATATGTTAATAAATATCTTATTTCAACATTAAGTTACCACTTTTACCCTAAATAAAATATTAGAATAAAAAAATAAAAGGAAGTTAACTTCCTTTTATTTAAATTATTCCTGAGTATCTAAATTTTTAACCTTTTCATATTCATCAAGAATAGCTTTTTGAATTTTTTCTCTAGTTTCAGTATTTATAGGATGAGCTATATCTTTAAACTCTCCATCTGGTGTCTTTCTACTTGGCATTGCAATAAAAAATCCATTTTGTCCTTCTATAACCTTTATATCGTGGACTACAAATTGATTTTCAAAAGTTACTGAAACTATAGCTTTCATTTTACCTTCTGAAGCTATCTTTCTAATCCTTACATCTGTAATATTCATTATGGTACACCTCCAGTTGTTGTTATTATGTATATTCTATGAAAAATTTTGAAATCCTTCTTTTTTTCATATTTTTTGTAAATTATTTTTTAACATAATAACATTTTCTTATTAAATAGAGGGTACCATTTTCACTCCGTTTTCATTTATCTCTATAATATCTATTAAAGAAACATAGTCCTTAGTTATTTTGTTTGTAGATAATTTGTTATCTATTAATACACCAATTCCAAGAAGTTCAGAATCAAATTCCTTTAATAAATCTACTAAACCTTTTGCAGTTCCGCCACCTCTCATAAAATCATCTATAAATATACATTTACTTCCTTGCTTTAAAGATTTTCTAGATAAACACATTTGTTGTATTTTGCCTGAAGTTCCTGAAACATAATTAATAGAAACTGTAGAACCTTCTGTTACTTTACTATCTCTTCTTGCTGTTATTAATTGAACACCTAAACATTTGGCAACTTCATAAGCTAAAGGAACTCCTTTAGTTTCTACAGTTATTACATAGTCTATATCCATATCTTGAAAATAAGATGCCAATATAATAGAAGCCTTACTTATTATACTTGGATTAAACATGATATCGGTAACATATAAAAAATTACCTGGAACAACTCTGTTGCTTTCACTTGCAATATCACAAAGTTCATCTAAAAACTTTCTTTTTTCTAAATCTCCAACTTCAGGAATATACTTTATTCCACCTGCCGCTCCTGCTATTGTTTCTACCTTTCCCATAGAAAACTTAGATAAAACCTCTCTAACTATAACTATATCTTCACTTATAGTTGATTTTGCCGCATTTAAAAGATCTGAAAACTTATTTAATCCTATTATTTTATTAGGATTTTCTATAAGAACTTTTGTTATAATCGATACTCTGCTATTTCTACTTAACTTCTCCATATTAATCACCTGACCTATATAAATTTCCAGTACACAAGTATATATTTTTCCACAATTTATTGATATTTTCTCCTAAAAAACCACACACATTAATATAATTAACCATTAATCCTACATTTAAAATAATTATAACAAACTTTGTTAATACTGTTAACCAGTTATATATTACTCTGTGCGAATTTTAATTTTTTTTTATTAATAATTATTAACATTTTCCTTTTTAAGTGTATAATTATCTATTATTCTATTTTCACTAAAATAAGTAAATTATCATAAAATACTTTTAAAAATAATTTTTTTGTGTGCTTTTCCAAAAAAGTGTATATAATTATTAGTGTATATAAGTAAAGGAGTTGGTATCTTGTCTTTCGATTTATTAAAAGATATTGATAAAAAAGTTCATTTTATAGGAATTGGCGGAGTTAGTATGAGTGGCTTAGCTGCTGTACTTCTTAATGCTGGTTATAAAGTTTCAGGGTCTGATTCAAAAGAATCAGAAATTACTAATAGATTAAAGGAAGAAGGAGCAAAAATATACATAGGTCATAAAAAAGAAAACCTAGAAAATGTAGATATAGTTGTATATACTGCTGCTATTTCAGATGATAACCCAGAAATAATTAAAGCTAAGGAAGATAACCTTATCTTAATGGATAGAGCTGAATTTTTAGGCCAAATAATGAAAGGGCATAAATTTAATGTTGCAGTAGCTGGAACTCACGGAAAAACTACTACAACATCAATGATTTCTCATGTTGCTCTTAGTGCAAACTTAGACCCTACTATATTAGTTGGTGGCGATTTAGATATAATAAATGGAAACTTTAGAGTTGGTAATAGTGAATACTTTATAACTGAAGCTTGTGAATATAAACAAAGTTTCTTAAGATTTTTCCCATATGTTGGTATAATATTAAATATAGATGCAGACCATCTAGATTTCTACAAAGATATAAATCACATAAAGGATACATTCAAAGAGTTTGTTGCACTTATTCCCGAGGATGGATATATAATAGGAAATGCTGATGACGAAAAAGTCTTAGAAGTTATTAAAGATGCTAAATGCAATGTATTAACTTATGGAATTAATAATGGAGATATACAAGCTAGAAATATTGAGTTTAACGAAAAGGGTTGTGCTACATTTGATGTATTTAAAGGAGAGGAAAAACTTTTATCACTTTCTTTAAATGTTCCTGGTATGCATAATGTATCAAATTCATTATCTGCTGTATGTGTAGGTGAAATATTTAATATAGACTCAAAATCAATAATTTCAGGACTTTCCTCTTTCGGTGGGGCTCATAAAAGATTTGAATATAAAGGTACTAAAAACGGAGTAACTGTTATTGATGATTATGCTCATCATCCTGTAGAAATAAAAGCTACTTTAAGTACTGCTAAAAAAATGAAAAATAATAAAATAATTTGTGTATTCCAACCACATACTTACACAAGAACTAAGACTTTATTTGATGATTTTGTTAAATGTTTTGATGATTGTGATGAGCTTGTTTTAATGGACATATATGCTGCTAGGGAGAAGGACTTAGGAGAAGTAAGTTCTGACCAATTAGGAGAGGCTATAAGAAAACATGGAGTTAAGTGTAAAAATGTACATTCTCATGAGGAAGCACTAGATTATGTAAATGCTAACTTATCAGAAGGAGACCTACTTTTAACAGTTGGAGCTGGCGATGTAGTAAAAGTTGGTGAACTTTTTTTAAAGTAAATTAAAAAAAAGACTATTTTATTAAAAAAATAGTCTTTTTTTATTTGCATTCTTGTAAAAATAATGTTATCATTTACACATAGTAATCCTTTTTTTGTACAATTTTATGTAAGCGATAACACAGAAAATCAAATTAAATTTTTATTGGAAAATATTTGTTTAATTATTTTCTCAGTTAATCTATAATATGTACAAGGGGGTGAATGAAATGTCTGTAACCATAAATAACATTGCAAAAGAAGCAGGTGTTTCCTTAGCAACAGTTTCTAGAGTTATAAATAACTCAGGATATGTTAAAGATGAAACCCGCGAAAAAGTTATGCAAGTTATAAATAAATATAATTATACGCCTAGTGCAATAGCTAGAAGTCTTTCTAAAAGTATTACAAATACTATAGGCGTTATTGTTCCTGATATTACAAACCCCTTTTTTGGGTCAATAATAAAAGGAATAAGTGATGTTGCAGAAAAACATAATCTTAATTTAATTCTTTGTGATTCTAATGAAAGTATAGATAAAGAAATTAAAGCTATAAAAACTTTAAAAGAACAAAGAATAAGAGGCATGATAATTTGTCCAACCTCTGTTGAAAATGATTTAAATAGCGAATATTTAAAAACAATAACAAACTTAGGTATTCCTGTTATATTAGTTGATGGAAGTCTTAAGTATCATAATTTCAATGGAGTTTTTGTAGACAATATTAAAGGTTCTTATGATGCAGTTGAGGCCTTAATTAAAGCTAACCACAAAGAAATAGCTATAATAACTGGTCGCATGACATCTAAACCTTCTCAAGACAGACTATTAGGATATGAAAAAGCTTTGCTCATGAATAACATTCCTATAAATAAAGATTTAATTTTTTACGGAAACTATGATGAGGAAAGTGGTTATGAATGTACAAAAAAAATACTAGCAATGAAAAATAGACCAACGGCTATTTTTGTATGTAATAACCTTATGACTTTAGGGTGTTTAAAAGCTTTAAGAGAAGCAGACCTTAAATTATCAAAAGATATTTCATTAATTTCCTTTGATAATATACCTATTTTAGATACCTTAGGTGTAAACCTTAGTCATATAAATGGTCCTACTAGAGAACTTGGAGAAATTGGCATGAACTTGCTAATAGAATCTTTAAAAGACGATTCAAAAAAAGAACTAAACAGTATAATAATAACTCCTGAACTTGTTTTAAAAGGTTCAGAGAAGTTACTAAAATAAATTAAGTTTAATTTAGAATTCTATACATTTTAAAGTAAGCGTTACCACAAACTAGAAATATTCCACAATTAAAATTATTACTAAATTAAAATTTTATTAAAGAGGTGTAAAGTTATGGATTTATCAATGAAAATTAAAACAGCTGCAGAGTACATAAAAGGAAAAAGTAAGTATAATCCAACATTAGGATTAATTTTAGGATCTGGCTTAGGTGCTATAGCAGACCAAATAGAAGATGCTGAATACTTCCCATACAATGAAATCCCAAATTTCCCTGTATCTACAGTTGAAGGTCATGCTGGAAGATTAGTTATAGGAAAATTCCAAGGTAAAGAAGTTGTTGCAATGCAAGGAAGATTCCACTTCTATGAAGGATATTCAATGCAAGAAGTTACTTGTCCTGTAAGAGTTATGAGATTATTAGGAGTAGAAACTTTAGTAGTTACTAATGCAGCTGGTGCTGTTAATAAAGATTACACTCCTGGAGATTTAATGATAATATCAGATCATTTAAATTTATCTGGCTCAAATCCTTTAATAGGTAAAAACTTAAGCGAATTTGGTACTAGATTCCCTGATATGTCAAATGCTTATGATAAGGATTTAAGAGAACAAGTTAAAGATATAGCTAAAAACCTTGGTATAGAAGTAAAAGAAGGTGTTTACGCTATGTTTAGTGGTCCTACTTATGAAACTCCTGCTGAAGTTAGAATGGCTAGAATTTTAGGAGCAGACGCTGTGGGTATGTCAACAGTTCCCGAAGTTATAGTAGCTAACCATAGTGGAATGAAAGTTATTGGTGTATCTTGCATGACTAACATGGCTGCTGGTATTTTAGAACAACCACTTAACCATGAAGAAGTTATGGAAACTTCAGCTAAGGTTAGAAAAACATTCATAGAACTAATGACTAACATAATAAAAGAAATTTAATTTTTATTAAATTTATATACTTTAAATAAAATAATATAAAAAACATAAGAAAAGGAGAATAAATGTGGATAGGTTTATTGGTGTAATTGGTCTTATTTGTATTATTGGTATAGCTGTTCTTTTTTCTGAAAATCGTAAGAAAATCAACTGGAGATTAGTTGGTACTGGACTTTTATTACAAATAGTATTTGCCTTACTAATTCTAAAAGTTCCAGCTGGTAGAGCAGTTTTTGAATGGATTAGTAGTGGAATAACTAAATTATTAGACTTTACTAAAGAAGGTAGTTCATTTTTATTTGGACCATTACTTGATACAGACAAATTCGGAATGATATTTGCTCTACAAGTATTACCAACTATTATCTTCTTCTCATCATTAATGAGTGTACTTTACCACTTAGGTATAGTTCAAATAGTAGTTAAAGTTATTGCTAAAGGAGTTTGTAAGGTCTTAGGAACAAGCGGTGCTGAAACTTTCAGCGCAGTTGGTAATATATTCTTAGGTCAAACTGAAGCTCCTCTACTAGTTAAACCATACATAAAAAACATGACTAAGTCAGAAATATGTGCAATTATGGTAGGTGGTATGGCTACTGTTGCCGGTGGTGTTATGGCTGGTTATGTTGCTATGGGTGTAAATGCTGGTAACTTATTAGCTGCTTCAATTATGGCAGCTCCAGCAGGACTTATATTAGCTAAGATATTAGTGCCTGAAACTGAAGTTCCTGAAACTAAAGGTGGCGGAACTTTAGAGCTTAAAGTTGAAAGTGAAAATGTTATTGAAGCTGCAGCAAATGGTGCTGCTGAAGGTTTAGGATTAGCTTTAAATGTTGGTGCTATGCTTCTTGCATTCGTTGCTCTTATAGCTATGATTAATGCTTTATTCGGAGCAATAGGCGGAATTTTTGGTGCACCTTGGTTAAGCTTAAACTGGATTCTTGGTAGATTATTCTCTCCACTAGCTTTCATTATGGGAGTTCCTACTAAAGACGTTTTCGCAGCTGGTGACTTACTTGGAATTAAGTTAGCAGTTAACGAATTCTTAGCTTACTCACAATTATCAAACTATATAGCAAATGGAACTTTAGAGCCAAAGACTATAATGATATTAACTTATGCTCTTTGTGGTTTTGCTAACTTAAGTTCAGTTGCTATTCAATTAGGTGGTATTGGTGGCTTAGCTCCAGAGAAGAAACCAATCATAGCTAAATTAGGATTTAAAGCACTTTTAGGTGGTGTATTAGCAACTTGTATGACAGCAACTATAGCAGGTATCTTATTTAGCGCTTAATACTTTAATTTAAAAAATTACCTAAAAAATAAGAGAACATTCTTCAAAGGAAGAATGTTCTTTCTATTTTAAATACTATTTTATAACAACAAATTCTTTATTTAAATGATTTAATCTCTCGCAACCATCTTCAGTTACTAAAACTAAATCTTCTATTCTAACTCCCATATCTCCTTGAAG
Source organism: Clostridium sp. TJA038 (assembly GCF_058310255.1). Classification (NCBI taxonomy): domain Bacteria; kingdom Bacillati; phylum Bacillota; class Clostridia; order Eubacteriales; family Clostridiaceae; genus Clostridium; species Clostridium sp. TJA038. The sequence goes on along the minus strand of NZ_JBZEFA010000005.1, from coordinate 102,885 downwards.
ATATATTCCTGGTTCTACAGAAAAAATCATTCCTGGTTTTACACAATCAGTATTAGTTGAACCAACATCTCCAAAATCATGAGTTTCTATTCCAATTGAATGACCAGTTCTATGAGTAAAGTATTTTCCATATCCTTTGCTTTCTATAACATCTCTAGCTGCCTTATCTATATCACAGAATCTAACGCCTGGTTTAATCATTTTAATAGCTGCTTTATTTGCCTCTAAAACTATATTGAATATTTCTTTTTGATGCTCTGTAGGCTCACCAAAGAAAACACATCTAGTCATATCTGAGCAATAATAATCTTTTCTACATCCAGTATCTATTAAAACTCCCATACCTTTTTTCAACTTTTGGTTTCCTGATTCTGCATGTGGGTCTGCTGCATTAGCTGCAAAAGCAACTATAGGTTCAAAAGAATATCCTTGACATCCATACTCCTCATATCCCTGTCCTAAAACTGCTACCACTTCTTTTTCTGTCATTCCTTCTTTTAAGCTCTTTATTGCTTTTTCAACTACAATATCATTTATTCTTGAAGCTTCTTTCATTAAAGCTATTTCTTCATTATCCTTTATCATTCTAACTCTATCAATAATAGGAGAACCATTTACAAATTTCTTAGCTGAATTTCTATCTAATAATTGAATTAGAAAATGAGCCTTCCAATCCTTATCTATTCCTAAAATTTCTTCATGGTCTATTATTTTATCTAAGATATCTATAGGATTCATAGTATCGTTATACCATAAAATATCTATTCCTAAATCTTCATTTATAGGAAATAATTCATTTACTACAAACTTATTTTCTCCTTTTGTATTTAAATAAAGTGTTACTAACCTTTCTCCTGGCTCTATCCATTTACCTGTTAAGTAAAATATTGCTGCCGGTGATGAAACTAACATTTGAGGTATATTATTCTCTTTCATAGCTTCTATAATTCTTTTTACTCTTCCCTCTTTCACCTTAATCGCTCCTCTCTAATAGTTAAACTCTTTAAATAAATTATACCATATTTAAATATGCCTAATGCCAAGCAATTTATACATAATATTCTTATTTGTAATATTTATTTTTCATTTTGTCCACTAAATTGTTATATAATGTTTATAAGGAAAATTTTTAATAAATAAGGAGGTCTTTAAATTGAGAATAGCAGTAATATCAGATATACATGGAAACTTATATGCCTTAAGAGAAGTTCTAGAAGATATAGATAACCAAAATATTGATTCCATAATATGTTTAGGAGACTTAGTTGGTTATGGGCCTCATCCTAATGAAGTAATAGCACTTATAAGAAGAAGAAATATATTGTGCTTAAAAGGGAATTATGATGCCTCTGTTGTTGATAATGATTATACATACATTAGAGATACAGAAATAAACTCATTTTCTCTTCCATGGACAGTAGAAGAACTTAGAACTTCTAATAGATATTATTTAGATAATCTTCCTGATAACCTATCTATGAATATCTGTGGAAAATCCATTAAATTTGTACATGGAAGTCCAAGAAAAATAAATGAATATTTAACTGAGAACTCTCCTTGCTTAGAGGAAATAATGAATGAACTTTCTGAAGATGTTTTAGTTTGTGCTCATACTCATATTCCTTATGCTAAAAAACTAGGAAATAAAGTTATAATAAATGATGGAAGCGTTGGGAAACCTAAAAATGGTAAACCTAATGCAACTTATGTTATATTAGATTTCTCAAATGAGTTCAAATTAAAAGTTGAAATGAAAAGTATTCCTTATGAATATAAAAGAACTATGAAAGACATGGAACTTAAAAATTTCCCACAAAAATTAATCTATTCTTATGAATCAGGTAAAGAATAAATAAAAAGCTAGACCTATTTAAACAATTAATTAAAACTAAAATATATCTTATTAAAGTTTTAATTTAATTGTTTATATGGCAATCTAGCTTTTATTTTACTAAGGTAATTTTAAATTAATAGCTATTTTTAATTTTCTATATGTTTTCCTCTAATAGATTCTTTAAATTCATGAAGAATCCCTATCTTTTTAGCTCCTTCTAAAATCTTTTTATCTCCTCTATATTTATTCTTAAATTCTTTTGTAAGATCTTTGCCTAAACTTAACCCCATATTCTTTAATATATTTACTAAAGGTAAATTACTTATATCATAAACTATTCCCTCTATGGCTATATAATATAAAGAACCTTTTTCCCCATTATTCTTTGAAAGTTCTTCTAAAGGAATTATATTTAACTCCTCTTTATTAAAATTATCTTCCTTATCCTTAATAACTTCTTCTTCATAAGGTTCTGCTAAAAGAGCAACCTTATGAATATTTTTAAGTATGTCATAATTTCCATCTTTAAGTAAATTGTTATATTCTTCTGTTACATCACTTCCAGCCTTTAAAGAATTATATGGACTTTCTTTAAATTCTTTTAAATTTGAAATATCATAAATTACTCCTTCTATAGCTATATAAATTTTTTCTTTATCCTTGCCATTAAAGCTTGCTAATTCCTCCCTAGTAATAATAGGGAAAGTCTCTTTATTAACTTCATCTTTTTCTAAAATAAATTCCTTAAAAACCTTCTCCAAGTTCTCCCTATATATATTTTTTTGATTTTCCTCTTTACAAAATGTCATTAAATATTTTATTTTGTTTATTTCCTCAAACTTTTCATCAAAAAAATTACACATAAAAACTCCTATATTACGCACTATATCTATATATTTCTATGCGCTTAATATTGCAAATGTTAATATTTTATTGTAAAATCATTATTAATTGAACTAAATAGATTTTATTTACTATGAAGAGAAGAGTAGTTTTAGGATTTAACTTTAAGCGAGCAGATTATGGTGTAAGTTCTGTAGTGTGTCCTATTTTGAAGAACATCTCTGAGTTTCTAACCGAAATCCCTTAGGAGAGTAGACTTAGACGGTTTCAGGCCGTTACACTTGAGGAACATTTTAGTGTTCATAAAGCCGGCTATTTTATAGCAATTTGGGTGGTACCGCGAATAATGCCATTCGTCCCATTAAATATGTGGATGAATGGCTTTTTTATTTGGAATAAAACTTAATTAGGAAAGAGAGGAAAATAATAATGAAAGACGTAGTTTTAGTAAAAAGTCTTTACAGAAATACTAGTGAATACAGTGATAAAAAAGTAAAAATCTCAGGTTGGATAAGAACTTTAAGAGCTTCAAATGCTTTTGGTTTTATAGAAGTTAATGATGGTTCTTTCTTTAAAAACGTTCAAGTAGTTTTTGATAGTGCTAAAATAGCAAACTATAAAGAAATTTCAAAACTACCTATAAGTTCATCAATATCAGTTGTAGGTACTTTAGTTGAAACTCCAGATTCAAAGCAACCCTTTGAAATTCAAGCAGAAGAAATAAATGTAGAAGGTATGTCAGATTCTGATTATCCTCTACAAAAGAAAAGACACACTTTTGAATACTTAAGAACAATTGCTCACCTAAGACCTAGAAGTAACGCTTTCTCAGCTACATTTAGAGTAAGAAGTGTTGCAGCTTATGCTATTCATAAATTCTTCCAAGACCAAGGATTTGTTTATACTCATACACCAATATTAACAGGTTCAGACTGTGAAGGTGCTGGAGAAATGTTTAGAGTAACAACTTTAGATATGATGGCTCCTCCTATAACTGAAGATGGTGGGATTGATTTTTCACAAGATTTCTTTGGAAAAGAAACAAATCTTACAGTTTCAGGTCAATTAAATGCTGAGTGTTTTGCATTAGCATTTAGAAACATATACACATTTGGCCCTACATTTAGAGCTGAAAATTCAAATACAGTAAAACATGCTGCTGAATTCTGGATGATAGAACCTGAAATGGCTTTTGCTGATTTAATAGATGACATGGAAGTTGCTGAAAACATGTTAAAATACGTTATAAAATATGTTATGGATGAATGTCCTGAAGAAATAGCTTTCTTTAATCAATTCGTTGACAAAGGATTATTAGAAAGATTAAACCATGTTGTAAATTCAGAATTTGGAAAGGTAACTTATACTGAGGCAGTTAAATTACTTCAAGAATCAGGTAAAGAATTTGAATATCCAGTTGAATGGGGTATAGACCTTCAAACTGAACATGAAAGATATTTAACAGAACAAATCTTTAAAAAGCCTGTATTTGTAACTGATTATCCAAAAGACATTAAGGCTTTCTATATGAGATTAAATGAAGACGGAAAAACAGTTGCTGCTATGGATTGTCTAGTTCCTGGAATAGGAGAAATAATAGGTGGTAGCCAAAGAGAAGAAAGACTTGATGTATTAAAAGCTAGAATGGCTGAATTAAATCTAAATGAAGAAGATTACTGGTGGTATTTAGAACTTAGAAAATACGGTGGAACAATTCACTCAGGATTCGGTTTAGGTTTTGAAAGATTAATAATGTATATAACTGGAATGGCTAATATAAGAGATGTAATACCATTCCCAAGAACTACTGGTACTGCAGAATTTTAATAAAAAAAGAAGTGGATTAATTCCACTTCTTTTTTATTAAACAAAGTTAAATTTAAAGAACTTTAAATTTATATAGTTTTAAAATGATTATTTACATCTTCTATTAACTAATTCATATAATGTTCTAACACCAGCACCTGTACCACCAACTACACAATAATCTGTATTTTTCTCAGTAAAGGCAGGACCAGCTATATCTAAATGTAACCATGGTTTATTTTGAACAAATTCTCCAACAAATAAACCAGCAGTTATTGCTCCTGCGTATCTTCCACCAAGATTTTTTAAATCTGCTATGTCAGACTTTATAAGCTCTTTATAATCTTCAAAGTTTGGCATTTGCCATACCTTTTCTCCTGTATCCTTAGCAGCTTCTTTTAATTCATTATAAAATTCATCTTTATTAGTTATAACAGCTGTTACATCTTCTCCTAAAGAAACTACAGCAGCACCTGTTAAAGTAGCCACATCTATTACTTCAGTAGCATTCTCTTTTTCTATTGCATAAGTTACTGCATCTATTAAAGTAAGTCTTCCCTCTGCATCTGTATTTAAAACTTCTATAGTTTTTCCAGCCATAGAACCTATAATGTCACCTGGCTTATATGCATGACCTGAAATTAAGTTCTCACAAGCAGCAACTATAGCTATAACATTTGCCTTTAATTTTTTCTTAGCTATAGCACTTATTGCACCAATGACTGCTGCTGCACCACCCATATCAGATTTCATTGTAACCATACCATCTGTTGGTTTTAAAGAATATCCACCTGAATCATAAGTTAAGCCCTTTCCAACTAAAGCTAATCTCTTATCCATATTTTCTGTATCACCAAAATATCTCATAACTATAAGTCTAGGTAAATTATCTGAACCTTTTCCTACAGATAAGAAAGCTTCCATTTTAAGTTCTTCTATTTCCTTCATTTTAAAAACTTCAACTTCAAAGCCATATTTTTCTCCTAGAGTTTTAACTTCCTTAGCTAAAGTTTTTGGATAAATTTTATTAGATGGTTCATTTACTAAATCTCTTGCTAAAGAAGTGGTTTCTGAAAGTAAGATTGCCTCATCAATAACTTTTTCACAAAACTCTACTTCATCTTTCTTTATGTTATGTCCTCCTATATGAATTGTAACTTCATAATCTTCTTTTTTATCACTCTTATATTTATCAAAGGAATATGCACCTAAATTTAATCCTTCAACCATAGCCTTTAATGTATTTTCTAATCCTATGCTTTCTGGAAATTCAACTCTTATAAAAACACTTTTGCTTTTTAATCTTTTTATTTCCTTTGAAGCTTTTCCAAAAGCTCTTCTAATTTTTTCTTTGCTTATTTCCTCTTCTTTTCCAAGACCTAATAAAATAACATCTTGTAATTCACCATCAGCAGTTGTAGTTATATTAAATATTTCTCCATAAGCACCTTTAAATTGTCCTTTTTTATTTAAAAGCTCTACTCTTTTACTTACTTCTTCATTAGTTATATTAGTTTTCCCTTCAAAATAAGGTATTACTAATGCTTCTACATCTATACACTTACACTTTAATTTTTTAACTAAATATTTATACATTATTATCCACCTCTCTTAAAATTATTAATACTTATAATTTATAATCTACATTTAATATATACCTAATTAAAACTAAAATATGTGACTTAAATTACTAAAATAATAAAAAAAGCTTAACTAAAAAGTTAAGCTTATGCTAATCCTATGATAGATAATATACGTTCTCTAACTTTATTTCTATCACTATTTATTTTGTTTAAAAAAGAAATACGTTCTCTCTTACTATAAAAAGCCTCTTTTGGAATTGAAATATAATCAATTGAGGATATAAAAAAGTATATGTTTCCTTTAAAAGAAAATACCTCCCTTATTATCTTCCAAGGATATATTCTCTCTACCTTTCCTTCATTATATTGAATTCTTATCCCATCACTTAAAACTTCAATTTTACAATTTCCAAACATGTCCCTTTTTTCTAAGAATTCAACTTTCTCTTGTATATTATGTTCCATTATTTTTTTATTTTTAACATTGCATATAATTGAAAAAACTAGCCAAATCATTAAAGTTATAATATAAAAGCTGTTATTTAAATTATCGCTTGCCTTAATAAAAACCATAGACATTAATAATACAAATATTGCACCTATGATTTCAAAGAAAATCCAAAAGAAAAATTCTCTAATTATAAAATCTTTTCTACAACTTACAAATTCATTTTTATTTAAAATAAATTCTAACATATTCGCTTTCTACTCCCCTTAAGCATTTAATATCAACTATTTCCAAAATTTATATAAATAATTTTACCACAGCTTTTTTAGATAAACTATTATGAACATATTACAATTAAATTTATTAAAAGTCCAATTCTATAACTTTTCCTTCCTTTAGACTTTCTTTAACATCTATTATTCTTTGATTTGAAGAACCTCTAAATTTAAGCCCTTCCTCTTTTTTATTTATGTCAAACTTTCCATCAACTAAAACATCAATATTTTCTAAGTACTCTCTCCACTTGTTAATATCATTAGCGTTTTCTAATAAATATTCAAATCTATATCCTGTATAACTCCAAATATTTAATCCTAATTTTCTTGCTGCCTTAGCAATATAAATAAATTTACTAGCTTGTTCTAAAGGGTCTCCTCCACTAAAAGTTACTCCTTCTATAAATGGGTTTTTAGATAAATCTTCTATTAAATAATCCATATCCTTTTCTTCCCCACCATTAAAGTCATGAGTATCTGGATTAAAACATCCCTTACAATTATGTTTACATCCTTGTGAGAAAAAAACTCTTCTTATACCTGGTCCATTTACTAAACTTTCATAAGCTATACCTGATAATCTAATAGTATTACTCATAAAAATACCTCCTATTTATGTATATGATTATTTTTTTTAATTTATTTGTTTAAAAATGTTAACTATTGTTAATCCTTAAAATAAGTAATAATTAGGGGGTACAAAATGACTAATAAAAACTTATTTTTAGAAATAGAAAAACATTTATTAGAGGATAAAAATCCATCAAAATTTTTAGAACAAATTAAAAATGAAGAATCTTTTAAAAATTCTTCCTTTAATATTTTCAACCAAATTAATGAGGAAAATCAAATCGAAAAACTTAACCCTTGGTCCCATACATTAAATGTAGTGGATATTGCTACAAAATTCAAAGCTTTATCTAGTAACCCTAAAGCTTTTATGTTAGCTGCATTTTTTCACAATATTGGTAAATCAAAAACATTAAACTCAATACACCCTAAAATAGGTGGAGAAATTACAAGAAGAATACTTAGAGAATACATAAATGATAGTTATTTAACTAATGAAATAATATCTTTAGTAAAGCACCAAAATGCACCTTTATTTATAGTTAATAGAATTTCCTATAGCATAATAGATTTAATTGATACTACTAACATTTTTGATGTAGCTTTATTATCTTTTTGCATAAGCTTAGGAAGCGAAGATTTTAAAAAAGAAAATTATGATAAATTCCTTTTAAATAGTAATAAATTTCTTAGCATAATGTCAAAAAAGACAAACTTAACCTCTGATAAAATAGTTATTTAAAATAAAAAATCTATATTAATAGAACATATTCTATTAATATAGATTTTTGTATTTACACAGTTATCAAGGAATTTTTCTCTTCATTTTCTATATCACCAATAACATTTTTTATCCATTTTCCTGATTTTAATCTTGCTAATTCAAATATAATTTTTAAAAATTCTTCTGTACAAATTAAGAAGTAAACTCCATAAACAGGTAATGAGAAAACAGTAGCGCCTAAAAATGCTATAGGAACAGCATATAACCAAATGGTACCACATTGAACTAACATAGAATATGTAGTATCTCCACCACCTCTAAATACTCCAACTATCATAACCATATTAAAGGCTCTTATAGTAAAGAATATTGCTATTACTCTTAAAACCTTAACAGTATCTAAATAAGTTTCACTACTAACATTAAAAGGAGTTAAAACTAAAGGTGCTGTTATATATATAATAACTCCTAATATAAATCCTATTAATACGGAAATAACTGCAATATCCTTTGCATATAATTTTGCAGTTTTCTCCTCGTTAGAACCTATTTTGTTTCCTATCATAATAGAAGATGCAGTTGCTAAGCCTATCAAGAAAACCATAAACATATTATTTAAAGTTGTAGCAATTTGCATACTTGCCACAGCATTTGTCCCTATTCTTGCATAAGCTATAGAATATGCAGTCATTCCTAAAGACCATATTATTTCATTGGCAATTACTGACCATGAAGTCTTAAAATATATTTTTACAAAATTAAAATCAAAGGATGTAAGCTCTTTTAAATTAGATGCAACTTTATTATTTTTTAAGTATACAAATGAAATTATAAATATCATTTCTATAAGTCTTGCAATAGTTGTTGCAAAAGCAGCTCCTCCTACGCCCTTAGCTTCAAAACCTAAATTTCCAAAAATAAATACCCAATTTAAAAATGCATTTATTAAAACTCCTACTATACTTGCATACATTGGAACCTTTGGCTGTTCTGTACTTCTTAAAGCTGATGAATATGCTTGAGTAAAATTTGTAAATATACAACTTATAGCAACAACTTTTAAATAATTAGAGCCCAATTCTATAACATTTATATCATTAGATAAAATTTTCATTATCTCATAAGAAAAAATTCCTGCACCTAAAGCAAAAATACTTGATACTATAAATCCTATCGATATATCTAACCCTAAAACTTTTTTGATATTTTTCACATCTTTTTTACCCCAAAATTGAGACATAAAAACACTAGCACCTGCATTTATTCCCATTATACATAAAGTAAAAATAAATACATATTGATTAGCAAGTCCTACTGAAGCTATAGATTCTTCTCCCAACTTTCCAACCATTAAATTATCTACTAAATTTAAAGATGAAGTTATAAAACTTTGAATAGTTATAGGAATAGCTAATTTAGTCATAGTCATTAAAAAATCTTTGTTTTTAAATGCTTTCATATAAATCTAAATCCCCCACTTCTTTATAAATAAAAAAATAAAAGCAAATGGGTAGTATTTAGCCGCCCATCTGCTTTTAAACCGTATTAATTTTCTAATAAATTTACTTATTAGTCAATAGTATTAAGCTCTTATTCATGCTTTTTTAAATTTTTCTACAGAAAAATTATAAAATTATCAAAAATATACTGGAATTTTAGATACATTCTATTGTATAATATACATCTCACTAATTTTTTAGTGAGAGTACACCAATTACACTCAATAATACATTCAAGGAAATTTATCCACATAAATTTTTCTTGAAAAATATCCACAGTTGTTGAATTAAAAAAATAATCCACAGGCAAATAATTTTTTATTTCCTGTGGATTGTTTTTTTAATTTATATATGTTCTTAACTTTCTTTTTATATCCTCATTACAAAAAGAAGCCTCAATACTATTTAAATAAATTTTTTTATAATCTTCTAAGTTCATTTTAAAAGTTTTATGTAAATTATTATATTCTTCTAAAAGAGTAATGTCTGATACTGTTCTATTATCTGTGCTTAAATTAAGCTTTATATCATCTTTATGATAATTATAAAAAGGATGTTGTGAATAACTTTCAACTCCTTTTGTGTCAATATTGCTCTTTGGACACATCTCTAATACTATTCCTTTTTCTTTTACTAATTTATAAGCCTCTGCATCATTAAAAATAAATAAACCATGTCCTATTCTTTCTGCCTTTAAAATCTCAATAGCATCTCTTACATTTTTCCCAAAACCAGTTTCTCCTGCATGTATAGTAACTCTATATCCTAAACTTCTAGCAAAATTTATAGCCTTCTCATAAGGCTTAACAAAATCTTCAATCTCACAACCTGCTAAATCTATAGCAACCACACCTTTATCTAAAAAATCTTTTCCAGCATTAATAACCTCATAAACACTATCAATAGAATGATGTCTTAAACAAGATAAAATTAAATTTCCCTTTATGTCATAAATTTCTTCTGCTTTTTTAATACCTCTTAAAATACTCTCTATTACTTCTTTTTGACTTAATCCTTGCCTAATGTGAAGTAAAGGTGCAAATCTTATTTCTATATATTTTATATTTTCTTTACTAGCATCCTCCATAAGTTCAAAGGCAACTCTTTCTAAGTTTTTAGATTTTTGCAATATCTTTATGGGAATATCAAATTTTTTAAGATATTCAGCTAAAGAAGAGCATTCTTCATTAACAGATAAATATCCCTTAAAACTCTCATAATCATAACTTTCTAATTCAATTCCTTCTTCTTTCGCTAATGCAATGGCTGTATCTACTCTTATTGAACCATCTAAATGACAATGTAGTTCAATTTTTGGTAAATTAATTAAGTCCATTAATATATCCTCCCTTATTTCAACTTTATTTATAAAAAAAATTCTTGATTACGAAGAAAGCAAAAGCTCTCTTCGTAATCAAGAATTCTCGGTTCTTGGTAGAAACCTCTAAGCCCTATTCTTAGAGTTATACGAAGCAAAATTATTTTTATATTTTACCATATAAAAAATTATAGTCAATATAATTATTTTATTAAAATAAAAAATATGCAATATATTTATAATATATTGCATATTCTATATAAAACTTAAGTAGAATTTATAAGCTAAACATAATGATAAGCCTTTTTATTCCCTTCTAAATGAGAACGTCTTTCTTCTCTTTCCTCATATTTTCCAGGGCCAAATCTTTCATCAAGACTTAAATATCCTGTAACTCTTGATATTCCTTGTATATCTTGGCTTCCACACTTATTACACTTACATTCATTATTGTGAAGGTATGTTCCACAATTTTTACAATATCTTATATGAAAATTAATTCCCATATAACTTATATTAGTTTCTTTATAAGCATAATTTATTATTTTCATTATAGTTTCTTCATTTGGACAATCATCAACTTCTATATAACTTATATGTCCACCATTACATAATTTATGATAAGGTGCTTCTATATCAATTTTATTTTTTATTGATATAGGACAATATACAGGAACATGATAACTATTTGTATAGTAATCTTTATCTGTTACACCGCTAATTATTCCAAAAGCTTTCTTATCTTGTTTTATAAATTTACCTGATAACCCTTCAGCTGGTGTTGCATAGCAACTCCAATTTAGTTTAGTTTCATCAGTTAAAATGTCGCAGTATTCTCTTATTCTTTCAACTATTTTTATTCCTAGCTCTCTTGAAAATTCATCTTCACCATGATGCTTGCCTGTTAATGCTATTAAAGTTTCTGCAAGACCTATAAATCCAATTCCCCAAGTACCTTGTTTTAAAATTGGTTCTATTGAATCATCTGGTCCTAAGTTTTCAGAACCTCTCATAAGCCCTTGCCCTGCAACAAAAGGTAAGTCTTTAACCTTTAAATTTTTAAGAACACCATATCTATGCATTAAAGATTCTTTAACTATTCTTAATCTATCATCTAATAATTCAAAAAATTTATCAATATCTCTCTTTGCTAATATTCCAAGTCTAGGAAGATTTATAGTAGTAGGAGCAATATTACCTCTACCCTTACAACCTGGCTCTCCATTAACATTTTTCATAAGATAAGTTCTACATCCCATAGTAGCTGGCATATATCCTTTATCATAAAATTCTTTATTAAAGTCCGCATCGATATTCATGAAAGTTGGATTCATTCTTTTAGCTGCTACTCTACAAGCTAATTTATATAAATAAAAATATGGATCCTCTACTTCTCTATTTACACCTTCTTTTACTCTAAATATTATATTAGGGAAAATTGGTTGTTCTCCTTTACCTAATCCTTTTTCATATTCAAGTAAAAATATTTCACAAACTAAGGCAGCATCTTTATTATAAGGAATACCTAAGTTTAATGAACTAAAAGGAACCTGTGAACCTGCTCTTGAGTGCATAGTATTTAAATTATACACAACTCCTTGCATTGCTTGATGTATTCTCTCTCTTAACTTTTTCTCTACTAGTTCATCTAACTTAGAGCCTTCTAAACCTAAAGCTATATATTCTTCTTTTATTTCTTGTCTTGTAGGTTCTACAAAAACACTCATATCATTATCAAAGTCTGGATGTGATTGTCCTCCAAACATATCATTTTGAGTTGATTGTAATAAAATACATGATAATTCAGCTGCTGTTTCTATTCTTCTTGGTGCATTAATAGTTCCGTATCCTGTATTAAATCCACTTTGTAAAAGCTCTCCTGTTGGTATGTGTAAGCAATTAGTAGTTAAATTATAACTATCTAAATCATGATAATACACATCTCCATTTTCATGAGCCTTTGCTAATTCCTTAGGCATAGTAGCTAAGTTATACCATTTGTTAGACTCAGAAGCTATTCTTAAAAGTTTTGATGAGAAGTTATTTCCTACATTTGCATTATCTCTATCTGTTTCTACTCCGATTTTACTTATAGCTTTCATTAAATCTGATTTTATCTCTCTAACCTTGGTTCTTTCAGTTCTATATGCCTTATATGCTGTTGCTACTTGGTTAAAACCATTATCCACTAAAGCCTTTTCTACTAAAACTTGAATTTCCTCAACAGTTACCTTTGTTTTTCCTGACATCTCAATATAATTAATTACCTTTTGTATAGTATCTAAAACTTGGCTTTCCCTTACTGCAATACCAACCTCATTAGCTGCTCTCTTTATTGCATTTGCTATTTTATCCGCATTAAATCTTGATTCTCTACCGTCCCTTTTCACAACATGTAGCATTTTCAATTCCTCCACTCCACTATATCTTGTACTTGAACAATTATACTCTACTATTAATACTTATGCTAATTTCAAAAGATACTTATAACAAAAATAATACTTGTTATCTCCCTCTTTCCTTCTTTTTCTTAGCATATATTCATTTTTTCTTTAGTTGACATTAACAAAATGTTATTATTTTCATGCCCATAAGATGAATAATATTCCATATTATGTAACATAATAAATTTATGAAAAATAATGAAATGGAGGATTATACATGAAAAAGACCTTAATTATTGTATCAGAAATAATACTTAGTATAATTTTTGGTATAGTTTTTGGAAATTTAATTATGCCTACAAAAGTCTATAAAAATACAGAGGCTTTGAAAAATCTAAACCCAAAACTCTTAACAAATAAAAATTCTATTGAAGATATTAATTACGAAAACGAAGTATCTCTAAAAACCTTTAACCCCTACACAGGAAATATCTTAAAAGAATCACAATTAAATGAAATACCCTTTATGTGTATAGTTGAAAATTCTAAAGAATCAAGACCTCAAAGTGGTTTATCTGAAGCAGATATTATATATGAAACAATGGCAGAAGCAGGAATACCTAGATTTTTAGCAATATTTTTTGAAAATTCTCCTAAAGTCATAGGTCCTGTAAGAAGTGTTAGACCTTATTTTTTAGAAATTGCTAAAGAATATAATCTTCCTTTTGCTCATTGTGGAGGTAGTTTTGAAGCATTAGATGAAATATCAAAAAACGAATCCTTAAATAGCATAAACGAAATCAAAAATGGCTCTGCTTTTTGGAGAGATAAAACTAGAAAAGCTCCCCATAACCTATACACTTCCTCTGATAACATAAGAAAATTTATTCTAAATAAAAACCTTAATTACTCCAAAGATAACTTATTAAAATTCAAAGATAATGCACTTTTAACTTCTTCTAAATACGCTTCTGAAATTATATTAAATTTAAGTGATTACTATAAAACCTCTTATAAATATGTAGATGGCTTTTACGAAAAATATATGGATGAAGAATTATCAATAGATAAAAATAACAATGCCCCACTAAAATTTAAAAATATTGTAATACAAATAACAGATATGTCTCTTCAAAAAGATAATATACATATAAATGTAAACTTAAATGGAAGTGGAAAGGGATATGTTATTTCTAATGGAAGAGTTGAAAATATAACTTGGGAGAAAAAATCTCCTGAAAGTAAAACCATATTAAAAAACCAAAATGGAGAAATAATTTATTTATCTAGAGGAAATACTATTTGGAATATTGTAGATAAAAATTCTAATATAATTTTTAAGTAAACCTAATATTAAGTTTATAAGTAAACCGTTTTCTTTAAAAACTCTTAATTTTTATATATTGTTAACAGATTGTTCTTTCTTTGTACTATTATCAATATTGATAATGATATCAGTATTGATATATAATGCAAATAAAGATAACTAATTTCTAGTTATATATATAAACATTTACTTATTAAGAATTAAGTATAAATAGATTGGGGGCATAATATAAATGCAAAAAATCGCTATAATAACTGACAGCTCTTGCGACTTAACTATAGATGAAATTACAAATTACAAATTAAATATATTACCATTAAAAATAATATATAAAGACAGAGAATATAACGATATTTTTGACATAAAACCAAATGATGTTTATGAAAATTTACACAAAGAAGTTCCAACAACTTCTCTTTGTAGTCCTGACTATGTAAATTCACTTTTAGATGAGCTAGAAAAAGAAGGTTATACTCATATAATAGGTATTTTTATTTCAAGTTCACTATCTGGTACCTTTAATGCAGCTAGACTTGTTATTGAAGAACGTAGTGCTTTTGAATCCTACTTATATGATAGTAAAATAATCGGTTATCCTTTAGGTTCAATAGTTATAAAAGCTTGTGAACTTCTTAATGAAGGTGCAACCTTCTATGACATTGTTGAAAATCTTAAGGAAATAAGAGAATCTACTACAGGATACTACACTCTTAGCACCTTAGAATATTTAAGAAGAGGTGGAAGAATTGGTAAAGTGGCTGGTACTGTTGGAGATTTGCTTAATTTAAAACCTATAATATCAGTAGATGAAGATGGGGCTTATGCTACTGTGGCTAAGGCAAGAGGTAGAAAGCAATCTCTTAAAAAACTTACAAGTATAATTTTAGAACATCTTGATAAAAGTAAATGTAGCGTAGCTATACTAAATGGTATGGCACAGGAAGAAGCTAAACAAATACTTGATTCTATTAGTTCACATCCTAACTTATTAAATGCGCAATTAAGAGATATCGGAGCAGCTATGGGAGTTCATGCTGGTCCTGGAATGGTTGGAGTTTCAATTCAAAAGGAAATTTAACTATGTATGATGATGAGTTTATTAAAGCTGAAGAAAAACGTCTTTATAATGAATATAAAAAACAAATTGCTAATTTAAAAAAAGTTCAAAAGGAAAAAGATGCTGTAGGACAAGTTTTCACCAAAGGTTTACTTCCTATATATGCTTTATATATTTTAAGCATTAATCCTACTAACGGAAATGATTTAGCTCAAAAAATTGGTGAACAAACTCACGGTCTTTGGTTTCCAAGTACAGGAGGAATTTATCCTTTACTAAAGAAATTAGAAAAGCAAGGTTTTATAAGAGGTTCATGGGATGACCCTGTAAAAAAAACACAAAAAGTTTATTCTTTGACAGAGGAAGGCTTTAAAGAGTTTGAAGAAAAAAAATATTTATTAAAACCTAAGATTAAAGAAGCTCTTGAGGTTTTTGAAATAATATATTCTCAACTCTATAATTAAAAAAGATTCTAAAGGATATTTTCCTTTAGAATCTTTTTTTAATATTATTCAACAGATATAGCTGCAACAGGACAACTTTCTTCTGCTTCTTTAGCAGCTTCTTTACTATTTTCAGGAACTTCATCAACAATTGCATGAGCCTTTCCGTCATCATCCATATCAAAAACTTCTGGTGCAATTGTTGGACATAATCCACATCCAATGCATGTATCTTTATCTACATTAGCTTTCATTATTTTTCCTCCTTAAAATTTGTATTAACAATATTATTATTCCCTAAAATTTAATTTATATTACAATATAAAATAAAAAAAGAAGCAAAAGTTATTTCTTTTGCTTCTTTTATCTTATTAATATAAACCTTCAAAAATTAAAGAATATAATGGATTTTCAGCTACATATTCTTCTGCATTACCATTTTCTAAGGCTTCTGTTAAGTCTAAGTTTATTGGTAACTCTCCTATTAGAGGTAATCCTAAATACTCAGCATGCTCCTCTGAAGATTTTTTACTAAATACTTTCATCTTTTTACCACATTCACATTCAATGTAAGCCATGTTTTCAACTACACCCCTTACATCTACATTCATTTTATGTGCCATAGTAACTAATTTCTTAACTATCATAGATACCATATCTTGTGGTGTTGAAACTATTATTAATTCCTTTATAGGGAATGTTTGCATTACTGTTAAAGTAATATCACTAGTTCCTGGTGGCATATCGATTAATAAATAATCTAATTCTTCCCACTCAGTATCTTTAAACATTTGATTTAAAACTCCAGTAACCATTGGACCTCTCCATATAACTGGGTCATCTTCAACTTCCATAAGTAAGTTCATAGATATTACCTTAATACCTAATTTAGTTTTAACAGGGATAAATTTAACTTGTGTTCCCTCTTTATCCATAGCAACTATATCTGCTCTTTTTTCATTTATTCCAAAGAATCTTGGCATTGATGGTCCTGTTATATCAGCATCTAAAACTCCAACTTTATATCCTTTTTTAGCTAATTGAGTTGCTAATATCCCAGTAACAGTTGATTTACCAACTCCACCTTTACCACTTATAACACCTATAACATTTTTAATATTTCCATAGTTAGTTCCTAATTTTGCTGGTACTGAAGAACTACATCCTCCATTTTTACTAGCTGAACTACATTTGTCTTTATTTGCACAACTTGCACAACTTCCCATAAGAAAAATCCTCCATTCTGTTTATCTATCCCATTCCTTTTCAACATCTTTCCAACTGTCATAAACATTTATATCCCAAGAGTTTTTATAAACTCCGTCTACATAGAACTTTTTCTCTGAATGAGTTATTCTGTTTTCAATGGTTACTATAGTTCTAAATTGAGTAGATGTGTAACCATAATTTCTTACAGTAACTATTA
This sequence comes from Clostridium sp. TJA038, assembly GCF_058310255.1. NCBI lineage: Bacteria > Bacillati > Bacillota > Clostridia > Eubacteriales > Clostridiaceae > Clostridium > Clostridium sp. TJA038. The sequence continues at coordinate 85,348 of NZ_JBZEFA010000005.1, read as the reverse complement.
TATCAAAGTCATCTCTATTGTGGTTCATTATTGAAGAATTTGGAACTATTTTTTTCACTTGTTTTTCAAAATTTTCAATATCTGATGATAACATGTACTTTGTACAATCTCTATCAACAAGTATATCTATTCCGACTTTAGCATTATCTTTATTAAGTTCATCCTTTTCTTTTTTTATTACTTCAAGGATTGAATCATAATATATCTCATCAAAAGCTCTAGGTTTTCTTATAGCTTGCATATTTTGCATTAAATAGTTATCTAACCTTTTAGAAATTCTATAAAAATTCTCATCATCATAAAAATTTCCCTCTCCATTACTCTTAACTCCTGTTACGTAGTAAAATTTCTTTACTTCATCACCAACATGAATTTCAAAAATATAATCTGGAGGTAAGTCAGTTTTCTTACTAACCACTTCAGCTTTAGATAGCATATTGTATATGTTATCTATTACCGATTTTTCTTTTACTAAAAATCTAAAACCTGAATCTCTTGTACTTTGAATAACTATCTTATCAACTTTATTGTCCTTTATATATTCAAAATTATTGTTATTATTTCCAATAAATTTTGCACCTATATTTTTAGCTAAGTATCCAACAATACCTATTCCTATTATTAAACAAAGTACTACTAGAATAACTTTCCTATTTTTCACTTGTTACTTTTCTCCCTTTGAATTTACTTATATTATATAGTAATATTCCACCTATTAATATAAATATTGATATAAATTGAGATGTAGATAAAATACCTACACTTCCTCTAGGGTCATTTCTTAAAAATTCTACAAAAAATCTACCTATACTATATATTATCATATAAAGACTTGTAGTCTTTCCCTTTTCTTTGTGTTTACTTCCATACCATAGTAAAAACAACCCTAAAGCAAAATCAAAAATTGATGAAAAAACTTGTGTTGGATATAAAGGTATTCCTGCTGGTGCTAAAGAACCCTCTGGAAATACAATTCCCATTTTACTACTTGTTTCAGCTCCATAACAACACCCTGCAAGTAAACAACCAATTCTACCAAATCCTTGAGCTATAGCTAAGCCAGGAACTGCTAAATCTGCTAACTCTAATACACTCCATTTGTTTCTTAAGCAACAGAAAACAACACCTAAAGCTCCACCTATAATAGCCCCATAAATCACAAATCCATTACCAAAATCTCTAAAAATCAAACTTGGATCTTGCATAACAGTTTTAAAATCAGTTATTAAATAAAGTATCTTTCCTCCTAATACTCCTGCTATAACTGTTATAATAGTAGAATTAAAAAGCTTATCTTCATTGTAACCTCTTTGAGCCCCTTTTTTTAAGAATAATATTGTAGCACAGATTATGCCTAATCCTATCATAAATCCATAGCTATAAATCTTAAAACCAAAGATTTCCCCTAAAACAATTCTCATAAACTCCTCCAATATTTATTTTTTAAATTTAAAAGAGAAGCATATTTTTTATGCTTCTCTTTTAAATTTAATTATAATACTTATGTTAAAGCAAATCAAATTTTCTCTTAATCATGTTCTATACTATCTATTATAGATTTATATATAACTGAATAATCTTCTTTTTCTTTTCCTTCCATAGAACTAAAAAGTACCTTAATTACTTTACCTTCTTTTATTTTTTTGTAATAAATAGTGTTAAGATAAGTAGCTCCTTCATCATTTTTTTCCTTAAATATAACCTTTTTTACTCCATTGTCTTCTTCTGAAATTTTATAATCTGTAATAAGATTAAAATTTATATTTGATTTTTCTTTTTCAATTAAATCCTCTAAGGATTTATCTGAATTTATTATTTGAACATATCCTAAAAGTCCCATAGAATCACTTATAAAACTATTATCATAAATTATATAATTCCCTGGATATTTCTTTTCTTCAACATCCCAACTATCTGGAAGCTTATAACTTAAAACACCATCTAAAGCGTTATAAGTAACTAATTCTTCTATATTATTATTTGTAAAAACAACCTTTTTAATATTTCCATTAAACATCTTTTCTCCAGTAACCAATATAACCATTAACAAAATAAGCATCAATGTTATACTTAACTGTTTTTTATTCAAAAAATCACCTCTTTTCTCTATTTAAGAAAGTCTCTAATTAAATATATTCAAAAACAAAGTAAAAATTACTAAACATAAGAATAAATTTAAAATATAAAAAAACTGTTTATAAAGAAAATTAATCTTTACAAACAGTTTTTTTATTTATTATTTCATAGGTATAACTACTGTTGAATTTTCAAAATCATAAAACATTATCCAGTATCCTTTATTATTTGCCTCATAGTTATCCCAAGTAACAAAGCCAGTTCTTCCACCATATGGTTGTTCCTCTCTCTCTTTATTACCAGGTATAGCATATAGCATATATTTTATATTATTATCCTTATCACATTTAACACCAAAGAAGAAATGTCCTTCCTTTGCTATATAAGGATAATAATTTATCATAGGATAATAAAGCATTGTGTACTTATTATAATTTGACATATTACACATATCATCAAAATTATCTATATTAATCTTATACCAATTGCATCTTTTTATATCCTTTGAAAAGTCAGAAATCTTTTCACAATCATGTAAAGCTCCCCTTAATATCTCACCTATAGGACAATCAAAGTTAACTTCATACTCTTCCTCTTCATATTTATCTCTCTTCATATCCTCTATTTGATTTTCATAATCTGAGAATTTTTTACCCATTTCATAACGCTCATTTTCATAAGGATACTCTTCTTTGTTTAAATCTTCTTTACTTAAGAATTTATCACATTCCTCAATTTTAGACTTATAATCTAAAGCACTATCAAAATTACACTTTTCCTTATAGTACTCCTTAAATCCTTTTTCATCTTTTTCTTTGTTATTATCTTTTAATTCCACTTCCTTATTATTTTCCTTTTTAATTTCAACTTCTTCTACTTCATTTTCCTTATCCTTCTTATCTTCCTTTTTCTTCTTACTCTCCTCTTCTTTTTTTATATATTCTTTTTCCTTTTCTTTTAAATATTCTTTATAATTATCCTTATTTTTATCCTCACTACTCTTTAAAGAATTATCTTTTTCTTTACTAAATTTTTCTTTTCCTTCTAAAGAAATAACCTCATAATTCTTCCAATTATCCTTTGGTATTTGATTACTTAAAAATCCACACATAAAGAATGTCATTTTTCCATCTATATTTTTACCTATAGCTGTTCCAACTATTTCTTCACAGGACACCTTTAAATCGCCTATGTTAACAGAGTCATATTCTAAATATTTTTCAGCCTTTCCTAGTTTATTTATGTTCATTGGACCAAGATTTATAACTTTCTTAAAATCTTTTTTATTACAAATAAGCATTACATAGCAATCTTTATATTCTTTCTTTAAATTTTGAGCATAAAAAGAAACCTTACATTTATCATTTTTATTTTCTATTTTGGCATATCCAGTTAAAGGCTTGTCTTTTGATATAGAGTGCCCCTTTTCATCTTCTTGTAATATTATAAAAGTTCTATATTTAATATGTGCCAATTCTCTGGTCCCTCCAATTTTAAAAATTTTATTCTCTACAGTATATGAAGAAATAAAAAAAAAGAGAATAAAAATTTTAAAATTCTTATTCTCTAAAAATCTTCTAATTATTCATATATTTATCTATAGAATCAGAAAGAGCACCGAACTCTGCTAAGCTTAAAGTTTCTCCTCTTCTTTTAGGGTCTATATTAGCTTCTTCATAAGCTTTTTCCATTAATTCCTTAGGAAGTTTTACATTTTTAGTTGCATTCCATAGTGTTTTTCTTCTCATATTAAAAGCGTGTCTAACAATTTCAAAAAATAATTTTTCATTCTTTACTTTAACACTAGGTTCTTCTAATCTTTCTAATCTTATAACTATAGAATCCACCTTTGGTCTTGGTATGAAACATGAAGGTGGAACCTTTCTAACTATTTTAGTATTACAGTAATATTGAACTAAAATAGATAAAGCTCCATAATCTTTACAATTTGGTTCAGCATTCATTCTCTCAGCAACTTCTTTTTGTATCATTATAGTTAAGGATTTAAAGTTATATCCTCCTTTTAATAGATTAACTATTATAGGAGTTGTTACATAATAAGGTAAGTTTGCAACTAGTTTAACACTTTTTTCATCACCTATAATTTCATTGAAATCAACCTTTAAAGCATCATTATGTATTAATTGAAACTTTGGATTGTCTCCAAGTTCCTCTGTTAATATTGGAATAAGTGAACTATCTAATTCAATAGCTACAACTCTCTTTGCTCTTTTAAGCAATTGAGCAGTAAGAGTACCAACTCCAGGTCCTATTTCAATTACTAAATCTTCTTCACACACCTCTGCTCCATTTACTATATCTCTTGGAACAGAATCATCAATTAAAAAGTTTTGTCCTAAGCTTTTTGAAAATCTAAAATTATACTTCTGAACAAGTTCCTTTGTCTTTATATCTTTTATTTCATTTATATCCATTAACTACTCTCCTACCATATTCTTTTCTATCTTTTCTATAGCTTTAACAAACTCTTCCTTTGTTATACCATAGTTATTTAATCTTGAAAGTACTTGGTTTGCATTTCCATAACCGATTCTTAATTCTTTACCAAGCAACTCTCTTCTAATTTTAGCCTTTGGATCTGCTGACAGACCAAAATATATTAAATCTTGTATTGTAAACTCTTCTCTTTTTTCTTCTAAAGTTATTTTTGCATTTTCTAAAGCTCTAATTATAGCCTCTGGTGATGCATTTTCTACGCCTATATTTCCATCTTTAGCTCTCGTTCCCTCAGTTCTTCCTATGTAAGCATGTTTAACGCCTTTAACTCTCTTTGATATTATTGATCTTATTTTTTCTCCAGCAAAATCTGGGTCTGTAAATACAATAACACCTTTTCTTTTTTGAGCTTCTTTTATTCTCTCTATAACTTTTGCATTTATTCCGAATCCACCTACAGCTATTATTTCAGCATCTATAGCTTTTTTAACAGCTGTTATATCATCTCTACCTTCAACTACTATAACTTCTTTAATCAAGGTCAAAACTCCCTTTCTTATTATATGTACTATATCTAATTTACCTATATCTCATTTAACTGTCAATAAACCCTTTAATAAAAAAGAAATAGAGGGATAAAAGAATTACTCTCTATCCCTCTATTAAAATTACCATTCACCAGGATATGCTACTATATAAAGATTTACATTTCTTCTTCCCCATGCTTTACATTCAGAGGATGAATTTAAAAATAAATCTATTATATTGTTCTTTATAGCACCACCAGTATCTTCAGCTACTGCATAACCATACCCTTCTATATAAACCTTTGTTCCTAAAGGTATAACTCTTGGGTCAACAGCTATAGTACTTAATCCATTAGGATCTCTCCTTGGAACAGTTCCTGTTGCAGTTACGCCATCTCCTGAATAAGCAGTTGCTTCAACTACCATGGCTTTTTTATAATTTATATTATCTTCTCCTCTTGAAAGGACTAGTTTTTCCATAGTTCCTTTAAGAACTACTTCATCTACAGGTTCTTTTACAACCTTAGATTCAACAACCTCTCTAGATACTTCTTTTCCATTTTCCATAACTAATTTCATAGTTATTTCTTTTTCTCCTAAAGAACCTTCTTGTGTAGTCTTTTTAACTCCACTTTCTAAATTCTCATCTTCTTTTACTACTGTTTCAAAATTTATTGCCTCTTTTTCAACAATAGTTTTTTCCTCAACTCTTGTAATTTCAACCTTTAAATCCTTTGATATTTCTGAGTCTAAAGAAGGTTCTACTTTATCTAAATCATTTAACTTTATTCCTTCTTTTTCTAACATAGATTTTACTGAATCTTCAGCTGAATCTATAACTATGTTTTTTCCATCAACCATAATTTCAACAGGAAGTGCCCTCTTAATATTTATTATATCATTATCAGAAATTTCACTCTCTAATTTAGGTTCTATTTTATCTTTTTCAGATAAAGCGATTCCTTCCTCTTTTAGAAGTTCGCCTACACTCCCTTTAAAAGTTTTTACCTCTAAAGTTTTCCCCTCTAAATTTATGGTTATGTTTTTATGTGATGTAACTAAAACTACTATAAAACTTGCTAAAACTAAACTAAATACACCTAATGCAATTTTACCATTTTTCGAGGCAACCTTCTCTTTTAATGCCTTAATTATCTTTTTCATATAATCTTCCCCCTTTTAGGCAAGAGTCATTTTGACATTATATATCAGCTTTTTAAGTCTGTCAAATTTAATGACTCCTACAATTTATACTTTTAGTTGTAAATTATAATGAATAAATAACCTCTGATTATACAGGGATTTCTTAAAATAAAGGTTGTTTCTTACTTAAAAAAGTACACTATATTATATTAGTGTACTTTAAATGTTATTACAGTTATTTTTCTTTAGTTTAATTATCTATATTAAATTTTAAATAAGCATTTTTTATTATTTAATAGAATTTCATTCATTTCCTCTCCAGAAATTCCTCTTATTTCACTCATCTTATCTATTATATATTCAATATAATCTGATTCATTTCTTTTCCCTCTAAAAGGAACTGGTGCCATGAAAGGACAATCTGTTTCAACTAACATTCTATCTACTGGTATCTCTTTACAAACTTCAACTAATTTTTTAGCATTTTTAAATGTTAAAACACCAGTAAAACCTATATAATATCCTAGTTTTATGCATTCCTTTGCAAACTCTACAGAACCTGAAAAACAATGAACAACTCCTCTAACTTTAGGAAACTCTTTCATAATTTCTAAAGTATCTTTATGAGCATCTCTGTCATGTATAACAACAGGTAAATCAAGTTCCTCTGCTAGTTTCATCTGTTCTCTAAATACTCTTTTTTGAACCTCTCTCTCTGGATTTTCTTCCCAGTAATAGTCTAATCCTATTTCACCTATAGCTTTAACCTTTTCTTCTTTAACATATTCTTTTATTTCCTCTTTAACAGAATCATTAAATTCATCAGCATTTTCTGGATGTATTCCAACTGCTGCATAAAATATATCAAAATTTCTTGAAAGTTCTACAGATTTTCTTAATCCATAAAGGTCAGAACCACAATTTAAAATTCCAATTACTCCTTTTTCCTTAAGTTCTTCTATTAAACTTTCTCTATCTTCATCAAAGCTATCTGAATCATAATGAGCATGTGTATCAAATATTTTATATTTCATAGTTTTCTCCTTTGAATTTTACATATATATTGTAGATAGTAGAGGAGATAATATTCCTAAAACTCCCCCTAATAAAGCACCAAGCCATGTTATTGCTCTAAGTTCCTTATTAGCTATTCCAATTATTATTTCTTCTGCATAATCTACTTCAAAAGCATTTATTTGATTTTCAACTATAGAAGCAATATCTACAATTTCAAGCACTTTTGCTGATTTGTTCTCAACAAAGTCATCATATAGTTTATCTAAAATGCTAACAAGATTATTTTCTATGTTTTGTTTATTATAACATAGGTCTCTTGGGGAATTTTGTAAAAATTTATCAAATACCTTTTCTATGACTTTACTTATTTCTAATGGAATTTCTTCTTTATTAACAATCTGATAAATAATTGACTCTATATTATCAATTATTATATTTTCATAATTATTTGACAGTAGCTTAACCATTTCTTCATAACTATTAAATGAGGAAATTTTATTATTTAGTTCTCTTATAATTAAGTCTATATTTTCTTCTCTATTTATTTTCTTTGATAATTTATCTCCTAAAATCTCTGAAATAGATTGTAATTTTTCTTCTCCTAAATTTTCTAAAACTTCTCCTACATTTTTCTTCATACTTTCATTTAAAAAGGCAATAATAGCATCACATATGTATTCTTTATTTTCCTCTTCATTTAAAGCCTTATCAAGTATTGAAACTAACTTTCCATAAATTAAATCCCCACTTAAAAACATAGATACTATAGATGGAATATTCTCATTTATAGCACCTTTTATCTTACTTGAAATTTCTTCATCGTTTAAAATATTTTTTATAATATCACAAAGAGTATCTTTTTGAGATTTTATATATTCTTCAACATATAACTTAATATTTTCAGGAATAACTTCTTCTATAGTAATATCTTCCTTCTGCATTTTATTAAGTTCTTTTAAAATACCCTTACTTATAATATCTTTTATTTTTTCCTCAGAAATAGATTTTTCTATTAAATTTCTAAATTTATTACTATTTATAAATTTAATTATAGCTTCTGGTTTCTTACTTAATATGTTTTTTATGTAGTTTAGAGCATAAAAACTTATTTTTTCTTTAAATTCATCTTCTTTTATGCAATTTACAATTGTATTAGTTATTCTTTCAACCATACTACTTTTTAAAGCTATGTAATTTTTTTCACCTAAAGTATCCTTTAAGTAAATATCTAAAGACTTATCACTATCTAAAACTTCTTTTATTTTTTCCTTAGCTATTTTATTAAATTTTCCTTTTATCTTCTCATCCTTTAAAGCCTTATTCAAACTATCTGAATTTAATAAATGAGTTCCTACTGTCTCTCCTACTTTATTTGCTATTCTACTTTTTTCTTTAGGTATTAATCCTGGCGTAAAGGGTAGTTTTTTACCAAAAATATATTTTGCTTCTCTTGGTCTAAATAACATTTTTATTGCAAGCCAGTTTGTTATGTATCCTATTACAGCACCTATCAAAGCTCCTATAATATAAATTTTCATTTAATTTCACTCCTATCAATCTTAAATTCACTTAAATAGTGTAAAATATATATGTTTATATTAATATAATACTACTTATTTTAAAAGGTGGTGAATAAAATAGATTTCAACATAATTAATGATATAAAAAAATGTTCGCTATTTTCTCAATTTACTGATTATGATATTCAAAATTTATTAAATTCTAGAGATGTTTTTATAAAATCTTATTTAAAAAATGACTTATTATTTTCAGAGGGAGAACACTGTAATTTTTTAAGTGTTATTTTAAAAGGGAAAATAGAAATTCAAAAATTAGATGTTAAAGGAAATCTTCTTGTGGTTTCTAATTTAAATAAAGGAAATGTCTTTGGAGAAAATCTTCTCTTTGGTGATAAAAATAACTATCCTATGTCTGTATTATCAAAGGAAGCCTCTAAGGTATTGCATATAAAAAAATCATACATATATGAACTTTGTCATTCAAAGGAGTTTTTTCTAAAAGAGCTTTTAAGAATACTTTCAAATAAAGCTCTTAACTTAAGTTCAAAACTTAAAGAAGTTTCAATGAAATCAATAAGGGAAATGATTTGTGAATATCTTATAAAAAGATATGAAAAGGACAACTCCTTAATAATACACTTAGATTTTTCTAGAAAAGATTGGGCAGAAAAGCTAGGTATTCAAAGACCTTCTTTATCTAGAGAACTTATTAAAATGAGAAATTCAGGTTTAATAGACTTTTCAAAAAATATAATAGAAATAAAAAACTTAGAGGAACTTAAATTAAATTTAAAATAAAATTATAAAGTTAATATTTTTGTACACTTTTTGACACATAAATGCCACATAAGAACCTTAATATAATAATTGTAACGTAGCTAAAACACTAATTTAATTTTACCCCTTAAATGGCCCTTGAATAGTTTGTCCCCCTTACGCAAATATCAAGGGCTATTAAGTTTAATTAATTTAAAAAATTTCTATATAATAATTCCTAACCTTAAACCTTAAGATTTAAAAATAAACCTAGTTTCTAAAAACTTAGAAACTAGGTTTATTTTTAATTTTTTCTCTTTTTAAGCCTATTTAATTCATTTATTGCAGCTCTTTTATCTATTTTTTCAAATAAAAATTCTGCTTTATTTATATTAATTTTATTTTTTTCTAAAAAGCTCCATTTAAGCTCCTTTATATTTAAAATATTACTTATTTTCTTTGAAGTAAACGGAAGAATTGGATTTAATAAATCTATAAGTGCTACTAATATTTGAGAAGCAATGTAAATAATTCTTTCACATTCCTTCTTATCTTTTTTTAAAAGTTCCCAAACATTATTTTTATCTAATAATTCATTTCCCTGCTTTATTAATGTAAAAATTTCTTCTGTACCGGCTTTAAATTCACCATTTTCAAATTTATTCCCAACAGAAGCATAGGTTCTTCTTATTAAATTCTTCCATTGAAGTGGAATATCTTGTCCTATTATTTGACCATTAAAGTTTTTATATATAAAGTTTGAAACTTTATAAACAAAATTACCAAGAACTCCTGCTAACTCTGTATTATTTGCTTTTATAAAATCTCTCCATGTAAAATCTGAGTTTTTCTCCTCTGCTCCTCTACTTATCAAATAATATCTAATCAAATCTTTATCATATTTTTTTAATATATAAGGCATCCATATAGCCCAATTTCTATTAGTAGAAAAAGGCTTTCCTTCTAAAGTTAAGTATTCAGAAGAAAAAATTCTAATTTTACTTTTATTAAGACCTAAAGAACATAATAGTGATGGAAACATTGTTGTATGAAAAGGAATATTTTCTTTTCCATGAATCAAATAAATTCTACTTTCTTCATTGTTCCAATAATCTTCTAAACTTTCTTTTCTCTCTTCTATTATTTTTTTAGATGAAGTAAGATAAGCTAAAAGAGCATCAACCCATACATATAGTCTTTTATCAGAAAACCCCTCTATAGGAATTTCTATTCCCCAGTTAATCTCCTTTGTTAAAACTTTATCTCTAAGTCCTCCTTCTAAATGTCTATTAGTTATTTTAATAGCATTTTCTCTCCAAGCTTCCTCTCCTTTTACCAAATTATTAATATAATTTTGAAAATAAGATAATTTAAAATATAGATTTTTAGAAACTTTATGTAAAACCTCTCCACTACATTTAATACAAATTCCATTATTAAATTTCAAATCATCAAAATCTTCTAAGCAGTTTTTACAATAAAATTCCTCTGTTTCCTTTTCATATATAAAGCCCTTATTATAAATTGTTTTTATTATATTTTTTACTTGCTCCTCATGATATTCACTATCAGTTCTTGAAAATATATCAAATGAAAAGCCTAATTCCCTAAAACATTTAGAAAATTCTTTATGATATTTATTTATAAGTTCCTCAGGCTTTTCATTAAGTTCCTTTGCTCTATTTAAAACTGGTGCTCCATGACAGTCAGAACCTGATACAAAAATAACCTCATCACCTTTAACTCTATGATATCTAGCTAAGATATCTCCCCCAATCCAAGAGGATACTCTACCTATGTGAAGTGGTCCATTTGCATAAGGCCATGCATTACCTATAATTACTTTCATTATTATCCTCCCAAAAAATCTCTTTATAAATTGTCTTTATAAAATTATATTACAAAAGGGCTCCTATATTCTATAAACTATGAATATAAGAGCCCTTAAGATTAATTATCTTACTTGACTTCCTGTTGGTAATTCACCTGGATTTACTAATAAAAGTTCTGAATCATCTGAAGGTGCTGCTGCAAGTATCATTCCTTGAGATAATTCTCCTCTTAATTTAACTGGTTTTAAGTTAGCAACTAACACAACATATTTTCCAACTAACTCTTCTGGTTTATAGTGTTGTGCTATTCCTGAAATAACCTGTCTTTCTTCTCCACCTAAATCAACTTTAAGTTTTAATAACTTTTTAGCCTTTTTAACTGGTTCACACTCTAAAACTTTAACAACTCTTAAATCAATTTTGTCAAAGTCTTCTATAGTTATCTCCTCTTTTATTGGATTTTTAACTAATTCTTCATTTTCTGCCTTTACTGGTGCTGGTTTTAAAGCCTCAAGCTCTGCTAATTTTTCTTCCACATCTATTCTTGGGAATATAACATCACCCTTAACAACTTTATCTCCTGGAACTGTTCCATTAAACTCTTTTAAACTATCCCAAGTTGTAACCTTAGTATTTAATTGAGCATCTATTTTTTCACTTGTTTCTGTTAAGAATGGTGAAATCATAACTGAAACAAATCTTAAAGTTTCTAATAAATTATATAAAACTGTTCCTAATCTTTCTTTTTTATCCTCATCTTTAGCAAGTATCCAAGGTGTTGTTTCATCTATATATTTATTAGCTCTTCCAATTAAAGTCCATATACTTTCTAAAGCTTCTGGAATTTTTAATGCTTCTATACTAGATTCAACTTTTCCTGGAGTAGCTAATGCTAAATTTATTAATTCATCATCAATAGGTTCTTTACATGTTGGTGCTTGAATAACTCCATCAAAATATTTATAAACCATAGCTATAGTTCTTGATAATAAGTTTCCTAAATCATTAGCTAAATCTGTATTTACTTTCTTTATGAATATTTCATTATTAAATAATCCATCTGAACCAAATGGTATTTCTCTTAATAAGTAATATCTTACAGCATCAGCACCAAACATATTAACTAAAACTACTGGGTCAACAACATTTCCCTTTGACTTTGACATTTTTCCTCCATCAACAAGTAACCATCCATGACCAAATACTTGTTTAGGTAACTCTAAACCTAAAGCCATTAACATTATTGGCCAATAAATTGTATGGAATCTTAAAATATCTTTTCCTATTAAATGAACATCAGCTGGCCAGAACTTTTTAAATAACTCTTGATTTTCTTGACCATATCCTAGAGCAGTTATGTAGTTTGATAATGCATCTATCCAAACATATATAACATGTTTTTCATCAAAACTTACAGGAATTCCCCAAGTAAAACTTGTTCTTGAAACACAAAGGTCTTGTAAGCCTGGTTTTAAGAAGTTATTTAACATCTCATTTTTTCTTGATTCTGGTTGAATAAACTCTGGATGTTCTTCTATATACTTAATTAATCTATCAGCATATTTACTCATTTTAAAGAAATAAGCTTCCTCTTTAGCTTTTTCAACTGGTCTTCCACAGTCTGGACAATTACCATTTACTAATTGAGTTTCTGTCCAAAATGATTCACATGGAGTGCAATAAAGTCCTTCATAAGAATCTTTATATATGTCGCCTTGGTCATATAATTTTTTAAATATCTTTTGAACTGCTTTAACATGATAATCATCAGTTGTTCTTATAAATTTATCATAATTTATATTCATCATTTTCCAAAGGTCTTTAATACCTGCAACTATTTCGTCAACATGTTCCTTTGGAGTAATTCCTTTTTCATTAGCTATTCTTTCTATTTTTTGACCATGCTCATCAGTTCCTGTTAAGAACATTACTTCATGACCTGTAAGTCTTTTAAATCTAGCTATAGCATCAGCTGCTACAGTTGTATAAGTGTTACCTATGTGTAGGTTTGTTGATGGATAATAAATAGGCGTTGTAATATAATATGGTTTTTTACACATTATTTTTTCCTCCTTAAATTATTACTTATTATTTTTTCCAAAAATTTCTAAAATATAAAAAGCCTCTATGGATAATCCCATAGAGGCGTTAATTACGCGATACCACTCTAATTCATACTTATGTCGCCATAAATATCTCGTCAAGTAACTCCTAAGTTTAACTTATTTTATTACTCTGCAATGTAACGGTTGCTCCCGTACTTTTCTAAAATAAAAATTCTCAAAAAGTCTGCTCCAAGTCCATCTTCATAAAGATTAATACCTCTGGCTTTCACCTACCCCAGCTCTCTTTTTATGTATTATTTCCTTATTACTCTTCTCTTCATTGCATTTATTACTTAATTTTAATTATATGATTAATTTTGTATTAATGTCAATCGTTTTTATTTTATAATTCTTTAAAATTCTTTTAAAGACATAATTTGTATTAATATAAAAATGTTATATACTATCTATAAATAATCATAATTTGTCAGGGAGGTATTATTTTAATGAAAGGCTTAACTCTGCCTAAAGTAGGTGCAAGAAATTTAAAGACCGCTTTAGCTGTAACTTTATGTATAGGCTTATTTGAATTAATACATAGGGAATATCCATTTTATGCTTGTATTGCTGCTGTAATATGTATGAAAGATACAGTTGAAAACTCTTATAAAATGGGAAAAAGCAGAATGATTGGGACTATAACAGGAGGATTAGTTGGTCTTACTCTAACATTTTTAGCCTTAAACCTTAGGTTAATAAAATTTCCTGGAATAATAACAGGAATAGGTATAGTTGTAACAATATATTTACTCAATGCCTTTAACAAAAAAGGTTCTGTTTCTATAGCCTGTATAGTATTAATAGCTATTATGACTAATTTACATGGTAAAGCACCTTATGCTTATGCCATAGATAGAATCATAGATACCTTTATAGGTATAATAATAGCTCTATTAATAAATAAGTATATATATAAATATGAAAATAAAGTAAAAAGTGATTTAGAAAATGTTGAAAATAAGATATCTGAAATAGAAAAAAATATAAAAAAGATATAATTAATTTTGAGGGAAATAAAAACACTAAAATTTATAGGAGGAAATTGTTTGTTTAAATTTAACCTGCAAACTATAGGCGCTAGAAACCTAAAAACTTCTCTTGCTGTATTTACATGCATAATAGTTTTTCATTTATTAGGTCGCTCTAGCGCATTTTTTGCCTGTATAGCTTCTATGATGTGTATGCAAGATACTGTTGAAAACTCTTATAAAATGGGTAAAAACAGAATGCTTGGAACATTTTTAGGTGCTGTAGTTGGCTTAATACTAACTACAATTTGTAACTACTTTTCTTTTACACACTTTCTTATATACGCCTTTTTAACGGCAGTTGGTACAACTTTAGCAATATACCTATGCATACTGTTTAATTGTAAGGGAGCTATAAATAGTTCATGTATAGTAGTATTTGCAATAATGACCAACTTAAATGGTCTTGGTTCTTATGAATATGCTTTCAATAGAATCATTGATACCTTTATTGGAGTAATAATAGCTATTGTAATTAATAGACTTATTTTCCCATATCAAAAGAAAGAAGAAGAAAAAAAAAGTTAATAATTTTTTATATAATAAACTTTTATAAAACAAAAATAAGGAATAAAATCTTAATAAGATTTTATTCCTTATTATTTTTAAATTTATCTACTAACTACTCTTTCATCTACCTTTTTACCAAATATCATAGTTAGTACAAATAATGCTACTAAAGATAATGGAAGTATTATGAAAATACTTAACCCTAATCCAGCTGGAATATAACCAAATACAACAGTTACAATTCCTACAAAAACAGAATACCATATCTGTGTTCTAACGTGTTCTATATGGTCACACCCTGCACCTGTAGAAGAAAGTATTGTAGTATCTGAAATTGGAGAACAATGATCTCCAAAAATAGCTCCAGTTAAAACTGCTGAAGTGCTTACAATAACAAAATTCCACTCTGGATTTATTGCAAAAGCTAAAGGTATTGCAAGAGGCATTAAAATCCCCATAGTTCCATAAGCTGTTCCCGTAGCAAAAGCTATTATAGAACCTAGTATAAATATAATAGATGGTAATAAAAATCCTGGAATAGCATCAGATAAAACACCTACTAAATAGGATGCAGTTCCTAATTCCTTAATTACAGAACTTAAAGACCAAGCTAAAATAAGAATTACTCCTGTTATTAAAAGACCTTTCATGCCTTCAATCCAAATACCAATACCTTCTGATATTGTAAATATTTTTTTACCAACTCCCATTAAAAGTGCTACTATAGTTGCTAATAAAGCTGATTGGAATAAAACTATAGATGCATCAGCATTAGAGAAAGCTGCTTGTATGCTAGCAAAGCTAAAAGGTGAATTATTCATTATCTCTATAATTGCTAAATCTTCTCCTCCCATTACAGTTATCCATCCACTATAATAAAATCCTACTAAGGAGGAAATAATTAAAACTCCAATAGGAATTATTGCATTCCATATGCTTAACTTAATTCCTTTTATAGGTTCTAAATCTTCACTTTCTGAAGATACCTCTGTAACCTTTGGTGAAACTTCTCCTCTTCTAGCCCTTCTCTCTGCTTTAAGCATAGGTCCAAATTCTCTTAAAGTTATAGCCGATATAACAACAAAAGCTAAAATTAATATATTATAAAATCTATAAGGTATAGTTTCTAAAAAAACTCCAAAACCATCAGTCTCTATTCCAACTGTTTTTAATGAATCTCCTATTAGTCCAACTTCTAATCCTATCCAAGTTGATATTATTGCTAATCCTGCAATAGGTGCTGCTGTTGCATCTATTACAAAGGCTAATTTTTCTCTTGAAACTCCTAATTTATCTGTAACTGGTCTCATTATAGGTCCTACTATTAAAGAGTTTGCATAATCATCAAAGAAAACTGCTAATCCTAAAAGCCAAGTAGTAAGTTGAGCACTTTTAACTGTTTTAGCCTTTCTTGCTAAAGCCTCTGCTATAGCCTTTGCACCTCCCATTTTAGCTACTAAATGAATAACTCCTCCAATAACTAAAACTTGAAGTATTATTCCTGCATTCCAAGGGTCTGCTAAGGAATTTAAAGCCCTGTAAGTAAAATCAATAAATCCTTGAACTAAGGCACCAAGTATATTAGTTCCATTTAATTGAAGCATTATACATCCTGTTATTGTTCCTATAAACAACGAGACAACAACATTCTTAGTTAAAAATGCTAGAACAATTGATACTATAGGTGGTAATATTGTCCACATTCCAAATTTAGCTGAATTTGCTGCTGCTACTTCCTCAGAAGCAAAAACTAAAGTTGAACATAGCATTGTCATGACAAAAACCGCTAGAAAAACTTTAAATCTAGTTTTGTTTTTCATAAAAAATCCTCCTTTAAATTATAAAGTGAATTAATTTATAGAGGCTTTCCCTTATTTTTATCATAGAATTTATAAAAAAAGACCTTAGGCTTAATCAACCTAAGGTCTCAACGTTCAATAAAATTACTTTTTCAAATAAATTTTTGTTTGTTTAATTCCCTAAGATGATAGCTCTCCACATTTTTATGTGACAGTTTTGTATATATTCTATACAAACCCAGCATTTAGCTTTAAAGTATCAGCTAAAAACTTCGGCGATAATCCCTTTCCTAAAACTTCAACATCACTTAAACTCCATTTTAGTAATCTTGATTCTCGCACCTCTACATCTTCATTAAATAATTCACTTTTAACTTGTTATATTTGTATACATTTATACAATATAACCTTAATTCTTTCAAGCATTTAATAAGTTTATTAACTATTTATTAAAAAAAGTCTCTTTTTATTAAAAAAATCCAGATCTTATTATAGATACTAATAACCAAAATCCAAAAACTCCAGCTACTATAAAACCTATTAATCCTAAAATAGGAACTCCTTGAAAAGTAGGTCCTATTTTTGCATTTACAACTAAAGAAGAACCAATTATCATACAACCAACTATTAAGGCAAAAGCTATTCTATTGACCATTTTATTTAAATCAGCTAAAGGCTTTTCTACATCCTTCATCTGAAGTTGTAACTTAGCCCTTCCCTTAGTTAAACTGTCTACAAGCTCTGAAAATTTATCTGGTACTTCAATACTTTTTGAAACAAATTTATATGCATCAGCCATTAATTTATCTTTAGTTAAACTTTTTAAAATTTCTTCTTTGTTTTTTTCTCTAACATAAGGATATATACATTCCATTATTTCTAAATCAGGGTCTATTTTAGCTATAACTCCCTCTAATATAACTGTTGACCTAACTAAAGTTACTAACTCCTTTGGAAACTGTATATTGTTTCTTTCTGCAATTTCAAATATTTCCTTAAGAACATCAGATATTTTTATTGACTTTAAAGAAGCATTTATATATTTAGCTACTATATTTTTCAAGTCATCATATAGTACTGAATAATCTACTTTTCCTTTTTTTATGCCTATTATATTTACAAAATCAACTAAGGTATCTATATCATTTAAAACCATAGCTATCATTGCCTTGTTTAACCAATTTTTTAAATTTGATTCTAATGTTCCAACTAATCCAAAATCTATATAACAAATCTTTCCTTCTTTTATAAATAAATTACCAGGATGAGGGTCTCCATGAAAAAATCCATCTTCAAAAATCTGCTTAAAGAAAGAATTTGCTAATTTATCCGCTACATCATAAACATCATAACCATTTTCTTTTAAAACTTTAAGGTCTGTAATCTTAAAACCATCTATATATTCCATAGTAAGAATTTTTTCAGAGGTTAGCTCATCAATAACTATAGGTGCTTCAACACAAGCTACATTTTTATTAAGCTCTCTAAACTTTTTTGTATTATAGGCTTCCTTTTTAAAATCCAACTCTTTTAAAGTTGCATCCTCAATTTCATCAAAAGCTTCAATAGGATTAATTAAAGTGTTAGCAAAATGATGTGCTGTTAATTTACTAAGCTTTCTTAATATATTTAAATCTAATTTCATTTTTTCATCAATTTTATAATGCTGAACTTTAACTACTACATCTCTTCCATCCATTAACTTAGCTCTATGTACCTGTGCTATAGAAGCAGATGCTAAGGGCTTTTCACTAAATTCTAAAAAATATGTACTAATATCTGTTCCAAAGGAGTCATGAAAAACCTCTTTAACCTTACTAAACTCTGTTATTTCATTGCTATCTTGTAATTTTTCTAATTCATCTATATAAGCTTTAGGAAGTAAATCTGGTCTTGTGCTAAGTATCTGTCCAATTTTAACAAAGGTTGCTCCTAGCTCTTCTAAAGCCTCTCTAAGTGCTTGTGGTCCTGGTTCTACAAATTTACTATTTGGAAGTTTTGATGAAAGCAAATAATCAAAACCATAGTTAGTAAAAACCTTAATTATTTCCTTTAACCTTTTTGCACTTTCTCCCTTGCTCATAAAATTCACCTCCTAATTAAAATAAATTATAAAAACCCTACAAGGAACTGAAAAGCCTAATCCTCTTAGCTACTTAATATAGCTTTAAATTCTACCCTTCATTATCTTGTAGAGTTTTTTTATTAAATTAAATATTTTCTTCTTTTAACTTAGCTTCTAATTTTTTAACTCTCTCTTTTAATTCATGTATTTCTTTTAAGTTTTCTTTATTAGCTTCTTCAAACATTATCATAAATTCTTCCTTTGTTAAAGGATGCATACTATCTAACTTGTTTATTATTTCACTTGTTGCTTGACTAGTTTTTGCCTGTACATCTCTTTTTAACTCTTCTGATAAAATTTTTCCATCTTCCACAGTTATTTTACCTTTAGCAACCATATCTTGTACAAAAGAATCTGTTTTTTCATAAGCAGTAGCTGCAGTTCCTATCCCTGCTAATATAACTTTTTTTAATTCGTTCATCATGAAATCATCTCCTAAAACATAGTCTACTTTTTAGTTTATTACATTTTACTCTTAATTTCTTTAAATTTAAAGTTTATTATTCTTAACATACTGTTAATTCTAAAACTATTTTCTGCTCATAAATTTTTCTATATCTTCTACAGATTTTATACATTCCTTTGTTAGAACCTCACAACCATCTTTAGTAACTAATACATCGTCTTCAATTCTTATTCCTATAGCTTCTTCCTCAATATATAATCCTGGCTCTACTGTATAAACCATTCCTTCCTCAAGAATTATATCTCTTCTACCAACATCATGAGTATCAAGTCCTAAACTATGTCCTATTGAATGGAAGTAATATTTTCTGTAATCTTTTTTATCCTCTATAAGACCTAATCTTACACAGGCTTCAGCTAAAAGTTCATTTGCCTTATTGTTAATTTCATAAAAACCAACTCCTGGTCTTATTGAATTTATTATTTCTTCATTTACCTTTAAAACTTCTTCATAAACTTCTCTTTGTCTTTTAGTAAACTTTCCATTTGCAGGGAATGTTCTAGAAATATCACCATTATAATAATTTACTTGAGCACCTAAATCAAAAAGAATTAAATCCCCATCCTTTATCTCACTATTATTATCAACATAATGAAGAGTTGCTGCATTTACTCCTGCTGCTGCTATAGTTTTAAAAGCATAATCCTTTACTCCATTTTGTTTTAAGTAAAAATCAAAATAAGCTTCTAATTCATATTCCTTCATTCCTGGCTTACATTCTTTCATTAAAAGTTCTACACCCTTAGCTGTTATATGTGCTGCCTTTTTAATTTCTTCCACTTCTTCTTTACATTTAATTTGTCTTAATGAAGCTATATCAGCATAAACATCTTTAACAATTACTTGAGGATATCTTTCTCTAACTTCCTTTGCAAAGCTTTGACTTTTACTAACCTCCTCCTCAAAAGATACTCTTTCTAAATCTAAATAAAGCTTTTCTGAAATTCCATTCGTAAATATTACATTTAAATCATCTTTAAAATCCTCTAAATATTTAACATTACAAACTCCTGAAACTTCTTTAGCTTCATAATCCCTAATGGTTTTTCCAGTCCATCTTTCTTGCTCTAAATTAGGTCTTAAAATATATAATACTTCTTCAGTAACCCCATTAATTTTTTTAATCATCAATATATGATTTTCCTCATCTATTCCTGTTAAATAATAAAAATTTCTGTTAGGAGTAAATTGAAAATATTCATCAGCAGTCTTTCTTACTGCATTACCAGCAAATAAAACCACTAAGGAATTATCATCTAATTTTTTTAATAAATTTTCTCTGTTTTTAATAAAAACTTTCTTATCCATTTTAATACCTCCAATTCCTATTTATTAAATTTTACCATATTTAGAATAGAAAATCTTAACATATAATACATATTTATATTTTAATAAAAAAATACCCTTTAGAAAAATTCTAAAGGGTATTTTTTTATTATCTTAATTTCAAAGCTATATATTAAACTCTATCTTTTTTTCCTTCAAATGCATTGATGTACATTTGCTTAATTTCGCTTATTAATGGGTATCTTGGGTTTGCACCTGTACATTGGTCATCAAATGCATCTTCGCTCATTTTTTCTAATGTAGCGTAGAATGATTCTTTTGAAACTCCACAATCAGCTATTGTTGCAGGGATTCCAACTGTTTTCTTAAGGTTATCTATAGCTTTGATTAAGTTATTAACTTTTTCTTCTTCGTTCTTTCCACCTAATCCTAAGTAGTCAGCAATTACTGCATATCTCCATTTAGCATTTGGATATTTGTATTGTGGGAATGCAGCTTGTTTTCTTGGATTGTCAACAGCATTGAATCTTATTACATGGTCTATTAAGATTCCGTTAGCAACTCCATGTGCTATATGGTGTTCTGATCCTAATTTGTGTGCCATTGAGTGACATACTCCTAAGAATGCATTAGCGAATGCCATACCAGCCATTGTTGAAGCATGAGCCATTTTTTCTCTTGCTTTTATATTTGTAGTACCTTCAGCATAAGCTTGTGGTAAATATTTAAATATTAATCTTATAGCTTCTAAAGCTAATCCATTTGTAAATTCTGATGCTAAAACTGAAACGTAAGCTTCTAAAGCATGAGTTAAAGCATCTATACCTGATGCAGCAGTTAATCCTTTTGGCATATTCATCATAAGTTCTGCATCTATAATAGCCATATCTGGAGTTAACTCATAATCTGCTAATGGATATTTTACTCCTGATTGTTCATCAGTTATAACAGCAAATGGTGTTACTTCTGAACCAGTACCAGCTGATGTTGGAACTGAAATCATCATAGCTTTTTGACCCATAGTTGGGAATGGGTAAACTCTCTTTCTTATATCCATAAATCTCATTGCTAAATCTTCAAAAGCAACTTCTGGATGTTCATACATTACCCACATAATTTTAGCAGCATCCATTGGTGAACCTCCACCAAGAGCTATGATTGCATCTGGTTGGTAACTTCTCATTGCTTCAGCACCTTTTTTAGCACAAGCTAAAGTTGGGTCTGGAGTAACTTCTGAGAATACTCTAAAATCTATACCTATTTCTTCTAAAACACTTGTTATTTTATCAACATATCCTAAACTTGCTAATACGTTGTCTGTTACTATAAATACTTTTTTCTTATTTAAATCTTTTAATTCTCTAAGAGCAACTCCTAAAGCACCATATTTGAAATAAACTTTTTCTGGAACTCTGAACCAAAGCATATTTTCTCTCCTCTCAGCTACACTCTTAACATTTATTAAATGTTTAGGACCAACGTTTTCTGAAACTGAGTTTCCACCCCATGATCCACAACCTAATGTTAATGATGGTGCTAGCTTGAAGTTGTAGATATCTCCAATAGCTCCTTGAGTTGATGGCATATTTATTATTGTTCTACCTGTTTTCATAGTTGCACCGAATTTTTTAATTCTGTCTTGTGATTTCATTATGTCAGTATATAAAACTGAAGTATGTCCAAATCCTCCAAGTTCAACTAATCTTTCAGCTTTAACTAAAGCTTCATCAAAGTTAGCAACTCTATACATTCCTAATACTGGTGATAATTTTTCATGTGAGAATGGTTCTTCTAATTCAACTGATTCAACTTCACCAATTAAAACTTTTGTATCCTTTGGAACCTTAACACCTGCCATATCAGCTATTTTCCATGCTGATTGACCAACTATGTTAGCATTTAAATTACCGTTTATTAAAATTGTTTTTCTTACTTTATCTATCTCTTTATCTTTTAAGAAGTAAGCTCCTCTATCAGCAAATTCTTTTCTTACTTCATCATAAACTTTATCAACAACTAATACTGTTTGCTCAGATGCACAGATAACTCCATTATCAAAAGTTTTTGATAATAATATTGAGTTTACTGCCATTTTAATGTGTGCTGTTTCATCTATTATAGCTGGTGTATTACCTGCTCCAACTCCGATTGCTGGTTTTCCTGATGAATAAGCAGCTTTAACCATTCCTGGTCCACCAGTAGCTAATATAATATCAGCTTCTGACATTAATACTTGTGACATTTCAACTGATGGCTCATCTATCCATCCTATTATATCCTTTGGAGCTCCAGCTTTAACTGCTGCTTCTAAAACAACTCTAGCTGCTTCTATTGTTGAATTTTTAGCTCTTGGATGTGGTGAAAAGAATACAGCATTTCTAGTCTTTAATGATATTAAAGCTTTAAATATAGCTGTTGATGTTGGGTTTGTAGTAGGAACTATTGCTGCTACAACACCTATTGGCTCAGCTATTTTAGTTATACCAAAAGACTCATCTTTTTCTATAACTCCACAAGTTTTTTCATCTTTATATTTATTGTATATATATTCAGCTGCAAAATGGTTTTTTATAACCTTATCTTCAACTATTCCCATTCCTGATTCTTCAACAGCCATTTTTGCTAATCTTATTCTTTCATTGTTAGCCGCTACAGCTGCTTGTCTAAATATCTCATCCACTTGCTCTTGAGAGTAGTTTGAAAACTCTTTTTGAGCTGCTCTAACTTTCTCTAACCTAAGCATTAATTCATCTACATTTGTTACTTTCATTGATACCCACCTCATTTATAGATTAGTCTTATTTTCATAATATATAAAATTAATTAAAAGCACTAGTTAAGTTTTTAACTTTAATAAAATTCCATTTAAGAATTTTTTTTCATGTATTTTGGCTTTTAAAGGTAATAAATTACTTTTCCAAGTTCTTTACCAACCTTACGAGATTATAATATCATGATAAACAAAAAAAATCTAGACTTTTTTTAACATTTTTTACATTTTCTCGACAAAAATTCGTTATTTTTTTAACTATTTTGTGATTTTTTTATCAACCTTAAAGTTTTATTTTTTAGTTAAACGATTTCTGTAATATTTTGTATCCTTTACATAGCCTTTTCATATTTAAATTAAAAACTATTCGTTAACTCTTTTCAAAAAAAATTAACTTTCAAAAATTACAAAGCAAAGAAAATTCCTACTATTATTACTGCCATTATAATAGCTGTTATATCTGCCATAAAAGCCGCCCAAAAAGTGTGTCTTATTTTTTTTATTCCAACAGCTCCAAAATAAACTGTTATTGTATAAAATATTGTTTCTGTTCCACCCATTATTACAGAGGAAATTAAACCCTCTCTAGTATCTGGACCAAAGGTATTTATTATTTCTGTATAAACTCCTAAAGCTCCACTTCCAGATAGAGGTTTAATTAATACTAAAGGAACAACATCCTTAGGTAAACCTATTAAAGATACAACAGGTTCTAAAAGATTGTTTAAATAATTAAGTAAATTAGCATCCTTAAATATTCTTATAGCAATCATCATAGCTAATAAAGCTGGAAAGATTTTAAAGCATACCATAAGTCCTTCCTTTGCTCCTTCTATAAACCATTCATAAACCTTTCTCCCTTTAAACATTCCATAAACTATTATTAAAAGAAATATTATTGGAACTATATTATTCGCAAACAAAATTCTCTCCTCCTAAAAATACCTTTGTAAAATCTTTGAACACATAATTCCTACACAACAAGCAATAAAGGTACATATAATAGCAGGAACTATTATACTAGCAGGATTACTAGAACCTGCTGCTGCTCTAATTGATATAACTGTTGAAGGAATTAACTGAATACAAGAAGCATTTATAACTAAAAATAAGGCCATATCATTTGAAGCCCTTCCTTTTTTCTCTTTATTTATCTTATTTAATTCACTCATAGCTTTAATCCCAAGAGGAGTAGCTGCATTAGATAGTCCAAACATGTTAGCCGTTAAATTCATAACAATAGCTCCCATTGCTTCTTCATTATCTGCACTTTCCTTAAATATTCTTTTTAATATAGGATTTAATAACTTTGCAACCTTAGAAGTTAGTCCACTTTTTTCTGCAATTTTCATTACTCCACACCAAAAACACATAATTCCAACTAGTGAAATTATAAACTTTACTGCACCTTCTGAAGATTCTGTAAGCCCCTTTGTAATCAACTCTCCCTGGCCTGTCATTATGCTAAAAATCAATCCTAAGGCTATAATTGCAAACCATATATAATTAATCATCTCTCCTCCTAAATCACAAGTAATTTCTGTATAATATATGCCTTGCATAGTTAGAATAGTAGTGTTACCATAAAACTACAAAGAACGAATTTACTTCAAAGGAGAATTTTTATATGAACGAAAATAATTTAAAGTTAGCTCAACAAGATATAGATGAAGTTTTAAAAACTGTAGAAGAACTTGAAGTTCAAATAGATGCTTTAAGCAAAGATGATTTAAAGCAAAAATTCGTTACTCTAACAGAGAAAGTAAAAAAACTTGAAGATTTATTAAAAGATGAAGGTATTATATAAAAAAAAGCTGAGCTTAGTAATTACTAAACTCAGCTTTTTTTAATTTATAGCTTCTGATTTTATATTATCTTCTTTTTTAAATTCTTTAATTACAAAAGCTCCTGTAATTAATGTTGATAAGAAGTCTGATACTGTTCCAGCTAACCAAACACCTGTTAAGCCTAACCCAGCAACCTTAGGTAAAATTAAAGTTAAGGGTATTAATAATATAACCTGTCTTAATAAACTTAAGAAAGTAGCTAACTTAGCCTTTCCTATTGATTGGAAATAGTTAGAACCAACTATTGATATTCCTATGATTGGCATCATAAGTAAGTAAATTCTAAGACCAGGAACTCCTATCTCTAAAAGCTTAGGATCTGAATTAAATAAGCCAATAACAAAAGATGGGAAAGCTTGAATTAATATTCCGCCTAAAACTAGTATTATTGTTGCAGCTATCATTGCTAACTTTACTGTTTTTTGTGCTCTATCATACTTCTTTGCTCCATAATTATATCCAATAATAGGTTGAGACCCTTGATTTATTCCGAATATAGGCATTAAGAAAATCATAGATACTGATGATATTATCGCCATAGCTCCCATAGCCAAATCACCACCATAAGTTCTTAAAGCATTATTTGCTATTACTTGAACTACACTAGCTGCCATTTGCATTGAAAAAGGCGCTACACCTATTGCTAAAATAATCTTAACTAAAGGCCAGTCTAATTTAAGAGTTTCTAACTTCAATTTTAAATTTGAACTTCCTAAAGTATAATAATAAAACATTATTAAAGTTGTAATTATTTGAGATATTACAGTAGCTAAAGCTGCTCCCTTTATTCCAAAATCAAATACAAAAATAAAAACTGCATCTAATATTACATTTATAATACATCCTAAAATCATTACTGCAGCAGACATTTTAGGATTTCCATCAGCTCTTATTGTACTATACAGTGAAAAGGACATTAAATTAAATATAGTTCCTAAAAGTATTATATTTATATACTCTTTTGCATAAAAAATTGTAGTTTCACTAGCACCAAATAACCCTAAAATATTATCAGAAAAAGCTATTCCTATAAATGTTAATACTAAAGAAATTATTGTTACTAAAACTATAGAATTTCCTAATATTTTCTCTGCATCTTTTCTTTTGTTTTGACCAAATTTTATAGAAATATTTGCTGTTGCACCAATTCCTATAAGCATTCCAAACCCAAGTAATATAGACATAATAGGCATTGTTATAGCCACTCCAGTAATGGCCATAGGTCCAACTCCAGGAATATGTCCTATGAATATTCTATCAACAATATTATAAAGTGCATTAACTAGCATACCTATAATAGCTGGTACCGAGTATTTTATTAAAAGTTTTATTTCAGATTCTTCCCCTAGTAATTTTTGATCTCTCATAAGCCTTCCTCCTTTATTCTATATTTCTTAAATATATACTAACTTATCTATTATACATTAATTATTTAATTTTAGTCAGTTAATTTTAAAAAATAAAAAAACCACATAAAAGTCAAATTTATTTAAATACACTAAAATTAAACAAACTTAACTCTTATATGGTTTTATAATATTTACATAGTTAATTCTCTATATAGTAAAGTTCCACCTATTAATGTAGCTGATGTAAGAGTATTTACAATCAAAGAAAAAATCAATACAGTTATAAAATTTTGACCTAATATTGAAGCAAGTATAATTGTTATAAAATTAATTATAAAAACTAAAATTACCTGCTTTAAAACTACAGTTAAAAAGTTGTTTTTAACTAAAATAAAACTTTCCTTTATACTTTCTATTATATTTTTATTTTCAAATATAGAGCATGGCATAGCTATTACAAAAAATAAAGATATAACTATTCCTAATGGTGCAAAAATACTAGAACCTAAAGAAACAGCAAGATTTTGTATAAGAAATACACCTATAGGAAAAACAGGATTCTTAAAGGCAGACTTTACTGTTTCTAACCAAGAAACCTTTTCCCCATTAATAAAATTATTAGCTAATCTTATTATTGCTATAGATGAGATTGCTAAACTAAATATTCCTATAAAAGCAAATATAGGATTCCCACCTAAAAGTGTAGGAATAGCAAAAAGAATAGATATTATAGCTATGCTACCTAAATTTTTAATAAATATGCTAAATACAGCTTTTAAAAACTGTCCTACAGATAATTTTTTATTAATTTTTTGCTCCATAAAACTCCTCCAATCAAAATATATAATAATAATCATATCAAAATTAATATAAATTTTGCTTGAATTCACTTTAATTTAACACTTTTTGTATATTTGTTTTACATATTTTATACTCCTATATAAAATAAATAAAATCCTATCAATATAATAATTACTCCTAATATATTTTTTAATAAATTTCCTATCTTTTTTCCCTTTTCAGAATAGGCTATTTTTTCAACTAATCCAAAAGAAGTTCCTGCTAAAATTATTAGTACACTATGCCCTAAAGAATACATTAAAAGCATAATCATTCCGATAAATAAATTTCCACTAGCTGTTATAAAAGTTATTATTGCTGCCATTATAGGTGTTGCACAGGGAGATGATAAAACTCCACTTAGTATCCCTAAAAATAAAGCCTCAAAAATATTATCTCTTTTTTTAACAATCTTACAGGAATCTTTTTTATCTCCAAATAAATTTATAACCTCTAAAACTTGCAATCCAGAAGCTATCATAATAAAAGCTAATATAACATACCAAAACTTCCCTGCCCCAATAAATGCTTTTCCTACTAAAGCTGTAAATAATCCTATTAAAGTAAAGGATATTCCAATTCCTAAGGAAAATAAAATAGAATATTTAAAAGCTTTTTTATTATCTTTAATATTATTTCCTTCTACATAGCCTATTAATAATGGTATAGATGATAGTATGCAAGGACTAAAGGAAGCTACGATACCAGCAAAAAATGAAAGGAAAATAGCTAAAAACCAATTATCTAATATTATATTGTTAAAATAAGATAAAAACTCCATAAATTATTTAACCCCCAAAGAATTTAAAATTACTTCTATGCTATTTCTTCTCATAAGACCTTGATGTATATAAAATTCTTCTCCATTTTTATCTAAAAAAACTGTTGTAGGAACAACCTTTGCATCATATTTATCTGCTAAATCTATATTTTTTTCTTCTTCTAATCTTGCATAATAAATATTAAATTTTCCTTCTCTACCTTTAGAAACTTCACTTAACTCTTTTTGCATTTCTACACAATAGGGGCATGTATCTGTTTTAAACATTATTATTGTCGGTACTTCACTTTTAGCTTCTTCTAAGCTTTTAATTACATTTGTATTTTTAAAACTTTCTTCCTTTTTAGCTTCTAAATAATTCTTCCCAAAATAAATAGTAACTAAGGAAATAAAAACAAGACTTAGTATAACTATTTTTTTCTTTTTATTCACCTCCAAATTCCCCCCTTAAAATTAATTTTTGCAAAATAAAAAGGCAACATAGTTTAATCTTATGTTACCTAAGGATTATGCATTTTTTATGCATTAATTATTTACAACTATCTCTTTCTATCAATTCATGATTTAACACAAAATGATCTTGATCTAGTGGTTTATTATTTATAATTTTAATTAACATTCTCATAGCAATAGAGCCCATATCATACATAGGTTGTGCTACTGTTGTTAATTTTGGATAAAATACATGGGCTAAGTCTATGTCATTAAAACCAATAACACTTACTTCTTCAGGAACACTTATTCCCTTATCCCTTAAAGCATTTATAGCACCCATAGCTATTTCATCTGAAGCACATATTATGCCTTCTATGTCTTGCCCTCTATCAAGGATTGTTAAAATTGCATCATAACCTGTTTTAACTTTTAAATTTTTAAAATAAGTTAATTCTTCATTTAATTCTATATTAGAATCTTTTAATGCAGCTTTATATCCTTTATATCTTTTTCCCCAAGCATTATTTAAATCACCTTCTACACCTATAAAGGCTATGTTCTTCATTCCTTTATCTATTAAATGCTTAGTGGCTTCATATGTAGCTTTTTCATTGTCTATAGTTACACTTGGGAACTTTCCATTTTGCTCATCATTTTCAACTAAAACTGTTTTTAAATCTAATTCGTTTATTAAATTTAAAGTTTCTTCTCCTAAAGATGAACTCATGTAAAGAACACCATCAACCATTTTTTCCTTAAGAACTCTTAAGTACTCTTTTTCCTTTTCTAAGTCTAAGTCTGAATTACATAACATTACATTATATTTATATATGTTTGCTACATCTTCAGCACCTCTAACTATTTCAGGATATATTTGATTTGATATGTCAGGTACTAATATCCCTACAGTTCTTGTTCTATGTGTTTTTAAACTTCTTGCTACTATATTAGGTCTGTACCCTAATTTTTTTATCGCTTCTAAAACTTTTTTCTTCGTTTCTTCGTTTACAACGTCAATGTCATTTAATACTCTTGAAACTGTTGCTATTGATACTCCAGCTTCTCTAGCAACATCTTTAATTGAAGCAGCCATCTAACTCAACTCCTATACTCTAACTTATTACCTATCTATTTCTTAATACTTCAATATTATAATGATAAGTTTACATTTATACAAGGAATTTATGTGCATTTCTAAAATTTGATTAAATTCCTCTCAAATTCTCCCTTAAAAAAACGTTTTCTTATTAATAATTGTAATAAAATTCAAATGGTAATTCAATGCAAAAATTCTTATTATATTAGTTTTTTCTTATAATATTATTTATTAATTATTTGAATTATGTTGTATAATCAATATATTATTATTTATTGATTATATTAACCACACTTTAAAAATTTATAACAGATAAGGAAAATTTTTAGGAGGTAAATAAAATGTATAAAGATATAGATATAAGAGAATCTATAAATCTAATAGAAGAAGAAAAAGATTTATTAATTTTAGATGTAAGAACTGAAGAAGAATATAATGAAGAAGGCCATATAAAAAATGCTAAACTTATTCCTTTAGGAAGATTATTATTTTCTATAGACGAACTTGACGGCTATGAAGATTCTCCAATTCTTGTTTACTGTAGAAGAGGCTCTAGAAGTATGCAAGCTTGTGAAATCTTAGAGGATAATGGATTTACTAAGCTTTATAATATGTTAGGTGGATTTTCAAAGTTAGTTAATGAAGCTCCAAAAGAGCTTTGGGAAAAATAATAAAAAGAGAGCAATTAAAATTGCTCTCTTTTTATTTTAATCTCTTTTTGAAACAGCCATGTTTAATATTTCACCATTTATTTTAGCTTCTGAATAATTAGCTTCTCCGTTATAAACAATTTCCTCTGTTAAAGTTTCTTTCTTTATAACCTCTTCAAATTTCTTAATTACCTCTAAAAGCATTTGATTGTTAGCTACATAAAGAGTTATCTTATCAGCAACTTCAAAACCACTTTCTTTTCTCATGTTTTGAATCTTTGATATAATTTCTCTTACATGACCTTCTTCTCTTAATTCATCAGTTATAGTAGTATCTAAAACAACACCTACTGAACCTTCTCCTGCAAAAGCAAATCCTTCTAATCCTTGCATTGTTACAAGTAAGTTTTCAGCATTTAATTCTATGTCATTTCCATCTATAGTTATAACTTCAACTCCACCATTTTGGATTTTTTGAGCTAATTCCATTTGATTTCTTGAAGCTATTTCTTTTCTTATAGCTGGTATTAACTTACCATAAGCTCTTCCTAAAACAGGTAAGTTAGGTTTAATTTCAAAGTTAACATATTTAGAAAGGTCTGCACCTAACTCTACTTCCTTAATATTTAACTCATCTTTTATTATATCTCCATAATAGTTTGGAAGTTCTGAAGTTGAAAGAAGCATTTTTGAAAGTGGCTGTCTATTTTTTATATTAGCACCATTTCTAGCACTTCTTCCTAGTTTAACTATTTTATAAGCTAAATCCATTTTTTCTTCTAACTTCTTATCTATAGCTTTTTCATCAACTTCAGGCCATGCTCCTAAGTGTATACTTTCTAAAGCATTTTCATCTAAGTTAACTACTAAGTTTTGATATATTTCTTCAGTTATAAATGGTACAAATGGAGCTGAAACTTTACATAAAGTTACTAAAACTCTGTATAAAGTAGTGTATGCACCTATCTTATCATCAGTTAATTCTTCAGACCAGTATCTAGCTCTATTTCTTCTTACATACCAGTTTGATAATTCATCAGTAAATTCTTCTATCTCTAAAGCTGCTTGAGTTATTCTGTAGTTATTTAAATGGTCATCTACATCCTTAACTAAAGTATTAAGTTTTGACATTATCCATTTATCCATTACATTTTCTGATACGAAATCTTTATACTCTAATGGATTAAATTTATCTAACTCTGCGTATAAAACATAGAATGAGTAAACATTCCATAATGTACTTAAGAATTTTCTTTGAGTTTCAGCAACATCTTCTATTGAAAATCTAGTTGGTAACCATGGAGCACTTGCAGTATAGAAATGCCATCTTGTAGCATCAGCTCCTTGTGAATCAAGCACTTCAAATGGATCTACTACATTTCCTTTAGATTTTGACATCTTTAATCCTTTTTTATCAAGAACATGACCTAAAACTATACAGTTTTCAAATGGATTTCTATCAAATATAGCAGTTGAAATTGCTAATAATGTATAAAACCAACCTCTTGTTTGGTCAACAGCCTCTGATATAAATTGAGCAGGATAATTTGCCTCAAATAATTCTTTATTTTCAAATGGATAATGATGTTGTGCAAATGGCATTGAACCTGAATCAAACCAACAGTCAATAACCTCCGCTGTTCTCTTCATTTCTTTATTACAATGAGGACAATTTAAATGAACCTTATCAATGTATGGTTTATGAAGTTCTATATCTTCAGGAACATTTATTCCTTTAGTTTTTAATTCTTCAATACTTCCTATACACTCTCTATGTCCGCACTCACATTCCCATATTGGAAGTGGAGTTCCCCAGTATCTATCTCTTGAAATACCCCAATCTATAACATTTTCTAAGAACTTACCAAATCTACCGTTCTTTATGTTATCAGGATACCAATTTATCTTTTCATTATTTGCTAAAAGTTTATCTCTTAATGTTGTCATTGCAACAAACCAGCTTTCCTTTGGATAGTAAAGTAGCGGTGTATCACATCTCCAACAATGTGGATATGAGTGAGTATGCTTTTCAGCTTTAAATAACTTGTTTTGTTCTTTTAAGTAATCAACTATTTGTTGGTCGCACTTTTTAACAAACTTTCCAGCCCATGGAGTTACTTCTTCTACAAAGTTACCACTTAAATCAACTAAATTTAAGAATGCTAATCCATTTTGCTTTCCAATTAAGTTATCATCCTCACCATAAGCAGGTGCTATATGAACTATACCTGTACCATCTGATAATGTTACATAATCTCCATGAACAACTACGAAAGCTTTTCCTTCTGTTGGAGTTACAAATGGTAATAACTGTTCATATTCCATTCCTAATAGTTCTTCACCTTTGAATTCTCTTACTATTTCAAAGCCTTCTCCTAAAACTTTAGGTGCTAATTCTTTAGCTAAGATGTAGATTTCATCTCCTTCTGCTTCTTTAGCCTCTACATAGTCATAAGCTTTATTTATACATAAAGCAACGTTTGAAGGTAAAGTCCAAGGAGTTGTTGTCCAAGCTAAGAAGTATTTATTATCTTCTCCTTTAACTTTAAACTTAGCTATAGCTGTTAAGTCTTTAACATCTTTATATCCTTGTGAAACTTCATGAGAAGATAAACTTGTTCCACATCTTGGGCAGTAAGGCATTGTTTTATAACCTTTATATAAAAGTTTTTTATCCCACATTTGCTTTAAAGCCCACCATACTGATTCTATGTATGGATTATGGTAAGTAACATATGGATTTTCCATATCTACCCAGTAACCTATTTGCTCAGTCATTTTTTCCCACATGCTAACATATGTGAATACACTATCCTTACATTCAGTTACAAACTTTTCAACCCCATAATCTTCTATTTGAGGTTTACCTGAAATTCCAAGCTTCTTCTCGATTTCAAGTTCAACTGGAAGTCCATGAGTATCCCATCCAGCTTTTCTTATAACCTTATATCCCTTCATAACTTTATATCTTGGGATTATATCTTTCATAACTCTTGTTAAAACATGACCTACATGAGGTTTACCATTAGCTGTTGGAGGTCCGTCATAGAAAGTAAAGTATTCACCATCTTGATTCATATCAAAGTTCTTTTTTATTATATTTTTTTCTTTCCAAAGGTCTGCAACTTCTTTTTCTACACCAACAAAACCCTTAGGTAATTCAACTTTTTTATACATATTGAAACTCCTTTCCTTCTCTTGTTTAATATTTTAATTATTTACTAATAATAAATTATTTAGCCAGTTTACTTTAGATAAAATAAAAAAACTCCATCCCAAAAGGACGAAGTTGTATTCGCTATACCACCTAAAGTTCAAACCTATCTAATAATTTAATTATAAGTATTAAAATTTTACATTTTTATGATAGGTAATTAAAAGCACCTATAATGCTCGCATCCTATAACGTAGATATACGGGATAACTTAATAAGAATATATTCCTTTCAGTCTCCAACTCCCAGGTGATTTTCCTTAAATATACCTATAGTTTCACACCAAACAACTACTCTCTGAATAAAGTTCTATTTAAGTACTTGCCCTGTTCACAGTCTTTAAAGAAATTATATAATAGCACTTTTAAAAAGTCAACGTAACAAAACCATATATTTGAAAGATTAGATTAATTATTTAATATAAATTATAATAAAAAATCATTTTTGACATAGTCTAATAGTATAAGAAAATACTATTCATTAAAGATAATAAAAGTTAATGAATAATTTTTATTATTTAATGTTGACTTTTCTTATCAAGTAACTTATAATTAAATCATCAAATACATTCCATTCCCTTTTGTTAATCGTGCTGTTTTACTTTACATAAATAGGAGGAAAATAGTATGACTGATAACAATAATTTAAATCAACAAGTAATTGATAAAATGACTAAAGTTTGTATCTGCAGAGCAATCTCAAGAGCAAAAATTAAGGAAGCCATCAAAGATGGTGCAAACACAGTTGAAGCAGTAGCTAAAAAAACTGGTGCTACAACTGGTTCTTGTAAGGGTTGCAGATGTAGAGATAAAATTGAAGAATTAATTGAAGATAACCAATAATTCTTTTAAGCAAAACTTATTTACTGTTTTAATTTTGTATCTCCCTAAAAGAGTACCTGTATAGGTACTCTTTTTTTACTTTATAAAGTTATAAAAAAGCCTTGTATCAAAATTAAATTGATACAAGGCTTTTTTTAAATTTCAAATTCTATTAAATCTAAGTTTTTTGACCAACTATTATAATGTCTAGGGTATCCTTGATTTGTAAGAGGTCCTACACAGTAAAACTTCTTTAAATCAAAACAATTATTTTTTACAACTTTAAATCCTTTTAAAAGATAATGCAATCTACTTTCATATACCTTTTTAATAACTTTAGAGGTTGGCTCTCCCCAAGAAAATATTATATGAGAACTATTTATTAAGCTTTCGAATATTATTAAATCATTTTTTAAATATTCTCCATTTTTAATAAAACCATCATTTCCACATAAAAATAATTCTCCTTTAGAGTTATAAACTTCTTCTAAAACATCTTTACTATATTCAATAACAGGAAATAAAAATACAAAATTTATTTCTCTTATTACTCCAAGCTCATATTCATTATTAATTAAATATCTTATAGCTTTATTAAACTCTTTTCTTAAATCCTCAACATTATGTGATTTTGGTGCTCTAGTTATAACTAATATATTACTAGTACCCTCTTCATTTAAAGTAAAAGTAACCTTAAAGCACCTTCCACCTTCATGATCTAATAAAATATTTATATTATTTTGATTTTTACAATACTTTTGCATAAGCGCTCCCCTTTTTACCAACTCTAGTTCCTTAGCCTCAATATATTTGTATTAAGTATATTCTAACTTTAGTTTAGTATATAATCGAATATTTAGAAATTCTACAAATTTATATAAATTTAATTTCTATTCTAAAAATATATTATCTAAGAAAAATAATATTATTTATTTTTCTTATTTTCTTCTATTTGTGCCGCTAATTCGTTAAGATATTCCCATCTCTCATATTTAAAAGCTAAATCATTTTCTAGCTTTTCTTTCTCTTCTATTAGTTCTTGAAGCCTTCCATATTCTGAAGCATGTTTTGCCATTAAAGAATCTACTTCTTCAATTTTTTCTTCTATCTTCATTATTTCTTCATCTATACTTTCAAACTCTCTTTGTTCTTTAAATGAAAATTTTAAAACCTTGCTCTTATCTTTGTTTTTATCCACAGGTTGTTCTTTTTTATTTTTATCCACAGATTGTTCTTTTTCTTTCTTATTAACAACTTCTTCTGCTTTGTTTAAAAGATAATCCCCATAATTACCATTATAAACAGCTATTTTTCCATTGCCTTCATAAGAAAATATCTTATTACAAATTCTATCTAAGAAATATCTATCATGTGATACAGTTATAACAACTCCTCCAAAATCATCTAAATAATCCTCTAATCTATTTAAAGTTTCAATATCTAAATCATTTGTAGGCTCATCTAATAAAAGCACATTAGGAGCTTCCATTAAAACTCTTAAAAGATGAAGTCTTCTTCTCTCTCCTCCTGATAGCATTCCTATCATTGTCCATTGAAGTGTTCCATCAAATAAAAATTTTTCACACATTTGTGATGCAGTTATTCTTTCTCCCGTAGCAGTTTGTAAATATTCTCCCGCTTCCTTTATATAATCTATAGCTCTCATTTCTGGATGCATATGTGTATCTTCCTGTGAAAAACAAGCTATTTTTACAGTTTCACCTTTTATTATCTCTCCACTATCTGGCTTAATCTTTCCTTCTATCATTCCCATAAGTGTTGATTTTCCTATTCCATTAGGACCTACAATACCTATTCTATCACTTCTTAGGACTATATAGTTAAAATCATCAACAATCTTTTTATTTCCAAAGCTTTTACTTAAATGTTCTATCTCTATTATTTTCTTTCCTAATCTTGTTCCCATAACAGAGATTTCTATATTTTCATTTTCAATAAAACCTTCTTGATTTACTAGTTCATCAAATCTTTGAAGTCTAGCTTTTTGCTTAGTAGTTCTTGCTTTAGCACCTCTTCTTACCCAAGCTAATTCCTTTCTCATAAGGTTTTGTCTTTTTTCTTCACTTGCTTTTTCTATAGCTATTCTCTCCATCTTCTTTTCTAAGAAAACAGAGTAATTTCCATCATAACTAAATAATCTGCCTCTATCTAATTCTAATATTCTATTTGTTACTCTATCTAAAAAATATCTATCATGAGTAATCATTAAAAGAGCACCTTTTCTATTATTTAAATACTCTTCTAACCAACTTATTGTTTCATTATCTAAATGGTTAGTAGGCTCATCTAATATTAATAATTCACAGGGAGTTATTAATGCCGCTGCAAGCATTATTCTCTTTTTTTGTCCTCCTGAAAGATTTCCAACTTTCTCATCAAAGTTAGTTATTCCAAGCTTAGTTAAAACATTTTTTGCTTCACTTTCCATATCCCATAAATTTAAGGCATCTATCTTTCCTTGAAGCTTTATTAATCTCTCTGAATCACTTTCCTTAACTTCACCTTTATCAATTTTCTCAAGCAATTCCTCATACTCTCTTAAAATTTTCATTTCTTCTGAATTACCCTTAAAAACTTGTTCTAAAACAGTAGCATTATCATCATAATCTGGAGTTTGAGCAAGATACTCAATTCTTACTCTATTTCCTTTAGTTACTGTTCCTTCATCTGGTTCTTCAACACCAGCAACTATTTTTAAAAAAGAAGACTTTCCTGTTCCGTTAACGCCTATAAGACCAATCTTCTCTCCTTCATTTATTCCTAAAGACACATTGTTAGCTAAAATTTTTTCTGAATAGCTCTTACTTATATTTTCAAGAGTTATTAAATTCATTGATTATCCATCCTTTTCAAAACAAATCTTATTTTAATTATAATATAAACTGAACCTTCTTCCAAAAATAAAATAAGATATACTTAAAATAATAAATTTTAAATATATCTTTTAAAACAAATTTATATATTAATTTCCTAAAATACCTATCTTATTCTATAAAAATTATTTAAATATAAAGATGTATCACTCATAGATTTAATAATTTCATCATCTCCATAGTCCTTATACCATTTTTCTAAAACTTCATAGGCAATACCATTATATATTAAACTCCCTATTACAAATACCTTATAAGGCAATTTATTAAATGCTATTATTATAATACCAGTACCTATAATCCCATATAAAACTATTCTCTCCTTAGTAATTACTAATCTTTTAATCTGCTTAAAATCAAAAATTCCTATGTATTTTTTTATCTTTTTAGGTGTTGGAACAACTATAGCCTTTATCATTTATTTCACCATAAAAATTACTCTTATTAAAAATATACATTTATACAAATAATATTATTCTAAAGTATAAATTTATTTTTTATAAATACATTTTAAACCTCTTGAAAATCAAAGAATATGTTATAATCTTATAAGAATTATTTTGGAAGGAGCTATTTAAATGGCGAGTAAGTTTTATTTACACAAAGGTAAAAACAAAAAAGCTGAACAAGGCAGACCTTGGATATATATTGATGAAATAAATGAATATGATGGAGACTATGAAAATGGAGATATAGTTGAAGTTTATAATCATAAAGGATACTTCTTAGGAAAAGGATACATAAATGACAGAAGCAAAATAACTATAAGAATAATGACTAAAGATATAGATGAAGAAATTAATTATGATTTCTTTAAAAAGAGATTTAAAACTGCATGGGAATATAGACAAAAAGTTATTGATACTTCCTCTTGTAGATTTATATTTGGAGAAGCGGATTTCCTTCCTGGTTTAACAGTTGATAAATTTGAAGACTACTATGTAATTCAAATATCAACTCTTGGAATGGATAAATATAGAGAATTAATAGTTAAACTTCTAGTTGAAGAATATAAAGCTAAAGGTGTTTATGAAAGAAGCGACATAAAAACTAGAGAAATAGAAGGACTAGAGCAAAGAAAAGGATTTTTAACAGAACCTTTTAATACTGACATAGAGATAATTGAAAATGAAGTTAAATACATAGTTGACTTAGAAAATGGTCAAAAAACAGGTTTCTTCTTAGATCAAAAAGAAAATAGAGCTGCAATGCATAGAATATGTAAGGGCATGGATGTTTTAGATTGCTTTACTCACACAGGCTCCTTTGCATTAAATGCTGGTATAGCAGGAGCTAAATCTGTTTTAGGAATAGATGTATCTCAACATGCTGTAGATTGTGCAACTAGAAATGCAGAACTTAATAACCTTCAAGATATAGTTAAATTTGAAAAACATAATGCTTTTGATGTTTTAGGAGATTGGTCAAGAGAAGGTAAAAAATTTGATGTTGTTATCTTAGACCCACCTGCCTTTACTAAATCAAGAAATACTGTTAAACAAGCCATAAGAGGATATAAAGAGATAAACCTTAGAGGAATAAAAATGGTTAAAGAAGGTGGCTACTTTGCTACATGTTCTTGCTCACATTATATGGACGAAGAACAATTAAAAAAGACTGTAGCTGAAGCCGCTCATGATGCTAGAAGAACTTTAAGACAAGTAGAAGTTAGAACTCAAAGTGCAGACCACCCTATACTTTGGAATTCTGATGAATCATATTACTTAAAATTCTTTATATTCCAAGTATTTTAAGAATTTAAGTTTAAAAATAAATTATTTGGTTAATATATAATTATAGCGAAACTTTATGGTAACTCCCCTTAAACAAAGGTTTAAGAACAATTTATACTACCATTTCTAAGCTATTTAGGGTAATTTGTTCTATCCTAATTTTGCATATAATATTAGATTGTACAAAAAAAGGTATCTGAAATTCAGATACCTTTTTTATTTACATAACTGTTTTTGCAGAAACTATACTAACTCCAGTTCCTAAAACATCTTCTATTATGACATCACCAACTTTAATAGGTAATTTAACAGAAGCTTTATTTATTTCTTTCATAACATCAAATATCATACCTTTTGGAATAGGTTCTGCTGTTTTTACTGGAACAACCATATTATCACAGCCCTCAATCTTAACAGTTGAAGTTACTGTTCTTGTAGGATTTTTAACCTCATTTAAACCATAAATTTCTCCTCTTTTACAAGTGTTACCTGTAACTTTTTCTTGCTCTGTATCTACTGTTAAATGACATCCTCTAGGACATACTATACATATTAACTCTCTCATCATAATTATTCACCATCCTCTAAAGAAATTGTTATTGCACCTTTAGCATCTTTTAATTTGTCTTTAAGAATTGTAATTCTCTCCATCTCAGCTGGAACTACATGAGGCTTTTTGAACTTTTGAATAACATTTCCTTCCTCATCTCTAACAACTATTTGCTTATTCTTAAATACATTTCTAACTCTCATAAATACATTTAAATTGCCATCTAAAGATTCAATTTCAAATTTTTGAGGAACTGTATAACTTATATTCTCTCCATTTTTTATCTCAACAAATTTGTTTAATCTCTTTTTACCCTTAATATACTTAGCTGCATTTCTACCCGCATTTTTAGCTTCTTCAGTTACAAAGTCAACTAAATCATGAACATGAACAACATTACCACAAGCAAATACACCTTCCTTGTTTGTTTCCATGCTCTCTGAAACTACAAGACCATTAGTTCTAAAATCTAGTTGAACCCCAGCATTTTTTGAAAGTTCATTTTCTGGTATTAATCCAACTGATAATAATAAAGTATCAGCATCAAACTCTATTTCAGTACCTTTTATAGGTTGTCTATTTTCATCAACCTTAGCTATAATAACTTTCTCTAATCTTCCATCACCTTTAACATCAACAACTGTGTGAGATAGGTATAATGGAATTCCATAATCCTCTAAGCATTGAACTATATTTCTAGTTAATCCATTTGAATAAGGCATAAGTTCAACAACTGCTTCTACCTTAGCACCTTCAAGAGTCATTCTTCTAGCCATTATAAGTCCAATATCTCCAGAACCTAAAATAACTACCTTTTTACCAACCATATAACCTTCCATATTTATAAATCTTTGAGCTGCCCCAGCTGTAAAAATTCCTGATGGTCTATCTCCAGGAATACTTATAGCACCTCTTGTTCTCTCACGACATCCCATAGCTAAAACGATAGCTTCTGCCTCTATTGTTAAATATCCTTTTTCTGCACTTATAGCATGTATTACTTTATCCTCTATTTCTAGAACCATTGTATCTAACATTACATCTATGTTAGTTCCCTTTACCATATCAATAAATCTTCCAGCATATTCTGGTCCTGTAAGTTCTTCTTTAAAAGTATGTAGGCCAAATCCGTTATGAATACATTGATTTAAGATTCCACCTAGCTCTTTATCTCTTTCTATAATTAATATTTTTTCTACACCATTTTCATAAGCTTCATAAGCTGCTGCTAATCCTGCTGGACCTCCACCTACAACTACTAAATCATATTTCATAACCATGTCCTCCTACTTTGTTTTACCACTTATTATATATGAACCATTTTTATCTAAAAGCACTTCTTCAATATTCATACCAGTTTCACGAGATATTATTTCTTGAACTCTAGGACCACAGAATCCTCCTTGGCATCTTCCACTACCTGGTCTACATCTTCTCTTAACACCATCAATGGTTCTAGCACCTAATGTTCTATTTATACTATCTACTATTTCACCTTCAGTTACATTTTCACATCTACAGATTATTCTTCCGTATCTGCTATCTTTTTTGATTAAGTTTGCTTTTTCTTCTGCTGAAAGTTCTACAAAGTAAATTTGTTCTCTCTTACCATTAAAATCATCTTTTTCTTCTAACTTTAATCCAGCTTCTCCAAGGATTTTTACTACATCTAAAGCAATAGCTGGAGCTGAAGTTAAACCTGGTGATTTTATTCCTGCTACATCAACAAATCCTTTAACATCTTTAGCTTCTTCTATTATAAAATCAGGTCTATCTGCTATAGCACGAAGTCCTGAAAAGTTTCTAATATTTTCTCTAAAGTTAATTTTATTAGTTGTTTTTAGAGATACCTCTCTAACTTTAGCTAATCCATCATATTCTGTAGAAACAGAGTCCTTATCATTTGTATCAATAGCATCAGGACCAACTAATAAGTTTCCATGAACTGTAGGAGTAACTAAAACCCCTTTTCCAAGCTTAGTTGGACATTGGAAAATTGTCTTTTCAAATAAATCTCCTTGATTTTTATCTAAAACATAGTATTCACCTTTTCTAGGAGTTATTTTAAATTCTTCTTTACAAACCATATTATGAATCTTGTCTGCATAAACCCCTGCTGCGTTCACTATGAACTTAGCTTCTACTACATCCCCATTTTCAAGTTTTATCTTGAAGTTTTCATCTTTTTCAATTCCAACAACTTTAGAGTTTAGTCTTAATTCCCCACCATTTTCTATGGCATTTTCTGAAAGAGCTATAGTAAGTTCAAAGGCTCCAACAATTCCTCCTGTTGGACAATATAAAGCACTTTTAACTTTTTCATTTATATTTGGTTCCATTTCTAAAACTTCTTCTCTTGATATTATTTTTAGACCTTCAACACCATTTTTAATGCCTCTGTCATATAGAACCTTAAGCTCTTTTTCATCATCTTCATCAAAACCTATAATTAATGATCCATTTCTTTTAAATGGAACTGATAAATCACTACATAATTTATCAAACATCTTATTTCCTTCAACATTGTATTTTGCCATTAATGTTCCAGGTTCTGGATCATATCCTGAATGGACAATTGCTGAATTTGCTTTAGATGCTCCCATAGCAACATCATTTTCTTTTTCTAATTCTACAACTTTTAAATTATACTTTGTTAATTCTCTAAATATTGCTCCGCCTACTATTCCAGCTCCTATAATTGCTACATCATAAATCATTAAATATCTCTCCCTTTTTTGAAAATAAAAAAAGAACTAAACTCAAAAAAGACATACGAATATCCTTTTTGTGTCTAGCTCTATTTCTCTTATACACAAAATCAAAACTATTTATTAACTTCTAAATTAATTATAACACACTTTTGTAAATGTTTCCACACTTTTTTTAATCTTCTACTGCCCAATCTTTAGCTCTCTCTACAGCTTTCTTCCATTTCTTATGATATTTATTTCTCTTTTCTTCTGATATAGAAGGTTCAAACTCCTCACTTGCATACCAGAATTTAGAGATTTCTTCTTTATCATTCCAATATCCTACAGCTAATCCAGCAAGATAAGCAGCTCCTAAAGCAGTTGTTTCAGTAATTATAGGTTTTATTACCTTTTTACCAACTAAATCAGCTTGGAATTGCATTAAGAAGTTATTTCTACTTGCTCCTCCATCTACTTTTATACAGTTTATATCACATCCAACATCATTTATCATAGC
Source organism: Clostridium sp. TJA038 (assembly GCF_058310255.1). NCBI lineage: Bacteria > Bacillati > Bacillota > Clostridia > Eubacteriales > Clostridiaceae > Clostridium > Clostridium sp. TJA038. The sequence continues at coordinate 42,513 of NZ_JBZEFA010000005.1, read as the reverse complement.
TTCAAGTACATCTCTTGTTTGATATGCAATTGACTCAAGAGAAGCTCTTATTAAATGATTTCTATTAGTTCCACGTGTTAATCCTACTATTATTCCACGAGCATACATATCCCAGTAAGGTGCTCCTAGTCCAACAAAGGCTGGTACAACATAAACTCCACCATTATCCTCTACCTTTGTAGCAAAATATTCAGTATCGCTAGAATCACTTATAATTCTTAATTCATCTCTAAGCCATTGAATAACAGCTCCACCTACGAAAACTGAACCTTCTAAGGCATATTGAACTTTTCCATGCATACCAATAGCAATAGTTGTTAAAAGACCTGATTTACTTTTAACTAATTCATCACCTGTATTCATTAATAAGAAACAACCTGTTCCATAGGTATTTTTTACATCCCCCTTATTAAAAGCAGCCTGTCCAAATAAAGCAGCTTGTTGGTCTCCAGCTATACCAGCTATAGGAACCCTTATTCCTCCCTTTGAACCTAGGTTTGCATATCCATAAATTTCAGATGAATTTTTAACTTCTGGTAACATACTCTTAGGAATACCTAATTCCTTTAACATTCTCTCATCCCACTCAAGAGTCTTTATATTAAATATCATAGTTCTAGATGCGTTAGTATAATCAGTTACATGAGCCTTTCCATTTGTAAGCTTCCAAACAAGCCAAGTATCTACTGTACCAAATAAAAGTTCTCCCTTTTCTGCTTTTTCTCTAGCACCCTCAACATTATCTAATATCCATTTTATCTTTGTTCCTGAAAAATAAGCATCAAGTACAAGACCTGTATTATCTCTAATATAATCTACAAGACCTTCTCTTTCATTTAACTCATCACATATATCAGCTGTTCTTCTACATTGCCAAACAATAGCATTGTATATAGGAACTCCTGTATTTTTATCCCATACAATTGTTGTTTCCCTTTGATTTGTTATTCCTATGGCAGCTATATTTTCTTGAGTAATATTGCACTTTGCCATAACTTCTTGAAGAACACTATATTGAGTTGCCCATATTTCCATAGGGTCATGTTCAACCCAACCTTCCTTTGGATAAATTTGATTAAATTCTTTTTGACTTACTCCGATAATATTTTGTTCCCTATCAAAAATTATCGCTCTTGAACTTGTTGTTCCTTGGTCTAATGCTACTATATATTTATTCATAAAACTCACCTCTTAATTTTATATCCTCCATATATCCTCTTTCGTTGTTGATATACATGTAGCTCCAGATTTTAAAGCTCCCATAACATCATCTTTATCTGAAATTAAACCACCTACTATTAATGGCTTCTGAATTGTTCTTGATAATTCTTTAATTACTTTAAACAATAACCCTGGTAACATTTCAACTGCATCACACTCATCAACTAAATGGTTTTTTGTACTTTGAAAAGAAAGGCTATCTAAAATGAAAACCCTTTGAATAGCTACTAACCCTAGCTTTTTTGCACTTTTTACTGTCTGAGCTTTAGTACTTATTATTCCATTAAAAGTAGTTTTCTCCTTCAAATATTCTAAAACAATTTCTCTATTTGTAAGGCCGTCAACTAAATCTATATGCAATATTCCAATCTTATTCTTTTTTGTTATTCTATTAGAAATATCTATAATGTCTAAAACATTTCCAAACAAAACAAAAATAACATCAACCTCAGTTTCTAAAGCCTTATTTAACTGTTCCATATCCTTTACTGCTGCTACAATAGGGTTATCTTCAAGTATTCTTTTAAAATTAATCATTCTCTATAGCCTCCTTATAATCCTCATAAGTTAATTATACGCTTAAAATATACTTGTATATACCAATGCCCCTGCTACTGCCCCAACTATTGGTGCTACAACTGGAATCCATGAATAAGCCCAATCAGAGCCACCCTTATTTTTCATAGGAAGTAACCAATGTGCAAATCTAGGTGCTAAATCTCTAGCTGGATTAATTGCATAACCTGTTGGTCCTCCTAAAGATACACCTATAACTAAAATTAATAAACCAACAGCTATTGGCATTATTCCATCTGCCATTTTTACATCACCAAGCCCTAAAATTCCAAACATTAGAACAAAAGTGCCTATGAATTCTGTAAAAAAATTCCATTTGTAATTTCTAATAGCTGGTATAGTACAGAAAGTTCCAAGCTTTGCTTCTGGATCTTCAGTAGACTGAAAATGATTGTAATAAGTTAAATAAACTAGTACAGCGCCTATGAAAGCACCCAAAAATTGAGCTATACAGAAGATAACAACTTGCATCCAAGTTAGTCCACCCGTTAATCCTAAAGCAATAGTTACAGCTGGATTAAAAACAGCACCACTAACTCTAGCAAAAATGTAAACTGGAATAGCTACAGCTATTGCCCAACCTACAGTTACTACTATAAGTCCTGCATTGTTACCCTTAGTTTTTTTAAGAGCTATATTTGCAACTACTCCATCCCCTAATAATATTAAAAGCGCAGTCCCAAAAAGCTCAGCCAAGAATTGATTTACCATGACTTTCCACCACCTAGTAATTAATATATTTAGTTTTTAAAATTTAAAATAAAAAAGAGCTAAACCCAAAAAATATGAATTTCTCGTGTTTAACTCTAAAAACTCTTACACAAGTTGAATATAAGTATATACTTTGTATTCCTTTACAATATTATTTTACCACCTTTTGAAATTGTTTTCAACAAATTAAAAATTTAACAATCTTTCCATAAAATTAAAAAAGAGGGATTTTCACCCTCTATCTTTTATTTATTAAATAATAGTTGTTCAATTTCTGATTCTAAATTTTGTATAGCTGTTGGGTCAGCTCCACTTCCATCTAAAGAACTTTGATATTTTTCTATCAATTGTTCTATATCAGTTATGGCATCATTTATAGTGTTATCATCCTTAGGTGTCATATCTTTAATTTCAGTTAAGTCTTTTAAAGCCTTACTCTTTTCTTCATCCCATTCTTTCATTTGTTTATTTTCAAGAACTTCTAAATATTCTTCTTTAAGTCCTAAATAAACTTCAGATACATCACTTGATAAACTATCATTATCTACAACATCATCTTTTTCTTTATCTTTATGTTCTTCTGTAACAGCTTTATTATCAGAAGAATCTTTGTTTGCAGCTTCACTAGAACCTCCACAACCTACTAATTGTAAGCCCATTACTGCAGCAACAAGAACAACCAATAATTTCTTTTTCATAAAAACATCTCCTCTTTAATATCTTATCCTATAAACATAATATAATCTTAAGATTGCATTAACAAACTAAAGTTTTTAACTGTTTACCAAGAAATTAAAGTTAATCTTTTAATATGAAAATTTTAATAAATGTTTTTATATACTTTATCAAAATATTGCTTTATCTTTTTAATAAACTTCAATTAAAAGCAAAATATTCTAAAATAAGATTATTTTACTATTTATTCATAATATAAATAGTTACTTCCTATTATTTATTTTTTATTAATATTTTAATTTATATTTTTTATCTCTCCATCTTTAAATTCTAAAACTAAATTAATTAAATTTTCCTTAGAACAATATTCTAAATCTTCTTCTAGCCCTAGATTTTTTAAAATTTTATAGTGCTTAGCATCTTTTATAAAATCCTCTATACCATTACTACTTTCATAAACATATTTCGCAGTATTAGCTATATCTGTAAGATTCGCCTTTATATCCTTACATATTTCACTTATTATATATCCTGCACAAATAAAATCATCACTAGAGAATTCTCCATTAGTTCCAGAATTAACGAATACTATTTCTTTATCCTCATTTTCTAAATATTTAGCTATAGCTTTTCCATTTAAAACAGAAGCAACTATAACTTTATCTGCTTTACTACATAAATTTAAAGCCCTAGTCCCATTTGTTGTAGACATTATTACAACTTTTCCATTAACTAATTCTTTTTTATATTCTAAAGGAGAATTAGAAAAATTAAAGCCCTCTATCTTTAAAGCCTTTCTTTCTCCTCCTAGTAATACTTCTTCTCCTAAAGCTCTTAACTCTTTAGCTTTTTCAAAGGCTTCCTCTACACCAACTACTGGTATAACTTCCTTAGCTCCGTTGTAAATAGCTGTTGTAATTACAGATGTAGCTCTTAACATATCTATAACTACAGCTACTTTTCCCTTAAGTTTTTCACTATCTATATAATCCGCTGAAATTATAACATCAATCTTCATAAAAAATCCCCCACCTTGCTATAAATTATTCCTCAAAATATTTTCCTTGATAAATGTCATTATCTTCAAGAGCCTTATCAATTGCATTTAAAACTTCCCATTTCTTTAAACTCCACATAGGTCCTATAAGAAGTTCTCTAGGTGCATCACCTGTTAATCTATGTATAACCATATCTTGAGGTATTCTACTTATAGCCTTACATATTAAATCAATATATTCTTCTTGAGATAGAAACTTTAACCTTCCTTCTTCATAATCCTTAACCATTCTTGTTCCCTTCATTAAATGAAGTAAATGAAGCTTTATTCCTTGTGCTCCACATCTTGATACATAATCAACAGTTTCTAACATCTGCTCTTTACTTTCCCCAGGAAGACCAAAAATACAATGAACTACAGTATCTATTCCCCTTTTCTTTAATCCTTCCATAGCTTTATCAAATACTTCTAAATCATATCCTCTATTAAAACTTCTAGCAGTATCATCATGAATAGTTTGAAGCCCTAACTCTACCCAAGTATAAACCTTCTTATTCATCTCCTCTAGTAAATCTAAAACTTCTTCATTTATACAATCTGGTCTTGTTCCTATAGCTAAAGCAACAACACCTTCTTTATTAATTGCTTCCTCATATTTTCTTCTAAGTTCCTCTACAGGAGCATATGTATTTGTATAAGCTTGAAAATACGCTATGTACTTTCCTTCTTTCCATTTTTTATTCATCATATCTTTAACATTGTCAAACTGAGTTGAAATGCTTAAAGTTCTTTGACCTGCATAATCACCTGACCCCTTTGAACTACAAAATGTACATCCACCCTTAGCTACCTTTCCATCTCTATTTGGACATGTAAATCCTCCATCTAAACTTATTTTAAATACCTTTTCTCCAAATTTTTCTCTTAAAAATCTATTTAAAGTATTATATCTTTTATCTCCCCATGTTTTTCTTTTTTCCATTTATATCACCTTTTCATTAAAATAAAAATTTCTTTAAAATAAAAAAGTTAATCATAACTTTTTATTTATGATTAACTTATTTTATATTATACTATAGTTTTTTAAGTTTAAAATCTTTTAAAGATATTTTATATCTTCCTGTTAAATTGCTTTCACCATTATTTTTTGATGCTTTAGTAACATTCATAATTATATTATTGTCTTCTATTCTCTCATAAATTAGATTATATTCTTCTTCATTAAATATATCATCTAATTCTAAATAAACTATCTCTCCACTACTTTTATAAACCTTAAACCTATTATTATTTTCTTTAATATAATTTACAATAACATATCCGTCATCCTCTGAAAAATGTAAGCTAGTAATTTTACTTCCTCTTAAAACATCTAAGGAAGTTATTTTTTTTCCTATTAATTTATTACTATCTTTCTCCTCTTTTCCTTCTTCTTCACCTTCTTTTACTAAAGTTTCCTTAGCATCTTCAACCTCAACAACACCTATGTAAGAATCCTCATTTTTATATGTTGAAATTGCAACTTTATCTCCTGAAAATGAAATTTCTAAAACTGAAAATTTTTCTTTAGGCACATCCACCTTTGCTATGTCAATAACATTAACTTTAGGATAAATTTTATTAGGTATGCTTTTTAAATCTATTAAAGTATTTATCTCTACTTCATCATCTTTTCTTATTTTTAATTTATCTTTATTAGAAAACACATTATAAAGTTCTCTAGACTTTAATTTTGAAACTTTATAATTTCCCTCCTTAGTTTTCATAACCTCTAAATAATATTCCTCTAAACTTGCTTTAGGCTCATCTTTTTTACTCCTTGTAATATTAAACTTAAACATTGTTTTATTTCCCATTTGAGCAGTTGAAATTTGTTTTATACCTATAATTTCATATTCTTTGTTAGGAATAACTATTATATTTTTATCAATATCTTCATTTGAAAGCTCTTTAATCTTTTCAATATTATTTTCTTTAATAGCATTTATATATTCTTTTGCAACTTCTACAGCTATTTTATTGTCAAAATATATACTTTTAACACTTTCTTTTAACTCCTTGCTTTCCTTTATATTACTTTGAACCCCATTACAACCTACAAGAAAAAATAAGGATGTTAAAAATAAATATAAGCCTATTTTTTTAAACATTTAATCATTCCTCTCTTAAAATAAGTCCTTTTCTTAGGTTTTCCAAATAGATTAAAAGTATTAAAAAAATAATAAACTTTACTTTTTAGATTTAAGAATAAACCTTCTTTACAACTTATATATTTAGTTAGGGAGGTGATTTAATGAAAAATATTATAAAAGTCTTTCAAGTAGCTTTTGTTTTTATAGGAACTATAGTTGGAGCAGGACTTGCCTCTGGAAAGGAAATAACAAACTTCTTTACAGTTTATGGCTATAAAAGTTTTCTAACTATTATTTTTACAGGATTATTTTATATCTTACTTTGCAACATAATTTCAAGAATCAGTATTAAACACAAATTAAATTCTTATAGTGAAGTAATAAGTATTGTAAGTCCTAATATTTTAGGTAAATTAACAGGAATAATAACAACATTTTACTTAATATCTAGTGCTTCTATAATCTTAGCTGGTAGTGGTGCTTTGTTAAACCAATACTTTGGTATTCCTAAAATTATAGGCTCACTTTTTATGGCTATTATAGCTTCATTAATTCTTATGAGAGAAACTAATGGATTAGTTGAGATAAATTCTATTATTGTTCCTTCTCTAATAATAGTAATAACTACACTTATGATTCTTTATGTAGCCTTTTCAAAGGACCCAATTACTACAGAAGCATTAATATCATCTACACCAACTCTTAGCAAGGGAGTTTTTACCTCTGGACTTCTTTATGCTGGATATAACATACTTTGTTGTTGTGGAGTTATAGTTCCTTTAAGTAATGAAATAAAAAATAAAAAGATAATGACCCTTGGAATTATTTTAGGCTCTGTTCTTTTAACAGTAATATGCTTATTTATAAATTCAATGCTTATGGTAAACCAACCTCAAATATTCCAATATGAAATTCCCCTTCTTTATATTGCAGATAGATTTGGGAAACCTATTCAAATAATGCTTTTAATGATTATTTTAGCTGAAATGTTCTCAACTGAAGTTTCAGATGTTTATTCAATAAGTAAAACTCTTACTAAGAGCTTTAAAATAAAATATAAACATGCTATTTTTGTAGTTTTAATTTTAGCTCTTCCTATTTCTTTAATAGGCTTTTCAAATTTAATATCAACCTTATATCCAATGTTTGGGGTATTAAGTTTAGTATTTATAATTCAATGCATATATTTTTACTTTTTTAAATTCAAAAAGAAAAATAAAAAATAAAACTGGGAAAATAATTCCCAGTTTTATTTTTTAATAAATTATCTTAGGTACATTATCTTTTATATCCATAATAGTTGGGGGATAAAAAACTTTCATTTCTCCACTTGACCTAAGCTCTGCCATTTTAGTTACAGCTACATAAACATCTGATATTTTATACCATGTTGCATAATTTACAACGCCAGTTTGAGGTAAATTAAATATTTTTTGAAAAGTTCTAACCGATTCTCTACTTCTAGGTCCAAACTTACCATCAACAGCAATTTTAGGAATTAAAGGATATGCTTTGGAAATATAATTTAACTGTTGTTGTACTGTTTTTACAGCTTCTCCAAAAGAACCTGAAGTTATATTATATCCTGGATAAGATTTTGGACTTCCTTTAACTTTTTTTGCAGACCTTAACTCTAAATCATCTCCATAAAAAGATGTTAAAATATCATAAGGCGCTTTCCCTTGGTCTCCTAAATATTTACTTCCCCATTGTGTCATCCATCCTGGACATTTAACATTAATACCATCACAATATTGTGCTAAAAGTGGTTGTTTAGCATTAAATCTTTTCATATATGTTGAAAAAATTTCATCTACAATTCTGCTTATATTATCATAAAAATTTCTTCCATAGCTAAAAGCATGGTCAAAAGCTGTTGAATTAGTTATATCAAAATTTTTTCCCTTTCCTCTATACCATTCTGTATATATTCTATTTAATGTAAAGGAAATTATAGCATAAACATTGGCTCTTATAGTATTTTCAGACCAGGTTGAGAATATTTCACAACAAGCAACATTTTTAATATAATCTTTATAAGAAACTTTGTAATTTGCTACAGAATTATCATTTGGTTTTCCATTGTGAACAACTATATATTCAGGAACTATAGGTTCTGGTAAAACCACCGTTCCCTTTGCTGGTGGTAATTCTTTCTCCTCTGACTCTGGAATTTTAGGTGGGAAATTTCCAACTAATCTATTAGGTTGTATATCAATAATATCTTCTCGCCTATAATCTCTACTTTCAAGTAAATTTATGTTTTGAAGTGCAACCCTTGAAGGATATATTTGAACACCCTTTATTTCTACAGGAGAAAAACCTGCTCTTTCAACAATTATTTCTGCAAAACTATAAGGAATAGAACCTGGATTATTAGAATTTTCTATAGGTGGTGCTGGTAACTCCACAGTATCTGTACTTCCTGTATCATCTGTATATACTTCTATTGTTTCTCCAATAGCTACTCCATCTTCTCCTGTTTGAGTTATTTTAACCTTACATTTATCAATAGGTATATATTTATTTTTTTCACTAAAACATTGAACTTTTAGTCCTCCTAAAGCCATATAAGTTCTCCTAATATAAAATTAATACTCTATATTTTATGATTTTATTTTATGATTTGTTAACAACTTAATTATCTTCTATTTATTAATAAATCCATAGTTTTATCTAAGCAAACAAAACCATAACCTAAGTCTGGATTTGGATAAGCTTGACCAAATATAGTTCTTTTTGCTCCTTTTATTAAATAATATTTTATTCTTTCTCCATACAAAAATGGGTCATTATTTTTTATTATTCCCCATTCAAAAAGAAGTGCACATATTCCTGCAACCTGTGGTGCTGCCATTGAAGTTCCACTTTTTGTATCAAAACCTTGGTCCTCAATTGTTGATAGTATATTTTCTCCTGGTGCAACTAAATCTGGTTTTATAAGCCACTCTGGTCTTACAACGCCTCTCCCTGAAAATGCAGATAAATTATTATTTAAAAAATTATAGCTACCTACAGATATAACTCCCTCTACAGTAGCTGGTATTCCTAAAGTATTATAAACATCAGGTTGTAAAAATCTTGTTCTTTCATTTAATCCTTCTGCTATAGGAAGCCAAATATCAAAAAATCCCTCATAATTGTTTAATTTTTTCACTATAATTTTCCAAACTCCAGAGGTTATATGTCCTCTTAAAGGTAAAATACTTATAGTGCTTTGTCCTTGTATATCAAAAGGTTTAGGTCCTGTACTATAAACAACTATTTTTTCTCTTCCTACAAATCTTTCTTTATAATCTTCTGATAAATCCATAGGTCCTGTGCTAATACCTGTTGGAGAAATAACTTCAATAGATACATCTACTAAAACAGGCTTATAAAAGTCTAAAATTATTCCTGTTTCTTCTTCTCCTATATTTAAATCTAACTCCTCCACCTTCTGCATTTTTCCACCTACATGGTGAGAACTATTACCTTCATTACCAGCAGCAACCACAATAATAGCTTTTTGTAATTGGGTAAAAACTTGTATATATTTTTCTAATAAGCTACTTCCATTATGAGAACCATCATTTGTACTTAAGCTTATATTAACTACTAAAGGTTTATTAAGTTCATTACTTTTATCCATTAAAAATTTTAATCCTCTCATAAGTTGAGTACTTAAAGCAGCCCTTAAACTATTATCACTAGTTATTTTCACCATAGCTATACTACTTTTATATGCAACACCATAATTATCAAAATTTATATTCCCTCCTGCACAGGCTATTCCAGCAACATGAGTTCCATGACCTGATAAATCTACTTCAGGAACTATACTAAAGGGGTCTTCAGCTCTTAAAGCTTCATTTATTTTATTTTTATCATAAACAGCTCCACTTTCAAGATTATATATATATTCAATTCTAGTGTTTCCTTCATTATCTTTAAAAGCATCATGAGTGTAATCTATTCCCGTATCTAAAAAACCTAATAATATTCCTTCTCCCGTTAAATTATAATTATTCCAAACAGAAGGAATACAAGAAGCTCTATTACTATCATAAGAAGATGTATATAAAATTTTAGGAAGTTCTATATATTGCAATCCTTCTAGTTCAATTATTCTATTTAAATCATTAAACTTTATTATAAGAATCCCAAAACCATAGCCTAAGTCATCAACTTTAGCACCTATTTTATCTACAGACATTTTAAACTTTTTATAATTTTCTCCATATAAAACTACAAGTTCTAACTCACCATTATCTGATGAGTACTTATCTATTAAACTATTTAATATTTGTTTTGGTATTGTATTTATAAAATCTATCCCTACTTTATATTCATTTTCCAAAATAAAACTCTCCTTATTTATTGATAATGATTTATAAATTTAATTTTAATATGGCTTTTATCTTATAGTTATTTTATTCAAAATTTACTTAATTTGATAACTTTATAAATAAAAAAGGATAGCTAAATCTAGCTATCCTTTTTCTTTATAAATCAAACTCTATTTTATATAATTTTGCAATAGGTTTTAATTCTTTTATATTAGCAGTTTCTGTTCTCATACTACCATTATTACTTATTAATAAAGCTTTAACGTTATCTAATTTTTTTATTTGTCTAACAACTCTTTTTCCATTAAACTCAACTAGGCATATAGAATTATTTTCTATCTCTTTTATTGAATAAGATAATGCTAAATCTTCTTTTTGTATTCTATAACCAGCCATATCGTTATTTTCTATTTTTAAATAAAAAACTTTATTAGCTGCATGACCGTCTATTTTATTTGAAGCAGTTGGAAGTTGTTTATATCCTTTTACTTGTGATAAAGAATAATCATAAATAGGTACATTTTTTAAAACTGATCCAAAGGCTTGATTCCAAACCTCATTAACTTCCGCTGGTTTTGTCTTTTTAATTTGTCTTTCAGCTTTAATCTCTTTTTGAAGTTCTTCATCTGTAACAACCATATTTATATCATTTAAATCTGTATTTAAAACCTTTGATACCTTTGATATAAGTGCTTCATTTATTATTTTTCTTCCTGTTTCAACTTCATTTATGAATTTTTCTGCTACACCTAATTTTTTTGCTAAAGCTTTTTGTGTAATTCCACTCTTTTCTCTAGCCTCTTTTATTCTTTCCCCAACTCTACTCATTTTAAGCTTTTCCTCCTTGCATACCTTTATACCATTCTCTCTCTTCAATCAAATGTTCCACAAGATAATCAAACTGCCAATCCTTTGAGGTTTCTGTAACTACAGCCATTATAGGATTTTCTGTTATAAGCTTTACTGCTGAAACCATCATTTGCAATTCTTCATCAGGGAAATTGCTAAAAATAACAACTTTCTCATCAAAATTTTTATTTGAAACAACTTCAAATCTAAAACCATCTAAAATATCTTGAACGTTCATTGAAGTCATTTCATCACTTATATTTATAACCTTGTGCCCTGTTATTTGAAGGTCTTTTATCTCTTTTTCGTTTAAACCATAAGTTAGAATAGCCTTGCTGTTTTTTAACATATTCATGCTAATCTACCTCCCATACATTTATAAATTAAAGTATTTCTGGTTCTCCTATATTATCTGCATTTTCTACAGTTACTTTAGCCATAACTTGTGGTTCATCTGGCATATCGTTATAATCAGTTTTTACATTTGCTATTTTATCAACAACATCCATACCTTCTATAACTTTACCAAAAGAAGCATATTGTCCATCTAAATGTGGTGAATCTTCATGCATTATGAAAAATTGACTTCCTGCTGAATCAAAATTCATAGCTCTAGCCATTGATATAACTCCTCTTGAATGTTTTAAGTTATTTTGGAATTGATTTCTTGTAAATTCACCTTTTATTCTATATCCTGGATTACCCATTCCTGTACCCTCTGGGCATCCTCCTTGTATCATAAATCCTGGTATTATTCTGTGGAATGTTAATCCATCATAAAAACCTTTCTTTACTAAACTTACAAAGTTTTTAACTGTATTTGGAGCAACCTCTGGGTATAATTCTATTTTTATTTTATCTCCATTTGCCATTTCTATTGTAACTATTGGATTCATATTATTAATTCTCCTTTCAACTTAACTATTTAGTATTATTTACTTAAACTAAAATCTTAATCCTTCTTTGTATAAAATTATATATTATTTCTCATAACAATGGAATATTGCTTAAATATTAAAAAATAAAAATAAGGTAACATATATAGCATTTAAACTTTAAATTCTATACATGTTACCTTTAAATCTATTACAAAATCTTTAAATCTCAATCTCTTCATAAATATCTTTTAAGCAAAAGTAGTTCCCACTACTACTCTTGAATAATCTTTATAGTTTGATAAATTCTTAACATTAATTTTTGAAATAATATTGTCTCTTCCCTCTTTATTTATCATATCTGTAAATAAACAAGTTAAAAAAGTTGTTGAAACTCTTCCAACTCCTGTGAAGTCCAACTCTACTTCTCCATTAAAATTTTCTTCAATATAATCTCTTAGAACTATTGCATCCTCAACGTTTAACTTCTCTCCTAAAAACTCTTTAACGTTTATTATCATTGTCAATTCCTCCCTATTTCTGCAATCACCATGAAGTTTTTTTCAAATTTTCTGAAAATTCTCTTTACAGTTATTATAATACCAACCCCCTAATAATTTGTCAATATTTTAACGAACTTTTTTTGTTAAAAATTTAAAATAAAAAAATCTACAGAAATATTTAAGCATTTCATACTCTGCTTTAATATTTCTGTAGACTAATTTTTATATCTCTAAAAGATTTCTACTTAAATTTAATATCTCATCATCTTCTAATGAATTAAAAATATATAGTTCACCTTTTTTCTTAGAATCATTTAAAATATTTTTTTCTTTTAATCTTCTCTCTAATTCTCTTACAGTACCCTCACTTCCATCTATAATATCAACTTCATTTCCTACTATATCTTGTATTACTTTTTTAACAAAAGGATAATGTGTACATCCTAAAACTATGCTAGATATCTTTTTCTCTTTATAAGGCTTTAATTTTTCCTTTAAAAAAGTTCTTACTTCTTCTCCATCTAAATCTCCCTTTTCTATAAACTCTACTAATCCAGGACAAGGAAGTGGTATAACCTCTCTATGCTCTCCATATTTATTCATAAGATTTTTAAATTTTTCTTGAGTTAAAGTCGCCTTTGTTGCCATAACTATTACAACTCCTGTATCATGTAATTTTATAGCTGGTTTTAAAGCAGGTTCTATTCCTATTATAGGCATGTCTTTATAATATTCTCTAAGATTTTTAGCTGCTGCAGATGTAGCAGTATTACAAGCTATTACAACAGCTTTAACCCCTTTTTCTCTTAAAAATTCAATTGCTTTAAAGGAAAGTTCGGTTATTTCTTCTGGAGTTTTTTCTCCATAAGGAGCATGCTTAGAATCCCCATAATATATATAATTTTCATTTGGCATTATTTCTAAAGCTTTTTTCAAAACACTTAAGCCTCCTAAGCCAGAATCAAAAAAACCTATAGGCGCATTCTTTAAATCATCTTGCATTGCTATCCCTCACTTTTAAGTACTTAATTTAATCCTAAGATAATTTTATAACTTTCTTAAAAATAAATCTATTAAAATTCATATTTTACACTTATACTAAAATATAAAATATATTGACAGTAATATTCTATTGTAATAAAATCTTTTTAAGAATATGTATATAACGAATATTCTTAGATAAATATCATATCATTATACGTTTTTAAACAACCAAAAATAACTATAGTCATAAAAATGAAAGGATGTGAACAGAAGATTATTACAATATATAAATTACTAATATATTTGTATTTCTTCTAGATTATTATGAACAACAATTTATTATTTACAATTCCTAAAAAATATCATAATAAAGAAAGTTTAATTTCTATTTTTGAAGAACACCCTGAGATAAAATTCGTATCTTTAGTTGGAGTTGATTTAGCTGGTAACGATACTGATGAAAAAATTCCATCTAAATTATTCTTAAAGGACATGGAATCTTTCCTTCATGGTACAGCAGTACAAACTGACGGTTCCTCTGTAGTACTTCCAGGCATAGCAACATTAAATAACGCAAAAGTTGATATGATAGCTGATTTAGACTGTAATTGGTTCGTAGACTACAATTACGATTTTATAGACCCCTTAAGCAATAGACCTGTAGGAACACTTAGAATACCTTGCTTTTTAATTCATGAAGATAAAGCAGTAGACTCTAGACATATCTTAAAAAATGCAATTGATACTTTCAAATCAAACATATTAAATCTTTTAAAAAAATATCCAGAAACTTTAAATGAATTAAATATAAAATTTGATGATATAGAAGACCTTTTATTAACTTCTGCAACAGAATTAGAATTTTGGGTTAAAACACCAAATGATAAAGCTTTAATTGAGGAACTTTCTACTTCTGAAGTATTACAAGAACAATATTGGACAAGAACTAAAGGAAATGTTAGAACAGCTTTAGAACAAAGTTTATTATATATGGATGCTTATGGCTTTGAACCTGAAATGGGACATAAAGAAGTTGGTGGAGTAAAAGCTAAACTTACTTCCTCAGGCCAATTCGACCATATAATGGAACAACTAGAAATAGACTGGAAATATTCTGATGCTATGCAAGCTTCTGATAATGAATTATTTATAAGAACCTTAGTAAAAGAAACTTTCAGAAGAAATGGATTAGAAGTAACTTTCCTTGCAAAACCAATAGCTGGAGTTGCTGGTAGTGGTGAACATACTCATTTAAGCATAAGTTTAAAATTAAAAAATGGAAAAATAATAAATTTATTTAATCCAACTAAAAATCATTTCCTAAGCAAAATAGGCTATGGTTCTATAATGGGTATATTAAAAAATTACGAAGTTATGAATCCTTTTATTTCAGCTACAACAGATTCATTAAAGAGATTAAAACCTGGTTTTGAAGCTCCTGTTTGTATAGTTACATCTCTAGGACAAAGCCCTGAAATTCCTTCTAGAAATAGAACTATATTAGCAGGTTTAATAAGAGACCCTCATAATCCTTTAGCAACTAGATTTGAGCTTAGATCTCCAAATCCATTTACTAATACTTATCTTTGTATAGCTTCAAGCTATATGGCCATGTTAGATGGTATAAAATATGCTTTAGAAAATAATAAAACAGAAGATGAACTTTTAAAAGAACTATCTAAAAAACCTGGTGAAGAAGCAGACTATTTAGAAAAATCTAGAGCTTATAGAAGTGAAGAGGATGTCTTTGAAGACTTTACAGAAGCTCAAAGAAATGAATATTTTGGTGTAGCTCCATGTACTGTTTTTGAAAACTTAAATGCCTTTGATAAATATAAAGAAAAAGTTGAAGTTTTAAAATTCAATTCTGTATTTACAGACAAACTTATAAATAGTTTTAAAATGGCAACTACTAAGAGATGGACTACAGAAATAACTTCAAGAATAATTCCTTCATATACAAAGGATATAAGAGAGGCTAAACAACTTCATTGTTGCGATAAAGCATTAGACCTTGATGTTTCAACATGGATGACTATAAATGAATTAAGACATGTAACTATGAAAGATACTTATCATAGAAGAAGCCTATTTACTCAAATCAAAAATGCTATAAATGAATCTGATTTTGAAAAAGCTTCTGATTTACAAATAAAACTTGATAAAAATATAAGTGAATTAAGAGAACTTTATTCAACTTACAAAAAGAATTTATTAGATATATAAATTTAGAATATATAATAATTTTAAAATTAAAATGGCCTTTTTAAAAAAGGTCATTTTTTAATTATATGTATTTCCTAAATTTATATAATTCTTACTTAATATCTCAAAAGAATAATCTTCATAGCATACAAAAGGATTATTATTTATTATATCTTCAGCTTCTTTAAAATTATTAGCATGAAATATTATAGTACCTCTATTTCTAAAGTAAGCCCCACCACATAATACATACTTTTTAGCAGTAGTATCATTATATCTTTTAGCTTTATGCTCTATTTGTAATTTATTACTTCCATTTACCTTATAATTTATTTTTACAAACATACCACTACTTTTAGTCATATAAATTAACCTCCTAAAATTTATTATATGCTATTATATTATGTTAACTTTTAATATATTCCTAAATTAAATAAGAAAAATAAGAACTTATGTTCGTATTTCTTCTTAATTTTATAAAACATATGTTCCCTTGTCAAGGTAAAAGAATATAATCTTTATAAAGATTTAATAAATAAATTAATTTTCACTTCTCCTTAATTTAACTTGAATATTAATGTTTTTATAGTATAATAACTAAGTACTTTTAAAATAAAATAATAATTTTATATCTCTAAAGAACTCAAAAATTATCCACAGGTTTCAATTTTTAAAGTTATCCACAGTTATTCCTTTAATTTTTTTATCCACAAAATTAAATAAAAAAAGCTCTGTCTAGCTATTAACTAAACAGAACCTTTTATATACTAAATTTTTATACTAAATTAAATACTTCTAACTCTCTATTATCTGCCCCTTCTTTTTGTAATTCTACTAGGGCTTTTAAAGTATCTAAAGAAGTCATAACTCCTATATTTCTTTCTATTGCTGCTCTCCTTATATGGAAACCATCTCTTTTAGAGTCATTAGCTTTAGTTGGAGTATTTACAACTAAATCTATTTCTTTATTCTTTATTAAATCCATAATATTTGGAGAATCCTCTCCTATTCTTCTAACTTCTTTTGCATCTATTCCAGCCTCTCTTAATTCTTTAGCTGTTCCTTTAGTTGCTATAAAGTTATAACCTAGTTTATCTAAATCCTTAGCTAAATCAATAAACTCTTTTTTATCATGTTTCTTAATTGTAGCTAATATTGTCTTTCCTTTATCTCCTGTATACATTGAAGCCCCAACAAATCCTTTATATAAAGCTTCAAAGACATTTCTTCCTACACCTAATACTTCTCCTGTAGACCTCATTTCTGGTCCTAAACTAACTTCAACATTAGGAAGTTTTTGTGTTGAGAATACAGGTACCTTAACTGATACTAAATCAGGTTCCTTATAAACTCCTGTTCCATATCCTAAATCTTTTAACTTTTCCCCAAGCATTACTCTTGTAGCTATATCAACTATAGGAACTCCACTTACTTTTGATATATAAGGTACTGTTCTTGATGCTCTTGGATTAACCTCTATTACATAAAGTTTTCCTTCAAACTCAATAAACTGAATATTTATCATCCCTTTTATTCCTATACTTAAAGCTAATTTTTTAGTATATTCTAAAACATCTGCCTTTATTTTCTCTGAAATATTTTGAGCTGGATACATAGTTATGCTATCTCCTGAATGAACTCCTGCTCTTTCTAAATGTTCCATTATTCCTGGAACTAAAACATCTTCTCCATCAGATATTGCATCAACTTCTATTTCTCTACCCATTAAATATTTATCTATAAGTATTGGATTTTTAGAGTCTTTTTCAAAGGCATTTGTTAAGTAATATGTTAGTTCCTCTTCATCATGAGTTATCTCCATACCTTGACCACCTAATACAAAGGAAGGTCTAACTAATATTGGGAAACCTAGTCTTCTAGCTTCTTCTAAGCCTTCCTCTAAGCTCCAAACTCCTTTTCCTTTAGGTCTAGCTATATTAAGTCTTTCTAATAAGTCATCAAATTTTTCTCTATCTTCTGCTAAATCTATTTGGTCTGAAGTTGTACCTAAAGTTGGAATATTCTTCTCCTTTAAGAACTTAGCAAGTTTAATAGCTGTTTGTCCTCCAAATTGAAGTATAACGCCATTAGGTTTTTCCTTATCTATTATATTTAATACATCCTCTTCAGTTAAAGGTTCAAAATATAGTTTATCTGAAATACTAAAGTCTGTACTTACAGTCTCTGGATTATTATTTATAACTATTGTTTCAATACCTTGTCTTCTAAGTGCCATTACACAATGAACTGAAGCATAATCAAATTCAATACCTTGACCTATTCTTATTGGTCCTGAACCTATAACTATAACCTTCTTATTATTTGAAACTGTTACCTCATCATATTGCTCATAAGTTGAATAATAGTATGGTGATAATGCTTCAAATTCTCCTCCACAAGTATCAACCATCTTATATGCAGGTTTTATATGCCATATATCTCTTAATCTATATATTTCATCTGGAGAAACCTTAAGCATATTAGCTATAGCTTTATCTGAAAATCCTCTTCTCTTTAATTTTAATAACCACTCTCTATTTAATTCATCTATTGTACTTTGCTTAAGCTTTTGTTCTTCTTCAACTAGCCATCTAAATTTCTCTAAGAAGAATATATCTATACCTGTTATTTTTGAAACCATATCTATTCTATATCCTCTTCTTAGCATTTCAGCTAAAGCAAATATTCTCTCATCATCTGGAGAAACTACCCTTTCTCTTAACTCATACATTGAAAGATTTTTAAATTTTTTATGCTCTAAGGAATACTTACCTATTTCTAATGACCTTATACCTTTTAAAAAGGCAGCTTCAAAATTACTACCTATAGCCATTATTTCTCCTGTTGCCATCATTTTAGTTCCTAAAGCCCTATCTGCCCCTTGAAATTTATCAAAAGGCCACTTTGGAATTTTTACAACTACATAATCTAATGATGGTTCGAAACAGGCATATGTCATTCCTGTTACTGCATTTTTTATTTCATCTAGTCCATATCCTAAAGCAATCTTTGCTGCAACCTTAGCTATAGGGTAACCTGTTGCTTTAGAAGCTAAAGCTGAGGACCTAGAAACTCTTGGATTAATTTCTATTACTGCATATTCAAAGGAATGTGGATTTAAAGCAAACTGCACATTACATCCACCCTCAATACCAACAGCATTTATTATATCTATTGAAGCACTTCTAAGCATTTGATACTCTTTATCTGATAAAGTTTGACTTGGTGCTACAACTATTGAATCACCTGTATGTATTCCTACAGGGTCAATATTTTCCATGTTACAAACAGTTATACAATTTCCAAAGGAATCTCTCATTACTTCATATTCAATCTCTTTCCATCCCTTTACACTTTTTTCTAAAAGAACCTGCCCAATGGTACTTAACTGTAGTCCTGAAGTTAATGTTTCTATTAACTCCTCTTCATTATTAGCTATTCCTCCACCAGTTCCTCCAAGAGTATATGCTGGTCTAACTATTACTGGATAGCCTATCATTCTAGCAAAAGCAATTCCAGAATCTAAATCTGTTATTATTTCACTTTGAATAACAGGTTGATTGATTCTATTCATCATATTTCTGAATAATTCTCTATCTTCTCCTTCTTTAATAGACTCTATGGAAGTACCTATTACCTTAACATTATATTTATTTAAAATTCCTTTTTCATAAAGTTCAACAGCAAGATTTAATCCTGTTTGACCACCCATTCCAGCTAAAAGAGAATCTGGTCTTTCTTTTTCTATTACCTTCTCTAAAAATTCAACAGTTAATGGTTCAAGATATACCTTATCTGCAATTTCTTTATCTGTCATTATTGTAGCTGGATTTGAGTTTACAAGTACAACTTCAATACCCTCTTCCTTAAGTGCTTGACAGGCTTGTGTTCCTGAATAATCAAACTCCGCTGCTTGTCCTATTATTATAGGACCTGAACCTATTACTAAAACTTTTTTAATCTCTCTATTTAATGGCATATTACTTCCTCCTTATAATGCATACTTCATAAACTCATCAAAAATATATTCGCTATCCTTAGGTCCTGGACATGCTTCTGGATGAAATTGTACTGAGAATATAGGTAATTCCTTATGTCTCATTCCTTCTACTGTTCCATCATTCATACTTATATGAGTTATTTCCATATTTTCTGGTAAAGTAGCAACATAGTATCCATGATTTTGTGATGTTATATGAACTCTATTTCTTATTAGGTCTTTAACAGGATGATTACATCCTCTATGTCCAAACTTAAGCTTTTTAGTTTCTCCACCTAGGGTTAAAGCTAATAATTGATGTCCTAAGCAAATTCCAACTATAGGTTTTTTCCCAACTATCTTTCTTATTTCATTTACGGCCTCTTCCATGTCCTCTGGATCTCCAGGTCCATTTGATAGAAATACTAAGTCTGGGTCAATATCTAAAACATCTTCTGCCTTAAAATTGTAAGGAAATACTGTAACATTGCATCCTCTTTTAACAAAATTTCTAATTATATTTTGTTTTATTCCAAAATCTATTACTGCTACATTTTTTCCTTCTCCTAAGATTTCATAAGGCTCCTTAGTAGAAACTATTGAAACAGCATCTTTATTTGAAAAAGCATTTAATTTATCTTTAACATCTTCTAAATTAGAATTATCTAAAACTATAATTCCTTTCATTGTTCCATTGTTTCTCAATATTTTTGTTAAAGCTCTTGTGTCTATTCCATCTATACCTAAAATTTTATTTTGAGCTAAATATGTTTCAAGTTCTAACTCACATCTAAAATTATTAGGATATTGACACTTTTCTCTAACTATAAATCCACGAACCTTAGGTTCTCTTGATTCTAAGTCTTCTAAGTTTATTCCATAGTTGCCTATTAGAGGATAAGTCATTGTTACTATTTGTCCATAGTAAGAAGGGTCTGTTAAAACCTCTTGATATCCTGTCATTCCTGTGTTGAAAACAACCTCTCCAACACACTCCTTTAAATACCCAAAGGCTTTTCCTTCAAATATTATGCCATTTTCTAATATAAGCTTTGCTTTCATTTTAGACCTCCTATTTAAATTCATTTTAAAAACACACTTTAAAAGGTCTTAATTAATCTTGCCATATTGTAATTATTTTTATTAAAAGAAAGAGGTATTAGAGTGATTTCAAAAATAAATCACTCTAATACCTCTTTTTCTCTTTTATATGGAATTGTATTAAAATACAAAGCTAATTCATTATTTAATTTATATTGTTTTTTTGTATAAAAAAAATTGCTATTTAACATGTTTATACCTCTTTCTGGCCTCACGGGACCAATTTAAAGTGTATTTTATCTTTGTTGATAAATTCTTATTATCAATTTTAATTTATTAAATTTATATAGTCAAGTATCTTTAACAAATTTAACAAGTATTAGCAAAAATTTTTTTTTGTAAAAAGTTAAGGTGCTAGATGTAAAACACCTAGCACCTTAACTTAATTTCAAACCTATACCTACTTCATTGTCCTATTGAAGCAATTATAATTATTATACATATAAAGCATTTTGTCAATGGAATTCATTGAAATTATATAATTATTTAGACAATTCTATAATTTTATAACGATTACTATTGATTAAAAATCTAATAGAATTCACCTTTATAACTTAAAAAGCATAGTTTAATAATAGATAAAAATTTTATAGGAGATATTTTATGGAAATAATTTATCCAGATGATTTTATTAGATTTTTTAATAAAGAAGAAGAAATTGATGAAGTAGGAGAATTTGAAATTATACCAGATGAAAAAAATATTTTTCCAAATGAATATTTGAAAGAAAGTATCAATTCTTCAATGTTATATAGAAATGATGATGAAGATGATTTTAATAATTCTAATTTAACTAGCACAATAAAGAACATACCTTATTTTATAGAAGATTTACCTTATGCAATAAAAGATGTAGGACATGATTTTATGCATAGTGCTCCTGTAGGATATTTTACTAATATGCTGCCTCTTCCTACTAACTGGCAAAGCCCACAATCTCCATCACCTTTAGGTCCACCACCTTCTTATATACCTTCAAAAAAAGATGATGGGGTTAAAAATATAAAGGATTTTAATAATTCTAAAGCTAAAAACATAAGTGATACTTCAATAAAGTTTTGCCAATATCGTTTCACTTATATATGGCAAAATAACGGTAGAAGTTATTGGGCTTACTTAACTAGAGTAGATAAAAAATCTTTATCTGGTTGGAGATGGGCAGGATTTAGATGGGTTTATTTTGGAGTGGACTTAAAAAGGATAGATTCATTTATTTGTTATTAAGATTATAATTATTAAGCTAAAGGAATTTATTAAATAAAAATATTTAATAAATTCCTTTTAACTTTCAGTCATAAAACAAATATTTTTGAATTATATAAGCTTTTATTTTTTAGAAACAAATTTATTATCTTTAATATAAAATCTCCATAAAAAATCTTTAGCTTCCTCTGCATAATCTATACCTATTCTCTTACTTTCAACAATATTTAATTTATCGTAAGTATTTGAATCTTCAATGTAAATTTCATCACTATTTAAGGTGTTTATACCATTTTGATTTTTATCTATACCAAAAGCTTTACATAATTTTGATGGTCCATTAGAAAAATTTTTCTTTTCATAATTATTTAATTCCTCTAGCTTTTTACCATATCTTAAAATGCTCATTTCCTCAATTCCTTCTAAGGGTTCAATTCCTCTTATAAGAACTCCTGCAGCTATATCTTTTTCTTCAGTTATTAAATTAAGACAATAATACATGCCATATATTATGTAAACATATAAAGTTCCAGGAGAACTATATAAAGTTTCTGTTCTATTTGTTCTTTTTCCACCATAAGCATGAGAAGCTTTATCTATAGCACCTATATAAGCTTCTGTTTCAACTATTTTTCCCTTTAAAGTAACTCCATTTATTTTTCTGACTAAAATTTTTCCTAAAAGTTCCTTAGCTACTATTAAAGTATCTCTATTACAAAAATCTTCTCCTAATCTCATAAACACACCTCTATAAAACATATAAATTTATTTTTCCTAAAATAAGAATATTAATTTATGTTTAAAATAAAATATTTTTAAAAAGACACCTAAACTAAAGTTTAAGTGTCTTAAAAACTATCTTATTTGACCATTTCCATAAATTATATATTTATTTGTTGTTAACTCCTTAAGACCCATTGGTCCTCTAGCATGTAATTTTTGAGTACTTATTCCAATTTCAGCTCCAAATCCAAACTCTCCACCATCTGTAAATCTTGTTGATGCATTAACATATACAGCCGCGGCATCAACTCTTTGAAGAAACTTCTCTGAATTAAAATAATTTTTAGTTACTATTGCTTCTGAATGCTTTGTTCCATACTTGTTTATATGTTCAATAGCTTCATCTAAATCTTTAACAACTTTAACTGCAAGAATATAATCTAAATATTCTTTTCCCCAATCCTCATCAGTTGCTAATTTTATATCCTTTACTATATCTTTAGCTTTCTTACAACCTCTTATTTCAACACCTTTTTCTCTTAAAGCTTCTACTGCTAATGGTAAAAATTCCTCTGCAATTTTCTCATTTATCAGAAGCTTTTCAGCAGCATTACATACGGCAGGTCTTGATGTTTTAGCATTTACTATTATGTTTATCCCCATAGCTATGTCAGCTTCATCATCTATGTATATATGACAATTACCTACTCCTGTTTCTATTACTGGAACTGTAGCATTGTTTACTACTGCCTTTATAAGACCTGCTCCTCCTCTTGGAATTAAAACATCTAAATAATCATTTAGTTTCATAAAATCTGTTGCAGTTTCTCTTGAAGTATCTTCTAATATCTGAACTGCTCCCTCTGGAAGCCCTGCTTCCTTTAAGGCATCACTAATAATTTCTACTATTTTTAAATTAGAATTTATAGCTTCACTACCACCTCTTAAGATAACAGCATTACCTGTTTTTAAACATAAAGAAGCGGCATCAGCTGTTACATTAGGTCTTGCTTCATATATTATTCCTACAACTCCTAAAGGGACTCTTTGAACACCTATTCTAAGTCCATTTGGTCTTTTAAACATAGATGTAACTTCTCCTATTGGGTCATCTAATTTAACCACATCTGCTACAGCCTTTGCTATTGATTTAACTCTCTCTTCATCTAATTTTAATCTATCTAACATAGCATTAGATGTTCCTTTTTCTAAGGCTCTTTCTATATCCTTTTTATTTTCTTCTAATATCTCATCACATCTTTTTACTAAAGCTTCGCTTATTTTTAATAAGCCATTATTTTTTTCATCAGTAGATGCAAAAGAAAGTTCATAAGAAGCTTCTTTTGCTTTTTTTCCCTTTACAATAAGCTCATTATTCATTTTTACTTATTCTCCCTTCTTAGCTACAAACATAGTTCCTATATCCTCGCCGTTTAATATGTCAATTAATATCTCAGGATTTTCTCCATTTGCTAAAACCATATTTATTCCATTGCTAGTTGCAACCTTAGCTGCTGAAAGCTTAGTTACCATTCCACCTGTTCCTCTATTACTTCCAGCTCCACCTGCACATTCTTCTATTTCAGGAGTTATTTCATAAACTTCCTTAAGCATCTTACTGTCTTTATTCTCTCTTGGGTCTGAATCATAAAAACCATCTATATCAGATAATATTATTAAAGTATCTGCATCTACTAAAGTAGAAACTATAGCTGAAAGATTATCATTATCTCCAAAGTTTAATATATTTTCTATTTCATCTATTGATATAGCATCATTTTCATTAACTATAGGTATTATTCCCTTCTCTAAAAGAGTATTAAATGTATTACAAACATTATTTTTCATTCTTTCATTTTCTAAAACATCTCTAGTTAAAAGAACTTGTGCTACAACGTGGCTATATTCTCCAAAAAATTTATTATATATATGCATTAAAGCACATTGTCCAACGGCTGCAACAGCTTGTTTTTCTCTTATAGTTTCTGGTTTTTTATCAAGTCTAAGCTTTCCAACTCCAACTCCAATAGCACCCGATGAAACAAGAACAACTTCCTTACCCATATTACATATATCTGAAATTACTCTAGATAATTTTTCTATTCTCATTAAATTAATGCTTCCATTTTCATAAGTTAATGTAGAAGTTCCTACCTTAACAACTATTCTTTTACTCTCTTTTAAAGATTTTCTCATTTGTAGGTTTCCCCCTTTTTAAAAAAAATTATTTTTTCCATTTAATCATAAATATATTATATTCTAATACTTTAAATCATGAAACTGTTCATTTTTTAATTTATAACGGAAATGAACTAATTATATAAATTTATTCCTCTTATTTTCCTTTATTTATAGCTTTTAATTGTATCTTTTTTACCATCTTAGCATTTAAAACCGTTGGAGAAACTTTAGATAAAAAAATCAAAATCTTATTCATAAAGCCAGGAATACATATTGCTCTATTCTTCATTAAAGCTTTATATCCACTATATGCAACATCTTTTGCACTCATTGCAACATTTAAATCTTCTTTCCCTGCTCTTTTAGAAAAATTTGTTTTTGTTGCTCCAGGGCATAAAGTTACAATATCAATTCCCTTTTCTTTAACCTCTTCCCTAAGGGCTTCTGAAAAAGATAATACATAAGCCTTACTTGCATAATATACCGAAATTAAAGGACCTGGTTGATAAGAACCTGTAGAGGCAACATTTAATATTTTCCCCTCTTTTCTTAAAACCATATCCTTTAATATAAGTTTAGTTAATTTAGTTAAAGCTATAATATTTACATTTATTATGTCTAATTGTTTATCCCAACTTAAATCATTAAACTCTCCATTCAAACCAATTCCTGCATTATTTATTAATATATTAACTTCTCCAATCTTCTCTTTAATATCTTTATATAAAAAATCTATATTTAAGTCCTTACTTAAATCTAATTTATATATGTAAACACTTCCATTTTTATCTTGTGAAAACTTTTCTAATTCCTTTAAACTTTCTAAATTTCTTCCTACTAATATAGCATCATAGCCTTCTTCTATGAATATCTTTGAAAATTCATATCCTATTCCACTAGTAGCACCTGTTATTAAAACTCTTTTTCTCAATTAACTTTCCCCCATTAAAATAAATTCTTAATAAAATATTTATTATTTTTTTTAATAATCTGTCAATACTTTTTCTGTAAACCTTTGTTTAAAAAACTTTATTAAACGTTTAACATATGATATAATAACATTTGCATCTTACAAAGATGTGGGAGGGTGAGGGAGCTATTTTTGAAAAGGAGAAAGGATGAATAACTTTTTTAAACTTAAAGAACATGACACAAATATAAGAACAGAATTACTTGCTGGTCTTACCTCATTTTTTGCTGCAGTTTATATAATTGTAGTAAATGCTAGCATACTTAGTGATGGCGGTGTTGCTAAAACACCACTTATAATAGCTACAGTATTAGCCTCATTAATAGGCTGTGTCCTAGTAGCACTTTTAAGTAATGCTCCTCTTATTATAATGCCTGGTATGGGTATAAATGCACTATTTACCTACACTATAGTAAATACAATGGGCCTTTCATTTCAACAGGCTTTAGCTGCAGTTATCGTAGCTGGAATTTTATTCGTTGTGGTAGCGGTTACACCCCTAGCAGATATTTTAACTAATTCTATACCAACTTCTTTAAAAGAAGCCATAACAGTTGGAATTGGTATTTTTATTACTTTCTTAGGATTACAAAAAGCTGGATTAATAGTAGGAGATGCTTCAACCCTTGTAAAGCTAGGTGATATTGGCTCAAAAGAAGTTATAGTATTCTTTATAACAATGATATTAATGCTAGTTTTATTTATAAAAAATGTACCAGGTTCCTTCTTAATAGGAATTTTATCAGGAACAGTTATCTCTATACTTTTTGGTGTTACAGATTTATCAAGCTTAAAATTTTCGCTACCAAACTTTAGTGAATACAAAGAAGTATTCTTATCAGCTGATTTTAGTGGAATTGCTTCAGTATCTTTTTGGATTGCAACATTCTCACTTACTTTAGTTTTAGTATTTGAAAATATAGGCTTACTTCATGGACAAATAGATGGTATGTTAAAACAACCAAGCAAAAGACAAAGAGCTCTTAATGCTGTTGCTTTTAGTACTATAATTTGTGGTATATGTGGTACTAGTCCTTCTGTTTCAACAGTAGAAGGAAGTGCTGGAATAGCAGCTGGTGGTAAAACAGGTTTAACTTCTATATTTGCAGGATTTTTATTCTTAATATCAATCTTCTTTATACCTTTTATATCACTTATACCAAATTCAGCTATTGCTCCAGTATTAATAATAATAGGTGGTTTAATGATTCAAAATATAGTTTCAATAGACTTTAAAGACTTTACTGAATCATTCCCAGCATTTATTACTTTATCTATAATACCTTTAACTTTTAGTATAGTAGATGGTATTGCCTTTGGATTTATAGCTTATCCTATTTGTAAGTTAGCAACAAAGAAGTATAAAGACGTATCTATCCCTATGTACGTTATATCAGCAATCTTTTTAATATATTTTATACTTCACGCTACACAGGTATAGCTTTAAATTATAAATTAAACTCCCGTATTTTTATACGGGAGTTTTTTGTTAAATTACAATCTATATTTTTTTATTCTTTAAAAAATATCTTCATATCCTCTTCCACACTTGTAATTCCTGCAATTCCAAAGTTTTTAACTAATATATTAGTTATATTTGATGATAAAAATGCAGGTATAGTAGGTCCTAAATGAATATTTTTAACTCCTAAATATAGTAAAGATAATAAAACTATAACAGCCTTTTGTTCATACCAAGCTATATTGTAACTTATTGGCAATTTGTTTATACTATCTAAACCAAACTCCTCTGCAAGTTTTAAAGCTATCATAACTAAAGAATAAGAATCATTACACTGACCAGCATCTAAAACTCTTGGAATACCATTAATATCTCCAAGGGGTAATTTATTATATCTATATTTAGCACATCCAGCTGTTAATATAACAGTATCCTTTGGTAACTTTTCAGCAAATTCTCTATAATAATCTCTTGATTTACTTCTTCCATCACAACCTGCCATAACAAAGAATCTTTTTATCTCTCCCTCTTTAACTGCTTTAACAACTTTATCAATTAAAAATTTTACTTGATTATGAGCAAAACCGCCTATTATTTCTCCACTTTCAATTTCTTCTGGCTCCTTACAAGTTTTTGCTAAATCTATTATTTGAGAAAAATTTTTATATCCATTTTCATCAGCTTCTATATGGCTACATCCTTCATATCCAACAGCACCTGTTGTAAATATTCTATCTTTATATGAATCCTTAACTTTTATTATACAATTTGTTGTCATTAATATTGGACCATTAAAAGATTCAAATTCCTTATTTTGTAGCCACCATGCATTACCATAGTTTCCTACAAAATGAGAATACTTTTTAAACTTTGGATAGTAATGTCCTGGTAACATTTCACCATGAGTATAAACATCTATACCTGTTCCTTCTGTTTGTTCTAATAACATTTCTAAATCCTTTAAATCGTGTCCTGATATAAGTATTCCTTTATTTTTTCTTACTCCTATATTAACCTTTGTCATTTCAGGATGACCATAAGATAAGGTGTTAGCTTCATCTAATAATTTCATTCCTAAAACTCCAAACTCTCCTGTTTTTAATGATAAATTTATCAATTCTTCTAAACTTAAAGAATCATCTAAAGTCTTAACCAAAGTTTCTGAAATAAATTCATGAATTTCCTCTTTATCATGTCCTAAATTCATAGCATGTTCAACATAAGCTGCTAATCCCTTTAAGCCATACATTATAAGTTCTCTTAAACTTCTTATATCTTCATTTTCAGTAGATAAAACACCTACCTGTGAAGCTTTTTTCATCATATCCTCACTATTTTTAAAATTCCAAGTTGCACATTCTTTAAAATTCTCTCCCTTTGAATTTCCACCTTTAAGCTCTATTTTTCTCCTTAAATCCTCTCTTAAATTTAAAGTATTTTTAACCTTTTCTTCTATTGCTTTAAAGTCAAAATTAGCATTAGTAATAGTTATAAACAAATTGTCTATTATAACTCTATTTAAAGCTTTATCTAATACTCCTATTTTTCTACCTTCATTTATAACAGTAGCTAAACCTTTAGTTACAAAAATTAAAAGGTCTTGTATTTTTGCAACTTCTTCATTTTTTCCACAAACTCCAACTATAGTACAGCCACTACATCCTGCTGTTTCTTGACATTGAAAACAAAACATGCTCACTTTTATCCCTCCAATAAAACAATTCATAAATTAATTTATTTTAAATAAGCTAAATTCCTCATATTTAAAATTATATATGGTTAAATTATCTAATTCCGTAACCTAAGTTACCTATATAAAAAATTATTTATTATTCAAAATTTATGTATATTACCCTACTTTTATTGAATATTTATACAAAATTCATTATTTTTATGCAGTTTTTCATTGATTTTATGCATTTTCTTGTGTATAATAATTTTTGTACTAATTGATTTATTTATTAAAAGGGGGACTAAAATTGAAAGGAAAATATAAGTCGTCGGATTTACTAAAGTTTATAATCCCATCTTTATTAGGTGTAATTTTATTTATGATTCCTATAAATGATGGTGGAAATATAACAATACCAATTGCATTTTTTACAACTAAATTAAAAGAAGTTATAGGTGATTATCTACCTTTATTATCAACTATAGTTATAGTGATAGCTTCTTTATTAACATTGTTAGCTAAAATAATTAAACCTAAATTTATAATAGAAAATGGTTTTTTAAATTCCTTATTAAACGTTAATTGGATTTGGACAATCATAAGAGTATTAGGTGGTTTATTTATAATATCAGCATTTACAGGGGTAGGTCCTGAAATAATAAAGTCAGATTTAACAGGAACTTTTATATTAAATGATTTACTCCCAACACTTATTGTAGTATTTTTCTTTGCTGGATTATTCTTACCTCTTCTTTTAAACTTTGGTTTATTAGAATTTTTTGGTTCTCTATTAACAAAAATAATGAGACCATTATTTAAACTACCTGGTCGTTCATCAATAGATTGTATGACTTCTTGGTTAGGAGATGGAACAATTGGAGTACTTCTTACTTCAAAACAATATGAAGAAGGTTTTTATACAAAAAGAGAAGCTTGTATAGTTAGTACAATGTTCTCAGTTGTTTCAATAACTTTTAGCTTTGTTGTTTTATCACAAGTTGGACTTGAAAATATGTTTATTCCATTTTATTTAACTGTTACTTTTGCAGGAATAGTTGCTGCTATAATATTGCCAAGAATTTGGCCACTTAGTAAAAAGCCTGATACTTATTTCAATAATGAAACGCCAAAAAATGTAGAGGATGTTCCAGAAGGATTTACTCCTTTTACTTATGGAGTTTACAAAGCAGTAGAAAAAGCTAAAAATGAAAGTAGCTTAAAAAAATTCTTTTCAGATGGAATTAAAAACGTACTTGAAATGTGGATAGGTGTTCTGCCTGTAGTTATGGCAATGGGTACATTAGCTCTTATGATTGCTGAATATACACCTATATTCCAATGGCTTGGTATTCCTTTTATTCCTATATTTAAAATTTTAGGAATTCCAGAAGCTGCTGCTGCTTCTCAAACTGTTATAGTTGGTTTTGCAGATATGTTCTTACCATCTGTTGTAGCTTCAAAGCTTATAGTAAGTGATATGACTAAATTTGTAGTTGCTTGTGTTTCAGTAACTCAACTTATATATTTATCAGAGGTTGGAAGTGTTATTTTAGGTTCAAAAATACCACTAAACTTAAGAGAATTATTTATAATTTTCTTAATGAGAACATTGGTAACTTTACCTGTTATAGCAATAATTGCACACATCCTCTTCTAATAAAAAAGAGATTGTTTTAAACAATCTCTTTTTTATTATCTTGGATTTTTTACACTTAAGGTCTTAACTTCCTTTGGTGTTATTAAAAATCCAATTATAAAATTATTATAATCAGGCTTTACCTCTCCTACCTTAAGACCTACATATACTTTATATTCAGCTTCACAATAATTATCCTGACTATATTTATAAATTTCTAAAACTTCTGCTTCCTTCAAACAATAATTTATATCATTTTTATATACTTTTAAAATTTCTTCTTTAATTTTTGGATTTAAAAGTGTTAATATAACTTCATTTATTAATGGGTCTCTATCATCTAATATACTTTCTTCCTCATAAACTTCATCTTTATTAACTTCATCTCTATTTTTATAATATTTTTCAACTAAACCATAATTCTCAGAAACATTAAATTCTTCATAAATTGAAATAAATCTAACTATTATCTCAGACTTTAATAAATCTTTATTTTTATTTATAAAATATTTATCTCCATAAATTATAGCTGATAATGCTAAGTTTAATTCTTTTCTAAATATTTCATTTCTTTTTTTAGCTTCCTCTATGCCTTTATTTCCGTCAACATATACATATATTTTTAAAACAAACTTATTATCTACTCTCTTCCATTGCCCAAAAACCTCATCTCTAGAATAAAAGTTTATTTTATCATATGCATAAGCTAAGGCTACTGTAAGAAATAATTCTCCAGTATTATCATTGTGAGTTAAAGTATATTTTCTTCCTTCTACAACAGTCCCCTCTCTTGAAACTCCATTTCTAAAATCGACTTCTAGCATATTATAATCAAACAAAATAAACACCTCAAAATCGTAATATTAATTATTAATTATATGAAATTTAAATTATTTATATAACTAAGCTAATGAAAAAATTATATGATATTGATAAAATATATATGAGAATAATTATTATTGGAGGATTTTTATGGCTATGACAGAAAAAGAAAAAATGATAGCAGGACTTCCTTATAATCCTGCTGACCCTCAGTTAACTAAAGATAGAATTAAATCTAGAATTTTATTTCAAAAATTTAATAACTTAAATTTACCTGATAATGAAGAAGATGCTAATAAAGTTTTTGAAGAAAGAAGCAATATATTGAAAAATCTTTTAGGTTCAACTGGAGAAAGCATTTATATAGAACCTAATTTTAAATGTGATTATGGTTATAATATTTCAGTTGGAAATAATTTTTATGCAAATTTTGATTGCATAATGCTAGATATTTGTAAAATCACCATAGGTGAAAACTGCTTTTTAGCCCCTGGTGTTCACATTTATACTGCTACTCACCCAATCGACCCAATAGAAAGATTAAATTATGAATTTGGAAAACCTGTAACTATAGGCAATAATGTTTGGATTGGTGGACATTCAACAATAAATCCTGGAGTAAATATAGGAAACAATGTAGTTGTAGCTTCTGGTTCTGTTGTTACTAAGGATGTTCCTAATAATGTAGTTGTAGGTGGAAACCCAGCAAAAATAATAAAAACAATTAAGACAGAATAATAATTATTTTATAAATAGGAAATATAAAATTAAAAGGAGGTTTATATATGAAAAAAATAGTGTTAGCAGGCGGTTGCTTTTGGGGAGTTGAAGAGTTTCTCTCTAGAATAAATGGAGTTGTAAGCACTGAAGTTGGATATGCTAATGGTCGTACTGAAAACCCAACTTATGAAGATGTATGTACTAAAAATACTTACTTTGTGGAAGCTTGTCTTGTAACTTATGATGAAAAAATAATATCTTTAAAAGAATTATTAAATAAATTTTGGACAATAATAGACCCAACATCATTAAACAAACAAGGTAATGATGTTGGTAGTCAATATAGAACTGGTATTTATTATATAGATCCAAAGGATTTAGATATAATTTTAAAGAGCAAAGAGGAACTTCAAAAATCTTATTCAAAGAAAATAGTTACAGAAGTTAAACCTTTAGAAAATTATTATAAGGCAGAAGAATATCATCAAAAATATTTAAAGAAAAATCCTAATGGATACTGCCATATAAAATTAGATTAATTAAGTAATTTCAACTAAATATTTATTGAAGTTATTAATTATAATTTTTGATTCTTCTGAAATTTTAGCAACATGATTAACTAAATTATCAATACTTTCTAATTCCTCTTGTATATTATTGTTTTCCTTTTTTAAAAAATAAGCTCTTTTTCCTAAATAAGAAAGTTTATTTTTTTCTTCATAACTAAAATTTAAAAGAGGAATTCTAGATACATATCCTGAAGTTATCATGTTGCTTCTAATTAAAGCACCTCTAACAATATACGTTACTAAAGAAGAATTTAAATAAGCTAATAACCACCAGATATCCTCTGTTTCACAGATAATATTTGGATTAACTCCAAAGGTAACATTCTTAGGCAATAAACATGCATTAAAAGATACTCCCATAGAGGAGCAAGTTATTCCACATTTATATAAAAGTTCTTTATTTCTAACGTTAAAAGTTTTATTCTCCTTTTCAATTTTCAAAAAATCCTTATGAAGATATATAATCCTATTAGTATAAAATTTATCTTTTCCAGGATTTTTATAAAAAGGAATTATAAAATCTCCACTTCTTTTTTTACTTAAATATTTTTTATCATTCCCTGTAGATATACCTGTTATACACTTAAACCTCTCTCCCAACCGAGTATTTTTAAATAAAACTCTTATATCTTTAGGACAGTCTATCAAAAATTCAAAATTATCCTTCTTATTCTTTAATACCAAATCCTTTATATCATATATTTTTTTTCTTTTACTAATATCTCTACACAAAAGCTTTTTAAACTCCTCTATAGATTTAGGTCTATTATTTATTATGATTTCTTCTTGGTACTCCTTTCCTTTTCTTAAAATTACAATGCTTGTCCTAACGTCAGCCCCTTGAGAATGAAAAAGCTCCTTAGGACACATAGTTATTTCATAAACAGAACACTCTCTTAAAATTTTTTTTCTAAGTTCTCTATGATTTTTAGCAGTAAAAAAAGAATCATTACTTATAAATCCAATAATAGCTCCTTTTTTAGCCTTGTCTATTAATGCTGATATAAACATACTATACATATTATGCAGTCCTACATCATTAAAATATTTTTTTAAAATCTCCTTATTTTCTTTTATGAAGTTTACTTCATGGCAATTATATGGTGGATTTGCAATATAATAATCATAATCCCAATTTCCCTTATTCTTTTCTCTACAGTAGTAATATATAAAATTATCTTCTTTAAAAATACAATCATAACTTTCCTTATATTTTATTAAGTCTATTCCAAAAACTTCAATATTATAATCAAGAAAATATTCTGTAAGTTCTTCCTTACCACAACAAGGATCTAATAATTTTTTTCCACTATTATTTATTTCTAATATTCTTTTACCTATATACTTTGCTACAAAAGAAGGAGTTGAATAATATCCAATTTCCCTAACATTAATAATCTCTTTATGCTCTATATCAAAGGTTTTATATAATTTTTTTTCCTTTCTTCCCATAGAACACCTCCTATAACCTAAAAATATATATACTTTCTATTTTACCACATATTTCTATAAAGCATTTTAAATAATATCCAAATAAAAAAGAGCAAAGATTTCTCCTCACTCTTTTCTTATTTTTATAATCCAGTTTCTCTAAATTTACGTTCAACAAAACCTGTAACCTTATGGAATGGCTTTTTAAGAATAAATAATGCTAAGAATATTACAAGGAATACTCCTAAAGCCTTCATATCCTTAACTACTGCATCCCATACTGGTCCTGCTATAGCTTCTCTAAATCCATCTATTGTGTAGGTAAATGGCCATAATGGTTGTAATACCCCAAATATTTTTGGATTTGTTTGTATAGGATAAATTCCTCCTGCACCAGCTACTTGGAATACCATAATTACAATTGCTATTGCTTTACCTATGTTTCCAAATAATGATACTAAAGTGAATATCATTACGGTATATACAATAGAACTAGCTATAGCAAAGGCAAACATTAACGATATGCTTTCAGGATGAACTCCTAATATATAAATATCTCCTAAAACTACTATTATTGTTTGAATTAATGATATTGTTAAGAACAATAACATTTTTCCAAAGTGTTTTTGGAAGAAATTTAACTTTGTTCCATCTTCAAAATCTTCACATTCTGTTGTAAGAAGGGAGGTTAAAAGTAATGAACCAACCCAAATTGCTAATGTTGTATAAAATGGTGTAAGTCCTACACCAAAAATACCAGCATTATAAACTTGTTCTTCTTTTACAACTATAGGTGAAGATATAAATGAAGCTATTTCTTCTGGATTTTTAGTCATTAAATCTATTACTTCATTTAAATTTTCTTCAGTTAAATTAGAAGTTTTATCTATTAATTTGTTAAGTGCCTCTTGGAAAGTCTTAAGCTTTTCTGTTATTTGATTTGCTTGTTGACTAGCCATATCACTACTAGCTATACCAAATGTAGTTAACGCATTCAACTCTGGAACAACTATTTTTGTGGATTCTAATACTGAATTTGCAGTATCTAATCCACCCTTTAAGGATTCTGCTATACTATTTAAAGCTGGCATTCCTTCATTGTAAAAATCATTTGAAATATTAACTAAAGCAGTACTTGTTTCATTGCTTACACCAGATATTTCATCTATTGCAGTATTTATTTTTTCTTTATCTTGAGTATTTGATAAAAGCTCTTTTAAAGCTAAAATCTTTTCTTTTTGTTTATTTATAAGTTCTTGAGTACCTTTTAATTTTTCAATTAAATTTTTTATCTTATTATTTGGTAAGATTGAATTTAATTTTTCTAAAGCTTTTATATTACTATCTAGCTTATTTACTAAAGGTTCTGTTAAATCAAGAACTTGGTCAATAACTTGAACCATTGAAGTTGTATCCATAGATTCATTTAAATTTTTTAATGTAGATAATATGCCTTGTAACTCTTGATTTGTACTTTGCATTGTTAATACATCACTATTAAAACTACTAGATACAGATTCAACTATTTTTTGTGTTGAGTTAATTAAATTCTTACTTGCTTCTACTGTATTTTCTAAATTATTTATTTGGTCTGTTACCTTTGGTAAATCAGTTCTTACACTAGTTAAATAATCACCTAAATTTTTAGAATCTCCATTTGCCTTTTCGATAAAGCTTTCTATTTCTTTTAAGCTATCGTTAGCTCCCTCTAGAGTATCTCTAACCTTTAATATTTCAGGCTTATTATCTTGTAACTTTATACCTAATTTATTTAATACATCAAAGGCTCCCTTATTTACAGTATCAACAAAATTAGTTTTTATCTCTTTTGTAACTTCATCTTTTGCAACATTTGTTATTTTATTTGCTATGGCATTTGCCTTTTCATTTACTTTATATATTATATCTGGTTTTTGTGGATTACCAGTTATTAAGCTTGTTAAACCTTCTGAAAAATTTGAAGGGATTTCAATCATAGCATAATACTTTCCTTCATTTAATCCATAATTACCTTGCCATGAATCTACAAACTGCCATCCTATAGCTTTATTCTTTTTAAGCTCTGCAATAATCTCATTACCTACATTTATTTCTTTACCATCTATAGTGGCACCTAAATCATTATTTACAACTGCAACAGGCAAATTACCTGTATTAACATAAGGGTCCCAACAAGCCTTTATATTAATCCAAGCGTAAAGAGATGGTATTATACATAAGCCAATTACTATTGCTAAAGCTGCTGGATTTTTTCTTATATTCCTCAAATCTCTTCCAAAGACTTTAAAAATTTTCTTCATAATTCACCTCTCTTAAACACAATCTATTCTGCTATTCCAGATTCTTCAAACATATCTTCAAACTTTCTAACCTTAGGATTTAAAGGTCCTTTTAGAAGGTATCCTAAAATTATAAATATTAAGCCCATAATACTTAATACAACAAAGTCTAAAATTACAATGCTAACTAAAGGTCCCGCTATAGCTTCCCTATAACCTGATATAGCATATGTGAATGGAAAGGCTGGTTGAATTATTCTAAAGAATAATGGGTCTACCTGTATAGGATATGAACCTCCACTACCTGCTAATTGTAAAACCATAAATACAATAGCTAAAGCTTTACCTAAGTTTCCAAAGACAGACATAAGGGTAAACACTATTATTGTAAATATAGCTGAAGCAAACATTGATATAATTATTAAAAGAGCTGCATTTGCTGTCTGAACTCCTAAGAGGAATTTATCTCCAAAGGCTACTATAAATCCTTGAAACACTCCTAAACTTACAAAGGTCAACATTTTACCAAAATGCTTTTCTCTTAAACTAATCTTATCACTTCCTTCAAAATCAGCTGATTCAGTTTTTAATAAAGAAATTAAAATTAATGAACCAACCCATAAAGCTAGCACTGAATATATAGGAGCCATTCCTGAACCATAATTTGCTACCTTATATATAGGTTCTACCTTTATATTGAAAGGATTTGCTATAAAATCTCCCATAAATTGAGGATTACTTTGTAATATACTTACTATCTTAGCAAGTTCATCATCACTTACATCTTGAAGCTTAGAACTTAATTCACTTATAACTCCTGAAAATTCTTCTAAACTACCTTTTAATTTTTCAGCTGTTTTTCCAGCAAGTTTTGAACCTTCATCTGCTGTTCCTAATAAAGTATTAATTTGTTCTGCTAACCCATTTGCTTTACCTAATAAATCAGTAGCTCCTTGAGTAGCAGTAACAAGTCCATCTGCAATTGTATTTAAAGCTGGTCTAGTTTCTGTATCAAATATATTTAAGGCTTCTCCAACCTGTCCCTCTATTTTTTTACTTAATCCACTTATTGAAGATAAAATTCCTTTATCTAATACTTCACTATTATTAACTTGATTTTGTAAAGTATTAAGATTTTCCTTTTCTTCATCTAAAGAACTTACAACATTTTTAAGTGAATTTATAAGACTTGTAATTTTTTCATTAGGAATTTTTTTGTTTATAGCTTCTAAAAATTCAGTTACAGCTTTCACAGCATTATCAATCTTACTTAGCTCTCCTGTTGCCTTTGTAATTAAAGCATTTATTTTAGTAGAGTCTTTTTCAGTATTCATTGAAGATAATTCATCTAAACTACTTTGAACCTTATGTAAAGCTGCTTGAGATTCATTTAAATTTATCCTCATATTATCAAAGCTATTATTTAAAGCTGCCTTAGAATCACTTATTAAAGTTCCTGTATTCTCAGCCTTTTGTGATATATCATCTAATCCATTTGTTATAGAAGGCATAGTACTTTGCACTTCTTCTAAATATGTACTTAAATTTCCTGAATTACTATTTATATTATCAAGCATATCTTTAATTGAACTCATATTTTTATCTATTGCTATAATAGAATCCTTTAGCTTAATAATTTTATCTTTATTCTTATCTAAATCATATCCAACTCCATTTAAAGAAGAAAATACTGTTTCATTAACAGTTGTTATAAAATTTGATGTTATCTGGTCTACTAAAGTACTTTGCGCAATATTTGTTATCTTCCCAGCTACTGGATTAGCTTTTGTATTAACTTTATAAACTATTTCAGGTTTTGTAGGGTGTGTGGATAATATGCTAGTTAAATCAACTGAAAAATCATCTGGAATTTCTATAGTTGCATAATAACTACCATCTAGCAATCCTTTCTCTGCCTGTTTTGTATCAACAAATTTCCACCCTATAGCATGATTATTTTTAAGCTCATCAATAACCTCATTACCAATGTTCATCTCTTTTCCATCTAAAGAAGCTCCCTTATCATTATTTACTACAGCAATAGGAACGCTGCTAGTATTTTCATAGGGGTCCCAACATGCTGCTATATTCACCCAAGCATAAAGTGATGGTATAAAGCATATTCCACCTATTATTAAAAGTGCTATAGGATTTTTTATAATTGCTTTTATATCCCTTTTAAACACTTTTAAAATGTTACTAAACTTCATCTAAACACCTCCATAATAAAACATAAATAAACGTATTTCCCTATCCTCTCCTCATTTTATTGTAAGTTAATATTTAAAAACTCTTAATTACTATAGTATCAAAATTTAGTTTACAAATAAACCTTTTTACTATTATTTTATACTTTTTTCTTAATTTATCGTTTTCATCTTACAATATATTAATTTATAAAAGATTATATATTCTTATTATATAACAATAATATTAATTAATTCTTTTTAGTAATAGATAATTACTAAATTATGCTACTTTTTAAGTATTAAATTAAAAAAAGGTAATATACCTTAAATATATTACCTTTAATCTTTAACTATATTTTTTTAACAAATTCAGATTTTAAGCTCATAGCTCCAAATCCATCTATTTTACAATCTATATTGTGATCTCCATCAACTAGACGTATATTCTTAACTTTTGTACCCTTTTTTAAAGCTGATGAAGCACCTTTTACTTTAAGATCTTTTATTATAGTTACAGTATCACCATCTTGTAGTATATTTCCGTTTGAATCCTTAACTACTAATACATCCTCATCTGCATTTTCACTTCCTAAAGTCCATTCATAAGCACACTCAGGGCAAACTAAAAGATTTCCATCTTCATAAGTGTATTCTGAGTTACATTTAGGGCAATTTGGTAATTTATCCATTATACATATCCTCCGTTCATTAATTAAGCATTCCTTAGTATAAATATTTTCTTCATACTTGTAGAAATTCTTTTATAGGCTTATATAATATCATAGTATAATAATAATGACAAATTTTAAGCTTTTAAAAGATAACTTAATATAATCTTTTAAAACATAGGTTAATAGCAAAATACACTATAATATAATAAATTTTTAAGGAATTTACTAATCTATTCCTTTATAGCTACTATTAAATTTCTATTTATAGATTGGTCTACTCTATGTAAATAATTATGATAAGGTGTTTCTTTAAGAACCTTAAATCCATTTTCTTCTAAAACTTTAGAAAGCTCCTCATATTTCATTGTAAACTCATTGTAAGAAAGAACTAAACTTCCTTTAGTTTTTAAAACATTGTTCCATTTCGGAATTGCTTCCTTTAAAAGACCTATAGGACTTCTCTCCATTATAGAGTTTTTGTCATTTTTACTTCCATGTTGAACTCCATAAGGTAAATCAGAAACTATAATATCACAAGATTTTTTCTTAATAAGTAAGTCTGTGTTTCTAGTATCTGAATTAAATAATTGAAAAGATTGAACTTCTCCTAAATTAAAATCTTTTTTTTCTGATGAGGCAGTCAAATTAAAAACATTAGCTATTTTTTTCTTTTTAGAATCTGATACCTTATTTTTTTCAGCCTTATGCTTAAATTTACCTTCTTTTAAAAATCTAACTACATAATTTTGAATCTCTTGAAACCACTGTTCATTTATCTCTACACCTTTAACATCAAATCCTCTTATGAAACCTTCATATAATGTAGTTCCTTTCCCACACATAGGGTCTAATAAAGTTATCTTTTTACTGCCTGTCTTACAAGCACTTAAAGCTAAATTCACCATAAGTCTAGTAAATTGTTCATTAGTCTTTCCATTATACTTTAATATTTGAACCATACTTTCAGGAAAAGTATTAAATTCTTTTAT
The DNA here is from genome assembly GCF_058310255.1 of Clostridium sp. TJA038. NCBI lineage: Bacteria > Bacillati > Bacillota > Clostridia > Eubacteriales > Clostridiaceae > Clostridium > Clostridium sp. TJA038. The sequence goes on along the minus strand of NZ_JBZEFA010000005.1, from coordinate 1,860 downwards.
TTCTATAGGTCTTAGTAAATTTTTATCTACAATCTCAAATAAAGCATAATAAATTGATGAAAAACTTAAAGCCTTAAAATCTTCCTCTTTAAGTTCTCTACTAGTATCAAAACATATTGATGCTTTAAGACCTATATCACCCTTTTCAATATCCTTTATTCCCATATCATAAGAATCTGCAATTGCCTGTAATTCTGAAAATGCAATTTTTAATGCAGTATCAAAATAAATACGATTATGACCTGGGTTTGCAAGTATTGCATATTTGCTCATAAAAAAATCCTCACTTATTCTTATCTTATAATTCTATTTTTACCCATAATATTATAACATCAAAGGATTTAAATATTAATAAAAAATAGAGTGCTTTTTGCACTCTATTTATATAATTAACTTTTACATAATTTTATTTGGAAGTATAGCATCTATTATCCCTATTACAAGAGCTGCTAAAATAGCTCCAATTATAGATACGCCCATATTAGGGACAAAAAATTGTGTTAAATATATTATTATAGCAGCTATTATAAAACCTTTTATTCCCTTTCCAAAAGGAGAAGCATCAATTCCCATAAAAATTTCTGCTAAATAATCTAATAAGGATATTACAACGGCAGCTAATAAAAATGACCATAATCCATGTATTGAAAATCCTGGAGTTATAAATGATGTTACTAATAATACTATGGCAACTAAAATAAATTTTCCTATCCACTTCATTATGCTACCATCATTATGTTCTCTTTTATAATTTTCATTTCCCATCAGTTTTAACCTCCTTAAACTTTATAAGTTTAGCCATATTTTTAAGGCTTTCTTCACTTATATGTTTGCCACTAAAAAAAATATTATTCCTATTAAACAAAGCTCTATATCTTCATAGATAAACATATAAAATAATATAATGTAACATTAGGTCAGTAAACATTAAATTGCATTTTAAATTTAGTTTTAATAATGTAAAATTAAGTTTATTTAAGTTGAAAAATTTATCCAAAAGTTATATGATTACTTATATTTAATGTTAAAGAATAATACTTATTAAATAGAGGAGGGATTTTATGAAAAAGTATTTTAACTTATCAACATTTTATTTAATAGTAGCTTTAGCTATGGGGGTATTCTATAGAGAATTTACCAAAATAAATGGATTTACTGGTAAAACTTCTCTATCAATAATTCATACTCATCTTTTATTATTAGGATTTATATTCTTTATTCTAGTTCTTTTATTAGAGAAAAACTTCAAATTATCAGAAAATAAACACTTTAAAATATGGTGTATTTTTTATAATTTTTCTCTAATTTACTTAACAATTACATTTACTATAAGAGGTGTTCTTCAAGTATTAGGTAAAGATTTTGTAGGATTAAACCATATAGCGGGATTATCTCATGTTCTTATAAGTATTGGATTAATATGGTTTGCTATAATAACTAATAAATCAATAAAAGAATAAAAAAATAGGAAGAAACTAAGTTTCTTCCTATTTTTATTTTTTTACTCTAAATTATTTCTTTCTCTTTAAGAATAATCCTCCAAGTAAAGATGTAATTCCTAGTAATCCCATTGAAGCAGCTCCAACTGGTGCTCCTGTATTTGGTAAACTTTCTTGTCCTTCACCTGGTTTTTGAGTATCTCCTGGTTTTTGAGTATCTCCTGGTTTTTGAGTATCTCCAGGCTTTTCAGTATCACCTGGTTTTTGAGTATCTCCAGGCTTTTCAGTATCTCCAGGTTTTTCAGTATCTCCTGGATTTGAAGATTCAACTTTAACGAAAGTTACTTTCATTGAGTTTTGGATATCTCCCCAGAAGATATAGTCGAAGTATCCGTTCTTTTCAAGGCTTTCTACTGCTGAT
>NZ_JBZEFA010000004.1:0-162947 GCF_058310255.1 Clostridium sp. TJA038 | reverse complement strand
CGCTATGGATGAAGGATTAAGATTCGCTATCAGAGAAGGTGGAAGAACTGTAGGTTCAGGAGTTGTTACTTCAATAATCGAATAATTTTAAATTATTATAAATTTTCTTAGTACCGAAGAACACGGGAAATAAAAATGCTTAATTAAATTCAACTTATATTTTTAGCGCAAAAATTTATAAGATTGAATTTAATTAAGAAAAGTTTCTAATATATAGACGTATATATTAGAATGCTTTTTAAAAATTAAAATTAAAGCGCAATAATTTTATTTATTAAAAAGAGTTCATTAAAATAGGCCTTTAAATTATAAAGAGAAGAATTAGTATTGATTCTTCTCTTTATTTTTTTATTGATTTTCTATAAAAAATAAATATAATATAATTTAGGAAAAAAATTTGGGCAATAATATTAATATAATATTTTTAGGAATAAAATTCTTCTTGAAAAATAAAAAAAATAGTATATTATTAATATTAGGTTTTATTTTTTTGAACGGTTTTGGGGTAAAAAAACTACATAAATGTATATGTTAAAAGTTATAAAAAAATACTTGAAAAAACATAATATACATAGTATAATGAAGAAGTTGTAAAGCGAACAGCGATGAATCAAGAGGTTGCCGGACTTCCGGGTAATTCTTGAAGAGCATGTTAGGATCTAGAATCCAACGACAGAAGTTAGTGTATCTTTCTAAAGTGTGAAACACCAGGGACAGTTTACATAATACTTACTGTTGTGCGTTAGAAGTAAAGCGTACATGAAAAGGAGGGAAACCAAAATGTCAAAACAAAAAATTAGAATAAGATTAAAAGCATTTGATCACACAATATTAGATCAATCAGCTGAGAAAATTGTTGAAACTGCTAAGTCTACAGGAGCAAAGGTTGTTGGACCAGTTCCACTACCAACTGAAAAAGACGTTATCACAATCTTAAGAGCTGTACATAAGTACAAAGACTCAAGAGAGCAGTTCGAAGTAAGAACTCATAAGAGATTAATAGACATCGTTAATCCATCACCAAAAACTGTTGATGCATTAATGAGATTAAACTTACCAGCAGGTGTTGATATCGAAATAAAACTTTAATAGTTTATTTAGATTGAATTAAGAGATTGAACTGTTATGATTGCAGAAGCAATCCGCTAATATGTTTAGGAGGTGTAGCCACATGAAAAAAGCTATAATAGGTAAAAAAGTTGGAATGACTCAAATATTCGATGAGAATGGTAGAGTAATCCCTGTAACTGTAGTTGAAGCTGGTCCATGTGTTGTAGTTCAAAAGAAAACAGTTGAAACTGATGGATATGATGCAATACAAGTAGGATTCGGTGAATTAAGAGAAAAATTAGTTAACAAACCAAGAAAAGGACATTTTGCTAAAGCTGGTGTTTCTTTAAGAAGAACTTTAAAAGAGTTCAGAATGGAAGATGTAGCTAATTACAATGTTGGAGACGAAATAAAAGTTGACACATTTGAAATTGGAGACAAAGTAGATGTATCAGGAGTTTCTAAAGGTAAGGGATTCCAAGGTACAATAAAAAGATGGAATGCTAGTAGAGGACCAATGTCTCACGGTTCTAAATTCCACAGAGCACCAGGTTCAATGGGAGCTGCTTCAGACCCATCAAGAACTTTCAAAAACAAAAGAATGCCTGGACATATGGGAGCTAAGAACACAACTGTTCTTAACTTAGAAGTAGTTAAAATAATGCCAGAAAAGAACATTATTTTAATAAAGGGTGGAATCCCAGGTCCAAATAAAGGCACAGTAGTTATAAGAAACAGCGTTAAGGCTTAATTTCTGTAGAAAGGAGGAAGCGTAATGCCTAAAGTAGGTTTATTTAATAAAGAAGGACAACAAGTTGGAGATATCCAATTAAATGAGCAAGTATTCGGAGTAGAAGTAAACAAATATGCTTTACACCAAGTAGTAGTAGCTCAATTAGCTAATAAGAGACAAGGTACTCAATCAGCTAAAACAAGATCTGAGGTAAGAGGAGGCGGAATCAAGCCTTGGAGACAAAAAGGAACAGGTAGAGCAAGACAAGGTTCTATAAGAGCGCCTCAATGGATTAAAGGTGGAGTTGTATTCGCACCAAAGCCAAGAGATTACAGAATGTCAATACCAAAGAGCATGAGAAAAGTAGCTATGACTTCTGCTTTAACTAGCAAAGTTGCAGATATGGTAGTTTTAGAAGACTTAACTTTCGAAGCTCCAAAGACTAAGGAAGCAGTTAAAATGTTAAATGCTTTCGAAGCTAAAAAGACATTAATAATAACAGCTGAAGTTAATGAAAATGTATATAAATCAGCAAGAAACATAGAAGGTGTAACAGTTATGCCTGTTAACAACATAAATGTTTATGATTTATTAAACTGCAAAACATTAATGATAACTAAAGAAGCTGTAAACAAAATTGAGGAGGTGTACGCATAATGAAGTTAACAAGCCATGATATAATCAGAAAACCAGTTATAACTGAAAAGAGTATGGCAGCTATGGCTGAAAATAAATACACCTTCATAGTTCATATGGCAGCTAACAAAGTACAAATAAAGAGAGCTGTAGAAGAAGTTTTCAACGTAAAAGTTGCTGACGTTAAGACTATGAGATTCGAAGGAAAGACTAAGAGAGTTGGAGTTCATATCGGAAAAAGAGCTGACTTCAAAAAAGCTGTTATAACTTTAGCAGAAGGTAGCAGCATAGAATTCTTCGAAGGAATGCAATAATAAAAAGCAGGTATTGGTTGAAGGCCAGATAAGCTATAAGAAGGAGGGACAATAATGGCACTTAAAAAGTTTAACCCAACTACACCATCAAGAAGACAAATGACTATGCCAACATTTGAAGAAGTTACTACAAATGCACCTGAGAAGTCACTTCTTGTTTCATTAAAGAAAACTGGTGGTAGAAACGCACAAGGTAAAATAACTGTTAGACACCACGGTGGTGGAGCTAAGAGAAAATATAGAATAATAGATTTCAAAAGAAATAAAGACGGAATTCCAGCAAAAGTTGCTACAGTAGAGTACGATCCAAATAGATCAGCTTACATAGCACTTGTTGTTTACGCTGATGGAGAGAAGAGATACATACTTGCTCCTGTAGGATTAAAAGTAGGAGATACAGTAGTATCAGGACCAGATGCTGATATTAAGCCAGGTAACGCTCTTCAATTAAAACACATGCCAGTAGGTACTTTTGTTCATAACATAGAGTTACAAGCTGGAAAAGGTGGCCAAATGGTAAGATCAGCAGGTACTTCAGCTCAATTAATGGCTAAAGAAGGTAACTATGCTACATTAAGATTACCATCAGGTGAAATGAGATACGTAAGAATAGAATGTAAAGCTACTGTTGGAACAGTATCAAACACAACTCATGAGATCGTAAATATCGGTAAAGCTGGTAGAAAGAGACACATGGGATGGAGACCAACAGTTAGAGGTTCTGTAATGAACCCTTGCGATCACCCTCACGGTGGTGGAGAAGGTAGATCTCCTATCGGTAGACCAAGTCCAGTTACTCCATGGGGTAAACCAGCACTTGGATACAAAACAAGAAAGAACAAAAAATACTCAGATAGATTCATCATTAAGAGAAGAAACGCTAAATAATCTGGAGAGAATTAAAAATTCTCTTCACAGTTTGGCGGCATAATTAAGTTTATGAAGGGAGGAAATTCTAGTGAGTAGATCAATTAAGAAAGGACCTTTCGTGCATGCAGGTCTTTTAAAGAAAATAGAAGAAATGAACCAAAGTGGAGATAAGAAAGTTATCAAAACTTGGTCAAGAAGCTCAACTATATTCCCACAAATGATAGGCCATACAATAGCTGTTCATGATGGAAGAAAACATATCCCAGTTTATGTTACAGAAGATATGGTTGGACATAAATTAGGAGAATTCGTTTTAACAAGAACTTTCAAAGGTCATATTAAAAACGAAAAAACATCAAAGAGAAAATAATAGTATCCGGGAAAGGAGGATCTTTAGATGGAAGCTAAAGCTATAGCTAAATATGTAAGAATGTCTCCAACTAAAGTAGGAGTTGTTCTTGATTTAATAAGAGGAAAGAACGTAAACGAAGCTTTCGCAATTTTAAAATATACTCCAAGAGATGCTGCTGAGGTTATAAGCAAAGTTTTAAAATCAGCGGTAGCTAATGCGGAGAACAATCACGAATTAGACGTTAACAGATTATTCGTTGCAGAAGCACATGTAGGTCACGGACCAACATTAAAAAGATTCAGACCAATGGATCATGGTAAAGCATTCAGAATAAACAAGAGAACAAGTAACATAACACTTGTTGTTAAAGAAAGAGCTTAATAAGGTAAGGAGGGAAAAGCATGGGACAAAAAGTACATCCTCACGGACTAAGAGTTGGTGTAATTAAGGATTGGGATGCAAAATGGTATGCTGATAAGAAGAATTTTGCTGACAACTTAATTGAAGATCAACAAATAAGAAAATTCATAAAGAAAGAACTTTTCTCAGCTGGAATCGCTAAGATTGAAATCGAAAGATCAGCTAAAAGAGTAAAGTTAAACATACACACAGCTAAGCCAGGAGTAATCATCGGTAAAGGTGGTTCAGGAATCGAAAGATTAAAAGCTAGCTTAAAAAATATAATAGCTGAAAAGAATGTTTTAATAAACATTGTTGAGGTTAAGAACGCTGAAACTAACGCTCAATTAATGGCTGAAAACATTGCTGCTCAATTAGAAAAGAGAATATCTTTCAGAAGAGCTATGAAACAAACTATCCAAAGAGCAATGAAAGCTGGCACATTAGGTGTTAAAACTGCTTGTTCAGGAAGATTAGGTGGAGCTGAAATAGCTAGAACTGAGCAATACAATGAAGGAACAATCCCACTACAAACAATAAGAGCTGACATCGACTATGGATTTGCTGAAGCAGATACAACTTATGGTAAAATCGGTGTTAAAGTGTGGGTTTACAATGGAGAAGTTCTTCCAACTAAAAAAGTTGAAAAAAAGGAAGAAGCTAACGCATAATAGGATGCACTAAGAAAGGAGGAATATAACATGTTAATGCCTAAAAGAGTTAAACATCGTAAGGTACAACGTGGTAGAATGAAAGGTAAGGCAACTAGAGGAAACTTTCTAGCTTACGGAGATTTCGGAATCCAAGCTACAACTTGTGGATGGATCACTAGTAACCAAATAGAAGCTGCGAGAATAGCTATCAATAGATATATAAGAAGAGGCGGAAAGCTTTGGATAAAAATATTCCCAGACAAACCTGTAACTGAAAAACCAGCTGAAACAAGAATGGGTTCAGGTAAAGGTTCAGTTGAATACTGGGTAGCAGTAGTTAAACCAGGTAGAGTTTTATTCGAGTTATCTGGAGTTGATGAAGAGAAAGCAAGAGAAGCTATGAGACTTGCTTCACACAAACTTCCTGTAAAGACTAAGTTCGTTACAAGAAGAGATTTTGAGGAAATGGGTGGTGAAGAATAATGAAGGCTAGAGAGTTAAAAGAACTAAGAACAAGCAATCCTCAAGATTTAATAAAGAAATTAGGAGACCTTAAAGCTGAGTTATTCAATTTAAGATTCCAATTAGCTACAGGTCAATTAGAAAACCCAATGAGAATCAGAGAAGTAAAAAAATCAATAGCTCAAATCAAGACAATCATAAGAGAAGAAGAGTTAAAGATTGAGCAGTAATCCTGAAAGGAGGTAACCGCTGTGGAAAGAAATTTAAGAAAAAAGAGATTAGGTAGAGTTGTTTCTGATAAAATGGATAAGACTATCGTTGTTGCGGTTGAAACAAAGGTTAGACATCCACTATACGGAAAAACTGTTAACAGAACAACTAAGTTTAAAGCTCATGATGAGAATAATGAGGCTAGATTCGGAGATAGAGTTCTTATAATGGAAACTAGACCATTATCAAAAGATAAGAGATGGAGACTTGTTGAGATAGTAGAGAAAGCAAAATAGTTTTCTAAAGTCTGAAAGGAGGTTAATTTCATGATACAACAACAAACCTTACTAAAGGTTGCTGATAACTCAGGTGCAAAAGAAATAATGTGCATAAGAGTTTTAGGCGGATCTAAAAGAAAATTCGGAAATATCGGAGATGTAATAGTTGCTAGCGTTAAAAGTGCAACACCAGGCGGAGTTGTTAAAAAAGGCGAAGTAGTAAAAGCAGTTATTGTAAGATCAGTAAGAGGACTAAGAAGAGCTGACGGTTCATACATCAAATTTGATGAAAATGCAGCTGTAATAATAAAAGATGATAAGCAACCAAGAGGAACTCGTATCTTTGGACCAGTTGCAAGAGAGCTAAGAGATAATGAGTTCAATAAAATCTTATCATTAGCACCAGAAGTTCTATAATAAACGATTAGGAGGTGGCTAAGATGAAGGTACATGTTAGAAAGAACGACACAGTAGTAGTTATATCAGGTAAAGATAAAGGAAAAACTGGTGAAGTTTTAAGAGTAATTCCTAAGACTGGTAAAGTAGTAGTTAAAGGAGTTAATTTAGTTAAAAAGCATCAAAAACCTAATAGACAAAACATGCAAGGTGGAATAATAGAAATGGAAGCTCCAATAAATAGCTCAAAAGTTATGTTATTCTGCAACAAATGTAAAAAGGCTACAAGAATAAGCCATAAGTTATTAGAAGACGGTGCAAAAGTAAGAGTATGTAAGAAGTGTGGAGAAACATTCTAAAATTTGAAAGGAGGTACTTTACGTGAATAGACTTCAAGAAAGATATGAAAAAGAAGTAGTTCCAGCTATGATGGAAAAGTTCGGATACAAAAACATAATGCAAGTTCCTAAAATAGAAAAAGTTGTTATAAACATGGGAGTAGGAGAAGCTAAAGACAATCCTAAGGTTCTAGAATCAGCTGTTAGTGATTTACAAATAATCGCTGGACAAAAGCCTGTATTAACAAGAGCTAAAAAGTCAGTTGCTAACTTTAAAATAAGAGAGAACATGGCTTTAGGATGTAAAGTTACTTTAAGAAAGACTAATATGTACGAATTCGTAGATAAATTAGTTTCAATAGCTTTACCAAGAGTAAGAGACTTCAGAGGAGTTTCAGCTAAAGCATTTGATGGAAGAGGAAACTACTCATTAGGAATTAAGGAACAATTAATATTCCCAGAAATAGAGTATGATAAAGTAGATAAAGTAAGAGGAATGGATATAATCTTCGTTACTAGTGCTAACACAGACGAAGAAGCAAGAGAATTATTAAGATTCCTTGGAATGCCATTCGCTCAATAATAAGGAGGGGATACGCATGGCTCGTAAGGCAATGATCGAAAAATGGAAAAAAGAACCTAAATACAAAACTAGAGCGTATACTAGATGTAGATTATGTGGAAGACCACATTCTGTATTAAAGAAATTCGGAATTTGCCGTATCTGCTTCAGAGAATTAGCTTACAAAGGTGAAATTCCTGGATGTAGAAAGGCAAGCTGGTAATATAACTAGTAGAATGAAAGGAGGCACAATAGAATGGTTATGACAGATCCTATCGCAGACTTACTAACTCGTGTTAGAAACGCGAACTCAGTAAGACACGAAGTTGTTGAAGTACCTTCTTCAAGTGTTAAGAAGGCTATCGTAAATATATTATTACAAGAAGGTTATCTTAAAGGAGTAGAGGAGTACAATGATGGTGTAGTTCCTATGATGAGATTAACTTTAAAGTACGGAGCAAACAATGAAAGAGTTATAACTGGTTTAAAGAGAATATCAAAACCAGGTTTAAGAGTTTACTGCAAGAAAGATGAAGTTCCTAGAGTATTAAACGGACTAGGTATCGCTTTAATATCAACTTCAAAAGGATTAGTAGTTGACAGAGAAGCTAGAAAATTAGGATTAGGCGGAGAAGTTATCTGCTACGTTTGGTAATTTTTTAGAGTGAGAAAATAACATAGATTTATATAGATTGAAGCAAAGAGATGATTTAAAAAAATATAAGGACCAAATTCACAGGAGGTGCGCATTATGTCAAGAGTAGGTAAAATGCCTATAGCTATCCCTGCTGGAGTAACTGTTACTGTAACACCAGAGAACGTTGTTACAGTAAAAGGCCCTAAGGGTGAGTTAGTTAAAGCTATGCACAAAGACATTAATATAGCTGTAGAAGATGCTCAAGTAGTTGTTACTAGACCAAGTGACGTTAAAGAACACAGAGCACTTCACGGATTAACTAGAGCTTTACTTAATAACATGGTTATCGGAGTAAGCCAAGGTTTTTCAAAAACTTTAGAGTTAAACGGAGTTGGATACAGAGCTCAATTACAAGGAAAGAAACTTGTTATGAACTTAGGATATTCACATCCAGTAGAAGTTGAATCAGTTGATGGAGTAGACTTCAAATTAGATGGAACAACTAAAGTTATCGTTGAAGGTATCGATAAAGAAAAAGTTGGAGCAGTTGCTGCTAACATCAGATCATGGAGAAAACCTGAACCATACAAAGGTAAAGGAATCAAGTACTCTGATGAAGTTATAAGAAGAAAAGAAGGTAAAACTGGTAAATAATAAATACTAATATAGAAAGGAGTGAACCTTATGTTCAAAAAGGCAGACAGAAAAGAAGCAAGAGAAAGACGTCACCTAAGAGTTCGTAAGAAGGTATTCGGAACTCCAGAAAGACCAAGATTATCTGTATATAGAAGTGAAAAGAACATATATGCTCAAATAATAGACGACGTTAATGCTGTTACTTTAGTAGCTGCTTCAAGCTTAGATAAAGCTATCGAAGTTAAAGGAAGCAACAAAGAAGCTGCTAAATTAGTTGGAGAATTAGTTGCTAAGAGAGCTATAGAAAAAGGAATAAACGATGTAGTATTCGACAGAGGTGGATACGTATATCACGGAAGAGTTGAGGCTTTAGCTAGCGGAGCAAGAGAAGCCGGATTAAAATTCTAATCTACAAGGAGGGGAAATACATGAGAATCGATCCTAGCACACTAGACCTTAAAGAAAAGGTTGTTAGTATAAGCAGAGTTACTAAGGTTGTTAAGGGTGGTAGAAACTTCAGATTCAGTGCGTTAGTTGTTGTTGGAGACGAGAACGGACACGTTGGTGTTGGAACTGGTAAATCTATCGAAATCCCTGAAGCAATAAGAAAAGGAATAGAAGATGCTAAGAAAAACTTAGTAAAAGTTTCAATAGTTGGAACTACTGTTCCTCATGAAATACACGGAAAATTCGGTACAGGAGATGTACTTATAATGCCAGCTACTGAAGGTACAGGAGTTATAGCTGGAGGTCCTGCAAGATCAGTTCTTGAATTAGCAGGATTAAAGGATGTTAGAGCTAAATCATTAGGTTCAAACAACCCAAGAAACATGGTAAAAGCAACTATCAACGGATTAGCTAACTTAAGAACAGCTGAAGATATAGCTAAATTAAGAGGAAAATCTGTTGAAGAGATAATAGGTTAGGAGGGATAGCGATGCTAAAGGTAACATTAGTTAAAAGCTTAATTGGTAGAAAGAAAGACCATATCGCTACTGCACATGCCCTTGGACTTAGAAAAATAGGTAAAACAGTAGAGCATGAGGGAACTCCTCAAATAAAAGGTATGATAAACAAAATAAGTTATCTACTAAAAGTTGAAGAAGCATAATTAAATAGAGCATTAGAGGAGGTGTAATAAGATATGAAACTTCATGAATTAAGACCAGCAGCTGGTAGTAAATCAGCTCCAAAAAGAGTTGGTAGAGGTACTGGTTCAGGCTTAGGAAGAAATGCCGGTAAAGGTGAAAAAGGTCAAAATGCTAGATCAGGTGGTGGAGTTAGACCTGGATTCGAAGGTGGTCAAATGCCATTATACAGAAGACTTCCTAAAAGAGGATTCACTAACCCATTTACAAAACATTTTGTAACAATCAATGTTGATAGATTAAACATATTCGATAATGGAACAGAAGTTACTCCAGAATTACTATTAGAAAGAAGAGTAGTAAGTAAACTAATGGACGGAGTTAAGATCTTAGGAAATGGAAACATAGAAAAGAGCTTAACTATCGCAGGTTGCAAGTTATCAAAGCAAGCAGCTGAAAAAATAGTTGCAGCTGGAGGAAAAGTTGAGGTGAAATAATCGTGCTATCAACCCTACGTAATGCCTGGAAGGTTCAAGATTTAAGAAAAAAAATAATTTGGACTGTATTCTTAATAGCAATTTTCAGGATGGGAAGTTATATTCCTGTTCCTGGAATTGATACAGATAGTCTAAAAGCTTTAACACAATCAGGAGGCTTAGTAGGCTTCTATGATTTAATTTCTGGTGGTTCTTTTAGTAGATTTAGTATATTCGCTTTAGGTGTTGTACCATACATCAATGCTTCAATCATCGTACAGCTTTTAACAGTTGCAGTTCCTAAGTTGGAGCAATTGTCTAAAGAGGGAGATGACGGAAGAAAGAAAATTCAAAAGATAACTAGGTATGCATCCATTGTTATTGGAGCGGTAATGGCTTATGGAAGTTACGTAATAATTAGCAATGTTGGTGCATTAAAAGATACATCTCCAGTTAGTTTATTTTTAATATTACTAACATTAGTAGTTGGATCAACTTTCTTAATGTGGTTAGGAGATCAGATTACTGTTAAAGGAGTAGGAAACGGTACTTCATTGATAATATTTGCAAACATAGTATCAAGTTTACCAATGACTGGTTATCAAATATATAACCTAAGTAAAATGGGTAGAATAAATATTGTAGAAGTTGCATTATTTATTTTATTTACACTAGCTTTACTAGGTGGTGTAGTTTACTTATCACTAGCTGAAAGAAGGATTACTGTACAATATGCAGGTAAGGCCGTAGGTAACAAGGTTATGAAGGGACAATCAACTCATATTCCATTAAGTATTATTGGAACAACTGTCATAGGAATAATCTTTGCTATGTCTGTTATGAGTTTCCCAACAACTATAGCTCAATTCTTTCCAGAAGCTAAATGGTCACAATGGATTATAGGATCTTCTTACAGTCCTTTTAATACAAGTACTTGGATGTATCCAGTATTATATGCATTGTTGACTATATTCTTTACTTGGTTCTATACTCAAATAACATTTAAGCCAGATGAAATGGCTGAGAATATGCATAAATCATCAGGTTTCATTCCTGGAATAAGACCTGGAAAACCAACAGAAATTTATTTAGAGAAAGTATTAAATAGAATTTCAATGATTGGTGGATGTTTCGCTGCTTTAATAGCAGTAATTCCTATTTTAGTTGCAAACTATACTCCTTTCCAAGGAATACAGTTTGGAGGAACATCATTATTAATTTTAGTTTCTGTTTCACTAGAAATAATGAGACAATTAGAAACTCAATTAGCAATGAGACATTACCAAGGATTCTTAAAATAGAAATACAAGTTATGGAGATGATGCCCGTGAAGATAGTTTTATTAGGTCCTCCTGGAGCAGGAAAAGGAACACAGGCAAAATCAATTAGTAATAGATATTCAATTCCTCACATATCTACAGGAGATATTTTTAGAAAGAATATTTCAGAGAATACTCCTTTAGGTATTGAGGCTAAATCATATATGGATAATGGACAGTTAGTACCAGATGAAGTAACAATTAACATGGTTAAGGATAGACTTCAACAAGATGATTGTAAAAATGGATATTTATTAGATGGTTTCCCAAGAACAGTTCATCAAGCAGAAGCTTTAGATAACTTTTTAAAAGAAAGAAATGAGTCAATAGACACAGCTCTTTTAATAGAAGTACCTAAAGAATTTATTCTTGAGAGAATGACAGGAAGAAGAGTTTGTCCTTCTTGTGGAGCAAGTTATCACATAAAGTTTAATCCACCAGCTAAGGATGGAAAATGTGATCTTTGTGGTTCAGATGTTATACAAAGAAAAGATGACACTGAAGAAACAGTTAAGGAAAGACTTGATGTGTATGAAAATCAAACACAACCATTAATTGATTTTTATAAAAACAAAAAGCAACTTTCAGTAGTAGATGGAACACAAGCAATAAACGAGGTCTTCGAGAGTATCTGTAAAATATTAGGGAGAGATAAGTAGATGATTATTCTTAAAAATGAGAATGAAATCGACCTAATGAGAAAGGCAGGAAAGCTTCTTGGAGAAACACTTAACCTGCTTAAGGAGAAAGTAAGACCTGGTATTACTACTACGGAATTAGATAGAATAGCTGAAGAGTTTATAACTAAGCATGGAGCTACACCATCCTTTAAAGGATTGTATGGTTTCCCAGCTTCATTATGTATATCTGTTAATAATCAAGTAATTCATGGTTTCCCAGGAAGTTATGAATTAAAAGATGGAGACATTGTTTCTATTGATTGTGGAGTTTGTCTAAATGGATTTCACAGTGATGCTGCTAGAACTTTTGGTGTAGGAAATATATCAGAAGAAGCAAAAAAGCTTATTAGAGTTACTGAAGAATCCTTTTTTAAAGGAATCGAAAAGGCACAGGTAGACAGTAGACTAACGGATATTTCTAATGAAATACAGCAATATGTTGAAGCCAATGGATTTTCTGTTGTTAGAGACTTTGTAGGACATGGAATTGGCCGAAAAGTTCATGAAGATCCTGAAGTTCCTAATTTCGGTAGACCAGGCAGAGGTCCAAAGTTAATGGCAGGAATGGTATTAGCTATTGAACCAATGGTAAACATGGGATCATATAGAGTTAAGACTTTAGATGATGGCTGGACAGTAGTAACAGCAGATGGAAAACTTTCTGCACACTATGAAAACACAGTTGCAATTTTACCTAATGGTCCTGAAATATTAACACTTATAAAATAGTTTTAATATATATTGCTTAGTTATAAATTAACATTTGCCTATAAGGAATTTGTAGTTTATGACTAAGGTAATCTTTGAGGTGGATAAGTTGCAAGAAACTGATTTAATCGGTAGATTGGTTATTTCAAATGCTGGAAGAGATAAAGAAAAATCATATATAGTGATTGGATTGGTAGATGATGATCTACTATTAGCAAATGGATTGACTAAGACTATTGAAATGCCAAAAAAGAAAAAAATAAAACATGTAGTGCTTACTGAGATATTGGATGATGAATTAAAATCATGTATAATATCAAAAGATAAGAACTTAAATCTTAAGATAAAGAGATTTATAAGACTTAATTGCACTAACAAGGAGGTTTGATTACCTTATGTCAAAAAGTGATATAATTGAAATGCAAGGTACAGTTTTAGAAGCTTTACCAAATGCAATGTTTGAAGTTGAATTAGAGAGTGGGCATAAAATATTAGCTCATATCTCAGGAAAGTTAAGAATGAACTTCATAAGAATTTTACCAGGAGATAAGGTTACTGTAGAACTTTCACCTTATGATCTTACAAGAGGTAGAATTACATGGAGAGCAAAATAAGGAGGGTTAGCGATGAAAGTAAGACCATCAGTTAAGCCTATTTGCGAAAAGTGCAAAGTTATAAAAAGAAAAGGAAGAGTAATGGTAATCTGTGAAAATCCTAAGCACAAACAAAAACAAGGCTAATAGGTAAATAAAACATAATAAAAAAGGTCAATTGGGAGTGAATTCTTATTGACTTTTATTTAAAAGTAAAATATGATTATATAGGCATTTAAATAATAGCAAATAAATTTTAGGTGCGGCTGTGATGTGAAAAACATCAACCTAAAATTTTAAATATAAATAAAACAACAAAGCAATTGAGTTACTTATTTAATGTAAATCAATTTCGTATTTTAATTACCAGGAGGTGTAACATTAATGGCAAGAATAGCAGGTATCGACCTACCAAGAGAAAAAAGAGTTGAAATAGGTCTAACTTATATATATGGTATAGGATTACCTACATCACAAAAAATTCTTGAAGTAACTGGAGTTAATCCTGATACAAGAGTTAAGGATCTTACTGAGGAAGAAGTAAACTCAATAAGAAACTACATTAAAGATTTAACAGTTGAAGGTGACTTAAGAAGAGAAGTTGCTTTAAACATAAAGAGATTAGTTGAAATTGGTTCATATAGAGGAATCAGACATAGAAAAGGTCTTCCACTTAGAGGACAAAAAACTAAGACTAATGCTAGAACTAGAAAAGGTCCTAAGAAGACAATAGCTAATAAGAAGAAATAGTTAAGGAGGGAAGACAATGGCAGCTCAAAAAGTTAAAAAAACTAGAAGAAGAAAAGAAAGAAAAAATGTTGAGCATGGTGCAGCACACATTCAATCAACATTCAATAACTCAATAGTTACTTTAACTGATGCAAAAGGAAATGCATTAGCATGGGCAAGTGCTGGTGGACTTGGATTTAAAGGTTCAAGAAAGAGCACACCATTTGCAGCTCAAATGGCAGCTGAAACAGCAGCTAAAGCAGCTATGGAACACGGATTAAAAAGCGTTGAGGTTTACGTAAAAGGACCAGGTGCTGGAAGAGAAGCAGCTATAAGAAGCTTACAAGCAGCTGGATTAGAAGTTACTTTAATAAAAGATGTAACTCCAATCCCACACAATGGATGTAGACCACCAAAAAGAAGAAGAGTTTAGTAACGTCACGGGAGGTGTAATGAATGGCAAGATATACTGGAGCTACATGTAAGTTATGTAGAAGAGAAGGTATGAAATTATTCCTAAAAGGGGATAGATGTTATACAGATAAATGTGCTTTCGTTAGAAGAAGTTATGCACCAGGACAACATGGAGCAAGCAGAAAGAAATTATCTAACTACGGAACACAATTAAGAGAGAAGCAAAAAGCTAAGAGAATATACGGAGTTCTTGAAGGTCAGTTCAGAAACACATATGAAAGAGCTGAAAAAATGAGAGGAATTGCCGGTGAAAACTTACTTAAATTATTAGAAATGAGATTAGACAACGTTGTTTACAGATTAGGTTATGGTGCTTCAAGAACAGAAGCTAGACAATTAGTAAACCACGGTCATTTCTTAGTAAATGGTAAAAAAGTTGATATAGCATCATTTAAAGTATCAGTTAACGATGTTATAACAGTTTGTGAAAAGAGCAGAGGATCAGAAAGATTCAAAATGTTTGCTGAAAATCCAAAAGCTTTACCAAAATGGTTAGAAGCTAACGTTGAAAACTTTGAAGGTAAAGTTGTTGCTGAACCTGCAAGAGAAGACATCGACGTACCAGTTAACGAAACTCTAATCGTTGAGTTATACAGCAAATAATAATTATTGATCTTAAGTACTTTTACAATTGGATCAGTTGCCCTCATAAGGTTGCCATTTTAAAATTAAGGAGGGTTTTTGAATGTTAGAAATAGAAAAGCCAGTAATTCAATGTGTTGAATCAAACGATAACGGAACATATGGTAAGTTTGAGATAGAACCATTAGAAAGAGGTTATGGAATAACTCTTGGTAATGCATTAAGAAGAATATTACTTTCTTCTTTACCTGGAGTGGCTCCAACTTCAGTTAAAATAGATTCAGTTCTTCATGAATTTTCAACAATAACAGGTGTTAAAGAAGATGTTACAGAGATAATCTTAAATCTTAAAATGTTAGCACTTACTATGGAAGGTGAAGGACCAAAAACTATTTATATTGATGCTCAAGGACCAGGTATTGTTACTGGAGCAGATATAAAAACAGATGGTGATGTAGAAGTTGTAAACAAGGATCTACATATCGCTACATTAGACGAAGATGGTAAGTTATATATGGAAATCATAGTTAATAGAGGAAGAGGATATGTTACTCAAAACAAAAATAAAACAGAAGATCTTCCATTATCAGCTATAGCTATAGATTCTATATACACTCCTGTAAAAAGAGTTAATTTCTCTGTTCAAAATACAAGAGTTGGTCAAATTACTGACTATGATAAACTTACATTAGAAATTTGGACTAATGGAACTATAAGAATAGAAGAAGCTATTTCATTATCAGCTAAAATTCTTATAGAGCACTTCAAATTATTCATGACTTTAACTGACAACGCTAATGATGTTGAGATAATGATTGAAAAAGAAGAAGATAAAAAAGAAAAAGCTTTAGAGATGACTATAGAAGAACTTGACTTATCAGTAAGATCATACAATTGTCTAAAGAGAGCTGGAATAAATACTGTTCAAGAACTTGCAGGCAAAAGCATGGATGATATGATGAAAGTTAGAAACTTAGGTAAGAAGTCTCTAGAAGAAGTAGAAAGAAAGTTAAACGAGTTAGGCTTAAATTTAAGACTAAATGACGAGTAGGTGAGGAGGTAAAGCCATGGCAGGATATCGTAAGTTAGGTCGTCCTACTGATCAAAGAAAAGCTATGCTTAGAAATCTTGTTACAAGCTTCTTAAAGCATGGTAAAATAGAAACTACTGAAACAAGAGCTAAGGAAACTAGAAGCCTTGCAGAAAAAATGATCACTCTTGCAAAAAGAGGAGATTTACACGCAAGAAGACAAGTGTTAGCATTTGTTACAGAAGAAGAAGTTGTTAAAAACTTATTTGACAACGTAGCTCCAAAGTACGCTGAAAGAAACGGTGGATACACTAGAATGTACAAAGTTGGTCCTAGAAGAGGAGACGGAGCTGAAGTTGTTATACTTGAATTAGTATAATATATTTCTTTAGAGAGGATTAAGTTTTTACTTAATCCTCTTTTGTCATACAAAATATTTTTATATAAAAGGTTAAAATAAGGAAATATCTATTTACAAAATAAAATTATTAATAGTATTATTTTATAAGTAGGTATTTTTTTATATGTAAAAATACTGAACTCAATATATTTTTTGAGAAAAAGGTAAATGTTTTGTTTGCTTTTAGTAGCTTTATATAGGAGGCTAGTATGGGAGAAAATATGATTAAAAGTGAAGACTTAGTTTTTAAGTATGTAAATGCCGAAGAAAAAACAGAAAAAATTGCAATAAATCATGTTTCCATGGAAGTGAAAAAAGGAGAGTTTTTAGTTGTTTTAGGACATAATGGTTCTGGAAAATCAACTATTGCTAAGCATATGAACGCTTTATTGCTTCCAAGTGGAGGAAAGATGTACGTAGATGGGTTAGATACTTCTAAAATAGAAAATATTTGGGAAGTAAGAAGAAGAGCAGGAATGGTTTTTCAAAATCCAGATAATCAGTTAGTAGCTACAATAGTAGAAGAAGATGTAGCTTTTGGACCTGAGAATTTAGGTATTGACCCTGTTGAAATTAGAGAAAGAGTAGATGAATCTTTAAAATCAGTAGGAATGTATGAATATAGAAAACATGCACCACACTTACTGTCTGGTGGACAAAAACAAAGAATTGCTATAGCTGGAATATTAGCAATGAGACCTAAATGCATAGTTTTAGATGAGCCAACAGCTATGTTAGACCCCTCTGGAAGAAATGAAGTAATTAGAACTATTAAAGAAGTAAACAAAAAGTTTGGAATAACAATAGTTTTAATAACGCATTATATGGACGAAGCAGCTCAAGCAGATAGAATAATAGTTATGGATAATGGAGAAAAAGTAATGGTGGGAGTTCCAAGAGAAATTTTTTCGCAAGTTGAAAAAATGAAAACTATAGGATTAGACGTTCCACAAGTTACTGAGCTAGCTTATGAACTTCAAAAAGAGGGAGTTAATATATCAACTGAAATATTAAATATAGATGAGATGGTGAATGCTTTATGTCAATTAAAATAGAAAATTTAAATTATATATATATGCCTAAAACACCTTTTGAAAAGTTAGCACTAAACAATATAAATTGTGAAATAAAAGATGGTGAATTTGTAGCTTTAATTGGGCATACAGGGTCAGGAAAGTCAACTTTTATACAACATTTAAATGGTTTATTAAGTCCAACTAGTGGAAATATTATAATTGATGGCATTAACCTTGGCGATAAACAAACTAAATTAAGTGATATAAGAAAAAAAGTAGGATTAGTATTTCAATATCCAGAATATCAATTATTTGAAGAAACAATAGAAAAAGATATTTCATATGGTCCTAAAAACTTAGGGTTAAGTGAAGAAGAAATTAGTAAGAGAGTTAAGAGGTCTATGAAAATGGTAGGTCTTGACTATGAAACTTATAAAGATAAATCTCCATTTGACTTAAGTGGAGGGCAAAAAAGAAGAGTTGCCATAGCTGGAGTTATAGCAATGGAACCCAAAGTTTTAATATTAGATGAACCAACAGCAGGGTTAGACCCAAAAGGAAGAGAAGATATATTATCACAAATAAGATTGCTTCATAAAGAATATGGAATGACAATAATAATGGTTAGTCATAGTATGGAAGATGTAGCTAAAATTGCTAGTAGGGTAATTGTTATGAGTGAAGGAAAAATAGTTTTAGATGGGAAGATTGCAGAGGTTTTTAAAGAAGTTGAAACCTTAGAAAAAATAGGTTTAGCAGTACCTCAAGTAACCTATCTAGTTAAAGAGTTAAGAAAAAAGGGCTTTGATATATCAGAAGAAATATTTACAATTTCACAGGCAAAGGAAGCTCTTTTAAAAATAATTAGGAAGGATAAATAATTATGCTAAAGGATATTACTATAGGGCAATACATTCCTGGAAATTCTTTTGTCCATAAATTAGATCCAAGGACTAAGATATTAGTATCACTTATTTTTATTGCTTCATTATTTGTAGTAGATAAATTTTGGGGTTATATATTTATAGTTGCCTTTTTAGTAGCGACTGTATTAATATCTAAATTACAATTTAAATATCTATATAAAGGTCTTAAACCTGTATTCTTTTTAATAGCAATAACAGGAATACTTAATATTTTTATGATTAAAGGTACAGAAGACACTCTTATATGGCATTGGAAGTTTTTACACATATACAAAGAGGGGATAAGGACAGCAATTTTCATGGCTTTAAGATTAATACTTCTTATAATGGGAACATCAGTCTTAACTCTTACAACATCACCTATTGAGTTAACAGATGGAATTGAAAGTTTATTAAAGCCTTTAAAAAGAATAGGTGTGCCAGCACATGAATTAGCTATGATGATGACTATTGCTTTAAGATTTATACCAACTTTAATTGATGAAACTGATAAAATAATGAAAGCTCAAAAAGCAAGAGGAGCAGATTTTGAATCAGGTAACATAATTCAAAAAGCTAAAAGTTTAATACCATTATTAATACCATTATTTATTAGTTCCTTTAGAAGAGCTGATGAGTTAGCAATGGCTATGGAAGCTAGGTGCTATAGGGGTGGAGATGGAAGAACTAGAATGAAAGTATTAAAATATACAAAAAATGATTTTATTTCTTTTGCTTTAGCCTTCGTACTGTTAGCTTTATCTATAATGGTTAGAGTTTCTTAAAGTATATTTTAAATATAGGATAAATAATTCTTAATAGAAAGACTACATATATTTGTAGTCTTTCTTGATTTAAAGGATAATTATTTATATTTTAATTTTTTAAAACAAAGGAATGATTATATGAGAAATATAAAATTAACTATAGAATATGATGGAACAGCTTATTTTGGATGGCAGAAGCAGCCAATAGGAAATACTATTCAACAAAAGGTAGAAGAGGCTATAAAGAAAGTTACAAAAGAAGAGGTAGAAATATTAGGAAGTAGTAGAACTGATTCAGGAGTTCATGCTAAGGCTTATGTAGCTAATTTTAAAACCAACTCCAATATACCAGGAAAAAATTTTAAGGCTGCTTTAAATTCAAAATTACCAAAGGATATAGTAATAATGAATTCAGAAGAAGTAGAAGAAAATTTTCATTCAAGATATATGACCAAAGGTAAAACATATTGTTATACTATATTAAATAGAGAAGAAGCACCAGCATTAGAGAGAAATTATGTTTACCATGTAAAAAAGCCTTTAGATATTGAAGCTATGAAAGAAGCTTGTAAATATTTTTTAGGTAAGCATGACTTTAAGGCTTTTCAAAGACCCGGTGGAACAGTTAAAACATCTGTAAGAACAATAACAGATATTCATATTGAAACGGAGGGAAATAAAATAAAATTGTATGTATCAGCAGATGGATTTTTATATAATATGGTTAGATTAATTGTAGGAACTTTATTAAAAGTAGGAAGAGGAAAAGAAAAACCAGAGTATATAAAGGAAGTAATAGATTCTGGAGATAGAAAAAAAGCTGGAATTTGTGTTCCACCAACAGGATTATGCTTAGAAAAAGTTTTTTACTAAAAGTATAGGAAATGTATTGACACGCCCGTAAGCGTGTATTATAATTGTATTTGTTTGTAAGAGAGATGTACGGGATTCACTATGAATCTTAACATAAAGTACGAGGACATATAAAACCTATTTTAAAATTCTAGGGAGGGAAAACGATGAAATCATACATTGCAAAAGCACAAGAAGTTGAAAGAAAATGGTATGTTGTTGACGCTGCTGGAAAGCCACTAGGAAGAGTTGCTAGCCAAGTTGCTTCAATATTAAGAGGAAAGAACAAGCCAACATTTACACCAAATGTTGACTGTGGAGATTTCGTTATCGTTATAAACGCTGAGAAAGTTGTTTTAACTGGTAAGAAATTAGACCAAAAAATGTTAAGAAAACACAGCTTATATGCTGGTGGATTAAAAGAAACTCCATACAGAGAAGTTTTAGAAAAGAAACCTGAATTTGCTTTCGAAGAAGCAGTTAGAAGAATGCTTCCAACAGGCGTTTTAGGAAGAAAAATGTTAAAGAAATTAAACGTGTACAGAGGAGCTGAGCATAATCACGCTGCTCAAAAACCAGAAGTACTTGAGTTAAGATACTAATTATAAGCTCGGGAGGAGGAGTTCAAATGGCAAAAGTTCAATACATGGGAACTGGAAGAAGAAAGAAATCAGTTGCAAGAGTAAGACTTGTACCAGGTGAAGGTAGAGTTATAGTAAATAATAGAGAAATCGAAACATATTTTGGATTAGAAACTTTAAGAGTTGTAGTTAACCAACCATTAGTTTTAACTGAAACTAAAGATAAATATGATGTTTTAGTTAACGTTCATGGTGGTGGATTATCAGGTCAAGCAGGAGCTATAAGACATGGTATATCAAGAGCTTTATTAAAAGCTGACGAAAACTTAAGACCAGAATTAAAGAAAGCTGGATTCTTAACTAGAGACCCAAGAATGGTTGAAAGAAAGAAATACGGTTTAAAGAAAGCAAGAAGATCTCCACAATTCTCAAAGAGATAATATATTGCTTTTATGGAAAGAAGGAGGAATATCTCCTTCTTTTTTTTTCGTTTTTTTACAAAAAAATCTTAAAAAATCCCTTGATAAAGGGTATAATTATTAATATAGTATGAACAAAAATAGATTTTATGCTTCTTTGACAAAAAAATATAAAAATCATTAGAAATGGCTATATATCTATATAGTAAAGGTTTAAATTTTAAGTTAGTTTTAATAAATTTGATATTATTTGTATAAAATTTCAATAAAATGGATACTGTATTAAGTTTAGGTTAAAAAGGTGCTTTAAAACTTAACAAAGTAAATATTATATTGTAAAATGTTATAGGATTGATATTTAAAATTAAAAATAAAATAAGTTTGTATTTTACAAATTAAGCAAAGTGGAGGAGAAGTATCTTGAAAGATGCAATTTTTACCTTAATAGAAGTTGCCGGTGGATTAGGTCTATTCCTTTTTGGAATGAAGTTAATGG
The DNA here is from genome assembly GCF_058310255.1 of Clostridium sp. TJA038. Taxonomy (NCBI): domain Bacteria; kingdom Bacillati; phylum Bacillota; class Clostridia; order Eubacteriales; family Clostridiaceae; genus Clostridium; species Clostridium sp. TJA038. The sequence goes on along the minus strand of NZ_JBZEFA010000004.1, from coordinate 141,306 downwards.
GTGAAGGATTAGAAAATGCTGCAGGTGATAAATTAAAAAGTATATTAGAGAAAGTTACTAAAAATCCAATATCAGCAGTTTTAGTTGGTGCCTTTGTTACTATGATAATACAAAGTTCTAGTGCTACTACGGTAATGGTAGTTGGTTTTGTTAACGCAGGACTTATGAACTTAGCACAAGCTGCTGGGGTAATAATGGGTGCAAATGTAGGTACTACTATTACGGCACAGCTCGTTGCCTTTAAGCTAGATGATATAGCACCATTATTTGTTATAGTAGGTGTTGTCTTATTAATGTCAGCAAAGCAAAAGAAAAGATATAGCTGGCATAATTTTAGGCTTTGGTATCTTATTTATGGGAATGGGAATAATGAGTTCAGCTTTAAAACCATTAGCGGATTCACCAATGTTCTCACAACTTATAATGGCTATAGGAGATAACTGGGTATTAGGAATATTTACAGGTTTAGCTCTTACAGCTATATTACAGAGTTCATCAGCGACTACAAGTATATTAATTGCTTTAGCATCAACAGGCTCTATAACTATAGATGTAGTTTTACCAATATTATTTGGTTGTAACATAGGAACTTGTGTAACTGCTTTAATTTCAAGTATTGGTGCTAATAAAACAGCACATAAAGCAGCAGCAATACATTTAATGTTTAATGTATTAGGTACACTTATATTTATACCGTTCTTAAGACCATTAGGTCATCTTGTACAAAACATAAGTCCTGGAGATGTTCAAAGACAGATTGCTAATGCACACACTATATTTAACGTAACAGCTACTATAGTCTTAGTTCCTTTAAGTAAGTACATGATTATGTTAGTTAATAAGTTAATCAAAGGAGAAGACGAAGTAGAAGTCTTAGGACCTAAATATATTGATGATAGATTATTAGAAACTCCAGTTATAGCTGCTGGTCAAGTTCAAAAAGAAACTTTAAGAATGGCAAATAAAGCTAAAGAAAACTTAGAGTTAAGTATGAAAGCATTTAAGGAAAATAATGATAGCTTAGTTAAGAAAGTATATGAAAATGAAAAGCTTATAAATATACTAGAAGAAGATATTACAGAATATCTAGTTAAGTTATCTAAGTGTGATTTATCTGCAAAAGAAAGTAATTTAGTGGCATCAACTTTTCATATTGTAACAGACATTGAAAGAATTGGAGACCATGTTGAAAATATAGCTGATTTAACTTTAGAAAAAGTAGGAAGAAAGTTAAAATATAGCGAAGATGCTTTAAAAGAAATAGATTATATTTATGACCAAACAATGAAAGCTTTAGATATAAGTATTGAATCCTATGCAAATGAAAATGTTGAAGAAGCAGGAACTATTTACGAAGTTGAAAGAAAGATAGATTCTTCACAAAAAGAATTTAGAGAAAATCATATTAAGAGATTAAGTCAAGGTTCTTGTAATGCTTATGACGGTGCAATATTTATGGATTTATTAAGCAACTTTGAAAGAATTGGAGACCATGCAACAAACATAGCAGAAAGTGTTATGGAGGTTTGCTAAGATTTTAAGAATACCTAAATTATTTTAGGTATTCTTTTTTTTATAGAATATTTATTATTTCATAGGAAAAAATAAATTGAGTTTGTAATTAAAGAATTATTTTAAATCTATTAGGAGGTTTTTTAATGAGAAAGATATTTAAGGTGCTATCTATAACTTTCTTATCCTTACTATTAATAAATTTAAGTTTTTTTAAAGTAAATGCAGAGGAAAGACAGAAGGTTATTGTTATAGACCCAGGGCACGGAGGAATTGATGGTGGAGCTAAAAGTGAAAGTGGAGTTATTGAAAAAGATATTAATTTATCTATAGCTTTAAAGACTAAAAAACTTTTAGAGGATAAAAATTATAAGGTAATAATGACAAGGGACAAAGATATTGGATTATACACAGAGGGAAAGAAAGTTAGAGAGAAGAAAAGAGAAGATTTAAATAATAGAGTTAAAATAAAAAAAGAAAATAATTGTGATGCTTTTATAAGTATTCATCAAAATATGTTTCCTCAAAAAAATTGCAAAGGGGCACAGGTATGGAGTGCTAACAATGAAAAGAGCGAAAAATTAGGAAGAATAATACAAGCTAAATTTAAGGAGTTGGATACTAGTAATAAAAGAGAGGCAAAGGTTGCTAAGAAAGAATATAAAATTTTAAATGATTATTATGAAGAAGCTTCCGTAATAGTTGAGTGTGGATTTTTATCAAATCCTGAAGAATGCAAGCTTTTAACTAATTCTAATTATCAAGATAAAATAGCGGAAACTATATTAAAAGCTATAGATGAATATTTTAATAGTTAAAACTCTTAAAGATTAAAGATTAACTTCAAAATCTAAAGGAGTAATATTATAAAGTTCATTTAATAATATGGTTTTTAAGATTAAAAAAAATAATACAAAAATTAAAATTATAATTAAAATATTTATAATCCTTATTTTATTCATAAAAGCTCCTATTTTTCTAAGTATATATTAAATATATGATTTAGTATTTTATTTTATAAGAAAAAAAGGCTATGCCATTAATTTAGGCATAGCTTTTAGTTTATATATTTTTAAAGCCTTTTCCTTTTACTTCGGAAACATCCATTATAGTTACAAAGGCATTTGGATCTATATAATGTATTGTATTTTTTAATTCAATCATTTGTCTTGTAGTAACTAAACAATAAAGCATCTTCTTTCTGTCATGAGTGTACTCTCCTTCAGCTAAAAGAGAGGTTACTCCTCTATGAAGGTCCTTTATTATATAATTTATAACCTGTTGTTCCTTATCGGTTATTATAAGTAAAAGTTGTTTTGAGTGTATCCCTTTAATAACCTTATCTACTAAAACTGTTTGAACAAAAATAGAAATAAGAGTATAAAGAGCTGTTTCTAATCCAAAGAATATAGCTCCTACACCTACTATACACATATTTAATATAAAGCTTAAAGAGCCTATATTAAAGTTTGAGTACTTTTTACGGATAACCATAGTAAGTATATCTGTTCCACCAGTTGAGCCACCTTTAGAAAATACTAAGCCATAGCCTAAGCCACATATAGCACCACCAAAAACACAATAAAGCAATTTATCATCTAGATTAATTAGATTTGATAAAGGTGCCGTTATCATTAGTGAAAGGGATAAAGCTAGCATTCCTATAGCAGAGTTAAATGTAAACATCTTTGATAACTTAAAATAACTAAGTATAAATAGTGGAATATTTATAAGTAAAACAACAATACCAGAATTAACTCCCATTAAATACTGGAATATAAGTGCAATACCTGTAGCACCACCACTAAGAAGTTTAGCATTAGATAAAAATAAGTTTACTCCTAAAGAAGCGATAAAGCATCCTATGATAATAAATAAATTATCAATAAGTAATTCTTTTTTCTCTTTGATGTAATTCATTTGGGATTCTCCTAAATCTTAGAATAAATAATTTCATAGGTAATTATAATGCTTTTTTGGGTAAAGTAAAGCCAATAAATACTTTGAAAAAGCAACTAATGTGTTTTTATGGTAAAATACATTGTATATACTAAGAATTTCATAAAATTAATAGTAGAAGATGTATCTTAAGAAAATCGTAATAAATAAATAGGTTAATTTTAATTTTCCTCCTTTAATATTTAGAGGAGGCATAAGTTTAAGGAGTGCTTTGTTATGGAAAAAGAAAATTTTAATGTTTTAGTTGTAGATGATGAAAAAGAGATAAGAGACGCCATAGACATATATCTAAGAGGAGAAGGAATAAATGTAATAAAGGCTGGAGACGGAATGGAAGCCTTAGAAATTTTAGATAAAGAAGATATACATTTAGTTGTTTTAGATATAATGATGCCTAAATTAGATGGAATGAGAACTTGCTTAAAAATAAGAGAGAGCAGAAATATACCCATAATATTATTGTCAGCAAAATCAGAGGATAGCGATAAAATATTAGGGTTAAATATTGGGGCAGATGACTACGTTACAAAACCCTTTAATCACTTAGAACTTGTTGCAAGAGTTAAGTCGCAATTAAGAAGATACGATTATCCTTTAAATAAAGAAAATACTCAAGACTTAATAGTTATAAAAGACTTAACTATAGATACTGTAAATAAACAAGTTTCCTTAAGAGGAGAAAATATAAAGTTAACTGCAACAGAATATAAAATATTAACTCTTTTAGCTTCTCATCCTGGAAGAATATTTTCTATTAAAGAAATATATGAAAGAGTTTGGGAAGAACCTTTTTATAAAAGTGAAAACACCGTAACTGTTCATATAAGAAGGATGAGAGAAAAGATAGAAATAAATTCAAAAGAACCTGAGTATATAAAGGTGGTGTGGGGACTTGGGTATAAAATTGACAAATAGTTTTTCAAGATGGTGGAGAAACTATAGCCTTTCAGTAAGAAGCATAGAAAATATGTTTATTTTAATATTTTCATTGTTTATACCTGTTTTATATATAATATTATTTGGAGGTTACTCCTTTGATAATATAGCTAAATTAAATGCTAAAGGAAATCCTAATATATGTAATAGAGTTATGTATAGAGATGCACTTATAAATCCACATAAATATAAAGAGTGCAGACTCTTAGCACAATCAGTAGATATATCGGATTTTATTTATAATGAAACAAATTACTTAAGTAAATTAGATAATCTTGATTCAAAGGAAGAAAAGCAAGAGTTTATTAAAAAACTTCAAGAAAGAGCTACAAGCTATTCAGGAGTAGTTATTATAAATAAAAAAACTGGAGAATATTATTCAAATAGAGTTTGGTTTTATGAAAAACCTTATAATTTATCTACTCCAAAGGAAGTTTTAGAGAGCTTATCTAAAAATGATAATGTTGTTTTTAAAGAGATAAATTCTTCAGGAGATTATGAAGAAATATACTTTTCAAGAGGAGAGCTTTATGACTCTGAAATCAATTCAATTAGGATAGCCTTTTTAGTTACTATGACAACCACTCTTATTGTAATACTTTTACTTTTAAAGAAAATTTCAATGATTAAAAATATGGGTATAAAAGCTTATAAAGATAGTTGGAAAAATGGATATTTATTTAGAGTATTAGATAGTATAAATGTTTTAATAACAAAGAGAATGTTCATAGAAGAATTTTTAAAAGATAAAGTGGTTATTTTTGTATTTTCTTTTACAATAATATATATGCTTATAAATGGTTTTATGAGAAACATAGAATTTGTTTGGAAGCAATATCATTATGTTTTAGTAGATACAAGATACATTTTAATAATTCCTATAGTATTAGTTATAAACTTTATAGTTAAGTTTATAAGAAAATATGATGGATTAGATACAATAATAAATGGAATAGAAAAAGTTAAAAAAGGCGATACAGATATTGAAATTAAAGAAAATGATGATGAGCAAATAAGAAAGTTAGCAGATGATGTAAATGACTTAAGACTATGTTATAGAGAATTAGTTGAAGAAGGAATAAAAAATGAAAAATTAAAAACTGAGCTTATATCAAATGTATCACATGATTTAAAAACACCTTTAACATCAATAATAAATTATGTAAATATTCTTCAATTAAATGATATAACTGAAAAAGAAAGAAAAGAGTATATACAAATACTAGATAAAAAATCTCAAACTTTAAAGAAGTTAATAGATGATTTATTTGAGGTTTCTAAAATGTCCTCAGGAAAAGTAGAATTATTTAAATACAATATAGATATAATTCAGTTAGTATATCAATGTATAGCTGAAGTTGAAGATTTTTATTCAGAAAAGGAAATAGAGTTTAAGATAAATGGACCAGAGGAATGCATGGTTAAAATAGACCCTCAAAGAATGTCTAGAGTATTTCAAAATTTAACTACCAATGCTTTAAAATATAGTTTAGAAAAGACTAGAGTTTATGTAGAGATAAAGGACTTTGAAAACTATGTAGAAATATCCTTTAAAAATATTTCTTCTTATGCTTTAGATTTTGATGAAAATGATATTTTAGAAAGATTTGCAAGAGGAGATGAATCAAGAAACTCAAGTATAGAAGGTTCTGGTTTAGGATTAGCCATAGCTAAAACAATTGTAGAACTTCATAATGGAAGATTTAGAGTTGAGTGTGAGGGAGATTTATTTAAGGCCTTTGTAATAATTCCTAAAAATAAAGAAGATGATGAAGAAGAAATAAATTAATAATAAAATTTTGATTAATTTTTCTAAATAATTTATATGTAAAAATATATTATTCTTTTAACACAATATATTTAAAATTTTAGCTATAAAGAGTATAATTACTACATAATAATTTTTATTGCATACTTGCAATATATTTAAAGAAGGTGTGAGAAAATGAGTTGTTTATTTTTAGAATATCCTAAATGTAGTACTTGTAGAAAAGCTAAGAAATGGTTAGAAGAGAACAATATAGATTTTACAGATAGGATGATTGTTGAGGAAAATCCTACTAAGGAAGAATTAAAAACTTGGTATGAAAAAAGTGGAGTTAAGTTAAATAAGTTTTTTAATACTTCAGGTAAACTTTATAGAGAAATGAATCTTAAAGATAAAGTAAAAACAGCTAGTGAAGAGGAACTTTTAGAAATATTATCAAGTAATGGAATGCTAGTTAAAAGACCTTTACTTATAAAAGAAGATTTAGTTCTTATAGGTTTTAAAGAGGATGAGTGGAAGGAAAAATTAAAATAAAAAATAGGTCGCAAGGAAAGATATTACTTTTCCTTGCGACCTATTTTTCTTTTTATAAAAATACTCTCATATCTTTATTATTTAAAAATGTCAATAATCATTATTAGTCGAATAAAACTAAAAAAAGAAAATATGACTTATATAATAAGGGTTATTCTTAAAATAAGTTAGCCTTATCAAGAAATATGAATTTTACAAAACAATTTTTAATTATTATAATAAATTGTCAAGATATTGTGCGAAGAATAAAAATAATTACTATATATTGTGGAGGGCTATTTGATGACACTATTAGAGAGATATTGTACATGGTCTATAGAGGAGCTAAAAGATGAGAGCGAATTATATACAGAGGAAAAGCTTAAAGTAGCTTTAGATAATATAATTACCTCAAAGATGGGAGAAAAGGAAATAATAAAATCCTTTATACAAGTTTCTTTAGAGTTAACTTCTCAAGTAGAGCCAAGATGGCAAGAAATTGCTGCTAAATTATATGTTAAAAACTTATATAAAGAGGTAAGAGAAAATAGAGGACTTGATAAAGATGAAGATCCATACAATGATTTTTATGGATTTATAAAAGAGCTAACAGATAAAGGCTTATACGGAAAATATATATTAGAAAATTACTCTAAAGAGGATATAAAAGAACTAGAAAAAGAAATAAAAAGAGAGAGAGACTTTTTATTTACATACAGTGGAATAAGTCTATTATCTAAAAGATACCTAATACAAGATTTTAACAGATTACCTCTAGAGCTTCCACAGCAAATGTTTATGGGGATTGCTATGCACCTTGCTATACCAGAAAAGAAAGAAAATAGACTTTACTGGGCAAAGAGATTTTATGATGTTTTAAGTTCTATAAAGGCTACTATGGCAACACCAACTATGTCTAATGCAAGAAAACCATTTTATCAACTAAGTTCTTGTTTTATAGATACAGTAGGAGATAGTTTAGCAGGAATATATAAATCTTTAGATAATTTTTCTAAGGTTTCTAAGTTTGGTGGCGGAATGGGAATTTATATGGGCAAGGTAAGAGCCCTAGGTTCAGCTATAAGAGGTTTTAAAGGTGCGTCAGGTGGAATTATACCTTGGATAAAATTATTTAATGACACAGCCATAGCAGTTGACCAATTAGGTGTTAGAAATGGTTCTGTTGCAATTTGGTTAGATGCATGGCATAAAGATTTACCAGAGTTTCTTCAAATAAGAACAAATAATGGAGATGACAGAAAGAAAGCTCATGATATATTCCCAGGACTTTGTTATCCAGATTTATTTTGGAAATTAGCAGAAAATGATATAGATGCTAACTGGTATATGATGTGTCCTCATGAAATAAAAACTGTTAAAGGATATTCTTTAGAGGATTTTTATGGAGAAGAATGGGAAAAGAAATACTATGAATGTGTAGAAGATGAAAGAATAGAAAAGAGAGTTATGAGTGTTAAAGATATTGTAAGGCTTATAATAAAAAGTGCTGCAGAAACAGGAACACCTTTTGCTTTCTATAGAGATACAGTAAATAAATTTAATCCTAATAAACATAAAGGAATGATATATTCATCAAATCTTTGTACTGAAATAATGCAAAATATGAGTGCTATGGAAATAGAAAAGACAGAGATTAAGGATGAAAATGGTGATGTTTTAGTTGTTGAAAAAACTAAACCAGGAGACTTTGTAGTTTGTAACCTTTCTTCTGTAGTGTTAGGAAATGTAGATGTTACTTCAGAGGAAGAGATAGAATATGTTGTTGAAACTCAAATAAGAGCTATGGATAATGTAATAGATTTAAATTATTATTCAGTTCCCTTTGCTGAAATAACAAACAAAAGATATAGAGCAGTTGGATTAGGAACTTCAGGATATCACCATATGCTTGTAAATAATAAAATTGTTTGGAACTCAGAAGAACATTTAAACTTTGTAGATAAAGTTTATGAGAGAATAAATTTCTATGCTATAAAAGCTAGTTTAAACATAGCAAAGGAAAAAGGATGCTATCCTTTATTTGAAGGCTCAGATTGGAGTAATGGGGATTACTTTAATTTAAGAGAATATAATTCACCTAAGTGGAGAGAATTAAAAGAAGAAGTAGCTAAGTATGGAATTAGAAATGGCTATTTATTTGCAGTAGCACCAAATGGTTCAACAGCTACTTTAGCAGGAACTTCAGAAGGAGTAGACCCTGTTATGAATAGATTTTGGTTAGAAGAAAAGAAAGGAAGTATTACTCCGAAGGTAGCACCAGGTTTATGCCAAGAGAATTTTTGGTATTATGTTTCAGCTTATAATGTTGACCAAGAATTTACAGTTAAAGCTAATGGAGTAAGACAAAGACATATAGACCAAGGGCAATCTTTTAACCTATATATAACAACAGACTATACTATGAGACAAATAATGAATCTTTATATTTCTGCTTATAAAAATGGCGTTAAAAGTATTTATTATGTAAGAAGTAAATCTTTAAGTGTAGAAGAGTGTGAAAGTTGTTCAGCTTAAAATATAAAATTTTTTTAGATACTCATCTTTTATTGATGAGTATCTATTATGTATAAATAAATAATGAAAGGTGAATAAAATGGAAATAAATAAAAGACCGCTTTTTAATGAGTTTGGAGATATTGAAACTAATAAGAAAAAAATGATAAATGGTAATACAACTAATTTAAATGATTTTAACAATATGAAATATACATGGGTTTCAGATTGGTACAGACAGGCAATGAATAATTTTTGGATACCAGAGGAAATAAACCTAGCTCAAGATTTAAAGGATTATAAAAAATTAACTAAAGAAGAAAAAACAGCTTATGATAAGATACTTTCTTTTTTAATATTTTTAGATTCAATACAAACGGCAAATTTAGGAAATATAAATAGTTATATAACTGCCTCAGAGGTTAATCTATGTTTAACTATACAAGCCTTTCAAGAAGCTGTGCATTCTCAAAGTTACAGTTATATGCTAGATAGTATATGTTCACCAGAAGAAAGAAATGAAATATTATTTCAATGGAAAGATGATGCTATATTACTTCAAAGAAATAAGTTTATAGGAGATTTATATAATAAATTTTTAGAAGAATCTAGCATGGAAAACTTTATAAAATCAGTAATGGCTAACTATATTTTAGAGGGTGTTTATTTTTATTCAGGATTTATGTTTTTCTATAATTTAGAGCGTAATGGTAAAATGCCAGGTTCAGCTCAAGAAATAAGGTATATAAATAGAGATGAAAACACTCATTTATGGTTATTTAGAAATATAATAAAAGAATTACAAGAAGAAATACCAGAAGTTTTTACAGAGGAATTAAAAGATGAATTAAGAGATATGATAAAAACTGGGGTTGAACATGAAATTGCTTGGGGAGAATATGTTATAGGAGATAATGTTTCTGGAATAAATAATAATCTTATAGAAAATTATATAAAATATATTGGAAATTTAAGAGCTAAAGCTATTGGTTTAGGACGATTATTTAAGGGATATGATGAAAATCCAGCTCCTTGGGTAGATTATTATGCTGATGCAAATCAAGTAAAAACAGACTTTTTTGAAGCTAAATCAACAGCATATGCAAAAGCTGGTGCTTTAATAGATGATTTATAAAATAAAAAAATACCTAGAGAATAACTCTAGGTATTTTTTATTTTTTTATATCTATATCATATTTTTTGCACTTTAGAGAAATAGTTCTATGAGTTAATCCTAAAGCTTTACCAGCTTTATTAAAGCTTTTATATTTTTTCATAGCAGCCTCTATAATTTGTTTTTCATACTCTTCAAAGGGAAGTATGTGTTCAATATCAATATTTAAATTAAAGGATTTTAGCTCAACGGGCTTTAAATATGAAGGAAGATAGGAACTATCTATATAATCATTATCACAAAGATTTATAGCCCTCTCCATTATATTTTCAAGTTCTCTTATATTTCCAGGCCATGAGTACTCAATTAATAAATTTAAAGCATCTTGTTTTATTCCTAATATAGTTTTATTTAGCTTTTTATTTAACTTAGAAATAAAGTGTTCTACAAGTTCTGGAATATCTTCTTTACGCTCTCTAAGAGGAGGAAGATTAATTCCTAAAACATTAAGCCTATAGTATAAATCTTCTCTGAAAGAGCCTTCTTTAATCATTTCTTCTAAATTTCTATTAGTTGCAGCAATAACTCTTACATCAATATTTTTTGGTGTTATTCCTCCAACGCTTTCAATTTCTCTTTCTTGCAAAACTCTAAGAAGTTTAACTTGCATAGATAAAGGCATATCACCTATTTCATCTAAAAATATTGTTCCAGTATGTGCAATTGTAAATTTACCAGGCTTACTTTGAACTGCACCTGTAAAAGCCCCTTTTTCATATCCGAAAAGTTCACTCTCTAAAAGATTTTCAGGAATTGATGCACAGTTTACTCTTACAAAAGGTTTATTTTTTCTGTTGCTATTATTATGTATTGCCTTTGCAATAAGTTCTTTTCCAGTACCACTTTCACCTCTAATAAGAACTGTTGAAGTTGTTTCTGAAGCTTTTTGGCACATATACATAATATCCTTTAATGTTCTAGTGGAGCCTATAATATTGTTAAAAGATGAATTTTTAGATAATTGTCTTAAAAATTCATTTTTATAATAATCTAATTCTTGTTCTGATTTGTTTAGCTTTGACATAAGCTCCTTTATCAAACTAACAGGTCTAGAGGTTGATATAACTCCTTTGAATTGTCCATCAATAAATAAAGGGTCAATTGTACTTATAACATTTATTCCGTTCTTTTTATGAATTACATCTTTTAATAAGGTTTTATCCTTAAAAACTTTAGCACGAAGTCCATTTGGTGCTATATCAAAAATGCTTTTTCCTAAAACATCAGAGGAAGATTTAGAAAAACTTTTAATGTATGCAGGATTTAAGTAGTTTATTATTCCGTTTTCATCTACAAAACAAATCATATCCTGTGAGTTTTCTAATATTTTAGTGAATTTTTCATTTATTTCTTTCATGCCTATTATGTCAGAAACATCTTGAATAACACTAACTGCACCTATTATTTTTTCATTTATAAAAAGTGGTGAACTATTTACTAAACCTATTCTGTTATTTATATGAAGCGTTGAACCATATTTCTTTAAATTACTAAGCATTACATGGGGAAGTTGTGAAGAAGGAATAATTTCTGTTATTTGTCTTCCTTTAACTTCTTTTCTACTATGACCAATAAATTTTAGAGCATAATCATTTATAGTTATTATGTTTTGGTCAATATCTATTACAACAATTCCTATAGGTAAACTTTCTAAAACTTGCTCATTAGCTATTATACTAGCATCTATTATTTCATCTATTTCACTATTTTCACATTCTAAAGGAGGAGTATTTATATTTTTATCTATAAATTCAAGAAGAGATTGTACTGCTAATTTTTCAATCATACCTTCTGTTTTAGAGCCTATTAAAATACTTTCATTAGGTAAAACTTTTAGAGAAAGTATTGCAAGCATGCTTATTCCAAGCCAGTCTGTGTATTTTTCTTTTTTTATATATAGCTTAACTTTATATTTAGATTCTATTTCTGATGCTTTATTAACAATCATAGCAGAATATCTAGTATGTAAGCCTAAGGGAGTTTTTATAACTAATTCTCTTGAATACATAAAGTAAATCACCATCCAAAGTTTTATTAAAAATTACAACAAATAAATAAGGTTGATATTTTTTATCAAATATTAATTAATATATTATCAGAAAAAAGTACTATTTTAAAGGATTTAAAAGTATATATGTTAATAAAGTAAGGCTTTAAAAGAATTATTTGATAAAAAGTATCAATAGATAAATTGGTTTGATATTTTTTATCAGATTTAGTATAATTAAATTAACCAATATAAGTAATTCCTTAGAGTAAGTTTTTAATAAATAAAATATTTTTCTAATATTTATAGGCATTTTTACTAGTGTTTATGAGAATAATATATTTTGAAAAATAATAAAATTAAAAACTTGGCACGCAAATTGCTGTTATATATAAGCAGTGAATTTGAAAAGTGAATTGATTGAATTGTGATTGATATTTAATGTTGTATTTAATTGAGTACTAACTTAAAGGAGGACTACATAATGAAAAAAGGTATTGCCGCTTCAAAAGGATATGCAATAGGAACTGTATTTATACAAGAACATGAGGAAATAATAATATCTGATGATAAAGTTTCAGATGTAGCAGCTGAAAAGGAAAAATTAGCTAAAGCTTTAGCTAAGTCAAGAGAACAATTAGAAACTATAAAAGAAAAAACTTCTAAAGAAATTGGTGAACATGAAGCAGAAGTTTTTGAAGCTCATTTAATGTTATTAGATGATGTAGAATTTACAGGTCAAATGGAAATGACTATAGAAAATGATAAATTAAATGCTATGAAAGCTGTTCAAAATGTTACAGATACTTTCGTTATGATATTTGATTCTATGGATGACCCTTATATGAGAGAAAGGGCAGCAGATATAAAAGACGTTTCAAAGAGAATAATAGCTAACCTAGCTGGTAAGGGCGGAAACGGAATGGAGAATTTAGGAGCTAATACTGTTATTGTAGCTCATGATTTAACACCTTCAGATACTGCTCAATTAGATAGAAGCAAAGTTATTGGTTTCTTAACTAATATAGGTGGAAGAACTTCTCACTCAGCTATAATGGCTAGAACTTTAGAAATACCAGCTGTTGTTGGATTAGGTGATATAACAACTTCAGTTAAAAATGGTGATACTGTAATAGTTGATGGTATAGAAGGTGTAGCTATAATAAATCCAGATGAAGCTACTATAAATGAATACAAAGCTAGATTAGATAAATATAAAGCAGAGCAAGAAGAATTAAAGAAATTAATAGATGTTAAAACTACTACTAAGTCTGGTAGAAGAATAGAAGTTTGTGGAAACATAGGAAAGCCAGAAGATATAAATCAAGTTTTAGCAAACGGTGGAGATGGTGTTGGACTATTCAGAACAGAGTTCTTATATATGGATAGAGAAGAAGCACCAACTGAAGATGAACAATTTGAAGCATATAAATATGTTTTAGAAAAAGCAAATGGTAAACAAGTTGTTATAAGAACTTTAGATATAGGTGGAGATAAAACTTTACCATACTTACCATTACCAAAAGAAATGAATCCATTCTTAGGATATAGAGCTATAAGATTATGCTTAGATAGAAAAGATATCTTTAGAGTTCAAATAAGAGCTTTATTAAGAGCTTCTATTTATGGAAATCTTGCAGTAATGTTCCCTATGATTTCAGGATTAGAGGAATTCCAAGAAGCTAAGGCCTTTGTTGAAGAATGTAAAGCAGAATTAAAACAAGAAGGAATAGCTTACTCAGAAGAAACTCAATGGGGTATCATGGTAGAAATACCAGCAGCTGCAGTTTATGCTGATGAATTAGCTAAACATGTTGATTTCTTCTCAATAGGAACTAATGACTTAATTCAATATACACTAGCTGCAGACAGAATGAGTGAAAAGGTATCATACCTTTATAACCCAATGCATCCAGCTGTATTAAGATTAATCAAAATGACAATAGATGGAGCTCACAAACATGGTAAGTGGGTAGGAATGTGTGGAGAAATGGCAGGAGATGAAAAAGCTATACCAACTTTAGTTGAATATGGTTTAGATGAATTCTCAATGAGTGCTACTTCAATCCTTACAGCTAAAAAAATAATAATGGAACAAGAATAGTTAAAAATATTAAAAATTTAATATATAAATAAATATTAATATAACACTCAAACCCTAAGTTTTGGCACGAATTTATTCGTGCCTTTTTTTTATAAAATAAGTTTTTGTAAAATTAAATTATTATTATTGAGTTTTAGGTAAAAATAATAGTAATTTAAATAAGGGAGGTGATTTTTTGATAAAGATAATAAAAAATATTGAGGTTTATGACCCAGAGTATTTAGGGAAAAGAGATATAGTAATTTTAAATGATAAGATTGAAGGTATATATGATTTTGTGAAAATACCTAAGGATTTTATAAATATACAAGTCATTGATGGAGAAAATAAAATAGCTGTTCCAGGATTTATAGATTCTCATGTGCATATAATCGGTGGTGGAGGTGAAGGTGGTTTTAGAACAAGAACTCCAGAGATACAATTAAGTAGTATAATAAAAGGTGGTATAACTACATTGGTTGGATGCATTGGAACTGATGGTGTGTGTAGAGATATGAAGGGGCTAGTTGCAAAGGCTAATGCTCTTTGTGAAGAAGGCGTAACT
Organism: Clostridium sp. TJA038; assembly: GCF_058310255.1. NCBI lineage: Bacteria > Bacillati > Bacillota > Clostridia > Eubacteriales > Clostridiaceae > Clostridium > Clostridium sp. TJA038. Next base: position 126,295 of record NZ_JBZEFA010000004.1, on the reverse strand, counting down.
TGTTACTGTTATACAGGTTCTTATGATGTTCCTGTAAAAACTATAACAGAGAATATAAAAAGTGATTTATTATTAATTGATAGAATAATAGGTGTTGGAGAAATAGCATTATCAGACCATAGAAGTTCTCAACCAACTTATGAGCAATTTGCAAATATAGTTGCTCAAGCAAGAGTAGGAGGTCTTTTATCAGGAAAAGCTGGAATTGTAAATGTTCATTTAGGAAATGGAAAAAGAATGCTTAGTTATATAACTAGACTTATAGATGAATCAGAAATTCCAGCAAATCAAATTATACCTACTCATATGGGAAGAAATAGGGAGCTCTTTGAAGAAGGTATAAATTATGCAAAAAGAGGAGGACAAATTGACCTAACAACATCTTCAGATCCAGAAAATTTAGAAGAAGGTGAAGTTAGAGCATCACTTGGGCTTAAAAAACTTTTAGAAAGTGGAGTTGATGTAGAGAAAATTACTTTTTCTTCAGATGGAAATGGAAGTATGCCGATATTTAATAATTTTGGTGAACTTGTAGGATTAGGTATATGTTCTGTATCAAGTCTTTTTGAAGAAGTTAAAGAATCTATAAGATTAGGGATTCCTATGGAAACTGCAATTAAAGTAATAACTAGCAATGTAGCTAAGGTTTTAAAATTATCTCAAAAAGGATTTATCTCTACTGGTATGGATGCAGATATAGTTTTATTAGATAAAGAAAATTTAGATATAGATTCTGTTATATCTATGGGAAATATTTTAATGGATAATAAAAAATTATTAGTAAAAGGCACCTTTGAATAATAAATTTATAAAAGCTTTATAATAATTATTATTTGTAACATTGACTTAATATTTTAAATATAATATAATTGTAAATAATAAAATACCCCTAAGGGGTATATAGGGAGGCGTATAATTATGGTAAAACATATAAATGATCAAGATTTTAATACAGAGGTAATAGAAGCTAAAGAGCTAGTAGTTGTTGATTTTTGGGCAACTTGGTGTGGACCTTGTAAAATGATAGCTCCAGTTATAGAAGAGATTGGAGAAGAAATGAAAGAGGTTAAATTCGTTAAAGTTGACGTTGATAAAAACCCAGCTTCAGCAGGAAAATATCAAATTCAAAGTATTCCAACTTTATTAATATTTAAAAATGGAGAAGTTGTTGATACTTTAGTTGGATTTAGACCAAAAGCTGCTTTAACTGAAGCAATTAAAAAGCATATTTAATAACTAGCTTCATAAGGAGATGAAAAATTTTGAGCGAAAGATATGATATAGCTATAATAGGAAGTGGACCTGCTGGTCTATCTGCTGCTTTAAATGCAAAAATTAGAAATAAAAAATTTATTCTTTTTGGAAATAATGATTTAAGCACAAAGCTTGTTAAAGCACCAAAAGTAAATAATTATCTTGGATTTGTAGGCAAGAATGGGATAGATTTAAAAAATCAATTTATGGGCCATTTAAAAGAAATGGATATACAAATAACAGAGGAAAGAATAAATAGTGTTTATGCTATGGGAGAATATTTCGCTCTTATGGTAAATGAAAAAATGTATGAAGCTACTTCAATAATAATAGCTACAGGAATTGAATACACAAAGCCTATGAAGGGTGAAGAAGAATTCTTAGGAAAAGGTGTAGGATACTGTGCTACTTGTGATGCTCCATTATATAAAGAAAAGGTAGTAACTATAATTGGCTATAATAAAGAAGCTGAAGAAGAAGCTAATTTTGTAAATGAATTAGCAGGTAAGGTGTACTATGTTCCTAGATATAAGGGAGAATTAAATTTAAATCCAAAAATTGAAGTTATTGATGATATTCCTTTAGAAATAAGGGGAGAAGGTAAAGTTACTGAATTAATAACTAAAAATGGAAGCATAAAAACAGATGGCATTTTTGTTTTAAGAGATAGTATATCTCCAGGACAATTAGTTCCAGGACTAAAAATTACAGAAGGCCATATTGAAGTTGATAGATTAATGAAAACAAACATAGAGGGGTGTTTTGCAGCTGGTGATTGTACTGGTAAGCCCTATCAATATATAAAGGCTGCAGGTGAAGGAAATGTTGCAGCTTTAAGTGCTGTTGCATATTTAGATAGTAAAAGATAAAAAAGCTAACACATTTGTGTTAGCTTTTTTTTAAACAACATTAAAAAACACATGTTGACCTATACTTTTTTCTCCTGTTTTTTCTACGCCTTTCATCCACGAACAAGTAGCTATTTTAGGATTATAAAAATATAATGCTTCATCTGTTGGGTCATATCCTTCTATAGCTTTTAAAACTGCATTATAGCTATCATCATCAGGAACAACATCAATTTTTCCATCTCTAACACAAGAAAAAGCATTTTTTTGTGTTATTACTTCTTGAATAGTATTGGGAAATTGAGAGTCTGTAGTTCTATTTAAGATAACAGAAGCAACAGCTATTTTGCCATCAAAAGGTTCACCTTTACTTTCAGCATAAACTACTTGAGACATTAAATATATGTCATCTTTAGTAAGTGAAATTGTAGAGTCTGAACTTTTAAATACAGCGACTATATTATTGTCGCCATTATTTTCATAAGCTTCTTGTGGATTTATGTTAGAAGCTAGTGCATTTTTTTCTATATAATTATTTTGGCTAACTGGCTTAGTTGAGTGAGAAAGTGCGAAAACATCTTTTCCCATAAAATTTGTTATAAATAATAAGGTGAAGGCGAAGACAAAGTAAGTATAAATACTTTTTTTCATAAGAACCTCCTTTTAGGTAATTATTTTACTTTGTATATTGTAACCAAAAAAAAATAATTAATACTAAGAGGGTTAGTTTTTATTATAAAGGTCCAAGTCTTTTTCAGCTTTTTCTAAATCTATTTTAAATTTATCAAATAAAGAAGCAGCTTCTTCATAATAAGACGTATCCACATACTTATTTTTAATTTCTTTTAAAAGACCTTTATTAAAGAATTCAATATAATTTTCAAAAGATTTCAAGGCGTTTTCAAGAGCTAAAAATGCATCATTAGCTTTTTCGGGAATAGGAATAGAGTACAGAGTATTTTTAATTTCTTTTAAGTCATTTTTTTTCTTTTCAATATCTGTAGCTAATATATCTAAATTCCTTCCAGAATTTTTTATTATATTAGCTGTTTCAAAAAGTTTTTCATCTAATGAAGAAAGCTTGAATATTAATGATTTCATAGAAACTACAAAATCATTTTTTTGACTTTGAATAAATTTTTTATCTCTATTAATCTTTATTAATTCATTAATATAATAAAAAATATCTTGTATATAATTGTAACCTTCCTTATATAAATAAACAGGTAGTAGGTTTTCTCTACACAAAGAGTAATAATTTTCACATTCTTTTTTTAAGTCTAAAACTTTATAATATTCTTCACTTAGATTTAATGAATCAGGATTTTTTAAAATATATAGAAGCTTATTAAAAAGCTCAATATTCTTATCTAGTCCTTTATTTAAAGAACTGTGGATATTTTCATGATTTTTAGATACTTTTAAAGAATTTAAAGTTATGTTGTTTTCCTTTAGCATATTTAATTTTTTTTCAATGGAATTTACGTAGTTTTCAGAACTAATTTTATCTTTAGGTATGTCATAAGTTAAATTAATTTCGGAAACATTTCTAGCAATATCTTCAATTTTTGATTTTTCATTATGAGCTCTAAAAAATAAAAAACCTACTATAAATATTAATATAAGAACTGCAAATATTATATATATTAAGTATTTATCTATATACTTTTTAAATTTAAACTCCATAGTGTTTACCCCCTTATAAAATTTTCTATTTAAATATATGAATAATTAAACAATAACATTACCTAGAATATGTAAAATTGAAAAGAAATAAACTAAAATATACCTTATATTTATATTTTTATTGTATAATTTAATTGGTACTGTAATGGAGGTGAATTAGATGCAAGAATTAATAATGCTATTTACAAATAGCTTAAAGGATATGTCTATTTGGTCAATTATAGATATATTAATTGTGGCCTTTATATTTTATAGAGGATATGTATTAATAAAGGAAACAAGGGCAGAGCAATTATTAAAGGGTGTAATACTTTTATTAATTTTAATTCCTATAAGTTATGTATTAAGACTTCAGATGTTAAATTTTATACTAACTAAAACTTTAACTATAGGTGTTTTATCAATAATTATTATTTTCCAACCTGAAATAAGAAGAGCCTTAGAACATATAGGAAGTACTGCTTTTGATGATTTTCATGTTATTCAAGATGATCAAAAATTAGAAGAGGTTATAGACCAACTTATAACAGCTGTTCAAGATATGGCAGATACAAAGACAGGAGCCTTAATTGCCATAGAACAAAGTACTGGATTGGCTGAAATAATTTCTACGGGAACTCAATTAGATGCAGTAATAACTTCGGCTTTAATAGAGAATATATTCTTTAAGAATACTCCATTACATGATGGAGCAACAATAATTAGAAATGATAGAATAGTTTCAGCAGGCTGTGTATTACCTTTAACAGATGACACTACTATAAGCAAAAAGTTAGGAACAAGACATAGAGCTGCTATTGGTTTATCAGAAATATCAGATGCTTTAGTTATTGTTGTTTCAGAAGAAACAGGAGCAATATCCCTAGCAGTAAAGGGAAGATTAACAAGAAATTATGACGGTAAGAAATTAAAAAGTATATTATTAAAGGTTATGAGAAATAGAAGAAGTAAGAAAGGTAAAACTTTTGGGGAGAAGGTGAAAATATGCTTAAGAAAATTAAAGGAAAAAATTTCTTAGTAAAATTTATATGCCTATTATTATCCTTTTCTCTTTGGTTGTATATAATCAATGTGGAAAATCCTATTAGAGATCTTAAGTTAAATAATGTTCCTGTTCAGGTTGTTAATAGTGATGTTCTTAAAGATTATGATTTAGTACTGATGCCTAATCAAAATTTGACTGTAGACTTAGATTTAGAAGGCCCTTCTACTGAAATTTATAAGGTTAAGAAAGATCAATTTAAAATTATTGTTAACTTAAGTGAATATGTTCTAAAAGAAGGGGATAATAATATACCTGTGCAAATAGAAAATTATCCAAATAATATAAATATAAAAAATAATGGCTTTTTAAGAGTTAATATAGTTCTTGATAAATATCAAGAAAAGAGTTTACCTATAGAAAATCATATAAAGATAAATACTGCACAGGGAACATATGCAGATAAAATTAATTTAAGTCCAGAAAGTGCTACAGTTTCTGGAGCTGAATCTTTAGTAAACAAAGTTAAATCTTTAGTTGTAAAAGGGGAAATTAAAGATGTTAAAAAAGATGTTAACATGAAATTACCTATTATAGCTATTGATGAAAGTGGAAATGAAATAAAAGATATTAATATAAGTCCAGATAAAGCAGATATATCTTTTGGTGTTAAAAAATCAAAGGAAGTGCCTATTAATGTAATAACAACAGGAAATCCTCAAAATGGATTAGTTGTAAAATCAATAACTCCAAGTGAGGGAAAAGTAACTTTACTTGGGCCTGAGGATAAACTTAATAAAGTAGATTCTATTGATACTTCAGCTATTGACCTTTCACAGTATAGTGATGATACAGAAGTTAGTGTAAATTTAAATATTCCAGAGGGGCTTACTATATCAAGTGGAGATAAGGGAACTATAAATGTAAAGTTGTCCTTTAGTAAAGATGCAAAAAGAGATTTAGAACTACCTGTAAATGTAGAAGGTTCATTAGAGGGATATACTTCAGAAATAGATAGTAAAACTGTAAAAATTACTATAGATGGTCCTGAGGATTTGGTTAATAATATTGATTTAAGTAAATTTAAATGCACTTTAGATATATCAAAACTTACAGAAGAAGGTGGAAGTTTAAAACCTAATGTTACAACTTCTTATGATAACATAAAGATAATTAGCATAAATCCTTCAGAGATTAAGGTTACTTTTAAAAAGAAAGAAGAACCACCAAAACAAGGAACAAATACTGATAATAATAAGAATGAAAATGCACAAAATGGAAGTGTTCCAGAAGAAAATAACAAAGAAAATGGAAATAATAATCAATAAATTTTTACCACAGATTACTTTAAGGGTATTCTGTGGTAAAATAATTTACTAAAGAAATAAAATGGAGGAGTTTTGTTATGACGATTAGAATAAATAATATTAGTTTAGATATAAATGAAGATTTAAGTCTTTTAAGAAATAAAGTAGCTAAAAAATTAAGAATGTCTAAGGATGAAATTGGAGACATAAAAATAATAAAAGAATCCTTAGATGCAAGAAAAAAGAATATAATAAAATTTAATTATTGTGTAAATATAGAACATGAAAATGAAGAAAAAATAGTAGCTAAACTTAATGATAAGGATGTAAAAATAGATAAGTTAAATTATGATTTTGATTTTAGCTTTGGTGATAAAAAATTAGAACATAGACCAGTAGTTGTTGGCTTAGGACCTGCAGGACTTTTTGCAGCACTTTTACTAGCTAAGAAAGGGTTTAATCCTATTGTTTTTGAAAGAGGAGAAGATGTAGATTCTAGAACTAAAACAGTAGAAAAATTTTGGAAAACTGGAGAGCTAAATAAAGAGTCAAATGTTCAATTTGGAGAAGGTGGAGCAGGTGCTTTTTCAGATGGAAAACTTACAACTAGAATAAAGGATACAAGGTGTGATTATGTTTTAGATGCTCTTGTTAGAAATGGGGCTCCAGAAGAAATAATATATAAAGGCAAACCTCATGTAGGAACAGATATATTAAAAACTGTTGTTAAAAATATTAGAGAAGAAATAAAAAAATGTGGTGGAGAAGTACATTTTAATTCAAGATTTGAAGGAATAATAAAAAAGGATAATAAGTTAAAGGGAATAAAGGTAAATGGAGAGGAAGTTCCTTGTGAAGTTGTAGTACTTGCTTTAGGACATAGTTCTAGAGATACTTATGAAATGTTATTTAATGAAGGTATATTTATGAAGCAAAAGCCCTTTGCAATAGGAGTTAGAATAGAGCATCCTCAAGAAGTTATAAATTTAAGTCAGTATGGAGAGAAATATGCGAATCATCCAAAGTTAAAAGCTGCTGAATATAGATTAGCTTATCAAAGTAAAACTTTAGATAGAGCTGTTTATTCTTTCTGTATGTGTCCAGGTGGAGTTGTTGTAAATGCTTCTTCAGAGGAAAATAGACTTTGTGTAAATGGAATGAGTTATCATGCTAGAGATAAAGAAAATTCTAATTCAGCTTTAGTTGTAACAGTTGGACCAAAAGACTTTAATGGAGAACATCCCTTAGAAGGAATGAAGTTTCAAAGACATTATGAAGAACTTGCCTTTAAGCTAGGAGGAGCAAATTATAATACACCAGTTCAATTAGTTGGAGACTTTATGGAGGATAGAATTACAAAAAAATTAGGGTCTGTTAATCCTAGTGTATTAAGTAATGGTTATAGATTTGAAGATTTAAGGAAATGCTTACCTTCTTATGTAATAGAGGGCTTAAAAGAAGGAATAGTTGATTTTGATAGAAAAATAAAAGGTTTTGGACATAAGGATAGTGTTTTAACAGGTATTGAAACAAGAACGTCAGCACCAGTTAGAATTGAAAGAAATGAGAAATTACAAAGTATATCATTAGAAGGGCTTTATCCAGCTGGAGAAGGTGCTGGCTTTGCTGGTGGAATTGTATCAGCTGCTGTAGATGGGTTAAAAGTTGCTGAGAATATAATGAAAGAATACACTGTTTAAATTTTAACAATTTAATAAAAAATAATAAATTGAATATTCTGAAAACTTATGTTTTCAGAATATTTTTTGGTAGAATATAGTTATAAAGAATTAATTTTGAATTTATATGGGTGTAAAAGTAGTTTTTTTTTGCTTGCATTTGTTATAAATTTAACAAAATTCAAGGAAGAGGGTTGAGTATTATGGCTAAAAATTTTAATGAATTGTTTTCAAAACTAAGAGAAAATGGGATGAAAAAAGTTTCTGTTGCAGTTGCTCAAGATGAGCCTGTTTTAGAAGCAGTTAGAGAGGCTAAGAAGTTAGGAATAGCAGATGCTATTTTAGTTGGGAATGAGGAAAAAATAAAAGAAATAGCTGATAAAATAGGCATGGATTTATCAGATTTTGAGGTTTTAAATGAGGTTAATGATAAGAAAGCAGCTTTATTAGCTGTAGAGTTAGCATCTACAGGAAAAACAGATATGGTAATGAAAGGATTAGTTGATACTGCAACTTTTTTAAGAAGTGTACTTAATAAAGAAGTTGGATTAAGAACAGGTAAATTAATGTCTCATGTATCTGTATTTGAAATGGAAAAAATGGATAGATTAATTTTTTTAACAGATGCGGCTTTCAATACTTATCCAGAACTTAAAGACAAAGAAGCAATGATAAATAATGCAGTTAAGGTTGCACATGCCTGTGGAATTGAAGTGCCTAAAGTTGCAGTTATTGGTGCAGTAGAAGTTGTTAATCCTAATATGCAAGCTACAGTAGATGCAGCTTTATTAGCTAAGATGAATGATAGAGGTCAAATAAAGCAATGTTTAGTAGATGGTCCTTTTGCTTTAGATAATGCAATATCAGAAGAAGCAGCAAAACATAAGGGAGTAAAGGGAGAAGTTGCTGGAAAAGCAGACATATTATTATTACCAAACATAGATGTAGCCAATGTTATGTATAAGACTTTAACTTATATGTCAGAATGCAAAAATGGTGGGTTATTAGTTGGTACATCAGCTCCAGTTATATTAACTTCTAGAGCAGATAGTTTTGAAACAAAAGTTAAATCAATAGCTATAGCAGCAGTTGTTGCTCATGATTTAAAGTAGAGAGTTTTTGAGGGGGAAAGTTATATGGGATACAAATTATTAATAATAAATCCAGGTTCTACATCAACAAAAATTGGTGTTTATGAAGGAGAAAAAGAAATTTTAGAAGAAACTTTAAGACATTCAGCAGAGGAAATATTAAAGTATGATACTATAGTAGACCAGCTTGATTTTAGAAAAAATCTTATATTAAAGATTTTAAAGGAAAAGGGAATTGATATAAATGAAATAGATGCTATTGTTGGTAGAGGTGGAATGCTTAAGCCAATAGAAGGTGGAACTTATGAAGTAAATGAAGCTATGGTTAAGGATTTAAAAATAGGAGTTCAAGGTCCACATGCTTCAAATTTAGGTGGAATATTATCAAATGAAATAGCAAAGGAATTTGGTAAAAGAGCTTTTATAGTAGACCCTGTTGTTGTGGATGAAATGGAAGAAGTTGCAAAGCTTTCAGGAGTTCCTGAGTTGCCTAGAAAAAGTAAATTTCATGCATTAAATCAAAAAGCAGTAGCTAAAAGATATGCTAAGGAACATAATACTTCATATGATGATGTTGATTTAATAGTTGTTCATATGGGTGGTGGAGTTTCAGTAGGAGCACATAAAAAAGGACGAGTTGTAGATGTTAATAATGCTTTAGATGGAGACGGTCCTTTCTCACCAGAGAGAGCAGGGGGCGTTCCTTCAGGTGAACTTTTAGAAATGTGTTTCTCAGGTAAATATACTAAAGATGAAGTTTATAAAAAATTAGTTGGAAAAGGTGGCTTTGTTGCTTATGCTAATACAAATGATGCAAGAGATTTAATAAAACTATCTAAAGAAGGAGATAAAAAAGGTTCATTAATATTTGATGCATTTATTTATCAAATTGCAAAAGAGATAGGTTCTATGGCTGTTGTATTAGATGGAAAAGTTGATTCTATATTATTAACAGGTGGAATTGCTTATAGTGATTATGTAACTGAAGCAATAAATAAAAAGGTAAATTGGATTGCACCTATTAGTGTATATGGTGGAGAAGATGAACTTTTAGCTTTAGCGCAAGGTGCTATAAGAGTTTTAGATGGAATAGAAGAAGCTAAGATATATAAATAAAAAATAAACAATGTATATAATTTAATAATTTATTTTTAAATGGGGAAGAATTTTGTAATTCTTCCTCAAATTTTGTCGCAAAAAAGTGTTCATAAAAATCTGAAATATTTATATTTCACTAATATTATGTTAGAATAATAACGATGATTTTTAAATTAACTGATTTTTACAATGTATGAGTTGAGGTTTAGTTTTAATTAAAAAACCAAAAATTGGAGGAACAGCATGAATAAAATAATAATCAATGACAAGACTATCGAATTTGATGGTGACAAGACGATACTTGACTTAGCGAGAGAGAATGGTTTTGACATTCCGGTGCTTTGCGAGTTAAAAAATTGCGGTAACAAAGGACAATGTGGAGTTTGCCTTGTTGAGCAAGAAGGAAACGAAAGACTATTAAGATCTTGTGCGATAAAAGCTAAGGATGGAATGGTTATAAAAACAGATAGTGAAAAAGTAATAGAAGCTAGAAAAGAGAGAGTTGCAGAACTTTTAGATGAACATGAGTTTAAATGTGGACCATGTAAGAGAAGAGATAATTGTGAATTTTTAAAACTTGTAATAAAAACAAAAGCAAGAGCTCACAAACCATTTGTAGTTTCAGATAAATCAGAATATGTAGATGATAGAAGTAAATCAATAGTTTTAGATAGAAGTAAATGTGTTAAATGTGGTAGATGTGTTGCAGCATGCAGAACAAGAACTGCTACAAATTCAATAAAGTTCCATAGAATTGATGGAGTAAGATTAGTAGGACCTGATGAATTAAAATGCTTTGATGATACAAATTGTTTATTATGTGGTCAATGTATAGTAGCTTGTCCAGTTGATGCTTTATCAGAAAAATCACATATTGATAGAGTTGAAGAAGCATTAAAGGACCCAGAAAAGCATGTAATAGTTGCAATGGCACCTGCTGTAAGAACATCTATGGGTGAATTATTTAAGATGGGATACGGTCAAGATGTTACAGGAAAATTATATACAGCTTTAAGACAATTAGGCTTTGATAAAGTATTTGATATAAACTTTGGAGCAGATATGACAATAATGGAAGAAGCTACAGAGTTAGTTCAAAGAATAAAAAATAATGGACCTTTCCCAATGTTAACTTCATGTTGTCCATCATGGGTAAGAGAAGTTGAAAATTATTTCCCTGAGTTAGTTGAAAATCTTTCTACTGCAAAATCACCACAACAAATATTTGGAGCTGCTTCAAAGACATATTACCCAGAAGTTGCTAATATAGATCCAGAAAAGGTATTTACAGTAACAGTAATGCCTTGTACTTCTAAAAAGTATGAAGCTGATAGACCAGAAATGGAAAACAACGGTATAAGAAATATAGATGCAGTTATAACAGCTAGAGAGTTAGCTAGAATGATAAAAGCTGCTAAAATTGATTTTGCTAAATTAGAAGATGGTGAAGTTGACCCAGCTATGGGAGAATATACTGGAGCAGGAGCTATTTTTGGAGCTACAGGTGGAGTTATGGAAGCTGCTTTAAGAACAGCTAAAGACTTTATGGAAAATGACGACTTAGAAAATGTTGATTATGAAGCTGTAAGAGGTTTAGCTGGAATAAAAGAAGCAGAAGTTGAAATAGCAGGAAAAGAATATAAATTAGCTGTTGTAAATGGAGCTGCTAATGTTTTTGAATTAGTTAAGTCAGGAAAAATAAATGATTATCACTTTATTGAAGTAATGGCATGTCCAGGAGGATGTGTTAATGGTGGAGGTCAACCACATGTTTCAGCTGAAGATAGTGATAAAATGGATATTAGAGCAGTAAGAGCATCTGTTCTTTATAATCAAGATAAAAACTTAGCAAAGAGAAAATCACATCAAAATTCAGCTTTATTAAAAATGTATGAAAATTACATGGGTACACCAGGACACGGAAGAGCTCATGAGTTATTACACATGAAATATAAAAAATAATAATTTTAAAATTAAAAGCAGGATATTATTTATCCTGCTTTTTTTATTTAAAATAATCCATGAAAAATAAAATTTATACAAACTCTTTAGATTAGTATACAAAAAATATGGAATTCTTTTGTAAGTAATGTTTATAGATGAAAACGGTTAAGTGGTATAAAATAAAATCATGAAAGAATTTGAGAAATAATTTTAAAATTATGGGGGATTATTAATATGGCAAAATTATCACTTAAACATATTTATAAAGTTTATCCAGGAGATGTTACAGCTGTTAAGGATTTTAACTTAGAAATAGCTGATAAAGAATTTATAGTATTTGTTGGACCATCAGGTTGTGGTAAATCAACTACTTTAAGAATGATTGCTGGTTTAGAAGAGATTTCAAAAGGTGAGTTATATATTGGAGATAGATTAGTTAATGAAGTTGAACCAAAAGAAAGAGATATAGCAATGGTTTTCCAAAGTTATGCTTTATATCCACATATGACTGTTTATGATAATATGGCTTTTGGTCTTAAGTTAAGAAAAGTTCCAAAGGCTGAAATTGATAAAAAAGTTAAGGATGCAGCTAAAATACTTGATATAGAACATTTATTAGATAGAAAGCCAAAGGCTTTATCAGGAGGTCAAAGACAAAGGGTTGCTTTAGGAAGAGCTATAGTAAGAGAACCTAAGGTATTCTTAATGGACGAGCCTTTATCAAACTTAGATGCTAAGCTAAGAGTTCAAATGAGAACTGAAATAGCTAAATTACATCAAAGATTACAAACAACATTTATATATGTTACACATGACCAAGTTGAAGCTATGACAATGGGTACAAGAATAGTTGTTATGAAAGATGGTATTATTCAACAAGTTGATTCACCACAAGAAATATATAACAATCCAGCTAATGTGTTCGTTGCAGGATTTATAGGAAGTCCACAAATGAACTTTATAGATGGTACTATTAAAGAAGAAGGTGGAAAATACTTCGCTTACTTCCAAAATCAAAAAATTGAAATGCCAGTTGAGAAAGCTAGATTATTAAAAGAAAAAGGATATATGGGAAAAGATGTTATACTAGGAGTAAGACCTGAACATTTAGATGATGATCAAGATTTAGTTTCTTCAAATCCATCAACAGTAATAACATCAAGAGTTGAAGTTACAGAGCTTATGGGAGCAGAAAGTTATATATATACTAAACTTGGTGAGCAAAACATAACAGTTAGAGTAAATGGAAGCACTAAGTTACAAAGTGGACAAGAAGCTAAATTCTATGTAGATGCTACTAAAATTCATGTTTTTGATAAAGAAAGTGAATTAAAGTTAGTTTAGAATAAATAGCGATAATATAAAGGGGAAATAAATATGTACAGTTTTCATAAATTCTTAGAAGAGTTATATTTAAATACAAAAATACCTTTTAAAGTTCTTTTAGAAGAGGAGGAGTTTTCTTTAGGAGAAGTTGAGGAGAAGAAAAAAGTTTCTTTAGATTTTTCTGTTAAGGGTAAAAGTATTGTTATAACAACGGATGAGAAATATGAAAGCTGTATTTCTTTATTAAAATATTTAATTGAAACCAAAATTAAAGAAGCTTCTAGTAGTAGAGAAAAATTAATTAAAAAAGCTTTAAAAGGTATAAATATAGAAAAAAGTATTATAGATAGTGAACTTAATTTTTTAAAAAATGGTTTCTATATGATAAATGTTTTTTTAACGTCTAATCTTGAAGAAGCATTAGATATTGTTCAAGAGTGTTATAATAATAAAAATGTTATTAGTCTTTTAGAAGGTGGAAGTATAATAATACTTGGTGCATTAGAGGATGTTGAAGAACATGTAAATAGTATAAAATATTCTATAGATTCAAACCTTTATATAAAATGTTATATAAGTTATATGAAATTAAATAATATTAATGAAATAAAAGAGGCTTATGAGATAAATATGTCTAAGATAAATCTTGCAATAAAATATGATTTAGATGAAACTATCTATGGGGAGAGAGACTTGCTTTTTGAAAGTTTAGTTGATTCTATAGATGAAAAATTAAAATTAAAGCTATATGAAGAGTTTGGTTTAGGATTTTCTACTTTAGATAGAGAAATGATTAAAACCATAGAAACTTTTTTTAAGTGTGGACTTAATGTAAGTGATGCATCTAAAGAACTTTATGTACATAGAAATACATTAATATATAGACTTGATAAAATTCAAAAGTGCACATCTTACGATATAAGAAATTTTAATGAAGCGGTAATATTTAAAATAGCATTTTTAATATGGCGTGGAAAAGAAATAGATAAAAATAATTAATTGAAAGCTTAGTTAGAAAATAAAAGTTCTGACTAAGCTTTTTTATTGTAAATAAATAATGGATAATTTTTATAAAATAATAATAATTTTCAAGAAAAATATATTGAAAATGTTTTCTTAGTATTATATAATTAAGTTGGAAACGGTACCGAAATTTCAAAAGAGTTTTGGTGATTTTTTTAGAATGTTTTTGGTACCGTTTCCGAAAATGAGAATGTAATTTATGGCTTTTTAGCTAATTAAAATTATGAGGGGGATTTATAATGGGAAAACGTACAAAAATTTTAGTAACTGTTATGGCAGCAACAATGTTGTTTGCTGGTTCTTTAATTGGATGTGGAGGTAAAGGAGATTCAGCTTCTTCTGAAGGTTCAGATAAAGAACTTACAGTATGGTCACATTTAACAACTCCAGAAGTAGAAGAAATTAATAAAATTGCTTCTAAATGGGGAGAAGAAAAAGGAATAAAAGTTAAGGTTGTAGAGGACAAATCAGAAATGCAAGCTTACATACAAGCTGCAAATAGTTCTAAAGGACCAGATGTAATGTTTGGACTAGCTCATGATAACTTAGGAACATTCCAAAAAGCTGGTCTTTTAGCAGAAGTTCCTGAGGGAGTAATAAATGATTCAGATTATGCATCACATCAAGTTTTAGATGCTGTAACAATTGATGGTAAAAAATATGCTATTCCAATAGCGCAAGAAACATCAGCTCTTTTCTATAATAAGGATAAAGTAAGTGAAGTACCAAAGAGTATGGAAGATTTAGTTAAAGTTGCAGAAGAAGGTGCAGGATTTAAATATGATATCAATAACTTTTATGCTACTTATGGATTTATAGCAGCAGATGGAGGATATGTTTATAAAGATAATAATGGAACATTAGATCCAACTGATATTGGACTAGGAACACCAGGTGCAATAAAAGGATATCAATTCGTTCAAGATTTAGTTCAAAAAGATAAATTAATGCCTGCTGATATAACTGGAGATATAGCAAAAGGTGATTTCTTATCTAAGAATACAGGTTTTTATATTTCAGGACCTTGGGATGTATCAGCTTTTAAAGAGGGAGGAGTAAACTTTGGTGTTGCTCCAATGCCAACATTATTTGGAAAGCAAGTACCAACATTCTTAGGTGTTCAAACTGCTTTTGTTAGTGAAAAATCTAAAAATAAAGATTTAGCATGGGAATTAGTTAAGTACTTATCAGAAAATTCAGGGGATGTATTACTAAATAAGGGTAACAGAATACCAGTATTAAATAAATATTTAGATAGTGATGACTTTAAGAATAATGAATATATGAGTGCATTTGCAGAACAAGCTAAATTTGCTACACCAATGCCTAATATACCAGAAATTCAAGCTATGTGGGGACCTGCTGGTGCTAATCTACAATTATTAACTTCAGGACAAATAACACCAGAAAAATGTGCTGAAATGACAGTAGAACAAATTAAGCAAGGTATAGCACAACAAAAATAATTTTAAAAACTATAAATAAAGGGATTTAAATCCCTTTATTTATAGAAATTTATTTTAACTAGGTATTTAAGGAGGCGAGATATAATGCAAGTTACAAGTGATGATGTAAGGGCATGCAAGAAATCAAAAAATTTAAAAAATACAATTAAAGCAATGCCATATTTATTACCAGCTATTATATCAATAATGATATTCACAATATTTCCAATAGTATATACTGTAATAATTGCTTTTACTGATTATACTATGTATTCACAAGGACATATTAATTTTGTAGGCTTTGCAAATTTTATAGAAGTTTTAACAGGACCGTTTAAAGATGTATTTTTACCTGTTTTTGGGTGGAATATAGTATTTGCAGTAATATCAACTGCAGGAACTTTCTTCTTAGGATTAATGGTTGCTATGGCAGTAAATAATCCTAATATAAGAGAGAAAGCAATATATAGAGCAATACTTATAATTCCATGGGCTCTACCAGCTACAGTTGCTATTTTATCTTGGCAAGGGCTATTAAATGGAAGCTATGGTGCTATAAATAATTTATTATTAAATTTACATTTAATATCAAATCCAATTCCTTGGCTTACAGACCCAACTTGGGCAAGAGTAGCACTTATAATAGTTAACATATGGTTAGGATTCCCTTATATGATGAATGTTTGTTTAGGAGCTTTAGGAGCAATTCCTGATAGTTATTATGAAGCTGCAGAAGTTGATGGTGCTAGTAAATGGCTTCAATTTAAGAAGATAACTTTACCTTCTTTAGCACAAATATCTTATCCATTATTAATTTCATCTTTTGCATTTAACTTTAATAACTTTGGTTCAGCTTTCTTAATAACAAAGGGAGGACCACCAAGAATGACTACTCAATTTGCAGGTTATACAGATATATTAGCATCTGTAAACTACAAATTATCAACACAATTTGGTAGATTTGAAATAGCTTCTGCAATAAGTATAATAATCTTCTTAATACTAGGAACTATATCTTATTACCAAATGAAGTTAAGTGGTCAGTTTGAGGAGGTTGAATAATATGCAAAGTAAAGTTCAAAAAAAGAGTAATATAGTAACTACCTCAGAAATCAAATATGAAAGAAAATTAAGACCAGCAGAAAAAAGGATGGCTTGGATATGTAGAATATTCATTTGGATAATGCTACTTATAGTTTTATTTCCAGTTTTCGCTGTAGTTTCAGCTTCTTTAGCTAAGGGAGAAGTTTTTACCCAAACAACTTTAATTCCTTCAGCATTTACTTTAGAAAATTATACAAAGGTTTTAACTGAAACAAATTTCTTAATATGGGTTAAGAACTCCTTAATAATATGTGTTGTAGTATCAATAATTCAACTTGTATTAACAGTACCTATGGCTTTTGCTTTTTCAAGATTAAAGTTTTGGGGAAGAAAAAAGGGATTAATGATGTTATTATTACTTCAAATGTTTCCATCAGCAATGTCTTTACCAGCAATATTAGCTATTGCATATAGATTAAACGGAATGGATCATATAATTACTTTAATAATAATACAAGCTGGTGCAGGAGCATTTAACATTTGGCTACTTAAGGGAGCTATAGATGGAATTCCAAAGGAACTTACAGAAGCAGCTTATGTTGATGGAGCATCTACTTTCCAAACTTTTAAAATGATAATACTTCCTTTATTAAGAAATATGTTATTAGTAATTTTCTTATTTACTTTTATAGGAACATATAGTGAATTTATATTTGCTTCAGCTCTTTTAAAGAGTCCTGAAAGTTTAACACTTGCAGTAGGTATGCAACAGTTTATTACAAACAATTTCTCTGCAAACTGGACTCAATACTCAGCAGCTGCAATTATGGCATCAGTTCCAATAGTTATATTTGCAACTGTTGCACAAAAATATATGGCTAAAGGATTAACTGCTGGTTCAGTTAAAGGTTAATTAAAAATTTATTATATCTCAAAGCCCAACATACTTCTTTAAAATAAATTTATTAGGGAAGGATGAAAGTCCTTCCTTTTTAAAATAACTTCTATTGTTAAATTATAAGTCCTTTTATTGCCAAGGTTTACAAAGAAGGTTATAATTTACTTGGAATCGTTACCGGTACAATTTCCAAAAATGGGATTTTATAAGGTGAAAGATTTTATAATAGGAGGAAGTTATGAATATAAGAGATATAGCAAAAATGGCTGAAGTAGGAGTAAGTACAGTATCTAGGGTTATAAATAATCACCCAGATGTAAAGGATGAAACAAGAGAAAAAATATTAAAAATAATAAAAGATAGTAATTATATACCAAATAATAGTGCTAGAATTCTAAAGAAAAATAATACTAAAAATATAGGAGTTTTAGTAAAAGGGGTATTTAACCCTTTTTTTGCAGAAATGATAAATATAATAGGTAATAGAATAAATGAAGCTGGATATACAATGATTTTACAACAAAATGATTATACAACAGAGGATGATGTAGACAATTTAATTGCCTTTGTTAAGGAAAAAAGGCTTCAAGGTATTATATGTCTAGGAGGAAACTTTTTAAATATAAATGATGAAAGTTTTCAATTTTTAGATATTCCTGTGGTTTTAACCTCTGTTAATACTCTTTCAAAAAAGAGTAAAAGTAAGTTTTCTTCAGTTGGTATAGATAATATATTAGCTGCTAAGGAGTCAACAGAATATTTAATATCTCTTGGACATAAAAATATTGGTATTTTATTAGGAGAGAAAAATGATGTAGGAATAAGTGGACTAAGATTAGAAGGGTATAAAAGAGCTTTAGAAGAAAGTAATATAAAATATTCAGAAGAAAATGTTTTTATAGGAAATTATGATTATGAGGGTGCTTATAGGGTTACAAAAGAGATAATAAAAAATAATAGTAGCATAACAGCGATATTTTCTATTTCAGATATAATGGCAGTTGGTGCTGCTAAGGCTGTTGTAGATTGTGGGTTAAAAATTGGAGAAGATATATCTATTGTTGGATTTGATGGTATGGATATAAGTAAATATTATAATCCTGGTTTAACAACAGTAAAACAACCTAAAAAGAGTATGGCAAATAATAGTATAGATTTATTATTAGCTCTTTTAGCTAAGAAAGAAGAACATAAGCATATAATTTTTGAAACTAAAATAATTGAAAGAGAATCTTGTAAAAATTTAAAAAAATAATAAAGTGGTATTAAGTTTAAAAAGTATTCAACTATTGGTAAAAGAATAAGGGAGAGAATATTATGAAAGATAATTTAATTAATAATAATATAATTAAATATACCTTTGGAAAACCTTTTTTTAATACAGAATCTGTAGTGTTAAAGGAAGAAGAAATAAAAAAGGGGAGAGAGTTAAAGTATTTAAAATTAAAGGATGGATATTTAATTTTAAATCTTAAAGAGGATGATATAGTTTACGGACTTGGTGAAAATGTAAGAGGGTTAAATAAAAGAGGATGGAAGTATGAAAGCTTTTGTACAGATGATTTTTCTCATACTCCAGAAAAAGTAAGACTTTATGGAGCACATAATTTCTTATTAATATATGGAGAAGAAAGCTTTGGTGTCTTTATAGATTCTCCTGGAAAAGTTAATTTTGATATAGGTTATACAAAAAGTGATGAACTTAAAATAAAAGTAGAGGATATAAATTTTGATTTATACATTATAGAAGGAAAAAACTTAAATGAAATATGTAAGAATTTTAGATGTCTTATAGGGGAAAGTTACATAGCTCCAAAGTGGGCCTTTGGTTATCAACAAAGTAGATGGAGCTATAAAAATGAAAAAGAAGTTAAAAATCTATTAGAAAATTTTAATAGATTAAATATTCCTATTGATTGTATATATCTTGATATAGATTATATGGATGACTTTAAAAACTTCACAATAAATAAAAATTCCTTTCCAAATTTTGAAGCCTTAGTAAGTGAATTTAAAGAACAAGGAGTAAGACTTATTCCAATAATTGATGCAGGGTGCAAAATTGAAAAAGGATATGATGTTTATGAAGAAGGGATTAAAGAGGGATATTATTGTATAGATGAAAAGGGAAAGCCTTTTGTAGCAGCAGTTTGGCCAGGAAAAGTTCATTTCCCAGACTTTTTAAATAAGGATGCTAGAAAATGGTTTGGAAATAAGTATAAATTTTTAACTGATAAAGGAATAGAAGGTTTTTGGAATGATATGAATGAACCTGCAATATTTTATTCGGAAAAAAGATTAAATGAAGCTTTTGAAAAGGTATCACAAGCTAAAGGAAAAAATTTAGGTATATATGATTATTTTGACCTTAAAGATGAGTTTCCAAGACTTCAAAATAATATGGAAGATTATAAAAGTTTCTATCATAAAACAAAAGATGGTTTTATAAGACATGATAAAGTGCATAACCTTTTTGGATTTAATATGACAAGAGCAGCTTCTGAAGGGCTTTATGATATTGATAAAAATAAGAGGTTTTTATTGTTTTCTAGAGCTTCAACTGTTGGTATGCATAGATATGGTGGAATATGGACTGGAGATAACATGTCTTGGTGGGAACATATAAAGTTAAATATGCAAATGATGCCAAGTATAAATATGTGTGGATTTATATATGTAGGAGCTGATACTGGTGGCTTTGGAGGAGATGCTACAGAGGATTTAGTTATAAGGTGGTCTCAGTTTAGTGTCTTTACTCCTTTGTTTAGAAATCATTCAGCTTTAGGTACAAGAAATCAAGAGCCTTATTCTTTTAGAGAAGAAAGCTGTCATATATTAAAAGATGTTTTATATTTTAGATATGCTATTATTCCATATCTTTATAGTGAGTATATGAAATCAGTTTTAAATAATGAAATGTATTTTAAGCCATTAACCTTTCAGTATAAAGATAATTTCACAAAAAGAGTAGAAGATCAGATGCTTTTAGGAGATAGCTTAATGATAGCTCCTATATATGAACAAAATTCCTTAGGCAGATATGTATATCTTCCAGAAGATATGCTTTTATTTAAAGTTAGAAAAGTTGATGACTTTGAACTTAAAGTTTTACAAAAGGGACATCATTATATAGAAGCTAAACTAAATGAAATACCTATATTTATAAGAAAAAATAAAATTATGGTAATGGCTAATAATAAAGCAAAAAGGGTAGAGGAAATAAATAGTGAGGAGTTAAATTTAATTTCCTTTGTTTCTGAGGAAGCTGAATATATTTATTATAATGATGATGGATTTAGCAAAGATTATGAAAAGGGTAAATATGAGGAGTTGAAAATTATAATTAAAAAAGAAAATTTAGATTATGAAATATTGGTGGAAAATAATAATTCTAGGGTTAAAAAGTTAAACATTAAAATATTTGATATAAATAATAATATGGTTAAAAGAGAAATATTACTTTAGTAATAAGTAACTAGGGGGATATAAGTTATGAGAAGAGCAAGTGGAATAATAATGCATATAGCTTCTTTACCAGGAAGACATGGAATAGGTACTTTAGGAAAAGAGGCGTATAAATTTGTAGATTTTTTGAAAAAAGCTGGACAAAGCTATTGGCAAATACTTCCTTTAGGGCCAACGAGTTATGGAGATTCACCCTATCAATCTTTTTCAGCTTTTGCAGGAAATCCATATTTTATAGATTTTGATATCTTAAATAAAGAGGGAATTCTTCAAAGCAAAGATTATGAAGGTATTAATTTCGGAAATAATCCAGAAAAGATAGACTATGCTTTATTATTTGAGAAAAAGATGAGAGTGTTAAAAATAGCATATGAAAAATCTTTAGATAAAGATAAAGAAGAAATTAAAAAGTTTAAGGAAGAAAATAAATTTTGGCTTGAAGACTATGCCATATACATGGCTATAAAAAATGAAAATAACTTATTAAGTTGGCAAGAATGGGATGAAAAATTAAGATTAAGAGATGAAAAAACTTTAGAAGAATATAAGATTAAGTTAGAAAAAGAGATAAATTATTGGATTTTTCTTCAATACCATTTCTTTAAGCAATGGAATAAGTTGAAAGAGTATGCAAATAATTGTGGTATTAAAATAATAGGAGACATGCCTATTTATGTAGCTGAGGATAGTGCAGATGTTTGGGCTAATCCAAAGGCGTTTTTATTAGATGAAAATAATATTCCAAAAAAAGTAGCAGGATGTCCACCAGATGCCTTTTCAGAAACAGGACAGTTGTGGGGAAACCCTATATATGATTGGGATTACATGGAGGATACTGGCTACGCTTGGTGGATTAGTAGAGTAAGAGAAAGTTTTAAGCTTTATGATGTATTAAGAATAGATCATTTTAGAGGATTTGAATCTTACTGGCAAATTCCTTATGGAGATGAAACAGCTATTAATGGAGAATGGGTTAAAGGACCTGGAATAAAGTTATTTAATTCAATTAAAGATGAACTAGGTGATGTAAAGGTTATAGCTGAGGACCTTGGATATTTAACAAAAGAAGTTATAGACTTTAGAAATGAAACTGGTTTTCCTGGTATGAAGGTTTTACAATTTGCCTTTGATTCTAGAGAAGAAAGTGATTATTTACCACATAACTATAAAGAAAATTCCATAGCATATACAGGAACTCATGATAATGATACATTTAGAGGTTGGTTTGAAGTTACTGGGAATAAAGAGGATGTGGAGTATGCAAAAAAATACTTAAAGCTTACAGAAGAAGAAGGTTATAACTGGGGCTTTATAAGAGGTGTTTGGGGTAGTGTATCTAGTATCTCAATGGCCTTAATGCAAGATTTTTTAAATTTAGGAAATGAAGCAAGAATAAATTACCCATCAACCTTAGGTGGTAATTGGCAATGGAGAGTAAAATGTTATGCTCTTACAGATGAATTAGCAGAAAAAATATACGATATAACAAAATTATATGGAAGGGTGAATATCTATGAATAAAGAAGAAATAAAAAATGGAATAAAGAGATATTTAAAAGTTAAATATGGTAAAAGTTCAATTAAAGATGCTAAGGATTTTGAAGTTTTTAATGCATTATCATTAACTCTTTTAGAAAGTATTGTTGATGATTGGAATAGTACAGAAAAGCTTTATGAAAAAGAAAAAAATGCCTATTACTTTTCTGCTGAATATTTAATGGGAAGAGCTTTAGGTAATAATTTAATAAGTTTAGGACTTTACAATGAAGTTAAAGAGGTTTTAGAGGAACTTGGATTTGATTTAAATAAAATTGAAGAAATAGAGGAAGATGCAGGTTTAGGAAATGGTGGATTAGGTAGACTAGCAGCTTGTTTTATGGATTCTGGAGCTTCTTTAGAAGTACCTTTAAAAGGGTATGGAATTAGATATAATAATGGTTTATTTTCACAATACTTTGAAGATGGATTTCAAAAGGAAGAGGTTGATAATTGGTTAAAATATGGAGAGCCTTGGAGTATAAGAAAAGAAGAGGAGTTTGTAACTGTTGATTTTGAAGATATGACAGTTAAGGCGATTCCCTATGATACTCCTATTATAGGATATGCAAGTAAAAATATAAATACTTTAAGACTTTGGAAGTGTGAGCCTGTAAGAGAATTTGATTTTAAGTTATTTAATGAACAAAAATATGATAAAGCTTTAGAACTTAAAAATAGAGCAGAAGATATATCAAGGGTTCTATATCCTAATGATTCGAAAAAAGATGGGAAGCTATTAAGGTTAAGACAACAGTATTTTCTAGTAAGTGCTTCTTTAAAAGATATAATAAGAAAACATAAAGAGATTTTTGGAAAAATAACTGAAAATTTTGCTAAGATGCATGTAGTTCAGTTAAATGATACTCATCCAGTTTTAGCAATTCCAGAGCTTATAAGACTTCTTGTAGATGATGAAGGATTTACTTTTGATGAAGCTTACAATGTGGCATCAAAGACTTTTGCTTATACAAATCATACTATATTAGCAGAAGCTTTAGAAAAATGGGATGTTGAATTAATAGAAGAGCTATTTCCAAGAATATTAGAAATAATTGAAAATATAGATGAGAATTTTATAGAAGAATTATGTGAAAAAGGATATTCAGAAGAGCATATAGATGAGCTAAGAATAATAAATGATGGAAAGGTTAGAATGGCTAATTTAGCAATTCATGTGGGATTTGCTGTTAATGGTGTTGCTAAGTTACACACAGATATATTAAAAAATATTGAACTTAAATCTTGGTATGACTTATATCCTAATAAATTTCAAAATAAAACAAATGGAATAACTCCAAGAAGATGGCTAAGATTATGTAATCAAGAATTATCGGCTTTAATAACTGAACTTTTAGGAAGTGAGGATTGGGTTAAAAATCTAGATTTATTAAAAGGGCTAGAAAAATATAAAGATGATGAAGCTATATTAAAAAGATTTATGGATATTAAACATATTAAAAAAGAACAATTAGCTTCTTATATAAAAGAACATGAAGGGGTTACACTAGATCCAAGTTCAATATTTGATATACAAATAAAAAGATTACATGAGTATAAAAGACAATTATTAAATACATTATATGTTTTAGATTTATATTATAGATTAAAAGAGAATCCAGATATGGATATACCAAAAGTAACATTTATATATGGAGCAAAGGCTTTTCCAGGGTATAAGAGAGCTAAATCAATAGTTAAATTAACTAATGAAGTTGCAAAACTTATAAATAATGATAAATCAATAAAGGGAAAAATAAAGGTTGTATTTGTAGAAAATTATAGAGTTTCTTATGCAGAAAAATTATTCCCAGCAGCAGATTTATCAAAACAAATATCAACAGCAGGTAAAGAAGCTTCAGGAACAGGAAATATGAAGTTNTAGAGTTTCTTATGCAGAAAAATTATTCCCAGCAGCAGATTTATCAAAACAAATATCAACAGCAGGTAAAGAAGCTTCAGGAACAGGAAATATGAACTTTATGTTAAATGGAGCACCTACTTTTGGTACTAATGATGGAGCTAATATAGAAATTTTTAGAGAAAGTGGATTAGATAATAACTTTATATTTGGTTTAGAGGTTGAAGATATAGAGAAGTTAAAAGAAGATTATGACCCTGTAGCTTATTATGAAGCTGATAAGGGTTTAAAGAGAGTTTTAGATTCCTTAATAGATGGAACTTTTGATGATGGAGGAACTGGTGATTTTGAGGACCTTTATAATTCATTACTAAAAGAAGGGGACCAATATTTCTTGTTAGCAGATTTTAAGTCTTTTAAGGATACTGAGGATAAAGTTTTTGAAGCTTATAAAGATAAATTAGGATGGGCTAAAAAAGCCTTTGAGAATACTTGTAATGCAGGAATATTCTCAAGTGATAGAACAATAAAAGAATATTGTAAAGATATTTGGCATATTAAAAAATGCACTAACAAATAAATTTTTTATTTAATTATTAATAAAAAATACTTTTAGAATTGGTTTTGTAAAATTTTAAAAGCTTATTATGAAATTTAAATAACATTTTAAGGATAATAATTTATTCTTTATAAGTATTTAAATTAAAGGTTTTTAAGTTTTGCAGAACCTTTTTTAATTCAAAATTTTATACAAATAGATAAATGAAGTATGTTCATATTTAAAAGGGTATGATTTTATTATTAAAATTAAGAGGTGTTAATTTATGAATTTTGGAAAAATGGATTGGCTTAATTATGATAGGGCTATAGAGAAAGAATGGATGATTACAAATGGTATAAGTGGATTTTGTGGTGGAACTATTATAGGCTCTAATTCTAGAAAATATCATGGATTATTAATAGGGTGTATTAACTCACCTGAGGAAAGATATATGATTCTTTCAAGCTTAAATGAAGAAATAATTATTAATGGAAAGCTTAGTAAGTTAAGTTCTTTAAAATATACAGATAAAATTGATGAAGGATTTAAAAATCTTCAAGGATTTTATTATGATGGGTTACCTCATTTTAGATACTTTATAGATGGAGTAGTTATAAATAAGAAAATTGCTATGGAATATGGTAAAAATACTGTGTTAATAGAATATGACATATTAAATGGAAGTAAAGAAGTAAAAATTAATATTGAACCTTTAATTACTTTTAGAAATCCAGGAGTATGCAGTAAAGAGGAAAATTTAAGATTCTTAAAGCTTGTGGATAAAAATAAAATTGAACTTATTCCTAATATAAATAAAGATATAAGTATAAAATTTTTTGCATATGGTGGAAATATATTAGACAAAAATAGTAGAATTGTGGATAAAATTTATTATGATGTTGATAAAAGTACAGGAGATAACTTTGTGGATAAATGTTATATACCAGGAAGTGTTGAAATAAATCTTAAGCCTAGGGAAAATAAAAAGATTTATTGTGTTTGTACTATAGAAGATGAAAGGGATTTTAATTGTGAAAAAATAATAAAGAATGAAGAAAAGAGAATAGAAAAATTAAGAAATACCTTTAATGATTCAAGAATTTTAGCAAGATATCTTCCGATTTCTGCAGACCAGTTTATAGTAAAGAGAGAATCTATAAATGGAAAAACAATTTTAGCAGGATATCCTTGGTTTTTGGATTGGGGAAGAGATGCAATGATTGCTATTAATGGATTAACCTTATCAACAGGAAGGCTTGAAGAAGCTAAGGAGATTATAAGAAGCTTTAGTCTTTATGAAAAAGAAGGTTTAATACCAAATATGTTTCCTGGGAAAGGAAAAGAGCCTATTTATAATACAGTAGATGCATCCCTATGGTTTATAAATGCAGTTTATAATTACTTGCTTTATGCTAATAGTAAGGAAGCTTTAGATTTTGTTGAAAAAGAAATTTATAAAACTATAAAAAATATAATAAAGGCTTATAAAAAAGGAACTAAATTTTCAATAAAAATGGATGAGAAGGATTATTTAATAAGTGCAGGTTCTGGATTAGACCAAGTAACTTGGATGGATGTTAGAGTTAATGATATTGTAGTTACACCAAGACATGGAAAGCCAGTTGAAATAAATGCTTTATGGTATAATGCTTTGAAAATTACAGCATTATTAAAAGATAAATTTGAAAAAGAAAGCCATAACCAGTATGAAGATTTAGCTAAAAAGGTTAAGGAGTCTTTTTTAAAAACCTTTTGGATAGAAGATAAAAACTATCTTTATGATGTTGTAAACAAAGAGGAAAAGGATGATGATTTAAGACCTAATCAAATTTTTGCTATATCTTTACCCTTTACAATGTTAGATAAGGAAAGGGGAAAACTTGTAGTTGAAAAAGTCTTTGAGAAATTATATATTCCTTATGGATTAAGAAGTTTAGATAGAGAAAATAAAAATTATCATGGTGTTTATATTGGAAAACTTTTTTATAGAGATATGGCATATCATCAAGGAACAGCATGGGCTTTTCCATTAGGTGCATTTTTTACAGCTTATTGTAAAGTTAATGATTATTCTAAAGATGCTGTAGATACTGTTAATTATTTAATGACGGATATGGAAAATCATATTAAGGACCAATGTTTAGGAAGTATTGCTGAAATTTTTGATGGTGATAATCCTTATAGACCTAGAGGCTGTTATTCTCAAGCTTGGAGTGTTGGAGAAATGCTTAGAGTATATTATGAAGATATTTTAGGGAACTATAGGCTTTTAAAAAATGCTCATAAAATTTTATTTGAATAAATTTTTGCTAGAGATTATTAAATTAATCTCTAGCTTTTTTTAAAGTTTTGTAATTATTAACTTTGTAATTTTAGGATATAATTAAATGAATAAATAAAAATAAAGGAGGGTAATTTATGAGGACATCATTAAATATAGAAAATAAATTAAATATAATAAGTGAAATGAGAGGAGATTCTCTTTTTCAAATTTTAGAATTTGATAGTTTAAAAGGAGGAAATTCTTTAGACCTTGCTATTAAGTTAAATCAAATGAATGAAGCTAATATAAAGCTTAGACAAGTAAGAATTATTTTAGATAATAGCTCAGTAAATATAGAAAAGGGAGCTTTAAGTTACATGAGAGGGCCTATAAGCATAAAAAATAAAGTTGGAGGAGCAATAGGTTTAGGAAAGAAATTATTTACAAGTAAAGTTACAGGCGAAAGTACCTTTAAACCTAGATATGAAGGAGTAGGAGATATCTTTTTAGAACCTTCTTTTGGTCATTATGCCTTAATTGAGTTAGAGGATGAGGATATAGTAGTTGATGATGGAATATTCTATGCTTGTGAAAGTACAGTAGAAATATCATCTCATATGAATAAGAGCATATCCTCTATGGTATTAGGAAATGAAGGAATGTTTCAAACTAAATTATCTGGAAGTGGAATAGCTGTTTTAGAAATTCCTGTTCCTGAAGAAGAAATATTTAAGTGTAAAATAAATGATGATGTTTTAAAAGTAGATGGAAATTTTGCTATTTTAAGAACTGGAGATATAGAATTTACTGTTGAGAGGTCATCAAAATCCTTAGTAGCAACTTCAACTAGTGGAGAAGGACTTTTAAATGTCTTTAGAGGAACTGGAGAGATTTGGTTAATACCAACTAAGGCTGTTTATGAAAAGCTTGAAAAAGGATGGACTTCTTTAAAACTTTTAACTGACCCTAGTGGAACATCTAATACTGAAGCATAATTTATAAGTATTATTTTATTTATTTAAATAAAGATATATAATTAAATTATTAGTAGAAATAGTCTAAATATAATTGATTATATATAAATAAACGAAGAGTTAAAGGAGAAGATTATATGAACGGAGTACACTCAAGATTAAAGGGAAAAGATTTAGATTTTTTATTTGAAGCTATATTAAAATTAGAAAATATAGATGAATGTTATAATTTTTTTGAAGATATATGCACTATTTCAGAACTTAAAGCTTTAGCACAAAGATTACATGTAGCTAAAATGCTTAGAGATAAAAAAACTTATACTGAAATTGCTGAAGAAACAAAGGCTTCAACAGCTACCATAAGCAGAGTAAACAGGTGTTTAAATTATGGAGCTAATGGATATAATGAAATATTAAATAAATTAGAGGCTAAGTAATAATTTTTTGAAAAATAGGCATACTAGTATCATTAACCATTAAGGAGGGATATGGTATGCCAAATTTAAGCTGTGGTGTGGATAATTGTGCATATAATCAAAATGATATGTGTTCTTTAAACTCAATAAAGGTAAATGGCTCTTTTGCAAATCATTCAGAGGCTACTTCTTGTGGAAGTTTTGTTGAAAAGGGTGGCTTTACTAATGCTGCTTTTAGTATGGGAGAAGCAGAGGCACAAACTATAGTTGCTTGTGAAGCTGAAAATTGCTGTCATAATAAAAACTGTAAATGCCATGCTGAAAGTATAGATATTTCTGGTGATTATGCTCAAAATCAAGATCATACAGAATGTTCAAGTTTTAAACAAGAATAAAATATTTATTACTTTAAGAAGACTATTTTTTAGTCTTCTTTTTAAATAATCTTATTTAAATTTGGACAAGCTTAAATTCTACATATTATTTATACACTTTTTAGTTTTAATAGAATTAAAAAGTCTTTATAAGAGGTGGGAACTTTGAATATATTATTAGTTGACGATGAAGAAAAGATAGTTGAGGTATTAGAGGCTTATTTAAAAAAAGAAGGATATGAAGTTTTTTCTTGTAGAAGTGGCAAAGAGGCCTTAGAAATTTTTGATAAAGAAAAAATAGATTTAATTCTTTTAGACCTTATGCTTCCAGACTTAAGTGGAGAAGAGGTTTGTAGATTAATTAGAGCAAAAAGTTGTGTGCCTATAATAATGTTAACAGCTAAAACAGAGGAAGAGGATTTGCTAGAGGGTTTTAATATTGGAGCAGATGATTATGTTACAAAGCCCTTTAGTGTAAAACAATTAATAGCAAGAATAAAGGCCATTATAAGAAGAAGTAATTCTTCTAAGGAAGGAAGTAAAATTTTAATTTTTAATAAGGGAGAATTAAAAATTAATTTAGATACAAGAGAGGTTTTTATTAGAGAAAATTTAATAAATTTAACTTCTACAGAATTTAATATACTTTTATCTTTAAGTAAATATCCAAAAAAAATATTTACAAGAGATGAATTAATTGAGCTTGTTTTAGGAAATAAAAGTGATAGTTTTGATAGAGTTATAGATTCTCATATAAAAAATTTGAGAAGTAAAATAGAGGAGAATACAAGAAAACCTAAGTTTATAATAACTGTCTATGGAGTGGGGTATAAATTTGAAGGTGAGAAGATATAAAACTTTAAATTTTAAGGTTATAGTTCCATCTATAATACTTATAATAATTGTAACTTTAATTACGGTAACTATCTCTAAATTTTATTTTGATAAAAAATTTGGAGATTATATAATGGTAAAAAATCAAGATACAGTTCAGAATATTTTAATGGAATTAGATGAACAGTATTCTAAGGATAAGTGGGATTATAAAAATGTTGAGAAAATAACATATAATGCTTTAGATAAAGGAATTATAGTAGCCTTATATGATAAAAATGGAAATGAAATAATTAACATGGAGAAAAACTCTAAGGATAAGTGCAATAGGATTATGAATTTTATAAAGAGTTCTATGGAAGGTAAATATGGTTCAACAAAAACACAGTTTCAACCTGTGTACTATCCACTAATAAAAAATGGAGAGCGTATTGGTGAAGTTGTAGTAAAATTTTATGGACCAATATTTTATATGGAAAATGAGTTAGTATTTTTAGATATAGTAAATAAGATAATTTTAGGTATTGGATTATTACTTATATTATTTTCCACAATAATAGGTTTTATAATTTCTAGGTCTATAACAAGACCTATAAAAAAATTAATGATTAAAGCAAAGTATATATCTAAAGGGGAATATGATAAAAAGATAGAAATAAATACTGATATTTTAGAAATAAATGATTTAGTAAATTCTATAAATAATTTATCAAAAAGTATAAAGGAACAAGAGAATATAAGAAAAAGATTAACAGGAGATATATCTCATGAACTAAAAACTCCACTAACAAATATACAATCTCATTTAGAAGCTATGATTGATGGAATATGGGAACCTACAGAGGAAAGGTTAATAAGTGTTAAGGAGGAAGCAGAAAGATTATCAACCTTAGTAAGCGATATGCAAAGACTTAATAAGTATGATGAGTTTTCTATTAAATTAAAAATGAGCAAGGAAAATTTAGATAACATAATTTCTTTTGTAATATTTCAATTTTCTAATTTAGCTAAAAGTAAAAATATTAATATAAATTATGAAAGTAAGAATATAAGTATTTTCTGTGATAAAGATAAAATAACACAAGCCTTAGTTAATCTTCTCTCAAATGCTTTAAGATATTCAAATGAAGGAAGCAATGTATTTATAAATACTCATGAAAATTCTAAGGAAATATTGATATCAATAAAAGATCAAGGCATAGGAATTTCAGAGGAAGATTTAAAATATATTTTTGAAAGATTTTATAGGGCTGATAAATCAAGAACAAGGACAACAGGAGGAACAGGGATAGGATTAACAATTGTAAATTCAATAGTTAATTCTCATAATGGAGAAATTAAAGTTAAGAGTAAATTAGGTGAAGGAAGTGAATTTATAATAATATTACCTAAGTTTTAGATTTTTCTATATTGAAATAACCCAATAGATTAATTCTATTGGGTTATTATTATTAATTTAAAGAGTCTAATTCTTTCTTTATTTCTTGAATTTCTCTTTGAACTTCTTTAACTTTAGCTTTATTATTTTCTATTCTTCCTTTAATGTCTTCAACTATTTCTTGATATTTTTCAATAGTTTCTAAAGTGTTTCCACCAGGTCTAACATTAAAAAGTCTATTAGTAAAGTCTTCAAGTCTTTCTTCATCTTGGCTTATATATTTTTTTAATTTCTTTATAAATTCTTCTTTATTTCTAACTAAAGAATTTAAGAAATCCTTTTGTTTATCAGCTCTAGCAGCATTTATACCATCAAAGTATTCTTGTCTAGCTTTATAAAAGCCATCTCTGATTTCTTTAAATTCATTTATAAGTTTTTCATTTTCATCTTTTCCACAAAAGCCTATTTTAAAGAAATCATCACTTATTTCTTTAACTTTAACAGAAGCTTCTTTCCAGCTATCATTTTCATATAAAGCTTTTAATGCTTCTATAAGAGCTCTTCTTTTTTCTACATTAAGTCTATTTTCAGCTTTTAAAGCATCAAAGAATTCTTGTCTTTTAGCAAAGAATATATCTTTTGCCTCTTTATAACCTATAGAAATTTCTTCATTTCCTTCTTTTCCAGAGAAACCTATGCTCTTAAATTCATCACAAAGAAGGTTGAATTTTTCAGTAGCATCTTTCCAGTTATCATTATTAACTAATCCTTTAAGTTCAATTATTATTGCTCTTTTTCTATTAGCTTTATTTGTGAATTCTTCTCTTAAACCTTCCATAATAGCTCTTCTAGTTTCTTGAGCTGCATTTCTAGCCTTTTTAAATCTATCATATAAATCGTTATTTAAATCTTTTCCAGCAAAGCCTATAGCATAAAATTCTTCAGATAAAGATTTAGCTAACATATCAGAAGCTTTTATATCATTTGTATAAACTAAAGCTTCAAGTCTTTTTATAACATCTTCTTTTTTTATAGCATTTTCTTTAAAACCTTCATTTGCTTTTTCAAAGAAATCTTTTCTAGCAGTATAGAATTCATTTTTAGCTTCTCTTAATTCGTTCTTTAGGGCATTCTCAATTTCTTGGTCATAGTAATAAATATCGTTAAACTCTTCAATAAGAGCGTTAAATTCTTTATTAGCTTCTTTCCAGTTTTGAGCATTGTTAGCTAAGAATTTTATCTTTTCAATTACCTCTTTTTTTCTTTTACAACAGTTTTCTTCTTCTGCAGCTAAAGCTTCAGCGAAATTTTCAATTTCTTTAGAATCTCTTTTTTCATCTATGTAATTAGATTCATTAGTTGTCATTGTAAATTATCCCCTTTCTTTTATATCACTCAATTAATATTTTAAGGCGTAATTACTCTTATGTCCATAATTAAAATGTTTTCAAATATATTTATGTAATATATAATATGAAATTATTAAAATTTAAATAAGTCCATAAATTCATTGCCTTTACAGTTTAAATTATATGCTATTAATTGACATATATTATATTAATTTAATGAAAATAATGGTATAAATAATGAAAAGAATGTTAACTTGATAAATCAAAAATAATATTTTAGTAATAAATAAATTTTATTAATATGTTATTATAAAATATGACTTTAAAATAAAAACTTAAGAGAATATTAATAGCAAATATTTGACAAATTAACTTATATAAAGTATTCTTTGAAAGTGTAAAAAGTATTAATTAAGTAGCAAAATTATAGATATTTTAATTTATTATTAGTATAATATAAAATTATTAGAGGGGTGACATAAATTGTCAAGATTATTTGGAACAGATGGAGTTAGAGGAATAGCAAATACTGAATTAACAGCAGAATTAGCATATAATTTAGGTAGAGCTGGTGCTTATGTTTTAACAGAGGGAACTCACAAACCTAAGATACTAGTAGCAAAGGATACAAGAATATCAGGAGATATGTTAGAAGCTGCTTTAGTTGCAGGAATTTTATCAGTAGGTGCAGAAGCAATATGTTTAGGAGTAGTACCAACACCAGCAGTAGCTCACCTAACTAGAGTTTATGGAGCAGATGCAGGAGTTATGATATCAGCTTCACACAATCCTGTTGAATATAACGGAATAAAATTCTTTGATGACAAGGGATATAAATTATCTGATGATTTAGAAGATGAAATACAAAGAGTTATAGAGAGTGGATTTGAAAATGTGCCTTCACCAACAGGTGCTAATTTAGGAAGAGAAATAAAAGAAAAAGCTGCTCTAGAAGACTATATAAGCTTTGCTAAAGATACAATAGGAATATCTTTAGAAGGCTTAAGAATTGCATTAGATTGTGCAAATGGTGCATCTCATGAAGCTGCTGTTAGAGCCTTTAGAGAATTAGGAGCAGAAATATTTGTAATAAATGATAATCCAGACGGAACTAATATAAATGAAAATTGTGGTTCAACTCATCCAGAGGAGTTAATGGAGTATGTTGTTAAGAAGAAATGTCATATGGGCTTTGCTTTTGACGGAGATGCAGATAGATGTTTAGCTGTTGACGAACAAGGAAACTTAGTAGATGGTGATTTTATACTAACAATATGTGCTAAGTACTTAAAAGAATTAGGAAGATTAAAAGATGACACTTTAGTTGTAACTGTAATGAGTAATTTAGGACTTATGATAGCTTGTAAAAATGAAGAAATCAATACTTCAGTTACAAAGGTTGGAGATAGATATGTTTTAGAGGAAATGTTAGCTAAAGGATATTCTTTAGGTGGAGAACAATCAGGACACATTATATTCCTAGAACATAATTCAACAGGAGATGGACTTGTTACTGCACTTCAAGTAGCTAGTATAGTTAAGAGAACAGGAAAATCTTTATTTGAATTAAAGAGTGTAATGAAAGTATTACCACAAGTTTTAGTTAATGCAAAGGTTCCTAATGATATGAAAAATATTCATGAAGAAGATGAGGAAATAATTGCTGAAATTAAAAAGATGGAAGAAGCTTTAGATGGTTGTGGAAGAGTTTTAATAAGACCATCAGGTACTGAACCACTAGTAAGAGTTATGCTTGAAGGTGAAAATCAAGCTGAAATAGATGAAATGGCTCATAACTTAGCAAAAATGATAGAGGAAAAATGTAATTAATATAAAATTTATATTATAAGAAAAGCTATAAATAATCTTATTAGGTTGTTTATAGCTTTTATTATTTAAAGGTGATTTTTTATAAAAAAAGTACAATATTTATTTTAAATTACTTTTAGATATATTATAAATTACATAAAAATGCAGGATATAATTAATGAAATTTCTTAAGTTTTATGTTTTTTATTAGATTTTTTTAAAAAACAATATTATAGATGTCTATACAACTATACATTAATATATTAATATAGAGTAATTTAAAGAAAAACAAAGAAAACAAAAAATAATTATTAAAAATAAATTAAAATCGCTTAAAATAAACTAAAATAACTTATAAATGCTTGAAATTTTTTTAAAAAGTGCTAAAATAAGTTTGTAGCTTTTTAAGTATATGATGCATAGTATATAATAACTTTCAAAATAAAATATAAAGCGCCAGGACTTAAAGTGATTTTAAGTTGACGAGGATTGGGGAGTATCGAAATTTCGGCGGATGCCTCACGGTATAGCACTACCGTAAAAGATTAGTTAAATCTTAAAAGTGATTTTAAGGACAAAGCTAATTAGGTGTTTTAAATCTTCTATGCATTAAAAGTTATATTAATATTGTTTTGAAAGTTAAATATGATTTTACAGATGGAAGGAAGAAAAATAATATGTGCGGAATAGTTGGATACGTAGGAAAAAAAAGAGCAACAGATATACTAGTTGAGGGATTATCAAAGTTAGAATATAGAGGATATGACTCAGCTGGAGTTGCAGTTTTAGAAAATAATAAAATAAAAGCTGAAAAGCATAAAGGTAGATTAGCAAATCTAGAAGCAATGTTAAGTGAAAATCCAATAGATGGTGGAATTGGAATTGGACATACTAGATGGGCAACACATGGAGAACCATCAGATGTTAACTCACATCCTCATTTAAATAATAAAGGTACAATCGCTGTAGTTCATAACGGAATTATAGAAAACTACAATGAATTAAGAAACTGGTTAATTGAAAAGGGCTATGAGTTTAAATCAGAAACAGATACAGAAGTTATACCAAATTTAATAGATTTCTACTACAAAGGAGATTTATTAGATGCTGTTATGGAAGCTACTAAACATATGGAAGGTTCATATGCTATAGGTGTTATATGTAGTGAGGAACCAGATAAATTAGTAGCAGTAAGAAAAGATAGTCCATTAATAGTTGGTTTAGGAGATAAGGAATACTTTATAGCTTCTGATATTCCTGCAGTTTTAAATCATACAAGAGAAGTTTATCTTTTAGAAGATAAGGAATTTGTTGTATTAACAGAAAATGGAGTTTCTCTTTTTGATGAAAATAAAAAGCCAGTTGAAAAAGAAATATATCATATAACATGGAATGTTGATGCAGCAGAAAAAGGTGGATATGAAGATTTCATGTTAAAAGAAATAAATGAACAACCAAAAGCTATAAAAGATACAATGACTTCAAGAATAATGGAAGGAAAAGAAGTAACTTTAGATGATATATCAATAACTAAAGAATACTTAGATAATGTTGATAGAGTTTATATAGTTGCTTGTGGAACAGCTTACCATGCTGGAGTTATTGGTAAATATGCTATTGAGAAATTAGTTAGAATACCAGTAGAAGTTGATATAGCTTCAGAATTTAGATATAGAGATGCTGTTATTACAGATAAAACTTTAATAATAGTTTTAAGCCAATCAGGAGAAACTGCAGATACTTTAGCTGTTTTAAGAGATGGAAAAGCAAAAGGTGCAAGAGTATTAGCTGTAACTAATGTTGTAGGAAGTTCAGTTTCAAGAGAAGCTAATGATGTATTATATACATGGGCAGGTCCAGAAATAGCAGTTGCATCAACAAAGGCATATGTAACTCAATTAATAGCAATGTACACATTAGCATTACATTTTGCTGAATTAAAAGGAAGTAAATCTGTAGAAGAAATTGAAGAAATTAAAAAAGCAATGCTTCAATTACCAGAAAAAGTTGAAGAAATACTTAAAGATACAGAGTTAATAAAAGAATTTGCAGTTAAAGCATCTAATGAAAGAGATTTATACTTCTTAGGAAGAGGTATGGATTATGGAGTTGCAATGGAAGGTTCTTTAAAACTTAAAGAAATTTCTTACATTCACTCAGAAGCTTATGCAGGTGGAGAACTTAAGCATGGTCCAATAGCTCTTATTGAAAAAGATATTCCAGTAATATCATTATTAACTCAAAGAGAACTTATGGATAAAATGATAAGTAATGTTCAAGAAGTTGTAACTAGAGGAGCTAAGGTTTTAGGAGTTTGCTTCGAAGGAGATATGGAAGATAGTAAAAGAGAGATGTTTGAAGGTATAATAGAAATACCAGAAACATTAAGCTTCTTATCACCAGTTTTAAGTGTAGTACCATTACAATTATTCTCATATTATGTAGCTAAAGCTAAAGGGTTTGATGTGGATAAACCTCGTAACTTAGCTAAGTCAGTAACTGTTGAGTAAAAGAGGTGTGTATTATGAATAATGAGAGTTTATTAAAATTATTAGCAGAGTACAAAGAAACTAAAAAATGCCTTGAATCAGGATTAATTTGGTTAGAAGAAAAAGACTATGCTAAGGGTAAACTAGATATAGTAAATGTAGTTATAAAAGACTTAGAAGCAGCAATTGGTGCTGAAAGAATTTAATAACAATTAGGATTAAATATTAAGTTTATATATAATTTTTAAGGTGTATTTAAAATTATTGATTTTAAATACACCTTATTTTATTAAAACATATTGAAAATTTTATAAGGTTGAAGTATAATACTCTAGCTTATTTTTTATTATTTTATGAATAAGTTAATAAATAATTAATGAGGTATTTGTAGTGGGAAAAATTCAAGACAATGACATTTTAAATAGTGGGAAAGTATGTGTAAATGAAAATGAAGAGGCTTGGAATAAAGAAACCTATAATGCTTGGGTAAAAAGATTTGGCACAGCAAAAGAGGCAGGAGAAAAAATTAAAGCTATGCCTGAAAAGAAGCTAGGGATTTTATTAGATAAATTTGGAGAGGTACAAGGAAAAAAGATATTTAATCTTATGGGGTCTAATGGAAATAAGGCTGTTGCCTTAGCTTTATTAGGAGCTGAAGTTACTGTTGTAGATTTTTCAGAGGGAAATAGGAGATATGCTTTAGATTTAGCTAAAGCTTGTAATGTTGACATAAATTTTATATTAAGTGATGTTTTAAAAATGCCTAAAGAGGTTCTTAGTGGAGATTATGATATAGTATTTGCTGAAATGGGAATACTTCATTATTTTACTGATTTATCTCCCTTTATGAACGTTATAAATAGTTTATTAAAAGAAGGAGGAAGAGCTGTTTTAAGAGATTTTCATCCTGTATCAACTAAACTAATAACTTCAAGGGGTTCTACAGCAAAGGTAAGAAAACATAAGGTTACAGGAGATTATTTTGATACTTCCTTAGAAGAAAAAGCTGTTGCTTATTCAAAATATTTAGAAGAAGATGAAGTAGAAAAAGTATATTTACGTAAATGGAATTTAGGAGAAATAATAACTGCTGTAGCTGAAACAGGTCTTACTATAAAAAGTTTAACAGAAGAACCGAACTTATCTAGTGATATATTTGATAAGGGTATTCCAAAGACTTTCACTATAGTAGCAAAAAAATAGTTAAATAAAGTTTTGCATAGTATAAAATATATACTATGCTTTTTTTATTTTTGTAATTTAATATTTAATTATGATATAGTGATTTTATAGTATGGCAATACAAAATATGGTAAAATAATTAAAAGCCTATAAGGAGGAATTTCAAATGGATAAAGGGGAATTAAGAGAAGAGATTAAACTAAAAAGAGAAAGTATGGATAAAGATACTAAAATGATAGCTGATGAAAAAATAAGAAAAACTCTTTTAGAAAATGATATTTATAAAAATAGTAAGGTTATATTTGTATATGTAAATATGGAATCTGAGGTAAACACTATTAATATAATTAAAGATATAATTTGTTCTGATAAAACCCTTGCAGTACCTAAAGTAATTCCAGTTAGTTTAAAAGAAAAGCAAATGAAAGCATTAAAGATA
The DNA here is from genome assembly GCF_058310255.1 of Clostridium sp. TJA038. Lineage (NCBI taxonomy): Bacteria > Bacillati > Bacillota > Clostridia > Eubacteriales > Clostridiaceae > Clostridium > Clostridium sp. TJA038. Next base: position 87,760 of record NZ_JBZEFA010000004.1, on the reverse strand, counting down.
GAGTCTTTACTTCAATTAAATGAAAGTGGTGCTTTTGGAATATTAGAGCCTAGCATTAATTGTGAAGATATAAGTAAAGAAGTGGATTTAATTATAATACCTGGATTAGCCTTTGATTTAAAAGGAAATAGATTAGGATATGGAGGAGGGTTTTATGATAGATTCTTAAGTAAATATCCTAATAGTAAAAGAGTAGCACTTTGCTATGATTTTCAAATTTATGATGAAATACCTCATGAATTTTTTGATGAAAAGGTTGATTTAATTATTAGTGAAAGTAGGAGTATAGCCTTTAAGAAGTTATAATGGTAAAGAAATACTTTTGATAATGTAAATTTATTGATAATAATTTTTAATTATGCCAAAATTATAAAGAATATATAAAGCTTAAGGTGGGGTAAATAATGAAATTTAAGGATTTTAAATATGAAAGACCTAATATTGAAAAAGATAGAGAAAATATTAGAACTTTTATAAAAGAATTAGAAAAAGCTAAGGATTTTAATGGGGCTAAAGAAATAATAAAGAAAATAAATACTATAAGAAATAATTTTGCTACTATGATAGCTTTGTCTGAAGTTAGACATACAATTGATACTGAAGATGAATTTTATAATAAGGAAAAAGATTTTTGGGATGAAAGTTCTCCGCTTATAGAAGAAATAAATAATGAATTTTATAAAGCTATATTAAATTCTCCATTTAAAGAAGAAATCGGAGATTATTATGGAGAACCTTTAATAAAAGGAGCAGAGTATTCTCAAAAGAGTTTTTCAAAGGATGTAATAGAAGATATGAAGCTTGAAAATAAGTTAGCAAGTCAATATCAAAAGCTTATAGCTTCGGCTAAAATTGAATTTTTGGGAGAAGAAAGAACTTTAGCACAATTAGTGCCTTTTATAAATTCTAAAGATAGAGAAACAAGAAAAAAAGCATCAGAAGCTAAGTATGATTTTTTTGTTAAACATGAAAGTGAAATAGATGAAATTTTTGATAAGCTTGTAAAGGTAAGAACAACTATAGCTAAAAAACTTGGATTTAATAGTTTTGTAGATTTAGGCTATATAAGAATGAGAAGATATGACTATAATAAGGAAATGGTAGATAACTTTAGAAAACAAGTTAAAGAGTATATAGTTCCTGTAAATAATAAATTGTATAAAAGACAAGCTAAAAGATTAGGATTTGAAGATTTAAAATACTATGATGAAAAATTTGAGTTTTTAAGTGGGAATCCAACTCCTAAAGGAGATGCTAAATGGATAGTTAATAATGCAGAGGTAATGTACTCAGAGCTTTCAAAGGAAACTAAAGAATTTTTTGATTTTATGGTTGAAAATGATTTAATGGACTTAATTGCTAAAAAAGGAAAAGCAGCAGGAGGGTATTGTATTAATTTCCCTAATTATAAAGCTCCATTTATTTTTTCAAACTTTAATGGTACAGCTGGGGATGTAGATGTATTAACTCATGAAGCAGGACATGCTTTCCAAAACTTTAGAAGTTCTTGGATAGAAATGCAAGAGTGTCAATGGCCTACAATGGAAAGTTGTGAAATACATTCAATGAGTATGGAATTCTTTACTTGGCCTTTTATGTATTTATTTTTTAAAGAGGATACAGATAAATATAAATTTTATCATTTAGGAGATGCAATAAAATTTATACCTTATGGAATAACTGTTGATGAATTTCAACACTTTGTATATGAAAATCCAGAAGCTACTCCAAAGGAGAGAAAAGAGGCATGGAGAAATATAGAGAAAAAATATCTTCCACATAAAAATTATGGAGAATGTGATTTCTTAGAAAGAGGGGGATGGTGGTTCCAACAAAACCACATATTCTTAGATCCTTTTTATTACATTGATTATACTTTAGCACAAATATGTGCACTTCAATTTTGGAAAAAAGATAGAGAAAATCATGAAAAAGCATGGGAAGATTATTTAAATTTATGTAATATAGGTGGGACAAAAACATTTTTAGGCTTATTAAAATATGCTAATTTAAAATCACCTTTTGAAGATGGGTGTATTAAAGAGATTCTTAGAGTAGTTGACGAATACTTAGAAAGTATAGATGATAGTAAATTTTAAAAGTTATAGAATAAAATTTTAATAGAAATTAGAATAAAAAAACTTGGAAGTATTTCTATAAAAAAATTATAGAAATGCTTCAAGTTTTTTATTATATTAATTAGTTTTCTTTGTTAGCTATTTCAAGAACTATTCTGTTTACAAAATCAGCTAGAGGCATAGCACCTTCTTCACCATTTTTTCTACTTCTTACAGAAACTTCTTTATTTTCAGCTTCTTTTTCTCCAACAACTAAGATGTAAGGAGTTCTTTCTAATCTAGCTTCTCTTATCTTATAGCCTATTTTTTCAGCTCTATGGTCAGCTTCAACTCTAACTCCTCTTCTTCTTAATTCTTCAACAACTTCGTTTGCATAATCTGCATATTTGTCTGATAGTGGAAGAACTTTAGCTTGAACAGGAGCTATCCAAGTTGGAAGAGCACCAGCGTATTTTTCTATAAGCATTGCTAATGTTCTTTCATAGCATCCTATTGAACTTCTATGAATTATATATGGACGTTTCTTTTCTCCATCTTTATCAATATAATACATTCCAAATCTTTCTGCTAAAGCGAAATCTATTTGAATAGTTATTATTGTGTCTTCTTTTCCATGAACATTTTTAAATTGTATATCAAGTTTTGGTCCATAGAATGCAGCTTCATCATCAGCTTCAGTAAATTCTATATTTAAATGGTTTAATATTTCTCTCATTATGTTTTGAGTGTTTTCCCAAGCTTTAGGGTCATTTATATACTTTTCAGTATTATTTGGGTCCCACTTTGAGAATCTGTAAGTAATATCATCAGAGATTCCTAAAGTATCCATAACATATTTAACTAAATCAACAGTATTTTTAAATTCATCTTCTAATTGTTCAGGAGTACATACTATGTGTCCGTCAGCAAGAGTAAATTGTCTTACTCTTATAAGACCATGCATTTCTCCTGAAGCTTCATTTCTAAATAAAGTAGAAGTTTCGGCAAATCTTACTGGTAAATCTCTATAACTATGTTGAGTTGCATTATATATTGCATATTGGAATGGACAAGTCATTGGTCTTAAAGCGAATACTTCACTATCCTTTTCTTCATCTCCTAAAACGAACATACCATCTTTATAGTGGTCCCAGTGTCCTGAAATTTTATAAAGGTCGCTTTTAGCCATTAAAGGTGTTTTAGTTAAAACGTATCCTCTTCTTTGTTCCTCATCTTCAATCCATCTTTGAAGAGTTTGAATTATTCTAGCTCCCTTTGGCATTAATAGAGGAAGACCTTGACCTACATTTTCATCTGTAGTAAATATTCCAAGTTCTCTACCTAATTTATTATGGTCTCTCTTTTTAGCTTCTTCTAAAGCTTCTAAATATGCATCTAATTCAGATTTTTTAGGGAAAGCAGTTCCATATACTCTTGAAAGCATTTTGTTCTTTTCGTTACCTTTCCAGTAAGCACCAGTAGATCTTAATAACTTAACAGCTTTCATTGGTTTAATAGCCATTAAGTGAGGACCAGCACAAAGGTCAACAAAATCACCTATTTGATAGAATGAAATTACTTCATCTTCTGGAAGGTCATTTATAAGTTCTACTTTATAAGGTTCATCCTTCATAAGTTCTAAAGCTTCATTTCTAGGAAGTTCAAATCTTTTTATTTCAGGATTTTCTTTTATTATTTTTTTCATTTCTTCTTCTAATTTGTTTAATTGGTCAGCAGAAAATGGCTTTTCAGTATCAAAATCATAATAGAAGCCATTATCTATTGATGGTCCTATAGCTAATTTATCTTGTGGGAAAAGTCTTTTAACAGCAGCTGCTAGTACATGAGATGCAGTATGGTTAAAAGCATGTTGACCCTCTTTAGAATCAAAAGTACATATTTCTAATGAGGAATCCTCATTAACTATAAATCTTAAGTCCTCAACTTTTCCATTTAATATACCACAACAAGCATTTCTTGCAAGTCCTTGGCTTATGCTTTGAGCTATTTCAAAAATTGATAATCCAGCTTCTACTTCCTTTACTGAACCATCTTTAAGTGTAATTTTTATCATATTAATTTCTCCTTTCGAAATAATTTTCTTTATTCTTTCATAAAAAATAAAAACTCTCGTCTCTTTTCTAAATAGAAAAGGGACGAGAGTGTATATTCCCGTGGTTCCACCCAATTTGTGTTAAAAAACACCTCTTAAAATAATCGTAACGTGATTAAACGGACTTGATTAGAGTCACTCAGAGTTAGTTTTCAACTAATTCCATTTAAAAGTACTCACAGCTATTGTACCTTCTCTCTGAAAATGTACCAAAGTTTACTCTTCTCTTCATTGTGTTAACAAACTTATAATATTTACTTAAGATTATAAGTTTATTATTTTTGTATGTCAATGGATAAAATAAAAATAAATTCTAATTTAATTTTATATAATAATTTAAATGAAATAAAATTTTAAATGTTAAAAAAATAGAATATAGATAAATATTATATCCAAATTTTTAATAAAATAATTTTAAAAAAATATTGAAATAAAATTTAAAAAATATTATAATAAAAACATAGGTTTGCAGGTGTGGCGGAATTGGCAGACGCACTAGACTTAGGATCTAGCGCCTACGGCGTGGGGGTTCGACTCCCTTCACCTGCACCAACTTATAAGCGGGTGTAGTTCAATGGTAGAACACCAGCCTTCCAAGCTGGATACCCGGGTTCGATTCCCGGTACCCGCTCCACTTTACATAATATATTAAATTTTATGCGGGAGTGACTCAATGGTAGAGTGTCACCTTGCCAAGGTGAAAGTTGCGGGTTCGAGTCCCGTCTTCCGCTCCACTTATGCGGGTGTAGTTCAATGGTAGAACACCAGCCTTCCAAGCTGGATACCCGGGTTCGATTCCCGGTACCCGCTCCAAATTATGCACCATTAGCTCAGTTGGTAGAGCACCTGACTCTTAATCAGGGAGTCCAGGGTTCGAATCCCTGATGGTGCACCAGAAGCATCCATGTTTTGGGTGCTTTTTTTTATTTTTATAAAATTTTCTAATGAAAAAAATAGTAGGTTTTTATTAAAATTAATATATAAGAGTTGTTAAATATCATTATTGCTAATTTTAGAAATTATATTTAAATATAAAAGGGGGAAATTTATGTTTAAAGAAATATTTAATAATAAAGATTTAAGTATTGTTTTTACAGGAGATAGTATAACTCATGGGGCACTTCATACTAAGGGATATAGAAGTTATACTGAATATTTTAGAGAGATATTAATAAGAAATAATAATTTTAATAATAGAAAAAATTCTAATATTAGTGTTTTTAATACTGGAATTTCTGGGGCTACAACCTTAGATATATTAGAAAATTTTGATGATTGTATAAAGAAGTATAGTCCTAATATTGTTTTTATTATGCTCGGTATGAATGATTGTGCAGAAAATAAGGTACCTTTAGAAATTTATAAAAAAAATATATTAAGAATTATAGAAAAAGTTGAGAGCTTAGGAGCTAATATTTTTATTCAAACTAGTAATATAATAAATAATGATATTAGTAGAAAAAGTATTGATGAGTATATGGATATTTTAAGAATGATTTCTAAGGAGAGAAATATATTTTTAATAGATCATTATAGAAATTGGGAAGAACTTTATAAGAAGGATTTAAATATTAAATCCTTACTTTTAAGTGATAATATTCATCCAAATGAGTTAGGACATTTAGAAATTACTAAATTTATTTTTAATAGCTTAAACATTTTAGATAAAGATGTTTTAGATTCTTTGTTAAATGACCATATCTTTTATAAAAAAGAAAAGGTAAAAGAGTTAGAGTATGTTATAGAAAATTCTTTTAATGTTTATGATATTTTTTCTGAAGAAAGTAAAAGAAAAATAGAATTGATATATAAGATAATAGTAGAGGAAAAAGGAAGTGTTTTTGAATTTATATATAGTAAGCGTTTTAGTGAAGATAGGATATTTTTTAAAAACTATATTGAATATCTAGAAGAAAGAGTGCGCTGGGAACTAAATGATGGTTCTATAGAAAGTAAGAAAAGATTTATGCTTAATTTATATAATGAAAATTTTAATATAAAATATATATTAAATAATTTTTCTGATACTGTTTTAAAATTTAATCCTAGGGTTTTATTTATATCTTTAAATGAAGAAGTAGATAATCTATATGAGTTTGAGAAAGATATTTTTAAGTTATATATTAAGACAAAGGAGATAAATACTTTTTTAGTAATAGAAAATTTATTAAATCTTAAGAAAGAGTGTATAGAAGTTATAGAAAATTTAGTTAAAAATAGAGAGATATTATTTATAAATCATTATGAATATTTTAAAAATATAAAACTTTATAATAGTGATTTTGGTGAAATATTTTTTTCGAAGAATAAACTAAGTTATAAAGGAGAAATTTTAATTGCTAGAAATCTTTTTAAAATATTTAACATATATGATGAGAAAAGTTTAATATGTAGTTTAAAGTTCTTTTAAATTTAAGCTAAATAAAAACCTAAAAAGTTTTTATTTAGCTTTTTATACGTAATTTAAGGCTCTTTGCAAAATAAAATCTTCAATAAATTCCTCAGAATATATTTTTTTTCCCATAAGGTTAAATATTAATTCTTCTCTTGCATATCCTTCCTTATATAGTTTTAAATTTTTAGTTAATTTTTTTAAAGAACCAGGAGTAAGTCCTAAAAGTATTTTAAGGTCTTTACTTGTATAAAAATTTTTTGAAAAAAGTTCATTTAAATTATTTTGCATTTCCAATTTATAATTTAAATCCACAACCTTATCTTTGTGTGGGCCTTGTTTAGATCTATGATGTTTTTTACATAAGTATTTATAATTAAGATTAAAATCTAAACCGCCTTCAGATTTATGAACTATGTGATGAATATCTGCATAATCTCCACAAATTTCACAGAAATAAGACATATAATCCTCCTTAAAAATTTAATACCCATTTATAGTAATAAAATAGCATAAAAAAACAGTTTAATCAATATAAGTTACCTGTATAAATATAGATTAAGGTATATAAAGAAATATAGGTTTTTTTACACTTTGATGTTAAAAAAAGTTAGCAATATAATTAAAATGTAAGTGTATATAAGGGGGTTTGGATATGCATAACTTATTTAAGAAAAAAACAAAAACAGAAGAAAATCCCGAAAAATTTTGGGGGGAATTAATAACTAAAAATGAAACCCTAAAAGGAAGAATGTTTAAGGAACAATCTATAAACGAAGAAACCAAATATTTACACTATGTTATATTTAACAGAAAAGTGGGAATTGAAAATGTTTGGGTGATTTTACCTAATTTTGGAAAGTTAATAGGGTTTATAGAGTATGCTTTCATGCCTGAAGCTTATTATAAGTGGGTTGAAGGGAAGAATAAGTTAATAACAAGAATACCTTCAATTGATGTTGAAAAAATAAGCGCAATGATAAGCAGCAATGCAACAGAAGAAGACAAAGACAAAATGAAAAGGGACATTGTAGCACTAAGAAAATTAAAAGGATTAAGTGCTGAAAATGGAATGAGAAAACTAAAGATATTCTGTAGTAGGTTCAATAATAACTGGCTTGGAAATGATGACGAGTTCTTATATTTAAAGGCTTTTGAAACAGCTGAAGAACTTGGTAAATTTGTTGTAGAAACTAATTTACAAACAGATAGTGAAGAATTATTTGAAAAAACTATAGGGATGAGTACAGAAGAATGGTTTAGAGTTTGTGAAAATGCACATAAAAATAAAGAGGACGAAGAAAAGTTTAAAATAGTTCTTTTTAAACATCTAGAAGATGTAGTATAAGTATAGGTATTTTCATTATTTTTTTTATGTGGTAAAGACTTGAATTGATTAACATAACATAATAAATTAAAAAATTGTTGACAATATTTAAATAAATATGTATAATAATTTTTGTTAGTTCAAGTTTGTATCTTTAGCTCAGCTGGATAGAGCAACGGCCTTCTAAGCCGTGGGTCAGGGGTTCGAATCCCTTAAGGTACACCATATTGGGATATCGCCAAGCGGTAAGGCAACGGACTTTGACTCCGTCATTCGCAGGTTCGAATCCTGCTATCCCAGCCATTTAATTGGTTAAACTTGACAAGATATTAATGTTATGTTAATATATAAATGTATTTGCGGGTGTAGTTCAATGGTAGAACACCAGCCTTCCAAGCTGGATACCCGGGTTCGATTCCCGGTACCCGCTCCATTTTTTAAGGTTTATTTGTAAAATAATGCTTAAAAATATAATATGCACCATTAGCTCAGTTGGTAGAGCACCTGACTCTTAATCAGGGAGTCCAGGGTTCGAATCCCTGATGGTGCACCAAGCATCGTCTATTTAGGCGATGCTTTTTTTTATAATAAATTTTAAAATACTAAAAAGTAAATTAGTATTATATTATTAAACTGATATAATATTAAAAAAGCATAAAGTTTATTTATTAAAATTTTAAGGAGGAATAAAGATGAATCCTGTAAATAAAATTGCTGCAATTCATGATATGTCTTGCTATGGAAGAGCGGCTTTAGCAACAATAATACCTGTGTTATCTTCAATGGGAAATCAAGTGTGTCCTTTGCCTACAGCAGTTTTGTCAACTCATACAGATGGCTTTGGAAAACCAGCTTTTAGGGATTTAACAGATTTTATATATGAAACTAAAGAACATTGGAAAAAATTAAATCTAGATTTTAAATGTATATATAGTGGTTATTTAGCAGACCCTAAGCAAGTTAATTTTGTAAAGAGTTTTATAAAAGAATTTAAAGAGAAGAATACTTTAGTTCTTATAGACCCTGTAATGGCTGATGGGGGAAAGCTTTATGATGGCATGAGTTTTGAAATAATTGAAGAAATGAGAGAACTTATAAAAGATGCACATATAATAACTCCAAATTTAACAGAAGCCTCTTTTCTTTTAGGAAGAGAATATAAAGAATATTTAAGTGAAGAGGATATAAAGGAGTATTTAATAGATTTAAGTGAATTAGGACCTAGAATAAGTATAATAACAAGTGTATCAAGTTCAAAAGGTGATGAATATATTGATACTGTACTCTATGATAAGAAGGAGAAGATTTTTTATACATACTCTCATAAAAAAATAAATGCTTTTTATTGTGGGACAGGTGATACCTTTGCTTCACTTTTAATCGGATGGATATTAAAAGGAGAGGATGTTAAGAAGGCTTTAGAAAAATCTTGTGATTTTATTGCAGAAGCAATAGAGTATAGCGAAAAGTTTAATTATCCAAAAAATGAAGGCATATTATTAGAAGCATTGTTATATAAATTAATAAGTAAATAAATTATTAATGTCATATAATTTATTTGACAAAGTAATTTTAGAATGATAATATTAAAAAAACAAAATTTAATAAATCTTATCAAGAGAGGTGGAGGGACTGGCCCTGTGAAACCCAGCAACCGGTAATTCTTTGCGGTTAAAATAATACTGATTTAAACTTTTAAATAAGTCAGTATGCTTTCTTATGCAAAGATTTATAGCGGTGCTAAATCCTGCGGTAGAAACTGAGAGATAAGAATGCGAATCTGTAAGAATAATAACTTCTATCATAGGATAGGAGTTTTTTTATTTTGTAGGATAAAGATAGATTTATTAAATAGATTAAGATTAGGAGGAAAAAAATGAAAAAAGGAAAGTTTTCAGCATTATTACCATTAATAATTTTTGTAGCTATTTATTTGGGAACTTCATTAGTAATGAAAGACTTCTACTCTGTATCTGTTTTAGTTCCAGGAATAATCGCAGTTTTATTTGGAATATTTACAAATAGAAAAAGAGGACTTGAAAAGAACGTAGAGATATTTTGTAAAGGGGCAGGAAATAGTAATATAATTTTAATGTGCTTAATATTTATATTAGCTGGTGCATTTGCAGAAGTAGCTAAAAGCATGGGAGCTGTAGAGTCTACAGTAAATTTAGGATTAACAATATTACCTAAAAATATATTAGTTGCAGGTATATTTGTAATATCATCATTTATAGCTATATCTTTAGGTACATCAATGGGAACTATAGCAGCTATCGTTCCTATTGCAATGGGGATTTCAGATAAAACAGATATAGCTTTACCACTTATTGTAGGTGCCGTAGTTGGAGGTGCTATGTTTGGAGACAATCTTTCAATGATTTCTGATACAACAATAGCAGCTACAAAAACACAGGGCTGTGCAATGAAGGACAAGTTTAAAGTTAATTTTAAGGTTATATTACCAGCTGCAATTTTAGTTATTATTATATATACGGTTTTAGGAAGTGGAGCTAATACTTCAGTAGGACATTATGATTATAATTTTATAAAAATAATTCCTTATTTAGGAATATTAATAGCAGCTTTGATGGGAGCTAATGTAATAGCTGTTTTATCAGGTGGAATAGTTTTAGCAGGTGCTATTGGATTTTTTACAGGTTCTTTAGATGTAAAAACATTCTTTACTTCAATATCAACTGGTATAGGTGGAATGAGTGAGCTTATACTAATTTCAATAATTATTGGAGGAATTGTTGAAATAATAAAGGCAAACGGAGGAATAGATTACGTTTTAAACTTAGTTACAAAGAGAATAAACGGTAAAAAAGGTGCTGAGTTTGGTATTGGATTATTAGTAAGTTTAGTTGATGCATGTACAGCAAATAATACAATTGCTATAGTTACAGTAGGACCTTTAGCAAAAGATATTTCAGATAAATATAATTTAGATTCAAAAAGAATTGCAGGAATATTAGATATGTTTTCTTGTGCAGTTCAAGGAATAATTCCTTATGGTGCTCAACTTATGTCAGCAGCAGCTTTAACAGGCTTAAGTTCCTTTGAAATAATGAAATTTTTATTTTATCCATACTTAATGGGAATAAGTGCAATAATATTTATAGCATTTTTCCAAAAGAAAGGACAGACTAAAAATAATGAGGAGCTTGAGGTAGCTTAAAAAATTAAGTTTAGTATTTTTTATTTAAATTGGGGCTAAAAAAACTTACAATCTTATTTTAAGATTATTATTTTATCTTAATATAGATTGTAAGTTTTTTTATTTTTAATTACATAAAAGACAGATACTTTGAGAAGAAATTCCTTCACCTGAGCCTGTAAAGCCAAGTCCTTCTTCAGTTGTAGCTTTTATGTTTATTTGATTTAAATTTATTTTTAATACTTTAGCAATATTTTCTCTCATGGTAAGTATATAAGGTGCCATTTTAGGTTTTTGAGCTATTATAGTTGAATCTATATTGCAAATTTTATAATTATTTTCTTCTAAAAGTTTGCCAACAAATTCTAATAGTTTTAAACTATTTGCTCCCTTATATTTAGGGTCTGTATCAGGAAAGTGTTTACCAATATCTCCTAAAGCAGCAGCACCTAGTAAGGAATCCATTATGGCGTGAAGTAAAACATCAGCATCTGAATGTCCTAAAAGCCCTTTTTCATATGGAATTTTTATGCCACCTAATATAAGGTCTCTATTTTCAACTAGCTTATGAACATCATATCCCATTCCTATTCTCATATTAATCACCTCGTAATTTATTTTAAAGTTTGTATGTTTACATTATATATAAAGTTTATAAATTATTATAGCTTTACATACGTAATTAAATATATTTATAAATTTTATTTGTTAAAAAATATACTTATATGTAAAAAAATATATAGATATAAAGTGTTGCTATGGTATAATAAATTGAGATTTAGTAGAAGAAAAATAAATTAATAATTTTATATAAGATTATTTATAAGATACTTTGAGTTGAAAGGGTGAATTTTTATATGTGGGGAAAAATCAGAAACATACTTGGTATTTTATTGATTGTTGTAGGTATAGGCTTAGTTGGCTTAACTGTTTGGATGAAATATGATACTTATAAGCAACAACAAGCAGTTTTAGAAAGTTTTAAGAACTTACAGTTTGATGTTCCAGAGGGAGAAGAAAATAAGAAAGAATTACCTGCAAATAATAATAGTGAAAGTAGTAATAGTGAAAGTAGTGATAAAAGTAATACGGATACTACAGAAAATAAAGATAATAAAACTCCAGAAAAAGCACAGCTTGAGGATGGTAAGGGTATAGGAATTTTAAATATACCTAGATTAAACTTAGAGATAGGGATAATAGAAGGAGTTAGTTATAATGATATAAAATATGTTGTAGGACATTTCCCAGGTTCACCAATGCCAGGACAAAAAGGAAATTTTGCTATAGCAGGTCATAGAATATCATATTTTGGTCAAGCTTTTAAGGATATTGATAAGTTACAAAAAGGAGATAAGATTATTGTTACTTATAATGGTAAAGAGTACACTTACGAAGTAACAGATATGTATGAGGTTACTCCAAATGAAACGGAAGCTTTAAATCCTACAAAAGATGCTACTATAACAATAGTTACATGTACAAAGGATGCAAAAAATAGGGTTATAGTTAAAGGAAAGTTAGTACAATAAGACTGGGTTTATACTTAGTCTTATTTTTTGTAAAATAAACATAAAGGAGTGTAGCTTTAGTGAGCGAATTAACTTTTAGAAAAGATAAATATATGTTTTCTACTAGAAGTGTAAAAAGAAACTTAGAAAAAAGTGTGCTAAAAAAAGAAATAATTGCTTTTAAAAGAGAACTTAAGGAGTTTAATGTTGATTTAAAAACCCTAGCTAATGAAAGATTTAATCTTGAGGATAGAAATAAAATTCTTAATATAGCGTATTATTTAATTGATGAAGAAGTATTATTAAGAAAGATTTTAATAAGAAAAGAATTAAAAACAAAAATTATTGCTAAGAAAACAGGTTTTTCAAATGAACAAATAATTGATTGGTCAAATTATTTAATAGCTTACTTGCTTTTATTATATAATGCAAACTATACTAATTTAGCAATGTATTTAAATATAAATTTTAGAGATTTAGAAACCTTATCTGTAATAAGAGGTTCTGAGGGGGAAGAAACTTTATATAAAGGATTAGTTCTTTTAGAAAGTAAGAAGGGGAGCATAATATTAACTAGAGATGGAGACTTTATAAGAATAAAAACAAGGTCAGAAAATAAATTAGGTGAAGAGCTTTCAGGAAGAGAAAAAAAGACCTTTAGACACTATAAAAAAATAATAATATTTGCTTCTATAATAGTTATTATTTTTACTTGTGCTTTTACTTATATGTATAAACAACAAGAAACAACAATATTAATTCAAGGTACTTCAAAGGTTAAATTAGGAATAAATAGATTTGATAGAATAGTATATTGTTATTCTCCAACTGAAAAGGGAAATATCTTAGTAACAGAACTTAAGCTAGATAATAAAAAGTTTGATGATGGAATGATAGCTATTTTAAAAGGTTTTGAACAAGAGGATATGCTTCCACCAAACAGAATTGTAGATGTTTATATTACTGGTAAAATGGTTGATACTGTTGATTTAAATAAGGTAACTAATTATGTTGAAAGCGTAAATAAAGATGATAATACAACGAATAATTTTAGAATAAAAATAAATAATTCAGGCTATGAAAAGAAAAATTAAAAAAGGAAGGGATTATTCATAGTGAGAAAAACATTAAGAAATAGTAATAAGAAAAATAAAGATTTTAAAACTAAAAGTAATTCAGATTTTATAAATAAAAGAGTTCATAAGAAAAATAATTTTAAGAAAAGCAATTTAGCAAAAAAAGCTTCAGAAAATAATACGATTATAGTATCAAATAAGGATGAAGTTAGAGATGAAGTTAGGCTAAATAAGTATATAAGTGAAACAGGCTTTTGCTCAAGGAGAGAGGCAGATAAGCTTATAGAACAGGGCAGAGTTAAGATAGATAATATTAAGGCTACCATGGGAATGAAGGTTTTAAAAGGTCAGAAAGTATATATAGATGGTAAACCTATAAAAAGTGAAAATGAATTAGTGTATATTGCATTAAATAAGCCAGTAGGTATAACTTGTACTACTGAACACAAGGTAAAAGGAAATATTGTAGATTTTATAAATCATAAGAAAAGAATTTTCCCAATAGGAAGATTAGATAAAGATTCTCAAGGCTTAATATTTATGACTAATGATGGAGATATAGTAAATAAAATATTAAGAGCTGGAAACAACCATGAAAAAGAATATATTGTAACTGTAAATAAACCTGTAACTAAAGATTTTATAAAAGGCATGGGAAATGGGGTTCCTGTGTTAGGTAAAGTTACTAAGAAGTGTTTTGTTAAAAAAGAAGGTGAAAATTCTTTTAGAATAATATTAACTCAAGGATTAAACAGACAAATAAGAAGAATGTGTCAGTATTTTGGTTATGAGGTAATAAAGTTAGAAAGAATAAGAATAATGAATGTTTCATTAGAAGGGTTAGATATAGGAGAGTGGAGATATTTAACTGAAAAAGAGCTAAATGAAATAAATAAATTAACTAGAAAATCATTAAAAACTGAAGAGGCATCAATCTAAGACAATATAAAAAACTTACAATCACTTAAATTATTAGTGTTTGTAAGTTTTTTATTTATAAATTAAACATATTTTTATAAGTTAAGTATTACTAGACAAGAAATTCCCCATAATAAAATTATAAATATTAATTGTTTATCTTTTAATATTAAATCAGTAGGGTTATCAAATTTAGCCTCAAAGTAAATTAGATAATAATATCTTATTATTCCTAAAATTACCAAGATACTTGTCCAAATAAATAAGTTTGAGGAGGTTCCTAAAATACAATATATTGAATAAAAAACTATTGTACAAGTTAATGATATATTGATTATTTTATCTAAAAATTTGATATTATATTTAGATAAATTTTTTCTATGACTACTTGCATTTTTTCCTAAGGATATAACTTCATTTCTTCTTTTACTAAAACCTAAAAATAATGATAAGAATAGGGTACATAAAATTATCCAGCTTGATGCAGGTACTCCAGTAGCAAAGCTTCCAGCCAATACTCTAAGTATAAATCCAAAGGCTATTGAGAATACATCTATAATAATTAAATTTTTTAATTTAAATGAGTATGCTATATTATTTATCAAATAAATTATTATGACAATAAATATATGAATATTTAAATTGAAAGAGATTATTAAAGATACTGTACAAAGTATTATTCCAACTATTATGGCAGTAAAAATACTAACTTTACCACTAGCTAAAGGCCTCTTACATTTTTGAGGATGATTTTTATCTTTATCTATATCTACTATGTCATTTAGAATATAAACTGTAGATGATATAAAACAGAATGATATAAAAGTAAGTATGTTATTAATTATTAAATGCATATTTAAAAAGTTATTTGAGAAAATTATTGGACCAAATACAAATAGGTTTTTTATCCAATGCTTTGGTCTTAATAATTTTATTATATATTTAATATTATTCATAACTTAAAGCCTCCTTATCTGATTCAGATTTAAAGGCTGTTATAGCAAGTATTATAAATATCCATGACAAAGGATAAGCATATCTTTCCTGTGCCTCTATAATTAATAATTGAATTGACATACCACCAAAAAGTATATAAAGTAAATCTATTGATTTTTTTCTTTTTGATTTATTTTTATATAGCCCAATATATGATAGTAAAAGCAGTATAATATAGAAACTTTGAGTATAGAATGCTCCTTCTTTACTAATTCTTATTTTCATATCTGCATTTTCTTTTTTTAATATTTTTAGATAGTAATCCTTATTATAAGCACTATCTAATCCAGCTTCAGACCAATAATCTCCAGCAAAACTTCCATTATTCCATAAACGTATAAATTTTGAAACATAGAATTTAGCAAGTTCTATTTTAGGTGTATTTACTAATCTATTTTTAATTATTTCTTTAGCAGCACTATTTACTTTATTATAATCACCATTATATTTTTCAAATATTTGAGAATCTTCATAATTCCATTTACCATCAGAAGATATATTAGTGCCTTTTAGAATAGAAATACTCATAGGCTCTGTACCATGCCAAAGAGGAAACTCTGTTATATTTAATTTAATAAGAATTGTACTAACTAAAACAATAGGAAGCACAAAAGAAAATAAAGTTACTATAACTTTTTTAAATTTAATAGTAATCTTTTCTTTGAAATAAATACATATGTACATTAAATAAGCTACTATAAAAACATAGCCATTTGGTCTAAAAAGATGAGATAAACCTAAAAATATTCCACAAAAAACTAAATAGAATAGACTTTGTTTTTTATTTATTGATTTAAAAAACATAAGAACACTAAGTAGCAATAAGGGAAGTGCTATATTTTCTGAACAATAAACATTGTTATATAGTATCATAGGAGGATATAAAGAGCTTATTAATAAGGCCCAGATGCTTTTATTCTTGTCTTTAAAAATTTCTTTAGATATTAAATAGATTAAAATTACATTAAACATTGAAAATAATAAATTTATAATACGGATAATTACAAGTGGATTGCTAAAAAAATTTCTAATCAATGAGAAATATAAAACTGTTAAAGACATATGTGGAAATCTTGCGAAGTAAGAAGTTCCTTTAAACATATAATTTGAACCATTTAAAAATTCACCAGAACAAATAAACATTCTATTAAAATCACCTATGGGAATACTATCTATATTTAAAAACCATAGAACTCTAAATATAAAGGCAATAAATATGATGAAAAAAATTAAAAATTTTCTGTTATAGCCTTTTTTTATATAGAAGAATACAAATAGTATTAAGGAAATTGTTATTAAAGAAAGTATTACTGAAGTGGATGAAATATCACAATTAAAATTTAAATATCTAATACTTCCTAATAATACTAATAAAAACAAAATTTTTAAAGAAAAGTTTAGAAAAGAACTTAACCATATATTTTCTTTCATTGTAAAATCTCCAATCATTATGTATTGTAAAGAAATAACTCTTTATATTTATTATAATTTTTAAAATTTGTTTTTTATTTACAATCATATGAAAATAAATGAAAGAATTTTTATAAATAATCTTAAGAATTTATATAGAAAATCTTAATTATTTCTAAAGATTTTATTTTAAATTGAAATATTTAGAAATAATTTATTTTAATAAAAAAACTGAGATTTAAATCTCAGTTTTAGATAATAAATTTTATTTATAAGTTATTTATACAAATCAAGAGCTTTTTTTACGAAATCCATAACCTTCTTTTCATAAAGAATTTTATTTACTTCTAATGATTCAGCATGTTTTGCCCCTTCCACTAAATAAAGTTCTTTAAGTCCTTTTTTCTTAGCTTTATATAAATCTAATCCCATGTACCAAGGAACAAAATAATCTTCTTTTCCATGTATAAACATTATAGGAATAGTACTTTCTTCTATTATTTTTATAGGTACTATGTCTTTCATAGAAAATTTAGCTTTAGATTTCATAAGAAAATTTGCAAATACAAGGCTTGGCATAAGAATTTTTCTAATAATTCTATATTTAAAATTTTCTGTTATTTGAAAAGCTAAAAGTTCTTCAAAGTTTGAATACCCACAATCTTCAATTACAAATTTTATAAAATTACTTAGAGGAATAGTTTCCATAACTGTACCAGCACCCATAGATTCACCATGCAGACCTAGTATTATATCATCACCAAATTTTTCTTTAAGATAATTTATCCACAGATTTATATCATATTTTTCATAAAATCCGTAAGTAGAATATTTTCCTCCACTTTTTCCATGTCTTCTTTGATTAACAATTAAAATGTTGAAATCATCTTTATAAAACATATCAAAGTATTTTAAAGAACCCACATAACATATAGACACTCCATGAACTAATATTACAAACTTTTTTGAAGGTTTTTTACTTTTTATAAAGGTAGATGTTAAATCAATTCCATCAAAGGATTTTAAAGTAATATCTTCCTTACAGGCAGAGTCATATAAAGCTTCATCAAAGAGATTATTTTCAACATATCTATTGTAACTTTTATTAATATCATGTAATTTTCTAGTAACTGTAGAGCTAAAAACATAATAGCCTGTCCCAAAATAGAAGAATAAAATTAAAAGGACAAAAATCAAAATAATAATAATAAAGTTCATTTATAACACTCCTTTCATTGTTAATTAAAAATCTTTTGTTTATACATAATTATAGCACTTAAGAGAAAAATAAAAGTGTTTAATTTAAACTAAAAGGGAGGTTTAGTTATGACTTTTAAGAAAACTTTTTTACTGCTTTCTATTTTAATTTTTTCTTTTACTTCAATAGTTTTTGGTAAAAGTTTAAATTGTGAAAAATTATTAGAGAAAACAGTAAAGGAAAGTACGGAAGAATATGATATTAAGGTTAAATATCCAGTAGTTTTATTAGAGGATAAAGGGATTGCTGATAATATAAATAAGGCAATAGAAGATTATACTTTAGAATGGATAGAAGATATTAAGCTTTTAGAGAAGGAAGAACATAATAAAAAAGAAAATTTAAATAAGGATATTAAAAAGTTTGAAGCTTATACTAATTATAATTATTTTTCTAAAAATGATTTATTAAGTATTAATATGGATTACTATCAGTATACTGGTGGTGCTCATGGATTGACTACTAAAATTAGCTATAATTATAATTTGAAAAATGGGAAAGTTTTAAAGCTTAAAAATCTTTTTAAAGATAATTTTGATTATAAATTAAAAATAGATGAAAAAATTAAGGAAGATATAAAAAAAGAAAAGGAACTTTATTTTGATGGAGGAGAAGTGTTTAAAGGGATTAATGAAAATCAAGATTATTATTTACTAGAGGATGCCATAGTAATATATTTTCAGTTATATGAAATAGCACCCTATTCTTCAGGAATTAGAGAGTTTAAAATACCTTACGAATATTTAAAAGAAGGATTGATTTATAATTTTTAACTTTGAGAAATAAAAAAATGTATCAAAATATTTTGATACATTTTTTATTTTTTGGTATTTATTTTATTATTGAAGAATTTAGATATATAATAAGTAAAAAGGAACTTTGGAATAAAGAGGGAGGAAGAGTTTTGGAATTATTAAGAGATAAAATAAATAATCAAAGAGAATATTTTTCCTTAGGAGAAACCAAAAATATAGATTTTAGAATAGAAAAATTAAAAAAGTTAAAAGAAGTATTAAAAAAAGAAGAAGAAAATATATTTTATGCTTTACAGAAAGATTTAAAAAAATCTAGTTTTGAAGCTTATGTTACAGAAATAGCAATGGTTTATGATGAAATAAATTTACAAGTTAAAAATATAAAAAAATGGAGTAAAAAAAGGAGGGTAAAAACACCTTTAGTACAATTCCCAGCTAATAGTTTTGTAAAATTAGAACCTTATGGGGTAGTCTTAATAATAGGTCCTTTTAATTATCCTTTTATGTTACTTATGCAACCTCTTGTTGGAGCTATAGCAGCAGGTAATACTGCGGTTATAAAGCCATCAGAATCAGCTTTAGAAACTTCTAAAATTGTTAAGAAAATTTTAGAGGAAGTTTTTGATGAAAAGTATGTTTTACATGTTGACCCAGGCAATGGAAAAGATGTAGTTGAGGCTTTATTAAAGGAGAGATTTGATTATATATTCTTTACAGGCAGTGCTACTGTTGGAAAGATAATTATGAAAGCTGCTTCAGAATTTTTAACTCCCGTAACTTTAGAGTTAGGTGGAAAAAGTCCTTGTATTGTTGATAAAGAAAGTAAAGTTTCCTTAGCAGCTAAAAGAATAATATGGGGAAAATTACTTAACTCTGGACAAACTTGTGTTGCACCAGATTATATATATGTTCATAAAGATATTGAGGAAGAATTTTTAAAGGCTTTAAAATTAGAAATAAAAAATCAATTTGGAGAAAATCCTTTGCTTTCTGAGGACTACCCTAAAATGGTTAATGAAAGAGAATTTGATAGGGTTATTTCTTACATAGATAAAAATAAATTATTCTTTGGGGGAAATTACAGTAGAGAAACTTTACAGATAGAACCTACTATTTTAAGAGGAGTAAATTGGAATGATAAAATTATGGAGAGAGAAATTTTTGGTCCTATTCTTCCTATTTTGACTTTTAATAGTTTAGATGAAGTAATAAACATTATAAATAGTAAAGAGAAACCTTTATCTTTATATTATTTTTCTGAGAATAAAAATAATGTTGAAAAAGTATTAGAAAAAACATCCTCTGGAGGAGTAACAATAAATGATACTGTAGTTCATGTTTCATCTTCTTATTTACCTTTTGGTGGAGTTGGAAATAGTGGAATGGGAGAATATCATGGTAAATATAGCTTTGATTTATTCTCTAATAAAAAGAGTGTTATGAATAGAAAAACATTTTTTGATTTAAAAATTAGGTATGCTCCTTTCCAAAATAAGTTAACAATTGTTAAAAAATTAATGAAATAAATAAAAAATGAAAGAAACTGAGTGGATTTGTATGGAAATGATTAAGAAAGTTATGTATAATATAATTAAAGATTGTATATGTTTTCAATGTTCGGATGAGAAATAATTAAAATTTAAGTGTTCAATTTATAAAAATTTTAAAATAGGAATACAATCTTTAAAGTTACGTCTATGTACTAATGCCTGTTATTTATAGATGAACTTCTAACAAGCCAATAATTTTATTATTATCATATTCAAGTTAATTTTTTTCTTTTTGGTTTGGGGGAGCCTTTAAGTAGATTATTAATTTAGAATGTGTATAAATTTTACTTTAAACTTAAGAATAAGGAATTATTCTTATGCAATTTTACAAGCTTCGACGGGGAAGAAGCTTAGATATCTTTCGACATATGATAGATATTAGGGTATTTATATTGAGTATTTTTATTATTTAAATTTTGAGAGAATTTATTAAGTATGGTCATTTAATGGGGACGTTATTTGTTTAAATTAAAATTTATAGAATACACTAGTAAAATTTGGTTTGCTATAAAAGATCTAAGATTTTCTTAGGTCTTTTTTTTCTTGAAATTATCCATAATTTTTGGAATAAATCAATAATAGAAAAGTAGAAAAAAAGTTTTTTAAAATATACAATTAAGTAGAGAAAAAGTTTACAAAGGGCATATAGGGGGTTTTACATATGAAATATAATTTCCCAAAGGGTTTTTGGTGGGGTGCTGCTACTTCAGGACCTCAATCAGAAGGTAGATTTAATAAAAAACATGATAATGTATTTGATTATTGGTTTGATATAAATCCTGAGCTATTTCATAATGGAATAGGTCCTAATATAGCATCAAATTTTTATAATAGCTATAAAGAAGATTTATCAATGTTAAAAGAGATTGGATTAAATTCTTTTAGAACATCAATACAATGGACAAGATTAATAAAAGACTTTGAAACTGGAGAAGCAGATGAAGATGGAGTAAGATTTTATAATGAAGTAATAAACAATTGTTTAGAAAATGGTATAGATATAATAATGAATTTACATCATTTTGACCTTCCAGTTGAACTTTATGAAAA
The DNA here is from genome assembly GCF_058310255.1 of Clostridium sp. TJA038. Taxonomy (NCBI): domain Bacteria; kingdom Bacillati; phylum Bacillota; class Clostridia; order Eubacteriales; family Clostridiaceae; genus Clostridium; species Clostridium sp. TJA038. Next base: position 66,187 of record NZ_JBZEFA010000004.1, on the reverse strand, counting down.
ATACGGTGGATGGGAATCAAAACATGTTGTAGAGTTATTTGCTAAATTTGCTAAAACTGCTTTTAGTTTATTTGGAGATAGAGTTAAAAAGTGGGCTACTTTTAATGAGCCTATAGTTATTATTGAAGGACAATTTTTATATAAATGGCATTATCCTTGTATAGTTGATGGAAAAAGAGGAATTCAAGCAGCTTATAATATAGCTTTAGCCTCTGCTAGAGCTATAGAAGAATACAGAAAGTTAGGTCAAGATGGAGAAATTGGAATAATAGTTAATTTAACACCAGCCTATGCAAGAAGTAATTCTAAAGAGGATAGGGAAGCTGCTGAATTTGTTAATGCATTTTTCAATGAGCTATTTTTAGACCCTGCTGTTAAAGGGGAGTTTCCTAAAAAGCTAGTAGAAATTTTCAAAAAAGATGGAGTTCTTTGGAGTTCTACTAAAGAGGAATTAGATATAATAAAAAATAATACTGTTGATTTTTTAGGGGTTAATTATTATCAACCAAGAAGAGTTAAGGCTAGAGAAAATAAAGATTATAATGAAAAAACTTGGGCACCAGAGAAATACTTTGATAATTATGATATGCCAGGAAAGAGAATGAATCCATATAGAGGATGGGAGATATATCCTAAGGCAATTTATGACATAGCTAAAAATGTTAAGGATAACTATGGAAATATAAAATGGTTTGTTTCCGAAAATGGAATGGGTGTTGAAGGAGAAGATAGATTTAAAAATCCTCAAGGAATAATAGAAGATGATTATAGAATTGAATTTATAGAGGAGCATTTACAATGGTTACACAAGGCGATTTTAGAAGGCTCAAATTGTGTTGGATATCATCTTTGGACACCTATAGATTGTTGGTCATGGTTAAATTCATATAAAAATAGATATGGATATATATCCTTAGATTTAGAAACTCAAGAGAAAACCATTAAGAAATCAGGTATGTGGATGAAAGAGGTTTCTAAGAATAATGGATTTTAATATTTATTTTACTTAATTTAAAATAGGGATAAAATAAAAATATTTATTAAATCTTAATAAACAGATTAAATTAATAAGAATTGTAAAAGGCTTTAGTTTAGGTTTTTCTTAACTAAAGCCTTAAATTTTTTATTATTCACATAATAGGAATTTTACACATAAAATACACTATAACAATTAAGGGAGTTGGAGGCACAATGCTTTACTCATTAATTTTAGCAGGAGGAAGAGGAACTAGACTTTATCCACTTTCAAGAAGTTCTAACCCAAAACAATTCCTTAGTATACAAAATAACGGTAAAAGTTTTTTGAGCAATACTGTGGATAGAATTAGACCTATAATAGATAAGGATAATATTTACGTAGTTACAAATAAAGAGTATGAAGACAAGATAAGAAATGAACTTAAAGACATAAGGAAAGAAAATATATTTACTGAACCTGCTAATAAAGAAACTGCAACATGTATAGGTCTTTCAGCTGCTAAGCTTTTAAAGAAAGATAAAGATGCAGTTATGATAGTATTGCCTTCAGATCACTATATAGAAGGAGATAAAAGCTATCTTCAAACCTTAGAACAAGCAGTAGAGATTGCTGATAAAAAAAGGGCTATTGTTACCATTGGAATAGAACCAAATAGACCAGAAACAGGTTATGGTTATATAGAAATGGGTGATAGAGTAAATGGACAAATTCCTACCTTCAAGATAGCAAGGTTTACAGAAAAGCCTAATTTAGAAGTTGCAAAAGACTTCTTATTAAAAGGCACTTATTTATGGAATAGTGGAATGTTCATATTTAGAGCTGATGCTCTCATTACAAAAATGCGATGCAGAGTTTAATTTTTTAGATTCATCTGTTTTCATTTTTATCCTCCATAGTGTTTAGCTTGTAGTTAATAACTACGGGCTTTTATTTTGTTTTAAATTTTATTTTCACTGCTCCAGTATCACCATCAACAAAAACTTTATCAATTACTGATGATAATAAATTTCTTTTTTGTGGAACATCTAAATCATCAATTAGAGCTGATAAGTTTTTTAATTTTTGTATGATATTATCACAGTTATTTATCAAAATGTCTTGTTTAGCTAATTCATCATTTAATTTATTTAATGAATTTGTTAGCTCTACACTTTTACCTTTTAATTTTGTTAATTTATCAAGTAATATTTGAACAAGTTGAGGGTCTTCTGTAAGAGTAATATTATTTACTAAGTTATCTATTTGCTCTTTATTTTTAGATATTTCATTTTGAATATTTTTAGATAAAATATTTTCTGATGAAGTAGCAAAAGACTTTTTATAATCTTTTAATCTTTGAACTAGATAACTTTTATCTAAAGATAGTTCTTTTAACTTATTAATTACTAATTTATCAACTTCTGGACCATCAACATTTTTACTTGCACACCTTACTTTTCCCGAATTGTGTTTTAAAGTACACATATAGTAATGCTTTCTTTTTTTAGTTAGTTTATTTGGAACCCCATATGATACTCTCATAGAGCTTCCACATTGTGCACAGCGAATTATTCCACTTAGTAAAGCTTTATGACTACTACCTAAAGCAGGAGCTTTATATTTATTAATCTCAGCTATTTTTTGTGCTTCTAACCAAGAATCTGAATCAATAATTCCTTCATGAGTAGATACGGCATAAATCCATTCATCTGGATTACGTATTTTCCCACTTTTACCTTTTCGTTTTTTATAAATTAATATGCCGTGTATGTCATCAGGTTCACCATATGTTTTTATTCCTTGGGACTTAAAATACTCTATTGTTTTATCATTTGCCTTAACATATACAGGATTAGAAATAATATTTTTTATGCTTGCCTTACTCCAATCTTTTCCTCGGCGAGTTTTAATGTTATTTTGAAGTAGATATTTTTCAACTTGAGAAAGGCTACCTAATTCAATATATTTATTAAATATTAATTTAACTAAATTTATTTCTTTTTCAATTGGTATTAACTCAGAGTAACTTCTATTCGTACCAGAAGAATCAGTAAAATTTTTTCTAGAGCTACTGAAACCAAATGGAAATTCACCACCTAGCCAATATCCATTTGTAGCAAGAGAGTACATGTTATCACAAACCCTTTGAGATATAGTTTCTCTTTCAAGTTGACTAAATACGGAGCAAATATACATCATGGCTTTGCCCATTGCAGCTCTAGTATCAAATTGTTCTATTACTGATATAAATGAAATTTCATTTTTTTCAAGTTCATTTATTAGATTTGAGAAATCACCAATATTACGACTAAGTCTATCAACTTTATAACATACAAGAGTATCAAATTTCTTTTGCTTGGCATCGTTCATTAATCTAACAAATCCAGGTCTTTCTGTGTTTTTACCAGAAAAGCCTTCATCTGAATAGATAAGAGTATTATTTATACCTATATTTTTAAGATAATTAGTGCAAAGTTGAATTTGATTTTCTATAGAATCACCAGTTTCAACAACTTTTGAACGACGAGCATAAATTGCAGCGGTTTTCAACTAAATACCTCCTCATATATCAGATTTTACTTTATTAATTAAACAGTTCATTGTTTCAATATCTTTAGGAAGAATATCTTTAATTGAATCAATGGTTGCAATACTAAGCTTTTTTATAAGTAAAGATTCATCTTCAATGGAATCTTCGGCTATAAACAATTGTACTTTATCATGTTGATTAGCCATTTTTCCCCCAAAATATAGTGATATACTTTTAATATATATTCATTTAATTTGGGAAAAATAATAGTAACTATTTAAATATTATTTCTATTTCAAATGTTTCAGAAATTATTATTTTATCAATAATTTCATGTAGCAATAGCCTTAAACATCTGTTTTTAATCTTTGAATTTTCTTGGCTAAGTATATCTTCAATAGGTTTTAAAGTATTTACTACATAGTCTTTAAAACAAGCTTTACTAGGTATAGATTTTGAAAGCTTTCTATTTATTTTATTTAAATCATCGTTTAATTGAGACTTAGATAAAATAAGGCTAGTTTTAAATTCTTTAATTGAATCAAGTAACAATAAATTTTTTTCATGATAGTCAATATCAGCAATATCTTTACTCATAACATTAGTTAGTTCTAGCAATCTTGAAATTTCAGATGAGCATTTCATTAATATATCATCACAATGGTTTATATTACTTTCAATTTCATCTTTCTGAACTAATAGGTTGTTATTTTTTTCTTTTAATTTATTTAAATAGTTAGAATAAAACTCATCAAAAAATGCAGGAATACTTAATATTGATTTATAAAGATTTAGTAATTCTTTAAAAACAATATTGTGAATTAGTGATGCTTTAATTGTAATTGTTGGAGCATTTATTTTTTTAGAAAATTTATCTTTATTATTATGAGAGCAAAAGTAGACTCTACCAGATGAATTTCCATGATTTTTACTAATTAAATAATTTCCACAACTTTTACACACAAGCATTCCTTGAAGTAAAAAGGCTGTTGATAAAAATTTAGGGTTCTCGTCTTGAAGCTTTCGTATGTTTAAAGATTTTTTCCACAACTTTTCATCTATTATTCTTATATTTTCATCATATTTAGAATAAACATATTCATTAGTAGGATGTTTTTTGGGGTTTCTTCTGCCTCCTTTTTTATTCCAAACTATAGTTCCTGTATATACTGGATTATTTAATATACTTTTAATACTATTTATTGTCCAAAGTCTATCTTTATTGTAGCTATATTCTGATTTAATAAATTGAACTATATCTTTAGGAGTATATCCTTCAGTATATAATTCAAAGATTTTTTTTACTATTCTAGCTTCTGGAGCATATATTGAAAGTTTACTTTTTTTACGGTTAGATGGAATAGCAATTAATTTATAACCATAAGGAGCAGGACCACCAGCCCATAGATTATTTAATATATTATGTCTATTGCCAATAAGAACTCTTCCACCAATAATACTAGATTCAAGAGCAGCTATATTGCTTAGCATATTTTCAAAAAAGTTATTAATAGATTGATTTTCAGAATTTATTTGTTCACCAGCTTTAGAATATAATATATCAATGTTTAGTTTCTTTAAAGTATGCTTAATTAATAAGCTTTCATATATATCACGAGATAATCTATCATGAGAATAAACTATTAATTTATCAAATTTTTTATAATTAGCATCATAAATTAATCGTCTTAATCCATCTCTTAAAAATATACTAGGATTCATAGTATCTGATTCATTATAAATATTAATAGAGTTAGATGTTATTGAAGCAGATTGAGTATCAGAATATATTTCATAAGGAATATCACTCCATCCTTGATTGCTTATATATTGCTTTATACTTGAAAGTTGATTAGCTTTAGAGTTATTATTTTCCTGTCTTTCAGTAGACACTCTAGTATAAATAGCTATACTTTTAGGACGTAAATTCATATTTGATGTTGAGCTTTCCTTCAATTGGAGATTGGTCATAATTAATATCCACCTTTATTTCTTTAATAATTTCACTAAATATAGGAATAAAAAATTCTTCATTATTCATAATATGATTAACTATTTTTTCTTTTACTTGGTGTAATAGAATACTATCATTTTCTAATTGAGGTTTAGAACTACATTTTTTATTTATTTTATTAACTTCATCAAATAATTGGTTTAAATAAGAAAGTTTATTTCTATACTTATTGCATGAGTTAATATAGGATTTTATTGCAGTATCCTTTTGTTGTATTTTATCAACATAAGAATAATCATTTGAAGATAGATAGTTATAAATAGCTTCATATTTACTTAAAGTTTGATATTTAATATTTTGATTTTTAATTTCAATATTTCGAGATAGTTTGTTTATAAATTGTTCCATTGGTGTTTGACTTATAGATAAACAACTATCTATAATTTTATCAATAATAAATTTTAATAAATCATATTTTAGGAATGGATAACATCTAGCTCCTTTACATGATAGATAATTATCATCAATTAATTTTAGCTTTTTATTACATTTAGAACATATGAGGATTCCTTTAAGCAAAAAGTTAGGAGTTCTATCAATATTAATTAAAGTTTTATAAGTTATATAAGAATATACTGTTTTAAAAATAGGTAAAGGAATTATTCCAACTAAATTATTGGTATTAACAAAGGAGTTCAAATCTAAACGCTCTTTAAAATTAGTAATACCAGTTTTTTTATTAGTTGAGTAAGACAGGCCTTTAAATGGATGATTAGAGTCTACTAAAATAAAGCCTGCATATATAGGGTTTTTTAAACAAGAATTTAAATAATTAGAATTTTTTTTTCGATTATTTTCTTTATAAAATAAATAATAGTATTTAACTTCACTTATCTCTTTTTTTAAATATTCTAAATCATTTTTTTTTATATATTTATTAATTACATCAAAAAGTTCACCTTCTAAATATGGGTATTTAATATTATTTCTAATAGGAATATATTTTGAATTAATATGGGATTCTATATAATCTAATGTACTTTTTAATAAATTATATAGTTTATTGATTGAAGCTTGAGAATTAGAGTTACTACTTCTTTTTTCTTCAATAATTAAGCGATGAAAAACAAAAAATATATACTTAATAAATGCTAGTTTTATAGGCTCTTGAATAAATATAGATTTTGATTTTTTACTATCATTAGATTGTTTTTTTATATATCCAAATGGGGATTTAGTAGAAGTATATGCACCACTATTTCTTCTAAATATTTTACCTTGATTTGCACGTAAGCTTATAGTGTCTGGCTCCATTTCTGCTATCATTACAGAAAAATTTTGAAAGAATTCAGATTGTGGGGAGTTTTCTAATAAGGCTTGGTTAGTATCTGAAAACAATATTTTAATTCCTAATCTATTGAGAATTTTTTTTGTCTCAATCCAATCATCATATCTTCTAACTAATCTATCAAGTCTATATATAATTAGAGTTTTAAATAGACCTGCTTTAGCATCTTCTAAAAGTCTAGAAAACCCTTTTCTTTCTTTAGGAGATGTAGTTTTTCCAGATATCTTATCTATGTATGTATCATAAAGTATTAGGTTATTTTTATATATGACATCTTTTCCAAGATTAATTTGTGCATTTATAGAGTTATTTTCATTTTTAGAAGATATTCTTGCATATATAACAGCATAGTTTTTTGGATTGTTTATTACCTTATTTACCATCGTTATATTCTCCATTCTTTAAATCCTCCATAATATCATAATTTTCCATAATATATGATATTAAAAAATTAGTTAACTTATTCCAAGTTGATGATTTGTCTATATATGATATTTTTACTTTAAAATTATCATTTTTTTTAATTGCCATTTTAAAACACCTCTTTATTTAATATTTTAATTTTATAAATGGAAGATAGATGTTGAAAATAAATTTTATGTAACTATCACATATATAGTTATTTGCAAATTTATATGAAATATTCAAAAAAATATATAAATAATTCAATATTTTATATGAGATTTAAAATAAAAAAGTAAGTAATTTAGGTGATTACTTACTTAATTTGAATTTATTTTATTATAAAAATTTATGTCATTAATAAGTTTATCTAATAATAATTGGATTTTGAGCTGATTCCAATTGGGATTATTTGCTATTATATTCAATGATTTTAATAAAGGTATAAAAGATTTAGAGATAGATATGTTTTCTAAATTTATATCCTTAATATTATCAGAAACAATCTGAGAAGATGATATATTTAAAGTATCGCTAATTTTATGAAGTAATTCTAAGTTAAATGTGTCGGTCTTACCATTTTCTATATTATTTATTAATCCAGATGATACATTTAATATATTGGCTAATTCTTGAGTGGAATAGCCTTTTTCTTTACGTTTTGACCTTATTAGATTTCCAGCATTATTTATTAATTTATTCATTAAATACACTCCCCATAACATATATATATCCATATTATGGACAAGTATTATAAGTTTTATAACTTAAAAAAGCAAATTTTCATGTATAAAAGATAATAAGCATATTTGAACTATTTCTGAATATAAATCACGATTTTGTGATATTAAATTTTCGGTATTAATTAGATTATTTTTATCAATAAACTTAGATATGTTAACTAAGATGGAATCCTTTATAGTTACTTGTCTTTCATTAGAATTGCTATTTAATAAAGAATTAAAAGTGTTTAATTTCATTGAAACTAAGTTTTCAACTTTTTTACTTTCTATATTGTTTTTATATTTATCTATATCCTTATTGAGACGTTCTATTTCAGCAATAAAATATTCTCTTTCATTAAGTAGGTTTTGATTTTCTAAGGAGACTTTATTAAAGTTTTCTTGAAGAATAGATAATCGGTCTGTAAGCTCCTTGTTAATTAAATTAACTTTATCAATATTGATAGTTTCATCGATTTCTATAGATTCAGAAGAATTTTTAATATCAATATATTCATCAATTAATTTATCAGAAATTTCATAAGTTTCATTGAAATTTTCTTTTATTAAAGGGTAAATTTCTTTGTCAGTACAATTATTTAATTTTTTATTTAGAGAGGTATCATTTTTTATTAAATTTATGAGTGAATCGATATTAAGCTTTTTCTTTTCTTTAAAAGTTTCAAGAGTAGTTTGTTCAATTTTTATTTCTTCTAAGTTTGCTTTAGTATAAATGTTTGGTGTTTTTAATTCTTTTATTGAATGAATTTCTTTTCTAATTTGAGCAGAAATATTATTAGAAATATAGAAAGGAAGGTTTTCTTCATCTCTTAATAAGTAGTTTACTTCTTTAATGTCTTTACATTGTAACAATTTATTATATATATTAACTTTCTCATTTGAAAGAAAATTTATAATTATTATGGCTTTTAAGCAAACAGATACATAGTTTTTACAAGAATTAAAGTTATCTTCAGATAAATTTAAAGATGAAATAATATCAGATTTATTTTCTCTAATAAATTTGTTTATTTCATTTGGTTTTAAATTAATAATTTCTGAAAACTTTTTGTCTTTTAAATATTTTATTACTGAATCAAGATATGGATTTTTACTCATTAAACTTTCCTTTATAATAGTAATATCTATAATATATATGTTTAGTTTTTAGTAAATAGTATATAAAAACATAAATGTTTAAATTTGTTATGTCTATTAAAACAATATTTAATATTATTATGATAAAATTAATATAAGATTAAAAATAAAGGAGATTAATTTATGGCAAAGCTTACACTACAAGAATTAGAATCAACACTTTGGCAATGTGCTGATATTCTTAGAGGAGAATTATCAGCTGCTGAGTACAAAGATTATATATTTGGAATGTTATTTTTAAAAAGATTAAATGATGAATTTGATGAAGAAAGAGAAGAGAGAAGAAAAGAGTTTTTAGAAGATGGATTAGATAAAGATGAGGTAACAGAACTTTTAGAAGACCCTAGTATTTATGAGACTTTCTTTGTTCCAGAGCAAGCTAGATGGGAGAAACTTAGAAATTTAACTTTAAATATAGGACCAGAATTAGATAAAGCATTTAAAGCTTTAGAAGACGAGCCTAAAAACTCAGAACTTGTGGGAGTTTTAAGTACAACTAACTACAATGATAAGGAAAAAGTGCCAGATAAAAAATTAGCACAACTTTTAGTTTTATTTAGTACAATAAATTTAGCAAACTCAAACTTAGAATCAGAAGATATTCTAGGGGATGCTTATCAGTATTTAATAAAACAATTTGCAGACCAAGGTGGTAAAAAAGGGGGAGAATTCTATACTCCTACTGAAGTTGTTAAGGTTATTACAAATATTTTAAAACCACAAGAAGGAGATAGAATATATGACCCAACTTGTGGTTCAGGTGGTATGCTTATTCAAAGTATAGAGTATGTTAAAAAGCATGGTGGAAATCCTAAGAACTTAAGTTTATTTGGTCAAGAAATAAACCTTTCAACTTGGGCAATTTGTAAAATGAATATGCTATTTCATGGGGCAAAGGGAGCAGATATTCAAAAAGGTGATACTATAAGAGAACCAAAACATACAGAAGGTGGAGCATTAAAGGTATTTGATAAGGTATTAGCAAACCCACCATTCTCACTTAAAAACTGGGGAGCAGAAGAAGCTTCACATGATGCTTTTCATAGATTTACTTATGGAATTCCACCAAAGTCATATGGAGATTTAGCTTTTGTTGAACACATGTTAGCAAGTTTAAATATGAAAGGTAAAATGGCATCAGTAGTTCCTCATGGAGTTTTATTTAGAGGGTCAGCTGAAGGAAAGATAAGAAAAGGATTCATAGAAGATGATTTAATAGAAGCAGTAATAGGGCTTCCACAAAACTTATTCTATGGAACAGGAATACCAGCAGCTATATTAGTACTTAATAAGGAAAAATCAGAAGAAAGAAAAAATAAAATATTATTTATAGACGGAAGTAATGATTTTGTAAAAGAAGGAAATAAAAATAAATTAAGAAAAGAAGATATAGAAAAAATAATAGCTGCCTTTGATAATTTTGAAGATGTAGAAAAATATGCAAATGTAATAGAGTTAGAAAAAATAAAAGAAAATGACTATAACTTAAATATAAGCAGATATGTAGACACAACTGAAGAAGAAGAACCAGTAGACATACAAAAAGTAATAAATGAAATAAAAGAATTAGAAAAAGAAGAAGAGAAAACAAAAGAGAAACTTAATGGATATTTAAAAGAATTAGGATTTGATATTCTGTAAGGTGGTGAATTAATAAGTGAAAAAAGAAGCAAGAGAAGGATATAAAATGACGGAATTAGGTGAGATACCTAATGAGTGGAAAATTAAAAAATTAAGCGATGTTTCAGAAATAATAATGGGGCAATCACCAAATTCTAATAGTTATAATAATGATGGAATTGGTATTGCATTTTTTCAGGGGAAAACTGAGTTTGGAAGAATAAATCCAATAGTGAAAAAATGGTGTAGTAATCCAACTAAGATATCAAAGCCACTAGATATACTAATTTCAGTAAGAGCACCAGTAGGAGCAGTAAATATTAATAATATAGAGGCATGTATTGGTAGAGGATTAGGAGCAATTAGACAAAATGAATTTAGTAATTACAGATATTTATATTATGCTATACAACAATTTCAAGATTTTTTATTAAAATCAGCACAAGGCAGTACATTTGAAGCAATAAATAGTAATGATTTAAAATCGTTAAAAATACCAATACCGAGTTTAGGTGAACAAGAAAAAATAGCTGAAATACTTTCGACTGTAGATGAACAAATAGATAATACAGAAAAATTAATACAAAAAAATCAAGAACTTAAAAAAGGATTAATGCAACAATTATTAACAAAAGGAATAGGACATACAGAGTTTAAGAAAACTGAATTGGGAGAGATACCTAAAGAGTGGGAAGTTAAAAAGTTAGATGAAATAGTAGAAAAAGAAAGAAAGATAACATATGGAATAGTACAACCTGGAGAATATACAGAGAATGGAGTGCATGTTATTAGAGCTAAGGATTATTCATTTGGATGGGTAGATAATGATGAGATTTTTAAAACAAGTGATATTATAGAAAAATCTTATACTAGGTCAAGAGTTAAAACAGGAGATTTATTATTAACTATTGTAGGTAGTGTAGGTAATTTAGCAATAGTACCATTAAGGTTAAATGAGGCGAATATAACACAGCAAACTGCTAGGATAGCAATTGATAATAATATTTATAATAGCAAGTTTTATTATTATTATTTAGAATCTGAAAAAGCAAAAAAAGAAATTAATAAATACTTAAAAAGTGGAGTTCAACCATCATTAAATTTATCAGATGTCAATAAGTTTAAAATAGTAGTTCCTTTGTTGGAAGAACAAAAAAAGATATCAAGAATATTATCGGGGTTAGATGAAAAATTAGAAGAATATAAAAATAAAAAAGAAAAATTAAAAGAAGTTAAAATAGGATTAATACAACAGTTATTAGTAGGTAGAATAAGAGTAAGTTAGTATTGTGGAGGAGTTATTATGGAGGATATAAAGGTATTAGAAATGTGTATTCATAATATTGAGGAGAATGTTGAAGAAATTTTAGTTGAAAAAAATCAAGCATTGGAATATTTAAAAACTATTATAAATAAGAGTGTAGAAAATAAAAATATCAGGTATTTTAAGAAAAAAGAGAAAGTACAGAAGTAATTAGTTGTATAAATAATTTAGTGTTAGATAAATTAAAATCTATAGATAGTGAGGTTGCATCTACGTTACAAGAAGGCACTAATACGGCATTTAAAAATGAAGCACTTAAAATAGCAAAAAGATTACTAGAACAACAAAATGAAGCACAAAAAAAGGTTTTAAAAATAGGAACTAAAATTAGCCAAGGAAGTTTAATTCAGTCTATAATTAAAAATGAAGATAACTTAGGTTATATATTGGCTAAAATAGAGCATGTAAATATTTTAGATAAGAAAGATTGGGAAAAACATACAGGCTTGCTGCTTGAAAAAGAAATATTAAAAACGTGTCTATAAACTATAATTTTAATGGAGAAGTTGAAGAAATAAGGATTTTTGATTCTAATAATTTAATATCAGATTATTGGAAAAATGGATTTTTGGAGTTAGAACCATGTACAAACAATGAAGATAATACAAAAAAGTCTTTAAATACAATAGATAGGTTTTTAGTTAGAAATATAAAATCAAAATCTCCAAAAGACTATATAGGATTATTTAATAGCTTAATTGGATATTACAACCAAAACAAGGGATTTGACTATGATAATTTAATAGAAAAAGTATTTTTAAACTATACACCATATGATAGTGAGAAAATTGATATTAAGGTTTTGGAGAGTAAGCTTAAAAAACTACCAGATAATAATTTTGATAGAAAATTTGATATTGAGTTAAATGCTATAAGAAAAAAGAAAAAGAAAACTTACTCTATATGCGATGAAATTGAATTAACAATAAAAGATAATATTTCTAACTTAAATGATATGATTAAAGCAGAAAAAGATGAGAGTACTAATGAAATGTATCTTAAAATTAAGATAGAAGAAAGGATATACAATGAGTTTAACTTTTAAAAAATAAATTAGATTTGGAGATGTCTTTATGAAATTATATGAGTATATAATAAATGAATTTTTCAGTGAGTATAGTTTAGATGAATGCTCTGAGTCATTTGAACAATTTAAAATAGTTGTAAGTAGCTCGTTAATATCAGTGCCGAATAAAGAAAATATTAAAAAGTTTATATCTAATATACCAAAGAGAGATGCAGTAAGAATAAGTATATCTGAAGATGGTGCTTCAATAACTAATTTTTCGAGTGGAGATAATATAGAGGAATTTATAAAAGATTTAAATCTTTATTTAAGCGATGGAAATAATAAAAAATATAAAGTTTCATTAATAATATCTAAAAAAATGTAGATGATATTATATCTATTTATTGTATTAATGTATTCATTAAATATATGGAACGTATACCTTTAAAAGGGTTATTTAAAGAATTTTCTAAATTACTAGTAAATGATAAAATTAGCTTTTTTAGTATTGAAAATGAAATTGATTGCAACAGTAAATCAATATATTTCTATGGGAATAATAAATCACTTGAAATAAATAATTACGACCGCAAATTAGAATTGAAAAAAAGAGTTAAAATAAGTAATTTTTTAAATAGTTCAGAATGTAGTTTAGTACCAAGTGACTTTGATATTATTAATTGTACAAATGAAAGAATGAAAAAAATATTTTATAAATTAAGAGATATATTATCTATAATTTCAATAGCAGATATAGCTTATTTTAAGGATAATAATAGTGTTAATGTAATTATCAATGGATATAAAAATATTGAAGGTTTAATTTTATATACCAATGAATGTCCAGATGAATACTATAGTGTTTATAAATGGATAATTAATAATGGAAACTTAATTGATAAATTAGGAATAGCAAGAAATATTATATCACTATCAATTAAAGAAAATGATATAACTAATTTAAGTAATCCTTTAATGCCGTCAATTGAATCTAATCATTCTATATATTTAAGAGAAAATGTAAAAGAATATTTAGAAATAAAATCAAAAGTATCAGAGTTTCTGTTTGATTTATGCAATAAAATTAGTGAACTTGCTAATTCTATTGGTAAAAATTTATTTTCTAATATGGTAGCAGCAATGACTTTATATGGAACCATAGTTATTATTAATGCTATAAATTATAGGAGCTTAAAGGATATATTTACAAAAGATATAATATATATATCTTTTGCATTTATAATAGGTTCATCAATATATATGTTGATATCGAATTTTCAAGTATATTATGAATATAAAAGATACATTCAGATATATGAAAGAACTAAAAAAAGTTATAATGATATTTTAAGTGAAGAAGATATAAAAAGAATATTTAAAGATGATGAATATATTATAGAGGATAAAAAATATATTTTAAAGAGAGCGATAGTATATTCAATATCATGGATTGTTCTTTTGGTTTTAATGTGTAGTATTATTTATAGATTGGGGTATCATGTAATATTTACCGAAATATTGGTTTAGTATTTTATAAAAAAGTTTAAAAAGTCATAGAGAAATCTATGACTTTTTATTATGCAAAGAATCTATTAAATGTAAAATAGTGTATAATAAAATTGATTATTAACGTTAAAGGGGGATGAAAATGTCATACTTAGGTAATGAAGAAACTTTGGTTGAATTACCAGCTGTTGATTATTTAGAAAAGAATTTAAAATATTCTTTTATTCATGGTAAGGATTTAACTCCTGAAAGTGGGGAAAGAGATTCTTTATCTGATGTTGTTTTGATTAATATATTAAGGGATGCTTTAAAAAGATTAAATCCATGGATGAATGAAGAAAATTTAGATAGAGCAATTAGATATATTTCTAGAGCAGATAATCTAGGAAGTGGTTTATTAGAGATAAATGAAAAGATATATGATGCATTAGTAGATTTAACTTTTACTGTTGAACAGGATTTGTTTGGGAATGGGCAAAAAAAGCCACAGACAGTTCATTTTATAGATTGGGATGATGTTGATAATAATGATTTTTTAGTTGTCAGGCAGTTTGAAGTTCAAACTCTTTCTGGAAAGTCTATATTTCCTGACATAGTTATTTTTATTAATGGTATTCCAGTAGTTGTTTTAGAAGCTAAATCTCCTTTTTTAGAAAAAGGAGATAATGAATGTATTGGAAAGAAACAAGCTTATGAACAGTTAAGAAGATATATGAATGCTAGAGATGAGTCTTTAGGTGAAGGAGCTCCAAAGCTATTCTATACTAATTTTTTTACTGGAATTTTAAATAGATATAATGCTTATGTTGGCACTATAAGTTCAAGTTATAATTACTATCTAGAATGGAAAGACCCATATCCATTTAAAATTGAAGACGTTGAAAATTATAAAAATTGTGGACAAAATATATTCTTACAAGGATTTTTAGAAAAGAAAAATCTTTTAGATTTGATGAGAAACTTTATAGTTTTTGAGGCAGAAGATGGAGTTGTAATTAAAAAGGTTTGTAGATATCAACAATTTAGAGCTGTGAACAAAGCTCTTAATAAAATTAAAAATGGAAAAGATAAGATTTCAAGAGGTGGTGTTGTTTGGCATACTCAGGGGTCAGGTAAATCTTTAACTATGGTTTTCTTAGCTAAAAAAATTAAGAGAACACAAGGATTAACAGATTCTACAATAGTTGTAGTGACAGATAGAATTGACCTTGATAAGCAAATAGCAGGAACTTTTGAAAGAACTTTAGGTAAAATAACTACTCCTGTTAGAGCTGATACTATTGATAAAATGAAAAAATTATTATCAAATCCTCAACCACAAATTATAATGACTACTATTCAGAAATTTCAAAGTGAAACTGAAGAAAAGGAAGTTATGCTTGATGGAGAAAAATTAACTCAAAAATATGCTGTTGAGTACCCTGTTTTAAGCACAAAACAAAATATTATTGTATTGGCTGATGAGGCTCATAGAAGTCAATATAAGGACACAGCAGCTAATATGAGAAAGGCATTACCTAATGCTGTTTTTATTGGATTTACAGGTACTCCAATAGATAAAGAAGATAAATCAACACCAAGAACTTTTGGAGGATATATAGATAAATACTCTATTAAACAAGCAGTAGATGATGGTGCTACTGTTAAGATTGTTTATGAAGGTAGAAGACCAGACTTACAAGTAATAGGAGAATCTTTAGAAGAATTATTTGATGAAGCTTTTTCTGATAGAACTGATGAAGAAAAAGAAGCTATTAAACAAAAATATGCCAATAAAAAAACTGTTGTTGAATCAGAAGATAGAATCGATGAAATTGCTAAAGATTTATTAAAACACTATAAAGAACAAATACTTCCTAATGGATTTAAAGCACAGATTGTATGTGTATCAAGAGAAGCTTGTGTAAAATATTATGATGCTTTAAATAGACATATGAAAGAAATATTAGGTGAAGGATTTGAAGCTCAAGTAATATTCTCAGGAGATAATAATGATAAACCTCACTTAAAAAAGCATTTTACTACAAAATCAGAGCAAGAAAAGTTAATAAAAAGATTTAAGAAACCTATAAATAAGGACAAGTTAACATTTTTAATAGTTAAAGATATGTTATTAACAGGATTTGATGCACCTATTGAACAGGTTATGTATCTTGATAGACCACTAAAAGAACATACTTTACTTCAAGCTATTGCAAGGGTTAATAGAACATCAACAAGAGAAGTTGAGAGACAACTTGAAAATGGAGAAATAGTAAAAGAAAATATTACAAAGCAATGTGGATACATAGTAGATTATTATGGTATTTCAAATTACTTAGAGGATGCTTTAGCTATATTTGATAAAGAAGAATTAGGTAAACCTATGGAATCTTTAGATGATTTATATAATGAAATGTTATCTTATAGAGAATCTATAATGTCTATGTTTAGAGGTGTGGATAAAAATAATTTAGATGCTCTTGTGAATAAAATTGAGCCAGAAGATAAAAGAGCTGAATTTGAATTAATGTATAGAAAATTCTCAGGGGCAGTTGAAAGTCTTTTACCATCACATGTTGATACAGAAATATTAAATGATTTGAAATGGCTATCATATATTAGAGCAGCTGCTAAAGCTAAGTTTAGTCCAAGTGAATCCATAGATATAGCTGATTGTGGAGAAAAAGTTAGAGAAATAATAGAAACTCATTTAAAATCACTAGGAGTTAGAAGTTGGATTGAACCAATAACATTATTTGAAAAAGATTTTAAAGATAAGATAAACACTCTAAAATCAGATGAAGCTCAAGCATCTGCTATGGAACATGCAATTAAGCATACAATTAATATTAGAAGAAAAGAAAATCCAGTTTATTATGCTTCTCTATTGGAAAGACTTCAAAAGATATTAGATGAAACAAAAAATGATTGGATTGAAAGAAAAATAAGATTAAATAAGTTTATTAAGAATCATGTTGAAGATGGAGCTGCTAATGAAGCTAGTGATTTAGGGCTAGATGAGAAAGAGTTTGCGTTCTTTAAAGTAGTAAAAAAATACTTAGAAGATGGTGGAGAAGAATTCATAGCTAAGGAAGAAAAAGCATGTTATATATCAGATGAAACAGTAGAACTTTCTAAACAAATAGCCAAAGATGTTAGAACTGTAGTTGAAGATGTCAGTGGAATTGACTGGGTTACTAATCCTTCAAAAACTAATGATGTTGAGAGAGGAATAAAGCTTATGCTAATCAAAAAGTATGCTAAAAAAATTCCTAGGGATGTTAGAGAAAAAATAATGGAACCACTTCTAAACTTAGCTAAGATACATTTTGAAGTAGTTTAATTATATATAATTCTAAGCAGAATGATTAAAATCTGAGGTAGAATATGAAAAGTAAAATACAATTTGGAACAAAAGAAATAGAATTCAGAATTGAATTTAGAGATAGAAGAACGATAAGTATTTCTGTAGAGCCACCTAAAAATATTTTAGTAGTTGCTCCTATGAATACTTCTGAAGATGAAATTAAGGAAATAGTTAAGTCAAAAGGAGCTTGGATAGTACAAAAGCTTTTTGAATTTAGACATATAGAAGAGAAGAAAGTTAAAAGAGAATTCGTTAATGGCGAATCATTCATGTACCTAGGAAGAAACTATTCATTACAAATTCATGTAGATGAAACTTTACAGAATAATTCATTTGTAAAATTATTTAGGGGAAAGTTTCATGTTTACGTAAAGGAAAAAAATGATGAAATAATAAAAAAGGCTATGGAAGAATGGTATAGAGAAAAAACTGAAGAACAAGTTGCCAAAAGAATAAAATACTATCAAAAATTTTTTAATAAGAAACCAACAGATATAAAAGTTAAAGAACAAAAGAAAAGATGGGCTAGTTGTACAAGTAAAGACGAATTACTATTTAACTGGAGATGTGTAATGGCTAAATCAACAGCTCTAGACTATATAATTGTTCATGAAATGTGTCATATGTATTATATGAACCATTCTCATGAATTTTGGCAATTATTATCTTCAGTAATGAGTGATTATGAAGTTAGAAAAGAGTGGCTTAGAGATTATGGAATACGAATGGATATTTAATGGGAGAAACTAAATGAATTCAAAGAAAAATTTGATATAAGCGATTTTAAAAAAGAAAAATTTAATAGCAAGTTTTATAATCCAGATTTATATTTTAAAAATAATGATGAAGCTATATGGATAGAACATTCAAAAACTGGAGATAGAAAGGTGCATATAGGTGAATTATGTCAATTCATAAATGTAGTTAGTGAATTAAATAAAAATATGATTTTAATATTAGATGGAGTAGGTAAAACTGCACCAACTCCAATATTGGAAAGAGATAGACTAAGGTTTTACAGGAAAGGCTTTAATACATCTTTAATGGAAAATATAAATTTTATTGGTGTCGTAAAAAATAAAGAAGATATAAATAATTTAACTTTTGATGATTTGAAAAAAAGTGTGAGATAATTTATAAGAAAAGTTAAATTTATTAGGCAATTAAGTGGATGCAGTATACTACAACCATTTAATTACCTAAATTTAAAATAAAAATATTATCTATTAAATTTAGATTTTATTGATGAAAAGATTATAAAAGCTAGTGGCATTTGCCACTAGCTTTCTATATTATTTTGATTATTTTTCTATATTGTAATCTTGTGGGATATTTTAAGTAAGATTCGAACTTATAAATATCAACAGGACTAATATTAAGTTTTTTTGCCAAATCTTTTTGAGTGTACTTGAAAGCTTTTCGTATGTTTAAAATATCATTTGCATAGTCACCTAAAACAAATAAATAATATTCATCTGCTATTAGTGTGTAAGGAATCATAAATAGCCCACAAAAGGTTTTAAAATGTTTAGGAGAAAGATATCCCTCATCTAGAGTAAATGGATAATGAACATATATAAATATATCTATATTTTCCATATATTCTTCTTCGCTAATATTATAATCAGTTACAAGTTTATAATATTTTTCTTTCATTGATTGCTTTAATTTCTCTTGATATAAGTTAAATTCTATGTTCCCAATTACTGGCTGTTGCATTGCACTTTTATTAAGAGTACTGATGTTATATTAAGAGAGATTGAAAAATATATTCCTAGAATGTATAAGAATTTAATGGAGATATATCAACACATTGGAGAAGAGGATGAAGAAGAGGTAATAAAAAATCAATATGCATTAATAGATGGGATATCTATCGATTTTGGTGTTATGCAAAAAACAAGAAGATCCTTTGTAATAAAATGTGATTTTTCTTGGGATGATATAGGAACTTTTTCAGCTCTAGGAAGATTTTTAGAGCCTAAGGGAACTAATAGAAGTTCAGAAAATGTTTTTTTAGAAGAATGTGAGAATTGTTCTATATTTGGTAAGGAAAAATTGATAATAGGTTTTGGAATAAAAAATTTGGTTTTAGTAGATGCTGGAGATGTTATTTTAGTTATGGATAAAGGAAGAGATCAAGAGATTAAGCATTTATTGAATTCTATTAATAGTAAGAAGGAATTTAAAGGTTATTTATAAGGGTTAATTCTATAAAAATTCTGTATGTTTTATCATACAGAATTTTTTTTATAATTATTTTCTTTAAAATAAATTTCACATAAATATAAGTAAAATTAACCATTATAATATGTTAATAATAAATTTTTGTGTTATTATAGTAATAATATAAGTTTGAACTTTACGGAGGTATTGTTTTATGAGTGATAGAATTGTAGATTTTAATGAATTAAAAAACAAGGCAAGAGATAAAGATATAGATAAGTTTGAATCATATATTTATGATTTATATTATTCAGTAGCTCAAGGTAAGATGAGCATGATAGACCTTTCAAGAGAGATAACTAAATATATGAACGAAAATAATATTTCTCAAGAAAAGTTTTTAAATATCCAAACAGAAATGTTAAAAAGGTATGGCTTTGACATGGGTGATATTGAAGGACAAATGAAAAATCTAGGAATAGATATGAGTAGTTTAGGTATAAAAAATGGGGATTATGAAAGCTTAAGAAAAACTTTAAGTTTTCAAGAAAAGTATAAAGGAAAAGTAAAGACTTCAAGCGTTACTACATATTTTATAAGAAATGATAAAAATGATATAGAATTAATATTAGAAGGAAATAAAGTTCTTATAACTAGTCCTAAGAATATAGACCTTCAAGATACTGAGTTAAATGAATTTTTATGTTCTTATAAGAAGACTCTTTCAGAGGATACTTTAGATATAAGACTTTGTGAAAATGTAGGACAATATAATTATTAAGATTTTATACTAGAAATAGATATTATCTGTTTCTAGTTTTTATTTTTTGTGTAAATTTGTATAATTAGAAAAAAATATTATGATAATATTAATAAAAAATTAATTAATAATTAATTAATAATTACTTAATAAATAAAAAATGTTTTTGTAATATACTCTTATTGAGATGAAATATCATATTAATAAGAAACTTTTAAAAGATTAGAGGTAATAAATTATGTTAATGAACACTCATATTCTTATTGCGCAAAATATATTAAAAGATGTTGAGGTAGATTTCAAAATAAGTGATAAAAACTTCATATATGGAAATGTAAAGCCAGATATGGTTTCAAAGTATAAATTAAGAAAACATTATTTAGATGAATCTTTTGATATGATTGTTAATAAGATAAAAGAATTATCTTCTCTTAATATGGAAGACTTTAAAAAGAAATTTTCAGTAAGTAGATTTAGTCAAGAATTAGGAGTTATATGCCATTTTGTATGTGATTTTTTCTGTATTCCTCATAGTGAAAGATGGGAATTTAAGCATAGCATGAATAAGCATGTTAAGTATGAAAAAGAATTAGCTAACTTTGCTAAAACATATATTCCTTCTAAGGAATACTTTACTATATGGGGAAAAATGTCAGTTGAAACATTTTTAGAAGAGGCACATAGCTTATATAGAAAAAGAGAGAGTTATGAAAATGACCTTAAATATGCTTACTTTGCTTGTATTAGTGTAGTTAGATATATAAATGATAGCATAGTTGCTAATACTAAAGCAGTTTACTCAGCAGCAATAGCTTAATACAAAAAATTCCTTTAATGAATAAAATATGTTAAAATTATAATATAACATTTTTTATAGAAAGGGATAAATATGGAGATTAAAGTAAATGAGCCTATGTATAAGCAAATAGCCTTAGATATAGCTGGAAGAATATATAATAATGATATAAAGGTAGGGCAAAGGATACACGGAAGGTCAACCCTAGCAAGTAGTTATAATGTATCTCCAGAAACTGTAAGAAAAGCTGTTAAGCTTTTAGAGGAAATGAAAGTAGTATCTTCTAGTAAGGGTAGTGGGATAACTATCATTTCAAGGGAAAATGCTTATGATTTTATAAATAGGTTTCATTCTATAGAAAGCGTAGCTTCATTAAAACAAAGTATAGATTTTTTAATGGAAGAAAAAAAGTCTATAGAAAAAAGTATAGGAGAAATGATTGATAAAATAGTAGATTATTCTAATAGGCTTAGACATACAAATCCACTAACTCCTATAGAAGTAGAGTTGCCAAAGGAATGTTTTTTAATAGGAAAGAGTATTTCGGATTCAAGATTTTGGCAAAACACAAAGGCTACAATTGTTGCTATAAGAAGAAAAGGAAATCTTATAATATCTCCAGGGCCATATATAATTTTTGAACAAGATGATATCTTACTTGTTGTAGGAGAAGAAGATATTTTAAAAGAAATAGAGATATTTTTAAAAAGAGAAGTGAAAGACTATATGTAAAATATAGTCTTTTTTTATTGCATTTTTTAGTAATTTAACATATAATAAAAATGAATATATGAACAGATGCTCATATATAAAAATAATAGGAGTCTTGTATATGAATAATAATAAAATAGAAAGTTGTAATTGTCTTGATATCCATGAGGATATTCTACGTAAAGTTAAGGAACATTTACCAAAAGAAGAAGTGCTTTATGAATTGGCAGAAATATTTAAGGTTTTTGGTGATTCAACAAGAATAAAAATATTATGTGCTCTTTTTGAGGGAGAAATGTGTGTATGTGATATGGCTGAGTTATTAGGAGTAAGTCAATCAGCTGTTTCTCATCAGCTTAGAGTTTTAAAACAAGCTAGATTAGTTAAGTTTAGAAGAGATGGAAAAGTAGTTTTTTATTCTTTAGCAGATGACCATGTTAAACATATATTTAATGAGGGATTAAATCATGTTTTAGAATAATTCAAAAGAAAAAATAAAATAATTATATTTTAATGAAAAGGAGGTATTTAAAATGAATGATATCAAACTTTATTTAGAAGGATTAAATTGTGCAAACTGTGCAGGGAAAATTGAGGATAAAGTTAATAAACTTCCAGAAGTTAAAGAAGCTGTACTTAATTTTTCAACAAAACTTTTACTTGTAACACCAAAAGAAGGTGTTTCAAAGGAAGGACTAGAAGAAAAGATAAAAAAAATAGTTTTAGATTTAGAGCCAGAGGTAAAAGTTTTAAAAAATAAAAGTGATATGAAAAATAATAGTCATGTTTGTGAAGATTCATGTTGTCATGAAGGTAGTCATAGTCATGCTCATAAGAAGGAAAGTAATAATTCAATTGCTGGCAATATAGATAAAAAAGAATTATTAAGACTTGCAATTGCCTTAGCTTTATTTATTATAGGAATGATAGTTAAATTAGATAAAACTTATGAGTTTATTATTTTTGGTATTGCTTATATTATAGCTGGTGGAGAGGTTCTTTTAAGAGCATGTAAAAACATTTTAAAAGGACAAGTTTTTGATGAAAACTTCTTGATGTCTATAGCTACAATTGGGGCTTTTGCCATAGGTGAGTTCCCAGAGGGTGTAGCAGTAATGTTATTTTATGAAGTAGGAGAACTATTCCAAGATTATGCAGTAAATAAATCAAGAAAATCTATATCTGATTTAATGAATATAAGACCAGATTTTGCAAATTTAATAGGTGAAAATGGAGAAGAGAAAAAAGTTTCACCAGATAAAGTAAGTGTTGGTTCAACAATAATTGTAAGAGCAGGTGAAAAAATTCCTCTAGATGGTATTGTGTTAGAAGGAGAAGGAACTCTTGATGTTTCAGCTTTAACAGGAGAATCACTTCCAAAGGAAGTTGATAAAAAAGATGAAGTTTTAGCAGGTTCTATAAATAAAAGTGGATTATTAAAAATAAAAGTAACAAAAAGTTTTGGTGAATCTACAGTTTCTAAGATATTAGATTTAGTTGAAAATGCAGGTAATAAAAAATCACCAACAGAGAAATTTATAACGAAGTTTGCAAGATATTATACACCAGTTGTAGTATTTTCAGCTTTAGCTCTTGCCATAATACCTCCTTTAGTTATGGGAGAAAGTTTTTCTCCTTGGATTTCAAGAGCTTTAATATTTTTAGTTGTTTCTTGCCCTTGTGCATTGGTTGTATCTATACCACTTGGTTATTTTGCTGGAATAGGTTTAGCATCTAAAAATGGTATATTAATAAAGGGTAGTAATTACTTAGAAGCTTTAAATAATGTAGAGAGTATAGTTTTTGATAAGACAGGAACTTTAACAAAAGGTACTTTTAAGGTTCATAAAGTACAAAGTACAAGCAATTTAAAGGATGAAGAATTATTAAAGTTAGGAGCTTATGCAGAGTATTATTCAAATCATCCTATTGCTAAGTCTATAGTTAGTGAGCTAAAAGAAAAAGTTGATAAATCTTTAATTTCAGATTATGAAGAGATTTCAGGTAAAGGAATAAAGGTTAAAATTAACAATGATATCTTTTTAGCTGGTAATTCAAAATTAATGGATATGTTTAATATAAAAATATCTAAAATAGATGAAATAGGAACTGTTGTTTACTTAGCAAATGAAAAAACTGAGTTAGGATATATAGTTATTTCAGATGAAGTAAAGGATGATTCTAAAGAAGCTATAAGTGGATTGAAGCAAATAGGAGTAAAGCAAACTATAATGTTAACTGGAGATAATGAAAAAGTTGGAGATAGTGTAGCTAAAGAACTAGGAATTGATAAAGCTTATTGTAGTTTACTTCCTCAAAATAAAGTTGAAAAGTTAGAAGATATTTTTAAAGATAAAAGTAAAGGAAAAAAGATTGCCTTTGTTGGTGATGGAATAAATGATGCACCTGTTTTAGCTAGGGCTGATATAGGAATAGCTATGGGTGGTGTTGGTTCTGATGCAGCTATAGAAGCAGCAGATGTAGTTATAATGGATGATAAGCCAAGTAAGATAATAAAGGCAATAAAAATAGCTAAAAGAACAAATACAATTGTATGGCAAAATATAATTTTTGCTTTAGGTATTAAGGTTATAATTTTAATATTTGGTGCTTTAGGAATGGCTAATATGTGGGAAGCTGTGTTTGGAGATGTAGGTGTAACATTAATAGCTGTTTTAAATTCAAGTAGAATATTAAAGAGTAAAAATTTATAAGCGTGAAATTTGTCTAATGTTGTTGACAATGGTTAAATTTTTTGCTATCTTAATATGGTAAGAATACTTTCAGGCATAGGGTATAGATTGTAAATAATTCCCTTAAACTTTTATATTAAACATTATGAAATGTTTAAATAGGCTTGTGTGCACGTAGGGTTTTAGCCACGCAAGCCTTATTTTTTTTGTAGAAATTTATTAGATAAGTATAGATATGTTATAGATTACATAGTTTTAATAATATTAATTAAGAAAATAAAAATTTCTAATATTTGTAAAGAATACACAAAAATACATATATTTTTCATAGTAAAACCAAAAGAATGTTAAAATATAGACAAACTTTTTAGGGTATGATAATATTTTATAAGGTTAATTTTGTAATTTTATCATTAGATTTTAGAATATAGTCTAAAAAGTAATTGCTTTTTAAAAAAATAAAAATTTTAGAAAGAGGTGCTATTTAAATGGAAAAGAAAAAAGGCATATCTATGGCTGTAGTAAAAAGATTGCCTAAATACCATAGATATTTACAAGAGCTTATGGAAAATGATGTTGATAGAATATCTTCAAAAGAATTAAGTGAAAAAATAGGATTTACAGCTTCTCAAATAAGACAAGACCTTAACTGCTTTGGTGATTTTGGTCAACAAGGTTATGGTTATAATGTTAAGGAGTTATATAATAACATAGGAAACATTTTAGGCCTTAATAGAGATTATAATACAGTTATAATCGGTGCGGGAAATATAGGTCAGGCTATTGCAAATTACAATAGTTTTAATAAATTAGGCTTTAAATTAAAAGGTATTTTTGATGCTAATCCAAGAATGTTTGGCATAAAAATAAGAGATATTGAGATACAGGATGTTGAAAATTTAAAAGATTTCGTGAAAGAAAATGATATAGAAATAGGAATAATTTGTGTTCCTAGAACTAATGCACAAAAGGTATGTAATGACTTAGTTGAAGGTGGAATAAAAGGTATATGGAACTTTGCGCCTTTAGACTTAAATGTTCCTAAAAATGTAAAAGTTGAGAATGTACATTTAAGCGAAAGTATGATGACTTTAGTGTATCTTTTAAATCATAATGACGTAAAATAAATTGGATTTATTTTATAAAAATTTGTTTAAAATGGAAAATTAGTATTAGATTTTCAAAAAAATATATTGAAAAATTTACTATTAAGTTTTATAATTTAATTGAAGTACAGGCTACTTCAATTATTTTTTTGCCTTTGCTTGTTACAAAATTAACAATTAATTATGTGAAAGTTTAGGATAATAATGGTTATATTGTTATAAATTACTTTAAAAGTCATTTACAACCGTATATCCGCTATGGTATATGAGGGAGGAAATAAAATGGAATTAAATAATGTAATCTTTGAAAAGCAAGGAAACATCGGAGTTTTAACAATTAACAGACCTAAAGCATTAAATGCACTAAACTCAGAGACACTAAAAGATTTAAATACTGCTATAGAAAATATAGAAAAAGATGATGATTTGTATGTTGTTATTTTAACAGGCGCTGGAGATAAAGCTTTTGTTGCAGGTGCTGATATAGCAGAAATGAAAGACTTAAATGAAGAAGAGGGTAAAGAATTTGGATTATTAGGAAATAAGGTATTTAGAAGATTAGAGAATTTAGACAAGCCTGTCATTGCAGCAATTAATGGTTTTGCTTTAGGTGGTGGATGTGAAATTTCTATGTCTTGTGATATAAGAATAGCTTCTTCAAAAGCTAAATTTGCTCAACCAGAAGTTGGTTTAGGTATAACACCAGGTTTTGGTGGAACTCAAAGATTACCAAGAATAGTTGGACAAGGCAAAGCTAAAGAACTTATTTATACAGGAGATATTATAAAAGCTGATGAAGCTTTAAGAATTGGGTTAGTAGATAAAGTTGTTGAACCAGAAAAATTAATGGAGGAAGCAATGACTTTAGCAAAAAAAATAGCTAATAATGCACCAATAGCTGTTAAGTTATGTAAAGATGCAATTAATAGAGGTATTCAAGTTGATATAGATTCAGCTGTAGCTATAGAAGCTGGAGATTTCGGAAAATGTTTCTCTACAGAAGACCAAAAAGAAGGAATGAGTGCTTTTTTAGAGAGAAGAGAAAAAACTTTTAAAAATAAATAATTTTTAAAATGGTTGTATGGATTTAAGGAGGGTAATTAAAATGAACTTTCAATTAACAAGAGAACAAGAATTAGTTAAGCAAATGGTTAAAGAATTTGCTCAAAATGAAGTTAAACCTATAGCGGCTGAAATAGATGTAACAGAAAGATTTCCAATGGAAAATGTTAAAAAAATGGCCAAATTAGGAATGATGGGCATACCTTTTAGTAAAGAGTTTGGTGGCGCAGGTGGAGATACTTTATCTTATATTTTAGCTGTTGAAGAATTATCAAAGGTTTGTGCTACTACAGGGGTTATAGTTTCAGCCCATACTTCTTTATGTGCTTCTTTAATAGAACAATTTGGAACACAAGCACAAAAAGAAAAATATTTAATTCCACTTGCAAAAGGGGAAAAGTTAGGAGCTTTTGGATTAACTGAGCCAGGAGCAGGAACTGATGCAGCTGGTCAACAAACTACTGCTACATTAGATGGCGATAACTATATTTTAAATGGAAGTAAGATTTTTATAACTAATGGAGGAGTTGCAGATACTTTTATAATCTTTGCCATGACAGATAAAAGTCAAGGAACAAGAGGTATTTCTGCATTTATAGTTGAAAAGAATTTTCCAGGCTTTTCAATTGGTAAATTAGAAGAAAAAATGGGTATAAGAGCTTCATCAACAACTGAGTTAATTATGGAAAACTGTGTAGTTCCAAAGGAAAACTTAGTTGGAAGAGAAGGAAAGGGATTTGGAATAGCTATGAAGACTTTAGATGGTGGTAGAATAGGTATTGCTGCTCAAGCCTTAGGTATAGCAGAAGGTGCTTTAGAAGAAGCAGTTGCATACATGAAAGAAAGAAAACAATTTGGTAGATCATTATCAGCATTCCAAGGACTTCAATGGATGGTAGCAGAAATGGATACTAAAATAGAAGCTGCAAGATTTTTAGTATATAAGGCAGCTTGTTTAAAAGAAGAAGGTAAACCTTATTCAGTAGATGCTGCAAGAGCTAAGTTATTTGCTGCAGAAGTAGCCATGGATGTTACAACTAAGGCAGTTCAATTATTTGGTGGATACGGATATACTAAGGAATACCCAGTTGAAAGAATGATGAGAGATGCTAAAATAACTGAAATATACGAAGGAACTTCAGAAGTTCAAAAAATGGTTATTGCAGGAAGCATATTAAGATAATTTAGGAGGGCTTTGAGATGAAAATAGTAGTTTGTTTAAAACAAGTACCAGATACAACAGCTGTTAAAATAGATCCAAAAACAGGAACTCTTATAAGAGATGGAGTTCCATCAATAATAAACCCAGAAGATAAGCACGCTTTAGAAGCTGCCTTACAATTAAAGGATAATAATGGAGCAGAAGTAACTGTTTTAAGTATGGGACCACCTCAAGCTAAATTAGCTTTAAGAGAAGCTTTATGTATGGGAGCAGATAAAGCAATTCTTATAACTGATAGAGCTTTTGCAGGAGCAGATACATTAGCTACATCAAAGGCTTTAGCAGGAGCATTAAAGAAATTAGATTATGACATAATATTTGCAGGAAGACAAGCTATAGATGGTGATACTGCACAAGTTGGGCCTGAAATAGCTGAACACTTAAATATCCCTCAAGTAACTTATGTTCAAGGTGTTAAAGTTGAAGAAGATGGCTTATTAGTAAATAGAGCTTTAGAAGATGGATATGAATTAATAAAAGTTAAACAACCAGTACTTTTAACTGCAATAAAAGAATTAAATGAACCAAGATATATGAATGTTAAAAATATATTTGATACATCTGATGATGAAATCTTAGTATGGTCAGCTGATGATATAGATGTAGACAAGTCTCAATTAGGATTAAAGGGTTCACCAACAAAGGTTAAAAAATCAATGACTAAAGAGGCTAAGGGTGCAGGAGAGATAGTTAAGGAATCACCTAAGGATTCAGTTAATTATGTACTAGGTAAATTAAAAGAAAAGCACTATATCTAAGATTATGGGAGGTATTTAAGATGAATAAAGCAGATTTTAATGGCGTTTGGGTTTTTGCTGAGCAAAGAGAAGGTCAATTACAAAAAGTTTCACTAGAATTATTAGGTGAAGGTAGAAAAATAGCTGATAAATTAGGGTCAAAGTTAACAGCTTTATTAATAGGAAGTAATGTTGAAAACTTAGTTGAAGATTTATCAAGACATGGGGCAGATGAAGTTTTAGTTGTAGAAGATAAAGAGTTAGAACACTATACAACTGATGGTTATACAAAAGCTATATGTGAATTAGCTAAGGATAGAAAACCAAATATAATTTTTATAGGAGCAACTTTTATAGGAAGAGATTTAGGTCCAAGAGTTGCTGCAAGATTAGAAACTGGATTAACAGCAGATTGTACATCTTTAGATGTTGATGTTGAAAATGGAGATTTGTTAGCAACAAGACCAGCTTTTGGTGGTAATTTAATGGCTACAATAGTATGTCCAGAACATAGACCACAAATGGCTACAGTAAGACCAGGAGTTTTTGAAAAGCTTCCTTTAGGTGAAAATGATGCTACTGTAGAAAAAGTTGATATAAAATTTAATGAAGAGGATATAAGAACAAAAATAGTTAAAATAGTTAAAGAACATAAAGATATTGTCGATATATCAGAAGCTAACGTATTAGTTGCTGGTGGTAGAGGAATAGGTTCAGAAGAAAACTTTAAGATGCTTAAGGAATTAGCAGAAGTTATGAATGGATCAATTGCAGCTTCAAGAGCAGCAGTAGAAAAGGGTTGGATAGATAAAGATTATCAAGTTGGACAAACTGGTAAAACTGTTAGACCAAGTATATATGTAGCTTGTGGTATATCAGGTGCAATTCAACATGCCGCAGGTATGCAAGACTCAGATATGATAATAGCTATAAATAAAGATGCTAATGCTCCTATAATGAAAATTGCAGATTATGCAATAGTTGGAGATGTAAATAAGGTTGTTCCAGAATTTATAGCACAGTTAAAGGCTATGAAGGAAGAAGCTTAATATAAATAAATATATAAATATAAAAAGGGTAAACTTATAAAATTTTTCAATTTATGGTGTATGACTTTTAAAATTAAAAGTCTAATAAAGAGTATTTAGGAGGAGTTTAATATGGAAAAGATTTTTGTGATTGGTGCAGGTACAATGGGAGCTGGAATAGTTCAAGCATTTGCACAAAAAGGATATGAAGTAATTGTTAGAGATATAAAAGATGAATTTGTTGATAGAGGATTAGCAGGGATTAATAAAGGGTTAACTAAATTAGTTTCTAAAGGAAAAATAACTGAAGAAGATAAAGAGGCTATTTTATCAAAAATTACAGGAACTACTGATTTAGGTCTAGCTGCAGATTGTGATTTAATTATAGAAGCTGCAGTAGAAAATATGGACATTAAAAAACAAATCTTTGCAGAGCTAGATAAGATATGTAAAGAAGAAGCTATTTTAGCTTCAAATACATCTTCTTTATCAATAACAGAAGTAGCATCTGCTACAAATAGACCAGATAAAGTTATAGGAATGCATTTCTTTAATCCTGCAACAATAATGAAATTAGTAGAAGTTATAAGAGGTATGGCTACTTCACAAGAAACTTTTGAAAAGGTTAAAGCTATATCAGAAGCGATAGGTAAAACTCCAGTAGAAGTTGCTGAAGCACCAGGTTTTGTTGTTAACAGAATTCTTATTCCTATGATAAATGAAGCAGTTGGAATATATGCAGAAAATATAGCATCTATTGAAGATATAGATACTTCAATGAAATTAGGAGCTAATCACCCTATGGGACCTTTAGCTTTAGGAGATTTAATTGGTTTAGATGTTTGTTTAGCTATAATGGATGTATTATTTAAGGAAACTGGTGATTCTAAATATAGAGCACATAGCTTATTAAGAAAATATGTTAGAGCTGGATGGCTAGGAAGAAAAACAGGTAAAGGATTCTATGACTATAAAGCTTAATTATTGAAATTTTATAATGTAGAATTAATATAATTTTTTAGATTGCAGTAAATTTAGAGGTTGATATTTATCAACCTCTTTTTATTTTCTTAATTTTTAAATTAATTAAAAAAGAGTTTATAGTTTATTTCAAAAAAATAGGAATATTTTTCGATTTATTAGAATATACATATATTGTAATTTTATATTTTTATTCAGAGATAGGTGAATTTATGAAAAATAAGAGTTTATTTAATATAATATATTACATAATTATTTTTTGTTTAATTATAATTTTAATAAATAATTTTATGAGTAAATCAGATAAAATCTTTAAAACTGTTGGCTTTAGAACTTATACAATATTAAGTGGTAGTATGGAGCCTAAAATAAAAACAGGAGATTTAGTTGTTGTTAAAAATACTAATTTTAATGAAATTAAAGAAGGAGATATTATAACATTTAAATCTGAGGGGAATGTGGTTACTCATAGAGTAATAGGAAAAAAGGATGATGGATTTATAACAAAAGGTGATAATAACAATGTTGAAGATAGTGGCTTAGTTAATGAAGAAAATTTTATAGGAAAAGTTTTATTTCACATACCTTTATTAGGACATTTAACTATATTTTTATCAAAGCCTATAGTTATTTCTGGATTTATGATATTAATTGCTATAAGCATATTATTTGACACATTTAAAGGAAATAAAAAGAATATTAAGAATTAAAAATAAACCTAAAGAAATTAAAGTATTTTAGTTTCTTTAGGTTTATTTTATATTATTAAATACTATTTATTAATAACTCTTATTAGTATAATATTAGTAGTATGAGGTTATTATTTAAGTTAATGACTTTTAAAATTAATTTTATGAGATAAGGTTTTATAGAAATTAAACTTTATTTTGGAGGTATAACATGTTAGTTGAAAAAGCTAGAGAAAAGTGGGATAAAAAGCATGACTTAAATTGTGCAGAGTGCATAATGTATGCTGCAAATGAAGAATATAATTTAAATTTATCAAAGGAAACTTTAAAGGTAATGTCTTCTTTTGGTGGAGGATTAGCTATA
This sequence comes from Clostridium sp. TJA038, assembly GCF_058310255.1. Lineage (NCBI taxonomy): Bacteria > Bacillati > Bacillota > Clostridia > Eubacteriales > Clostridiaceae > Clostridium > Clostridium sp. TJA038. Next base: position 33,992 of record NZ_JBZEFA010000004.1, on the reverse strand, counting down.
GGAAATATCTGTGGGGCTATAACTGGAGCAGCTGGAGTTTTAGGAGTTATGTTTACTGAAGATAGAGGACACCAAAGTCCTAAGACAAAAGCTTTAACAGAAGAATTTATGAAAAAGTTTTATGATAAATTAGGATATTATAATTGTATTGATTTAAAAGCTAAATATAGAAAAGATGATGACAAAAGATGCATAGTTATGATAGAAACAGCAGCTGAAATTTTAGATGAAATTATACAAAGAGAAAGATAGGTGAAAAAAATGGATTTTAAAAGTGTAGAATATAAAGATAATGAAGTTATCTTAAGAGAAACTAAAAATTTTAATATAAAACAAGTTTTTGAGTGTGGTCAATGTTTTAGATGGGAAAAAACAGAAAATAATTCATACATAGGTGTTGCCTTTGGTAGGGTTATAGAAGTATCTCAAAAGGGAGATGATGTAATAATATATAATACTAACAAAGAAGATTTTGAAAATATATGGATTGATTATTTTGACTTAAAAAGGGATTATTCAAAGGTTAAAGAAGCTTTATCTTGGGATGAAACTTTAAAAAGTGCTGTTGAATTTGGATATGGTATAAGAATATTAAATCAAGAACCCTTTGAACTTGTTATATCATTTATAATATCAGCTAGAAATAGTATTCCTGTTATTTCAAAAACAATAAAGAAAATAAGTGAAAGATGGGGAAATAAAATAGAGTATAAAGGCAAAGACTATTATTCATTTCCAAGTCCAGAAAGTTTATCTAAAGCATCAATTGATGATATAAGGGAAACAGGGGCTTCATTTAGAAGTAAGTATATAGTTGATACAACTAAAAAGATATATGATTGTGAGTTAGCTAAGAAAGGAATATTAAATGCACCTGAAGAGGACATAGTTGAAATACTAGAAAAATATGATTTAGAAAAGATAAGCAATATGGATGCTGATAACTGTCATAAAGGACTTCAAGAATTTATGGGAGTTGGAGCAAAGGTTGCAGACTGTATAATGTTATTTTCCATGAAAAAAAGTTCTGCATTTCCTGTAGATGTATGGGTTAAAAGAGCAATGATGCATTTTTATGGTGCTGATGATGCTTCTTTAAATAAAATAAGAATTTTTGCAAGAGAAAGATTTGGAGAATACTCAGGATTTGCTCAACAGTATTTATTTTATTATGCTAGAGAAAATGGAATAAAACTTTAAATAAAAAAAGAGCTTAGTTATTTAAGCTCTTTTTTATTTTAATAATATCGTCCTTTTTTTCTTAAAGCTTTTGATTTTTTTATTGAGATATCTGCTTCTCCAGGTTGTTTTCTAATAAAGTTTAGATATTTTTTTATTTTTTCTTCTTCTTTAATTCTCTCAAGAGAATTAAGTCTAAAAGATAATTCATAATTGCTAAAAAGAGCGTGAATTTGCTTATGACAGGGAATACAAAGAGAAATTACTTCCTCATTAAATTTCTTCTTTTCAAGAGGTATTAAATGATGTTTTGTAACTTCTGGAACACTCCTTTTACAAAGATTACAAATATTTTCTTTAGTCAAGTTAACCACCTTTAAATAAATATAATATTATTAAATATTATAATACATATATTTAAAATTAAAAAAACCTTATTTTAAAGCTTTTTTTAATTTAAAAGCTTTAATTTTAATATTTTATTTAATAAAGGTAGATTTTAGTTTTTTTATTTTTATAGTGTAAAAAATTTTTGATATTATGGAAAATATCATTACTAAAAATAATATAAATAAAGCTAACAATAAAAAATAGGATTCAGGTAAGACATTTATTATTTCATCTTTTTTAGGGTCAAAAATCCAGTAGTCATTATTAAAAAATATTTTATGAAAAATGGTAAATAATTTTGAAAAGTTTATATAAAAAGAAATAATTAAAGTGAAAAATATCAATATAACTTCATAAAAGAACATATTAAAACCTTTAAAGGAAAGGTTTGAGTTAGACTTTTTAAAAAATACATAAATTAAAATACCTATTATTATAGATATTAAAGCCATTAAATATAAGGATGAAAATATTTCTTTAACTTCAAAAAAGTGAATTTGCCCTATATTGCTAATTTTGAAGTTGTTAAATTTAAGAATTTCAATTTCAGGTGAATTTAAGTAATTTATTATATTTTTATAATCTTTTAAAAGTTCATTAGTGCTAATATTATTAAATTTTGGTATTTTATTAAATTTAATAAGTATATAATAGATAATAGGGGATATATTTAATGTTATAAGTACTGAAATTATTATAGAGCTTATTAAAAGGTAGATTGAAAATATAAAATCCTTTAAAGTTTTAAACATTACGTACTCCTTTAAATAATTATTTTTTTAATTCTAGACTTTTTTATTAAATAATAAACAAAAATACATATTTTAATAAAAGTTTTAGTATTAATTTATAGTACGTAAGCTTTAAATATATGATATTATTTTATAATTTAATAATTATAAATCTTTAAATATGTAAATTAAAGAAATTTCAAAAGAATAGAAGAAATATTAAGATAAATTAATTTAAAGATAGAAAATAATACTAATATATTCTAAATAAATAAATTTACTTATTGAATTTACAACTGGTAAATTATATGATAATAGTAAGAATTAGCACTCTATAATAAAGAGTGCTAAATAAATTAGCATTTTTAAGGAGGGTTTTTAATGAATATTAGACCACTAGGAGACAGAGTTGTTATTAAAAGACTAGAGGCTGAGGAAACCACTAAAAGTGGAATAATTGTTACTGGAACAGCTAAAGAAAGACCACAAGAGGCAGAGGTTATTGCAGTAGGTCCAGGAGCTATAGTTGATGGAAAAAGAAGCGAAATGGAAGTTAAAGTTGGAGATAAAGTATTATACTCTAAGTATGCAGGAACAGAAGTTAAATTTGAAGGTGAAGAATACACTATATTAAGACAAGATGATATATTAGCAATAGTTGAATAGTTAAATATAAGTGATTTATATATTCATGATAGATTTGGGAGGTAAATTAGTATGGCTAAAACATTATTATTCGGTGAAGAAGCAAGAAGATCTATGCAAGCTGGTGTAGATAAATTAGCTAACACTGTTAAGGTTACATTAGGACCAAAAGGAAGAAATGTTATTTTAGATAAAAAATTTGGTTCACCATTAATAACAAATGATGGTGTTACTATAGCAAGAGAAATTGAACTTGAAGATGCTTATGAAAATATGGGAGCTCAACTTGTTAAAGAAGTAGCTACAAAAACTAATGATGTTGCAGGGGATGGTACAACTACAGCTACATTATTAGCACAAGCTATTATAAGAGAAGGATTAAAAAATGTAACTGCAGGTGCAAATCCTATTTTAATAAGAAATGGAATTAAAACAGCAGTTGAAAAGGCTGTAGAAGAAATACAAAAAATTTCTAAACCTGTAAATGGAAAAGAAGATATAGCTAGAGTTGCTGCAATTTCAGCAGCTGATGAAAAAATAGGTAAGCTAATTGCAGATGCTATGGAGAAGGTTGGAAATGAAGGTGTTATAACTGTAGAAGAATCTAAATCAATGGGTACTGAATTAGATGTTGTTGAAGGTATGCAATTTGATAGAGGATATGTTTCTGCTTATATGGTTACAGATACAGAAAAAATGGAAGCCATTTTAGACAATCCTTTAATATTAATTACAGATAAAAAAATAAGTAATATTCAAGAATTACTACCATTACTTGAACAAATAGTTCAAGCAGGTAAAAAACTTTTAATAATAGCTGATGACATAGAAGGAGAAGCTATGACTACATTAGTTGTTAATAAATTAAGAGGAACTTTTACTTGTGTTGCAGTTAAAGCACCAGGATTTGGTGATAGAAGAAAAGAGATGTTACAAGATATAGCAACTTTAACTGGAGGTATTTTAATATCTGATGAAGTGGGAGGAGATTTAAAAGAAGCTACATTAGATATGCTAGGAGAAGCTGAAAGTGTTAAGATTACTAAAGAGAGTACTACAATTGTAAATGGAAGAGGAAATTCAGAAGAAATTAAAAATAGAATTAATCAAATAAAATTACAATTAGATGCTACATCTTCAGAATTTGATAAGGAAAAATTACAAGAAAGATTAGCAAAATTAGCTGGAGGAGTTGCAGTAGTTAAAGTTGGTGCAGCTACAGAAACAGAGTTAAAAGAAAGTAAATTAAGAATAGAAGATGCCTTAGCTGCAACTAAAGCTGCTGTAGAAGAAGGTATAGTTCCTGGTGGTGGAACAGCTTATGTTAATGTTATAAATGAAGTTTCAAAATTAACTTCAGATATACCAGATGAACAAGTTGGTATAAATATAATAGTAAGGTCTTTAGAAGAACCTATGAGACAAATAGCTCATAATGCTGGTTTAGAAGGCTCTGTTATAATTGAAAAAGTTAAAGGTAGTGCTTTAGGAGTAGGTTTTGATGCTTTAAGAGGAGACTATAAGGATATGATTAAAGCAGGAATAGTAGACCCAACTAAAGTTACAAGATCAGCACTTCAAAATGCAGCATCTGTAGCTTCAACCTTCTTAACAACAGAAGCAGCAGTAGCAGATATACCTGAAAAAGAAATTCCACAAGCACCTGGAATGGGAATGGACGGAATGTATTAAAAAAAAGATGGCAAGAAATTGCCATCTTTTTTTCTTTTATAGAGAAAATATATACATATAAGACTATAAATGTAACAAATGTCGAAAAAGAAGTTGCTTTTTATTAATAATTGTAATTAAAAGTATTAATTTTTGATTGATAAAAGTTTTTAATAATATAATTATTAAAAAAAATAATAAATATTGTATTATTTTGTAGACAAATGGAAATTAATATGTTAGTATACAAATATAAAGTACAAAAGATTTATAAGTACATGAGATAATATAATTATTAAGAGAAACTTATAAAACTAATGATTTAAATTTTACTAATGATTTAAATTCTACATATGAACCTTTGTATTTAAAAACATTAAGATGGCATTAGAAATACTAATGACTTTAAATTAGACAAACTATATGAAGTGAAAAAATACTAATGATATAAAAAAAGAAGATTCTTAAAAGAATCTTCTTTTTTTTGTATATAAAACCTTTAAATGTTAATAATTATAGATAAAAATTATATAACATTTAAAGGAGTGTAATATGAAAAAATTTAAATGGAAATTTAAAATTAGTAAAAAGAAAAAAGGCTTTACCTTAATAGAATTAACAGTAGTATTAGCTATTATGGCTATAATACTAACAGTTATAGCACCTAATTTTTCTTATATTAAAGAAAGTGCAAAGAATAAGGTGGATAAGCAAAACTGTATGACAATAGAACGTTCTATTGAAATGCTTCTTGCTGAAGAAGCTATAAGTGAACAAGAAGAAGAAATAAAAATAACTGTAGAAGAGGATTCTATAAGTATAAATGGTATAAGCGGTGAAGGAAAAGAAAAGTTAAGTGATTTACTTGATGGATTAGAAAAGCCACAGAAAGGAGAAGCTTATTTAGCTAATATAACTGATGGTAAGAAAGTTGAGGTTACAATAGTTTAAGTTTTTAAAAGGATATAATTTTAAAGTTATATCCTTTTATTTAAATTATAGGATTATGAAATAATATTAAAAGAGGAGGAAGCTTGTATATAATATTTTTTTTCATTGGATTATTAAGTGGTTGGTGTTTAAATATAATTTCAGATTATATTCAGAAAGAAAATTATAAATCATTAAGATATTTTGCTTATAAATACTATAAAAGTTTTAAATATATAAGTAAGATATATACTATTACCTATATTAAATCAAAGATTAAATATATATTATTAAATAAAAAAAAATACATAACTAAATTTATAGTCATGGTAATCATGGGATTACTATATTCATTTATTTATAAATTTTATGGTATGTCTTTTTTTACGGTTAAGTATATCTCTTTAATAACCTTTCTTATGTTGATTGCATTAATTGATTATGAAACACAGTATATATATGCAATTACAACTTATCCAGCTATTGTTTTAGGAATAATATTTATTTTTTTTGAAAAAATTATATTTAACAATAGTATATTTAATTATTTACTTGGGTTTTTGATATCTTTTTTATTTATATCAATTTTAAGTAAAATTACTGGCTCTATAGGGAGTGGAGATGGAGAGGTATATGCTATTTCTGGAATATTTTTAGGTGTTGAATTATCAATAGTGAATATATTTTTATCTTTTATAGTAGGAGGAATCTTTTGCTTAATATTTATTATTTTTAGAAATAATAAATTAAATGATAAAATAGCTTTTGCTCCTTTTATTTCAATATCAACTACAATACTAATATTTTTTGGTGATGCAATAGCTTATTTATATTTTATTTAATAAATTTTACAATGTAAGTTTCTAAATTATAATTTTTATTGGAGTTTATTTTAATTAGTATTTATAGATATGGTTTAGAGCATAATATATTTAAAGTATATTTTTAATATAAATTTATTTATATTAAGGATAAAATTTTAAAGGGAATATAAATAGTAAAAGAAAGTAAATTTTTTTATGTTAATTTATAATTAATTAAATATGTAAGATTTTTTTGAAGAATATAAAAATGTTTGTGTGTAAATAAAAGTAAAAATTCTTTGATAAATTATTTTTTTGAGGTTAAAATGCAATTTTTATTTCGTTTATAGTCATTTTTGAATTAAAAAATGCAATAAATAAGTTTTGGAATTTATTTTATGCATTTTATTGACAAGCTTTATTTCATAGATTATAATAAATAAAAATTAAACAAAACGGAATATAAATAAACTCGTATAAGCTTTGAATAGGGCAAGGCGTTTCTACCGGGAACCTTAAATTCCCGTCTATGAGTGAATTTGATATACTATAGGGGTACTATAAGCATATTAACTTCACTTAGGAGTTATTATGCTTTTTTTGAACACTAAAATTCATTCTTTATGTATATTTGCAAGTTTGCTTTCAAAAAATAAATTGGAATTTAAAAAAGGTAGAAACATTAAAAATTCAATTGTACGTAAATTAACTTAAAGATATTGTGTGGAGGCGATAGTATGGCAAGAATATTAAAAACAGCATATACATTTGATGATGTATTATTAGTACCAAACAAATCAGAGGTCCTACCTAATGAGGTTTCTTTAAAAACTCAATTAACTAAAAAAATTCAATTAAATATTCCATTAATGAGTGCAAGTATGGATACAGTTACTGAATCTAAGATGGCAATTGCTATGGCTAGAGAAGGTGGAATTGGAATAATCCACAAGAATATGACAATAGAGGACCAAGCAAAAGAGGTTGATAGAGTAAAAAGACAAGAAAATGGAGTAATAACAGATCCAATATTCTTATCAGAAGATCACACAGTAAGCGAAGCTTTAGATTTAATGGCTCAATATAGAATTTCAGGAGTTCCTGTAACAAGAGAAGGAAAACTAGTTGGAATCATAACAAATAGAGATATAGTATTTGAAACAAATTACGATAAAAAAGTTTCAGAGGTTATGACAAAAAGCCCATTAGTTACTGCGAAAGAAGGAACTACATTAACTGAAGCTTTAGAAATATTAAAAAAGCATAAAATAGAAAAGTTACCTTTAATTGATGATGATAATAATTTAAAAGGGCTTATAACTATAAAAGATATAGAAAAAGCAAAGGCTTTCCCAAATGCAGCTAAGGATGAGAAGGGAAGACTTTTATGTGGTGCATCAATTGGTGTAACTAATGATATGATGGATAGAGTTGATGCAGTAGTTAAGGCAAAGGTTGATGTTATTGTCTTAGATACAGCTCATGGTCATTCAAAAGGAGTTATTGAAGGGGTTAAAAAAATAAAAGCTAAATACCCAGAACTTCAAGTAATCGCTGGTAACATAGCTACACCAGAAGCTGTAAGAGATTTAAAAGAAGCTGGTGCAGATTGTGTTAAGGTTGGTATAGGACCAGGTTCAATTTGTACTACAAGAATAGTTGCAGGTGTTGGAGTTCCTCAATTAACAGCTGTTATGGATTGTGCTGAAGAAGGTAAAAAATTAGGAATACCAGTAATAGCTGATGGTGGATTAAAATATTCAGGAGATATAGTTAAAGCTTTGGCAGCAGGAGCTTGTGCAGCTATGATGGGTTCAATCTTTGCAGGGTGTGAAGAAGCACCAGGTGCTATAGAGATATATCAAGGAAGAAGTTATAAAGTTTATAGAGGTATGGGTTCACTTGGAGCAATGGCTAAAGGTTCTAGTGATAGATATTTCCAAAATGGAACTAAAAAATTCGTTCCAGAAGGAGTAGAGGGAAGAATAGCTTATAAAGGTCATTTAGCAGATACTATATATCAATTAATAGGTGGAATAAAGTCAGGTATGGGATACCTTGGAGCACCTACTTTAGAAAATTTATATGAAAATGCTAATTTTGTAGTTCAAACTTCAGCAGGATTTAGAGAAAGTCATCCTCATGATATAAACATAACTAAAGAAGCACCAAATTATAGTGTTAACCAATAAATTAGATTAAAATTTTCAACAAGATGTTAGATTATAGCATCTTGTTGAATATATTTTATACATAAAACGGAAAATGAAATTGTGGAGGAAATCGAATGAGAGATTTAGTTTTAGTTGTCGACTTTGGTGGACAGTATAACCAATTAATTGCTAGAAGAGTTAGAGAATGTGGAGTTTATTGTGAAATAATACCTTACACATATAGCATAGAAAAGATAAAAGAAAAAAATCCAAAGGGAATAATCTTTACTGGAGGACCAAACTCAGTTTATGGAGAAAATACTCCAACATTAGATAAGGAAATTTTTAACTTAAATGTTCCTATATTAGGAATATGCTATGGAGACCAATTAATGGCACATCTTTTAGGGGGAAAAGTTGGTACAGCACCAGTTAGAGAATATGGAAAAACTAATGTAACTTTAGATAATTCTTCAAAATTATTTAAGGGAATAGAATCAGCTGAAACTTGTTGGATGAGTCATACTGATTATATAGCAGAAGCACCAGAAGGGTTTAAAATAATAGCTAATACAGATGTTTGTCCAGTTGCTGCTATGGAAAATGAAGAAAGAAGACTTTATGGAGTTCAATTCCACCCAGAAGTTGAACATACTCCATTTGGCCAAGATATGATGAGAAATTTCCTTTACAATATATGTGGTTTAGAAAATTCTTGGTCAATGGCTTCCTTTGCTGAAGAAAAAATAGCAGAAATAAAGAAAATTGTTGGAGATAAAAAGTTAATATGTGCATTATCAGGTGGTGTTGATTCATCAGTTGCTGCTGTTATGGTACATAAAGCCGTTGGAAAGCAATTAACTTGTATCTTTGTTGACCATGGTCTATTAAGAAAAGATGAAGGAGACCAAGTAGAAAAAATCTTTAAAGAAGGTTTTGATATGAATCTTATTAGAGTTAATGCTAAAGATAGATTCTTAGGAAAATTAAAGGGAGTTTCAGAACCTGAAGCTAAGAGAAAGATTATAGGTGAAGAATTCATAAGAGTTTTTGAAGAAGAAGCTGGAAAACTAGGAGATATTAAATTCTTAGTTCAAGGAACAATTTATCCAGATGTTGTTGAAAGTGGAACAGATACTTCAGCAGTAATAAAAAGTCATCATAATGTTGGAGGACTTCCAGAAGATATGGAATTCTCATTAATAGAGCCATTAAGAGAATTATTTAAAGATGAAGTAAGAGCTGTAGGAGAGGAATTAGGAATTCCACATCATTTAGTATGGAGACAGCCATTCCCAGGACCAGGATTAGCAATAAGAGTTCTAGGAGAAGTTACTGAAGATAAATTAGAAGTTGTTAGAGAAGCTGATGCTATCTTTAGAGAAGAAATAGCTTTAGCAGGTCTTGAAAGTGAAATTTGGCAATACTTTGCAGTTTTACCTAACATACAATCAGTTGGTGTTATGGGAGATGAAAGAACTTATTGTCATACTGTAGGATTAAGAGCTGTTACATCTTCAGACGGAATGACTTCAAACTGGGCTCATATACCATATGAAGTTATAGATAAGGTTTCAAGAAGAATAGTAAATGAAGTTAAGGGAGTAAACAGAATTGTTTATGATGTAACTTCAAAACCACCAGCAACTATTGAGTGGGAATAATAAAAGCAATTACAAACAAAAAGTTTATTCTTTAATTAAATACCCTATAGAATAAAATCTAAAAAAGATTATTCTATAGGGTATTTTTTATGTATAAATTATGTTACTCAATAGAAATATTATTTTCTAAAAATATGTATTCTGGTAGAGTTAGAGATTTGGCGAAAATACAGTTATCAAGTTTTTCAAAGTGAAAGAAATATATGTATTTACCTTTACCTATACAATCTATTTCTAAGGTATTTTCTATTATAATTTTTTTATTCCAATTTATTCTTGGAGAAGGAGTAGGTTCTGGAATTATTAAGATATTATTAAAGTAATAGTAATCAAAGTCGCATTGTAAACCTTTAAAAATCTCATCGTCTTTTTTTACCTTATTTACCCAAGAAAGTTCCATTGTTTCTATATCTAACACGCCTATTGAGGGTTCAAAAGTGAAACCTATAAAGTCAAAAGAATTCATAAACATCTCCCTTTCATAGTAGAATGATTGTTTAATTATACTATAAAGATATTAAAGAGTTTATAATAAAGGATAAACATTTAAAAAATATTTAACGTTAAAAATATTTTGAATAAAACATTATTTAAGTAATTTAGTTAAAATCAGTTCTAATAAAAAAAAATAAAATTTTTTTATTTTTATCTATATCTAAAAAAAATTCAAATCTTTGGAAAGCTTATCATTAATATAAAAATAAAATGTAACTTTTTTAATAAAATTGAAAAGAAATAATAAATTGATAAAATAATAGCTTTTATATGCCTTTGTGCTTTGAAATTAATAATTAAATGATTAAAAATTGTTAGGTTGATAAAAAATATAAAAAACTAATGTTAAAAAACATTTAATATTGTTAATAAAATGAATAGTAATTAATAATAAAATGTGAAAATATTTATAATGAAAAAATAATTTTACAATATTGCAAAAATATTGGAAATAAATTAAAATACAAATAATATAAATTTGAAAGACGAATGTTTTTCTATTATGGACACATTTGGTTTTAATAAAATAATTATATATAAAGTTTTATTTTGATAATTTATTAAATTAAGTATTTTATTAAAAATAATTTTTAACTTATTTTATTTATAAGATAAAAATTATAAAAGATATACAATAAAACTTTATTTATAAAATAACATTAAATGTATGTTTTTATAACAATATTTTATTTATGGGGCATTTAAAATTTTGTTATATCAAAACAATAAATATTAAAGGGGGCATATTAAATGAAAAAAAAATTAGTTGCGTTATTAATGGCGGGTTTAGCAACTTCAATGCTTTTTACAGGTTGTGGAGGAGCTAATGAAACAGCAGTAAATGGTAGCACACAAACAGGAGGTACTGTTAAAGACTTATCAAAGCCAGAGAGAATTGAGGCAGCAAATCCTAGTGCACTTCCAGAAGCTGCAAAAAATAGAACAGATACTTTGATTGTTGGAACTACAGACCCAAAAGGTGAATTTGTACCAATATATGCATCTACTCTTTATGATTCATGGGTTAATAAATTAATCTTTGATGGGCTTATTACTAACAATGAAAAAGGAGAGCCTGTTCCTAATGTAGCAGAAAGTTACGAAGTTTCAGAAGATGGAAAAACTTATACCTTTAAACTAAATAAAGGTATTAAGTTTTCAAATGGACAAGAGCTAACAGCAAATGATGTAGCATTCACATTTACTTCTATTTGTGATCCAAGCTATGATGGTCCAAGAATGGATGCTGTAAATAATTTAGTTGGTTATGAAGAATACAATAAGGGTGATGCAACTAAAGTTGAGGGTATAAATGTAATTGATGATTACACAATATCATTTACGAATAAAGAAACTGATGCAGCTGGTATATGGAATTTTGAATATGGAATTATGCCAGAGAGTGTTTATAAATTTGAAAAAGGAAATTTCCAAGCTGTTAAGGATAAATTATTAGAACCGGTTGGTTCAGGAGCTTATAAGTTTGTTCATTTTAAACCAGGACAAGAAGTTAAATTTGAAAAAAATGCTGATTACTGGAAAGGAGAACCAAAGATACCTTATATAGTAATGAAGGTTACAAATGCACAAACATTATTACAAGAATTAATGGCTGGAACAGTTGATATAGATAGAGTTGGTGCGAAACCAGAAAATATAGATCCATTAAAACAAGCTGGATTCTTAAATTTAGACTTATACATGCAAAATGGTTATGGATACATGGGGCTTAACTATGGAAGTGATAAAGTTAAAGACCCTAAAGTAAGACAAGCATTGCTTTATGGTTTAGATAGACAAGGATTTATGCAATCTTATTATCAAGGATATGGACAAGTATACAATTCACATATTTTACCTACTTCATGGGCATATAACCCAGATGTTCCTAAGTATGAATATGACCCAGAAAAAGCTAATCAATTACTTGATGAAGCAGGTTGGAAAGATACAAATGGAGATGGAATTAGAGATAAAGATGGAGTTGAATTAGAACTTCAATGGTTAACTTATACTGGTTCTAAATATGTTGATGCATTAATTCCAATAGTTCAACAATCATGGGAGAAGATAGGTGTTAAAGTTACACCAGAACTTATGGAATTTGGAACAATGATGGATAAAGTTAATAACAGAGAGTATGACATATATAATGGTGCTTGGAATCTTTCAATAGACCCAGACCCATCAGGAATATTTGCAATTTCTCAAGATGTACCAGGCGGATTTAATAATATTGGATGGAGAAATGAAGAAGCAGATGAGTTATTAAAAGAAGGTAAAGGAACAACAAATGAAGCTGATAGAAAGAAAGCTTATGATGAATGGCAATTAAAATTCTCTGAAGATGTACCTTATATTCTTCTTGGAAATGCACAAGAGATGTTTGCATCAAATTCAAGAGTTAAAGGTTATAATCCTTCAACTTATATAGATTGGACTCATGATGTGCATAAACTTGAATTAGACAATGGGAATCAATAAGATTTTAATAAATTAAGAAGAAATTAGCCTGGACGTAAAATCCAGGCTAATTTTTAAAAATTGGGGGGAAAGACAGTATGCTACAGTATATAACTAGAAGAATACTATTAATAATACCAACTATTATTGGTGTATCATTAGTACTTTTCTTCATATTTGCTATGGCACCAGGTGATGCTATTACAGCAAATATGGATCCAAATATGAGTGTAGAAACAAAACAGGCAATAAGAGAAAAATATCATTTAGATGAGCCAAAAACAACTCAATATATGTATTGGTTAAAAGGAGTTGTAACAGAAGGTTCTTTAGGAGAATCTTTTTATTATAAAAGACCTGTTGCAGAGGTTATGAAAGAGTTTATACCAAACTCATTTATTTTAGGAGCGGCATCTTTAATTTTGGGGCTTATAATTGCAGTACCAATAGGTATAGTTTCAGCAACAAAGCAATATTCATTTTTTGATAAATTTTTTACGGTATTTGCCCTTATGGGAATATCAATGCCGTCATTTTTCTTTGGTCTTATTTTAATTAAATATTTAGGAGTTCAACTTAATTTATTTCCAATATCGGGTATGACAACCCCAGGTAGTGCATATACGGGGATGAAGTATGTATTTGATGTGCTAAAGCATATGATTTTACCACTTATAGTTTTAACACTTGGAAGTGTAGGTGGATGGATGAGATATACCAGGTCAAGTATGCTTGAGGTAGTTAGACAAGATTATATAAGAACTGCTAGAGCAAAGGGATTAAAAGAAAAGGTGGTTATTTATAAACATGCTCTAAGAAATGCTCTTATACCAGTTGTAACTTTATTAGGAATGTCAATTCCAGGGTTATTTTCAGGAGCTACATTAACAGAAAAAATATTTAACTGGCCAGGAATCGGTCCAGTACAGTTAAGTGCTGTTAATAATAGAGATTACTATTTACTTATGGGTATAAACCTTACTTTAGCTATATTAGTTTTAATAGGAAATTTACTTGCTGATATTATATATGCATTGGTAGATCCAAGAATAAGGCTTAAGTAGGAGGTGCTTTTTAATGAGTAAAGAAGAGGCAATAAGAGTTGAAAAAATAAAAACACAAAAAATAGAAAGCCCTTGGACTGTAGCTTTTAAAAGATTAAGAAAAAATAAATTAGCTTTAGGTGGTTTATTTATATTATTAGTTTTAGTTTTAATTTCAGTTATTGGTCCTATGGTATATCCACATGACCATTTAACCATTGATTTATTACAAACAAATCAAGCACCATCAGCTACTCATTGGCTAGGTACTGATGAATCAGGAAGAGATGTTTTAGCTAGACTTATGTATGGAGGAAGATATTCTCTTTCAATAGGTATAGTTGCTGTTGGTATTTCAATAGTTATAGGAACTAGTTTAGGTATTTTAGCAGGATATTATGGTGGATTTATAGATAGTTTAATTATGAGAATTGTTGATGTATTTATGTGTTTCCCATTTTTATCCTTATTAATAATGGTTTCTGCTATAATGTCAGATTTAAAAATACCACCAGAATATAGAATATTTATAGTTATGTTTATTATAGGTGCTCTTAGTTGGACTGGTACTTGTCGTATGGTAAGAGGTATGGTTCTTTCTTTAAGGGAACAAGAATTTATGCAAGCTGCAGAAGCTTTAGGTTTATCAGATACTAGAAAAATGTTTTTGCATCTATTACCTAATACTCTAGCAGTTATTATAGTTTCGGCTACCTTAGGAATTGGGGGAGCAATATTAACTGAATCATCTTTAAGTTTCTTAGGTCTTGGAGTTACACCACCTACACCAACTTGGGGTAATATGATACAAACAGCTCAAGATTACTATACTTTAACTAATAGATGGTGGTTATGGATACCACCTGGTGTATGTATATTCTTAACTGTTATATCAATAAATATTTTTGGGGACGGATTAAGAGATGCTCTAGATCCTAAGCTAAAGGTCTAAGGGGGCAAAGGAAATGACAAAAACATTAGTAGAATTTAAAAATCTTGAAACTCACTTTCATACAGGTGAGGGAATTGTTAAGGCGGTAAATAACGTTAGTTTTAAAATAAAAGAAGGAGAAACTGTGTGTGTAGTTGGAGAGTCTGGTTGTGGAAAATCTGTTACAGCCATGTCTCTTATGAGACTTATACCTAGTCCTCCAGGAAAAATAGTTGGTGGAGAAATACTTTTTGAAGGAAAAGATGTTTTAAAATTTACAGAGCAAGAGCTTATGGATATGAGAGGAAATGATATTTCAGTTATTTTCCAAGAGCCTATGACATCTTTAAACCCAGTATTTAAAATAGGAGACCAAATATGTGAGGCTATAATACTTCATCAACATTTATCAAAGGAAGAAGCAGAAAAAAAAGCTATAGAAGTTTTAAAAATAATTGGTATAGCTAGAGCTGAAGAGATAATAAAGTCTTACCCTCATGAATTATCAGGAGGTATGAGACAAAGAATTATGATTGCTATGGCAGTTTGTTGTAATCCTAAGCTTTTAATAGCTGATGAGCCAACAACTGCATTAGATGTTACAATTCAAGCACAAATTTTAGACCTTATGAGAGATATTAAAGAAAAATTAAATACATCAATATTATTAATAACTCATGACTTAGGAGTTGTTGCTGAAATGGCAGATTATGTTGTTGTAATGTATGCAGGTAAAGTTATTGAGGAAGCACCAGTTTTAGAATTATTTAAAAATCCTCTTCATCCATATACTCAAGGATTACTTAAATCTAAGCCATCAGTAAATGGAAATGAAACTAGACTTTATTCAATACCAGGACAAGTTCCTAATCCAGTAGGAATGCCTGATAATTGTTACTTTAATGAAAGATGTGATAGATGTATGAAAAAATGTACTACTATGCAACCACATCTTATTGATGTTGGAAATAGGCATAAAGTTTCATGCTGGTTATATGAAGGAGGGAAAGTAGATGGAGAATAAGACTGTTGTAAGAGTTGAAAATTTAAAAAAATACTTTCCTATTAAAGCAGGAGTTTTTTCTAAAACTGTTGGTAATGTAAAGGCTGTTGATGGGGTTAGTTTTACTATTGATAAAGGAGAAACTTTAGGATTAGTTGGAGAATCAGGTTGTGGAAAATCAACAACAGGAAGAGCGATTTTAAGATTATTTGAAAAAACAGAGGGAAATGTTTATTTTGAAGGAAAAGATATATTTGCTCTTAAAAAGAAAGAACTTAGAGACTTAAGGCCTAAAATGCAAATGATATTTCAAGACCCTTATTCTTCTTTAAACCCAAGATTATCAGTAGATTCTTTAGTGGGGGAAGCACTTTTAAGTCATAACTTATGTAGTAAAAGTGAACTTCCAGAAAGAGTTGCTAAAACCATAGAAAGATGTGGACTTGCAAGATATCATATGAAAAGATATCCTCATGAATTTTCAGGAGGACAAAGGCAGAGAATAGGAATAGCAAGAGCTTTAATATTAAATCCAAGTTTTATAGTTGCAGATGAGCCAGTTTCAGCTTTAGATGTATCTATACAATCACAGATTGTAAATCTAATGATGGATTTACAAGAGGAAATGGGATTTTCTTATCTTTTTATATCTCATGATTTAAGTATAGTAAAGCACATATGTCATAAGATTGGAGTAATGTATTTAGGTAGTTTAGTAGAATTAGCACCTAAAAATGAACTTTATGAAAATCCATTACACCCATATACAAAGGCTTTATTATCAGCTGTTCCAATACCTGACCCAACAATTAAAAGGGAAAGAATAATTTTAAAAGGAGATATTCCATCTCCTGCTAATCCACCAAGGGGATGTAAGTTTCATACTAGATGCCCATATGCTATGGATAAATGTAAAAATGAGGCACCTGAGTATAAATGTGTAGGAAAAAATCATTTTGTAGCTTGCCATTTGGTTTAATTAAATAAATTACATTTTAAGAAAAATAAATTAAAAGCTTAATTTTAGAATTAAATTTGTAGTGTAGGGACATAAAATTTCCTACACTATAACTATATATAAGAAATTTTCATTAAAAATATAAAAAATTTTAGATTGTATTGTAATACACAAATAATAAATGATAAAATATTAACGGATGGTAAATGGGAGGATTTAGTTTGTTTTGGTTTAAAGATGAAATAGCTAGAAGGAAAGAAAAAGAAGAGTATGAGAGGTTAATGGAAGAAATTAAGGATAAAGAAAAGCCAACTTTTAAGGATTTGGTTGCTATAATGTTAGCGCAATACGCAATAATATTCCCAATGGTCTTTGGAGGATTAATTATTTTTGCGATTATATTATATATATTGATGGCGTGGATAAAATAATTTTATAAACGCTAATGGAGGTAGTAATAATGAAAAAAGGATTAGTTGTTGATTTATCAAAAGCAGCTCCATATTTAAAATCTCACGAAGTTGCTTACATGCAAGAAACTATAAGCCAAGCACATAACAAACTACATAATGGAACAGGAGCAGGAAATGATTTCTTAGGATGGGTTGACCTACCTGTTAATTATGACAAAGATGAATTTGCAAGAATAAAAGAAGCCGCTAAAAAAATACAAAGCGATTCTGATGTTTTAATTGTTATAGGAATTGGTGGTTCTTACCTAGGTGCTAGAGCAGCTATAGAAATGTTAACTAATAACTTCTATAACTCAGTATCAAAAGATAAGAGAAAAACACCAGCTATATTCTATGCAGGAAATAACATAAGCTCAAGCTATATGGTTGATTTATTAAAAGCTATTGAAGGTTTAGATGTAAGCTTAAATGTTATATCTAAATCAGGTACAACTACAGAACCAGCTATAGCTTTCAGAATTTTAAAAGATTACATGGAAAAGAAATATGGAAAAGAAGAAGCTAGAAAGAGAATATATGCTACAACAGATGCTAAGAGAGGTGCTTTAAAAACATTAGCAGATGCTGAAGGATATGAAACTTTCGTAATTCCTGATGATGTTGGAGGAAGATATTCAGTTTTAACAGCAGTTGGATTATTACCAATAGCTGCAGCTGGAATAAATATAGATGAAATGATGGAAGGAGCTGCTGATGCTAGAGAAGAATACTTAAATCCTTCATTAGCTGATAATGAATGTTATAAATATGCAGCTGCTAGAAATGCTTTATACAACAAAGGTAAAGCTATAGAAATATTAGTTAACTATGAACCATCAGTTCATTTCTTCAATGAATGGTGGAAACAATTATATGGAGAATCAGAAGGTAAAGACAACAAGGGATTATTCCCAGCAGCTGTTGACTTCTCAACTGATTTACACTCAATGGGACAATATATTCAACAAGGTAGAAGAAATATATTTGAAACTGTTGTAAATGTAGAAACTCCAAGAGAAGAAATAGTTATAGAAGCTAACGAAGAAAATATAGATGGATTAAACTTCTTAGCAGGAAAAACTATGGATTATGTTAACAAACAAGCATTTAGAGGAACTTTAGTTGCTCATAATGATGGAGAAGTTCCAAATATAGTTGTTAATGTTCCAGAGTTAACTCCATATTATTTCGGAAGATTAGTTTACTTCTTTGAAAAAGCTTGTGGTATAAGTGGATATATTTTAGGAATAAATCCATTTGACCAACCAGGTGTTGAAGCTTATAAGAAAAATATGTTTGCTTTACTTGGAAAACCAGGCTTTGAAGATTTAAAAGCTGAATTAGAAGAAAGATTAAAATAATAACTAAGTTTAAAAAAGGGAGCTCTTTAAAGGGCTCCTTTTTAACATATAAATAAGTTATTTCCCTTTTAAAAATATTTTGGAGGATAATATTTTGAAAATAATAGTAGATGGTGATGGATGTGCAGGGAGAGAAATAATTGAAGAGGTAGGAAAGAAATATTCAATAAAGGTTTTAATTTATTGCACTATAAATCACAGTATAAGTTCAGATTATTCAGAGGTAAAAATTGTAGACCATGGCTTTCAAAGCGTAGATATGTATGTTGCTAATAATACCAATGAAAATGATATAGTAGTAACCCAGGATTATGGAGTAGCTGCAATGTCTTTAGGAAAGGGAGCTTTAGCTATAAGTCCTAAGGGATATGTGTATGACAATAATAATATAGATAGGTTATTGTTTGAAAGACATTTAAAACAAAAGAATAGAAAAGCTGGTGGTAAAATAAAAGGAAGTCATAAGAGAAAAGCTGAGGATGATGAAAGACTTTATAAAAATTTAGAACTTCTAATACTTAAAAACGTTGAAAATTAAAAAGAAATCCCAGAAAGGCTGAGATTTCTTTAATGGTTTGATTATATGGATATAATAAAATTAGGAGATTTATAGTGTCATTTAACACTAACTATATTATAGACATTTTAAATTTTTTTTATACACTTTATAAATAATGTAGAAATAAAGTGTTTTATGGGAATAAAAATAGAAAATATTTACATAAAAACACAAGTATAATATAATTTATTTATCATAAGTTTAGGGGTTTAGGGGGCGTAGCAATATGGGAGAAATGCTTTTAGAGTTAGAAGCTTTAAATAATAGTTTCATAAAAATTAAAATAATAAATAATACAAAAGAAAACTTAAATTATAAAATTTTAATAGGGAAAGATGGAATATGGGAAACCTTAAGGGAATTTGAAAAAGATAATGAATTTTTATGGACTCCTAATGAAGATGGAGAGTATATGATAATGGTTCAAGGTAAGAAAGAAAATTCTAATAAACCTTTTGATTATAAAGTTACTGAAAAGTTTGATACTAAAGAACTTATGAAAAATTCAGAGGAAAAAGATAAAGAAACTAATTATAAAGAAGAAAGCTTAATAAAGGGAATATATCTTAATAAGGATGTATTTAACATAGGAGAAAAAGCTAAATTAGAAATTGAAAATAGTGAATCAGATGTAATGAATAGATTTTTCATAAGTGGAAAAAATGGATGGCAACTTGTAAAAGATTATACTCTAGATAAAAAATTAAATTATACAATAAATGAAAGTGGACAGTTTGAGTTTTTAATTGAAAGTAAGAAAACTAGCTCTACAAATACTGCTGATGATTATGCTACTGTTATATTTACCGCAAAGGATTTTATAAAACCTGAAATAACAAATTTTCTAAATTTAAGTAAAAAGTTAATTGTAAATTCAGACCTTACCTTTGAGGTGGAAGCAAATTTTGAAGATGAGAGAACGGCTTTATATAAATTTGTTAAGATTTCACCTGATGGAAGCAGAACTTGTATACAAGATTTTTCTTCAAATAAAACAGTTACTTTTAAGGAATTTAAAGAAGGAAAATATAAACTTTTATGTCTAATAAGAGACATGTATTCTAATAAAGAATTTGATGATAGAGCAGTTATGGTTTATGAAGTAAAACCTTATGAAGCTTTACAACTTAGAAGTTTTACAACAGATTTAAGCTCTCCTCAGGAAAGAGGAGAAATAATAGATATTAAAGCTATAGTTGAAGGTGGAAGTAGTCTTTTATATAGATTTAAAATTGATGGAGAAATATCAGAAGATACTGGATATATAAAAAGTAATAACTTTAAATGGAATACTAAAAAGGAAGGTAATTATAAAATAACTCTTTGGGTTAAAGATGAGGCTTTTATAGGTGATTATGAAATTGAATCAAAACTAAATTATAAAATTGAGAAAAAACATAAAAAATCAATAAGAATAAAGGAATTAATTTTTGATAAGGATAAAGCTCCAATAACAAATGAAATAGTAAAACTTAAGGTAAATGCTGAAGGTTCATCTGATTTAAAATATTCATTTTTGATTTTCAAAGAGGGAGATTTATTAGAAAAAATTGATTTTGGAAATAATAATTGGGTAGAATTTATTCCAAAAGTAAAAGGAAATTATCAATTAGAGGTAAGAGTAAAAGATAAGTATTCAAAAAAGGAATATGATGTTCATACTGTTTTAAATCTAAAGGTTAGAGATTATGTTGAAGGAAAGATTGAACATATTTTAGTACCAGCTAAGGAGTATTTTCTAGTTGGAGATGATATTGAAATTGAAGTTATAGTACAAAATACTAGGCAAATAAAAGTTAAGTATGTTACTAAAGTTAATGGACAAACTGTGGAAGAAACTGATTATATAAAAAGCAAAAAGTTTAAAGTTTCTCCAAAATGTCCAGGAAAATATACAATTGATGTTTTTGCTAAAAATGTTAAATGTGAAGAGGGCTTTGATTCAAAGAGAGAAATAAAATTTTATGTAAGTGAAGCTTTACCTATTACAAATACTAAAGTAGTTTCTTCTGAAAATGAATTTAAAATAAATGAAGAAATAAATTTTTATACTAAATGTGAAGGTGGAAGTAGAGTTTGTTATGAGTATTACATAATGATAAATGGAAACTGGTCTTTAGTTCAAAAATATAGTAGAAAAAGTTATTACTCTTTCAGGCCTTATGTTCCAGGGAAATATAAAATCTTAGTTTTAAGTAAGAGTTATTATAAGAAGTGTTCTTATGAGGACTATGATATTTTTGAATTTAAGGTAAAATAAAAATATAAGAAAATTTATTAAGATTCTATTTTACATAATATTTATCTAAAATAAATATTTATAAGAAAATAGAGTCTTATTTATTTTAATTTATAATAAGTTGTAATTAATTAAGCTTTGCTTTATACTAACCACAGATATAAATGTGATTTTTAAGGAGTGATTACTTAGTGGAAAGATTAGATAAGGTTTTGTCAAATTTAGGCTATGGAACTAGAAAAGAAATAAAGCAAGTTGTTAAAAAGGGATTTGTTACAGTTAATGATGAAAAGGTTAAAGATAGTGGACTTCAAGTAGATCCAGAGAAAGATATTATAATTATAAATGGAGAAAAAGTAGAATATAAAAAGTACATATATTTAATGATGAATAAACCAGCAGGAGTTATTTCTGCAACTTATGATAAAAGAGATGAAACTGTTATTGATTTATTATACATGGAAGATCAAGTTTTTGAACCTTTTCCTGTAGGAAGACTTGATAAGGATACGGTAGGATTATTATTATTAACTAATGATGGTGATTTAAATCATAAGTTAATATCACCTAAATATCATGTAGACAAAGTTTATTATGCAGAGATAAATGCTCCAATAACAGAGAAGGATATTTTATCTTTTGAAAATGGAGTAACTTTAGATGATGGTTATAAATGTATGAGTGCAAAGCTTAAAGTAATAGAAAATTTAGAGGATTCATCTAAAGTTGAAGTTACTGTTCAAGAAGGAAAGTATCATCAAGTAAAAAGAATGTTTGAAGCTAGAGGTAAGAAAGTTACTTATCTTAAAAGAATTTCTTTTGGAAATCTTGAACTAGATGAAAATTTAGAAGAAGGCGAATATAAAGAGCTTTCAGAAAGCGAATTAGCGATACTTTACAAAAATTTTTAACTGTTTAATTTTGAACGATTGTTAAGGAAAAATTCATGTAGGAAAACTTGCAAAAAAGATATTAGATTACTTGCAATTTAAGTAAACATCTAATATAATAGTTGTGCGAGGATAAATAAAAGGAATAAATAGCCCCCTTTTTATTTATTGCTTATTGCTGAAACGCAACCTAGCCCCAAGGGTTGCGTTTTTTATTTGTTTAATTTTGCAAGAAAAATATCTATTTTTTATTTATTTGAAATAAAAAAGTCTTTTGATATTTAAATTATTATAATTAGTTTATAAAAATATATTATTATAATGTAATTATTTGAATAAATGGCCATATTTTAAATGGTCATTTATTTTTTTGTGTATTTAAAATAATAATATTTATATACAAGATAATATGTAGATTTATATGGTATAATAAAGTTTAGTTTTATTGTAGGAAGAGGAGTGATTTAATGGATTTAAAAAGCTTGCTTAATAAGGAACAATATGAAGCAGCAACTACAATTGAGGGGCAAGTACTTATATTAGCAGGAGCAGGTTCTGGAAAAACTAGAGTACTTACACATAGAATAGCATATATGATAGAAAATGATATAAAGCCTTATAATATATTAGCAATAACATTTACAAATAAAGCAGCAGGTGAGATGAGAGAGAGAGTAAAATCTTTAGTTGGAGAAGTTGCAGATAATATGTGGATATCAACTTTTCATTCATCCTGTGTAAGAATTTTAAGAAGAGAAATAGACAAATTAGGATACAGCAAAGACTTTACAATATATGATTCATCAGATCAAAAAACTTTGATAAAAATAGTTATGAAAGAACTTAATATTAATGATAAAGATATAAGTGATTTAGAGATTTTAGGTACTATAG
Source organism: Clostridium sp. TJA038 (assembly GCF_058310255.1). Classification (NCBI taxonomy): domain Bacteria; kingdom Bacillati; phylum Bacillota; class Clostridia; order Eubacteriales; family Clostridiaceae; genus Clostridium; species Clostridium sp. TJA038. Next base: position 10,538 of record NZ_JBZEFA010000004.1, on the reverse strand, counting down.
GAAAAGCTAAAGATAATATACAAAGTGCTGAAAGTTTTAAAAGAGAGAATGAAAGTAATTTTAGAAAAAATAAAATTGCAGAGGTATATCTTTTATATCAAAAAAAATTAAAAGAAAATAATGCCTTAGATTTTGATGATTTAATTGTTAAAACTGTTGAGTTATTTAGAAAACATAAAGATGTATTAGAATTTTATCAAAATAAATTTAAATATATTATGATTGATGAATATCAAGATACAAACAAAGCACAGTATGAATTTGTTAAGCTTTTAGCTGATAAATATAAAAATATCTGTGTAGTTGGTGATGATGATCAATGTATTTATGCTTGGAGAGGAGCAGATATAAGAAATATTTTAGATTTTGAAAAGGATTATCCAGAGGCTAAAGTTATTAAACTAGAACAAAATTATAGGTCAAAGGGAAATATACTAGAAGCTGCTAATAAAGTTATAAGAAACAATGCAGAGAGAAAATTTAAGGTTTTAAGAACTGAAAAAGCTGAAGGAGAAAAGGTAAGTATTTATAGAGCTTATTCAGATAAAATGGAAGCTTCTTTTGTGGTTTCAGAAATAGAAAAATTAAGAAATGATAAGGGATATAACTATAAAGACTTTGCCATTCTTTACAGAACTAATGCACAGTCCCGTAATTTTGAGGAGGCTTTAAGAAGAGCAGGAATACCTTATAAAATTTTTGGAGGGTTAAAATTCTATGATAGAAAAGAAATAAAAGATATTCTTTCATACTTGAAAATAATAGTTAATCCTAAGGATTCCATAAGTTTAAGAAGAATAATAAATGTTCCTAAAAGAAGTATTGGAGATACTACTGTAGAGAAGCTTCAAAATCATGCAAATGATATAGAAGATACTTTATATAATGTTTTATTAGATGTTGATTATGTACCAGGATTAACAGCTAGAAGTATAAATCCTATTAAAAAATTTATTGCTATGATGGAAGAAATATTAGTAATGTCAGAGCAATTAAGTGTTTCTCAATTAATTGAATATGTTTTAGAAAAAACAGGATATTTAAAATCTCTTAAAGATTCTAAGCTTATAGAAGACCAAAGTAGAATAGAGAACTTAGAAGAATTAGTTTCTGATGCAGTTGAATTTGAAAAGAGCAATGAAGAAGATAAATCATTATCTGCTTATTTAGAGAAGGTTGCCCTTGTTCAAGATATGGATGATTTAGAAAATGAAGATAATTATGTAATGCTTATGACTGTTCACAGTTCAAAGGGATTAGAATTTCCAGTTGTATTTTTAGTAGGAATGGAAAATGGAATATTCCCAAGTGCAGTTTGTTTTGATAAAGATAGTCAAATGGAAGAAGCAAGAAGGCTTTGTTATGTTGGAATAACTAGAGCTGAAGAAAAACTTTATATGACATCTGCAGAAATAAGGATGATATTTGGTAAAATGGTATCCTATGGACAATCTGATTTTATTTCAGAAATTCCATCTAATTTGAAGGAATATATAAATAATAAAGAGAAATCATCAGTAGATTCTTTTAAAAATAATTCTAAAGTTTATGGAGAAACAAGAAAAAGTTATAATCCTCATAGTCTTAGAGGAGAAATGAGTTTTTCTAAGGCTAAAGAAGTTTTAAATAAAACTTTATCAGAGAAATCTTCAGATAATATAGAAATAAATGAGTTAACCATTGGAAGAAAAGTTAAACATACTAAATTTGGAGTAGGTACTTTAATAACAAAAAGTAAAGTTGGAGATGATTATAAGCTTACAATAGCTTTTGATAGTCAAGGAGTTAAGCATTTAATGTTTAGTTTTGCAAAGCTTGAACTTCTTTAATATATATTTACTTTAATAAGGAGTAGATGAGTAAGATGGATAAGAAAAAATTAATAGAAGAGTTAGTTGAAGAGTTAAATAAGTATGCCTATGAATATTATGTTTTAGGAAATTCTTCAATAACAGATAAAGATTATGATAAAAAATACTATGAATTAGTAGAGTTAGAAAAGGAAACAGGATATAAATTACCATATTCACCTACTCAAAGAGTTGGTGATGTAATTCTTCCAGAATTTAAAAAATATACTCATAAGGCAAGACTTTGGAGTTTAGATAAAGCTCAAACTTTAGAGGAAATTAAAGAGTGGCACAATAAAAATATTAAGTTTATTGAAGAATATAATAAGACAGCAGAGGAAGAATTACCACCACTAAAATACGTTTTGACAAAAAAGTTTGATGGATTAACAATTAATCTTTCTTATGATGAAAATGGAGTTTTAGTAACTGGTGCTACTAGAGGAACAGGAACTGTTGGAGAAGATGTAACAGCTCAAGTTAAAACAATAAAAAGTATTCCTTTAAAAATTGACTGTCATGACTTTTTAGAGATTCATGGAGAGGCAATTATGACAGAGGAAGCTTTTGAAAAATATAATAGAGAAACAGATACTCCCCTTAAAAATTTAAGAAATGGAGCTGCAGGAGCTTTAAGAAATTTAAATGTCTTAGAAACAGCTAAGAGAAATTTATCAGCTTTCTTTTATGATATTGGTTATAAGGAAGGTAGACCTTTTAAAACTTATATGGAAATGTTACATTTCATAAAAGAAAAGGGGTTTCCAATGGATGATTATCTTAAAGAATGTGAAAGTTTAGAGGAAATTCAAAAAGAGATTGACTACATAAGAGATATTAGATTTGAATTAAATTACGATATAGATGGCTTAGTTATAGCCATAGATGATATAAAAACTAGAGAGTTATTAGGATATACAGTTAAATTTCCTAAATGGGCAATTGCATATAAATTTGAGGCTCAAGAAGCTACAACTAAACTTTTAGATGTTGAATGGAATGTTGGAAGAAGTGGAAGAGTTTCTCCAACAGCTATATTAGAACCTGTAGAATTAGCAGGAGTTACAGTTAAAAGAGCCACCTTAAATAATATGGATGACATAGCTAGAAAAGGAGTAAGACTTGGAGCTTATGTTTTTGTAAGAAGAAGTAATGATGTAATTCCAGAAATAATGGGAGTTGTGCCTGAAAGTTTAGAAGGTACAAAGGAAATTGAAGAACCAAAGTTTTGTCCAGCTTGTGGAGCTCATTTAGTTCATGAAGGGGTTCACATTTATTGTGAAAATACTTTAGGATGTAAACCTCAGATGGTTAAAACTATAGTTCATTTTGCAGGAAGAGAAGCTATGAATATAGCTGGTTTTTCAGAAAGGACAGCAGAACAATTATTTGAAAAGTTAGATATAAGAGATATATCAGACCTTTATAAATTAGAGTACGACAAATTATTAGGTTTAGAAAAGTTTGGTCCTAAAAAAGCACAAAATCTTTTAGATGCTATAGAAAAAAGTAAAAATTGTACTTTAGAAGCTTTTTTATATTCTTTAGGTATTCCTAATGTAGGAGTAAAAACAGCTAAAGATTTGGTTAAAAGATTTGAATCTCTAGAAAATATAGAAAAAGCTACCTTTGAAGAATTAGTTTCTGTTCAAGATGTTGGAGATATAGTTGCTAAAAGTATAATAGAATTTTTTAAGGAAGAGAGAACATTAAAAGTTATAAATGAATTATTATCTCTTGGAGTTAATCCTCATTATGAGAAAAAAGAAGTTTTAGAAAGTAGCTTTATGGGAAAAACAGTAGTTGTTACAGGAACTTTGAAAAATTACTCAAGGACATCAATAAAAGAAAAATTAGAGGCATTAGGAGCAAAGGTTTCAGGGAGTGTAAGTAAGAAAACAGATTTTGTAATAGCTGGAGAAGCAGCAGGATCTAAATATGATAAAGCTAAAGATTTAGGTGTAACTATATTAAGTGAAGAAGAATTTGAAAATATGATATAAAAGAAAAGCTATGCTAAAAGGCATAGCTTTTTTCTTTATAAAGAAATTTAATAATTTATATTCATTTTATTTTAGCTCATGTTTTTATCTTTTTTTAAAAGATTTTCTTTTATTTCAGCATAAGAAACTGAATCATCCATTGAGTCTAAGTTGTCAAATATTTTTTCTTTATTTCTTATTAAAGAGATATTGTGTGCTATTTTTTCAAGTAAATAATTTTTATATTTTATTTGTCTATAGGCTTTGTTAACTAATACAAAGGTCCATATTCCTAGAAAAATCATTATTAGCATAAATACTATAGCAACAACTTGAACTACTAGGGTCATTTATTCTACCTCCATATAAATAATAAGTAAATTATACCATAACACTACTTATAAATAGTATTAAATAATTATTACAATAAAACATATACTTTTATTAAGCAATAAATAAGGGGAATAGTAATGCTGAAGTCTTTTTATACAATTATTAATTCAAAAAATATAGAAAAGTCCTTAATGAAATTTAGAAAAATTTCAATAAAAAAAGTTACTCAAATCATAAGTAAGGAGTGTGAGAGTGAAAATTTAAATTATGAAATAATTGAGAGTAATAATAGAGAACTTATTGTTAAAATAAATTCTTATAAAAAAAGTACTTTAATAATTTTCCATAAAGCCTTGGCTATTACAACTTATGATTATTATAAATTTATAGAGATTTTGAAAAGAGAAAAAATAGATAAGGGAGTATATATAACAACAGGGGTTTTTCAACAAGATGTTTATAATATACAAGAAGCAGACAAATTTATAAACAAGGTTAAACTTTTAGATGGGAAAAATTTTATAATTAAAATAAGGTGGATAAAAAAGAAAAAGCATAATCATATATCTTACGATAAAATAACTTTTAAATCTTTTTACTAGCTAAGTATATAATTAAAAATATTAAATTTTTTAAAAGTATTAATTAAATTGTATTTCTTTTTTTTGACTTGTCAATAATTTAGAGGGACAGCTTATTAAAGGAGATATTTAAATGAAAAAGATACTTTTGTTTATATTTTTAATAATATGTTTTTTTAGCTTTAGTATAGCTAAAAGTTATGTAGATGTAAGCTCTTTTTTAGAGGAAGATAAATTTTTAGAAGAGGATAATATTGTTTATGCTATAAATAATTTGCCACAAAGTTTAAGCCCTATGGAAAATTTAAATAAAGGAGAAGAGGACTTAATAGTAAATTTATTTTCTGGACTATTAGAATTAAATGAGCAGGGGGAGCCAATTCCAGACCTTGCTTTAGGATGGACAATTAGTAATAATTTCTTAGAATATACTTTTAAAATAAAAGAGGGTATTAAGTGGAGTAATGGAGAAAATATAAAAGCTAAGGATTTTCAATTGTTTTTTCGTGATTTACTAAGCCCTAAGAATAAAAATTATAAAAGCAAAGAATTATATAGTATATATGGTGTTAAAGATTATAGAGAAGGAAAAATAGAATTTAGTGAAGTGGCTATAAATGCTATTGATGATTACACTTTAGTTTTTAGAATGAATAATAAGGATGATAACTTTCTTAAAAATTTAGCCAAACCTATTTATAGATTAAGGGATTTTAATGAACCCTTAGGTGATTATAAAAATTCTTTTAAAGAAATATCTTATACGGGTTCTTATATTTTAAAAGATATAAGTGAAGAAGGGGTAGTTAATTTAAAAGAAAATCCCTATAACAAAGAAGAATTAAAGTTAAAGAATATATCTTTTAAAGAAAAAACAGAAGGAGAGCTAGAATTAGCTGCATTTAATTTACAAAAAGTAGATGTATTGAAAAATCCACCTATTATTTATTCAGAAGAAATAGAATTATATAAAGAATCTACAAAATATACAAATAATAATTTAAAGCTCATGCTTATAAATAGCAAAGATGATGCCTTTATCAAAGCAATCCAAAATATTATGGAAGTTTTGGTTATGGAATCTCCTATACTAAAAAATATAATAGGAGAATTAAAAGTTCAAAGTTTAAATAGTAAAGAGGATTTTAATATTATAAAAAGTTATAATGCTAAAAAAGAAAGTGATGATGAATTTTTAGTAAAAAGAAATAATGTAAAAGAAGAAGCTAAGAAAATTTTAAGGGAATTTAAAGAGGAAAATATTAAAATAATTATAGGAGAAAGTGAAGAAGATAAAATTTTAGCAGAAAGTTTAAAAAGCTTCTTAGAGGAGGAGTTATTTATAAAGGCATCTGTTAAAATTTATGAAGAAGATATAGAGCGGAAGATTAATAAAGGAGATTTTACAATTACTTTTAAAGAGATAAACCTTAATGAATTAAATAAAATAAGTGAAAAAGAGAATGATGAAAATAGGGAATTAAAAGATTCTAATAATGGAGAAGAAAAAGAAAAGTTAAATTTAAGCTATAGTAGTTTATATTTGAAAAATGACATTTGGTTTAAATCACCTAAGGTCAAGTACCTATTTATTGATGGGCTTGGAAATCTAATATTTAAATATAGTAGTTAAATTTATATAAAAAATATAAAACTTATAGATTTAGAATACAGTTATCTTTATCTATAAGTTTTATATTTTTTTTATTTAAAGTAAGTCAGTAGATTCTAATATTTTTTCACTTTGCTTATCTAAGCTTGTATCTTCAAATTCTTCATCTTTATTAATACAAGAAAGATTAGGAGAAGCTTTTTCATTAACTTCATTACAGATATTTTCTAAAGTATTTTCTACAGTTAAATTAGTACTGTTATTGTCCTCAGAAAGATTTTCTTTATTTTTAGTATTTTCTAAAGTTTTAGATTCTATGTTTTTTATATTTTCTATTTCCTCAGATTTTTTAACAAATCTTATATAATTATCAAGGAAACTATTAATAAAGATAAAGAAGATAAACATATTTTTTGTACTATTAAAGGTTATTTTATCTGCTATAAATATTGATTTCTTAGTTGAATATTTTACATTCTTAATAAAAATAGGAGCTAGCCCAGCTAGTAAAGGAGATGTTACATTATTCATTCTAAAATAACTTTCCTCAATTTTTCTTCCTTCTTTAATAGAAAAATTCATATATCTTTCCTGTGATGATAAATCAGGAGCTTCAGGGAAGCTAGTTACAAGACCAGAATTTATAATATAATTTTTATAGAACTTAGAAAGAATAACTTGATTTTTCTTTTTAAAATCTTCTTCTAAGTCATAATTTAAAATAAGATTAGTTATATATAAACAAATTTCTATATTTGAATATTTATATTCTTTTTTATCAGCTCCTTTTAAAAGCAATTCCTTTTCTTCATTGAACATATTTATGAAAAGCTCAATTAAATCTAAGTAAGCATCCTTAAATAAAAATATGTTTGTATTTTTATAACTTAAATAAAGATTTATAGCTATAAGAGCTGTGGTTTCAATATTTGAAAATGTATTATTTGATTCTTTATATTTATTTAGTATAAAATCTGATAAATCTAAAATTAAAGTCTTACATTCTTCATTTTTATCATAAGAAAACATATTATTTAAACAGTAGTTTATTTTACAACATTCATCTAGAGATAAAGAATATATTTTATCCTTAAAGTTTATAAACATATTTAATATTTGAAGTGCAAAATCTTCATAAGCTGGACTATCTTTGTCAGAAGGATTTAGTTTGCTATACATATAGTATGCTAACATCATAAAAGCTTGGTCGCTATAACAGATTTCTTTATCAATTTCACTTAAATTTAGTTGATGTTTATTAGAAGAATCATTATTTTTTTTGTCTACAAAAAATCCTTCAGAATCTCTTAAATGGGTATAATAAAAATCTAATTGAAGTTTGCTTAAATTTCTATAAAAGATAGCTTTTTTATATAAGGAGTTTTCTTTATCTTTAAATTCTTCATAGTATGAAGAAAGTCTTAAAAGAGAAAGGGTCATTAAAGCATTTGATGATATAGGAATTTCTTTTTTAAATGTAGTATCATCCCAAGTTTTAGAATATTTAGAAGAGTATATATTAGGTTTAGCTTTTTTATATATACAAATTAAAGGATTATTATTTTTGAAGAAATTCATTTCATCTTTTTTGAAATTTTCTTTAATATTTTTATAATTTATAGATATACCACATCTAGATTCAAGAACTATATGATTTATAGCTTCTTTTGAAAGAAAAAGCAGTTGAGATTCTATTTCTTCTTTTGAAAGAGAATTCACTTTAAGAAGGGAATTTATATATTTCAAAAAGTTCACCTCATAATAATATTTCTTATATATATTAATATGAATTTTTATTATAAATATTACCTAATAAGTATATAATACTTTTATGTGAATTTTGAATTAATAAATTGTTATTTTATTAATAGTTTTTGTGATTTAGGTAATATTGATTAAGAATAAAATAAGAAATATACTATTCTTATGATTAATTTTGTTTAAGACAATTTTAAAAGGTAAGGAGATAATAAATGAGAAGTGGTGGAAGGAAAAATGGACAAATAAGACCTGTTAAGATAACAAGAAATTTTACTAAGTATGCTGAAGGTTCTGTTTTAATAGAAGTTGGTGATACAAAAGTATTATGTACTGCTTCAATAGAGGAAAAAGTTCCACAATTTTTAAAGGGGACAGGAGAAGGCTGGATAACTGCTGAATATAATATGCTTCCTAGAAGTACTCAAGTTAGAAAAGCAAGAGATATTAGCAAATTAAGGATAGAAGGAAGAACTATGGAAATTCAAAGGCTTATAGGAAGGGCTTTAAGGTCTGTAGTTGATATGAAAGCCTTAGGAGAAAAAACTATTTGGATAGATTGTGATGTAATACAAGCAGATGGTGGCACAAGAACAACAGCAATAAATGGCTCATTTATTGCTTTAGTTGATGCTGTAAATAAACTTCATAAAAAGAAACCTTTTAATGTATATCCTATAAGAAGTTTTGTAAGTGCTATAAGTGTAGGTATAGTGGATGAAGAAACAGTTATAGATTTATGTTATGAAGAAGATAGTAGTGCTAAAGTTGATATGAATGTTGTAATGACAGAGGAAGGAAAGTTTATTGAGATTCAAGGGACAGGAGAGCAAGGTCCTTTTTCAAGAGAAGAATTAGATGAGCTTCTTAAAATTGCTGAAAAGGGAGCAAAACAAATTATACAATGTCAAAAAGATTCTTTAAAAACAGATTCTTTATGGATTGGAACAGGGAGAGATTAATATGAAAAAACTTATATTAGCAAGTAATAATTCACATAAGATAAAAGAGATAAAGGAAATATTAAAAGATTTTGATTTAAATATATTATCCTTAAAAGAAGCAAATATTGATATAGATGTTGAGGAGGATGGTAAAAGCTTTGAAGAAAACTCCTTTAAAAAAGCAAATGAAATAAGAAAATACTTATTAAAAAGAGGAGAAAATAATTTTATTGTTATAGCTGATGATTCTGGTTTAGAGGTTGATTATTTAAATGGAGAACCAGGAATATATTCAGCAAGATATGCTGGAGAACATGGAAATGATGCTAAAAATAATGAAAAACTTTTATCTAAATTAAAAAATGTTAAGGAAGATAATAGAAAAGCTAATTTTACATGTGTTATAGTTGCAGTTAATGATAAGGGAGAAAAGATAGTTGCAGAGGGGAAAAGTTATGGCATTATTTTAGATAAATTAAGTGGAAATGATGGCTTTGGATATGACCCTTTATTTTTTGTGCCAGAGTATAAAAAGACTTTTGCAGAAATGACTTCAGATGAAAAAAATTCTATTAGCCATAGGGGTAGAGCCTTAAATAAACTAAAAGAGAAATTAGAACTTATAGTAAAATAGGAGGAAATAAGATGAGAGTTGCTATAGTTAGTGATACACATGGACTTGATAATGTTTTAGAATACATAAAAACTTTGCTAAATGATTCAGATGCTTTAATACATTTAGGAGATAATATAAGAGATGTTAAACTTTTAAGTGAAGGATTTCAAGGTAAAGTTTATGCTGTTTTAGGAAATTGTGATTATGAATCAGAGGGAAAAGTAGAGGATGTAATTGAACTTGAAGGGAAAAAATTTTTAATAACTCATGGACATAAATATGGAGTTAAATTTTCTTTAGATAAGTTATATTATAGAGCTTTAGAATTAGGAGTAGATGGAGTTATTTTTGGTCATACTCATAAAAAAATGGCTTTAAAAGAAGAAAATATTTATATAATAAATCCAGGTAGTCCTTCTTTACCAAAAGATGGAGATGCAAGTATAGCTTTTATGGATGTGGATGAAGGAAATATAAAGGTTAACTTTTTCTCAGTTTAAGTAAAATTATATTAAAAATAATAGCTAATAAAGATAAAAGAAACTATTTTTATTAGCTTTTTTTATCTTTAAAGTTAGAGTTTATCAAGGTTTTAGAGGTTTCGATAAATTTTTTAAAAAAAACTTTGAAAAAAGTGTTGACATAATAATAACTATACTGTAGAATAACTATTGTCGTCGCGAGAGAGTGGCGGTGAGAGAAACCTCTCGGGGTGTGGCGCAGATGGGAGCGCGCGTGGTTTGGGACCATGAGGTCGCAGGTTCGATCCCTGTCACCCCGACCAATATGCGGGTGTAGTTCAATGGTAGAACACCAGCCTTCCAAGCTGGATACCCGGGTTCGATTCCCGGTACCCGCTCCA
>NZ_JBZEFA010000003.1:230647-252252 GCF_058310255.1 Clostridium sp. TJA038 | reverse complement strand
CCGAACACGAAGGTTAAGCCTATAGAGGCCGATGGTACTGCACGGGAGACTGTGTGGGAGAGTAGGTGGTTGCCAGGTTAAGTTTGGCCCCTTGGTCAAGCGGTTAAGACACCACCCTTTCACGGTGGTAACAGGGGTTCGATTCCCCTAGGGGTCACCATAAACTCGATAAGCAATGCTTATCGAGTTTTTTATTATAAAATTTTAAAATTTTAAAATTTTATAATTATTGACCTTTAATTTATTTCTTGTTAATAAAATAGATTTTATGTAGAATATATAACAAGGAATTAAGTAACTAAAAATGCAAAATAATATAATTTATATAAGAAATTTTTATTTTAAATAATTTATAAAGTATTAAGTTTAAATAATTATTTATAAAAATAATCAATAAGTATATTTATTAAAGAGGGTATTATAAATGAAATATGGTAGTACTATTGAAAAAGCTATTTTTTTAAAAAGACCAAATAGATTTCAAGCATATGTGCTTTTAGATAATAAAGAAATATTAGTTCATGTACCTAATACAGGAAGGTGTAGAGAAATTTTAAAAGAAGGTTGCACAGTACTTTTAAGGAGAGGAACTACTAAAAATAGAAAAACTCCCTATGATTTAATTGCAGCTTATAAAGGAGAAGTTTTAATAAATATAGACTCTCAAGCTCCTAATAAAGTAGTTGAAGAAGCATTAAAAAATAAAAAAATAAAAAAATTAGAAAGATTTAATAATATAAGTAGAGAAAAAACTTTTGGAAATTCTAGATTTGATTTTAAATTACAAGATGATAATGATAATGTTTATTTTTTAGAGGTTAAAGGAGTAACCTTAGAGGAAAATGGAGAAACTAAATTTCCAGATTCACCTACTGAAAGAGGGAGAAAGCATTTATTAGAGCTTATAGAAGTAAAGAAATTAGGTATGAGTGCAGGAGTTCTTTTTTTAATACAATTAGAGAAGGTGATTAATTTTTCTCCAAATGATGAAAAAGACCCTAAATTTTCAGAAGCTTTAAGATTAGCTAAAAATGAAGGTGTAGATATTTTTTGTTATAATTGTAAAGTTACTGAAGAGGAGATAGAATTACTTAAGCCTATAGAAATAATTTTATAATTATATTTAATAAAATTTTATTTAGAAAATCAATTTTAATTTTCAAATTTATGTTCATATAAAATAATAGAAGTATTTTAGAATATGAAAGGTGGTGAACTTTAGTTAGCGTAATCTATATTACTATTCTTAGTTAAAATAGAGAAAATTTATAAATCATATTAAATTAGGTTTTTAAATTTACATAAGGGAAATATATTTTAATTTAACATATATAAGGTTAGATAAATTTTTAAAATATATTATAGAAGGTAATATATTTGCTTTACTAAAGAGAGTGATTATGAAATTTAAATATTGTCCATTATGCGGTGAAAAATTAGAGCTTAAAGATAGTTGGGATGAAGGAAATGTGCCTTATTGTAGTAAACATAATATGATGTTTTTTGATTTGCCTAAGCCTTGTGTTGTGGTTGCTGTTATAAAGGAGGATGAAATACTTCTTTTAAAACAAAGTTATATTTATGAAAATTCTAAGGTGCTTATCTCAGGTTATGTAGGAGTTGATGAGACTGCAGAAGAAACTGTATATAGAGAAGTTAAAGAAGAAACAGGAATAACTGTTAAAGATATAAAATACTTAGGTAGTGATTTTGTAAAAGGAAAAGAATTACTTATGTTAACATATTTAGCTTATTATGAAACTGGAGAAATAAAAAAATCTGAAGAAGTAGAAGGAGTGGCTTGGTATAATATAGAAGATGCTCTTTGTGAATTAAATGAGGATAGTATAGGCAAAAGAGTAGTTAAAAAGGTATTAAAAGAAATAGGATATGAAGGAACTAAAGCCTTTAGATGTGAAGGAAATAGTTGTAAGGTATAAATTTTTTATTGATAATTTTAATTTATACTATTGCATTATTTAAAAGTTTTTAGTAAGATTATAAACAATAATTAATATAATAAAAATAAATAAGTTTAAAATAGGACCAAAGTAGAGGTGCTGTAATTAAGAGTAGCTATAAGCAGTTGACAAACGTTTATGTATAGTGAAAGGAATTATGGCCGAAGAAAATGAGATGGTAATCAAATTTTCTGGGTATATGTATAATATGCATATAACTGTCACTTTGAAAAAAGTGGAGTGCTACAAGGTACGCTAAGTTGCGATTAAAGCAGCAAGGGTGTTCCTTTGCTGTTTTTATTTTTATAAAATCGATAGCTTTGCATACTTTTATACTCTACAACTAGAAATTTGTGGAGGGAAAAATATGAGATTATTTGGAACAATGAAGGTAGAAGAAAATGAATTATATATTGGAGGGATAAAAGCTAAAGCTTTAGCTAAAGAGTATGGAACTCCTTTATATGTTATTGATGAAGAATTAATAAGAGATAATTGTAGAAGATATTATAAAGCTATGAAGTGTAATGAAAGAGGAAATAGAGTTACTTATGCAGGGAAAGCTTTTATAAATATGGCTATGTGCAACTTAGTTAAAGAGGAAAATTTATATTTAGATGTTGTTTCTGGAGGAGAATTATATACTGCATATAGAGCAGGTTTTCCTATGGAAAGAATATATTTTCATGGTAATAATAAATCAGATTATGAAATAGATTTAGGAGTAAGATTGAAAATTGGAAGATTTATAGTGGATAATATACATGAGTTAGAACTTTTAAATTCTATAGCAAGAGATTATGGTATTATTCAAAAAGTTTATTTAAGAATAACTCCAGGTATAGAAGCTCATACTCATGACTATATAAAAACAGGTCAAATAGATTCTAAATTTGGATTTCCCGTACTTGGAAATACTGTTTATGAAGTTATTAAAAAAGCCTTAGCTTTAGAGTATATAGACCTTAAGGGATTACATTGTCATATAGGTTCTCAAATATTTGATTTAGAGCCTTATGAAGATGCTACGGAAATTATGTTAAAGCTTATAAAAAGCATAAAAGAAAATTTAGGCTATGAAATAGAAGAATTAGATTTAGGTGGTGGCTTTGGTATATATTATACTGATGAGGATACTCCAAAAGAAATAGAAGAATATTGTTTATCAATAATAAATAAAGCTGATGAGGTTTGTGAAGAATTAAATATGAAGCTTCCTATACTTACAGTTGAGCCAGGAAGAAGTATAGTTGGAAATGCTGGAATAACACTTTATACTGTAGGAGCTATTAAAGAAATTCCTAGCATAAGAAAATATGTAAGTGTAGATGGGGGAATGAGTGATAATATAAGACCCGCTTTATATAGTGCAAATTATGATTCCTTAATAGCTAATAGAGTTTTTAATAATTATAAGGAAGTAGTTACTGTAGCGGGAAAATGTTGTGAGTCAGGAGATGTGCTTTTAAATTCAATAGAAATGCCTAAAATGGAAACGGGAGATATATTAGCAATTATGTCTACTGGTGCTTATGGGTACTCTATGGCAAATAACTATAACAAAATTCCTAAAGCGGCAGTTGTAAGTGTAAATCAAGGGTTATCAAAGCTTATGTGCAAAAGAGAAACTTATGAAGATTTGCTTAAAAATGAATGTTTTTAATTTTTTAAAGTTGTATAGAAATAACTATACAACTTTTTTTATTAAATAAAAGAGAATTAAAGTATATAATAAAAGGGAAGTATAAGAAAATAAGAATTTTATTTTTAGGATTTTATTTAATAGTTAAGTTTTTTAAAAAATTATTTCTTAAAGATTTAAATATTTAAATTTTAAAGACACAAAAAAGACATAATAAATTGATAAAATAATACTAAAATATTTATGAAACTTAAGGGTAAAACTATGAATTAAAGTTTACAAACTTATGGTAATTTATGATATACTTATATTTGATACTTTAAGATTACTAAAGGTAAAAAATTCTAAAATTATTGAAGGATAATTTTATTTTAATTAAATTATTCTAAAGACTAATATTCGGAACAAGGAGTATAAAATGAAAGAAATAGTAGTAGATAGAATAGAAGGACATTTTATCGTATGTGAAGATGAAGATGGAAATGTTTTAGAATTAAAAAAAGACGACGTAAAAGGTAACGTAAAAGAGGGGGATGTTCTAGTTAAAGGTAAGGAAGATAAGTTTTGTTTGAATAAAGCGCTTACAGAAAAAAGAAAAAAAGAAATAGAAGACTTAATGAAAGGTATGTGGGAAGAGTAATGGGTTCTAATAATAAAAAGAAGAAATCATTCTTTTTAGATTGGATTATACCAATCTTAATAGCCTTAGTATTAGCTTTTTTGATCCGACAATTTTTATTATTTAAGATAAAAGTTCCAACAGGGTCAATGATGCCAACAGTAGAAATTGGTGATCAGCTATTTGTTACAAGAGTACACAATCCGAATAATATTAAAAGAGGAGACATAGTAGTTTTTAATTCAGAGGAGTTAAATGAGCCACTTTTAAAGCGTGTTATAGGTATGCCTGGTGAGCATGTAGAGATAAAAAGTGATGGTTCAGTTTATATAAATGGAAATAAGCTTGAAGAAGACTATGTAAAATATCAAGGTGGAAAAACTAATATGTCTTTTGATGTTCCTGAAGGGAAATATTTAATGCTAGGTGATAACAGAAATAATAGTGATGATTCTAGGTATTGGAGTTACCCTTATGTAGATGGAGACGACATAGAAGCAAAAGCACAATTGACAATATATCCTTTTGATAGAATAGGATTTGTAAAATAAACATTAGAGAAGGAGGACTGAGGTATGTTTAAAGATAAAAAAATGCTTAAATATATTGCCATATATAGTATTATAGCTTTTGGTATATTATTAATATTTAACATGGTTAAAGATGAAATGCTATATGAAAAAGTAGATTATAGTACATTTATGCAGATGTTAGATAAAAAGGAGATTGAATCTGTAAATTTTTCAGGTAATCAAATTGAAATAACGCCTTCAGATAGTAGTAATCTAAAAGGAAAGATATTATACACAACTAATCCGGCAGTTGCAGGACTTAGCCAACCAGATTTAATTAAGGATTTAACTTCAGCAGGAGTTGGATTTAATGTAACAAAACCTGAAAATTATCAACTTTTAGGATTATTAATGTCATGGATTTTACCATTTCTTCTAATTGTTTTTGTAGGTAAAATGATGTTCTCTAAGATGAACAATAAAATGGGCGGAGGAGTAATGTCCTTTGGTAAAAATAATGCTAAACTTTATGCTGAAAATGAAACAGGAATAACTTTTAAAGATGTTGCAGGACAAGATGAAGCTAAAGAGTCTTTAGTTGAAATTGTAGATTTCTTACATGATACAAAAAAATATGTTGAAATAGGTGCTAAACTTCCTAAGGGAGCTTTATTAGTAGGGCCTCCAGGAACAGGTAAAACATTACTTGCTAAAGCCGTTGCTGGTGAAGCAAAAGTGCCATTTTTCTCAATGTCAGGTTCAGACTTTGTTGAAATGTTTGTTGGTATGGGAGCAGCTAGAGTAAGAGATTTATTTAAGCAAGCAGAAGAAAAAGCACCATGTATAGTTTTTATAGATGAAATTGATGCTATAGGTAAAAGTAGAGATGGTGCTATACAAGGAAATGATGAAAGAGAGCAAACTCTTAATCAGTTATTAACAGAAATGGATGGTTTTGATTCTTCAAAGGGTGTTGTTATTTTAGCAGCTACAAATAGACCAGAGGTTTTAGATAAAGCACTATTAAGACCAGGTAGATTTGATAGAAGAATAATAGTAGATAGACCAGATTTAATAGGTAGAGAAGAAATATTAAAGGTTCACTCTAGAGATGTTAAATTATCAGATGATGTATCTTTAGAAGAAGTTGCAAAATCTACTCCTGGTGCAGTAGGAGCAGACTTAGCTAATATAGTAAATGAAGCTGCTTTAAGAGCTGTAAAACATGGTAGAAAATTTGTAATTCAAGAAGACTTAGATGAAGCTGTTGAAGTTATTATAGCAGGTCAAGAAAAGAGAGATAGAATACTTTCACCAAAAGAAAAGAAGATTGTTGCATATCACGAAGTTGGGCATGCATTAGTTGCAGCTTTATTAAATAATACTGACCCAGTTCATAAAATAACAATAGTTCCTAGAACTATGGGAGCCTTAGGATATACAATGCAACTTCCAGAAGAAGAAAAATATTTAGTATCTAAGGAAGAAATGATAGATCAAATATCTGTTATGTTAGGTGGTAGAGCTGCTGAAGAAGTAGTATTCCACAGTATAACTACTGGAGCTTCAAATGATATTGAAAGAGCTACTCAGTCAGCTAGAAATATGATAACTATTTATGGTATGAGTAAGAGATTTGATATGATGGCTTTAGAAGCTATGAGCAACAGATATTTAGATGGAAGACCAGTTAGAAACTGTTCAGAAACTACTGCAGCAATAGCAGATGAAGAAGTTTTACATGTTATAAAGAGTGCTCATGAAAAATCAATTAAGATTTTAACTGAAAATAGAGATTTATTAGATGAAATAGCAGGAGTTCTTTTAGATAAAGAAACTATAATGGGCGATGAATTTATGGAAATAGTTTATTCTAAATATCCTGAAAAGAGAGAAGCTGATGAAAAGGCTAAGAGAGAAATTCAAAGCTTAAGAGAACAAGCTTTAGCTAAGAGAAAAGAAAAAGAAGAAGCTATTAAAAAGGCTAGAGAAGAAGCTTTAAGATTAGAAGAAGAAGAAAGAAAGAAAGCTGAACAACAAGCCATTGATGAAGCTAGAAATGAAGCTTTAAAATTACTTAATCCTAAAGAAAACATAAATGAAGAAAATTCTGAGGGAAATAAAGAGAGTGATGAAGAAAATAAAGTTTCATTAGAAGATGAAAATAAACAAGATTCTAATGAGTAAGAATATAATCTTTTTAAATTGTGCATGAAGTAAAATGCTTCATGCACAATTTTATTTTAAATAGTATCTTGCTATTTAAAGGAAATTTAATTTAATAAATTGGTTATAATCAATTATTAGATAGTAAGAAAGGAAGAGGCTAATGAATGAAAAAAAAGATATAGAGTTTTTAGTTGAAGAGAAAAAATTAGAGGAAGTTTCTAATATATTAAATGAAGAAATGCTTTCCTATATTAATAAAAGAAAGTTTGTAACACAATATATATTAGATTATAGAAAAAATGCAATTGAAGAATATAAAGATGATGAAGATAAGTTAATAGAGTACTTTGACCATGAAAGATATGTAAAAGAACAGTCCTTTGCTACAATAGATAAAAGACTAAAAGAGCTAACAATTTTAAAAGATTCACCATACTTTGGAAGAGTTACTTTTAAAGATTTAGAATTTGACCAAAGAGATACTATGTATATTGGAAGATTTGGAGTTACTCCTGAAGGGAGTTATGAGCCTGCAATCGTTGATTGGAGAGCACCTGTAGCTTCTCTTTTTTATCATGGAACTTTAGGAGAGGCAACATATGTATCACCAGAAGGAATAATAAACTGTGATATAGAAGGAAGAAGACAAATTATCGTTAAAAAAGGAGAGTTAAAAGGTGTTTTTGATTCTGCTGTAGATGTAAAAGATGATATTTTACAAATGGTTTTAAGTAACAACAGTTCTGATAAACTTAAAGATGTAATAATGACACTTCAAAAGGAACAAGATGAAATAATAAGAAAGGATAGAACAACTAATATAGTTGTAAATGGGGTAGCTGGTAGTGGTAAAACAACTATAGCTCTTCATAGAGTTGCATATCTTTTATATAATTACAGAAAAGAATTAGAAGATAAAGTTCTTATTTTAGGGCCTAATAGTATATTTATGGAGTACATTTCACAGGTGTTACCAAGTCTTGGAGAGGTTGGAGTAAAACAAGAAACTTTTGCAAGCTTTGCTTTAAAGGAAATGGATAAAGAGCTTTATATAATGAGTTTTGATAAGTACTTAGAAAAAATACTTTCAAAGGATAAG
Organism: Clostridium sp. TJA038; assembly: GCF_058310255.1. Lineage (NCBI taxonomy): Bacteria > Bacillati > Bacillota > Clostridia > Eubacteriales > Clostridiaceae > Clostridium > Clostridium sp. TJA038. The sequence goes on along the minus strand of NZ_JBZEFA010000003.1, from coordinate 244,250 downwards.
AATTTTTTAGAAGATGCAATGTATAAAAATTCATATAAAGTAATAGAGGATTTAGACCTTTTAATAAGCGATATGAATAAAGATTACTTTAAGGTTCAGGATGTAAAATATTTTGATGAATTAGTTGTTTCAAAAGAAGAAATAGAAGAAATGTTTAATAAGCATTATGAATATATGCCTTTGTTTAGAAGAAGTGAAAAAATAAAGAGAATAATAATATCTAAAATAAAAGATAAAAGAGATGAAAAGGTATGGGAGTTAAATGAAGAAATAAGAAAAGAAAAAGAAAAGTTAACACCAGAGGAACTTTTAATAGAAGAAAATAATTTAGAATTTAGAAGAAGATTAAGAATAAGAGAGATAATTAGTGAAGTAATTAAATCTAAGTCTAAGCTTGATGAATGGATTTTAAGAGAAGATATATTAGAGATATATGATAGATTTAATGATAATAATAAAGAATATACAATAAATGATTTAGCTCCAATATTATATTTATCAATAAATTTAGAAGGGAAAAAAGCAACTAAAGATTACAGACATGTAGTTATAGATGAGGCACAAGATTATTCGCCACTTCAATTTAAGGTTGTGAGAGAGTTAACTGGAAGTAAGTATTTTACAGTTGTAGGAGATGTAAATCAAAGACTTATTAAATACTCTGATTTAGCACCTATGATGGAATTAGAAAAAATATTTGATGAAAGAAATATAGAAATTTATAATTTAAATAAAAGCTATAGAAGTACTTATGAAATAATGGAATATGCTAATAAATATCTTAATGAAGATAGAATAATACCTTTAGTTAGACATGGTAAAAAAGTTGAAGAAATTGAATTTAATAAATATGAAGAACTTTCAGAGTATATTGTTGAATCTTTAAAAGAGTTTACAAGTGAAGGTTTAGAAAGTATTGCTATTATAACAAGGGATAAAGAAGAGTTAGATAAAATTTATAATATTATTAGTAGTAAGGTTCATTTAGTGAAGTTTGATAATGAGGATGTTCTTTATAAAGGTGGAAATGTTATAATACCATCTTATTTTGCAAAAGGTTTAGAGTTTGATGGAGTTATTATGATAGATGAGCTTAAGAAAAAAGGTAAAGAGGAAGACTTGATAAAATATATAATGAGTACTAGAGCACTTCATAGATTAAAAGAAATAAAGATTAGATAAATTAATTAGTATAGTAAGAATAAAAGAAGCAAATAATATTATTTGCTTCTTTTATTCTTAATTCTTAATTATTTTTATTAAGTTTTAACTAATATGAAATTTTATCTTCAAATGATATAATAATTAAAGTAAATAAATAAAAAAATAGATAGTGAGGAAATTTTATGAAGGAAAAAGTAAAAGGCTTTTTAAAATGCAACTGGGTTTTTATATTTTTAGTAGTTATTTTGCAGTTAAAATCCATGATGCTTTTGTCAATGCTTAGGACACCAGATTCTGCAAGTATGAATTTTGCAACGATGTATTTTACTCCTCCTGCTTGGTGGGCACATATTGCTATAATTACTTTAATAGCAAGTTTTGTGTATTTATTTAAGGGGAAGGGAAGAATAAGGACAGCAGTAGTTATTGATATTTTAGTAACTATTTTATTTATAGCTGATATTTGGTATTACAGAGTAAATGGAACATTTTTATCAATAAGACATTTGATTGAACCTAATATTTTTAATCCTATAGGAAAAAGTTTATTTAATTTTAAACCTATAGATTTACTTTTTTTATTAGATTTTGTAATACTGTTTTTTGTTTATAACTTTACAGGATTAAAGAACATAAAATATAAAAGTACTTTAAAAACAAGATTAATGGCCTTTGGTAGCATATTTGTAATAAGTGCTGCTATAATAGGATTTTCACATAATTACATAGATATACAAGGAAAATCAGATAAAAGTTTTTTAAGAATAGCTTGGGCACCTTTTCAAACCTTTAGTGATACAAGTCCTTTAGGATATCATGGATATGATGTTTATTATTATGCTAGTAGGGGAACTGACTTAAGTGATGCTGAAAAAAATGAAATTAAGACTTGGTTTGATGAAAATAAAGAAGATTTACCTGATAATGAATATAAGGGTATTTTTGAAGGAAAGAATCTTATAGCAATACAAGTAGAGTCTCTTGAAAATTTTGTTATAGGAAAAGAAGTTTATGGTCAAGAGATTACACCAAATATAAATAAGCTTTTAAAACATAGTTTATATTTTGATAACATAAAGGAACAAAATAATTCAGGAATAAGTTCTGATTGTGATTTAATGGTTAATACATCAATGTTGCCAGTAAGAGATGGAAGTACATTCTTTGGATATCCTTGCACAGAATATAATACACTTCAAGATTTATTAAATAGCAGAGGATATAATACAATATCAACTCACCCAGAGGTTCCAGGAAATTGGAACTGGGCAGAAGCACATAAATCTTTTAGAGCAGATAAAATATGGGATGCAAATCAATTTGACCAAAGTGAATTAATTGGGCTTGGAATGTCAGATGAATCTTATTTAAGACAAGTTGGTGAAAGATTAAAAACTGAGAAACAACCTTTTTACACTTTTTTAGTTACTTTAACAAGTCATGGACCATTTGAAATACCAGAGGATAAACAATACTTAGATTTACCAAAGGATTTAAATGAAAATATGTTAGGTGCATATTTCCAAAGTGTTAGATATACAGATGAAGCAATTGGTAAATTTATAAATCAATTAAAAGAAGAAAATCTTTTAGATAACACAGTAATAATGCTTTATGGAGATCATTGTGGAGTTCATAAGTTTTATGAAGAGGATATTAAAAATGCACCATTAGAGGGCGATTGGTGGAAAGATAATGGAAAAGAAATTCCATTTTTAGTTTACAATCCAAGTTTAAAGGGAGAGATTATCTCTAAAGAAGGCGGACAAATTGACTTTTTACCAACAATAGCGTATTTATTAGGCTTTAATAGAAATGCTTTTGAAAATACTTCAATGGGAAGAGTTTTAGTAAATACTAATAGAAATTCAATAATATTAAATGATGGAGAAATAGTTGGAAATCCAACTAAAGAAGAGAAGGAACATTTAGAAAAGTCCTTTAGAATTTCAGATATGGTTATACAAGGAAATTACTTTAAAAATAATAAATAATAAAAAATAAAAAACTATCAATTAAAAATTTTATTTTAATTGATAGTTTTTTATTTTTTATTAAATTAATTTATTTAGGTATAAACAAATAACTATGATATAATATTAGTCGTTGAAAATTTGAACAAATTATTAATGGAGGTTTAACATGGAGAACAGTGAATACAACTATGAGAGGGTAAATAATAAAAATTGTGAAAATTTTATTATTAATCTTTTAAAATTGATGAGACCAAAGCAATGGGTAAAAAACTTTTTTGTATTTGGAGCATTAATATTTTCATATAGTTTTTTAAATCTAAATAAGGATAAAAGTGCTTTATTAGCTTTTGTTTTATTCTGTCTAATATCTTCTTCTGTTTATATAATGAATGATATTTTAGATGTTGAAAAAGATAGAGTACATCCTAAAAAAAGATTTAGACCTATAGCAAGTGGTGCTATTTCAATTAAACAATCTATAATTTCTTTAGTATTAATATTATCTGTTAGTATGGTTAGTGCTTTTTTTATAAACAAGGGGTTATTTATTATTTTAATGCTATATTTTATAAATAATATTTTTTATTCTTTTAAAATAAAAAATATTGTAATTTTAGATGTTATTTTCATAGCAATAGGATTTATATTAAGGGTTATAGCAGGAGGAATAGCAATTAATGTTTCTTTATCAGGATGGATTTTATTATGTACATTTTTTATTTCTTTGTTTTTAGGTTTTGAGAAAAGAAGAAATGAAATAATAAAACTAGAAGGAAAAGCTAATGAACATAGAAAAATCTTAGAGGATTACTCTGATGAATTATTAAAACAATTTTCAGATATTACATTAACTTGCACAATAATAAGTTATGCTATGTATACCTTTGTAGCTTATGAAAATATCTATATGACAATAACTAATATATTTGTTGTATATGGTTTATTTAGATATAAGTATTTAAGTATGAAAAAAGGTGAGGGAGGAAGCCCTACTGAAACTGTATTAACAGATAAGAGTATAATTATTGATGTAATATTATGGGCTATTACAAGTGTTATATTACTTTTATATGTAGTTTAAGAGGTGAATAATGGAAAAAAGGTTAGGAAACTTAAAAAGTAATAAACTATCATATTATACTATAATTTTATCTTTTATGTTTTTAGTTTTTATAGGAAGTATATTTATTGGCAATAGTATTTTATTTATTTTTAATAGTTCTATAAATAAATTAGGCATAATTATTTTTCCTATAATATCTTTAATTTTATCTAAGTTTATTTTAGATAAGGATGGAGAAAAAATAAAATGGAGATACATGATAGGAATTCTTATTTTATTTTATGTAATTATATTTATTTTAGGATTTATAAATAATTTTATATGGGATTCAAGCTATGATTCTCTTTCTTATCATCAAGAGGGAATAATAAGACTTAAAAATGGATGGAATCCTTTTTTTGATGAGGGAAATAATGTAGACATTTGGGTAAAGCATTATACAAAAGCACCTTGGATTTTTGCTGCTTCAATTTATGTAGTTACTGGAAAAATTGAAACAGCAAAGGTTTTAAATATGTTATTACCTATAATAATTTCCTTATTGGGATTTGCAATTTTTTATTTAATAACAAATAAGAAAATATTATTATCATTAATTGGAGCTTTATTATTAGCTATTAATCCAGTAAATGTAAGTCAGATTTTTACATACTACGTAGATGCTTCTTTAGGTATATATATAGTTATATTAGTAATAAATTTATTTCTTATTTTATTTTTTAAAGATTTATTTTATTTTAAATATTTTGCCCTTATAAATATTGCCACCTTTTTAGTAAATATAAAATTTACTGGCTTAGCTTATGCAGGAGGTATTTTAACTGCATTTCTTATATGTAATTTTATATATAGTAGTAAATCTTATAATATAAAGTTAATTATATTTTTAATTGTAAGTTTTATTTTTTCTGTTTTAATTATTGGCTTTAATCCTTATGTAAAAAATACAATAAATAATGGACATCCTTTATATCCTTTAGCAGGAGAAAATAAAATTGATATTATGACAAATAATACACCAGAGGAATTTAGATATGATGGTGAATTTGAAAAAGCATATAAAGCTTTGATAGCTAATCCTTCTGTTGATAATAGAATAGGAAAAGCACCAAAGAGTATTAAAGAAATGTTTGAAATTAAAGAAGGGACAAAAAAGATTTACGCTGCAGCTGACCCAAGATTAAGAGGTTTTGGAATTTATTCAGTAATATTTCTACCAATATCTTTCTTATTTTTAATAGTCCTTATATTAAAATGTAGTGATAAAAAATTAAAGACCTGTTCTATAGTTTTAAGTGTTTTTTTAGCTTTTGTTATATTATATTGTGGTGATTTTTGGTGGGCTAGATATATGTCATTTATTTGGGCTATACCTGTGTTAATATATATATTAATGGGGAATAGCAAAAATAAAATTATAAAAATACTTGGTTACGTATTTTTAATTATTATGTTGGTTAATTCAATTATAATGATTCCATCAACTTTAAAAATAAAAAATGATTTATCTAAGGATTTAAAAAAGGAGATTTTAATTGATAAAACAATAAGAAAGGATGAGTTTAAATTTTCAAAGATAAATAAGGCAGAGGAATTTAATTTAAATTATAAAATAGTAGATTAAAAGGTGATTAGTAGAATGAAAAATACAAAAGTTGCTTTATTTGATATTGATAAAACCTTAATAAAAGGTGATTCTATGTTTAAATTATTAAAATACACTATAAATAAATATCCTAAAGCTATTTTAAGATTACCAGAATTATTTTTTGTATTATTTTTTTATAAATTAGGTTTTATAAATACTAAAAAAGCAAAGGAAAATATGTTTTATACTTTAAAATATTTAACAAAGGAAGATATAGAGGAGTTTTTTTTTAAGGTAATAAAAAATTCAGTTTATAATGATGCAATTTTAGAAATGAAAAAATTAAAATCTAAAGGTTATTATATACTTTTAGTTACAGCTTCTTTAGAATGTTATTTGAAATTTTTTGAATTAGAAGAATATGTAGATGGGGTAATAGGAACAAAGGTATATTATAAAAGTGGTAAATATTTAAATAAAATAAATGGAGAGAATTGCAAGGGTGAGGAAAAAGTAAAAAGAATAAATAAATATTTAAAAAAGAAAAAATTATTTATAGACAAAGAAAATTCTGTAGCCTATTCAGATTCTCTTTCAGATATGCCTATGTTTAATTTGGTAAAAAAGGCATATTTAATAAATTATAATAAGAAAAACTTAGATTATGAAATATTAAAATGGAAGTAGGAAATGATTTTGAAAAATAATAAGCTTTGGAAAGGAATAGTACTAATAATTATATCAGCTTTATGTACTTCTTTTGGACAGTTATTTTGGAAATTTGGAATTAATAAGAGCATACTTTTTATATTATTCGGCTTCATATTATATGGAATTGGAGCATTAACTATGATAATAGCTTTTAAATTTGGAGAGTTATCAATTTTACATCCTCTTATGTGTATAGGCTATATTTTTGCTCTTATAAATGGATTTTTATTCTTAAATGAAAGAATAAGTTTTTTACAGTTTATAGGTATAGTTATTATAATTTTAGGAGTAATTTTTATTGCAAGGGGGGATAAGAGTGAATAATATAATACTTTTATTTCCTATAATGACTCTTTTAGGAGCTTTAGGTGGATATTTTTTTAAAAAAGGAGCAGAAAATCTAGAGGGAATAGTTTCACTCTTTTTAAATTGGAGAATTTATGTTGGAGGAATATTTTATGTAAGTGCAGCTCTTTTAAACATAGTAGCTCTTAAATTTTTACCTTATAGCATTGTATTACCTTTAACAGCTATTACATATATATGGACAATGATAATTTCTAAAATAGCCTTAGGAGAAAAGATAACAAGAAATAAAATAATAGGAACAATTTTAATTATAATAGGAACAATTTTTATAGCTATGTAAGGAAAAATTAAATAGTAAGGGATGATAAATTTTGACAAAAGAAAAAAATAATTTGATGCAGAAAATTTTTGGGGGGTTAAGAAAATCTTCCTTTGAGATATTATTTTATCTTATATTCATATTTAAAATAACTCTTTTCTGCACAATGTTAAAAAGTAACAATGGGTTGAAATTAAATTTAGGTACAGCAATAGGTCTTATAAGTTATGAAGATATATATTTATTACTACCTTTAATACTTATAAGCTTTGCATTTTTATTGAAAAGTAAAGGAAAGATTATATATCTTTATATTCTTGATGTTTTTATATCGATATTATTGATTTTTGATTTAATGTATTATAGATTATATAGTTCATTTCCTTCAGTAAGATATTTAATATATCCAAAACTATATAATCCTTTAGGGAAAGATTTATTTTTTATTAGAGGTAAAATGTTTTTAATATTAATTGATTTAATAATTTTACCTATATTATTTATTCTTATAAGAAAATCCTTTAAATATACTTATATAAAGTTTAAGAAAAACAGATTAAGTGCTTTTTTAATAATATTTATAATGTCAACTAGTTATGTTTTTTATAATAATTATAAGGTTTATGAGAAAAAGGGAGAATATGCCTTTGGAACTGAGTGGACACCTTCAGGAACAATATTTAGAAATACTCCTTTAGGTTATCATATGTATGATGTTTATAAGACTTTTGTTTTAGATAAGGATTTAAATTTAAGTAAAAAAGAGGAAGATAATATAAAAGAGTGGTTAGATTATAATTATGAAAACTTACCTAATAATAAATATTTTAGTACTTTAAAAGGAAAAAACTTAGTTTTTATACAAGTTGAATCTTTAGAGGATTTCGTTATAGGTAAAAAGGTTGAAGGGCAAGAAATAACACCAACATTAAATGCAATGTTAGAAAACTCATATTATTTTCCTAATATATATGAGCAGAATTTAAAAGGGAATAGTTCTGATGCAGACTTTATGGTTAACACAGGAATGCTTCCTGTATTAGATTCAGCCACTTCTTTTTCATATCCTGTAAGAGATATGGAAACTTTACCTAAAATTTTAGAAAAGATAGGCTATACAACAGCATCTTCTCATCCTGAAGTTATTGGAAATTGGAACTGGGGAGAAGTTCATAAAGGGCTTTTTAATTTTCAAAATATTTATGATATGTATAGCTTTGATTATAGCGAAGTTGTAGGTTTTGGTATGTCAGATAAAAGTTATTTAACTCAATTAGCTAATAAGGCTAAGGAATTAAAGGAGCCCTTTTATCTATATACAGTAACCTTAACAAATCATGGTCCTTTTGATATTGATGATGCTCATACAAGTATAAAAATACCTAGTGAAATAGAAGGAACTCTTATAGGACAATACTTTAAAACAGTAAGATATACTGATGAAGCCATTAAAATGTTTATGGACAAGTTAAAAGAAGAAGGAAGATTTGATAATACTGTTTTTGTTATTTATGGGGACCATGCAGGACCTACTAAATACTATAAAAATCAATTAAAAGATGTAGATTACGATGGGAACTATTGGAAACTTAATGAAAGAAAAGTACCTCTTATAATATATAATCCATCAATAGAGGGGATAGAAATAGAAACTAAAGGTGGACTTACAGATGTTATGCCTACAGTTTCATATCTTTTAGGAACAGATAATGGAAATTTAAAAAATGTCATAGGAAGAGATTTATTAAATACTAATAGAGATATAGTAGCTCTTCCAGGAGGAGAGGTAGCAGGAGAAGCTAAATCTCAAGAGGAGCTAAACCATGTTAAACAATCTTATGATATATCAAATAAAATAATAAAAGAAGACTACTTTAAAAATAACAAATAAAATATATAAAAGTATCAAACTTTAATTTAATAAGTTAAGTTTGATACTTTTTTATAAATAAAAAAATTTTTTTGTATTTTATAGGAAAAAATGTAATAATAGAAGGTGGATTTCAAAAGAAAAATTAAATTAGAGGAGGATAATTATGGTTAAAAATCATGGGTTTTTAAAAAAAGTTGGTAATTTTTTTAAAAGTTTTCCCTTAGAAATTTTATTTTACTTTTTGCTTATAGTTAAGATAACTGTATTTTGTACTATGCTAAAGAGTAATAGTGGAATGGAATTAAATCTAGGTTTTGTATATGGACTTATAGATTATAAGATAATATATCTACTATTTCCATTAATATTTATAAGTTTTGGTTTTTTATTTAAAAGGTGGGGGAAATTTATTTATCTATATATTGTGGATTTAGGAATTTCAGCACTTTTAATTTTTGATTTACTTTATTATAGAGTTTATGGAACTTTCCCTTCAATAAAATTTTTAGTATATCCAGATTTATTTAATCCTTTAAATAAAGACCTTATATTTTTTAGAAGCAGAATGTTATTATTTGTAATAGACCTTGTGCTTTTACCAATACTATACATATTATTAAAGAAATATACTAAGGATTGGTACTTTAAGAAAACTAAATTTAGAGTAATAGCCTTTTTATTAACTTTCTTAATACCTAGTGGATGTATATTAGGAAAATACTACTTATATGATGTTAAGGATATTACTAAAGGGGAAAAGGGATTTTTAAGAGTGGCATGGACACCTACAAGTGGTCTTTTTAGGGCAACTCCTTTAGGATATCATTTTTTTGATATATATAAAACCTTCGTTCTTGACAAGGACATAAGTTTAAGTGATTCTGAAAAAGAATACATTAAATCTTGGTTAGAAGATAATTACGAGAATTTACCAGATAATAAATTTAAAGGTGAATTAAAGGGAAAAAATTTAGTTGTACTACAAATTGAATCTTTAGAAGACTTTGTTATAAACAAGAAAGTTGATGGACAGGAAATAACTCCTACCTTAAACTCTTTATTAAAGAATGCATATTATTTCCCTAATATTTATGAGGAGAATTTAACAGGATTTAGTTCAGATGCTGATTTAATGGTTAATACAGGAATGCTACCTATAACTAATGCTGCAACCTCTTTTGCTTATCCAAGTAGAAGTTTAACTACTTTACCATCTATATTAGAAAAAGACGGATATACTACAGTTTCAGCGCATCCTGAGGTAGCTGGAAGTTGGAACTGGGGAGAAGTACATCATAGCTTGCTTAAATTCCAAAATTCCTATACATTATATGATTTTAATGAAGATGAAATAATTGGATTAGGAATTTCAGATAAAAGCTATTTAAGTCAATTAGCTACTAAAGCTGGAGAATTAAAAGAGCCATTTTATTTATATACAGTAACTTTAACTAATCATGGTCCTTTTGATATTGATGATGCTCATACAAGTATAAAAATACCTAGTGAAATAGAGGGTACCCTTATAGGACAATACTTTAAAACTGTAAGATATACTGATGAAGCTATTAAAATCTTTATGGATAAATTAAAAGAAGAGGGAAGATTTGATGATACTGTTTTCGTTATTTATGGAGATCATGCAGGTCCAAATAAATATTATAAAGAACAATTAAAGGATGTTAACTTTGACGGAAACTATTGGAAGTTAGATGAAAAGAAAGTTCCTCTTATAATATATAATCCTTCAATTAAAGGTGAAACCATAGAAACAAAGGGAGGATTAATAGATGTAATGCCAACAGTAGCATACTTGCTAGGAGTAGAAAATAATGGATTAAGAGATATAATAGGAAGAAATCTTTTAAATACCAATAGAAATATAGTAGCTCTTCCAGGTGGAGAAGTAGCAGGTGAGGCAAAAAGTCAAGAGGAGTTAGACCATGTTAAAAATTCCTATGATGTTTCAACTAAAATAATTAGGTCAGATTATTTTAAAAATAATAACTAAAATAAATCTATATGTAAATAAAAAAAGGTAGCCAAAGGGCTACCTTTTTTAACAATCAAAATCTCTATCTAAAGTAATTATGCAATTATATTGAGGATGAATTTCCTTAATTGCATTTGTTATTTCTTCTTTTAATTCCTTTTCTGACATAACTTTTTTTAATTTCTCTGGATTTACAACAATATCGAAGATTAAATTTTTCTTATCACCGTTACCAACTATTCTAAAGTCATGCATAGATTCTATTAAAGGATTATATTTAATTATTTTATCAATTTCTTCCTTAGCTTGTTTAATTTCTTCATCTTCTAAACAAACAGGGTCCATATGAATTACTAAATAAATCTTTAATTTTTTAGAAATTTCTCTTTCAGCAGTATCTATAATATCATGTATTTTCATAACATTTATATCTGAAGGGATTTCAGCATGTATTGAAGCCATACATTTACCAACTCCATAGTTATGAATTATAAGGTCATGAACTCCTATTATATTATCATAAGATAAAACCATATCTTTTATGTTTTTAGCAAGTTCAGGGTCTGGTGCTTCCCCTAAAAGTGGGCTTATAGTTTCTTTAACTAAGCTAAAACCAGCATATAAAATAGCTAATGAAACAAGAACACCTATATATCCATCAATAGGAAAAGTAGTGAATTTTGCAGCTAAAAATGAAATAACAACACAAGTTGAAGTAAATACATCTCCTAAGGCATCAACTGATGCAGCTTTAAGAGCAGATGAGTTTATTTTATTTCCAGTTACTTTATTAAATCTACTTAACCAAAACTTAAAGAATATAGATATAACTAATAAAATGAAAGGAATTACTTCAAAGGTTACAGGTGTTGGATGCAGTATTCTTTCTATAGAAGATTTTGTGAATTGAAATCCCACTAACATAACCATAAATGCTACTATTAAAGCAGAAATATATTCAATTCTTCCATGCCCAAAGGGATGTTCTTTATCAGCAGGCATTTTAGCTAATTTAAAACCTATCATAGTTATAACAGAAGAACCTGCATCGGATAAGTTGTTAAAAGCATCTGCTGTTATGGCTATACTTGCTGAAAGTAGTCCTACTGAAAATTTTATTAAAAATAAAATTATATTAACAATTATTCCAACTATACTAGCTAAATAACCATAAGAACTTCTAACATTATCATCCTCTGTATTTTTATAGTCTTTAATGAAGGTTTTAATTATGAAATTTGAAAGCATATTAATCATCTCTCCATTTTTATATTATAGTTTTAGAAAAATTTAATAGCATAATTTTAAATTTTTTTAAACTAAATCTTATCTAATTATAGCACAATATTTTATATTGAAAAATATTGAAATTGCATTTAAAATATTAATCAAATTGGGAAATTTTTAATGTAGGGATTTAAAAATATAAGGGAGAGATTTTTGTGAATAAAAATAAAATAAGTGCTTTAATACTGTCTTTAGCTCTAGCAACAGGAGTTTTAGGGGCTAATGAATTAGTTATGGCAAAGGAATATAATGGTGAAATTAAAAATGGACAAGAAAAAAATAAAAGCAACTGTATAGCTGGAGATTATCATGAAGTTACAAATAAAAATAAAAAGGAAAATTCAAATACTCCAGTTATTAATGGGATAAAAGTGGACAAGGAACTTATAGATATTAATTACTCAAAGGGAGAAATTATAACTCCAAAGTATATAGTTATACATGATACAGATAATAGAGATAAAGGTGCTAATGCCATGGCAAATAGAAATTATTTTGCTAATCATCCAGATGCTAAAGCCTCAGCTCATTATATAATTGATGAAGGAAATATTATACAAGCTTTAGAAGATAATTGGAGAGGTTGGCATGTTGGAGATGGAAAAAATGGTAATATAAATAACTCTACAAGTATAGGTATAGAACTTTGTGTAAATAAAGATAATGATTTTGACAAAACTTTAGAAAATGGAATTGAGTTAACTAAATATTTAATGAAAAAACATGATATACCTTCAGAAAACGTAGTTATGCATAAAGATGCTAGTGGCAAGACTTGTTCTAGAATGATGATTGTAGATAGACCAGAATTATGGCCTTATTTTAAAGAAGAAATTTCTAGAGATGAGATTATAGATGATAATTTAAAACCTATAATGCAAGGAAAGGTTATTAATGTTGAATCTATCAATGTAGTTGAAAGTCCTAGTGAACATGGAACAGTTTTGCATAAATTAAAAAAGGATGAAATAGTTAATATATATGAAGAACTAGATGGATGGTATAAAATTGATTACTTAGAGGGCGAAGAAAAAAAGTTTGGTTATATAAGTAAAGAAAATATAGCAGTAATAAATGAAGAAGAAAATAATAAACCACCAGTAGAAGAAGAAAAACCAACAGAAAGTAAAAAGGGAGTAGTGCAAGTAAAAAGTGAATTAAACCTTAGAAAAGGACCAGGAAGCAACTATGAAATAATAGGAACTTTAAGAAATAATGAAAAGGTTGAAATTATAAAAGAAGTAGATGGATGGTACGAAGTAAAGGTTAATGGAAAAGTAGGCTATGTAGCAAAACAATATGTAAAAGTTTTAGAAGAAG
>NZ_JBZEFA010000003.1:0-230627 GCF_058310255.1 Clostridium sp. TJA038 | reverse complement strand
AAGAAGTAGATGGATGGTACGAAGTAAAGGTTAATGGAAAAGTAGGCTATGTAGCAAAACAATATGTAAAAGTTTTAGAAGAAGAAAATAATAATAAACCACCAGTAGAAGAAGAAAAACCAACAGAAAGTAAAAAGGGAATAGTACAAGTAAAAAGTGAATTAAACCTTAGAAAAGGACCAGGAAGCAACTATGAAATAATAGGAAGCTTAAAGAATAATGAAAAGGTTGAAATCATAAAAGAAGTAGATGGATGGTACGAAGTAAAGGTTAATGGAAAAGTAGGCTATGTAGCAAAACAATATGTAAAAGTTTTAGAAGAAGAAAATAATAATAAACCAGTAGAAGAAGAAAAACCAACAGAAAGTAAAAAGGGAATAGTACAAGTAAAAAGTGCATTAAACCTTAGAAAAGGACCAGGAAGCAACTATGGAATAATAGGAACTTTAAGAAATAATGAAAAGGTTGAAATTATAAAAGAAGTAGATGTATGGTACGAAGTAAAGGTTAATGGAAAAGTAGGTTACGTGGCAAAACAGTATGTAAAGGTATTATAGAATTAATCCTTAAGAATAAAAGATTTGTTATAACCTTAAGATTTTGTTAATTATGAATTTTGTGGTAAAGTATAATTAAAAAGTGTCTATTTTGTAAAGAAAGGTGAGATACACATGGAAAAGGTTATTGCAAATGAATTAATTAATTTTCTGTATGAAAGTCCTACTGCTTTTCAAGCAGTAAAAAACGTAAAGGACACCTTAGAGTTTGAAGGCTTTAAAGAGTTAAAAGAAAATGATAGATGGAATATAGAGCTTGAAGGAAAATACTTTGTAACTAAAAATGATTCAGCTTTAATTGCTTTTGTAGTTGGAGTTGGAGATATTGCAGAGAGTGGTTTTAAAATAATAGGAGCCCATACTGATTCACCAGGTTTTAAAATAAAACCTAATCCAGAGATTGTTGTTGAAAATACTTATATTAAGTTAAATACAGAGGTCTATGGAGGACCAATATTAAGTACTTGGTTTGATAGACCACTAGCTTTAGCAGGAAGAGTAACATTAAGAAGTGAAAATCCTTTAAAGCCAGATAATAGATTAGTGAATATAAATAAACCAATTTTGATAATTCCAAATTTAGCTATTCATATGAATAGAGAAGTTAATGAGGGATACAAAATAAATAAACAAAAGGATACTCTGCCATTATTATCACTTGTTAATGAAAAATTAGAAAAGGGAAATTATTTAATTGAACTTTTATGTAAAGAGCTTTGTTGTAAAAAGGAAGAAATTCTTGATTTTGAATTATATCCATATGAATATGAAAAGGGTTCTTTAATTGGATTAAATGAGGAATTTATTTCTTCAGGAAGATTAGATGATTTATCTATGGTTCATGCTGGTATTAAAGCATTAATGGAATCAAAGGTATCAAAAGCTACTAATGTTATGGTTTGTTTTGATAATGAAGAAGTTGGAAGTTCTACTAAGCAGGGAGGAGATTCTGATTTCTTAAAAACTGTTTTAGAAAGAATAGTTTTAGCTTTAGGAAATGGAAGAGAAGATTTCTTTAGAGCTTTATCTGAGTCTTTTATGATTTCAGCAGATTTAGCTCATGCTATTCATCCTAACTTAGGAGAAAAACATGACCCTATAGTTAGACCAGTTTTAGGAAAGGGTCCTGTAATAAAAATTGCGGCTTCTCAAAGTTATACAAGTGATAGTGATTCAGCAGCAGTTTATGAAATGATATGCAAAAATGCAGGTGTAAATGTGCAAAAGTTTGTTAATAGATCAGATATGAGGGGTGGTTCAACTATAGGACCTATATCTTCAACTCATTTACCAATAAGGTCTGTTGATATGGGAACTCCAATTCTTGCAATGCACTCTATAAGAGAATTAGGTGCAACTAAAGACCATTTAGATTGTATAAAATCTTTCATAGAATTTTTTAACATATAAGAAAATATAATATTGTATTTTAAAAGGAGATGGTTTTCCATCTCCTTTTTTTAAATAGTATCGTCTTCTAACATATCTCCTTCAATATAGTCAAATTCACTATAAGATATATTATTACAAACAATATCATCTTCTACTGGGTTTGGTAGTTTAGTATGAGTTTTACCAGTTTTAGAATAAGAAACTAAATCATGTCCTTCAGGACTATAAAAGTCTCTATCTTTTGGAGGGTATTTTTTACTCATTTTAAATTCTCCTTTCAAAATTAAACTTTTATGATATTACTTAAAAATAGAGGGTAAATTTAATAAGTAAGGTTTTAGCTAAAGAATTTATTTTATAAATATTTTAGCTTAAAATTATTTTCTCCAAAATAATTTTACTTATTAGAATAAATTAAAAAAAATATTGGTAAATATGTTTTTTTATTTATAGGTTTTTATAATGTTGAAAAAATAAGTGCTATATTTTAGGATAATAGGGAAAGAATAAAATTATATATTAAAAAGTTGAAGGGAGTTAGCTGTGTTATATAAATTAATATGTATAGATATGGATGGAACATTACTAAATAATAATCATGAGATTAGTGAAAGAAATAAGAAGGCTATAAAAAAAGCTACTGAAAGAGGCGTTAAAGTAGCTATAACTACAGGAAGATTATTTGCTTCAGCTAAGTATTATGCAAAGCTTATAGGAGTAAAAACTCCAATAATTTCTTGTAATGGAGCTTTTATAAAGGAAAAAGATGAGGATAAAATAATTTATGAATCTGTTTTATCTTTAAAACAATTAAATAATATATATGATATTATTAAAAAATATGATATTAGCATGGTGTATTTTAATACAGCAGATACAGTTATATGTGAGAAGGATGTTCCAAAGGAGCATGGATATAAAATTATGAATGAAAGAGTTAGTAGTTCAGAGGAAAAGGTAAAGTTTATAGAAAATATAGATTTTAAAGAAGCTTTTAAAATTTATAAAAATCATATACTTAAAGCTATATGCATAGAAAATGATAAAAGCAAAGTTGAAAATCTTTTTAAAGCTAAGGAAGAATTAAAAACTTTTGATGATTTATATGTTGTAAGTTCATCAAGAAGTAATTTTGAAGTTATGAATAAGGGAACTTCTAAAGGGAGAGCTGTAGAGTTTCTAGCAAATAAATTAAATATAAAAAGAGAAGAGGTTATTTGCATTGGTGATAGTGAAAATGACCTTAGTATGATAGAAGTTGCAGGGCTTGGAGTTGCTATGGGAAATGCAGAAGAATCTATAAAAGAAGTTGCAGATTATATAACAGATACTAATGAAAATGATGGAGTAGCAAAGGTAATAGAAAGGTTCATATTATAATTTATAAATAAAAATAGGCTAATAAAACTTTATTAGCCTATTTTTATTTTATTCTTTCTTAGTTGTAGTTTTAGATTCTTCCTTTGTTACTGTTGAAGTGCCATTTTTAGTTGTTGTAGTTGTTGTAGTTGTGGTTACTACTGTTGTAACTACAGTAGTAACTGTAGAATCATCTGAAGGAGTTGCATCCTTTGATATAGCTGGTTTAAATGGCCACCAATTTGCTTTTCCAAAGATTTTAACCATAGCTGGTATAAATAATGGAAGAACAAATACAACATATAGAAGTATTCCTGTTAAAACAACTAAGGAAATTTCTATTAATGATAAAACACCAGATGGAAGTAAGGCTGCAAAGGTACCACTTAATATAATTACAGCAGATATAATTACACCACCCATGCTTTTCATTGTTCTTATTATACGTTCTTTTATAGAACCCTTAAGGTCTTGGTTAAATCTAGTCATTATAAATATTGAGTAATCTATTCCTAAGGCCATTAAGACAACAAAACCAAAAAATGATGTTATCCATGATATTCCTGGATATCCCATTATTTTAGTAACTACAAACTGTATTATACTTATTGAAGTAAAGTAAGTTAAAAGTAAGGATACCATTAAATATATTGGCATAGTTAAGGACCTTAATATTATAATTAGAGTAATGAATACTCCAATTATTACAAAGATTAAAGCCTTGTTATAATCTGAATCTGCCATTTTTTTAGTTTCATAAGTTGTACTAGCCATTCCTCCAATACCTATATTAGCATTTTCTAATTTTGTTCCTTTTAAACTATCCTTAATAAGGTTTTGAAATTCAGGAATCTCAGAAACTGCTTCATTAGAGTAAGGATTATTTTTAGTAATTACGTTTATAACTGATAATTTTCCATCAGAACTCATATATTGGTTTAAGGATTTTTTAAATTCATCATTACTGAAAACTTCAATAGGTACACAAACACCAGATACATTATAAGATAAGTTTGCCCAATCATTTATAAAGCCATTTGCATACTTTAATCCATTTTCAATTTCACTTAATCCTTTAGAACCTGCTTCAAGCCCATCAGATAGCTCGTTTATTTGTCCTGAAAACTCTTTAAATCCATCTTGAATTTTTGATTGACCATTAGAAATTTGATTTAAAGCATTTGATATTTCAGGAACTTTAGATAAAATTTCTTCTCCACCTTGTAAAGATTTTGAAAGACCATTATCTAAAGAATTTAATCCATTTTCAATTTCTGATATTCCAGAATTGAATTTTTCTAAGTCATTTATGACAGTATCTTTTTTACTGTTTAAAGTATTTATTAAGATTTTTAAAGCGCCTATACTTTCATTAATTGCTTTAATTTCATCTCCATTATTAAAGGTTCCTTGTAAGTTATTAGAGTTATCATCTAAGTCTTTAAGTTCTTTAGAGAATTTTTTGAAGTTTTCATCCTGTAAAATTTCTGGATGAGTTTTTGAATAATTATTTAAATGATTATTCAATGAGGAAATAGATTCCTTAATTTTACTAGTATCTACATTAACAGAACTTGGGTCTCCTGATAAGGAATTTATCTTATTTAGATTATTAAGAACATCATTAGCAGCATCAACTATGGTGTTATAATCTTCTTCAAGTTGTGTTTTGCTTAATTTTAAAGCACTAACTTTATCTAAAGCACCATCTATTGCATTTTTAAGTTCGGTAGCTCCATTATGTTCTTCACGAATACTTTCTACAAGCTCATTAAGGGCGTTTTGTAGTTCATTTACACCATTTTCTGTTTTTTCAGTTCCTTCTTGAAGTTTAGAAGTACCTTCTTCAGCTTCTTTTAACTTACCCTTAGAAGAATTTATTTTTTTGTCAGCTTCATTTAATCCTTCAGTAATTTTGTTTAATCCATTATTTGCTTTGTTTATACCTTTTGAAACCTCACTAGCTTGATCATTTACATAAATTTCATCAATACGAACTCCTGTAGGTCTTGTAACACTTAAAACAGATTTTATATCATCACTAGAATTTTGTAAATCATTAGATAATTTTTCTATAAGTGCTACATACTCTGGTTTTTTCATATCATCATCATTTTCTATGTATATTGATACAGGAGAAGCTTGTCCTATACCATAGTCATTAGCTATTATGTTAAATCCTTTTTTAGCAGGGTATGTATCTCCTATCTCATTTAAGTTATTAAAGGATTGATGAAAATTATTAAACATTATAGGAAGTATAAGTATTACAAATATACCTGTTAAAATAGGAACAGGTTTATTAAATGCTTTACCTGCAAGTTTAGCCCAAAGTTTATTTTCTTCTGCCTTAAAGCTTCCCTTTACAGGCCAAAAAATATTTTTCCCTAAAATAATCATAACAGCAGGGAATATAGTAAATAAGGCTGCAATTAAAAATAATATGCCAATTGCAACAGCAACAGCACTTCTGTATAAGTTAAATCCAATAAAGTTTAAGGAGGCAAAAACAACAAATACTGGGGTAGCACTAGATAAAACAGTTTTACCAGCAGTTTTAAATGTGGTTTTTACAGCATCTAATCTATTACTACCATTAGCTAATTCTTCTTTGAATCTATTTAGTAGTAGTATAGAGTAATCAGTTCCAATACCAAACATTATACATATCATAAATATCTGAGTGTAGTTTGAAAGTGGAAAGTTAAATTTAGATGCTAAAATAGCAACTACAGATTGTGCTCCTAAATAGCTTATGCCAACTGTAAGTAGGGGAATGAAGGGAGTTACTAAAGATTTAAATAGTAAAATAAGAACTATAAATATAAATATTACAGTTATTGTTTGAGTTTTATTTAATCCTTTTTGAGCAGCTACATTTACATCATTTTCAATAAGACTTTGACCTGTAACATAGGTTTCAACTCCAGGAGTTTTTAACTCTTCATTCAAAACTTTTTCTATATGGCTTACAGAAGCATTTTTAGGGTTTACAGTCATTAATGCCATTATGGTTTTCCCATTTTCTGAGTTAAGTTGATTTTTTAATTGAGGAGTATCAAAACTATCATTTATACTTTCGACATAGTCTATTTTTTCATTAGATTTTAATCTAGAAATTGTATCTTTTATATCTTTTAAATTCTCCTCTGTAAGCTTATTATCAGAATGGAATACCGCAATATAACTATCTTTATTATTAAACTTATTATCCGATTCTAAAATTTCAGATATTTTTGATGAATAATCATTAGGAAGTTGAATTCCTCCTTTTTCACTAACTAATTTAGAAAGAGAAGGAGAGGTAAGAAGTAAAAATCCTATGAGAATACACCAAATGATTAAAATAAAAAAGCTAAGCGGTTTATTAATCTTAATATTTTTTAATATATTACTTTTCATAAATTTCCCTCTTTCTTAGTTCTAACTTTAAGTATGAAGTATTTAATGAAAGTTTAGTTTTTAAAAAGGGTATTTAAGTTTTAATAATTAATTGACTATAATTTTATCATAGCATAAATTTAGTTTAAATATAAACTAAATTATGATTTGCAAAATAGAAAAAAACACATGATTTATTAAGAATTTTCTTAAAATCATGTGTTTCCTTTAAAATAAGCTATTAGTCGTCAGATTTACCAATACCTGAAAGAACTATTCCAGGGTTATGGTCTATAGCCCAAGAAATACCCCAATCATTTTGGAATATAAGTAGATTTCTATCTTTAAGGTCTTTTACCTTTTTAGTATCAGAAGTTAAATTTAAAGAATCTACATCTATATTTTCATTTTCAATCCATCTAACATATCTAAATGGAAGTCTTTCCATTTTTATATCAACATTATATTCATTTTTTAATCTATATTCTAAAACTTCAAATTGAAGAACACCAACAACACCTACTATGATTTCTTCCATACCTATATGCAATTCTTTAAATACCTGAATAGCCCCTTCTTGAGCTATTTGAGTAACTCCCTTTATAAATTGCTTTCTTTTCATAGTATCTACAGGTTTAACTCTAGCAAAGTGTTCTGGTGCAAAGGTAGGGATACCTTCAAATTTGAATTTTTTAGGGCTTAGGCATAAAGTATCTCCTATTGAGAATATACCAGGGTCAAAGACACCTATTATATCTCCAGCATAAGCTTCTTCTACAACTTCTCTATCCTGTGCTAAGAACTGTTGAGGCTGAGAAAGTTTAACCTTTTTACCACCTTGAACATGGAAAACATCTTTTCCTTTTTCAAATTTACCTGAACATATTCTCATAAAAGCAAGTCTATCTCTATGAGCTTTATTCATGTTAGCTTGTATTTTAAATACAAAAGCTGAGAATGGTTCTTTAATTGGGTCTATTTCCCCTATTGAAGAATTTCTTGGAAGTGGAGAGGTAGTTAATTTTAAGAAATCATTTAAAAATGGTTCAACACCAAAGTTTGTAAGAGCTGAACCAAAGAATACAGGAGTTAATTCACCTTTTCTAACTTTTTCTAAGTCAAATTCATCTCCAGCAATATCTAATAATTCCACATCTTCCATTAATTTATTATGTAAATCTTCTCCAAGAAGCTCCTTAAACTTAGGGTCTTCTAATTCACCAGTTATAGTTGTAACTTCACTTTGTCCATGATTTCCACCGTCAAATAAATGTATTGTATTTGTAGCTCTATCATAAACTCCTTTAAAGTTATTTCCACAACCTATTGGCCAATTCATAGGATAAGATTTAATTCCAAGTTCATTTTCAATATCTTCTAAAAGTTGGAATGGATCTTTAGTTTCTCTATCCATTTTATTTACAAAAGTAAATATAGGTATTTCTCTAAGAGAAGCAACTTGGAATAGCTTTCTTGTTTGGTCCTCAACCCCTTTAGCACCATCAATAACCATAACAGCTGAATCGGCAGCCATTAATGTTCTATAAGTATCTTCAGAGAAATCTTGGTGTCCTGGAGTATCTAGTATGTTTATACAATATCCACCGTAATTAAATTGCATAACAGATGAAGTAACTGAGATACCTCTTTGCTTTTCTATTTCCATCCAGTCAGATACTGCATGAGTTGCAGCTTTTCTAGCCTTTACAGAACCAGCCATTCTAATAGCTCCTCCATAAAGTAAGAATTTTTCTGTAAGAGTAGTTTTACCAGCATCTGGGTGAGAAATTATTGCAAAGGTTCTTCTTCTCTCTATTTCCTTAATTAAATCGCTCAATATAATTTCCTCCTTAATTTTTTATGTATATTAAAATATTAACTATTTTCCTTCATTAATGTATATAAAATATGAAAGATTAAGAAAATAATTCTTTTATCTCTTAAATAGCCTAGATTATTATATCATAAAATACTTATCAAATTAATAAATACTTTAAAATGAAAAGTAGGTCATATTTTTAATATGACCTACTTTTATTTAATTAGCATTTTTCTTCTTTAATTCCTTTATAGCTGGTATGGATTCTTTGTTAGATAATCCAATTATAGAAAGAATTTCTTTAGCTCTATCCTTTGTAGAACCTTCAATAGTTTTGTATTTAACATTTTCACTATCTAAAAATTGTTTTAGTGCATTATCAACGGCAGTTGCTGTTGATTCATCTTGCCATCTAACTCCATCTTGAGTGTATCCAAATTCTCTAGGAACAAAGAAGATATAGTCGTATTTTTGAAGATCTTTTAAGGCTAAGTGATAAAGGTCTTTTAAGATTTCAATCTCTTTAGTAGTTCTTTTTTTATCACCTAACATGAATCTTCCATATATGTACGGAACAAAGGTTGCATAATCTGTTAAAGCATAATCAAATTGATTTAAAGATTCCTCTAAACGAAGTTGACCTAAGTATATACCATATTGCTCAGAAATAGTTTCTATCATACCTTTTTCTTTAAGATATTCTGTACTATATTCAGTTGCAGCACCAACATTTAATCCTCTTATTTTAAATTCAACGTAAAGTTGTTGTATTAAAGTGGTTTTTCCACAGCGTGGTCCACCAAGTATTGCAATTCTAACTGGCATGTTAAACCCCCATTAAACTTATATATTTTAATAATTTAAGTTAGTTTATTTAATTAGTTCTTATTAAATAATAATTAAGTGACAAAATTCATTATATCAACATAGGGAAAGCATTTCAATGATTTAAAAACTTTTGGTTATTTACAAAAAATTAATATATTTTTTGTAAAATAAATAAAAAATCTTTGTTTTTTTAAATAATTTTAAAAAAAATAATCATATGATATAATCTTAAATGTGTATATGCAAAAATAGTGTATTAATAATAAATAAAACATGATTATATGTCAAAAAATTGTAAACAACTTACGAGAATATGAAAAAAATAATTAAGAGGTGAATCAATGTATAAGTTAGTAGCTATAGATATGGATGGTACTTTATTAAATAAAGATAAGAACATATCTGAAAAAACTAAAGAAGCAATAAAAAAAGCTAGAGAAAAAGATGTAAAAGTAGTTTTAGCAACAGGTAGACCTGTAGATGGAGTTAAGAAATATTTAAAAGAATTAGATTTATGTCATGAAGATGAGTATGTATTAACATTTAATGGTGCTATAGTAAAGGAAATAGGACCTAATAAAATAATATGTAGAGATACCTTAACTGGTGCTGATTTAAAACATTTATATGAAATTAGTAAAGAAGTTGGAGTTAATATTCATGCTTTTTCTAATTTTGGTTGTATAACTCCAAAGATAAATAAATATACAGAATTAGAAGGCAGTATAAATGAAATTGATATTCATGAAGTTAATTATGATGAAATTAAGGACGATGAAGAAATTATAAAAATAATGATGATAGATGAGCCAGAAATTTTAGAGGAAGCTATAAAAAAATTGCCTAAAGATTTATATGAGAAATATACAGTAGTAAGAAGTGCACCATACTTTTTAGAGTTTTTAAGTAAAACTTGTAATAAAGGAGAGGGAGTTAAGTCTTTAGTTGAAAATTTAGGTATTAAAAGAGAAGAAGTTATAGCAATAGGAGATGCTGGAAACGACTTACATATGATAGAGTATGCAGGCCTTGGAGTTGCTATGGGAAATGCCTTTGAAGAGGTAAAAGAAAAGGCTGATTTTATTACAAAAAGCAATGAAGAAGATGGAGTAGCTTTTGTATTTGAAAAATTTGTTTTATAAAATAAGTTTATTATAGAATAACTTTAAAAAGGATATTTATCAAAAAACTTTGATAAATATCCTTTTATTATTTATATTAGTTTGTAGCAGTTTCCTTTGATGGAATAAAGCTTGGTATTATAAAGGCTATTAATGCTGGTAAAACCCAACCAAAACCTTTAGAGTAAAGTGGTAAAATTGATACTATACTCTCTAGGCCAGGTATGTAGTTACCTAAAGTTATTAATATGCTAACAACTAATGTAACATATACAGTTAACTTATGTACTAGAGGGTTTTTGATTTTTTTATGGAATAAGTTTAATAGTATAAGAACTATTGTTACAGGATATATTATTCCAAGTAAAGTTGCTGATAAGGATATTATTTTATCTAATCCTATACTAGCAACTAATATACTTATTACAGTCATTAATAAAACATTGAATTTATATTTTAATTTTCCATTTGAAACTCTTTCAAAGAAACTTCCACCAGCAGAAAGTAAGCCTATAGAAGTTGTTAAACAAGCTAAAGCCATAGAAACGCCTATTAAAATAGCCCCGGCATGTCCTAAGATACTTTCAGCTATGAAAAGTAATAATTGGGAATTTGATAAATCTAAGGCTAAATCACCTGTATGTGCACCTAGGAATATTAATCCACCATATATTATAGCTAATCCACCTATTGCAATAATTGCAGCTTTAATAAGTAACTTAAAGCTATCTTTACCCTTATATCCTTTAGCTTTTATAGAACCTAATATTATTGAAGAGAATATTACAGCTGCAATAGCATCCATAGTTTGATATCCTTCAAGTAAAGAAGTTGAAAAAGCATCAGGAGTATAAGAATTTGTTAAAGAAGATATTGGGCTAATAACACCTTTAGCAATTAAGAAGAATAATATAGCTAATAAAACTGGTGTTAAAAATTTACCTAATACATCTATCACCTTTGAAGGTTTTAAAACAAATATTAAGTTTACTAAGAAATAAACAACTATTATTACAAAGTAGTTTATATTTTCAAAGTTAGGAGCAAAAGCTAACTCAAAAGTAGTAGCTGCTGTTCTAGGAATAGCTAATAATGGTCCTATAAGTATAAATAATGCTATTGAATATATTAATGAGAACTTTTTCCCAACTTTATCTCCAAATAATTCAAATTTACCGTTAACTCTTATTGAAGATAAAATTCCTAGTAAAGGAACTCCAACTCCAGTTACAATAAAACCTATAATTCCTAAATAATAATCAGCTCCTAAATTTCTTCCTAATAAAGGAGGGAAGATTAGGTTACCTGCTCCTAGAAACATCGAGAATAGCGCAAAGCCGATTACTAAAAAATCTGATCTTTTGTGATTCATAATATACACCCCATCTTTCTTTTCTAATCAAATTATAATTAAATTTAAATAATTTCTGAATTATTCAAAAAACTATATAATTTGATTTTAGTTTTTTATATAATGTTTTTAATATTCCATTTAAAAGTTATAATACTATATTATCATAATGTTAAGAAAAATCAATAAAAATATTTTATATATAAAGCCATAGAAATATAAAATTGATAATTTAATAAAAAAATGGTGTAAATATTAAATTATTGTTAATTAATGATAAGTATAAAAATTCAAAAACTTTGTATATAATATATATGAAGGTAAAATAATCTTGACTAAAAAATAAAAAATGTTAAAATAGCATTAAAGTTTAATATAAAATTTCTGTGAAAAGAAGTAGTAAATTTAAAACAGGCTTTAAGAGAGTCATACATTTTGCTGTGAGTATGGTAGTTATGTTTAAATTGAATGGATCTTTGAGATGTTTAGAGGAAATTTAGTATTCTAAACCGTATTCTTACGTTACAAGAAAGAGATACAGAAAAGTTTTCTGTAATAATAGGTGGTACCGCGATATATTCGTCCTATAAGTTTTTACTTATAGGACTTTTTTATTTTAAAAATTATTTAAGTATAATAGATAAATTAATTATAGGAGGTGAAGATTTGATGTTTTTTAACATCAAATAAGATATGGAAGAAAAGAAAAAAATTATTTTTAGTGGAATACAACCTTCAGGAGATTTAACTTTAGGAAATTATTTAGGGGCTATAAAGAATTGGACTAAATTACAAGAGGAGTATGATTGCTATTTTTGCGTTGTTGATTTACATGCTATAACAGTAAAACAATTACCAAAGGATTTAAGAAGAAGAACTTTAGAAGTTTTAGCTATATATATAGCAGCTGGAATTGATACAGAGAAGAATACTTTATTTATACAATCTCATGTTCCAGCACACTCAGAAGCTGCTTGGCTTTTAACTTGTAATTCTTATATGGGTGAGTTAAGTAGAATGACTCAATATAAAGATAAATCTAAAAAAATGGGAGATTCAATTGGTGCTGGATTATTTGTATATCCTGTGCTAATGGCTGCTGATATACTTTTATATAACACAGATTTAGTTCCAGTTGGAAAAGACCAAATGCAACATTTAGAGCTTGCTAGAGATATTGCAACTAGATTTAATAACACATATAGTGAAACCTTTACTATACCAGAAGGATACATTCCAAAAGAGGGGGCAAAGATAATGAACTTACAAGACCCTCTTAAGAAAATGTCAAAATCAGATTCAAATCAAAATAGTTTTATTTTAATGATGGATGAACCAAATGTTATAAGAAAGAAAATTGCAAGAGCAGTTACAGATAGTATTGGAGTTGTAAATTATACTGACGAACAACCAGGAGTTAAAAATTTAATAAACATTCTTTGTGCAATAAAGGGATATACACCTGATGAAGTTGTGAAATTTTATGAAGGAAAAGGATATGCTGAATTTAAGGAAGATGTTGCTAAGGCTATAATTGATGAATTAGAACCTATACAAAAAAGAGCTAAGGCTTTATTAGAAGATAAAAAAGCTTTAGAGGAGATATATAAATCAGGAGCAGAAAAAGCAAACTATTTAGCAAGAAAAACTTTAAGAAAAATGCAAAAGAAAATTGGATTAATACCAAGATAAAGTGAAAATTCTCTCTATAATATAAAAATTTATTATAGAGAGAATTTTTTTGCAGTTTTATTTCCTTTAATTTCAAGTAATGATATAATAAAGAAAAATTAATAAAGTGTTAATTTAAGTTGGTGGTATAAAAAGAGAAAATATGGTTGTTAGATTTATTGTATTTATTTTAATATTAATAATATTAATTATTTATAGAAGAAATAAATTAAAAGAACTTAACTTAGAAAAAAAGAAAAATGATTCTAAGATATTCTATTTATCATCTTATAATAAAATATCTAAAGTAATACTAATAATTTTTTCTATTAGCATTATATTTGAATCTTTAACTATGAGTTTTGAAAGTTATTCCTCTATAGTTTGGGGAGAATTGATGGTTATTTTTTACATTATAGTTTTTATATATACAACAAAGGAAAGTTTAAAGGATACTATTATTTTAGGAGAGGATTATATTTGTATTTTTCTTAATAAAGAAGAAAAAATAAATTTTAAAGAAATTAAGAATATAGATATAAACAATACTTCTAATAATTATGTTTATTTAATGAGTTTATTTTTAAATGATGGAAGGGAATATAAATTAAAGGGAAGAGATAAATACGAGATGAATAAGATTGTAAAAATAATAAAAGGAAAGATAAGAGTTGTTTAAGTAAATAAAATTTTTATTATATTTATTTTTCATTAAGCAGTATATTTTATAAAAATTTTTATGGTATTAAAAAGGAGGGGGATTTCTTTATGCCACCAATAAGTTTATTAATAAAACCAGCTTCAAGTAGTTGTAATTTAAAGTGTAAATATTGCTTTTACAATTCTTTAAGCAGTAAAAGAGAAACTTATAATTATGGAGTAATGAAGGAAGAAATTTTAGAGAGTATTGTAAAAAGAGTTTTAGATGAAGCTACTTCACATTGTAATTTTGCTTTTCAAGGAGGAGAACCTACTTTAGCAGGATTAGAGTTTTTTAAAAAGTTGATTTTTTTTCAAAAAAAATATAATTATAAAAATTTAAATATATATAATAGTTTACAAACAAATGGTATTTTAATAGATAAAAATTGGGCTAAATTTTTAAAAGAAAATAATTTTTTAGTTGGCTTATCCTTAGATGGACCTAAGGATATACATAATTTAAATAGAAAGGATTATAATCTTTTAGATACTTTTAGCAAGGTAGAAAAAACAGCAGAACTTTTAAAAAAAGAAAAGGTTGAATTTAATATATTATCTGTTGTAACTTCTAGTACATCAAAGGAAGTTAAAAAAATTTATAACTATTTTAAAAGAAAAGATTTCAAATTTATTCAGTTTATAAATTGTTTAGACCCTATATATGAGGAGCGAGGAAAAAATAAGTACTCTTTAGAACCTGAGGAGTATAGTGATTTTTTAAAAAACTTATTTGATATTTGGTATGAAGACTTTTTAAAGGGAGATAAAATAAGCATTAGATATTTTGATTCTCTTTTAGAGAAGATTTTATTTGGAAAATCATCTTCTTGTGGAATGAATGGAACATGTACTTGTCAATTTGTCATAGAAAGTGATGGAAGTGTTTATCCTTGTGATTTTTATGTTTTAGATAATTGGAAACTTGGAAATATAAAAGATATTTCTATGAAAGAAATATTTGAAAGTACTAAGAATATGGAGTTTATAAAAAAATCTTTTAAGGTTGAAGAGGAGTGTAAGAAATGCAAGTGGTTTTCTCTTTGTAGTGGAGGCTGTAGAAGAGATAGAGATATAAAAGAAAATTCTCCTTTAGCACTAAACTATTATTGTGAAAGTTATAAAGAATTTTTTGAGTATGCCTTTCCTAGACTTCTTTTTATTGCAAGAAGTCTTAAATAATACGGCATGGTTTATTAACATGGACTTAACCTTATCATAATTTCTTTTTAACATTGAGAATATACTATAAAAATGTACTCAAAATAATAAGTTATAAATTTTTGGAGGAATTTTAAAAATGTTTAAAAAGAGATTAATAGCAATTATAGGTACTTTATTTATAGGTTCTTTCGCAATGGTTGGATGTGGTTCTTCAGGTGCTGAAGCACAAGGAGGAAGTGAGGCAGTTAGTATTTCTGGTTCAACTTCAGTAGGGCCTGTTATAGAAGCAGAAGCGGAAGCATTTAAGACTAAAGTTCCAGAGGTTAATATAGAAGTAAATCAAGTTGGTTCCTCAGCAGGAATTAAAAATGCTATTGATGGAGTTTCAGAAATAGGAATGGCTTCTCGTGACCTTAAGGATGAAGAAAAGCAAGCAGGTCTTAATGAAGTTGAAATTGCCTATGATGGTATAGCTCTAATAACTAATAAAAATAATCCAGTAAAGGATTTAACTATGCAACAAATAAAGGATATATATACAGGGAAAATAACAAATTGGAAAGAGGTTGGAGGAAATGATGCTCCTATAGTTGTTGTTTCTAGAGAAGATGGTTCAGGAACAAGAGATGCTTTTCAAGAGATTGTTGGGTTTACAGCAGAAGAATTAACTGTTGATTCTCAAATATCAGATGGTTCAGGGAATATAAAATCCTTAGTAGAAGGAAATGATAATGCTATAGGATATATATCTTTTAGTTATGTTGATGATAGTGTAAGCTCATTAAAGGTTGATGGTGTTGAAGCTACTCCTGATAATGTTTTAAATAAATCTTATAAAGTTTCAAGACCGTTCTTATTAGTATATAAAGAAGACAATATAACAAAACCAGGAAAAGAGTTTATAGATTTCATATTAAGTGAAGAGGGACAAGATATAGTTTCTAATGAACACTTAATAAAAGTAAAATAGTTCGCTTATATATTTAATATACATTTAATCCTAGGAAGAATTTAAAGTATTCCTAGGATTTTTTTCCTTTTGTTTTACATAGATTTAACATAAAACTAATATTAACTTAACTTAAGGAAAATAACATTAGTCTTGTAAGCGAAATAAAAAATAAAAATAAAAAATGTATATTAAATTGTATAAGCGGAGGAAAAAATGAATAAGAGAAGGATAATAGTTGCTTTAAGTGGGATTTTAACTATTGGAGTTCTATTAACAGGATGTGGAGGGTCTAGAGCTAATATAATAAAAATTTCAGGCTCAAGTTCTGTAGGTCCTTTAATAGAATCAGAAGCAGAAGTCTTTGAAGAAGTGGAGATGCCAGAAGTTACTGTTGAAGTAAATCAATTAGGTTCATCAGCAGGAATTAAAGATGCTATAAATGGTACTGTAGAAATAGGAATTTCTTCAAGAGACTTAAAGGAGAAAGAACTAGAAACAGGTATTTCTGAAAAAGCTATTGCTTATGATGGGATGGCTGTAATTATAAATAAGGAAAATCCAGTTAAAAACCTTACTATGGAGCAAGTTAAGGATATATATACAGGGAAAATAACAAATTGGAAAGATGTTGGAGGAGAAGATAGTGAGATAGTTTTAGTTTCTAGAGAAGATGGTTCAGGAACAAGGGATGCTTTTCAAGAAATTGTTGGATTTGATTCAGAGGAGTTAAGCCCAAAAGCTCAAATCTCTGATGGTTCTGGAAGTATAAAGACTATGGTTTCAGGAAATAAAAATGCTATTGGATATATATCTTTTAGTTATGTAGATGATTCTGTTAAAGCTGTAGAAATAGATGGAGTAGAGCCAAATTCAAAAAATGTAAAAGATAAAGCATACAAGTTATCAAGAGCTTTCTTACTTGTTTACAAAGAAGAAAATTTAAATGATAATTCAAAGAAATTTATAGATTTTATAATGAGTAAAGAAGGACAAGACATAGTCGAAGAAGAGGGATTAATAAGTGTAAACTAGGTTACCTCTTTTAAAAAGATAGTAATTTTAAGGTGGAGGTAAAAATGGAAGCTAAAAGCCAAAACAATAAGAAAAAATATTTTATAGAAAAATTAAGTGAAAAAATCTTTTTAATTAGTGCCTGTGTAGCTGTTGTAAGCTTACTTTTAATAATAGGATTTGTTTTTTATAAAGGGCTTAGACCTTTTATATTAGAAGGATATTCTTTTACTGACTTTATCTTTGGTACACAATGGATACCAAGTGCAAATAAATACGGGATTTTACCTATGATAGTTGCCTCTTTAGGTGCTACAGTAGGTGCTTTAATAATTGGGGTTCCTATAGGAATTTTAACTTCTATATTTATAGCAGAGATAGCTCCTAAGAGATTTTCAAAAATAATGTCTGGTGCAGTTGAATTATTAGCTGGAATTCCATCAGTATTATATGGAGTTTTTGGACTAGCTATAATAGTTCCTGCAATACAAGATATTTTTAAATTACCTAAGGGACAAAGTTTATTAGCTGTAATTATAGTATTAGCAATAATGATGTTACCAACAGTAATAGCAGTTTCAGAAACTGCAATAAGAGCTGTGCCTAATGCTTATAAAGAAGGTTCTTTAGCTTTAGGAGCATCAAAGACAGAAACAATATTTAAAGTTGTTGTTCCAGCTGCTAAATCAGGAATAATGACAGGGGTTGTTTTAGGAATAGGTAGAGCAATTGGAGAAACTATGGCAGTTATATTAGTAGCTGGAAATACTCCAGTTATACCAACTTCAATAATGGATAGTGTAAGACCACTTACAACTAATATAGCTTTAGAGATGGGATACGCTTTTGGAACTCATCAAGAAATGCTATTTGCAACAGGAGTAGTATTATTTACTTTCATATTGATACTTAACTTAGTGCTTAGCAGAATTTCTAACAAGGGTGGTAAATAAATATGAGAAAAGTTAAAGATAATATATTAAATGGTTTAGTTTGGTTATCAGCCATATTTACAATAGGAATTCTAGTAGTTATTTTAGGATTTATCTTTATAAAAGGTATAGGAAAAATAAATTTAACATTTTTAACAAGTAATTATTCTGCTAAAGGCGGTGGCGGAATACTTCCTATGATAGTAACAACTTTATGGACAGTTTTACTTTCTTTAGTAGTAGCAACACCAATTGGTGTTTTAGGAGCTGTTTATTTACAAGAATATGCTAAACAAGGAAAAATGGTTAAGTTCATAAGATTTGCTACTGAAAGCTTAGCTGGTATTCCTTCAATTGTTTACGGATTATTTGGAGGTATATTCTTTGTAGTTGCTTTAAAGATGGGATATTCAATTTTAGCAGGTTCTTTAACAGTAGCAATTATAATTTTACCAGTAATAATAAGAACTACAGAAGAAGCTTTAAAAACAGTACCAGCTTCATATAGAGAGGCTTCATTAGGACTTGGAGCTACTAAATTTCAAACTTTATATAAGGTAATATTACCAAGTGCTATGCCAGGAATACTTTCAGGAGTAATATTATCTATAGGACGTATAATAGGTGAATCAGCTGCTATATTACTTACTGCTGGAACTGTTGCTCAAATGCCAAAGGGAATTTTCTCAAGTGCAAGAACACTTACAGTTCAAGCATACCTTGTAACAAAGGAAAAAGGTGATATAGAAACTGCAGCGGCAGTTGGAATAGTTCTTATAGTTATAATATTAGTACTAAATATTTCAGCTAAGTTAATAGCTAAAAAATTTAATAAGGCAAACTATTAATTTAAGGTGGTATTAAGATGAGCGATAAAAATATAAAAATTCAAGTAAGAGATTTAGATTTATTTTACGGAAGTAATCATGCATTAAAAAAAATTAACATAGATATAAAAGAAAACGAAGTTACAGCTTTAATAGGACCTTCAGGCTGTGGTAAGTCAACCTTTCTTCGTACATTAAATAGAATGAATGACTTAATTCCTATAGTAAGAATTGAAGGAGAAGTTAAGGTTGATGGAAATGATATATATAAAGATAATGATGTTATAGCTCTTCGTACTAAGGTTGGAATGGTCTTTCAAAAACCTAATCTTTTCCCAATGAGCATATATGACAATGTTGCTTATGGTCCAAGAATACATGGAATAAAAGATAGAAAGGTTTTAGATAAGATAGTTGAGGAAAGTTTAAGAGATGCAGCTATTTGGGATGAAGTTAAAAACAGATTAAAATCTTCAGCTTTAGGACTTTCAGGAGGACAGCAACAAAGAATTTGTATAGCTAGAGCTATAGCTATGAATCCAGAAATAATACTTATGGATGAGCCAACTTCAGCCTTAGACCCTATATCAACATTAAAGGTAGAGGAGCTTATAAGAAAATTAGAAGACAAATATACTATAGTAATAGTAACTCATAACATGCAACAAGCTGCTCGTATATCAGATAAAACAGCCTTTTTCTTAAATGGAGAATTAGTAGAATTTGGTGATACAAATACTATATTTACAAACCCAAGGGATAAAAGAACAGAGGATTATATAACAGGAAGATTTGGCTAAAATTAAAAGAGGTGAATATAAATGAGCATAGATGATTTAAGAGTTAGTATAAAGGAGTTAAAAGCTTCAGCAAAAGAAATGATGGAACTTTGTGAGGTTGTTATAGAAAAGTCTGTAAATTCTATAATAAATAAGGATGTTGCATTAGCTAGAGAAGTTATGAAGATGGACGATGATATAGATAATTTAAGAAATAAAATCATTGAAAAATCTATAGAACTTATAGCTTTAAAACAACCAATGGCAAAGGATTTAAGAAATATATATGCTTTATCTACTATAGCTACTGAACTTGAGAGAGTTGGAGATTATTCTGTTAATATAGCTATGGAAACAATAAAAATAGACAAGGAAGAACACATAACAGGAATGGTTGGCATTCCTAAAATGAAGTCTGTTTGTTTAAATATGCTAAGTGAAGCTAAAAATTCTTTAGATAGTAATGAAACAAAATTAGCTTATGATGCGGCTTTAGAAGACAATATAGTTGATGACTTGTATAACGATGTTTATGTTAATTTATTATCTGCAATGCATAAAGACCCTGAAAACATAAATCAAGGAGTTAAATTGATTTTTGTTGCTAGATATTTAGAGAGAATAGGGGACCATATAACAAATGTATGTGAAAATATAGTTTATGCTATAAAAGGTGATATGACTGAACTAGGATAAAAATTATAATATAAAAAAAGATAATATTAACTTAATAGGTTTTACTTAATTAGTACTTTAAATTAAAGATATATCTATAAGTGGTATATCTTTTTTTGTTTTCAATATTGTGATAAGCTATAAAATAAGGTGATTGTTTTGGGGTAAAAGGAGGGATACGGATGTCAAATAAAAAGATATTGATAGTAGATGATGAAGAACATATTAGAGAACTTATAAAATTCAACTTAAAAAAGGAAGGATATGATATAGAAGTAGCTGTTAACGGAAGTGAAGCAATAAAAATCATAAAAGAAATAAAATTTGATTTAATACTTCTAGATTTAATGCTTCCTGAAATAGATGGATTAGAGGTATGTAAAGAAATTAGAAGAAATGAAAATACTGCAGACATTCCAGTTATGATGATTACAGCAAAGGGAGAAGAATTTGATAAAGTTTTAGGTTTAGAACTTGGAGCCGATGATTACATAACAAAACCTTTTTCAATAAGAGAACTTATAGCTAGGGTTAAGGCATTACTTAGAAGAAGTAATGTAAAAAAAGAAGAGAATATAATTAAATTTGGTGATGTTTTAGTTAACTTTAATACAAGAGAAGTAACAAAGGGTGATAATAACGTAGAATTGACTTTAAAAGAGTTTGAGTTATTAAAGTTACTTATAAAAAATAAGGGTAATATCTTAACTAGAGAGCTTTTACTTGATAAGATATGGGGATATGAATATATAGGTGAAACAAGAACTGTAGATGTTCATATTAGACATTTGCGTAAAAAGATAGAAAGTGATGATAAAAATCCACAGTATATACAAACTATAAGAGGCGTAGGCTATAAGTTTACTAGTAACAATCAATAAATAAGAGATAATTAAAACCTTTAAAATAAAAATAAAACCACTTGGATAATGGCAGCAATCTAAGTGGTTTTATAGCAATGAGATTTAAATTTTCAATTTGTATACATTATTTGTTAAGTTATAAACTTCTTTTAAATCTTTACCTGAGAGTAAATGATTTTTTATTAATTCTTTTGAACTATCATATAGTTCAAAAATTTCTTTAGCTTTATTCTTTTCCTCATATACTTTCCAATATCCACAAAAAAGACATTTACTTTTTTTACATTCCATAAAAGATTCTACATCTTTAACAGGAATTCCTAAGAAAATTCCAAGTTCATGAGGACAATGAAAAATTTCATATCTTTTACATAAATGACTTAACATTTCATCAATATTCATATTTAAGTTATAGTCTAGTTTTTCTAAAAATTTTATGGAAGATTTTTTATATATAGTATTCATTAAATTAATTTCGTTATAAATTAATATAACTTTAGAATTTAAAGTTTCTCTAAGTAATATTGACTTTAAGTTAAGGTCTTTTAAAAAAGAATTTCCGTACATATTCCAAAGCTTATATAAATTATGTCCTTTTTTTGAAAGAGTAATGGTGGAAGAAGGTTTAATTCCAGTAATTACTGGAGATATTAAATAGGATATAAAAGATCTCATATATTTTTCGTTGTTAAGAGTATTTAATAGATTGAGAAAATCTGTATTCATATTTTCTTCTCCCACCTTTCCTTATTTATTAAATATTTTTGCTAAAGGTCTTACAATTTTCTATATCTTCTCCTTCAGGAGTATTATTAACCTTTAAAGTTTCTATAACCTTTGCTCCGTAGCCTTCCATTCTTTCTTTCCAATTATCCATCCATTCACCAGTTCCCCAGTCATAAGAACCAAATAATAGAACTTCTTTTCCAAATAAAAGACCAGAAATTTCTTCTACGAAGGGGTCCATTTCACTTTCTTCAATAGATTCACAGCCCATAGCAGGAGAGCCTAAAGCTAAAATATCACAGTTTTCTACATCTAGTGTAGAAGCATCTGAAACATTTAACACTTTTACTTCAAAATCTTTTTCTTTAGCTCCTTCAGCTATTAAGTTAGCCATAGTTTCTGTGTTACCAGAACCAGACCAAAAAATAATATTTAATTTTTTCATATATTATCACCTCGTAATTTCAAAATATTTATTATAAATGAAAATCAATTTCAATTAACTTATGGTCTTATAATACAATAAGAGTAGTTATGTGTCAATAGTAAATGATAATAATTTTCAATAAAAATAAAAATAGACCTATTAAAGTTTTTAAAAACTTTAATAGGTCTTATTTTAACTATTTTAATTTAAAGGAACTTTTTAAAGATACTATTCTGTTAAATACTAAGTAATCATCACTTGTAAATTTAGGGTCAACATTAAAGTAACCATGTCTAAACAATTGATATTTATCTTGTATTTTAGCATCTTTAGCACTTGGCTCAATGAACCCTTTGCATATTGTTAATGAATTAGGGTTAATTTGCTCAAGGAAGTGCTTTCCTTCATTTTCTTCATTATCATCTAAGATTAATGGTTCATATAATCTAAATTCAGCAGGAATACAGTTTTTAGCATCAACCCAATGAATTGTTCCTTTAACTTTTCTTCCAGTAAATCCAGTACCACTTTTAGTTTCAGGGTCATAAGTACAGTGAATTTCTACAACTTCACCTTCTTCATTTTTTATAACTTCGTTACATTTTACAAAGTAAGCTCCCTTTAATCTAACTTCATTTCCAGGGAATAATCTAAAATATTTTTTAGGAGGATTTTCCATGAAATCTTCTCTTTCAATATAGATTTCTCTAGAGAATGTAACGGCTCTTTTACCAGCTGATTCATCCTTAGGGTTGTTTTCTATTTCAAGAATTTCAGATTCTCCTTCTGGATAGTTTGTTATAACTAATTTAAGTGGATTTATAACTGCCATAGCTCTTGGAGCAGTTTCTTGAAGGTCTTCTCTTATAAAATGCTCAAGCATTTGAGAATCTACAGTAGAATCTGCTTTAGCAACACCTATAGCTTTACAGAAGTTTCTTATTGACTTAGGAGTATATCCTCTTCTTCTAAGTCCTGCTACAGTTGGCATTCTTGGGTCATCCCAACCATCAACTATTCCTTCATCAACTAATTGTTTTAATTTTCTTTTACTCATAACTGTATTTGTAATATTAAGTCTTGCAAATTCTATTTGTCTTGGAACACTTTCCATCTCACATTCTTTAACGAACCAATCATATAGTGGTCTGTGATCTGCAAATTCTAAAGTACAAATAGAGTGAGTTATTCCTTCAATAGCATCTTCTAGTGGATGGGCAAAATCGTACATAGGATAAATGCACCAAGTATCACCAGTATTATGATGACTAGTATGAGCAATTCTATATATTATAGGGTCTCTAAAGTTTATGTTAGGAGAGCTCATATCTATTTTAGCTCTTAAAACCTTTGAACCATCTGCAAATTCACCTTTTCTCATTCTTTCAAATAAATCTAAGTTTTCTTCTATAGATCTATTTCTGTAAGGACTTTCTTTACCTGGTTCTGTAAGAGTACCTCTATATTCTTTTATTTCATCTGGAGTTAAATCACAAACATAAGCTTTCCCTTTTTTTATTAAAAGTAAAGCTCTTTTATACATTTCATCAAAATAGTTTGAGGCAAAATGTAATTCGCTCCAGTTATAACCTAACCAATTAACGTCTTCTTTTATAGACTCAACATATTCAGTATCTTCTTTTATTGGATTTGTATCGTCGAATCTTAAGTTAGTTCTACCATTAAATTCTTTTCCTAATTCAAAGTTTAAAACTATAGACTTTGCATGCCCTATATGTAAGTATCCATTAGGTTCTGGTGGAAAACGAGTTATTATTGTATCATGTTTTTTGCTATTTAAATCATCTATTATTATATTTCTTATAAAATTCGATGAGTGCTCAACGTTTGACATTTTTTTATCATCCCTTTTCTCTCATTTTTATATACTCATAAATATACCATAAAAAGAAAAATCTATCCATAATATATTAAAAATGAGCTTATAGTTTTTATAAATTAAATTTTAATCTTATAATAGTAAGTTTAAAAGGCTCTATATAATATTTCCAAATAAAATCATTTTTATAAATGAAAATGAAAAAAGTTCTGCAAAATGCAGAACTTTTTATTTATGAATAAACTTGCGTTAATTATCAATTATCTATTCATTTTTTGAGCTTTTCTTGCTTTTCTGCAAGCTGGGCATCTAACTGGATCGTTTTCAAATCCTTTTTCTTTGAAGAATTCTTGCTCTCCTACAGTGAATACGAATTCTTTTCCACAGTCTTTACAAACTAAAGTTTTATCTTCCATTTCTTTTACCTCCTGTAAAATTTACTAGGTACGTTTGAAATCTATACTATAAAACTAAAAAAAATAAATTTTACAGGACAGAAATAAAATACATATCTACTAAATTTTATTTTATATATTGATTATATCATATAGAAAATAGAATACAATACTTTTTACCTCAAATATTTAAATTTCTGAGGGGTAAAATAGGCTATTAAATATATGATTAGAGGGCAGATAAATAGCACTATTAGGAGTATATATTGATAATATCTAAGTAGTATAAATAGAGTGTATGAGTTCTTAGATATTATGTAGGAAAAAACATAAACAATTAATGAAATTAAGGCTATAAAATTACGTTTTTCTTTAATCCTATCTTTCCATATTGTGTATAATGAAAAAATTGTAATCAAATATTTTACAATCCATGAAAGAGTTGAGGAAATCATAATAAATACATTTCCATTTTCAACAAAGCCACCAAAGTAAATTCTTTGAGTTTGAACATATTGAGGATAAAAAATATTAGAAGAACGCAAAGAACCTAAGGTTGAAATTAATATAACTACATATAAAGCACAAAAGGCTGAAGTTAATAATATTGTTATTATGGAAACTTTTTTTAAGTTTTTCTTATCATCTATTCTTGGAAGGATAGGTAAAACTATGGCTAAACTAGATAAAGAAGATAGTTGTGATAAGGTGCATAGAGCATATTCTGAAAGCCTTCTATCTTTAAACATAGGTAAAAGAAAGGTGTAA
The DNA here is from genome assembly GCF_058310255.1 of Clostridium sp. TJA038. NCBI lineage: Bacteria > Bacillati > Bacillota > Clostridia > Eubacteriales > Clostridiaceae > Clostridium > Clostridium sp. TJA038. Next base: position 205,090 of record NZ_JBZEFA010000003.1, on the reverse strand, counting down.
TCTATATACCTTATATTTAAAAGTGCTAAAAGAAGGTTAATTATAAGCAAAATGCTTACACAAACTATACATATAATTAGTATGCTATTAAATCTATTTTTCCCTATTAAAAATACTGTACCTATAAAAAACAGAAGACAATACCATATTGGAGTATTACCAAATATGTTTACGTTTATAGAGGAAGAACTTATAGAGGCAGATTCTACGCATATTAAAACTAAGGTTATTGAAAAAACTATTAAATATATATTTCCTAAAGGTCTTCCAAGAGCTATATAGCAAGTTTCTTTAAAATCATAATAATTTATTTTTGATATAGCACTAAAAATAAAGGAAGCTATTAAAAAAAATATAATTCCAGATATTATAGTGAAAATCCAAGTATCTCTTCCCCCAAGCTTTATAAAAAGGGAGGTGTAGTTTACTAAAGAAGTACTTATAGCTGCTATTATAAAAAATACAAAGTGTCTAGAAGTTAGCTTTCCCAAAAATAAATCACCTCATTTCTTTTGTAATTTCAAATTTTAGTATTCTCAAAAAAATGAATATTAAACATAATACTAGAGGATAATATTTTTGGGTGATAAATTAATGCAAAAACAATTAGATTTTTTAAAGGAAAAATTAAAGGACAGTTTTGATGTTAAATATAGGGAGGTGGAAACAGCTTTAGGAAAGGCTACAATAGTTTTTATGGATGTTTTATGTTCAACTCAATTTATAAGTGAGTATGTTATAAAACCATTAACTTTAGTTAAAGAGGGAATAAAAAATGAAGAGGATATTATAACTAAGGTAATAGATATAAACATAACAGATTGGTCAAAGGATAAAAATGATACCTTGTTACATGTTTTATCAGGAGATGTAGTAATAATATTTGATAAGTATGAAAAGGTTATTTATTGTGAAACTAAGGGTTATTCAAGAAGAGGTATAGGTATACCTATTACAGAGGCCGTAATAAAGGGGCCTAGAGAAGGTTTTAATGAAGCTTTTGTTGATAATGTTACTTTGCTTAGAAGAAGAATAAAAAATCATAATTTGAAATTTGAACCTCTTTATGTAGGAGATGAAACTCAAACAGTAGTTTGCATATCTTATATAAAAGATAAGGCACCTAAAGAATTAATAGATGAAGTAAGAGAAAAGATTAAAAATTTAAACTATAAATTTATATTAGATACTAATTATATTGAAGCTAAGTTAAGGGAGGATAAAACTCTTTTTGATACCGTAGGATATACTGAAAAAGCTGATGAAGTAGCTGCAAAACTTTTAGAAGGAAGAGTTGGCATAATAGTTGATGGAACTCCTTTTGTTCTAACTGTGCCTTATTTCTTTATAGAAAATTTTCAAACACCAGATGATTATTATTTAAATAGATATTTTACTAGTTTTACAAGGATTTTAAGGTGGATAGCATTTTTTATTGCTATGTTTTTACCAGGAATTTATGTTGCATTAGTTACTCATCATTTTTCTGTTTTACCTAGTTTGTTTGTTTTTAGACTTGCTGTTGCTAGAGCTGGAGTTCCCTTTCCAATAGTAGCAGAAGTTATAATAATGATGTTATTATTTCAAATAATAAAAGAGGCAGGTTTAAGACTTCCACAGCCAATAGGAACGTCTATGAGTTTAGTATCTGGTCTTATTTTAGGAGAAGCTGCTGTAGGAGCTGGCATTGCATCTAGAATAACAATTGTTGTTGTAGCTTTAAGTGCAGTATGTTATTTCTTAATTCCTAAGCTTTATGGTGCTATATCAATTTGGAGTATATTGATAGTTATTGTATCTGCATTTTTTGGAATTCCTGGGGTTATTTTAATAAGTGTTGTTTTATTATCTCATTTAGCACATTTAAGAAGTTGTGATTATCAATATTTATTCCCTTTAGGAACCTTAAATAGATATAAATTTAAAGACATTATAATGAGAGGAAGACTAGATGAGATATCAAAAGATATAGTCGGTAAGGATGATAAAAATGAACCTAAAAAAAGTTATAGTTAGTTTTTTAAGTTTGGTAATTTTATTAATTACTTTTATAGGTTGTTATGATTATAAGGATATAAATAGGGTTACTTTTGTAACTAGTATCATATTTGATGAAAATGATGTTGGGAATATAGATATTTACTTAGATTGTGTAAAACCTTATAGAAGTTCAAATGAAAGTTCTGATAAGGGGAGAAGAGTTTTATATAAGGGAGAAGGAAAAACTGTTTTAGAAGCTATAAAGGATATAAATATGTATTCAAGTAGTAAATTAGATTTTACTCAATGTAAGGGGTATATATTTACAGAGAAAGCAGCTATGGGAGGAATAAGGAAATACATAGACATTATAAATAAAAATCAAGAGTTTATGATAAGACCTTATATGTTTGTTCTATTTGGTTCTCCAGATGAACTTTTAAATGAAGTTACTGTAGACGAGGAATATTTAGGTGTTTTTATTGATGATTTAGTTCAAAGAATGAATAAAAGTCCTAGAGTTGTAGCTATTAATGCTAATGAATATCTAGAAAATAGAACGAATTATGGAAATCTTTTAGTTTTAGGAGCTCTTAGTATAAGAGAAGATGTAGGAGAAAAAAGGTTAGAACTAAGTGGAGGAGCCTTACTTAAAAATGAGGTTTTAGTTAGAAGAATAAAGGCTGAAGAAGGAATGAGTTATAATCTTTTAAAGGGAGATTTAAAAAGTGGAACCTTAGAAGTTATGAATCCTCAAGACCCAAATACCTTTATAACTTTAGATATAAAGAGTGCAAAAACAAAAACTTCCATAAGTTATGATGGAGAAAATATAAATCTTTATAAAGATATAAAACTTAAATGTTTAATAGGAGAATCTCAATCTCGTCTTATAGTAGATGAAAAATTATTAAGTCTTTTAGAATTAGAAGAAGAGGCTATATTAAAGCAATATTTAGAACTCTTTTTTGAAAATTTTAAAAAGAGCAACATAGATATTGTAAATGTAGGTAACCTTTTTTATAGGAAATATCCTAATGAAGTTATAGAAAAGGAGCCTATAGAAATAACTAATTTAAAACTTAACATTGATATTGAAATTGATGGTACAACAATTACAGGAAACACTTTATAAAAATAATTTTATTTTTAGTCTTATAGAATTATGTATTTTAAAAATTCTATAAGACTTATTTTATAAAAAAATATATTTATTAATACAAGACTTTAGATTAATATTTTCATTTCTTTTAGAATATTATATATAAAGCAAGTTTTTACCTTAAAAAATACTATTAAGGGGTGTGGTAAAGATGATTCAACTATTCTTTAACCAAAGAGGGGCTGGAAAAAGTAAAAACCTAGTTAAACTAGCTAATGAAGAAATAGAAAAATCTAAGGGAAGTATTATATTTATAGATAATGATAATAAAATGATGTTACAGTTAAATAAAAAAATTAGACTTATAACTATGAATAATTATTCCATAAAAAGCTATGAGCAGTTTTATGGATTTTTACAAGGAATTGCTTCTAGAGATTATGATGTTGAAAGTATATATGTAGATAGTATAGCTGATATATTAGAAGAAATTGCTTTAGAAGAACTAGCTATGTATTTAGCAAAGATAGATGAGCTTAGTAAGGAATTAAATGTTAAGTTTTTTGTAAATGTTCATGGAGATGAAAAGGTTATACCAGAAAATCTTAAAAAATATGTTGCATAGAAAAATTTAAATTAGAAAATAATTTGATTTAATATATATTTTAAAATAGGTTATTTTATTTTTATATTGGTATAATAAGAACTATAATTAAATTTATAGTTCTTATTTTTTATTTGAATTTTTCTGTGATTATTTAATAGTTAAATTAAAAAAGCTTTTTAAAAATCAATTGAGAATTAATATAATAAAGGATATACTATATATTATATACTAAGCTAACTATAAGTAGCAGTAAAGAAGTAGACTAGAATTTTTTGGAGGGATAAACAAATGGCTAATGTGTTAGATACCTTAATGGAACGTGGGTACATAAAACAATTTACTCATGAAGCTGAAACAAGAGAACTTTTAGAGAAGGAAAAAGTTACTTTTTATATAGGATTCGATCCAACAGCAGATAGCTTACATGTAGGGCACTTCATTGCAATGATGTTTATGGCACATATGCAAAGAGCTGGACATAGACCAATAGCTTTAATTGGGGGAGGTACAGCAACAATTGGAGACCCAAGTGGAAAGACTGATATGAGAAAGATGATGACTGACGAAACTATAGCTCATAATGTTTCTTGTATTAAAAAGCAAATGGAAAAATTCATTGATTTTTCAGATGATAAAGCTATTTTAGTAAATAATGCTGACTGGTTATTAAACCAAAATTACATTGAATTTTTAAGAGAAGTAGGAGTTCATTTTTCTGTAAATAGAATGCTTTCTGCAGAGTGCTTTAAACAAAGACTTGAAAGAGGCCTTTCATTCTTAGAATTTAACTATATGTTAATGCAAGGATATGACTTCTATGTTTTAAATAAAAAATATAATTGTAAGATGGAATTAGGTGGAGATGACCAATGGTCAAATATGATAGCTGGAGTTGAGCTTGTAAGAAAGAAATCTCAAGAAAGTGCCTTTGCAATGACTTGTACATTATTAACAAACTCAGAAGGACAAAAAATGGGTAAAACAGTTAACGGTGCTTTATGGTTAGACCCAGAAAAAACTTCACCATATGATTTTTATCAATACTGGAGAAATGTTAATGATGCAGATGTTGAAAAATGCTTAAAGTTATTAACTTTTGTTCCAATGGAGGAGATAAATAAACTTGCAAACTTAGAAGGTTCAAAAATAAATGAGGCTAAGAAAGTTTTAGCCTTTGAAGTAACTAAGCTTGTTCACGGAGAAGAAGAAGCTACTAAGGCACAACAAGCAGCGGAAGCTTTATTTGGAAAAGGTGGAGATATGAGTAACGTTCCAACTTATGAAATGGGAAAAGATAAGTTAGGGTGTGAGCTTTTAGATATTTTAGTTGAAGCTTCAATTGTTCCATCAAAAGCTGAAGGAAAAAGACTTGTTAAGCAAGGTGGTTTATCTTTAAACGGAGAAAAAGTTGCTGATTTTAAGAAAACTTTAGAAGAAGCAGATTTTGAAAAGGGAGAAGCTTTAATAAAAAGAGGTAAGAAAAATTATAATAAAATAGTTTTACTATAATCTAAAAATACTAGAGTATTAGAATATATTTATTTCTTTTTAAAATAAATATGTTCTAAATACTCTTTTTTATTTCTATGGTTTTAAGGACAAACTTGTATATATAATTAATAAAAGTGTATAATAAATTACTGAATAAATTTAGAAAAATTTTAAGGGGAAATATAACTTATATTTAAAAATAAATACATATATGAAAGGTGATGAAATATGGCGTTATATGCTATTTCTGATTTGCATTTAGCACTTAATACAGATAAACCTATGGACATTTTTGGTGAGAAATGGCTTAATCATCATGAAAAAATAAAGAAAAATTGGCATGATAAAGTTAAGGATGAAGATACTGTTTTAATATCTGGAGATATTTCTTGGTCTATGAAATCTGAAGAAAGTAAAGAAGATTTAGATTGGATAAATAGTCTTCCTGGTAAAAAAATAATAGTAAAAGGAAACCACGATTATTGGTGGGGCAGTATCTCTAAACTTAATAGTATGTATGAAAATACAAAGTTTATACAAAACAATTTTTTCACTTATAAAGACTGGGCTATATGTGGAAGTAGAGGATGGATTTGCGAAGGAGCTGAAAAATTTACTCAAAAAGATAAAAAAATCTTTGAAAGAGAGAAGATAAGATTAAGACTTTCTTTAGAAGAAGCTAAAAAGGCTGGATATGAAAAGATAATATGTATGATTCATTATCCTCCTACTAATGAAAAATTTGAGGATTCAGCTTTTATTGATATATTTAAAGAATTTGGTGTTAATAAAGTTATATATGGTCATCTTCATGGAGCAGCACTTAAAGGTAGACTTCTAAATGAGGAGAGAGATGGAATAGATTATAAGCTTACAAGTTGTGATTTTATTGACTTTGACCCTTTGAAGATACTAGATTAAAGAAATTATTTCATGTAAAATTAAGATTTTGAAATATTTAGTTTTAATACTTTTTTTGGTATAATGAGCGAGGAGAGTTTAAAAAACTCTTTAAGAGAGTTAGGAAATAGGTGGTTCTATGGCTATACAAAATTGGAAAGACTTTTTAACTCCTTATGACCAAGCGGTAAGTGAATTAAAGGTAAAGTTAAGAAGTATTAGAAAAGAATTTAGAAGAAAAAATGAATATTCACCAATAGAGTTTGTAACAGGAAGGGTGAAGGAAGTATCTAGCATATTAGAAAAGGCAAATAAATATAGCATTCCTATAGATAGAATCCAATATGAAATGGAGGATATAGCAGGAATTAGGATAATGTGCCAATTTGTTGATGATATAGATACGGTAGTTAACATTATTAGAAATAGAAAAGATATGCAGGTTCTTTATGAAAAGGACTATGTTAGTAATGTCAAACCAAGTGGTTATAGAAGCTATCATGTAGTTATAAGATATCCTATAAATATGGCAGAGGGTCAAAGAGATATACTTGCAGAGTTTCAAATAAGAACTTTAGCTATGAACTTTTGGGCAACAATAGAACATTCTTTAAATTATAAATATAAAAAGAATTTGCCAAGGGATATACAGTTTAAATTAAAGCGTGCAGCAGATGCTGCCTTTACCTTAGATGAAGAGATGCTTGAGATAAAAGATGAAATAAAAGATGCTCAAACCTTATTTGAAGTTAAATCAGATATTATAAGTAGCATAATGAATAGTATATTAACTCTTATTTCTATAGGAAAAGTTGCTGAGGCTTCTAGATATCAAATAAGTCTTAATAAGCTTATTGAAGAGGGCGAAGTTTGGGAATTAAATAATTTATTGCATGCTGTGCAAAGAGATATAGATAAGTATAATATTTAAATAAAAGATTTTATACCACCTTAATTTAAGGTGGTATTTATTTTTTTTAAATCATCTATAAATATTTAATTTAAATTAACTAAGTAAATTTTTTTAAGTGTTTATTTTAAATTTTTGTTTTATATCTTTATATTTGATATCTATTGTTATATAATAATAAATGTAAATTAGAAAGTTGATGAAAACACTCAACTTTTATCGGAGCAACACATTATTTAAGGGTTAAAGTTATTGAGCATTTATCGAGAGAAATTTAGAATTGAGGATGTGTGATTTATGAATGCCGTTGATAGTTTAGAATTAAAAAAAATTAAGGAAAATCCTTTATATATAAGAGAAGTGGAGAATCCTACAGAAGAAATGCAATTAGAGGCTGTTAAGAAAAATCCTTTTACAATTCAATACATTGAAAATCAATGTGAAAAATGTAAGGAAGAAGCTGTAAGAAGAAATCCTACCACTATAGAGTATATAAAAGACCCTTCTGAAGAATTAAGTATATTAGCTGTTAAATCATTATGGAATGCTTTAAAGCTTATAAAAAACCCTTCAGAAAAAGTTATGGAAGAGGCTGTTAAGACAAAAGGATGGGCTATACAGTTTATAAAAAATCCTTCAGAGAAGCTAAAGCAAATAGCTGTATCTAAGGATTATGATTCAATAAAATACATAGAAAATCCTTCAGAGGAAGTTCAAATTATGGCCGTTAAAAATCATTGGTCAGCTATTAAATTTATAAAAAATCCAACTTTAGAAGCTATGAGATTAGCTGTTAAAGAAGATGCAGAGGCTATAAACTTTTTACCAAACTATACATATGAAGATTTAGAAACTTTTATAGGAGATAATATTAACGTTGTTAAATATCTTTATGAAAGTATAGATGTAGAAATGGTTGTGGATATACTTATGAAGAAGGTAGCAGAAGAAGATGTTGATGAATCTTATCTTTTAGATTTTATTGATTTAGAAGTTTTAGAAATGAATAAAGTTGAGTTTATAAAAGAGTATGGGAGTAAGAAAGCTAAGATAATCTTAGTAGATAGTATGTTATCAATATAAAAAATAATGTAAGGAAAAGAGTTTAAATTAAAGAGCGTATTTTACATTTTAAAGAGGGATTATTAAATAAGTTTCAAAAGAAATTTATAGAAAGAAGGTAAACTAAAGTGGATTTTAAAGAAGCGTTAAGTACAGTTAATTTAGTTCTTATGACAGGAGAAGTGCCTCTTTTAATAGGGGAAAGTGGTATAGGAAAAACTTCTTTAGCAAAGGAACTTAGTAAAATAAATAACTATCATTTAGTTACTATAGATGGAAATCTTCTTAAGGAAGGGGAAATAGGTGGACTTCCTATGGTAGAAAAAAAGGAAGTTACCTTTGATGGAAATTTAATAAATAAAAGCATAACAAGATATGCAACTCATGTAAAACTTATGGAAATTGATGAACATATTGAAAGAGGAGAAAAGGTTCTTTTATTTATAGATGAGTTAAATAGATGTGAGCATGCAGTTCAACAAGAACTTATGAACCTTATATTAAATAGAGAAATTAATGGATATAAGTTAAGTGAAGATGTGTACATATTAGCTGCTATGAACCCATCAAATAAATATGATAATTATGAGGAAAGTGATTATCAAGTAATTGAGATGGACCCTGCACAAGAAGATAGATTTGTTTGGATAGATATTAGTTCAAATTTAAAAGAATGGATGAGCTGGGCTATGGGAGAAGGAAAGATTCATGAAAATATAATTGAGTTTTTATCAACTTTCCCAGAATATTTCCATACACCAAATTCTTTAGATACAATAAAAGCAACTCCAAGAAGTTGGGAGAGAGTATCTAAAGCTTACAAAATTTACTTAGAAAATAGAAAAAACTTTTCTAAAGAAATATTATATAATGCTATAAAGGGAAACGTAGGGGCTACTATAGCACAAGAATTTATAGCTTATATAGGAAACCTTAATAAACCACTTATTTCTAATGAAGAAATTTTTGCAAGTGATGTTTTAGGATTTAATATAAGAGAAAGAATAATGAGTGAAAATCATTCAAGAATGTATATTATAGCAAAGAGTGCTTTATTCTATCTTGAAGGTTTAGAGGATTATGGTAAAAAGTTAGAAGTATTCTCTGATTTATTAGCTTGTTATCCTAAAGATTTAAGACTTGGAATAATGAAGGAAATAAAGAGTGATCACTCAGAAAAATTATATAGAAGTTTATTAAATGAAGATAAGTTCTTAGAAGCCTTTTTTGATATATATAGCTAGGTGGTGAGGCCTTATGGATTATGAAAGAACTAGGAGAAAACTTCTTAATATAGCAATGGAAGCAGAGGAAGAAAATAAAAAATTAACAGATGATTTTAAAAGAGAATTTTGGGATTTAATAGAAGGTGTAATAATTTCTCTTTATGACAAGGAAAATTCTTTTTTTGGTCAATTTTTAATTCATGTTAAAAGAGAAATAAGAACAGATATTAAATGGCCTATAGCAACTAAACCAGAAATGGGACATTTTACTATGGCTTTTAATCCTAGAATAATTTTAGAGTGTAATTTAGAAGAAGTACAAGCACTTTTAAAACATGAGGTATATCATATAATGATGTCTCATTATGAAAGGGCTAAGGCTTTAAGTAGAAAGTATTCAACTCTTGCAATTAGTATAGCTATGGATATTGCTATAAATCAATATATAAAAAGTTTACCACCTTATAGTAAAAGATTAGACTATGTAAACTTAGAATATAATATAGATTTAAAACCAGATATGCCAATGGAAAAGTATGCAGAAGAAATACAAAAAGCAATTGAAAGAAGAAAGAAATATGGAATTACAGATGATGATAATAATTCTGGAGAATTGGTAAGTCAAGAAAAGTCTCATGAATTGTGGGAAGAATCTACCATAAGCATAGATAGTTTAGAAGGAATAACTAAAAAAACTGCTATAAATGCTTATAAAGGAAAAGCTCCTAAAGACTTAGAAAAAATAATATTACAAATGAAAGAAAAGCCTGAAATAAAATGGAGTGAAGTTTTAAAGAAAATAATTCCTACAACAAGGGGAAGTTATAGAAAAACTATAACAAGAAAAGATAGACGTCTTCCTGAAAGATTAGACCTTAGAGGAAAGTTACCAAGCTCAATTCCAAAAATTTTAATAGCTATAGATATTTCAGCTTCTATTTCTGATAAAGAGTTTAAAAATATAATAACTGAAGTATTAGGAATTGTTCAAAATAAAAGAGCTGAGATAACGGTAATAGAATGTGATGATGAAATAAGAAGAGTATATGATTTAAAAGGTATAAATGATATAAAACCAAGAAGTAAGAAAAATGGTTCAACAAAATTTTCACCTGTCTTTAGATATATAAAAGAAAATAATATGAGAAATCATATTCTAGTTTATTTTACAGATGGGGTTGGAGAAAAGGAACTAGAGGTTAAACCAATAAATTATAGAACTCTTTGGGTTTTAACAGGTAAAGAAGATTTAAGTTTAAATCATCCTTTTGGTATGATTAAGCATTTAGAAAAGGAAGAAGAAAATAAATATACCATTACTGATGGATTACAAGAAATGAAAGAAAATCTACAAGAATGGGCAAAATAAATGAAAATAATAGCATATATTGATTTAATTAGAAATCAATATATGCTATATTGTTTTTATGTATTTTATTTTTTATGACTTTTACTGTAGAGGAGGAGTTTAGTGAAGAAAATTGTGAAGGATTTAGCTCTAGTATTGTTAATAATTCTTCTTGTTATTTTATTTGTTGTTGCTTTTAAAATAATAGCCTTTAGAAAAGAAGCTATAACTAATATAGAAGCTTATGATAACAAAATAACTTTTGATACTAAAGCTACAAGAGAAAAAATTAAATATTTAGAAGTTGAAGGTGAAAAAGATAGAAAAATAAGTGAGGTTAAGGGAGTAAAAATATTTATAGAAGACAAGCCTCTTGTTTTAGAAAATAATATTTATGAAAAAAATTTAAGATATTATATTTCTATAGAAGATTTACAAAAAAATGGACAGGTTATTTTAGAGACTAATAAAATTTTAAGTAGTTTAAATAAAGATAATTACATAGATTTAAACTCAAAAGAAATTTTAACTAATGTAGGTAATATGGCTTTAAGAGGAGAAGTTTTAGACATAGGAAATAAAAAATACATATCTTTAAATGATTTTAAAGAACTTATAGGGGCTAGAGATGATTGGTATTCTGATAAAAATTCAATATATTTTTATTTAGGAAAGGATAAAAATTTAAATACTAATTATGAAGTAAATGAAGGTAAAGCTGCCCTAATAAGAATTGAAGATGTTACTTCAGGAGGAGTTTTTTCTCAAGATAATAACATGGAAAAAATGAAGTATTTAGGAGATTATTTTAAAAATAATAATATAGTTTACCACATAGCTTGGATTCCTAGATATGTAAATCCAGAAGAAGGAATTGATAATGATTTACTTAAAAATAATAGCTTTGAAAATGTTCATTTTATAAATATGTTAGACCACTTAATAAACAGAGGTGCAGTAATAGGATTACATGGATATACTCATCAACATAAAGAGCAAGTAACAGCCCTAGGGGTTGAACTTAAATGGAATGTTAATAGTACAAGAGAAGATGTTTTAAATGTTGTTGAATCAGCACTTAAAACAGCTAAAACTTTAAATATACCTGTAGGATTTTTTGAGAGTCCTCATTATAAGGCTGATAGAAATCAACAAAAAATAATAGAAAATTATTTTCCTGTAATGTTTGAACCTTATGCAGGTTATTGGAATTTAAATCCTATAGTAAGTTTAAGTAATAAGTCAACTTTATATGTTCCTGCACCTTTAGGATATGTAAAAGATAAGGGTGAAACTGTATCAAAAAGAATAGAGGATTGTAGTAATGAAATGTTAACCTCCTTTTTTATACACCCTTATATTTTCTTAGGAAGTATAGAAAATACAAATAAATCTTCAAGTAATGAGGAAGTTTATAACTTTACAGAGGATTCACCTATTACAAAAATTCTTTCTGCATTAAAGGAAAGAGGATGTAAAACAATAACTGTAAATGAATTAAATAATCAGGTTAAGTAAATACATAAATTTTTATGAAATTAAAAGTCTGCTAGAGTATTAAATGTTTACCTAGCAGATTTTTTAGTTTTTTTAATTGAAAATTATTCCTATAAATTTGTACACGGTTACAGAAAGATATATAATAAATTTGTATTAAATTATATTTAATATAAGTTTTTTTGTTTTTTTATAAATTTAAAAGTAATTTTTTAGAAGGGGGAAACGCTGTGGGTAGAGTATTAGATATATTAAAGGATGAATCTTTAACATATAATCAACAACTTAAAAATTTAGCTGCATATGCAGAAAATACAATTGATGTCTTAAATATTGATGATGAAACAAAAAAATTAATAGACGAAGGGTGTATATGTACTCTTTTTGAAGGAAATGCTCCCTTTAGACCAAGATACATAATTCCAGATTATTCTTTACTTATGGAAAAAGGTTGTGAGTTTTTAAATCTTTCAGTACCAGAAGATATATGGGAGGCTACAAATAATTTATTGATTTTTTATAAGCATGTGCCTTCAATAACTACATTTCCTGTTTATATTGGAAATTTAGATGAGCTTTTAGAGCCTTTTGTAGAAGATGAAAATGAAGCTAAAAAGGCTATTAAATTATTTTTAAAGCATATAGATAGAACACTTACAGACTCTTTTGTTCACGCTAATATAGGTCCTAGAGAAACTGTTGCAGGAAGATTAATTTTAGAAGCTATGGAGGAGTTAAACTGTGCAGTTCCAAACTTAACAATGAAATATGATATAGAAAATACTAGTGAAAGTTTTATTAAATTATGTGCAAAAGTTGCCCTAAAAACTGCTAAACCTAGTTTTGCAAATCATAAGATGGATGTTAAAAGTTTTAAAACAGATAGATATGCTATAGCAAGTTGTTATAATGGATTTTATATTGGTGGGGGCGGATATACTCTTGTCAGATTAAAATTAAATGAGGTTGCTAAAAAAGCTACTTCTGTAGAGGATTTTTTAGATAATGTGCTTCCTTATGTAAGTACTAAGATGATTAATTATATTGATGAAAGAATAAGATTTTTAGTGGAAGAAACTCAATTTTTTACTTCTAATTTCTTAGTAAAAGAAGGGTTTATTCAGAAAAAATTATTTACAGGTATGTTTGGGGTAGTAGGATTAGCAGAGGCTGTAAATACTTTATTGAATGCTAATAATAAAGAAGAGAGATTTGGGCATTCAGAAAATGCTAATAAGCTTGGGCTAAGAATAATAGAAAGATTAAATAAAATAGTTTCTAAACATGAAGCAAAACATGTAAATTGCTTTGGTGGACATTATGTTCTTCATGCACAAGTAGGTATTGATTTAGATAAAAATGTATCACCAGGATGCAGAATACCAGTTGGGGAAGAACCAGAATTATTTGAGCATATAATTCAATCAGCACCTTTTCATGAATATTTTTATAATGGCATAGGAGATATTTTTGTTTTTGAGGATACATATAAAGAGCATCCTGAAGCTTTAGTAGATATTATAAAAGGGGCTTTTAATTCTGGCATAAGATATATGTCTGTTTACGGAAGTGGAGCAGAGGTTATTAGAGTAACAGGATATTTAGCTAAGCGTTCAGAAGTTTGTAAACTTGAGAAGGGTGAGGCTGTTCTTAATAATACAGATGTATTTGCAATGGGTGCAAAAAATAATTGTCATGCCTTTGAAAGAAAAATTAGAAAGTAAGTGATTTTATGGCTTTAGTAAATAAGATAATTCCATTTTCCTGCGTAGATGGACCTGGGAATAGAATGGTTATATTTTTTCAAGAGTGTAACTTTAAATGCTTATACTGTCACAATCCTGAAACTATAAATAAATGCATAGCTTGTGGAAAATGCGTTGAAAATTGTGAAGTAGGAGCCTTATCTATAAGCAATGGAAAAGTTATTTGGGACGAAGAGGAATGTATTTCATGTGATAAATGTATAAAGATTTGTGATTATATGTCTTCACCAAAAACTAAGGATTATTCTTTAGAAGAACTTTTAAAGAAAATAGAAAAGGATAGTTTTTTTATAAGAGGAATAACAGTTAGTGGAGGAGAATGTACATTAAACTCAGAATTTTTAATAAAGCTTTTTAGAGAAGTTAAAAAGCTTGGTTTAACTTGCTTTGTTGATACTAATGGCAACACTAATTTAAGTGATGAACTTATAGACCTTACAGATAAGTTTATGCTTGATGTTAAATCAACCTGTGAAGAAGAAAATATTTGGCTAACTAAATCATCAAATAAGTTAGTATTAGAAAATTTAAATAAACTATTAAGTCTAAATAAGATGTATGAAGTTAGAACTGTTATAGCTAAAGGGTTAAATAATGAAAAAACAGTAAAAGATGTATCTAAAGTAATTGGTGATAAATGTAGATATAAACTTATAAAATATAGACCCTTTGGTGTTAGGGAAGAAGGAATAAAGGTCTTTGGGGATTTAGTAACAGATGAAAGTTATATGAAAAGTTTAGAAAAAATAGCTAAAGATAATGGTTGTGAAAATATTATAATTACGTAGTATTTTATAAATTTTAAATCCTGCTATTTTAAAATAAAAAAGCTTATAACTAAATATTAAATAAATTTAATATGAAAATTATTTAATATTAGGAGGAAGGATTTGAAAAAGTTTTTTTTAATAACATTTTTATTCTGTTTCATAATAGGAGGAGTACTTTTTTATAGGTTTAAAAGTAGAGATTTTTTAAATCTAAGTATTGAAGAAATCTCTATAAGTAGTGCAAATGAAAGTGATTTTTTAAATAGTTCTGTAGAGAATAAAGAAAATCCAGAGGATTATTTTGATATAGTCTTTGATATTAAGGCTAAGAATACTTCTCAAAATTTATGTGCTGAAAGTGTAAAACCTCATATTATATTACCTAAAGAATTTAACAAAGAAGATTTAATTGATGTAGGAGTAACATCTTTAAGTAATAATAAGGGAATATATCCTAAGAAAGAGGAAGCATTTCCTTATAAGATTTTCTTAAAGAAAAATAATTATTCAAAGGAAGAAATTTTAAAAATTTTAAAAGAATCTACTTTAAAGGTAAATATTCTTAGTTATGAAAAAGGACCTTTAAAATATTTAACTTATGGTGGAAGTTGCGAATATATTAATTAAAAATTCTTTTAATTAATATAAAAATACTATTTGAAATATTTAATTTTATTTCAAATAGTATTTTTTTTATTTTATATTTAATTCATTTATAGCTTCTCTAATTTTATCCTTAGTTAAAGCTGACAGATAAGATTCTCTTTTAGTTAAGGCCTTATCAAAGGATTCTAAAGCAGCTTCATTATTTCCTTCTTCTTTTAAAATTAAACCATAGTAATAATAAGGCTCTGGAATACCAGGGTCTTCTTTTAAAAGTTCAGTATATAATTCTTTAGCTTTTTCTTTATCACCAGTAAAGTAATAAGATTGAGCTAAGTTATCTTTTATAACTTTATTATCTTTATCATATTCATAAGCTATAAGGTTATATTTTAAAGCCTCATCGTAACGCTTGTCTAAAATTAAAAAATATCCTAAAGTTTCATAAACTGTTGAATGTTCATATTCAGTATGAAGATTTTGTAATTCATCAATAGCCTTTGGCAAATTCCCATTTTTCCAAGTTATTAGAGCATCTGTCATTTTGTATGAAGCTCTTAATCTTTCAGGTAATTTATTATAGTCAATTGCCTTTAAAAGTTTAGTAGCTTCCTCTAAATTTCCTAAGTATAAAGTAAGATAAGCATATTGTAATCTAATACTATCACTAGTATTTTTATATGTACAAGCTTTTTTATAAAACTCTAAAGCTTTTTCTCTTTCTCCATTTTTAAAGGCAACATTACCTTTATAAGCTAGTATATAGGGCTTTTTACTATTGTATTTATATAAGGCATATATTACTACAACTATTAAAGCTAAAATATATTGCTTCATCATAAGTAGTATAAATACTAGTATTAAAGCTATTATAAAATCATAAGCTATATTCATTTTTACTCCTCCAATAAATGTTACAATTTATAGTATAAGAATAATTTTAATGGAATTTTATTCTTAATACAACTTTACCTAGGAAGATTTATAAAAAATATCTTAAATAATAAGAAAAATTTATATTAAAATAAGGCACAGAAACTTTAAAAATTAAAATTTCTATGCCTTAAAAAATAAAGGCTTTTTATTTTTAATTAGTTTCTCCTAAATAGGCTCCAATATGATTTATAAGAGGAGGATTTTTATACTTAGTAAAGGAAATTTTTATTTTATCAGTTTTAATAGGACTAATAAAACTAGCAATATGCTTATATCCTATTGAATTTCCCTTATAAAGTTCAAACCAGCCATTTTTGTATCCATAAATCTTAAATTCTTCTACATTTTGCCCTTCTGCTATCCACTCTCTAAGTTCTAAAATATTAAATTCTGTAATTTTATTGAAATTTATCTCTATATAAGGGTTAATAGCATTTTCATTAGCTATCCAATAGGATTTTTTGTAATCATCAATTAAATTATAACTATCACTATAGGAAGAGTTAGTAGCTAAAATTGATGCCCCTTTAATTAAATTATCGCTAAATGTTTTTCTTATATATGATGAAAACTTAGTAAGCAATTTTATATCTTCTTCTCTTAAAATTCCTTCTTTATTAGGTGTTATAGATAAAACTAAATTAGAATTTTTTCCTAAGGAATTATTATATATATTTTTTAGATTATTAATAGGAGTATTTTTATTATTAAAACAAGTATTTAAAGAATAAATACTTTCTCCAACTATCCAAGAATCACCATAAATATCTCCTTTATAAAGAGAATTATCATTATATGTTTCTTTTAATTTTTTTAAATTAACAGAGGAGAAGAATATTTTGTTTGTATAATTTATATCTGAATAGTAGGTATAACGTACATCAGGTCCAATAGGGCTAGATATAATACACTTAGGATTTATCTCTTTTATTACTTTAAAATAACTTTCAAAATCAAGAGAAGAAAAATCCTTATCTAAAATACATTTATCTAAAATAATTTCACTTATATTATTATAATTACTCATAAGTTCTTTTAATTGCATTATATAGTAATTATCATATTCTTTAGGAGTTAAGTTAAGAAGAGGGTAATCTTTTAATGTAAGGTAAATTCCAAATTTAAGTCCAAATTTTTTGCAGGACTTACTTACTAGATTAACTAAATCAAAATCATCAAATTTTGAATTTATATAAACTCTTGAAAAATCACTATTCCATAAGAATAAACCATTATTAAGTTTACAATTTAAAATAACTTTTTTAAATCCAAATTTAAATAAACTTTCTACCCAAAAATCTGTACTAAAGGAAGGTTCTCTTAAAAAAGAAGGAGCTTCGCAATTAATTTCAGAATTGTTTGTAAATGTATTCATTGACATATCTAAAAAAGCTATTAGTTCATCTTCTTGGTACTTTCTTTGTTCTTTAGTTGGAATTAGGTTTACTAGAGTTAAGTTCATTATCTCTCCTCCTTAAAATAAAAGTATTTATTAAATTATAATACTAAAGTAAAATATAAACAACTAAAAAAAGTAAAAAATTCAAAATAAATACTGTTAAAATTAAGAAGTAAAATTTAATTTTTAAAATAAAAAAAGAGAGGATTAATCCTCTCTTTTTATTAATGACATCCTGAACAAGATGAACATCCACCTTCAACTTTTTTTACTGGTTGAAGAGATAATCCTCTTCCTCCATTTTCATCAGAAGAAACTAAAGTGAATCCTTCAAAGTCATTAACTAAATCTTTGTTAACGAAGAATGTTATATCTTCAATTGTAACAACTTCATCATCTTCCTTTGCTTCATCTACAGAAATGTTAAATACAGGACCACCACAACCAACTCCTGCTAGGTTAATTCTTATATCGAATTTTTCAACTCCATTTTCTTTAAGAAAATCTTTAAACTCATTATAAGCTTCTTTACTCATTTTTACAGCTGACATGTTCTTTTCCTCCTAAAATTTTATAAATATTTATGTAATTACTAATATATTTTAAATATTATTTTTAAAAATATACTCATTTTAGTGACAGCTACCACAGCTACCACAGTTTCCACTACATCCGCCACCTTCATAATCATTCATTAAAGGTGTTAGAGTTAATCCTTCTCCAAGGTTTTCTTCATCTGAAAGAATAGAAAAACCTAAAAATATTTCGATTAAGGTAGGGTCTATAAGGAAAGTTAAATCTTTTATAACTTCGATTTCATCTCCCTCATTTTCTTCTCCAGCAGTTACGTAAAACATAGGTCCCATAGGGCCATTACCACCAAAGTTTATTCTAATAACATTACTATCTATATCATTTGATTTTAGAAATTCTTTAAATTCAACATAAGCATCATCGCTCATTGCTACCTTTTTCATTAAATCACCTACTTAAATTTCAATTAATTAATAATTAGTATTAATTGATTAAATTATATCTTTTTAAGGAAAATAAATCAAGACTATTTTAGTAGGAATTTAAAGTGTAATAGATTGTTTAGGAAAAAATACGAGAATTTTAATATATTAAGATAAGTTTTAATAAATAATTCTTAAGTATAGTCTTTTTTAAAAGAAAAATTATGTTTATATATATAGTAAGATATTATGTTAAAATGTATAATAAGTAAAAAATCTGTTTTTAATATTCTAGAAAGGAAGAAGTATGATACCGTATAATATAGATTATTGTGAGAAGAAGATAAGAGAGTACAAAAAAAATATAAAGGAAAAAACGTTAGGAAACTTTACTATTAAATATAGTGATGAAAAAGACTTTGATGGATATTTATATAATCATAAAACTTTTTTAAAAGAAAGTCCTATAGAGTTATATGAAGGAGATAAGCTTTGGATGAGAATTTCTCCAAAGGAAATACAAGGTTCCTATGAAAGTATAAAAAGAGCTAAAGGAAGAGTGGGAGTATTAGGTCTTGGCTTAGGATATTTTGTTCAAGAACTTTCTAAGGAAGAAAAGGTTGATGAAATAATAGTTTATGAGATTAGTGATGAGGTTGTTAATTTATATTTAGAAAATTTTGGAGAAAATTCTAAGATTAAAATAATAAAAGGTGATGGATTTAAGGCTAGAAGAGAGAGTTTTGACTTTTTTTATTGTGATATATATGAATATAAAATAAGTGAAGAAATAGTAGAGCATTATAAAAAGCTTAAAGAAATTCATAATATTTTAGAATATAGCTTTTTTGGAGTAGAGGCTTTTATTTTAAGTTGTCCAACTAGTGAGATAGTTTGGGTTTACATTTTAGAAGAATGGATGGAAATGGCTAAAGATTTATTTATAAGGTTTAATCATAGCGAATTTATAAAATACTTTACTCCTTTAAAAGAAGAGGAAGTTTTAAATCTACTTAAAGAGTTTTCTAAAGTGCTTTAAAAATTTTAGTATATAATTAAAAAATATAGTATACAAATTCTCCTGTTATATAATGGGAGAATTTTATATTTAATCTAAAATTAAAGAATTTATAAGTAATAGGTAAAAAAATAAAGATAATATATACAATTATATATTTATATCTTTTAGTAGGGTTAAAAAAATCTAGTATATGTCAAAAAAATCTATAATTTATTTTTGAAAACCTATACAAAAAATGATATAATGATTTCATAATAAAATATATAAAGAAGAGGTGATTTTTAATATGGCCCATAAAAAAGTGGCAAAGATATTAGCAACTGCTATAGTAGTAAATAACCTCTCCAGTAGCGTAGTTTTAGGCAAAGAATTAAACGTAATAGATAATAAAAAGGATAACTCGATTATAAATGAAAGTTTAAATCAGAGCAAAATATATAGTAATATTTTTAGAATAGAAAAAACAGTAGGCAGTACAGAAGAATTTTTGAGAATTATAAATCAAGGAGGTTTAGAAGAAATTAAGCTGTCTAGAGATATAGACCTTAGTAAAATAAGTAAGGGATTAGATATAACTGGGTCTAATATTGTAATAGATGGTAATGGTAATAACATATATGTTAGTAGGGTAGCAGAAGATATTAAAGGGGATTTTTTTAAACTACAGGGAGATGGGATTGTGCTTAAAAATTTAAATATAGTATGTAAGGGAGAGAATGAGGAAAATAATAATGCCCTTATTTCTATATTAGGTGATGATGTTAAATTGGAAAATGTTTCTATTGAATCTAATTTTAACAAGGCTATTGAGGTTTTAGATGGAAAAAATGCTAATATTAAAAATTGTAAAGTAAACAATAAGAAAAATTCTAGTTATGGAATAAGAGTTGATAATGGTGAAGTTACTTTAAAGGATTTTTATTTAGAAAACAAATCAGGCATTGGAATAGATGTTTTAGGAAAAGCTTCAAAGGTTAATTTAGAAGGAACTATAAAAATAAATTCTCCTATTGAAGTTAGAGGACAATTAAGAGATGGCGCAGTTTTAAATTCTGATAATGAGCAACTTATAAATGAAAAAAAAGTTTTTGGCTACACTTATTATGATGTTGCTAAAGAAGAAGAATTAGTTAAAAATAAGTACGAGTTTTTAGAAGCCTTAAATAATAAAATAGTAAAGAGTATAAAATTAATTGATAATATTGATTTAAGAGGAGAAGAAGAGTATTATTATAAGGTTTTAAATAAAGATAAAAATATAGATAAAAATAATTATCATATAATAATGTAATAAAGAAAAAAAGGTATCTAAAGTTTTAGTTCTTTAGATACCTTTTTAATTATGGTATTTCTTTAAAAGTGTTAATTTTTAAGATTAGTATTAATTTTAAATTAAAAAATTTGCAACGTTAATATTATATTACTTAACAACTATATTTACAAGTCTACCTTTTATAACTATTACCTTTATAATATTTTTTCCTTCTGTTGAAGCAATTATTTTTTCATCAGCTAAGGCTGCTTCTTTTATTCCTTCTTCATCTAAATCAGAAGAAACCATTATTTTATTTTTGATTTTTCCGTTAACTTGAATAGCTATTTCTATTTCATCTTTAACTAAAGCCTTAGGGTCAAATTTTGGCCATGTTTCATTAAAGATTGAAGAAGTATTTCCAAGTAGACTCCATTGTTCTTCACTAAAGTGAGGTGCAAAAGGTGCTAATAATCTTAAGTAATCAGAAACTACATCTTTTAAGAAAGTAAGATTCATTTCTTTTTCTTGAGTATATTTAGATAAAGCATTTATAAATTCCATCATTCTAGCTATAGCAGTATTAAATTGAAGTTTATCTGTATCCTCAGTAACAGATTTTATAGTGTTATGTCTCCAATAGTTAAGCTCTTTTTCAGCTTTATCCATTGTTGTTTTGTTATTTTCTCCTTTAGCTATAGCTTCTCTTGCAGTATCTATAATTCTTTCGATTCTTTCTACAAATCTATTTACAGATTTAATACCATCATCACTCCAAGCACCACCTTCAGTATAAGCAAAGCCAAACATTAGATACATTCTAAATACATCTGCACCATATTCTTTTATGTAATCATCAGGAGATATTGTGTTTCCTTTTGATTTACTCATTTTTAATCCATCTGGTCCTAGTATTAATCCTTGATGAGTTAAAGAAGTAAATGGTTCATCAAAGTTTAAGTATCCCATATCTCTTAGGGCTTTAGTTACAAATCTTGCATAAAGAAGATGCATACATGCATGTTCAGGACCACCAACATATTTATCAACTGGTAATATTTTATTTATTATTTCAGGATTAAATGGAGCTTCTGTATTTTTATTATCTGGATATCTTAAATAGTACCATGATGAACATACAAAAGTATCTAAAGTATCAGTTTCTCTTTTTGCTGGTTTTCCACAGTGAGGGCATGTTGTATTTACAAAGGCTTCACTTTTAGCTAATGGAGATTTTCCATCAGGAGCAAATTCAACATCATATGGTAACTCAACTGGTAATTGACTTTCAGGAACAGGTACTATACCACAGTCATCACAATAAACAACAGGAATAGGAGCACCCCAATATCTTTGTCTTGAAACTAACCAGTCTCTTAATCTGAAGTTTACTTTCTTTTCACCAAGTCCCATAGAAGAAAGTTTTTCAACTATTTTTTCTTTAGCTTCCTCTGTAGTTAGACCGTTAAATTCGCCAGAGTTTATTAAAATACCAGCTTCACAGAATGGAAGAGTAGTATTATTTCCTTCTTTATCTTCTATAACTCTATTTATTGGAAGGTTGAATTTTTCTGCAAAAGCAAAATCTCTTTCATCATGAGCTGGAACAGCCATAACAGCACCAGTTCCATAAGTTGCTAATACATAATCGCCAACCCATATAGGAACTTCCTTACCTGTTAATGGATTTATAGCATATGCACCAGTAAATACACCAGTTTTTTCTCTTGAAATAGATTGTCTTTCTATATCTGATTGTTTTTTAGCTTCTTCTTTGTATTCCTCAACAGCTTCTTTTTGTTCCTTTGAAACTATTTTATCTACAAGTGGATTTTCAGGGGCTAAAACAACATAGCTAACACCACATAAAGTATCAACTCTTGTTGTAAATACATCAAAGCTTAAATCACTATCTTTAACTTTAAAGTTAACTTGAGAACCTGTAGACCTTCCTATCCAATGTTTTTGCATAGCAACTGTTTTTTCAGGCCAATCTAAACCATCTAATTTATCTAATAATTCATCAGCGTAATCTGTTATTTTGAAGAACCATTGAGTAAGGTCCTTTTTAGTAACTTCTGTTGAACATCTTTCACAAGCACCATCAACTACTTGTTCATTAGCTAAAACTGTTTGACAGGATGGGCACCAGTTAACAGGAGCTTTTTTTCTATAAGCTAATCCCTTTTCATATAATTTTAAAAATAGCCATTGAGTCCATTTATAATATTCAGGTGAGCAAGTTACAACTTCATTATCCCAGTTAAACATAGCTCCCATAGCTTTTAATTGTTCTTCCATTTTAGCTATATTTTTTATTGTTGAATCTTGTGGGTGTATTCCTGTTTTTATAGCAAAGTTTTCAGCTGGTAAACCAAAAGCATCAAAGCCCATTGGTTGGAATACATTATATCCTTGCATTCTTTTGAATCTAGCCCATGAATCAACTGGTCCATAGTTAAACCAATGTCCTGCATGTAATTGGCTACCTGAAGGGTATGAGAACATTTCTAATACATAAAGTTTTTCCCCTTCTTTATTTGGATCGAATTTATAAATGCCAGATTCGGCCCATTTATCTTGCCATTTTTTATCTATGGCAGTACTATATTTACCCATTAATTAATCCTCCTATAAAGTATATATAATAAAATTTTTTATAAAAAATAAAAAAACCTTTCATCTCTTAAAATTTAAGAGACGAAAGGATATTCGCGGTACCACTCTTATTAGGAAAGTTTTCTTTCCTCACTCGATTTTTTTATAACGGTTTTACCGTATGTGCTTTTTTTCACACATATGCTCCTAGGCAAGTTCATATTATCATAACATTGTGTCACAGCAAACCACAACTCTCTTTAGTCTATGAATTTAATATTACTACTCCTATTCAAAGCTTTTAATAATTCAGTTTTTATATATTATATATCAAAAGTTTTAAACAAGTCAATTAAATTTAAGCTTAAGTTTTGATATTAGCTTTTCATAAATCTTTATCATATGTTTTTCATTACAGTATTTTGTTATTTCATCAAAGGGAATCCACATAACTCCTTTATTTTCATCTAGTTTAGGAGTTAAGATTTCATCTTCATTACATTCTATTAGATAAGTTAAATTAAGATGAAGATGAGAAGATATATATTCTCCGTTTTTTACATGACCATTTACATTTAAAACTTCTAAAGAAAAGGGAGTTTTAAGAAGCACTTTAGGATTTTTAATTCCTGTTTCTTCTTTTAGTTCTTTTAAAGCCGTTTTAAGTGGGATTTCTTCTCCATCTGAATGACCGCCAGTCCATGCCCAAGATTTATATATATTGTGGTAAATCATTAGAAATTTATTTTTTTCTTTATTTATTGCAAAAGCTGAAACAGTTAAATGAAGTATTTTATTTTTTCTTGTTAAAATATATTTAAAAGAGTTTAAAGCATCTAAAAAAACTTCTTTATCTTTTATTTCAACTTCATCAAAGGGAATATAATTTTTTATAGCATAAATATAGTTCATAAAAGTACCTCCTAAATTTACATTTAATTATAACTTAAAAAATATTTTTATTTAAAAATATTTTTGTTAAATATGTCTTTTGTGATAAGAAGAGGTTGTCAATATTATGCATAAAAAATATAATCAAGGAGAGTATTACTTAAAAGAATAAGTTTTTATAGAGAGTATTGATTGGAGGAGATTAAGTGGCACTTAAGGATTCTATACTTAAAATATTAGAGGAAAATAGAGATGAAAGCTTATCAGGGGAAGAATTAGCTAAAAGACTATCTGTATCTAGGGCAGCTATATGGAAAAATATAAAGTCTCTTAGAGAAGAAGGATATAATATTTTAGCAGTTACAAATAAAGGGTATAAACTTACAAAGGAAAATGATTTAATATCAGCAGAAGGAATAAAAATATTTTTAAATAAAGAGTATAGAGAAAATTATATAAAGGTTTATAAGGTTATAGATTCTACTAATCAAGAGGCAAAAAAGCTTTTAATGGATAAGGATATACCAGAGGGAACTGTTTTAATTGCAGAGGAGCAGACTGCTGGAAGAGGAAGGTTTCAAAGAAAATTTTTTTCTCCTTCACAAAAAGGAATTTATATGAGTGTAATTTTAAGACCTAATATAGAACTTTCAAAGGCTATACATATAACTACAGCTACTGCAATTTCAGTTTGTAGGGCAATAGAAAATTTAACTAAGAAAAGGCCTAAGATAAAGTGGGTAAATGATATATTTTTAGATGGTAAAAAGCTTTGTGGTATATTAACTGAAGCAACAGGTAATTTTGAAAGTGGAAGAGTTGAGAATGTTGTAATTGGCATAGGTATAAACTTTAAAACTGAGGAAGATAGTTTCCCTGATGAAATAAAACATTCAGCCTGTTCATTATTTCAAGGAGAAAAGCCTACAGTTACTAGAAATAGAATGATTGCAGAAATTTTAAATGAACTTTTTGCTTTATGCAATAATTTAGAAGATAAGGACATAATGAAAGAGTATAAGGTATTATCATTAGTATTAGGAAAGGAAGTTACCTTTTATAAAAATAATAAGTTAAATAAAGCAGTAGCAACTGATATTACTGAAAATGGTGCCTTAGTTGTTAAATATGAAAATGGAGAAATAGATTATTTAAACTCAGGAGAAATTTCAATAAAAACAATATAATGAAAATTAAAATATTTAGCTTTATTTAGTAAAAAAATATAGGATTTATTTTATTTTTTGCTATTTATTTAATAAAATTTAATTTTATTAAGGAGGAGAATATGCCTTTTACTTTAGCACATCCAGCAGCTGTAGTTTTTTTGAAAAATAAAAAATTAAATATTACTGCCTTAATTTTAGGAAGTATGGCTCCAGACTTTTTATATTTTATAAATTTTAGGCCTTATGGAAATTTAGGACATAAATTATTAGGATTTTTTCTACTTAATTTACCTTTATGTTTTTTATTAGCCTATGTTTTTCATAATATAATTAAATCACAACTTATAAGTAATTTACCTAACCCCTTTGATAAATGGTACTTTTATTTAAGAGAAAAGAAATTTTCATTAAATTCTCTAAAAGAAGTAATAGTTTTTATCTATTCTGCTATATTAGGAATGGCAACTCATGTGCTTTGGGATGCTTTTACCCATAATAGTGGATTCTTTGTTGAGAAGATTCCTTACCTTAGGGAGAAGATTTTATTTTTAGGAGAATATGAAATATATAGATATAAGTTTTTTCAACATGGAAGTACTTTAATTGGAATATTTATAATAGTATTTTTTTTGTATACCCTTAAAGATAGCAGAAAGATAGTCTTTATAAAAAGAATATCTTTTAAAAAAAAGATAAAATATTATTTTAGTATTTCTATTATAATGTTTTTAGTAGTATTTTTTAGTTACTTTATTTTTAGAGAATTTAATATTTCTTATGGAATAGGTGGAGTAGTAGTTTCGATTTTAAATGGTTTGTTTTTAGGGATGTTTATTATTTCTTTTAAGGAAAATCTTAATATGAAAAACAAAGGGTAATTTTATAAGGTATACATAAATTTTAATTTCTTTACAAACTTACCACATATTATTTAGAATGTTATAATATTTTTATTAAAGAATATTTGAAGGGAAGAGGCTTATGGATAAAGTGCTTTTATTACAAAATATATTAGAAGCATTAGTTTTTGTTATATCGACAGTAATTTTTGCTTTATTATATGGTTTATTAGATAAGAAGAAAGGGATAACTGATAAAATAGTTGGTGGACTTAAAAAGAAACCAAAATTAGAAGTTGTAATTCATATAGTAGTTGCTTTAGCTTTAATTTTAATTGTTCGTTATTTTGGACTATATGTTTTTAAGCTTTGGGATTTAGCAGTTATTTTTATTATGGGAGCAATCTCAGGAATTTGTATTTACAATATAAATAGAAATAATTTTTAATATAAAAATATATTTTTATGTAGTATATTGAAAAAATATAGAAATAATAGTATAATTTAGAAAAAATAAAACTTAATATTAATTGCTAGGGGTGCATTTTTATGCTGAGAGGATAGATTCTAACCCTTAAAACCTGATGTAGTTAGTACTACCGTAGGGAAGCAGTAAGTGAAATTTTTATTTATTTTTTAATAAATATAGTTTTATCTTGTTTATTAAGCTTGCCCTAGGGCAAGCTTTTATTTTTTTAGGATCCTAATTTAATTTAACTGCGCAGTTAAAAAATTAATATAAGGAGAACTAATATGAATTATACAACTCAAATGGATGCTGCTAAAAAAGGCATAGTTACAAAAGAAATGAAAATAGTTTCAGAAAAAGAAGGTATTAGCCTTGAAGAATTAATAAGTTTAATGTCTAAAGGTAGAATTGTAATACCTGCTAATAAAAATCACAAAAGTTTAAGTGCAGAGGGAGTTGGACAAGGTCTAAGAACTAAAATAAATGTTAATTTAGGCGTTTCAAAGGATTGTTCTGATATAGATTTAGAATTAGAAAAAGTTAAGAAAGCTATAGAGATGAAGGCAGAATCTATAATGGATTTAAGTAATTATGGAAAAACTTATGCCTTTAGAAAAAAGCTTGTGGAAGTTTCTAAAGCTATGATAGGTACAGTACCAATTTATGATGTTATTGGATTTTACGATAAAGAGCTTAAAGATGTAACTGTTGATGAGTTTTTTGAGGTTGTAGAAAAACATGCAAAAGATGGAGTTGATTTTGTTACTATACATGCAGGGTTAAATAGAGAGACTATTGAAACCTTTAAAAGAAATAAAAGAATTACAAATATAGTATCAAGAGGGGGTTCACTTCTTTTTGCATGGATGGAATTAAATAAAAAAGAAAATCCTTTTTATGAATATTTTGATAGATTATTAGATATATGTGAAAGATATGATTTAACTTTAAGCTTAGGAGACGCTTGTAGACCAGGGTCAATATTTGATGCAACAGATGCTATTCAAATAAAGGAATTAATTACTCTTGGTGAATTAACAAAAAGAGCATGGGATAGAAATGTTCAAGTAATTATAGAAGGACCAGGACATATGGCAATTAATGAGATTGAAGCTAATGTATTATTAGAAAAAAAGTTATGTCATGGTGCTCCATTTTATGTTTTAGGACCAATAGTAACCGATATAGCACCAGGGTATGACCATATAACAAGTGCTATAGGAGGTACTATTGCAGCTTCTCATGGAGCAGATTTTCTTTGTTATGTAACACCAGCAGAACATTTAAGACTTCCTAGTTTAGAAGATGTTAAAGAAGGTATAGTTGCAACTAAAATAGCTGCACATGCTGCTGATATTTCAAAGGGAATAAAAAATTCAAGGTATATAGATAATAAAATGAGTTACGCTAGAAAAAATTTAGATTGGAACGAAATGTTTTCTCTAGCTATAGATAAGGAAAAGCCTTTAAGATATAGAAAAGAATCTATTCCTGAGCATGAAGATAGTTGTACAATGTGTGGAAAAATGTGTTCTATGAGAAATATGAATAAAATTTTAAAGGGTAAAGATATAAATATTTTAAGAGAAGATTAAATAAAAGAGAGATATATTAAAAATTAATATATCTCTCTTTTATTTAAAGACGAATTATTTTTTTAAGAAAAGTGTTATTATAAATATTTTTAGTTAAAAATACGAATGTTTAAATAATTTTAAATATTGACAATATGTGTTTTGGGTGTTATGGTTAAAATAACGAATGATTAATAATTAATCATTAATAATGTTCGTGTTTTGAATGGGGGATTAAAATGTCTGGTATAAAGATGGTATTTGTAGAAAAAAAAGAAGAATTTAATGTTGAAGGTAATAAATTATTTAAGGATTTTAAAGAAAATTTAGCTATTAATTCTTTAGAAAAAGTAAGGGTTTTAAATAAATACATATTAGGAGAAATGGATAAAGAACAATATATAAGTGTTTTAAAGAGTATTTTATCAGAAGCTCCTGTAGATAGAGTTTATGAAGAAGAATTTGAACTTGAAGAAAATGAATATGCCTTTGGCGTTGAATATTTACCAGGCCAATATGACCAAAGAGCTGATTCTGCTATGCAATGTATAATGCTTCGTAATGAAGGAAAAAAAGTTTTTGTAAAATCATCAAAGATAATTGTTTTAAAAGGGAATTTAAAAAAAGAGGAAATAAATAAAATAAAATCTTATTATATAAATCCTATTGATTCAAGGGAGGTTAGTCCTTTTTCTAAAGTTTTTGAAGAGGATTTAAGTGAACCTAAAGAAGTAGAGGTTTTAAAAGGATTTTTAGAATTAGGTGAGGAGGAAATTAAAAATTTCCATAAAGATAAAGCTTTAGCCATGACTTTAGAGGACTTAAAGTTAATAAGAGATTACTTTAAAGAGGAGAAAAGAAATCCTACAATTACTGAGATAAAGGTTATTGATACTTATTGGTCAGATCATTGTAGGCATACAACCTTTGAAACAGTAATAAAGGATATTTTAATAGAAGAGGGAAAATATTCAGAGCCAATAAAAATAGCTTTTGAGAATTATAAAAAATCAAGGGAATTTGTTTATGGTAAAGAGTTAAAAAATAAAGAAATTAAATTAATGGATTTAGCAACAATAGCTATGAAGGAATTAAGAAAAAAAGGAAAGCTTGAGGATTTAGATGTTTCAGAAGAAATAAATGCTTGTTCTATAAATATAGAAATTGAAACTGATAAAGGAAAAGAAGAATACCTTTTAATGTTTAAAAATGAAACGCATAATCATCCAACGGAAATAGAACCTTTTGGAGGGGCTGCTACTTGTTTAGGAGGAGCTATTAGGGACCCTTTATCAGGTAGAAGTTATGTTTATCAAGCTATGAGAGTTACTGGAGCTTCAGACCCAACAACTTCAATTAGTGAAACATTAAAAGGAAAGTTGCCACAAAGAAAAATAACTTTAGGTGCAGCTAGTGGATATAGTTCTTATGGCAATCAAATAGGTCTTGCAACTGGACAAGTAGCTGAAATTTATCATGAAAATTATGCTGCTAAAAGAATGGAAATTGGGGCAGTAATAGCAGCAGCTCCTAAAGAAAATGTTGTAAGATTAGAGCCTAAAAATGGAGATGTAGTAATACTTCTTGGAGGACGAACAGGAAGAGATGGTATAGGAGGAGCTACAGGTTCTTCAAAGGAACATACAGAAGAATCAATTAATAAGTGTGGAGCAGAGGTTCAAAAAGGAAACCCTATAACAGAAAGAAAAATTCAAAGGCTTTTTAGAAATAAAGAAGTAGCAAGAATGATAAAAAGATGCAATGATTTTGGTGCTGGAGGAGTGTCTGTAGCTATTGGAGAACTTTGTAGAGGAATTGATATAGATTTAGATAAAATTCCTAAAAAATATGAAGGATTAGATGGAACGGAACTTGCTATATCAGAATCACAAGAGAGAATGGCAGTTGTTGTTTCTAAGGAAGAAGCAGAGAAATTTATAAGGCTTTCAGAGGAAGAAAATTTAGAAGCTACAATTGTTGCTAAGGTTACAGAGGATGAGAGATTAATAATGAGGTGGAAAGGAAAAACAATAGTTGATATAAAAAGAAGTTTCTTAGATACAAATGGAGCAAAGGAAGAAATTTCTTTAATAGTGAAAGCACCATCTAATTATCCCTACAATGTTGAAGAAGGTGATTTAAGGAAAAAATGGCTAGAATCCTTAAGTGATTTAAATGTTTGTAGTCAAAAGGGGTTAGTTGAAATGTTTGATTCAACTATAGGTGGAGGAACAGTTCTTATGCCTTTAGGAGGAAAATATCAATTAACTCCAGCAGAGGGAATGGTAGCTAAAATTCCACTTTTAGAAGGCGTAAGTAAGGATGCTTCCTTAATGGCTTATGGTTTTAATCCATATTTAGGTGTTTGGAGTCCATTCCATATGGCTTTTTATTCAGTTATTGAATCAGTAACAAAAATAGCTGCTATGGGAGGAGATTATAGAAAGATTAGACTAAGTTTTCAAGAGTATTTTGAAAAGCTATTAAAGGATAAATATAAATGGGGAAAACCTTTTGCAGCTTTATTAGGTGCTTATAAGGCACAAATGGATTTAGGGCTACCAGCAATAGGAGGAAAAGATTCAATGTCAGGTAGTTTTGGAGAGTTAAATGTTCCGCCAACTTTAGTTTCTTTTGCTGTTGGAATTGAAAAAGCTTCAAGAATTATTTCTCCAGAGTTTAAAAATATAGGTTCTACCTTAGTGCTTATGAAGGGGGAAAAATTAGAGGATGGAACTTTAGAGATTAAGGGATTTAAAAATAACTTAGAAAAACTTTATAGCTTAATTGGAGAAGAAAAGGTTATTTCAGCATATTCTATTAAGTTTTCAGGAGTTGCAGAAGGTATTACTAAGATGTCTCTAGGAAATAAGATTGGAGCAGTATTAAATAATATTTCTATAGAAGAGTTATTTGGATTTAATTATGGAAGTTTAATATTAGAGGTTAAAGAAGGAATAGATATTTTAAAGGAGTTTAAAGGAAGTAACTATAAGGTTATAGGAAAAACCTTAGAAGAAGAAATTGTAAAATGTGAGGATTATGGTTTTGAAATTTCTATAGAAGAATTAAAAAATTCTTATGAAAATAAATTAGAAGGGGTATTTAAATCTGTAGAAGAAAATAAAGATTGCGTTTTAGAATTAAGAAATAATAAAAGTGGGGCTAATACTTTAAAAGATAAAGAAGAAAATATTTTAAAATCAAAGATAACAAGAGTAGAGAAACCAAGGGTTGTTATACCAGTTTTTCCAGGCACTAATTGTGAATATGATTGTAGAAGAGCTTTTGAAAGAGAAGGTGCAGTTGTAAGTGAGGTTTTAATTAGGAATTTAGATAAAGAAGCTTTAATAAATTCTATAGATATTTTAAAAAAAGAAATTGATAAAGCTCAAATAATTATGATACCTGGAGGGTTTTCAGCTGGAGATGAACCAGAGGGGTCAGCTAAATTTATAGCAACAATTTTTAGAAACCCTAAGATAAAGGAAGCTGTTATGAAATTTTTAGAGGAAAGAGATGGCTTAATACTTGGAATTTGTAATGGCTTTCAAGCCCTTGTTAAGCTAGGACTTCTTCCTTATGGAAAAATAATTGATATGGAAGAAGATATGGCTACTTTAACTTACAATAATATAAATAGGCATATGTCATCTATAATCAAAACAAAAATAACTTCTAAGAAATCACCTTGGTTTAATTATGTTTCCCTTGGAGATATTCATAGCATTCCAATATCTCATGGAGAGGGAAGATTTGTAGCACCAAAGGCTTTACTAGAAGAATTAGTAAAAAATAATCAAATAGCTACTCAATATGTAGATTTAGATGGGAATGTAGCAAAGGATATGCCTTATAATCCTAATGGATCGTATCTAGGAATAGAAGGAATAACAAGTGAAGATGGAAGAATATTAGGTAAAATGGGGCATTCTGAAAGAATTGGTGAAAATCTTTATAAGAATATAGAAGGAAATTTTGACCAAAAACTATTTAAGGCAGGAGTAGATTATTTTAGAAAATAGTTTTTAAAAGAATAAAGAACTAGCTTTTATATTTAATACTTATAATAAAGCAATATTCTATAGGCTAGTTCTTTAAAGTTTAATGGCAAATATTATTAAATTTTTTATATAGTGGGAGGAAATCTTTAATGAAGGTAGCAATATTTTTTGGAAGCAAATCAGATATAGATGTTATGAAAGGGGCAGGAGAGGCACTTAAGGAGTTTGAAATATCTTATAGTTCCTATATATTATCTGCACATAGAGTGCCAGAAAAGCTTATTGAAACTTTAGAAAAAATTGAAAAGGAAGGTTGTGAAGTTATTATAGCAGGAGCAGGACTAGCTGCTCATCTTCCAGGGGTTATAGCATCTCATACAATACTTCCTGTTATAGGAGTTCCAGTAAAGGCTTCTTTAGAGGGAATGGATGCATTATTATCAATAGTTCAGATGCCAAAGTCAATTCCAGTAGCTACAGTTGGAATAAATAATAGTTATAATGCAGGAATGTTAGCAGTTCAAATACTTTCATTAAAATATCCAGAGTTAAGAGAAAAGTTAGTTGAATTTAGAATAAACATGAAAAATAAGTTTATAAAAGAAAATGGTGAGGGAGTGGAGTTATAATGGTAAATCAATTAGAAATGTTATATGAAGGAAAGGCTAAAAAAATATATAAAACTGATACGGAAGATAGGGTTATTGTTTATTATAAGGATGATGCTACAGCCTTTAATGGAGAAAAAAAAGCAGAAATAGAAAGTAAGGGAATGTTAAATAATGAAATTACTAGTCTTATTTTTGAAATGTTAAATAAGGAGGGAATAAAAACTCATTTTATAGAAAAATTAGGTGAGAGAGAGCAGTTATGTAAAAAGCTTGAAATAATACCTTTAGAAGTAATAGTTAGAAATGTAGCAGCAGGGAGTATGGCTAAGAGATTAGGTCTTAAGGAAGGATATCTTTTAAAAACTACAGTTTTTGAACTTTCTTATAAAGATGATTCTTTAGGAGACCCACTTATAAATGATTATCATGCTGTGGGAATTGGTGCTACAACTTTTGAAGAATTAAATAAAATTTATGAAATAACTAGTAAGGTAAATGAAATTTTAAAGGAAGTATTTAAAAAGCAAAATATAATTTTGATAGATTTTAAATTAGAGTTTGGAAGATATAAGGGAGAAATATTATTAGCAGATGAGATTTCACCAGATACTTGTAGATTCTGGGATGCTAATACAGGAGAAAAAATGGACAAAGATAGATTTAGAAGAGATATGGGAAATGTAATAAATGGATATAAAGAAGTTTTAAGCAGATTGAAATCATAAACTTTTTAAAAAGTATAATTTCATTAAAATTAATTAGGTATTAAAGGGAGTAATAAGGTATGGTTAAGGAGAATTTTAATCTTATTGATCCACAAAATGATAAGTTTAAAGATGAATGTGGAGTTTTTGGAGTTTATGCAAATAAACCAATAGATGTTGCGGCTATAAATTATTATGGATTATATGCTCTTCAGCATAGGGGACAAGAAAGTGCAGGAATTGCAGTAGCAAATGGAGAGGATATAAAAGTTCATAAAGGCTTAGGTGTTTTAACTGAAGCCTTTCATAAAAAAGACTTAGAAAATCTTAAGGACTTTAATGGATATATATCCATAGGGCATGTTAGATATTCAACAGCTGGAGCTAAAACCGTTGAAAATGCACAACCCTTAGTTAGTAATACTAAGCTTGGACCTATATCAACTGCTCACAATGGAAATTTAGTTAACGCCGAAGTAATAAGAAGTCTTTTAGAAGATGGAGGACAAGTTTTTCATACAAGTGTTGATTCAGAAGTCATTACAAGTTTAATTGCAAGAGGAGCTAAAAAAGGAATTGAGAGAGCGGTAATTGATGCTATATCAGCTGTTAAAGGCTCTTTTGCCATGGTAATAATGACTAAAAATAAATTAATTGGAATAAGGGACCCTCATGGTATTAGACCTTTATGTTTAGGAAAATTTGAAGAGGGGTATATATTAACTTCAGAAAGTTGTGCTTTAGATACAATTGGAGCGGAATTTGTAAGGGATATAAAACCAGGAGAAATTGTTGTTATAGATAGTGAGGGAATTAAAAGTTATAGATATTCAGAAAACACAGTTTGTCAAACTTGTGCTTTTGAATATATATATTTTGCTAGACCTGATTCAGTTATAGATGGTTTAGATGTGCAAAGTACAAGAGTTAAGCAGGGAGAGATATTATTTGATGAATATAAAATAGAGGCAGATATTGTTGTTGCAGTTCCAGACTCTGGAATACCAGCAGCTATGGGATATTCTAAGGCTTCTGGCATTCCTTATGAAGTTGGTTTTGTAAAAAATAGATATATAGGGAGAACTTTTATATCTCCTTCTCAAGAGATTAGAGAAAGAGCAGTAGCTGTAAAGCTTAATCCTTTAAAGGTGAATATAAAGGATAAGAGGGTAATTTTAATTGATGATTCTATAGTTAGAGGAACAACTTCAAAGCATTTAATTGAGTCATTAAGAAGAGCTGGAGCAAAGGAAGTGCATTTTTTAGTAGCTTCACCAAGTGTTAAGTATCCATGCTATTTTGGAATTGATACACCTTATAGAAGTCAGTTAATTGGAGCTAATAGAAGCTTAGAGGAAATTAGAGAAAGGATAGGGTGTGATTCTTTAGGATATTTAAGTTTAGAAGGTATGTATAAAAGTTTTGGAGGAAGAAGAAATTTTTGTGTAGGATGCTTTAATGGAGTTTATCCAGTTTCAGCACCTATGGAGGCTTTAGAGGATAATCTTGAAAGGGTGGAGAATTAGATATGTTAACTTATAAGGATTCAGGAGTAAATATTGAAGAAGGATATAAATCAGTAAAATTAATAAAAGAATATGCAAAAAAAACTATGAGTGAATATGTATTAAATGGTTTAGGTTCTTTTGCAGGTATGATTGAGCTTCCAGAGGGATATAAAAAGCCAGTTTTAGTTTCGGGAACAGATGGTGTTGGAACAAAACTTAATATTGCCTGTGAAAAAAGAAAGTTTGATACTGTTGGAATTGACTGTGTTGCAATGTGTGTAAATGATATTTTATGCCATGGAGCAAGACCCTTATTCTTTTTAGATTATATAGCTTGTGGAAAATTAGAAGCTTTAGTTTCTTCTAAATTAGTAGAAGGAGTTTCTAAAGGGTGTCTTTTAGCTAACTGTTCTTTAATTGGTGGAGAAACAGCTGAGATGCCAGGAATGTATAAGGATGGAGATTATGATATTGCAGGTTTTGCTGTAGGGATAGTAGATAAAGATAAAATAATTAATGGTAAGAATATAAAAAGTGGAGATAAGCTTATAGGAATTGCTTCTTCAGGTATTCACTCAAATGGATATTCTCTTATAAGGAAAGCCTTTAGGAATTTAGATGAAGATTTTTATGGAAAGAAACTTTGGGAAGAATTATTAATTCCTACAAAAATTTATGTAGAGCCTGTTTTAAAACTTATAGAAAAATTTGATATAAAGGGAATGGCTCATGTAACAGGTGGAGGATTTTATGAAAATCTTCCTCGTATGATAAGCAAAGAGGGACTTTCTATAGTTATTAATAAGAATAGTTATGAAGTTCCTAATATATTTAAAAAGCTTATGGAAATTGGAATTGAAGAAAAGGAAATGTATAGCACTTTTAATATGGGTATAGGATTTGTTTTATGTGTTTGTGATAAAGATGTTAAGGATATTTTAAATGAATTAGAAAGTTATGGAGAAAAAGCTTTTGAGATTGGATATATAAATTCTGGAGGTGAAGGAGTTTGTATAAAATAGCTGTATTAGCTTCTGGAAGTGGTTCTAATCTTCAATCAATTTTAGACAATATAGATAATGGAAATATAAATGGAAAAGTATCCTTAGTTATAGGAAGTAAAGAAGGAATTTTTGCCTTAGAAAGAGCTAGAAAAAAAGATATAAATACAGTAGTTGTTTCTAAGGAGAATTTTGGAGATAAAACTTCAGATGAAATATTAAGATTAGCTAAAAGTAATAATATTGATTTAATTGTTTTAGCAGGATATCTTTCAATATTAAAAGGAAAAATTTTAGAAGAATATAGAAATAAAATAATTAATATACATCCTTCACTTATTCCATCTTTCTGTGGAAATAAAATGTATGGATTAAATGTACATAAGGCTGCTATAGAAAAGGGAGTTAAGTTTTCAGGATGTACAGTTCATTTTGTTAATGATGAGGTTGATGGAGGCTTCATTATTGAACAGGAGATAGTTAAGGTTGACTTTTATGATACAAAAGAAAGTCTTCAAAAAAAGGTTTTAGAAAAAGAACATTTACTTTTACCAAAAGTTATTAAATATTTTTGCGAAGAAAAAATAAAAATTCATAATGGAAAAGTAAAAATATTAAAGTAGTGAGGGATTTTTATGAAAAAGAGAGCTTTAATAAGTGTTTTTGATAAGGAAGGAATTTTAGAACTTGCAAAGTTTTTAGTAGATAGAGATGTGGAAATAATATCAAGTGGTGGAACTTATAAATATTTAAAGGATAATAATATAGAAGTTAAGGAAGTAAGTGAAATAACTAATTTTAAAGAAATGTTAGATGGAAGGGTTAAAACATTACATCCTTTAATTCATGCTGGAATATTAGCAATAAGAGATAATAAAGAGCATATGGAATCTTTAAAGGAAAGAGAGATAAATACAATAGATTATGTAATTGTGAATCTATATCCTTTTTTTGAAAAACTTAGAGAAGATTTAAGTTTTAATGAGAAAATTGAGTTTATAGATATAGGTGGCCCAACTATGCTAAGAGCGGCTGCTAAGAATTTTAAGGATGTAGTAGTTATATCTGATAAAAAAGATTATAAGAAAGTTATGAAGGAACTTAAAGATAATAATTATGTATCTTATAATTTAAGAAAAATTCTTGCAGGAAAAGTATTTAATTTAATGAGTGCTTATGATGCAGCAATTTCTAATTTTTTATTAGAGGGAGAAGAGGAGCATAAGGAATATCTATCTCTTTCATATAAAAAGGTTCAAGAACTTAGATATGGAGAAAATCCACACCAAAAAGCTGCTTATTATAGCTCAACAGAATTTGATGGAGCTATGAATAGTTTTGAAATTTTAAATGGTAAGGAATTGTCTTATAACAATATAAAGGACTTAGATATAGCTTGGAAGGTTGCTTGTGAATTTGAAGAACCAGCTTGTTGTGCATTAAAGCATAATACTCCTTGTGGAGTAGCAATAGGCAAAAACACAAAAGAAGCTTATTTAAAAGCTTATGAAGCTGATGAAGTTTCTATATTTGGGGGAATAGTTGCAATAAACAGAAAGATAGATAAGGACACTGCTAAAGAAATGGTTAAAATATTCCTAGAAGTAGTTGTTGCACCTGATTTTGATTGTGATGCCTTAGAAATATTAAGAGGGAAGAAGAACTTAAGAGTTATAAAGTGTAAAAATAAACCTAAAGATAAAAATTATATGGTAACAGTAGATGGAGGAATATTAGTTCAAGAAGAAGATAATAAGTTAGCTAATGAATATAAAGTAGTTACAGAAAAAGAGCCAACAGAAACAGAATTAAGAGATATGATTTTTGGAATGAAGGTTGTAAAGTATGTAAAATCTAATGCTATTGTAGTAGTAAAAGATGGAGTAGCAACTGGTATTGGTGGTGGACAAGTTAATAGAATTTGGGCTACAAAAGAAGCTTTAGAAAGAGGGAAGGATGGTGCTATTTTAGCATCAGATGCTTTTTTCCCATTTAGAGATTGTGTTGATGAAGCTTTTAAAAAGGGAATAAAAGCTATAATTCAACCAGGTGGTTCTATTAGAGATGAGGAATCTATAAAAGCTTGTAATGAGCATGGAATAAGTATGGTATTTACAGGAATTAGACATTTTAAACATTAAGAATAAAAATAAAAAATTTATATAGGAGGTGAATTAGGTCATATATTTAATTAAAGTTTTAATTAGTTAAATTAAAATTATTGAAACTACTTTAATTTATATGACCTTTTATATATGAAAATACTTTTAGTTGGCTCTGGTGGAAGAGAGCATGCTTTAGCTTGGAAATTAGGAAAAAGTCCTAAGGTTGAAAAAATTTATGTTGCTCCAGGAAATGGAGGAACTGCTAATGAAAATAAATGTGAAAATATAGAACTTACTAAAATAGAGGATTTATTAAATTTTGCAAAGGATAAAGAAATTGATTTAACAATAGTAGGTCCAGAGGAGCCTCTTATTAATGGTATAGTGGATATTTTTAAGAAAGAGGGATTAAAAATATTTGGACCAGATAAAAGTGGGGCTAGACTTGAAGGAAGTAAGAGCTTTTCTAAAAATTTTATGAAAAAATATGGAGTTAAAACAGCTGATTATGAAGTGTTTTATGATTATAAAGAGGCTAAAGAATATTTAGAAAGTTGTAGATATCCAAAGGTTATAAAAGCTGACGGATTAGCAGCAGGTAAAGGTGTTGTTATATGTAATAGTAAAGATGAGGCTATAAAAACCTTAGATTTATTTATGATAAAAGATTTATTTAATGGAGCAGGTAAAAAGATTGTAATAGAAGAATTTTTAATAGGAGTTGAGGCATCAATACTTTCAGTTACAGATGGAAAGGATATTTTGCCCTTTTTATCAGCTAAAGATCATAAACAAATATTTGAGGGTAATAAGGGGAAAAATACAGGAGGAATGGGAGTTGTAGCTCCTAATAAATATTTGACTAAAGAAATTTTAGAGGATTTTAATAAGAACATATTAGAAAAAACTTTACTTGGAATAAAAGAAGAGGGAATAGACTTTAAAGGGGTTATTTTCTTTGGAATAATGATAACAGAAGAGGGAGTTAAACTTTTAGAGTATAATGTTAGAATGGGTGACCCTGAAACACAAAGTCTTTTATCTTTAATGGAAAGTGATTTATTAGATATAATATTAAATGCTTTAGATGAAAGATTAAAGGAAACTATTATTAAATGGGAAGAAGGATATTGTGTTAATGTTGTTTTAGCTTCAAAGGGATATCCTGAAGAATATGAAAGAGGATATAAAATAAATATAGATAGAAGTGTTAAAGAAAATATTTTTATAGCTGGTGCTAAAAAAGAGGGAAATGAATTAATAACTACAGGAGGAAGAGTTCTTTCTGTAATTGGAAAAGGAAAGACCTTAGAAGAAGCTAGAAAAAATGCATATGAAAATCTTAATAAGGTTAACTTTAAGGGAATGTATTATAGAAAAGACATAGGCGTTTCAAAGTAAGTTTAAAATTTAAGAAAATTAATTTTAAAATAAATAGTCTAAAACTATAAAAAAAGAAATAATATATATTATATGTTTTTTAATAAAAAATTAGATATAGATAAGCAAACTAATAGCAGTGAATTTAGATTGTTTTATCTATATCTAATAAAAAAATACTCTAATAGAGCCGTTGTGTTTGGACTTTTTTAGTTTTGTTAAAAATAAAAAAACTCTTAAACTTAGTTTAAGAGTTTTGGTGCCGAAGACCGGAATCGAACCGGTACGGTGTGTTAGCACCGCAGGATTTTAAGTCCTGTGCGTCTGCCAGTTCCGCCACTTCGGCATGTCCTGTTGACAATATTTATTATATATACTTAAAAGAAAAATGTCAACAAAAATTTTAAAAAAATATTTTAAGTTGAATTTAATATAAAAAAATGATATTTTATTTTGAAATATTTTATTTTAATAAAGAAAAACTTATAAGCTTATAATTAAAAAATTAATAATATAAATTTTCTAGTTAATTTTAAGGAGGGTTAATTTTGAGCTGTTTAGGAAATATAATTTGGATGATATTTGGTGGCTTTTTTAATGCACTAGGATGGCTTTTTTGGGGTGTTATTTGGTGCTTAACTATAGTTGGTATTCCAGTTGGACTTCAATGTTTTAAGCTAGCAGGACTACAATTAGCTCCTTTTGGAAAGGAAATTGTAACTGTAAATGATGGCACAAGTCATTTTATATTAAATATATTATGGATAGTTTTTGGAGGCTTTACCTTAGCTTTAGCTAATTTAATTAGTGCTGTTATTTTTGCTATTACTATTATAGGAATTCCTTTTGCAATACAATCTCTAAAGTTAGCAAAACTTTCTCTTATGCCTTTTGGAAAAGAGGTTAGATAATAGTAAAATTAAAATGATAAAAGTTATTAGATTTTAATAGAAAAAATAATATTTTCATTAGTGTAATTTTAGATAAAAAAGAGATAAGAGTATTATTTTTTATTAAAAGTATAAATTATTTAAAAAATGTTGATAATGGAAAATTATTATTATATAATACTAATAAAGGTTAAGAAAAATTTAACATATTAATCTGTAGATTGTAAAGAAAGACATTTAAGAAATAATTATTCTTAATAACCTATATATTTAAAATACTAAGGATCGAATTAGGAGGATTTTATTATGAAAAAATTTGTTTGTACAATTTGTGGATATGTTTATGAAGGAGAAAAAGCACCAGAAAAATGTCCAATCTGTGGAGCAGGTGCTGATAAATTCGTAGAGCAAAGCGGAGAATTAACTTTTGCTGATGAACACAGAATTGGTGTTGCTAAAGGTGTTGACGAAAGAATAATCGAAGGATTACATGCTAACTTTACTGGAGAATGTACAGAAGTAGGAATGTACTTAGCTATGTCAAGACAAGCTGATAGAGAAGGCTTCCCAGAAGTTGCAGAAGCTTATAAGAGAATCGCTTTCGAAGAAGCAGAGCACGCTGCTAAATTTGCTGAAATGTTAGGAGAAGTTGTAGAAGCTGATACAAAAGCTAACTTACAAGCAAGAGTAAATGCAGAGCATGGAGCATGCCAAGGTAAGAAAGACTTAGCTACATTAGCAAAACAATTAAACTTAGATGCAATCCATGACACAGTACATGAAATGTGTAAAGATGAAGCTAGACATGGAAGAGCTTTCGAAGGATTATTAAAAAGATATTTTAAATAAGATTTAAGATATAGGAGAATGTTTCTACATTAGTAGAAACATTCTTTTTTTATAAATAAAATAAAGTTAGGGGGAGAGTATAAGAATAAAAGGTGGATAAAAATTATAGATTATTTGTGTATGCTTTAAAGGATAAAAGAAGTATAAGTTATATGCTAATAGGTTAATAGAATACGTTTAATTGTTAAAATATTTTATTATAGCATAATAAATAGAAAAAATAAATTAACAAAATGTAAATTTTAAATAAATATATTGAATATTTTTTATCTCAATGTTAATATCTATCTGTGGAAACGATTAATAGAAATGTATGGAATTCAAATTAATATTTTAAGAAATGAAAAGGAGATCTGACATGAAAATATTCATAGATACTGCTAATGTAGAAGAAATAAGAAAAGCTAGTAAATTAGGAGTTTTAGCTGGTGTTACAACTAATCCTTCATTAATAGCAAAAGAAGGTAGAGATATTAAAGAAGTAATTGAAGAAATATGTAGCATAGTAGATGGACCAATAAGTGCTGAAGTTATGGCTTTAGAATGCGAAGAAATGGTTAAAGAAGGAAGAGAATTAGCTAAAATACATAAAAACATAGTTATAAAAATACCTATGTGTGAAGAAGGTTTAAAAGCTGTAAAAATATTAGCTAGTGAAGGAATAAGAACAAATGTTACTTTAATATTCTCACCACTACAAGCTTTATTAGCAGCTAGAGCTGGGGCATCCTTTGTAAGTCCTTTCTTAGGAAGACTTGATGATATTGGAAATCCAGGAATTGAAATAGTAACTCAAATTGCTGAAATGTTTGCATTACATGGAATAGATACTGAAATAATATCTGCAAGTGTTAGAAATCCTATGCATGTTTTAGATTCAGCTATGGCAGGATCACATATTGCAACAATACCTTATAATGTTATTCTTCAAATGGTTAAGCATCCTTTAACAGATGCTGGAATGAAGAAATTCATTGAAGATTACAATAAGGCTTTCAATAAATAATATAATCTGCATTTACAATACAAATACAATATAAATTAACAAATTTTATAAAATATATTTTACTTATAGTCAACAATTAATCCTTTAAGAACTATCTTTTTAGATAGTTCTTTTTTATACATTTTAATATGTACAAGAAAATTTATATATAAAATAAATGTAAAAATTGTTATAATATATTGTATAAAATTTAAAATTTTAAATTGAATTATTTCGATTTATTGACAAAGAATAACAATATATTAATATTATACATATAGTAGTTTGTAAATGGTAAAAAAAGGAGAGTTAAAATTATGTTAAAAAATAAGATAATGGTTTTAGTTTGCAGTTTAGCTTTAGCTGTAGGATTAGTAGGTTGTGGTGGAAATAGCAATCAAAACAATGCTGATAATAAAGAAACAAAGACTACAGAGGCACCTAAAGAGGAAGATAAAAATAAACCACCAATAAATATGGATGATGTTAAGTTAGATATAAAACCTGGAAGTACAGATTCAAAAGGAAATAAGTACATAGATGTTACTTTAACAAATAACACTAAGTTACCTATTAAATATTGTAATATTACTTTGCTTAACAAGGATACTGGAGAAGAATCTTATGTAACTTTTGCAAATACTATTATGCCTGGTAAAACTAGCGATAAGTCTTCTACATATGCGCCAAAAAGTGGGAAGATTGAAGATGTAGAAGTAATAAGCTATAACATGACACTTGGAGAAGAGGATGGAAAAGATATAAACTTAAAATATGATGCTAGATTAAAACAATATCAATGGAAGAAGGCAGAATAATATTTTATAAATAATGTAGATATTTAAATATCTACATTATTTATTTTTATTAGTTATATTTTTAACTTTTTAATAAGAAATAAGTTTATTGACTTTAAAGTTACAAAGTGTATAATAAATTTAAAAGTTTAGAGAGAATAGTTAAATTCTTTTAAGAATTTATGCTAAATTTGTTAGTTAAAGGATTAATAATAATATTTTATATGGGTTCAGTAT
This sequence comes from Clostridium sp. TJA038, assembly GCF_058310255.1. Lineage (NCBI taxonomy): Bacteria > Bacillati > Bacillota > Clostridia > Eubacteriales > Clostridiaceae > Clostridium > Clostridium sp. TJA038. The sequence continues at coordinate 161,653 of NZ_JBZEFA010000003.1, read as the reverse complement.
TGAACTTTTAAAAATTTTCAAATTTTTAGTTTGAAATAAAATTTATAATCTTTTAAATAATGAGTTTTTACTTTTATATTGATATATAATAATATAGAATTATAATTTATTTAATAGAACTCATTAAAATGGGTTCTATTTTTTTTTGAATGTTATGATTTGGAATTTTGATTTTAATTTAGACTATTTTTATTAAAAAGGTTAAAATAAAAAAGGAGGGCTAATATGATAGTTATATTAAAACCAGGAACAGAGGAAGAAGAGATTATAAAGTTTATTAAAAAAATAGAATCTCTAGGAGCGCAAACTAAGAAAATATCTGGTGAGGAGGTCTGTGTTATTGGTTTAATAGGAGATACCAGTAAAATAGATCCAGCTAAAATTGAAGCTAATAAGAATGTAGAAAAAATAATACATGTTCAAGAGCCCTTTAAAAAGGCAAATAGATTATTTCATCCAGAGAATACAATAATTGATGTTTTAGGTAATGAAATAGGAGGAAATAAAATAGCATTAATAGCTGGTCCTTGTTCTGTAGAGAGTGAAGAACAAATAGTAAATATAGCTAAAGAAGTTAAAGCTTTAGGTGCAAACTTTTTAAGAGGAGGAGCATTTAAACCTAGGACATCACCTTATAGTTTTCAAGGGTTAGAACTTGAAGGGTTAGAGTTATTAAAAAAGGCTAAAGAGATAACATCTCTTCCTATAGTTACAGAAATAATGTCAACTAGCATGATAGATAAATTTGTGGAAGATGTTGATATAATTCAAGTAGGAGCTAGAAATATGCAAAACTTTGATCTTTTAAAAGAGCTTGGTAAAATAGATAAACCTATTCTTTTAAAGAGAGGATTATCAGCTACAATAGAGGAACTTATAATGTCAGCTGAATACATAATGGCAGGAGGAAATGAAAAAATAATTCTTTGTGAGAGAGGAATCAGAACCTTTGAGACATATACAAGAAATACTTTAGATTTAAGTGCCATACCTATTATAAAAAAATTAAGTCATTTACCAGTAATAGTTGACCCAAGTCATGCAACAGGAAAAGCATGGATGGTAGAACCTTTATCAAAGGCAGCTATAGCTGTAGGTGCTGATGGTCTTATTATAGAGGTACATAATAATCCTGCTAATGCTTTATGTGATGGACAGCAATCTATAAAACCAGAAGAATATGGAAAGCTTTTAGAGGAATTAAGAGCCATAGCAAAAGCAGTTGGAAGAGAACTTTAATATATTATTTATTTTCTTGGGAGTTTAAAAACTCCCATTAAATTTATATTAAAATAATATTATAAGGGGGAGTAAAGATGAGAACCTTAAAAGTTAACTTAAAGGAAAATAGTTATGATATAGTAATAAAAAAAGATTTAAAAGATAGTTTTGGATATTTTATAAAGAACATTTTTAAAGGGAATAAGGTTTCAATAATAACTGATGATAATTTAAAAGATATATATGGAGATTTTGTCAAGAAAAATATTGAAGCTGAAGGTTTTTTAGTAGATATTATTTCTATAAAACCAGGAGAGAAAAGTAAAAGTTTTTCTACATTACCGTATATCTATAATAAGCTTTTAGATTTTAACTTAACAAGAAGCGATTTAATTGTAGCACTAGGAGGAGGAGTTGTTGGAGATATTGCAGGTTTTGTTGCTTCTACATTTTTAAGAGGAATTTCTTTTGTGCAAATCCCAACATCTTTACTAGCACAAGTTGATTCTAGTGTTGGAGGAAAGGTTGCAGTAGATTTAGATAGGGGAAAAAATTTAGTTGGAAGTTTTTATCATCCAAAGTTAGTTTTAATAGACCCTAATATGCTTGGAACACTTCCAGAAAAATATTTTAATGATGGTCTTGGAGAGGTTATAAAATATGGATGTATTAAAAGCAAAAAGTTATTTGAAAGGTTAGAAAGCTTTGAAAATAAAGAGGATTTAAAAGAAAATATTGGCGATATAATTTATGAATGTTGTAATATTAAAAGAGAAGTAGTTGAAGGTGATGAAAAAGATTTAGGAGAAAGAATGATTTTAAATTTTGGTCATACCTTAGGCCATGCTATAGAACAGATATATAACTATGAAACCTATTCTCATGGAGAAGCCGTTGCTATGGGAATGAATATGATAAGTAAAATTGCTGAGGATAAATTACTTACTAAAAAAGGAACAGCAGATAGGATTGAAGCTTTATTAAGTAAATATGGATTAAATAAAAGTATTAAAATTAGAGATAAGGAAGCTATTAAAGAGGCTATTAAGTTAGATAAGAAAAATTTAAAGGGTAATTTAAATGTTATTCTTTTAAAGGATATTGGTGATAGTTATATTTATAGTACAGATATAGAGTTTTTTAATTAATCTTTTAAGTTTATAATTTAATCTCATAAAATACGGAAAGTGAGGGAAAGAATGAAAAGCATAACTATAACTCCAGGGAAATTAAAGGGAGATGTAAAAATTCCACCTTCTAAAAGTTTAGCTCATAGAGCTATTATCTGTGCCTCTTTGAGCAAGGGGGAAAGTATTATTTCTAATATTGACTTTTCAGAAGATATTATTGCAACCATGGAAGGAATGAAAGCCTTAGGTGCAGATATAAAGATACAAGATAATAAGTTAATTATAAATGGAGAAAATTTTTTGAAAAATTCTATAGAGAGAATAATAGATTGTAATGAATCAGGTTCTACTTTAAGATTTTTAGTTCCTATATCTTTAATAGAAGAAAATAAAGTTAGGTTTATAGGACGAGGTAATTTAGGAAAAAGACCTTTAAAAACTTATTATGAAATTTTTAATACTCAAGGAATTGAATATTCTTATGAAGAAGAAAATCTTGATTTAAAAATAAAGGGTAAGTTAAAAGGAGGAGAATTTAGAGTTAAAGGAAATATAAGTTCTCAGTTTATAAGTGGTTTATTATTTACTTTACCTTTGTTAAAGGAAGATTCTAAAATAATAATAACTACAGAACTTGAATCTAAAGGATACATAGATTTAACCTTAGATATGATAAAAAAATTTGGTGTTAAAATAAAAAATAATGATTATAAAGAGTTTCTTATAGAAGGTAGACAAAAATATTCACCAATTACATATAAAGTTGAAGGCGATTATTCTCAAGCAGCTTTTTACTTTTCAGCAGGTGCCTTAGGTTCAGATATTAATTGTTTTGATTTAACTTTAAATTCCTATCAAGGAGATAAGGAATGTATTGAAATATTAGAAAATATGGGAGCAAAATTTATAAAAGAAAAAAATAATTCCTTAAAGATTATTTATAAATCCTTAGAGGGAGTTATTATAGATGCTTCACAATGCCCTGATATAATTCCAGTTTTAACAGTAGTAGCCTCTTTAAGTTATGGAGAAACTAGAATTATAAATGGAGAAAGGCTTAGAATAAAAGAGTGTGATAGATTAAGTGCTATATGCAAAGAACTTAATAAACTAGGAGCAAACATAAAAGAATTAAAGGATGGGCTTAAAATAAAAGGAGTTACTGAATTAATTGGAGGAGAGGTTTATAGCCATAAAGACCATAGAATAGCTATGAGCTTAGCTATTGCATCAACAAGGTGTAAAAATAAAGTTACTATAAATGAACCAGATTGCGTAAAAAAATCTTATCCTAGTTTTTGGGAAGATTTTAAGAGTTTAGGTGGAATTTTTAATAAGTAATAATACATATTTTAGATGAAAGGAGGAAGCTTTTAAAGAATAATTTTTTTGAAAGCGAAGAAATGGGAGGAGTTTGGGGTAATAAAATAAAATTATCTATATTTGGAGAATCTCATGGTGAGGGCTTAGGTATTGTAATAGATGGAATAGAACCTGGAATTAAAGTAGATATTAAAAATATAGAAAAAGAAATGGAAAGAAGAGCGCCAGGAAGAAATAGTTTATCAACTCAAAGAAAAGAAGGGGATAAACCAGAAATTTTAAGTGGAATATTTAATGGATTTACTACTGGGGCACCTATTTCTATGATAATTAGAAATAATGATAAAAGGTCTAAGGATTATTCAAAAATAAAAGATTTAGTAAGACCTGGGCATGCAGATTTTCCAGGGTACATAAAATATAATGGCTTCAATGATTATAGAGGAGGAGGTCATTTTTCAGGAAGAATAACGGCACCTTTAGTTTTTGCAGGTGCATTAGCTAAGGAAATACTTAAGGAAAAGGGAATTTTTATAGGTTCTCATATTAAACAAGTTGGAAAAGTAAAAGATGCTTCCTTTGATTTTTTAAATTTAACAAAAGAAGATTTAAAAGAAATTTTAAAAAAGGAACTTCCACTAATAGATACAAAAAAAATAGAAGAAGTAAAAGAGGAAATTAATTTTTATAGAATGGATGGAAATTCTATAGGAGGAATTGTTGAATGTGCAATATTAGGTTTAAACCCTGGAATTGGAAATCCATTTTTTGATTCTTTAGAAAGCACAATAGCTCATTTAGCATTTTCAGTTCCTTCTGTCAAAGGCATTGAATTTGGTGCTGGGTTTGAATTTGCAAATATGAGTGGAGAAGAAGCAAATGATGAGTACTTTATAGAAAAGGGAGAAATTAAAACATATTCTAATAATAATGGTGGTATAACTGGAGGGATATCAAATGGCATGCCAGTTATATTTAGAGTTGTTATAAAACCTACTCCTTCAATTTCTAAAGCTCAAAGAAGTGTAAATATAAAAACTATGAAAGAAGAAATTATAAAGGTTACAGGTAGACATGACCCTTGTATAGTACAGAGAGTTTTAGTTGTTATAGAAGCTATCTCAGCCCTTGCTATTTTAGATTCATTTTAAAATTAGTGAAATTTAAAGGTAAATATGATATATTATAAACTTAATTAAAGAGATAAAATTTTATATAACTTAAAGAAATGAGGTAATATTTTTCATGGATGATTTAATTAAGTTTAGAGAAGAAATAGATAACATAGATAAAGAGCTTGTTAAGCTTTTTGAAGAGAGAATGAATATTGTTTTAAAGGTAGCTACATATAAAAAAGAAAAGGGATTAGATATATTTCATGAAGATAGAGAAAAAGAAGTTATTGAAAAAAATTTAAAGAAAATAAGAAATAAAAATCTAACCCCCTATGCTAAAGAAATGCTTGTAGATTTAATGAATATAAGTAAAAAGTATCAGAAAGATTTTATAGAAAAAAAGAGGGAGTAAATTTTGGAAATTAAAACTTTGATTAAATTTTTGAAAGTGTTAATTGTAGTAACTCTTGTATATGCTCTATTTACATCTAATTTTGCTATAAGAGCATTTTTAGCTATTGTAGAATTAATTTTTATTATTATGTTATATAAAGTTAAAAGCATATAAATTTTATCAAGTAAATGACAAAGACACTTAGCTTAAAAGCTAAGTGTCTTATATGAACTTGTGCATTTGGTTTTGGATATTTAAACAAAAAAACTTAAATTATATCAATCTTTTAACAGGGGATGCAAAAGATTATCATAAGTTTTGTATGGTAATTTAAACATATAAATATGAATTTATTATGGAGATTTATTAAGGAGATATATTTTTAAACTTTAAAAATATAAAACTAATATTTAAATTTATAGCTTAAGGAAGTGAAGTTATGAAAGTTTTTGGACTAATAGGGGAGAAATTAGAACATAGTTTTTCTCCTAAATTGCATAAAGAAATTTTAGAAACTAGCAATATTTTAGGACTGTATAATTTATTTTCAGTAGATAAAAAGTTTGAAGATAATATTGTAGAGAGTTTGAAGGTCTTAGGAATAAATGGAGCTAATGTTACCATACCTTATAAAGAAGTTGTCTTAAATCAGCTAGATTTTATTTCGGAAGAAGCTAAAATAATAGGAGCTGTAAATACAATTTTAATAAAGGAAGATAAATCTTATGGCTATAATACAGACTATTATGGTTTTGGAAAAATGTTAAATAAAGAGAATATAAAGGTTTTAGGAAATAGTTTTTTTGTTTTAGGCTCAGGAGGAGCAGCTAGAAGTGTTGTTAAGTATTTAGAAGATAATGGAGCTAAAGAAATAGTTTTAGTTTCAAGAAATAAAGAAAATGCTAAGAATAAATTCAAAGATTTTAAGATAAGTTTTATGGATTATAAGGACCTTGAAAATGTTTTAGATGAATTTGCTATAATAAATACAACTCCCTGTGGTATGTATCCTAAGATAGATTCAATTGCTATTTCACCAAAGTTAATAGGGAATTTTAAGGTAGCTATAGATATAGTTTACAATCCTCTAGAAACTAAGTTTTTAAAGATTGCAAGGGAAAAGGGTTTAAAAACAGTAAATGGATTAATGATGTTAGTTGGACAAGGAATTAAGTCAGAAGAAATTTGGAATAACCTTAAAATCAATAAGGATTTAGAGGATAAAATCTATGAAAAATTAAAGAAGGAATTTTAAGTTTTATTTAAGTTAACTTTGTAATAAGAAATTGTTAATTTAAGTAGTTTTCAATAAAAAAATAAGTTTTTTTAGGTATAATTAGAAATAAATAGAAATTTATTTAAGTAAAAAGTACGAAAAGGGGATTAGGATTTCATGAAAAAAAGAGGAGTACTTTTAATTGGAATGCCAGGCTGTGGGAAAACTACTATAGGAAAAGAATTATCAAAGGCTTTAAAAATGAATTTTTTAGACATTGATGAATTTATTGAAAAAAGTGTAGATAAAAGTATAAAGGAAATTTTTCTTCAAGGAGAAGAGGTTTTTAGAGACTTAGAAAGTAAAAGTTGTGAGCTTTTAAGTACTTTAAAAAATGTAGTTATTTCTTCAGGTGGGGGCATAGTAACTAGAAAAGAAAATATGGAATTTTTTAAAGACTTTTTAATTATTTTTATTAATAGACCTATAGATTTAATAATAAATGATATAAGTATAGATGAAAGACCACTTTTATCTAATGGAAAAGAAAAGCTTCTTTCTTTATATAAAGAAAGAATTGACCTTTATAAAAAATATAGCGAAATAGAAATATTAAATAGTGGCAGTATTAATAATGCTATTTTAAATATAGTAAAATCTATTTATGAAATAAGTTTAGAAAAGTAAAAATAAACATAAGAAAATTTAAAGCCTTCTATAAATTTTTATAGGAGGTTTTAAAGAATAGAAAGTAGAGGTGAATTAAACTAAAGAATTAAGAAAGTTAGTTCTTTAGTTTATATTAGTTATGAAAGTAATGGTTATAAATGGACCTAATTTAAATCTTTTAGGTATAAGAGAAAAAGATATATATGGCAAAAAGACTTTTAAGGATATTATAAGTTACTTAAAAGCAGAAGGAGAAAAGTTAGACTTAGATTTAGAATTTTTACAAAGTAATATAGAAGGAGAAATAATAAATTTTATTCATAGAGCGTATTTTGAAAACTTTCATGGGATAATAATAAATCCAGGTGCTTATACACATTATAGTTTAGCAATTTATGATGCTTTAAAGGGAGTAGCTTTACCGGCTGTAGAGGTTCATTTAAGTAACATTCATAAAAGAGAAGAGTTTAGACATAAATCAGTTACAGCTAAAGCTTGTATTGGACAAATAAGTGGTTTTGGTGAGTATGGATATATTATGGCAATGAATGCATTAAAAAATTATGAAAAATCTAAGTAGTAAAAAAATAGTTTTATTATATATTCTTTAAAATTTTAAGAGGATAAGGAGAGTTCTATGGAGGAGAGAGATGAAATTTTACAAGTGATAATAAAAAATATTTTAGCAACTACAGATGAGCAGATTCAAGGAAATTTAAAAAATAGCTTAAGATTAAGGATGTCTTTATCAGAGTGTTTAACTGAAGAAGTTAAGTTCTTAAGAACTTTAAAATACTTAGTTGAAAAAAAGGTTGAAGAAATATTTAATGAAAAGAATTATCCTGCAAGTTATGAGGAATTTGTTAATTTGTGGACTAGATTATCACAGGAAGCTAAAGTTTTGTCTAGAGAAATAAACTATGAAGTTGAAGAAAAAATATGTAAGTATGAATTTATATATTTTGAAGTTTATTGCAATGTTTATTTAAGATATTCCTTAGGACTTCTTTTTAATGGGAATAATAAGTCAACTTTAAAAGAATTAGAAAAATATAATTCTAAAAAAATAATAACTAATTATAGATATTTTTTGAGAAAAATATCACTTAGAAAAATAGAAAAAAGCTTAATGGTTTTAAATTAATAATTATTATTTTAAAATTAAAAGGAGAATCTTTTTTTAATTACTAAATAAAAGATTCTTCTTTTTTATTTTATAAAAATAAATTATTGCTTTAAACTTTTTAAGTATAAAAATAAAATGCCATATTAGAGGGGATTTAATATGTTTAAAAATATTTTTAAAAATGGTAATATTTAAATTAGAAGTAAATTTTAAGAGGAGGATTTTATGTGAAAATTGAAGCTATAAATATTAGCAAAAGCTTTGGGGAGGTTAAAGCATTACAAAATTTAAGTTTTGTAATTGAAAAGGGAAAAGCTTTAGGGCTTTTAGGAAGGAATGGTGCAGGGAAAACTACTGCCATAAGAGTTATACTTGGAATACTTCCAAGTGATACAGGAGAGATATTAATTAATAATAAAAAACTAAATTTTGATGAAAATACTTTTGGTTATTTACCAGAAGAGAGAGGGTTATATCTTAAATATACTGTAAAAAGTCAACTTATGCATTTTGGAACTTTATATGGAATGAAAAAAAAGGAGAGCTTAAGAAGTATAGAGTATTGGCTTGATAAATTTGAAATAAGTGAGTATTTAAATAAAAAGGTAGAAACCTTATCAAAGGGAAATAAACAAAAAATACAGCTTATAGTTGCACTTATGCATAATCCTGAGGTAATAATTTTAGATGAACCTTTTAGTGGGCTAGATCCTGTAAATGTAGAGTTATTTAAAAAGGTTATAAGAGAACTATTAAGTTCTGGGAAAACCTTAATATTTAGCAGTCATAGAATGGCTGATGTAGAGGAATTTTGTGATGATATTATAATGCTTAAAAAAGGAGAAACAATACTTAAGGGAAATCTTAATAAAATAAAAGAAGAATATGGAATAAAAGCTTTAATTATTGAGGGAGATAAAAGTTTAGAGGGATTTTTCAATAAGTCAGGTCTTGAATTTTCTATTTTTAAGGAAGGAAGTTATAGGTTAAATATTAAAGATGTAACTTTAGGTAAAAAACTATTAAAAGATATTGTAGATTCTAATTTAGACATAAGAGGATTTTATTTTGAGAGACCTTCTTTAAATGATATTTTTATAGAAAGGTTAGGTAATTAATTATGAGAAAGTTTTGGAGTATTTTTGCTTTTACATATAAAGAAACGATAAAAAATAAGGCTTTAATAATATCTACAATAATAACTTTAATAGTAATTCTAGGGTTTTTTAATATGGATAAGATAGCTAAAATCTTTCACAAAGATGGAAACAAAGATTTAATAATGGTTAGCGTTGATGAAAAAGACAGTTTCTTTAGTGAAGATAATTTAAAAAATTTAAATGAAGGAGAATTTGAAGTTGTTTTAAGTAAAAGTGCTGAGGAAAGTAATAAAGTAAAAAAAGAAATTGAAGATGGAAAATCAGATTATAAAGCATTACTTGAAATTTCTAATAATAATGACCTTGAAGGAAAGCTTTATGTAAATGAACTTCCAAGTGCTTCTTTAAAAGATGAGGTTGATAAAATCTTAAATGATAATAAGCTTATGGTCTCTATGGAGAAGTTTAATTTAACCAAAGAGGAATATAGTAATTTAATGAGCCCAGCTAAACTTGAAGTTGTGCAAATGGGAAATGCATCTCAAGGAAGAATGATTTTAGTTTATGCTCTTGTTTTTGGAATTTATATAATAACATTAACTTTTGGTGCTATGGTTGCTAACTCAGTTATAGAAGAAAAAAGTAATAGAATAATGGAAACCTTAATAACCATGGCAAGACCTATGGAACTATTTTTTGGAAAGGTTTTAGGGGTTTGTGCAGTAGGGCTTACACAAATAGCTATTATATTAGCTTGGGGATTTTTAATGTTTAAGACCTCTGGAAAGAGTTTGGAATTTTTATATTCGATGAATTTAAATTTTGAAATAATATTTGCTTTTGTTTTTTATTTTCTTTTAGGATACTTAACATTTTCAATGCTTTATGCAGCTGTTGCCTCTTTAGCTACAAGTTCTCAAGATGTTAATTCTTCTATGGGAGTTATTACTTTAATATTTGTTTTAGTATTTTTACTTTCAATGAATTGCATGTTTAATATTGAATCTACTTTAGCTAAGGTCTTTAGTTATGTTCCTTTTGCTTCTCCTTTAATAATGTTTGAGAGAGTAGTTTTATCTAAGGTTTCCTTTGGAGAAATAATAATAACAACTATTATTAATATTGCTTTTATAATAATTGTAGGATTTTTAAGTAGTAAATTATATAAAAAAGGTACTTTACATTATGGAAAAAAAGTTTCTATATTAAAAATTATAAGAGGAAAATAAGATAATAAATTTAAAATGTATAAAAATGTATAAATTTTTTATGGTTAATTTATTAAAATTTATTTTTAGTAAAATATAGTTAATCAAATAACTTAAATAATTAATTATAAAAGTAAAATTATGAATTTAATTATAGAAAATGTTTCCAAAGTATTAATTAAGAAAGAAAAGTAGTAATAAAAACAGTAAATATATAAAATGTATAAAATTGTATTAAATTTTTTTAATGAATTTAATACAATTTTTTTTTAAAGTAAAATCTAGTGAATAAATTGATAAAATAGATGATAAAATTACTTATTTTATCATTTATTGTTGAATTAAATGGAAGAGAATATAATTAATGGGCAAAAAGAATTAAAAAAATGTAAAAAAAACAAGAAAAAACAATTAAAATGTCAATTAGGTCATATGAAAAAGTATTAACTTTGTAGTATATTATTTTACAAAGAAGAACATAAATATAGGAGTGATTAAAATGTGTACAGGATTAATGTTAAAAACTAAAGACGGAAATCATTTATTTGGAAGAAATATGGATATAGAGTTTTCTTTTAATCAATCTATAATATTTTTACCTAGAAACTATGTAGGGGTAAATACTGAAACAGGAAGAAGAGTTGAACCTAAGTATGCTGTACTTGGTATGGGAACTGTTTTTAATAGTTATCCAACATTTGCAGATGGATTTAATGAAAAAGGATTAGCAGCAGCAGGATTAAACTTCCCACAATATGCATACTATCCTTTAGAAGAAGAAGAAGGAAAAATAAACGTTCCTCAATATGACTTTTTACTATGGATTTTAGCTAACTTTGAAACTGTTGATGAGCTTAAAGAAGCTTTAAAAAATACTTTAATAGTTGATGAAACAATTAGTAAAAAAGTATCTAACTCTACTTTACATTGGATGGTTACAGATATAACTGGTAAAGCAATAGTTATAGAACAATCTAAAGAAGGATTAAAAGTATTTGATAATCATGTAGGAGTTTTAACTAATTCACCAACTTTTGACTGGCATATAACTAACTTAAATCAATATGTAAATTTAAGATATAGCCATGCTGATGAATTAACATTAGGTGAGCAAAACTTAAAAGCTTTAGGAGTTGGTACTGGTTTAGTAGGATTACCAGGAGATTTTACTCCAGCATCTAGATTTGTAAGAGCAGCTTTCTTAAGAGATGCTATGATAAAAAATTCTCAAGATACTATAGATATGACAGAGTTTTTCCATATCTTAAACAATGTTGCAATGATAAATGGTTCAGTATTAACTGCAGCTAACAAAAAGGATATAACACAATATAGCTCATGCATGAACCTTGAAGAACAAACTTATTCATACAATACATATGAAAATAATCAAATAAATGTTATTGATATGAAAAAAGAAGATATAAATGGAACAGAGATGAAAATTTATAAGTATAATACAACATTAAATGTTAATTATGAAAACTAATTAAAAACAATTATAAAAATTAAATAAAAATAAAGTCTTATGGCAAGTTAGGACAAGCCTTATCTTGCCATAGGATTAAAGAAAGAAGGTAAGGATTATGAGTGATAATTTAATGGCAAAAAGCGGAAGTAACAAAAAGCAATATTTCATGATTTTTGTATGTATGTTAATGCAAGCCATTCCTTTTGGAGTAGCTCAAAATATACAACCATTATTTATACCATATGTTGTAAAAGAATTTAACTTTTCTTTAGCAGCATTCTCACTTATATTTACTTTTGGTGCTTTAGCATCTTCAATTTGTTCTCCTTTCCTAGGAAAACTTTTTGGTAAAGTAAATATAAAGATTTTATTTATAGCAGGTACTGTTTTATCAAGTTTAGGATTTTTAGGTTTTGGTCTTGTTAAAAGTTTACCTTTATTCTACGCTTTATCAGCAGTAACTCAAATAGGATGTGTTTTATTCTCAGGTTTAGGTGTACCTTATGTAATAAACCATTGGTTCCCTAAAAAAGGAAGAGGTACAGCTTTAGGTATAGCATTTGCAGGTGGTTCTATAGGTAACGTATTCTTACAACCTATCGTTTCTAACATGTTAGCTCAAAAAGGTTCAGCTTTTTCATACATAACTTTTGGAATATTCTCTCTTATAGTAAGTTTAGTAATAGTATTATTATTCATCAGACTTCCAAAAGCTGGCGAAATTCAAGAAGATACTACTCAAAATGCTAACTCAAGCCAAGCAAAAGTTGTAAAAACTTTCGAAGGTTTAGGTGCAGCTGCAACTAGAAAAAATAAATATTTCTGGACATTTGGTATTGGATACGCTTTAATAGGTGTTGCTATAGCAGCATGTAGTACTCAATATGCATCATACTTTAGATTAAGCTTACACTTAGATTCAAAATTAATAGGTATTTTAGGTTCAACATTTGCATTATTCTGCTTAATAGGAAATGTTGGTGGTGGACGTTTATTCGATAAATTAGGAAGTTTCAATACTATGTTAATAGGATGTATCCTACAAGGTGTTGCAATAATAGGTATGTTATTAGCATCTACTTCACATAGTTTTGCATTCTTATTCTCAATTTGTTATGGATTATGTGTATTCTCATATATGTCAGGTCCAGCATTTATGGCTACAGACGTATTTGGTAGAAAAGATTCAAGTGTTAACTTAGGTGTATTAAGCTTATTCTTTGCAGTTGGATTTGCTTTAGGTTCAACAATCTTTGGTGAATTCGTACAACTTGTAGGATTTAAGATTGCTTGGGTTGCAATGCTTGTATTCTTAGCAGTTGGATATTTCTTATTATTAAGCTCAATAAAATTATTCAAAAAAGAAGTACAAAAAATGACAGCTTAAAAATAATAAATATAGATTTAGTGTATAGAAATTTAATAATTAAAAATGCTTTAGCTTTAGATAAGTTCTTCTTAGCTAAAGCATTTTTTAATTATTAAAGTAACATATTATTAGAATATTTTGAAAAAAATAAACAGTTTTATGTTAAATTTCTTAAAAAAATATTGAATTTATTAAGTTTTGTGTATATAATTATAAAAAACAAAAATAAAGAAATAAAACTATGAAGAGAAGGAGTACTTTAAATGGACTTTTCAGAGAGCTAAAGGTTTGGTGTGATTTAGTAGGAAAGTTTAAAGGAAGCAGTCTCAGAGTTTCTTGTTGAGAACTAAAGGTTAAGTAATAAGCAATTTATTTTGATTATAATAATTAATTTTAACATATACATAACTTTTAATTAGATTAAGACGAGTTCCTCCCGTTAAAGAGGATAGCAATTGAATTTTATTATATTTAATAATTGAGATTTCTAACTGAGGTGAGTAAATTTAATTTACTTATTAGGGTGGTACCGCGAAGTAGTTCCTTCGTCCCTTTTTAGGGATGAAGGAATTTTTTTATATCAAAATAAATTTTTAAAATAAGTAATAAAAGGGGGCCAATGTGGCATGGATGAAATTTTAGAAGTATTAGAAAAAAACAGTAGATACACAGATAATGAAATTGCAGTTATGACAGGAAAAAGTGTTGAAGAAGTTAGAGAAGCTATAAGGGATTATGAAGAAAGAAATATAATAGCTGGCTATACCACTCTTATAAATTGGGAAAACACAGGAAAAGAAACAGTTACAGCTTTAATAGAAGTTCAAATAACTCCTCAACGAGGTGTTGGTTTTGATAAGGTTGCAGAAAGAATATATAAGTTTCCTCAAGTTAAGGCCTGTTATTTAATGTCCTCTGGAGGATTTGATTTAACTGTAATTGTAGAAGGAAAAACAATGAAAGAGGTTGCAATGTTTGTTTCAGATAAACTTTCTATTCAAGAATATGTAACAGGAACAGCAACTCACTTTGTTCTTAAAAAGTACAAGGATCACGGTACAATATTTAAAGAGAAAAAAACAGATGATAGGGAGATGTTATTTATATGATGCTAGAGAATATGATATTAGACAATGTTAAAAATATGCCACCTTCTGGTATTAGAAAATATTTTGATTTAATAAATGAAATGGATGATGTAATATCTTTAGGAGTTGGAGAGCCTGATTTTGTAACTCCTTGGAATGTTAGAGAGGCTGGAATTTATTCTTTAGAGCAAGGGCATACTCACTATTCATCAAATGCTGGTTTTATAGAGCTAAGAGAGGAAATATCAAAATATTTAAATAGAAGATTTTCTTTAAAATATAATCCTAAGGAAGAAATACTTGTTACAGTAGGAGGAAGTGAAGGGATAGACTTAGCACTTAGAGCTTTAGTTGGTCCTTCTGATGAAGTTATAATACCAGAGCCAAGTTTTGTAGCATATAAGGGATGTACAACATTTACAGGAGCAACAGCTAAAACAATAAATTTAAGAGCAGAGGATGATTTTAAGTTAACTAAAGAACTTTTAGAAGAAGCAATAACAGATAAGACAAAGGTAGTAATAATTCCTTTTCCTAATAATCCAACTGGAGCAATAATGACTAGAGAAGAACTTAAAGAAATTGTAGATGTTTTAAAAGATAAGGATATAATAATAATTTCAGATGAAATATATGCAGAGTTGTCTTATGATAAGGACCATGTTTCAATAGCTACTTTTGAAGAAGTAAGAGAAAAAACTATAGTAATAAATGGATTTTCTAAAGCTTATGCTATGACAGGATGGAGATTAGGATATGTTTGTGGTAATAAGATTTTAATAGATGCTATGAAAAAAATACATCAATATGCAATAATGTGCTCTCCTACAACTGCACAATATGCAGCTATTGAGGCCCTTAAAAATGGTGATGAAAGTGTTTTTGAAATGGCAAGAGAATATAATAGGAGAAGAAGAGTTTTAGTTGAGGGTTTTAGAAGTATTGGGTTAGAATGTTTTGAGCCTTTAGGTGCTTTGTATGTTTTTCCTTGTATAAAGTCAACTAAAATGAGTTCAGATGAGTTTTGTGAAAAACTTCTTATTGAAGAAAAAGTTTTGATAGTTCCAGGTAATGCCTTTGGAGACTGTGGAGAGGGATTTATAAGAGCTTGTTATGCTGCTTCTATGGAAGATATAATGGAAGCTATAAAAAGAATAAAAGCTTTTGTTGAAAGACATAAAATTTAATATACATACTTTTATATATAGGAAAATTAAAATTTTTACTATCTATAATATACTAAAGAATTTAATTTGTTTTTTTAAATAATAAAAAGCTATTTAACCTCATTTATTTTAATAAAGGTTAGATAGCTTTTTTATTAAAGATTTATACATAAAACTTTACCATGTAGAGCTTTTAAAAGTTCTTTTTTCTTTAAATAGTTTAGTTTAAAGTATAAAGTACTAGTTCCTCCTGTGTATATATTTACAGTAAACTTATTTTTAATTCCTTGTATTTCTATTTTTTGTATATCTTTAAATTTATAAACTGCGTATCCATATATAATGCTATCCTCTGTAATATAAAAACAGGATAGTTTATAGGATAAAAATATTAAAAGTAAACAATATATAATAGATATAGAAAGGTTTAATATATTTTTATTATGTAAATAAGACATAATACCAAATAAAAGTATTAAGATTGAAAGCATAAACATAAATATAGAGATTAAACTCATTATTTTTATATTTACAGTTTTTTTCCCTTTCTTTGCTTTTCTTGTTTTTTGGAGCAAAATTATATTTATTAAAATATATATTCCTATAATGATAAATGCCACTAGAACCACCTATATTCTTAGATTTTATTTATAAGTTTACAATAAATTTCAACTACAGTCAAAGAGATTGTTAAGGTTTTATTTTATTATTTTCTGCACACTTTTTTATTAAAAATTTACATATATCATCAGATGCATTTAGCTTTGAATTTAAACTTTGAGAATATGTAATTTTATTATAATATTCCTTATCTTCTAAAAGTTTTTTGCAAAGTTTTAGAGTTTCATATATTGATTTTGATTTAATTCCTAAATTATGTTTAATAAAAAAGCTACAATTTGCACTTTCAACTCCAGGAATGGGATTTATCATTATAATTGGTAAATGTTTATTAATTGCTTCAGTAGAGGTTAAGCCACCAGGTTTACTTATTAAAATATCTGCAGATTCCATAAGTAGATTCATTTCATAAGTGAAATTAAGGACTGTTAAATTACATAAATTTTTAGTTAAACTAAGCATTTCTTTAAATAGTTCTTTATTATTTCCACAAACAACAGTTATATTGCAATTTTTTAAGTTATCACTTAGGTATAAGGTTGTGTCTTTAAGAGAACCTGCACCCATGCTTCCTCCCATAATTAAAATATGAGGTTTTTCTTTTTCAAGACCTAATTTTGATTTAGCTAAAGTTTTAGGAATTTTTTCTTTAAAAGAATTACCTATAGGCATTCCATAGGATATTAATTTTGAAGAGTCTAATCCTCTATTTATAAATTCTTTAATTAAATCTTTATGAGGTAAAAAGTAATAATCTAAATTTGTTTCTTCCCAAAAAGGAGCACAAGTATAATCTGTAACAATAGAGGCTGTTAAGGTCTTTAATTTGTTATTATCTTTTAAATAAGTAAGGCTTTGAGTTGCAAAAATATGAGTAGATACTATAATATCTGGTTTTTCTTCTTCAATTACAGAAAGTATGTTTTCTGAATAAAAGGAATTTAATTTATAAATTATAGATTTTTTATTAGAATCACTAACCCTTTCACCAGCTTTATAAATAGCACCAAAAAGTTTAGGAACTGCTTTTACTATGTAATTATAGGCAGAGGATACCTCCTTTGATATAGAATGTCCTGCAAATTCTAAGGAATCTAAAGTAATTGTAGAGATATTAAGTTTATTAAAAGATTCTTCTAAGGATTTACAAGCTGATAAGTGTCCACCACCTGTTTTTGTGTAAAAAATTATAACCTTCATAATAAATCCCCCCATTAATAGAATTTTAGTAACTAAATTAGTTTATAACCATTGTAAATTAACAAAGTGTTAAAAATATTAATAAATTATAAATAAATATTGAACAAATTTTGATGATATTTTTCAAATTTTCATGCTTAAATATTATAAAGATTTTTATTGTTTTACCTTTAAATAAATAAATTATTATAATTGTGCAGATGTGTTAATTAATTTGACAGGAATAATGGGTTTGTAAAATTAAACTATTACTTTAACAATATTTACAATGAAAAGAAAAAGTGTATAATAAATTCTATCATAAGTGAGGGCAGAATGAATTTATATAAAAATAACAAATTTACATTAAATTAGATATTATATGTGAGTTTTTTTAATTTATAGGTCTTTTAAGAGAAAAATTAAATATAAATAAAGCATATTTTAAAAAATAAATTAAAAAACTCAATTTAATATATTTGGGTAATTAATTAAATTTAGGAAGTCAGGTGAGTTGTTTAATGGAGGAATTAAAAGTAAGAAGAGTTGAGGAAAGAGAAGGGGGAGAAATTCTAAAACTTATAAAAGATACTTTTTTATGTGTGATATCAGAAGAATTTTCAAAGGAATACTTTAAGGCAATGTTTTCTAAAGATCACGAAGAAAGTATTTTAGATAAAGCTGATAAAATTCATATTTATATAGCTTTAGTAAATAATAAAATAGTTGCTTTTGGTGCGATTGATAGCTTTTTAGAAAAAGAAGATGAAAGTATGATTTATCCTATCTGTGTTTTACCAAAGTTTCAAGGGAGAGGAATAGGTAAAAAGATAATGGGAGTTTTAGAAAATGATGAGTATTATATAAGGTCAAGAAGAATAGAGCTTAAAGCTTCAGATAAAGTTTGTGATTTTTATAAAAAATTAGGTTTTGATCACAAATATAACCTAAAAGAATTAGATAAGTATGGAAACTATAAATTAGAAAAGTTTAGATATAGACTACAATATGACCAAAATTATTAATAGGGAATATTTTTTTATAGTTCTATATAGGTAAATAGGTATAATTGTAATACATGTATATGTATTATAGATTAAATTTATAAAACTTACAAAGTATAATTAGGTTCTTAAATCCAATTATATATTTGTAAGTTTTATTTTTTAAAATAATAATAATTAATTTTTATATATTTTTTTAATTTAAAAAATATATAACTTTATAACTTTTAATTTAGTATTTACATATAAGTTTTAATTTAGCAAATTAATGTTATAATGTAACTTAGAATTAAAATTAAGCTAGTATTAGACAGTTGAGGTGTATATTTAAATGACAAAACTTTATTATGAAAATCAGTATATAAAAGAATTTAATACTGAAATAATTGATATTAAAGAGAAAGATGGTAAATTTCATGTTTCTCTAGAAGATACTGCGTTTTTCCCAGGTGGGGGAGGGCAGATGAAGGATTTAGGGTTTATTGATGGCCTTAAAGTTATTGATGTATATGAAGAAGAGGGAGAAATATATCATGTTCTTGAAGAAAAACCTAAGAAGTTAAAAAATTTAAATTGTAAATTAGATTGGGAAAGAAGATTTGACGGTATGCAACAACACTTAGGACAGCATTTGCTTTCTGGATGTTTTTACGATTTATTTGGAGCAAATACCTGTGGTTTTCATTTAGGTAAAGATATAAGTACTGTTGATATTATAGGTTTTTTAGATGAGAAAACTATAAGAGAAGTAGAAAGAGAAGCAAATAGATTAATTTTTGAAAATTTAGAAGTAAAAAGTTATGCTCCTAGTAGAAAAGAATTAAAAAAGATAAAAACTAGAAGAGAACTTCCTAAAACAAATGAGGAAATAAGAATTGTAGAAATTATAGGCTTAGATTTAAATGCTTGTTGCGGAGTGCATCCTAAGAACACTAGAGATTTACAATTAATAAAAATAAGAAGATGGGAAAAACATAAGAATTCTACAAGAATAGAATATGTAGCAGGAAAAAGAGCTGTAGATGATTTTTTCTTTAAGGATAATATATTAAGTGAGATTAGTAAAATTTTAAAATCTGGTGAGGGAGACACCTTAAATGCTGTTAAAAATTTATCAGAAAGAAATAAAAATCTTTTAGAAGAAAATAAAAAAGCTAAGAGTGAATTAATAGATTACAAAATAAAAGATTTATTAAATAAAGGTGAAAATATAAAAGATACATACTTATTAAAAGAGGTTTTTTCTAATGAAGAGGTAAAGCATATAGAAAAATTAGCTAATAAAATTAGTGAGAATTATAAGGCTATAGTTTTATTTGCAGTTAAAAATGATAAGAGAGTTAATTTAATATTTAATTCTTCAAAGAATGTAAAAAATCTTAGCATGAATGAAATATTAAAAGATGCTATAACTTTAATTGATGGAAAAGGTGGAGGAAGTCAATTTTTAGCTCAAGGTGGAGGAAAAAATAATGGAAATACAGAGGTAGCTTTAGATTATGCATATAATAAAATAAGAGATTTTTTAATCTAAAGTTATGAGGAAAGGATTAAAAACTATAGTGGAGTTGAAGATATATGACATTAAGTAATAAAAAGTTTTTAAGTATAATAGTTCCTGCATATAATTCTGAAAAATATATAAAAAGGAATCTTTTATCTCTTTCAAAGCAAAGTTCAAGGAATTTTGAAGTTATAGTTATAGATGATGGTTCTACAGATAATACTTGTGAGTTAAGCAAAAACTTTTTAGAAGAAAAAAAATTAGACCATAAAGTAATTAGATGTGAAAAAAACAGAGGACAAAGTACTGCAAGAAATATAGGAATGGATTATTCAAAGGGTGAGTATTTACTATTTTTAGATTCTGATGATTTTGCAGAGAATAATTTAGTTGAAGTTTTAGAAAAAAATATTTTTAATAAACCAGATATTATCTTCTTTGATTTTAAAAGAATGAGAGAAGATAATACTATAAAAAATAGCATAAATCAAAACTTTGAATTTGGAAAATTAAAATCAGGAGAGGAGGTTTTTAGGGCTTATAAAAATAACAAAATAAAACTTTGGACTGGTAGTCTAATATATAAGAAAGAATTTTTAGAAAAAAATAATATTAGATTCTTAGAAAATGCTTATGGTGCTGAAGATTTAAACTTTATTTTTAAAGCTTTACTAAGTTCTAATAAGGTTATGGGTATAAAGGATAGCTTGACATTTTATTGCCAAAGAAAAGAATCTTTAACGAATAATCCTAATCTAGAAAAAAACATAACAGTTGTTAAATCTATGGAGGATGTGTCAGATTTTATTATAAAAAATAATTTAAGTTCTGAGTTAAAAGATTTTATAGAAAAAGAATTTATAAGTGAGCATATAATGTATCAAGTTTTAGGTTATTTAAAAAGTGGAAAAGAGGAAGAGGTTTTAAAGGTTTTAAATAGAAGGGATATTAAAAAATACTTAAAAAATTCCATGTTAAAGAGTAGTAGATATGGGAGGAGTTTATCTATTTACATCAAAATGGCTGCTTATTTTCCCAGTTTATTTGTAAAAACATATTTGAAGAAAACAGGAAAATAATTAAAAAAATAAATAAACTTGGAGAGAGGTTATTAACAAAAAATTAACAATATGTTATATTTAAGATAAAGTAAATTATTTATTTTTTTAAATATAAAAATTAATAGAATAAAGGAAGTGAAAATATGTTTTTGAATGATAAAAAGTTTAAAGGTGCTTTAATACTTATTACTTATGCTATTATTTTATGTTTTATATTTATGAAGTATTCTACAATTTTTGGAGGGCTAGGGTATATTACAAGCCTTATTAGACCTTTAATTTTAGGTATAGCAATAGCTTTTGTTTTGAATATACCTATGAAGTTTTTCGAAAGAAAGCTTTTTAAAAGATTAGATAATAGTAAAAAATCATGGGTTAGAAGCATGAAAAGACCATTATCAATAACATTAACTATAATAGTTTTAGTTGGAGCTATAACGACTATTATATTATTTGTTGTTCCTGAACTTACTTCTAGTATAGTTAAACTTACAGAAAGCATACCTACATATTTAAAAGCTTTTGAATCAAATATGAATAATTATGCTGATTCAACAATACTTTTAAGCAAGGTTTGGGATCAAGTTACTAATGCATGGCAAGAAATATTAAAAACTATTACTCATTTATTTGGTGGACTTGCTTCCTATCTTGTAGGTTTAACAGTAGATTTTACTACAGCTGTTATTGATTTCTTCTTAGCAATTGTACTAGCTGTATATATGTTATCAAGCAAAGAAAAATTAGTATGTCAACTAAAAAAAGTAATATATGCTTATCTTAGAAAAGATATAGCAGATAAAATTTTAAGTGTTGGACAAACTACTAATAGAGTTTTCTCAGGATTTATAGTAGGTCAATGTACAGAAGCTGTAATAATAGGTACTTTATGTTTCTTTGGTATGTTATTATTAAAGATGCCATATGCTTTCTTAATAAGTGTTCTTGTTGGTACAACAAGCTTAATTCCAATATTAGGAGCATTTATAGGAACAATACCTTCTTTCTTCTTAATATTTATAATAAACCCTATTAAAGCTTTTTGGTTTATTGTATTTATATTCTGTCTACAAAGAGTAGAAGGAGATTTAATCTATCCAAGAGTTGTTGGAAGTTCAGTAGGATTATCTTCTTTATGGGTAATGCTTGCAATTATGATTGGAGGAAGTGCTTTTGGATTTGTAGGAATGTTAGTAGGAGTTCCTACTGCAGCTGTTATATACTGCGTATTTGGAAGTGCAACTAATAAGAGATTAAATAAAAAAGGTATAAAAATAGATGAAGAAAAAATAGAGGATAGTGGAAAAATCCATGTTTAATAATTAATAATTAAAAGCCTTCCTTAAGGTTAATACTTAGCTTTAAGGAAGGTTTTTCTATTGCTTTAAAAAAATAAGGTAATATAATAATAAATGGAGAATAAAAAATAAAATTTAATAAATTAAACTTAAAAATTGCAGAAGAATTAGTATATTTAAATAAAGTATATAAAATTTAAAGAGAAGAAAACTTTACAGTTTACTTAGGAGGACATTATATATATGATAAAATTTATAGCAACAGACATGGACGGAACTTTACTAAATAATAATAAGGAATTAAGTTCAGAGTTCTATGATATATTTTATGAACTAAAGAAAAGAAACATACTTTTTGCAGCAGCTAGTGGTAGACAATACTATACTTTAGCTAAGGAATTTGACAAGATAAAAGAAGACATGCTATTTATTGCAGAAAATGGAACATTTGTTGTTTATAAAGGTAAAGAGCTTGTAACTAATGGTTTAGATAGAGAATTAGCTAATGAGCTTATAAGAATAGGAAGAACTATAGAAAACTCAAATGTAGTTTTATGTGGTAAGAATTCAGCTTATGTTGAGAGTAATGATGAAAGATTTTTAAAGGAAGTTAGAAAATATTATGAAAGATGTGAAATAGTAGATGACTTAGAAAAGGTTCATGATACTGTTTTAAAAGTTACAATGTGTGATTTTAATGGTTCAGAAAAAAATAGCAATAAATATTTTGATAAATATAGAGAAAATCTTCAAGTAACTATTTCAGGAGATATATGGTTAGATATAACTAAGGGGGGAGTTAATAAGGGTGTAGCTATAAGAGAGATACAAGAACTTTTAAATATAGATTACAAGGAAACTATGGTCTTTGGTGATTATCTAAATGATTTAGAAATGATGGAAAGTGCATATTATAGTTATGCTATGGAAAATGCCCATGATGATTTAAAGAAGGTTTCAAGATTTATAACTCATAAAAATAATGATGAAGATGGAGTTATTCATGAAATAAAAAAAGTTATAGGAATTTAATTAAGATTATTATTAATAAAATTATCTTAAATACATTTAAAATTAGAAAATTAAGAATAATAGTAGTAATTACTACTATTATTTTTTTTATAAATTTTATGAATGGAGATAATTTTATGTTTAAACCAAAAAGAATTTTATTTGAAAAGAATTCCTTAAATTATGAGATTGGAAAAAATATTTATAATTTTTTTAAGGACTTTAAAGAAGTAGAAATTATTGAGCTTAAGAATAATAGAATAAAAGAAAATATACCTTACAAGGATTTTGAAGAATTTTATAAAGAAGGAAAAAAGACTATAGTTGTTGGAGTTAAGAGGGGAGGAAAGTTTCAGTCTTGTAAACCATCAGCTAATTGGCAACTTCCTCTTTTAAGTGGATGTATTGGTAAATGTCAATATTGTTATTTAAATACTAATTTAGGGGATAAGCCTTATGTTAAGATTAATGTAAATGTAGAGGATATATTAAACCAAGCTAATAATTATATTGAAGAGGCAAAGCCTAATATAACTATTTTTGAAGGTTCTGCTACCTCAGACCCAATACCAGTTGAGCCTTATACAAATTCTTTAAAAAAAGCTATAGAGTTTTTTGCAAAAAATGATTATGCAAAGTTTAGATTTGTAACTAAATATACAGACATTGATTCTTTGTTAAATTTAAATCATAATGGAAAAACAGAAGTTAGATTTACCATAAATACTGACTTTGTAATAAAAAATTATGAAATAGGAACTCCATCTTTTTTAGAAAGAATAAAAGCAAGTGTTAAAATGGCAAGGGCTAATTATCCTATAGGGTTTATAATTGCTCCTGTATTTTTATACGAAGGATGGAAAGAGGACTATGAATCTTTACTAAAAGTTTTAAAAAGAGAAATTAAAGATGATTTAAATCATAAATTAACCTTTGAAGTTATTTCTCATAGATATACAAAAAGGGCAAAAGAAATAATAATGGAGGTATTTCCTAATAATAAATTACCTATGGTAGACGAGGAAAGGACATTTAAATACGGACAATTTGGATATGGAAAGTATGTTTATAAAAAAGAAGATATAAAAGAAATCAAAGAGTTTTTCAAGGAAATAATATTAAAATATTTTCCAAGGAGTGAAATAAAATATATTATTTAAATTTCTATAGTTAATTAAATAAATACATTTATTTTAAGGATTTTTATTTATTATCTAAAAAGCTTATAATTAAAATAAAGATTATAAAGTTTAAAAAAAGGGGTGATTAATATGAAGAAATGTTTATATTGTGGAAAGGACTTAGAAAAGGAAAAAAAGGAAGATTATATAGAAAATAAAATAGGATATTTTTGTAGTGAGGACCATTATGATAAATATATTCTTTCCTTAACTCCTGAAGAGTATATAGAAATTCAAAATTCTTTTTGCGTATGTAGTGATGATTAAATATCAGATAGGTTTATTATTTTAATTATAAAAAAGGCAAGGTATTTTACCTTGCCTTTTAGTTTGTTTTTAATAACAAAAACATCTTTTTTTTGAAGTTAAAAAATCTACAAATTTTTCTTCATAATAATCTAATTTATAATTTTTTCTAAGAGCTATATAGTATTTAAAAGAAAGATTTAAATCTTTTATATTTATTTTTTTTAATTCTCCACTTCTTAGCTCATGAGTTAAGGATATTTCAGGTAAAAAGGAATATCCTTGTCCAAAGGATACTGAAGATTTTATTGATTGAGGAGAATTAAGAGATAAAACAAAGTTTAGTTTATTTATATCAAGTTTATTTTCTTTTAAGCTTTCTTCAATTAATAGTTTATTCCAGGAACCTTCTTCTCTAGTTATTAAAGGAAGAGTTGAAAGAGTTTTTATATCTATAGATTTAAATAAGGTATTTTTTCCACCAACTAAGACTAAGTTATCGCTCATAAGTGGGATAAGCTCTAGGTTTTTATGTTCTTTAGGTTTTCCTTGTATTATTCCTATGTTAGTTTCATGATTAGTTAATTTTTTTAATATATTTGATGTATTATCTATTTCCATAGATATATCAGTTTTATAATGAATTTCCTTAAAGGTATATATGCTACAGGGCATTACATGTTCACCTAGACTTTTGCAACAAGAAATAATTAGTTTAGAATTAATATTTTTTAGTTCGTCTAATTTTTTTTGTAAGTTATCCTCTATAGAAAGCATAGATTCAGCAAATTCAAAGAGTATTTCACCAGCACTTGTTAAACTTACTCCTGTATTACTTCTATTTAAAAGTTTAAAATTTATATCATTTTCTAGCTTTTGAATTTGCATACTAACTCCTGGTTGAGTTAGATGTAGTTTTTTTGAAGCTTTAGAAATACTATTACATTTAACTGTTGTATAGAAGGACCTAAGATAGGTTAAATTCATAAAATCACCTCCTAATTTTTTTTATTTATATTTAATATAGTCTATGTATTATTTCATAATTTTATATAAAAAGAATGTATTTTTATATATTTTAAAAGTTTATTTGTTAAAATAATTAACATTAGAAAATAAGTAATATTATATAATTCAATTTTAATTTAAAAGCTTTAGTTAAAGCAAGATGTATAACAAACTGTTATTAAGCATAACATAGTTTTATTATGCTAGGTATAATAACCTATGCTATGATTAAAAAGAAGGAAGTTTTATAAGAAAGATAGATAAATTTTTAACAAAGATTTTTAAAACTTTTATCTTTATTTAAGAAAGGTGGAGAGATAATGGGTAAAAAAATAGTTATTGTTGGAGGAGTAGCAGGTGGTGCTTCAACAGCAGCAAGACTTAGAAGGTTAGATGAAAAAAATGAAATTATAATGTTTGAAAGAGGCCCTCATGTTTCTTTTTCAAATTGTTGCCTTCCTTATTATTTAAGTGGAGAGATTGAAAATCATGAAGATTTAGTTCTTATGACACCTGAAAAATTTTATAAGCAATATAGAATAGATGCAAGAGTTTATACTGAGGTAGTATCAATAGATAGAAATAATAAAAGAGTAAAGGTAAGAAATGTAGTAAATGGCAAGGAATATACTGAAAGTTATGATCAATTAGTTCTTTCACCAGGGGCTAAGGCTATAGTGCCAAATATAGAAGGTATTGAAGATGTTAATTTATTTACTGTTAGAAATGTTGTAGATATTGCAAGGTTGAAATCATTTATAAAAGATAATAATATAAAGAATGTATCTGTAATTGGAGGAGGATTTATAGGCGTTGAGGTAGCAGAAAATTTACAGGAAGCTGGATATAATGTAACATTAATAGAAGCTATGGAACAAATAATGAAACCTTTTGATTATGATATGGTTCAAATTTTTCATAAAGAAATGTATGATAAGGGTGTAAATTTAATAGTTGGAGATAAAGTAAGCTCCTTTGAAAATGGAAGTGTTGTTTTAAAATCAGGTAAAAAGATAAATTCTGAGGCTATTGTTATGGCTATTGGTGTTATGCCAGAAACTGAATTAGCTAAGGAAGCTGGTTTAGAAATTGGTGAAACAGGAGCTATAAAGGTAAATCAAAATTATTTAACTAATGATAGTGATATATATGCTGTGGGGGATGCTGTAGAAGTTTATAATGCATTGACAAATTCAACTTTTAAATTACCTTTAGCAGGACCTGCTCAAAAACAAGCTAGGGCAGTAGCAGACCATATACATGGAAGAACATCTAGAAATAGTGGATATATAGGTTCCTCTTGTATTAAAATTTTTGATTATAATGGAGCATCTACAGGGCTTACAGAAGGTCAAATAAAGGCTATGAATTTAAGCTTAAATTATGAGGTTGTAAGAGTTATACCACAAGATAAGGTAGGATTAATGAAAGATAGTAAGCCATTGCACTTTAAGCTTATATTTGAAGTTCCAACTGGTAGAATTTTAGGTGCACAGGGAATAGGAAAAGGAAATGTAGATAAAAGAGTTGATATAATAGCTACCTTAATAAAAATGGGAGGAACAGTAGAGGATTTAAAAGATTTAGAACTTTGCTATGCACCTCCTTTTGGAACAGCTAAGGATGTTGTAAATCATGCTGCTTTAGTTGCTTCAAATCTTTTAGAAGGAGCTTTTAAACAGGTTTATGTTCAAGATGTTAGAGCTTTGGTTAACAATAAAGAGTTTATAATAGATGTAAGAGAAGTAAATGAATATAAAGCTGGGCATATAAAGGGAGCTAAAAATATTCCTTTAAGTGAAATAAGAGATAGATTAGATGAAATACCAAAGGATAGACCTGTTTATTTACATTGTAGAAGTGCTCAAAGAAGTTATAATGCATGTCTAGCATTACAACATTTAGGTTTTAAAAATGTTTATAATGTGTCAGGAGGGTTTATGGGAATAAGCTTTTATGAATATTATAATGATAAATCTAAAAATAGAGAGCCTATAGTTACAGAATACAATTTTAACTAAAAATAATCTATGGTGTTTTAATTTTATTAAGGCACCATAGTAAAAATATATTATAATTTTAATTACCAATTTATAAGGGGGATTTTAGGTGAAAAAATACACGGAATACATTGTAGGTTTTGTCTTATTATTATTAATAATAGTAATAGGTAAGATGAATCTTAGCAGTTCAATGTTATTTTTTAGACTGCTTATAGGATTAGGACTTGGATATGCACTTACAAGATCATTTTTTGGCTTTGCAGGAGGAGTAAATAGAAGTTATAGAACTGGTTCTACAAAATTAATGAGAACATTAATGATATTATTTGCAGGAACTGCTATTGTAAGTGTTTGTTTCTTTATAGGTCAAGACCCTACAGAATATGATTTATGGATTAATCCAATTAATTTAGGGCTTATACTAGGTGGATTACTATTTGGTTTTGGTATGGCCTTTGCTAGTTGTTGTGCTTCAGGAGTTTTAACAGATGTTATAACTGCTCTACCACGTGCTTTTGTAACTTTATTTTTCTTTGGAATGGGAGTATATTTAGGATTCCCAGTTCAAAATTCAGCATCTTGGGTAAAAGATACTGTTATATCTACAGAAACTTTTAAAAATGGAGTATTTTTACCAGACTTATTTAAGTGGGATGGTTTAGATGGTTATTTAGGTGCAATAATAGTTACTATTGTTTTAGCTTGTTTAGTAATATGGATAGCAAAATTATATGAGGATAGAAGAAAAGCGAATAATACTTATACTGGAGTTAATTCAGAGATTGTTCAAGAACAAAAACATGAAGAAAAAGGTAAATTCAAATTATTTAGTGAAAATACATATGAAAAATTATTTGTTAGACCATGGACTCTTTATACAGGTGCTTTAGTAATAGGTTCTTTATTTATATTATTAATGGGAGTAACAAAAGCAGGATGGGGTGCATCTACTCCATTTGGATTCTGGTTTGGTAGAATTCTTGTAGCCTTTGGAATTTCACCTGAAAAAGTTGCAAGTTTTTCAGGAAAACCAATTGAAATGTTTACTGCACCATTTTTCTCAAATGGAACTAATGTACAAAACTTTGGTATAATCTTAGGAACTTTAATTGCATTACTTTTAGCAGGAAAATTTGCACAAACTTTTAAAGCAGGATTAAAAATAAGTTTTAAAGAAGGATTATTATATTCTATTGGAGGTTTTGCCATGGGATTTGGAACAAGATTATCTAATGGATGTAATGTAGGAGCTCTTTATACACCAATTGCTAACTTCTCTTTATCTGGATGGATATTCTTATTATTCTTAGTTATAGGTGGAGTTGTAGGTAATATAGTTTATAAAAGAGTTTCACCAAAGAAAGCTTGTTCTTTAAATACTAAGGGAAAATAAATTTTATAAATTAGTTAAAAAGCTATAATTGGTTAAAATAAAACTGATTATAGCTTTTTTTATTAGGCGAAAGGAATAAATAATGAAGGAAATAAAATTAAACAAGATAGATATATTTTCTATAGTTTTAGGGGCTATTATAGGTTGGGGTTCCTTTATGTTACCTGGTACTAAGTTTTTGAAAGAATCTGGTGTAATAAATACATTTTTAGGTCTTTTCTTAGGGGTACTTTGTATTATAATTATTGAAAAAAATTATTTAATAATGATGAAAAGTAGCAATGAAGAAGGAGGAGAGTTTTCTTTTACCTATAATAACTTAGGAAAGAAGCATGGCTTTATTGTTGGATGGTTTTTAACTTTAGCTTATTTTACTATGATTCCATTAAATGCAACTGCCTTTCCACTTGTAATTAAAAAAATATTTGGAAATGTATTAGAATTTGGATATTTATATAATGTAGCAGGGTATAATATTTATTTAGGAGAAATTTTAACATCAAGTATAATAATATTTATCTTTGCTTTTTTAAATTTAAAGGGGATAAAGAAAACCAGTAAGGTGCAAAATTTAATAATTTTTAGTTTAATATTAATGATTTTCATTGTTTTAGTAGGAATGATAATTAAAGGAGATAAAAATAAATTTTTTCATAATTATATTACAAATTATTCTTTTAATATAAATGAAGTAATTAAGGTTTTTGCTATAACTCCCTTTGCTTTTATTGGTTTTGATGCTATTCCTCAATTAAGTAAAGAATTAAATTTTTCTAAGAAGAAAGCCTCTAAGGTAGCTATTATTTCCCTTGTAATTGGTGCCTTAATTTATAATTTATTAAATATTATAACAGCTTTAGCTTATTCTCCTAGGGAGGCTATTTCTTTAGAATGGGCAGCTGGAAGTGCTGTTTTTAACACTTTAGGTAAGGGAGCTTTCTTTTTACTTATAATAGCTTTAACTGCTGCTGTTTGGAGCGGAATAAATGGCTTTATGATTTGTAGTTCTAAATTACTAGGTTCTATAGGAAATTATGAAATGTTACCAAAAAAAATAGGAGAAGTAAATAAAAATGGAGTTTTTGGAAATGCAATAATTTTTATAACTATAGTTAGTTTAATAGCACCTTGGTTTGGACGACAAGCAATAACTTGGATTGTTGATATGTCTTCCTTAGGAGCATCAGTTGCATATTTTTATGTTTCATTTATAGTTTTAAAAAATAGTAATAATAAAAAAACAAAAATTTTATCAATATTAGGAGTAATAATAAGCATAATATTTATACTTTTATTGCTTTTACCATTTTCTCCAGCTTCACTTTCTAAGGAATCTTTAATAGCTTTATTAGTTTGGTGTATAGTTGGAACTTTAGCTTATCTTAAAATAAAATAAATTTAAATTAAACTGTATTATAAACATATAAAGGTAATTTTAAAAAATTTTGCTTTTATAATTGGTTTTAATACAGTTTTTTATTATACTTAAAGTAAAGAGGGTTACAAAAGGTTAAATAAAAAATAAATATTCTTTTTAAATATGTTTTTAAAGAATAATTTATGAAAAGAGAGGATATGAGGTTTTATGGTTAAAGATTTAAAGGTTTTCAATAGGGAGATTTCTGAGAAATATTCTTTAGTTGAAGTTGTTAAGTGTGAAATTAACACAGAAAATGGCCCAAGAAATTTAGTACTTTGGGGAAGAGAACTTGATAAAAATTTCATTTTATCTTCTGGTATTTTAAGAAAGGTACAAAAGTATTATAAGTCATATAATTCAGAGGTAACTATAAATTTTGAAAGAGTTATATGTAAAAGATTTGAGAGAGAAGTATTTAAGAGAAATAAGGGTAATTTAGTTTTAGTTTTAGGAAGTATTAAAGATTTATTTTATTT
Organism: Clostridium sp. TJA038; assembly: GCF_058310255.1. Taxonomy (NCBI): domain Bacteria; kingdom Bacillati; phylum Bacillota; class Clostridia; order Eubacteriales; family Clostridiaceae; genus Clostridium; species Clostridium sp. TJA038. The sequence continues at coordinate 130,652 of NZ_JBZEFA010000003.1, read as the reverse complement.
AGAAAATAATTCCCTAAAGTCTATAGAGGATATAATAGATTCTTTAATTAAAAAAATTGAGATATCACATAAAAATAAGGCAAGAATAGTTTTTACAACTATACCAAATTTAAATAAAGAAGAAAAGTTATATAATTTAGTTAGGGAAGTTAATTCTTGGATTAGAAATAGTAAGTTTTTAGATGGATATATAGATATAGATAAATTTATTAAAGAAAATAAAGATTTAGTCATAGAAGACAAGGAAGAATTAGAAAATTATATTTTAGATAATATAGAGATTTCTTATTTAGTTAATATGTTAAAACCTTTTGAACTTGATTATAAAAGTCAAGAGGAGTTAATAAAAAGTATGAATGAGAACTCAAAAATTATCAATGAAAAGGGAAATGAAATTTTGATTAAGGGAATACCAGACCCTGTAGAAGGAACAAGAATAGATAGAAGAATTAAATATTTTCATGAACACAAAAGACCTGAAAAGAAAAATAATCCTTATGTATTTAAGGGTGAAGCTGTTGGAAATATGCGTGAAAATATGGGATTATTAAATGTAAATCTTTGTAGAAGTAAGATTTTATCTAAAGAAGAAGTTATAGATGGAGTAAATTGTAGGGTTTATAAAAAGGATTTATTAAAAGGTAAATTAAATCCTTGTATAGTTTATATGCATGGTGGAGCTTTTATAGGAGGAAGTTTAGAGGTTTCAGAAAATCCTTGTAAGCTCTTAGCTGAAAAAACAAATAGCATAGTAATAAGTGTAGACTATGCCTTAGCACCAGAAAAGCCATATCCTAAGGGATTAAATGATTGTAGAAAAGTTATTAATTATATTGAGGAGAATTTTTTAAGATATAATATAGACAAAGATAAAATTGGAGTTTTAGGAGAAAGTGCTGGAGCAAATTTTGCTGCTATCTTAGCTAATGAAAATGATAACTTAAAATTTCAAGGGCTTATATATCCTTTAGTAAGTTTTGTTTATGAAAATCCATTTTTTACTTGGAGCAAAGGTTACTATAATAATGAATATGATGAAAAGTTAGTAGATGAGTTTATATTATCACTTAAGAATTGTGAAGGCTTAATAGATAAACTTTATATACAAAAAGATATAGATTTAAAAAGAGAGGATATTTCTCCTATATTTAATAGAGATTTATCAAAATCTAAAAGGGCTTTAATTGCAGTTTCTGAATATGATTATTTAAGAATTCAAGGAGAGATTTATGGAAAACTTCTTAAAGAAGCTAAGGTAAAAACAAAGATAATAAGATATGAAGGAGTTAACCATGCTTTTTTAGATAATCTTGGAATATATCCACAAGCTGAAGATGTAATAAATGAAATGTCAAAGGAATTTTTAGACGCAATAAATAATATCTAAAAAGTGAAATAAAAAGACTATAGTTTTCTATAGTCTTTTTATTTTATTTAACTATTTAATTTATTTATATTATTTATTATCATAACAAGTTCTTTAGGAGATTCAGGAAGGTCATTTTCTAACCAAGTTTCAATAATTGAAAGACAACCACCTATAGAATATCTAAGATAGTAGTTTGCAAGATTTTTATCTATTAAGTTGTAATTATTAAAAAGTTTCATAACATCTATTTGATTTGCTATATCTAAAATTCTATTTAATATACTGTTATCTCTTTGATTACAAAACAATACTTTACATAATTCTTTATTTTCTTTTATTAATTCAAGAACCTTAAGAAGAAGTAGACTATTATAATCCTTTACTGGAATTTCTTTTATATATTTTAATATTTGATAAAATAATTCATCTTCCATAGATTGAAATAAGTCAAAAGCATCTTTGTAATGAGTGTAAAAGGTACCTCTATTAATATCAGCCATTTTACAAATATCTGTTACGGTAACTTTATGAATTTCACGAGTTTTAAGTAATTCAATCAAACTCTCTTTAATAACTTTTTTTGTATAAAGAGTTCTTCTATTTCCACTTATACCAGTCATTTTAATATTTCCTCCCACCATTTACTTATTTTAATTTTAAAGTAAATTTAACTTAAAAATTATTTTAGATAATTTACTCTTAAGTGTCATAAAATGAACAAATTACTATTAAATGTCTATTTTATAACGTTAAGAATTTATGTGATTATTGTATAGAAACTTTTAGTAATTTATACTATTTATTATAAATTTAATTGAACATTGTGTCTATTTAATAACTTTTAGTATAAAGTTAATTTTTTATGGATTATTAGGGGGAATATATTATGGCTTATATAGATCTTATAAATGTTTATAAAAGATATAAAGTTGGAGAAAATGTGGTTGTTGCAAATAATGGTATTAACTTTTCCATTGAAAAGGGTGAGTTTGTTGTTATTTTAGGACCAAGTGGAGCTGGAAAATCAACAACACTTAATATTTTAGGTGGTATGGATAATTGTGATGAAGGAAAAATAATAGTTGATGGAACAGATATATCAAAATTTTCAAGTAGAGAACTTACTAAATACAGAAGATATGATGTGGGATTTGTATTTCAATTTTACAATCTAGTTCAAAATTTAACAGCTAGAGAAAATGTAGAACTAGCCACTCAAATTTCAAAAAATGCTTTAGATGTAGATAAAACTTTAGATTTAGTTGGCCTTTCTCATAGAAAAGATAACTTTCCAGCACAATTATCAGGAGGAGAACAGCAAAGAGTTTCTATAGCTAGAGCTATTGCAAAAAATCCTAAGATTTTACTTTGTGATGAGCCAACTGGTGCTTTAGATTATAGTACAGGAAAACAAATTTTAAAAATTCTTCAAGATACTTGTAGAAAGATGGGCACTACTGTAATTATAATAACTCATAACTCAGCTATAGCACCAATGGCAGATAAGGTTATTAAAATTAATGATGCAAAGGTTAGAAGCATTGAAATTAATGAAAAACCAATTTCAGTTGAAGATATAGAATGGTAGGAGTGAGAAGATTTTATGAAGGCTTATAAAAAATCCATAGTAAGAGAGATATTATCTTCAAAAGCTAGGTTCTTTTCTATAATGGTAATAATATTTTTAGGAGTTGCTTTTTATTCTGGAATAAAATCTTCAGGTCCTGATATGAATAACACTATAAATAAATTTTATAGTGATAATAATCTTATGGATAGTAAGATTGTTTCAACTTTAGGATTAAGTGAAAAAGATTTAGATATACTTAAAAATGACCCTAATATTTTAGATTATTATGGTACTCGTAGTATAGATGTAAATTTAACTAATAGAAATAATTTAGTTAGATTTATGGAGTATGATAAAGATAGTAATATAAATAATTTAATTATTTTAGAAGGAAAGGCTCCAGAAAATAGTGGAGAAATAGCCTTAGATGAGAAAGCTTTCAAATTAAATAAGGATTTAAAAATTGGTGATGAATTTGTTTTAGATACTGATGAAGATACCATGAAAAATTTTAAAGGTAATAAATTTAAAATAGTTGGTATGGTAAGAAGTCCTATGTATATTGAAAGAGAATCTAGAGGGACAAGTACTGTAGGAAAAGGAACTGTAGATTATTTTGCTGTTATAAATAAAGATGATATCAATATGAAATTTTTTACTGAAGTTTATGTAAGGTTTAAGAATGTTAGAGGGCTTAATGCTTATGGAACTGAGTATGAAAATTTAATGGAAGAAAATAATGAATATCTTGAAAATTTATATTCTAACAGAGAAATAGAAAGAATTGATGAGGTAAAAAATGAAGTAAAAGAGGAATTTAAAAATCCTTATAATGAGTTAAAAGAAAGTGAACAATTAATTTTAGATAAAGAAAAAGAATTACAAGAAGGAAAAATAAAATTACAAGAGGGTAAAGAAGAGTTTAACAATAAAAAGTTAGAATTTGAAAATGGTATTAGCAATGCTGAAGATAAAATTCTAAAGGGAGAAGAACAGTTAAACTTAGGAAAAGATGAGATTAATAAACAAAAAGCAAATATAGCAGAGGGAGAAGAAAAGTTAACATCTTTAAAAGCTGTACTTGATAAAGGAAAAGAAGAATTTTTAAAATTAGGAATTAATCCATCTGAGGATTTAAGTAAATTAAATAGCAACTTAGAAAGTTTAAATAATTTATCTAAGGGAGTTGAAAATTTTTATAAGGACATAGATTCTACTGTTAACAATATTTCAGAGGGAGAAGAAATACCTAAGGATAAGATTATAAATTGGAAAAATACAGCTAATAGCCTAGGATTAAACGAAGTTACTAAGTTATTAGATTCTCTAGAAAAGGAACCTAGTAATAAAGAGATTGCCTTAAATATTTTATCTTCTTTAAACAATGAAAAGAGCGTAGTTAAAAATAATATTTCAAAAGCAAGTCTTTTAGTTTCTAAAGTTAATAAATATAACCTTGGAGTAAAAGAATATGAAAAGAATTTAGAAATAGTTAATTTAGGTAAAAGTAAACTTTCTGAGGCAGAAAATAAATTAAATTTAGGCCTTGAGGAATTAAACAAAGGAAAAAAATCTTTACAAGAAGGAAAAAGTAAGGCAGAAGCAGAGTTTTCAAAGGTTCAAGGAGAATTAAATTCTGCTAAAGATAAATTACAAGAAGGACAAAATTTAATAGATGAAAATAAAACAAAATTAGAAGAAGGAAAAAAGGAAGTTCAAGATAAAGAAAAAGAAGCTTTAAGCAGTTTAGAAGAATGTAATTACTTTATCTTTGATAGAACTGACAATCCAGGATATTTAGGATATGAGGATTCCATAAAAAGCTTAGATAGTATAGCAGCTGTTTTACCAGTATTCTTCTTTATAGTAGCCGTATTAATTTGTTTAACAACTATGACAAGAATGGTTGAAGAAAAGAGAATAGAAATAGGAACTATGAAGGCTTTAGGATATGGAAACTTTGAAATATCTTTAAAATTCTTAATATATGCAGCTTTAGCAAGTATATTTGGATGTATATTAGGTATATTAGTGGGAGTAAATATAGTTCCTCAAATAATAAATGATTCTTATGCTAGTTTATATTTCCTTCCAAAAATAGAACTTCACTATTATATTTCTTATATTGTACAAGCTTTAGTTATATCACTACTTTGTACTGTTGGAGCAGCTTTATTTGTAGTAAGAGTTGAGTTAAAAAATAAACCTTCTGATTTAATGAGAGCAAAGGCGCCAAAGTTAGGAAAGAAAATATTCTTAGAAAGAATTACTCCTCTTTGGAAGAGATTAAACTTTAATCAAAAGGTAACTTTTAGAAATATATTTAGATATAAACAGCGTATGTTTATGACTATATTTGGTATTGCTGGTTCTATGGCACTTTTAGTTACTGGTTTTGGTCTTAAGGATTCAAATAATATTATGACTAATAAGCAGTTTGAGAAATTATGGAAGTATGAAACTATGGTTGTGTTTGGAAAGCAACCTACTGAGGAAGAATTAAAAAATTACAATGAAACTTTAAATTCTATTTCAGGATATGAGAATAATTTAAGAATGCATCAAGAAGCTATGATTTTTGAAAAAGAGGGTATGAATAAACAAACAGTTACTCTTTATGTTCCAGAAAATAAAGAAGAAATAGGAAACTTTGTAGTTTTAAATGATAGAAAATCAGGAGAAACTTATGAGATTTCTGATGAAGGGGTTATAATAAGCGAAAAATTAGCAAAGCTTTTAGGTGCTTCTAGGGGAGATACAATTACCTTTAAGGATGAAAATGATAAATCTTATGAGGTTGTTGTAAGTAATGTAGCAGAAAATTATCTTATGCATTCAATGTATATGTCTCCTTCTTATTATGAAAAAGTCTTTGGAAAGAATTTAATTTACAATACAGACTTTGTTAACTTTAATGAAAGTGAAATGTCAAATGAAGATATTTCTTCAAAACTTATGAGCTGTAAGGATGTAGTAAATGTAACTATGACTTCTCAAATGGAAAAAACAACTAAGGAGTCAGCTGCTAATATGAATGTAGTACTTTTAGTAATAATATTATCAGCAGGTGCATTAGCCTTTGTAGTTTTATATAACTTAAATAATATAAATGTTTCAGAGCGTATAAGAGAGTTATGTACTATAAAGGTTCTTGGATTCTTTGATAATGAGGTTACTATGTATATCTTAAGAGAAAATATAATATTAACAATTCTAGGAATACTAGCAGGTTCTGTTTTAGGTAAGTTATTACATGCCTTTATATTAAATACAGCAGAATCAGATGCTATGATGATGTATCCTAATGTAAGCTTTATAAGTTATGTAGCAGCAGCCTTAATAACTATATTCTTCACAGTAATAGTTATGATACTTATGCATATTAAGTTAAAGAAGGTTAATATGATTGATGCTTTAAAATCAAATGAATAAAAATAAATAGAAATAAGCCATAATAAATATTATGGCTTATTTTTTCTTTGACTAATAAATATAAATTTTAAAAAATATTAAATTAATGTTAAAATTAAAGTGTGTATTTAATAGAAATAAATTAAATAAAAGTAATAATAAGTATTTAGGGGGTATTATTTTGGAGAAATTAACTAAAGACAATAAGGAAAATATACTTAGAATTGTTTATGATTTAATATTAAACAAGGAAACTTCAAAGGAAGAAAGAGAGATTCTAGTTTCTTTTAAAGATTCCTTAGAAAATGGAAAGGATTTTCAAGAGGAGATTATGAGCTTAGCAGAAAAATTAAGATTATTATCTCTTAGAAATTATAAAGATAAAAAATGTTTAAGTGATGCTGTAGGAAAATTTTATATGAAAATTTCAACTATAGGATTAAGAAATAGAAATGTAGCTACAGGTATTTGTGCAAGTAAAATAATATTTTAATAAATAAAAAAACTCCCTTTATATAAGGGAGTTTTTTTATTAAAGTAATGCAGAGAATAGTCTTGAGAAAGACTCTTTAAATTTAACTAAGTTACCTCTATTTACATATTCATCCTTAGTTAATTCTACAGAAACAAGCATGTCCTTTTCAAACGCTTTACGTTGAAGTTTAGCTATTTCATCAGAGTATAGCATACCGATTACCTCAAAGTTTAATTCAAAACTTCTAGTATCCATATTAGCTGTACCTATAGAACAAACCTCATCATCAATAACTAAAGCTTTAGAGTGAAGGAAGGAATCTTTGTCATAGTGATATATTTTAACACCAAAGTTTAATAATTCTCCTGCATATTTTAAGTTAGCCCAATAAACAAAAGGATGGTCTCCCTTACCAGGTATCATTATTCTTACATCAACACCTGATATAGAAGCAAGTTTTAAACTATCAGCTATACTATTATCTAATATTAAGTAAGGGGATTGTATATAAATATATTTCTTTGCCTTTTGTATAAGCTCTAAATAAGAAAGTTTTATTTCATAGAAGTTATTAGGGTTTGGTCCACTAGATATTATTTGCATACCACATTTTGAGTAATCAACTCTTTTTGATGGTGTTTCTTCATTTTTGTAATCTATTAAGTGGCTTAAATCTAAATCTTCCTTAGTTGCATATCTCCAGTCAGCTAAAAATCTTAAATTTAAATCTCTTACTGAATCACCAATGAATTTTATGTGAGTATCTCTCCAATAACCAAATTTAGGGTCTTTTCCTAAATATTCATCTCCTACGTTAAATCCACCAACATAACCTACTTTACCATCTATAACTACTATTTTACGGTGATTTCTAAAGTTCATGTTTAGGTTTATAAATTTAAGCATTGAAGGGAAGAATTCTCCAACTTTAACTCCAGCATCTATAGCTGATTTTAATTTTTTTCTGTTAGTAGATCTACTTCCTACAGAATCGTAAAGAAGTCTAACTTCTAAACCTTCTTTTGCTTTTTCTTCAAGTATATTTAGAATTTTTCTACCTAAGTCATCAGTTTTAAATATGTAAAATTCTATATTTATACTTTTCTTAGCTGCTTTTAAGCTCTCTATCATATCATCAAATAATTCTTTACCATCAAAAAAAACTTTAGTTTCTACATCTTCTCTATAAGGAGAATATTCCATGCTTTCAATAGCTTTTATAGTATCGTAATGCTTGTAATTTTTTAAATCTTCTTTTACAGAGTTTGTACCTTTTAAGCTTTTAATGTATTTATTGAAAAGCTTAAGTTCAGATTTTTTCATTATAAAAATATCTTTAGTATTAACTTTTCTACCTAATATTAAAAATAGAATAAAACCTACGTAAGGTAATATAATTAATACTAATGTCCAAGATATTATACTTTTTGAAGAACGATTTTCTTTAAAAATCATGTAAAAAATAGTTAGTAAGTTTATAATATGTACTAAATTGGATAAAAAAGTAAAAATCATAATTAATAAATCCTTTCTATAGTTCTTATTTTTTTGTAATTTTTTTGTCTTTTTGTTTTTTACATAGAATCTTGATGTGATAAGAATTTAAACTTAATTAATACGCTAAGTATTACTAATATTATATACTATTTTAACAAAGTATTTGTAGTTAAATATGTATAAATTGATACTTTCTTCAAATAAAGTTTTATTAAAATTAATATTAAATATTAGAATTTTATCATATAAGTTTATTTAAATTTTATTTATGCAATAAAACAGAAAAAATATCAATTAAATTTAAATTAATTTTTTGTGAAAGCTTATAAAATAGGGAATTTAAATCATAAAAGAAATAAAATAGAAATTATTTTTTTCAAAATTTTTAATTAAATTTACAGGTGGATAATTTTTTATGGAGTATACTGTGAAGGATTAAACAAGGAAAAAGAAGAGGATAAAGTAGGACTATTTTTAATAAATTAAAAGGTTTTAAGTATGCTAATGAAAATATTAATTAAGTTAAAAATCATAAAGATTACAAATATATTTTAAGATAATAGATTTGTAGGTTTTAATCTATTTTACTTTTAATATATTTGTAATCTTTAAAATTAAATTATCTTAATAAAGTTATATTTGTATCTATTACTTCAGGTTCTCTCTTAAATAAGAAATCTCCTTTTCTTACAGAGCATTTAACTCCAACTCTTTCAAGAATTGCATCAAATTCATTTTTTGCATTTAAAACTATAAAGTTAGCATCTTTTCCAACTTCTATACCATATTTATCTTGAATATGAAGAGTTTTAGCACCATTTACTGTTATTAAATCTAAGGCATTATTTATTTCGTCTACAGACATCATATGACATATATGAATACCAGCATCTAGTATATTCATTAAATTACCATTTCCTAAAGGATACCATGGGTCTGAGATAGAATCTTGTGCAAAGCAAACATTAATTCCAGCATCATTTAATTCTTTAACTCTTGTAAGACCTCTTCTTTTTGGATAAGTATCATATCTTCCTTGTAAATGAATATTTTCTGTTGGGCATGATATGAAATTCATTTTTGATAATTTTAAAAGTTTAAATAATTTAAAGGCATAAGCATTGTTGTAAGAACCCATAGCACAAGCATGACTTGCAGTTGTAAGTTCTCCTATTCCGTTTAAGTAAGCTTCTGCTGCTAATAATTCAACAAATCTTGATTGATCATCATCAGTTTCATCACAATGAACATCTATTAATTTATTATATTTTAAAGCAAGTTCTATAGTTTTCTTAACAGATTTTTCTCCCATTTCTCTTGTGAATTCAAAGTGAGGAATAGCACCAACTACATCAGCACCCATTTTTAAGGCTTCTTCTACTAATTCATCTCCACCTTTATAGGAGTACATTCCTTCTTGAGGGAAGGCAATAATTTGTATATCTATAATATCTTTATATTCTTCTTTTAATTCCATAATAGCTTTTAATCCAGTAAATTTAGGGTCAGTTACATCAACATGTGTTCTCATATATTGTGTTCCATATAGAATTTCTTTTTTAAGAGCTATTCTTGCACGCTCTTTAATCTCATCTATTGTCATATTACCTTTAGTTTCAGACCATCTTTGAATTCCTTCAAAAAGAGTTCCTGTTCCATTATTTGCGCCAGGCATACGAGCTGTGTATACATAATCTAAATGTATATGTGGGTCAACATAAGGAGGAACAACAAGGTCTCCTTTTAAGTCATAACTTTCTACATCTTTATATTTTTCAGAAAGATTTGGTCCTATTTCTTTATATACACCATTTTCTACAAATAAATCTACTGGTGTTTCTTTTCCTTTTAATCTAGCATTTTTAAATAAAATAGTTTTCATTTAAAATTTCTCCCTTCAGTTTTGGTATTTTACTAAAAAAATTAACTTATATTATTAAAGAAAAAATTAAAATTTTATAATTGCTTTTAGTAATTTAAGTTGTCAATAAAGAAAGTTTAGCATGAAAGATTTCTGTAGTCATTGTATTAAATATACAATAATAGCTTAATATTACTGTGCACATAAAGAACATATTTTGGTAAAGAGTTTTGTATTTTTAGTACATTGTAACAAAATTTTACTCATTGTATACTGAGAACATAGCAAAATTCATTTAAAGAATTTTCAGCTAGAAGCTATATTTTAAGAAGCTTTGATTTTTAGCTAGGTATTTAATAAATTTTTTATTGTAAAGGATTTAAGTGAATATTCTAGCTAAAAATCAATTGATAAACTAAGATGAGCTGAATATTAAGACAAGAAAAGGGGATTTTATTATGTACGAAAATGTAAAAATGGAAAACATGACATGGAGAGAATTTGCGAAGAAAAAAGATGATGTAATCATCTTACCAATAGGATCTACAGAACAACATGGACCACATCTTCCAACTTGTGTAGATACTGTAATAGCAAAGGGGTTTGCTTATAGAATTGCTGAAAAAATAAATGGGGTTGTTGCACCAGCTTTATCATATGGATATAAATCAAAACCATTAAGTGGTGGTGGACCATTATTCCCAGGAACTATAGATTTAAATGGAGCTACATTACAAGCTTTAGTAATGGATATTATAGATGAATTTGTACGTGATGGATTTACAAAAATATTTATATTAAGTGCTCATTTTGAAAACGAAGCATTTATAGTAGAAGCTATGGATTTATGTTCAGCTAAATACGGAGATAAAGTAAAATTACTTCTTACTAACTGGTGGGATCCAATGTCTCCTGATGTAATTGATAAAGTTTTTGATGAAGTACCATTCCCAGGTTGGGCTTTAGAACATGCTGCTGTTACAGAAACTTCATTAATGATGTATTTTGCACCAGAACTTGTTAGAGAAGATAAAATAATGGATACAGAAAATGCAAGTCCAGCAACTTATTATAGATACCCAATTGAAAAGGATATTGTTCCAGAAACAGGAATACTTGCCTCAGCTAAATCTTCTTCAGCAGAAAGAGGAAAAATAATGGTAGATGATGTTATTCCAAACATTATCAAAATAATTGACAAAGCTTTTAATTAATATTAAATTAGTATTTGATAAATTTTAAAAAAGAAGTAGGGGATACTATGAAATTAAAAGGAATTATTTTAACAATGCTATCTTCAATTACCTTTGGTTTTGCCTTTACCTTAGGACCAATGACCTATGGACTTGAAGGAAGCAATCCAGTAACCTTGACCTTTTTAAGAAATTTTTTAAGTTTGCCATTTTTATTAGTAATAATTTTACTATTAAAAATAGATTTGAGAGTAACAAAAAAACAACTTAGAGACCTTATAATACTTGGATTTGTAGGAAATGCAATCACAACTTTAATGTTAAATATGGCATTTGCTTGTATAGATGTTGGAATAGTTACTCCAATACATTTTACTTATCCAATCTTTGTAACTTTAGGTTGTGTTATTTTCTTCCATGAAAAATTAAGCAAACAAAAAGTATTTGCTTTGATTGTTGCTATGTCAGGAATAGGATGTTTTTTCCTAACTGCCTTAACATCAGAATCCGTTGGTAAAAGTGCTATATTAGGCCTTATATTAGCTGTAGCTTCAGGAATGTTTTATGCCTTTTATATTATCTTTATGGATAAGAGTGGTTTAAAAAGTGAACCACCTTTTAAGATAACATTTTATGTTGCAGTAGCATCTAGTATAGGAATGTTTATCTATGGCATAATTACAAAGGAACTTGTTTTAACTAATTTAACACCTAAAGCATGGATTTTATCAGCAGTATTTGCTTTCCTTTGTACAGTAGTAGCTTTATCTTTATTACAAGTTGGTATTAAATATATAGGGGCTAGTGAAGCCGCTGTTATAAGTACTTTTGAACCTATAACTAGCGTTGTATTTGGAGCAATACTTTTAGGAGAAAAAATAACACCTATGAAAATAATTGCATGTGCTTTAATTTTTGCAGGAGTATTAATTTTATCCTTTGCTAAAGAAAAACCAAAAGCTAAAAATGCTAATTTAGAAGTGAAAAAATCAATTGCAAATTAATATAATTTCTTAACAAATGAAAAAGAATGGACTATATAAAAATAAAATTTATTTTTATATAGTCCATTTTAAAACTATAATTTATAGCTTGTTTTGTAGATTTAAAAATTCAAAAATAAGTATGCTATTAAATAGCTCAAGGTCAGTCATAGCATCATCTAAATCTCTCTTGAGAAGGTTTTTAATTGTAGATAATCTATATAAGAGAGTATTTCTATGAATAAATAATTCTTGAGAAGTTTTTAAAAGATGCCTATTATTTTTAAAGTAGCATTTTAAGGTTTCTAAAAGATTCATTCCATGACTTTTATCATATTCTAAAATTGGTCCTATATTTTCATAACAATACTGATGAACATCTTTTATTTCAGAAAGTTCAATAAAAAGTCTTAAAATTCCAAGTTCATTATATTTAATTACCTTTGAATCGTTATCATACATATCAATCATAGAAAGTGCTTTAAAAGCTTCTTTATAGCTTGCCTTAATATTTTCTTCACTTTCTCTTATGCGACTAAAACTTAGGTTCATTTCTACATTACCAGAGTATTTTGATGACATAAGCTTAAATCCAGATTCAATATATTCCATAGATTTTTTAGCATCTTCATAGTCATTGCTAAAAACTAAGCTTAATATGTAATTTGCATATTCCATATGAATTAAGGTGTAGTTATTTCCTTTTAAAATATCTTCTAAGGAACTAGAGATATTTTTACTAAGAGAGCTTATATCATAAGGTGATTTTGAGGAATTTCTCATTTTTAATATGCTAATATAATGGAAAGGTCTTAATTTTATATTATAAAATTCTGCTAATACACTTATATTATCATTTATTTGGTCTTGTGAAAAAAGAAGAGATTCAAGAAAGTGCTTTCCGTTTTTAGCTTCCTCTCTTTTTTGTTCTATTTTTAGGAATATTTCTTGAATTATATCAATTAATTTTATATCCCAAGGCATTATAAATAAGGGAAGTGATTTGTTATTAGCTCTATTTATCATATCTTCAGTAATTTGACTTATATTTTTTTCATCAATTAAAATAACAATTCCAGCTAGTTTTTTTTGTATGCATTCTTCAATTAATAAAGATATATTTTCATTACTATCTTTATAAATAACAAAGAGAAGTTCTCCCCCATAAAGCCAATTTGAAATAGATTCTGTTGTCCTTACATAGGGCAAAGAAATTTGGTTATCTAAACCATTTTTACCAGCAATTAATTTTGCCTTTGAAAAATATTTAAGTTGAAATAAATCTTTGCAACAAAAACTCATAAAGTCACTCCTTTTAATCCCATTTCAATTCATATTATTTATTTTACCATTTTTTATTAATATATTAAATATTAATTAACATATTTACATATTTGTTTATTAAAGTTATATTTTAAGTAAGTTAAAGTAAATTATGTTAATAATAAAAGGAGATAGTATGGTTAAAAAAATAGTTAAAGATGTTTTATTTTTAAGTCAAAAGTCAGAGGAGGCTACAAAAGAGGATATTCAAGTTGTTTATGACTTAACAGATACTTTAAGAGCAAATTTAGAAAACTGTGTTGGAATGGCTGCTAATATGATAGGTGTTAGAAAAAGAATACTTGTTTTTGCTTTAGGAAATTTAATAGTACCTATGATTAATCCTGTTATATTAAAGAGTGAAAAGCCTTATGAGGTAGAAGAAAGTTGCTTATCTTTAGAAGGTCTTAGAAAAACCTTAAGATATAAAATTATAGAAGTTGAATATTTTGATAAAGACTTTAATAAGCATAGAGAAATTTTTAAGGGATTTATTGCAGAGATAATACAACATGAAATAGACCATTTTAATGGAATTATAATTTAAGTACATAGTAAAATAATAGCTAGTTTTATTTTAAATAAAACTAGCTATTATTTTATTTAATCAGTAAGTTTTCTAATTCTTTAAGAGTATTTATTTCATAGGTAGGTTTTATATTTTTTTTATTTTCTATTTTTTTAGGGTTATACCAACAGGTATCTAATCCTGCATTTATTCCTCCTTGAATATCAGAATTTAAACTATCTCCAACCATTAAGACTTTATTTTTTTCATTAAAATTCATTTCTTTTAATGTATAGTCAAATATTTTTTTATCAGGCTTTGAAATTAGTATTTCTTCAGAAATTACTATAGCTTCAAAGTATTTTGCAATTTCAGATTTTTTTATTCTTTTCTCTTGCACAACTTTTAATCCATTTGTTATTATAGCAAGTTTATAAAAATCTTTTAAATTTTCTATAAGGTTAAGAGAATCATCAAATAAAAATGAAGCGGAAGATAAATATTTTGTGTAAGAATTTGAAAAAGTATTTGCATCAATATTTAAATTTAGCTTATTAAAAAGTCTTTTAAAGCGTTCTATTTTAAGAGATTTTTGAGTAATAAGACCATTTTCGAAATCTTTCCAAAGGCTTGAATTAATCTTTTTATATATTTTTAAGTGATAGTTTTCATTATAGTTTATGTTAAATTCATTCATAGCTAATTTAAAAGCTTCTTTTTCAGATTTTTCAAAGTCAAATAATGTTTCATCAGCATCAAATATTATAAGTTCATATTTCATAATAATTCCTCCAAGAGTTTAAAATTTTTAAAGATTTTCTTTAGCTTTTACATATATTATAATATAAGGGGGCATATTTTTTCATTTTATTTTTAAAAGGGGGATAATTTTATGAAAAACAAAAAAATGAACTTTTTAGTTCTGTTTTTTCTTTTGAATATTGTAATTTATATTTTTTACATAATATCTAAAAGAGTTTTAATGAAAAATGGAATTGAGTTTAGAGAAAATCTAGATAATTTAATGCTTTTATGTAAATTTTTAATAGTTTTCTTAGGAAACATTATAATAATTAAGTTTATTTGTAAGGAGAAAAAAGTAGGAAGTTTTTTTAAGGCTATTACTATATCCTTATCTTTTTTTGTAAGCTTTATTTTAATTTTAGGTTTTGTAATAATGCCTTATTTTTTCTATTCAAATCAAGAAATATTAGCTTATAGAGAAGGAAATTTATTAATTGCAAATTCTAGTTCAACTTTAAAAAATTCTACTATAAAGTTTTATGAGCCTATAAATTTCTTTTTAATGAAAGATAGTAGTAAATACGAAGATTTAAAAATTAATTTCCCTAAAAATATTTATGATTATGATGAAAAAAGATTTTTAGAAGGTAAATTTTTAGATATAAGAGATGAAAGTAGCTTTAAAAATTTAAATGTTTTTAGTGCAAAGAAAAAATTTAATAGTGGTGTTTTTAAGTACTTAGGAGATAATACTTATGATTTTGGTAATATAATAGTTAAGTTTGATGATAATGAGGTTGGTGTAAAAGAGGCTACAATAAATGAAGATATAGTGAGATATGGTGATATTAATATAATAGGAGAAAATATAGAAACTATTGAAGATAAATTAAAAAATATTAAAGAAGAAGGACCAGAGGTTGTTTTAGAAGAAGTTTTAGGAGAAGATAATACTAGAAATATATTAATTGGAAGAAAGTATACTTTACCAGAAAATAAAGATATTTATGAAATTTCATATTATGGCTATGTGTTAGTTCTTAATAAGGAGGGAGTAGTAAATAAGGTTAAATACTATAGTGAATAAAATAAAACCTTTCTTAAATTTTAAGAAAGGTTTTATTTTTTTAATATTTATAAGAATAAAGAAATATTTCTAAGTCAGAATTTATGGTTTTTATGTGTAAAGTTGCTTTGCATAAACAATTAAATCCTTGACTATCATAAAATCCATAGTTACATCTGCTATCTGTAAAAAGATAAAGGGAAGAAGAATCTTTGGATTTTAAATAAGAAAGTGCATCTTTTAATAATTTTTTTCCTAGTCCTAAGCCTCTAGCTTCCTTAGAAATAACAAATAAATTTATAGAACTATCAAATAAATTTTCTTTGTCTTTTAAAAGACTTAAGTAACCTTCTTTTATTTTTATAAATTCTTCAATTTCAAGAAAGTCATTTTCATCTTTTACTGGTAGGTCTTCTAAAGAGTTCTTTTCTTTTAAGGAATATAATTCTTCAAAGCTTTTTTTATCATTATCAGATTTACATAAGATAAATCCTAAAACCTTTGAATCTTTACAAACTACCTTAGCATAAGAGCTTTCCTTAAGTGTTTCTTTTAAGTAAGATTTTACTATTTCTTTTAAAAGAATTTCATTATGTATGAATTTATCAAAGCAAAAAGTTTCAGAAGTTAAGTTTTCTAAATAAGTAAGGTCTTCTTTTTTTAAATCTCTAAAAATTAAATTATCCATATATTATCAATCCTTTTTTTATTTTAAAATATATTATTCAAAAAGTAAGTATAAAGTATTGAGTAACTCTAATGTCAAGACATGATATATTATATTTATATAATCTTTTAAAAGAGAGGGTGAATTTATGAAACTATCTATAGGAGAAGTGGCAAAGCTTTTTAATATAAGTAAAGATACCTTAAGGTATTATGATAAAATAGGACTTTTAAAAGCTGAAGTTAATAAAGAAAATAATTATAGGTTTTATAATACTAGAGATTTAGAACAATTAGCCTTAATTTTAGGGGTAAAATATTTAGGAGTTAGTTTAAAGGAAATAAAAAGAGTTATAGAAAAGGAAGATTTAAAAGCCTATTCTGATTTAATAGAGACACAAAAGAAAATAATAGATGACAAAATAATAGAATTAAAAAATTTAAAAAGTTCTTTAGATAATAGTGAAAAAGTAATAGAAAGGGTTAAAAATTTTGAAAATACATATGACTTTAAGAAAATAAAAGAAGTGAAAACAAGTTTTAAGGTTTATGGAATAAAGATAGAAAGCATTTTAAAGAAAAATAAAAATTTAGAATTATTAAAACTAAAAGAGGAAAGACAATTATATTTTTATAAAATAGATAAAGGAAGATTTTCTATAGAAGAGGATGAATTTATATTTATAAGAGAGAATTATTATATAAAGGAATTTTTAAAAAAGATAGAATATAAGGAAAAGCCTATCTTGAAAAATATTCAAGGAGTTTTTTATGCAACAAATTTTTATGGAAGTTTAAAAGAGATAGAAGATTATATAATATCTATGAATATTAATTTAAACAAGAATAAAGAGGCTTTAATTTTTGTTCAATATAGCTTTTTTCTTCCTAAAAAGGATAGACAAGCTAAATATTTTGTTAAAATATATTTAAAAAAAGAGCTATAGGAAGTTAAATTTTCCTATAGCCCTTTACTTAAATTAAATCTTCTAAATCATTTACCTTTGTTTGTTCATTTTCATTTATAGGTATTACTAAGCATTTCTTACCTTCTATTATTTGAGAACTGATTTCTTGAACTTTTTCTGGCTTTACTTTAAGGATAATATCATAATCCTTTTCTAAATCTATATTATTCTCATCCTCTTCTTCTTTTAAAATTTCAGCTTCCTTACTAACTTCTTCAAGCTTATCCTTTAATACCTTTACCTGTTTTTCAAGATGTTCTTCTTTTCTTATTTGTTCTTTTAATTTTAAAGTTTTTTTATCTATTAAGCTTTCAGCTAAAGGAATATCCTCCTTAAAATTATCAATATAAGATTTTTCGATTTCTTCTTTAATATTTTCAGGAATATCGCTTTCTATAAGTATGGTTTGAATATCCTTATCTCCTAAGGACATAGGTTCTTTCTCTAAAATATCTTCATACATAGAATTATGTTCTTCTATCATGTTTTGTAAGTTTTCTTGTACTTCCATAAAGGCTTTTTCCCCTTCTTCTTCATCAGGGAAGGAATATTTTATAATATCTTTAAAAGCTAGTTTTTGTAAAGTTGCACTTTGTCTAGGAGTGCATCCTAATATATTTTTCATAACTTCCTCATGTATATCTTTAGGATTTTTAGTATAATACATAAGAGAATTTACATCTGAACTACGGTCTGTAAAAGCAGGGAAAACAAAACCTGTAGAAGGATTTTCAACTACCCAATCTCTTATTCTAGATTTTATTTCATTTTCTTCTTCAAAATATCTAAGACCAGGTTCTGATAAAGAAACAGGACATATAGCACATAAAATATATTCATAAACCTCTTCAGATTCATCTATTTTAATATTATCTTTAGTTTTAGTTATTACATCATAAGCATCATGGAAAAGGAGTATTAGAAAATTTCCTGTATAATCATAGTTATCAATAATTAATCTATAAAAATCATTAAGAAGTTCATCATCTTTTAATTTACTATTTTTTAAATTCATAAGAGATACTTGTTTTTCATTGACAAGATACTCATTTAAAGGAAAGGTAAGTTCTAATATATTGTTACCTATAGTACCAGATAGAACTTTTTTTGCTATTTCTAGATATTTAAAATATTCATCTTCATCTAGATTAAGAAAGGTTTCTTTAAAGTTTAAAATAATATTTTTTTCACCATTTACATAACAACCGCACATTTTTGTAAAGGTGCAATGGTCTTTTTTAAGACGCTTTTTTAATTCAAGTATATCTTTTTTATTCATACATAAACTCCTTATTTTTAATAAATGAATAAGTATTCTTTTATAAGTATAGTATTTTTTTTATTTTTATTAAAGCTTTTATTAGGTTACTTTTATTTAAATTAATTTAAATAAAATCTTTTAAAAAATAAATTTTAAATATAAGTTGCTAATATGTTAATAGTGTGTTAATATAAGAGGGTAGCAAAAAGCTAACAAAAAAAGTTTCATTTAGGTAAATAGTTTCTCGTAAATTAGGGATTATTATATCGATTTAGAATCTTTAATTTCAGGAGGAATGTTTATGTCAGATAAAATAATAACATGTAGAGATTGTGGAAGCGAATTCGTATTTTCAGTAGGAGAGCAAGAATTCTACAAAGAAAAAGGATTCGATAATGAGCCAACAAGATGTATGGCTTGTAGAAGAGCTAAGAAACAACAACAAAATAGAAGATAATTTTGAATTGTTATAGGCTGTAGTTTTAAACTACAGCCTTTTTTATTTTAAAATGAAAATCTTAAAGAAACTAACAATACAATTACAACTGTTGTAAATATAGGTATAAGTACAGAGGTAACAAGCATATCTTTATAAGCTTCTTTGTGAGTTAAGCTACAAATTGCCAAAGTTGTTATTACTGCACCATTATGAGGTAGAGTATCTAATCCACCAGAGGATAAAGAGGCTATTCTGTGAAGAATTTCAGGGGAAATATTTAAAGATTGACTCATCTGCAAATAAGTTTGAGATAGAGCATCTAAAGATATTCCAAGACCTCCTGAAGCAGAGGCTGTAAGACCACATATTAAATTAACAGATAATGCCTCAGAAATAATAGGGTTTGAGGAAAGTCCAAATATAGCACTTTGAACAAGAGTAAAAACTGATAAAGATTTTATTACACTTCCATAACCTACTATAGCACTTGAGTTTAGTAGAGGTTTAAAGGAATTTGTAACTCCCTTATCTAAAACCTTTTTTAAATTTTTGATTTTTTTAAAGTTTGTTACAATTAAGAATAAATCAGCTAAAACAATTGCTATTATTACACTCCAAGTTCCAGATACGTTACTTAAAGTTGTATTAAAATCCTTTAAATAACTTCCATCTATATTTTCATAATAAACCTTTGATAAAAAAAGATTTACTACAAATATTATTAAAATTGGAAAAATAGCTTTAAATATATTTGGTAAATTTTTGTAGTTTTCAGTAACTAAAGCATCTTTATGATTTCCATATCCTTCTCCCTTAGCTTTAGCCTTTTTAGCTCTATAAGTAAGCCATAACATACCTAAAGTTAACATAATAACACTTGCTAAAAGACCTATAATAGGAGCTGCAAAGGTATCTGTTCCAAAATACTTCATAGGTATTACATTTTGTATTTCAGGAGAACCTGGCATAGCTGTCATAGTGAAAGTAAAAGCACCAAGGGCTATGGTTCCAGGGATAAGTCTTTTAGGAATATCAGCTTCTCTAAATAAAGTAGAAGCTATAGGGAAAAGTATGAATGCAACTACAAATAAGGAAACTCCTCCATAAGTAAGAAGAGCACCAGATAATACAACAGCTAGTATTGATTTTTCTCTTCCAAGCTTTTTAGTAATAAAGTGTGCAATAGATTTTGCATAACCAACTTCCTCCATTAGTTTTGCAAAGATTGCTCCAGTCATAAAAAGTGGAAAATAGTTTTTTATAAAATTAGCAAAGCCTGTCATATATATTTCTGTGTAAGTTGCCATAAAATGAGAGTTAATTCCAGTTATAAATAGTATTGTAACTAAGGCTACAATAGGTGCTGTTATAATTGTGGAATAACCTTTATAAGCAAGATACATTATAAGTATTAAAGATAATATTAAACCTAAAACATCTAGCATTCTTTTTAAATAGAAGAATTAAAAATAAATTTTTCTTATTTTTAATTTTCTATATCTCCTTTCTTTTGTAAATTAATAATTTTCATTAGCCAAAATATTATATCATATAATAATCTATATTAAATAAAAAATATTCCCAAATAAGAAAAATATCTTTTTTATTAATCGTTTACTTACAAAGTTTTCTTTTAAAATACATAAAAAGGTATTAACTTTAGATTTTATTATTGAAATTTCTTATTACAAAATCCTTGAATAATAAATTTTTTCAGAGAAATAATATTTAGTGAATTTTGCAATGTTATTTAACTAGCAAAAAATTTATTATAGGAAGAAGATTGTTATGGCACAAAAGAAAGAATTAAAAAAAGAAAATTTAAAAGCTAAAGATTACTTAAATAAGATTTTAGCTGGTACTGCAACTGGAATAGTTGTAGGATTAATACCTAATGCTATATTAGGAGCTATTTTTAAGAACTTTTTATATGTTTCACCTATATTTTCTACTCTTTATAACGCTGTAAATGTTATGCAGTTTATAGTTCCTGTAATAATAGGTGTATTAGTTGGACTACAATTTAATTTAAATGCAATGCAATCAGTAATTGTTGGAGCTGCAGTATTTTTAGGTTCTGGAGCCTTTAAAGTTAGTGAAGCTGGAGTTCAAATGGTTGGTATCGGAGATTTGATTAATATTATGCTAGTTTCCTTTATATCTGTATATATTATTAGGTTAATAGGAAATAGGTTAGGTTCTTTAACTATATTATTACTTCCTATTATAGCAGGAGCTGGAGTTGGATTTTTAGGAATGCTTATATTGCCTTATATTAGACAAATAACTATATTTATTGGAAATATAATGAACAATTTTACTACTTTGCAACCTTTATTAATGTGTATTTTAATAAGCGTTTCTTTTTCAATACTTATTATTTCACCAATTTCTACTGTTGCAATAGGAATAGCAATAGGAATAGCTGGTTTAGGAGCAGGTGCAGCAGCTATAGGTGTTACAGCATGTACAGCAATTTTAGTTATAGGTTCAATTAGAGTAAATCAAAGTGGGGTTACCTTGTCTATATTATTAGGTGCTATGAAAATGATGATGCCTAATCTTGTTAAATATCCTATTATTGCAGTTCCTATAATTTTAAATGGAATATTAAGTGGAATAGGTGCTTATTTATTTAACATAATAGGAACAGCAAATAGTGCAGGCTTTGGAATAGTTGGTTTAGTAGGTCCTTTAGCTGCAATAAATACTTTAGGAGCTACAAGTACTATATTGCAAGTAATTATAGCCTTTTTTATAATACCTTTTGTAGGAGCTTTTTTAATAGATTTATTTTTAAGAAAAGTTATTCACTTATATGATAAAAATATTTTTAAATATATTTAATTTATAAAAACATAAAGAGGAGAGTTAAGCAAATGAAAATTGCAATTGTTGGAGCAGGAGCTATGGGCTCAAGATTTGGATATATGCTAAATAAAGCAGGTAATGATGTTAAATTAATAGATGCATGGAAAGAACATGTTGATATTATAAATAAGGAAGGTCTTACTGTTACTGAAAATGGAGAAGATAAAAAGATAAAAATAAAAGCAATGTTACCAGAGGAGGCTAAAGAAGTTCCAGAGCTTATAATATTATTTACTAAATCTATGGGATTAGAACCTATGTTAGAGTCTATAAAGGGAATATTAGGAGAAAATACAAAGGTTTTATGTCTTTTAAATGGATTAGGACATAATGAAACCTTAGAAAAGTATGTTAATAGCAAGAATATACTTATGGGAGTAACTTTATGGACAGCAGGATTAAAAGGACCAGGACATGTTGTTTTAACAGGAGATGGAAGTTTAGAAGTTCAAAATATTCATAAAAGCATGGAAAAGGAAACAAGAGAAATCTGTAATGTTTTAAGTAATGCTGGATTAAAAGCTCATTATAGTGAAAATGTATTATTTTCTATATGGCGTAAAGCTTGTGTAAATGGAACTTTAAATAGTGGATGTACAATTTTAGATTGTAATATTAAAGAGTTTGGTGAATTAAAAGAAGCACCAGAGCTTATACGTAATATAATAAAAGAATTTGCAAGTATTGCATGTAAATATGGAGTAAACTTAGATGTTGAAGAAGTGGCAAGAGGAATAGAGGCAATTTATGACCCAAGTCAAGCAGGAGCACATTATCCATCAATGCATCAAGACTTAATACAACATCATCGTCTTACTGAAATAGACTATATAAATGGATATGTATCAAAAAAAGGAAAAGAATTTAATATAAGTACTCCATATAACGATTTACTTACAATTCTTGTTCATGGAAAAGAGCAGTTGCTTATTAAATAAAAGTTTATAAGAGAGTAAATTTTAAGTTGATTTTTATTTTTATAAAAATCAACTTTTTTATATGACTTTATATAAGCTTATTTTAACTTATTGCAAATTTAAAAATTTAAATTTAATATAGTATATATATTATTTAAATTTTTATATAAGGTATTGTTTATTAAAATTAAGGCGATAAAGATTTAAGAAGGAGAAAATTATGAAAGAAATAAGAATAGAAAAAATTTCCTTAGAAGATTTTAAGAATAAATATAATGTAGAAAATATAGAGGCTTTAGAATCTTATGATTTAACAGATTTAAAATCACTTTTTAGCAGTTCCTCTGAAAAAAGCTATTTCTTAATAGGAGATAGATTATATAGTAGAGAAAAGAAAGAAGAAGCTTTTGATAATATTTCTAAAGAAGATATAGTTTCCATTGAAGAATTAAATGAAAAATTTAGAGATTCCTTAATAAGTTTAAGAGAATTTTTATATCATGGTGGTGGAAATTTAGAATCAAAAGAGGCAATGGCAATTGAAAGGTCAATGAATGATAATTTAAAGGAAGCTAAAGAGATTTTAAAAAAGTATAAAAATATAGATAAAAATATATTAAAAAGTAGCAGTAAAAAATATTTTATGCCAGATTTTATTGAAGGACTTTTTGGAGAAGAAGAGTACAATTTTAATAATGAAATAGAAATAGATTGTGGTTTATAAAATAAAAAATAGAAGCTTTTAAATAAAGCTTCTATTTTTTATTTTACATAGACTAAATTTTTTAAAATTGGAACATGTTTTTCTATAGAAAAATATATTTTTTGAACAGGTTTACTTAAAAGTTTTATATAAAAAATATTAAGTATAATGACCATTAAAAAAGACAATAAAACATGTTGCGGATAATGATGTCCTACATATAATCTAGAAAATCCTATTAAAAGAGAAAAGATTATAGAGATTATTCCTAAAAGTTTATTATATCTATTTAGTCCTAATGCTATACTCATACTTCCTACAGAATGACCACTAGGAAATGAAGAATCTGCCTTGTGGTAATAAAGTAGATTTGCTTTAGGGTCTTTTACAAAAGGTCTTGGAGCATAAAAAAAGTGTCCTAAAATTACTGATAAGGCTAGATTTATTACAGTAAAAACTATTGTGTCTACAGCAATACCTCTAGCTTTTTTATTATTATTTATAATTCCTATTAAATAAAGTATAATAACCATAAAAAGCATTATATAAGGAAGTTTTTTAGAGATAAAAAGCATGATTATATCTAAAAAAGAACTTTTTCCTGCTAAGCTATTTACACTATTAAAAATATTATTCCAAAATGTCATATAATAATTCTCCTTAATATTTTTTTGTTAAGCAAAAATGTAAAATTTATGAATTTTATACACAAAATTAACATTAATTATACATAATTTTATCTTTATGAAAATGACATAAAAGTTACAAAAAATTAAAAAATATAGTTATGTTAAGTTCTTGAAATAAGATTTTATTAATATTATAGTTACTTTAACAAATAGGAGATGATATTATGAAAAAAACTTTTTATGATTATGAAGAGGCAATAAAAAAATTACCTTTAAAAAAGAAATATACTAAGGAAGACCTTTTGACAAAAGATTTTCTAGTTGATAAAAGTGGAGACCTTGAAGTTTATTATGCACCTCACAATGAGTATATAAATAAAAATGCTAAAATTTTTATAGTTGGAATTACACCAGGTTTTAATCAGATGAGTGTAGCTATATTAAAAGCAAGAGAAGAAATAGAAAAGGGAAGTTCTGTAGAAGATATTATATATAAATGTAAGGTTGCAGGACGTTTTAGTGGAGTATTAAGAAAAAATACTATAGAAATGCTAAACTATTTAAAGCTTAATAAGGCTTTAGGGATAGAGGATTGTGAAGAACTTTTTTATGAAAAGGATTATTTAATGCATACTGTTTCCTTAATTCCCTATGCTGTATTTTATAAAGGTAAAAATTATACAGGGCATACGCCAAAACTTATAAAGAGTGATTTTTTAATGAAATATGTATATACAAATTTTTTAGATGAAATTAAAAGTTTAAATGATTTTGAAAATATTTTAATAATTCCTCTAGGTAAGGCTGTAGAGGAAGTTCTTCTTAAATTAAGTGAAGAAGGAAAAATCAATGAAAAGCAAATTCTTAAAGGGTTTCCCCATCCTTCTGGAGCTAATGTTAATAGAATAAAGATTTTAGAGGAAAATAAAGAAGGAATGATGGAAGAAATAAGAGAATTTTTTAAGAAATAATTAGATTAACCTCATCCTAAACAATTTTAGGATGGAGTTTTTCTTTAATGAGTTTAAAAAAATTAATAGATTTATACTTAGTAAGCATAAATCTCTGTATCTTGTTTATCTTTAACATAATTTTTTAAGCTTTCATAGGTTTCTTTAGAAAGTTTTGATTTTATTATTACCTTGTGAGAAAAATCAACTTCTACTATAGAATCATTAGAACTTTCAATTAAACTCTTAATTCCTTCGTAAGAGCTATAGGATGTTTCTATAAAAACAGAAAGTTTTTCTTCTTCTTCATCAACTATATTTTCTTCTCTATAATTTGCTCTACATATACTTTGTTCCTTGTTTTCTAAAACATATACTCTAAGCTTATTACTTCTAGGAAATTCAATTTTTTCTATAGTTTTTAAAAGTTTTTTTAACTCTTCCTTTGAAATATTTAAAAATTCTCTTTTTTCATAACCATCTTCATATACATTAAAGGAATTTTCTAGTTTTTCTATAACAACCTTTCTATTTTTTTTATAAGATCTTATGTCTAGGCAATTATTTAATTTTAATTCATCTAATCTTTTTATAGAATCAAAAGCAAAGTTATTAATAGTAAACATAGATATTCACCTCACTTTAGAAATATTTCCTAAAGTATATCATTTTTTTATTTATACTAAAATAAAGTTGCTTATTTGATTTATTTATAGTTATTATAAGAATTTTTAATTTTAAGAGTTTTATTTAATAATATATAGAAATTATCCTATTAATAATATAAAACAATAACAAATAACCATTGAGAAAAATATAAAAAAATCCATTTATTAAAAGTATCTCCTTT
Source organism: Clostridium sp. TJA038 (assembly GCF_058310255.1). NCBI lineage: Bacteria > Bacillati > Bacillota > Clostridia > Eubacteriales > Clostridiaceae > Clostridium > Clostridium sp. TJA038. Next base: position 104,398 of record NZ_JBZEFA010000003.1, on the reverse strand, counting down.
AATTAAAATTTTAAAAATTAAAATAAGTTTATATTTTAATATATTAATTTTTAATCATATATAGAAGAAAGGTAGATTAAATTAGAGTTGAATTGAGGAAAAAAACAAGAGTGTTTAAAAAATATTTACAAAAAAACTTTAAATTGATAATATTTATATAGGATTTAAAAGTTTTGGAGGAGAGAATGAAAAGCTACGAAAGAAAACTAAAGATAGAAATTATTACAAATTTAGTTGTGCTTGATTATATATTTATGATAAGAAGAGCTTCTAACTATTTAGAAGAAGGAATTATTGGTGGCATAGCTTTAGTATGGGTTTTATTTGCATTGGCATATCACATATGGGACCTTAAAAAAAGAGGATTAACTCTATTTGGAGGAATAAATAATTTTATTGAGAGAATTAAGGCTCTTAAATATTTTAGTAGAATTTACACTAGAATGTTTAAATATGGACTTAGTATAATGATTATTTTAGGAATATTACTAATTTCATTAAATATAATTGATATGCAGGCATTAAATACTTCCTTTATAAAATATTTTATACATATAGGTACAGCATTAGCTCTTTCCTTAGGAATTGTAGAAGCCTTAACTTTTTGCATGGCAGCTATGGTTAGAATTATAGAAGAAAATTGCGATATATAAAAAAACACCTCACAAATTGTGAGGTGTTTTTCACTTAGTTCTATTTAACAATATATACTTGAAGATGTTTACAAATAAGGATATAATTCATAAGAGAAGGGTTTATTTTTTTATATAGAATTTTGGAAACGTTTCCGAAAAAGAGGGAGGAGATTTTATGAGTAAAATTACAAAGGAAGCAATTCATCATATTGTAAAAAGCAATTATTCTTATGGTTATGATAAGGATACTTTGCATATAAGAATTAAAACTAAAAAAGGTGAAGTAAAAAATGCCAAAATAAAAATAGGAGATCCATACATATGGGATGTTGGCGGATGTGATGGTGGAAATATGAATGCTTCTGGTGGAGGTTGGATAGGTGGAGAAATTTATCCAATGAAAAAAGAAGGAGAAACAAAATATTTTGATAATTTTATAATAGAGTATAAGCCTATTAGTAAACGTTCAAGATATGCCTTTATACTAGAGGGGGAAGAGGAAACTATTTTATTTTCAGAAAAGAAAATAGAAGAATTAAATGGAGAAAAGGATGAGGAAAAACTATGTAACATAGGAAACTTTTTCTGTTTTCCATATTTAAATCCTATAGATGTTGCAAAAACTCCTGAGTGGGTAAAGGATACAATTTGGTATCAAATATTTCCAGATAGATTCTGTAATGGGGATAAAACTTTAGATAATGAATTTGTAGAACCTTGGGGTACAGAGCCTACTAAAGATAATTTTATGGGAGGAGATTTAGTAGGAGTTTTAGAAAAATTAGATTATTTATGTAGTCTTGGAGTTAATGGATTATATTTTTGTCCTGTTTTTGAAGCAAGTGAAAATCATAGATATGAGACAATAGATTATTTTAATGTAGATAAAGCATTAGGTGGAAATAGAACCTTTAAAAAGCTTGTTAAAGAGGCTCATAAAAGAGGAATGAAAATTATGCTAGATGCAGTTTTTAATCATATAGGGTATCTTTCTCCAATGTGGCAAGATGTCTTAAAAAATAAAGAAAATTCAAAGTATAGAGATTGGTTTTGTATAAGAGAGTTTCCTATTTTTAAAAATGGAGTAGAAGATTTAAGATGGGAAAATATAAACTATGAAACCTTTGGAAGAATTGCTACTATGCCTAAACTAAATACAGAAAATAAAGAGGTTGTAGATTATTTATTAAGAGTAGGAAAGTATTGGGTAGAGGAAATGGAGATAGATGCTTGGCGATTAGATGTAGCTAATGAAGTAGACCATGTATTTTGGAGGAAGTTTAGAGAAGTTATAAAAGGTGTTAATAGTGAAACTTATATTTTAGGTGAAATTTGGCATGATGCTTTGCCTTGGCTTAAAGGAGACCAATTTGATGCTGTTATGAACTATCCTCTAACTGAGGCTATTAAGGATTACTTTTGCTTAAATAGATGTAGTAGAGAGGATTTTAAATATATGGTAGAGGAAAATAAGGTTAGTTATTTAAGACAAATTGGAGAGAGTATATTTAATCTTCTAGATAGTCATGATACGCCAAGAATATTAACTGTTGCTAAAGGGGATAAGAATAAAATGAAATTAGCTTATCTTTTTATGTTTACACAAGCTGGTTCTCCTTGTATATATTACGGAGATGAAGTTGCTATGGAGGGGAATCAAGGGATGAATATGGAACTTCATAGAAGATGTATGATTTGGGATGAGAATAAGCAAGATAAAGATATGCTTGAATTTATGAAAAATTTAATAAGGGTAAGAAAAGAAAATAAGGATTTTAAATTACTAGATAACAATTGGATAGATTATAAAGAGGATAAAGATGTATTGATTTACTCTAAGGGAAAGACCTTTGTTATTATAAATAATTCAGAGGAGAAAAAAATTATAAATTTACCAAAAGAAATTAAAGAGAAAAAGGTAAAGAATTTATATGAAAATAGTATAGAGAATTTAGAAGAAGTAATAAGTTTAAAGGAATACTCTTTTAAATTATATAAGATTATAAATTAAAGCTTTAAGGCTTTTAAGCACTTTTTATTCTTTATTTTAAAGAGTTAAATTTATATGTTATTATAAAAGTATAAATTTTTACTAAGGAGAAAATAATGAATAAAAAAACATTAAGAAAAATTGTTTTTAAGGTGATTTTAATAATTTTTATTATAGTAGCCTTTGTAGAATTAATAAATATTTTATACAACAGAACTAATTTATTAGATAAAAAAACACAAATATATGAAATACCAAATACTATGTATTCTGCTATTAGAACTTTTGATGAAGAGGTATTAATAGTTCATGAGTATTATTTAATTACAAATCCACCAGAAAATCCAAAGAAGCTTAAGGAAACTATTGAAAATTTTCTAGATAAAAATAATATAAGTGAAAAGCTTATAGAGGATGGAGAGAAATTAAATAAGGATAAAAATATTAAACAAATTCAGTATAGTATATCATTCTTAAAGCAAAGTTTTAATACTCCTAGGAATTGGCAACCTAAAAAAAGTAGCATTTTAAATGATGATACTATAAATAATCATAAAAATGATGTAATAGCAGGTTATGAATTTAATAATTATAATAATGTAAAATCCTATTTTGCCTTTTAATTATATTTTAAACTTATAAATAGGTTATTTTAAGGAATATACAAAATCCTGCTAAGGAAAAAATAAGTAAAAGTGCTAGAAATCTTCTAGCACTTTTTAAATTCTTATTTTAGTAAGGATATTTTCAATGTATTATTTTATTTTTTAAAGGTTTATTCCCAATCTAAACTTGGACATGGATGGGTTTGAGCAAATTGATATCCTTGTTCTCCTTGAATTCTTCTTTGATAAGAAAACCATTTTTGAAGAGTTTCAATTCTTTCCTTTGTCAACTTAATTTTAGTAGGTAAATCCTTGCTATCCTTATATTTTATCCATTTTTGCTCATTTTCAATTACATCTGGATAATCTGCTCCATAGCTAACTATATGTCCCCAAAGTTCATTTAGTTCTTTATCAGCTTCTGCATATTCATCTTCCAAGCTTTTATTATTAGAATTATTCTTATTTTGAGGAGAGTTATCATCTTTTAAGTCATCAGAATTATTACTTTCATTTTCTGAAACTTCTTCTTTATGCTTTTCTATATTCTTAGGTTTATTAGTTTCTTCTTCATTGATTTCTTGTTTTTCAGAATAATCTTCTTTATGTGAATTATTAGAAGAATCTTCAATATTATTATTTTTATCTATGTTATTATCTTCTTTTTGTGAATCTGTTTTCTCATTATTTTCTTCCTTAGTTATTTCAGAATTACTTTGATTTTCTGTATTATTACATCCTATAAAAGTTAGATTAGAAATAAGAAAAGTTCCTAGCATTAAAGTAGCTATTAATTTCTTTTTCATATGTAAACACTCCTTTCTTTATTTATAATTATATACATTAATATAATTATACTTTTAAAAGACTTTTGACTATATGGTTATAATTAAGAAAATAAGTTATAAAATTTTTAAATTTTTACGTAAATATAATAAAATTTTTAACTTTTTATGTAAATGATTACAAAAGTCATTCTTGGTGTTATAATAAATATATTAAGGAATATATAAGAAGGTGACAAGATGAGAGAGTTATATTTAAAAACATTAAAAAGGGAAGTAGTACCTTCAGAAGGGTGTACTGAGCCTATAGCAATAGCTTATGCTGCTTCTATAGCTAGAGAGAATTTAAAGGGAGATTTAAAAGAGGTTAATATTTTATTAAGCAAAAATGTAATAAAAAATGCTCTAGGAGTTGGAATACCTGGAACAGGAAGAGTAGGAATAGAAATAGCAGCTGCTTTAGGACTTACTATTCAAAAATCTTATAAAAAATTAACTATATTATCAAATTTTACAGAGGAAGAGCTTAAAGAAGCTAAGGATATAGTAGATAAGAATATAATTAACATAAAACAAAAAGATACTGACAAACCACTATATATTGAAGTTGAACTTATATCGGATATTTCAAAATCTTTAGTTATTATAGAAGATACTCATACTAATGTAACTTTAATAAAAAGTGGTGATGAAGTAATTTTAGATAATAAAAATAGTAATATTGATGAAGATTTAGAGGAAGATTATAAGTTATTTAAAATTAAGGATATTTATAATTTTTCTAAAAATATTGACTTTGAGGATATAAGATTTATTTTAGAAAGTGCAAAGATGAATGAGAAGGTTTCAGAAGAAGGGCTAAAGGGAGCTTATGGACTTCAAGTTGGAAGTAAAATAATAAAAAATGATAATTTTAATTTATTTTCTAATGATGCTTCTAATAAAATTGTTGCAGCTTCAGCAGCGGCTTCTGATGCTAGAATGGATGGATGCACTATGCCTATAATGACTACTGCAGGTAGTGGAAATCAAGGGATTGCTTGTTCTGTTCCTGTAGCACAAACAGCTAGGCTTTTAGGAAAGAATGAGGAAGAATTAGCTAGAGCTTTAGTTTTAAGTAACTTAGTTACTATAAGAATTAAAAAGCATATGGGCAGACTTTCACCATTATGTGGAGCTGGACTAGCTGGGGCTACTGGAGCTTCTTGTGGTATAACTTATCTTTTAGGAGGAAATTTAGAAAATATAAATTATTGTATAAAAAATATGATTTCTGATTTATCAGGAATGATATGTGATGGTGCTAAAGAAACTTGTGCTTTAAAAATTGCAACAGGAACAAATGCTGCAATACAATGTGCTAATTTAGCTATGAATGGTATATCTGCAACTGATAATGATGGTATAGTTGCAAAGGATGTAGAGGAAACTATAGAAAGTATAGAAACTTTAGTGCAACATGGTTTTAAAGAAGTTGATGATGCTGTACTTAATATAATGCTTGAAAAGAGAAAAAAGCATAATAATTAATAAGAAAAAAAGATTGTATTATACTATTTAATACTTAATATATTTAAATTTAGAATAATACAATCTTTTTAAAAAATATATTTTTAGAATAAGTTTTTTTTATGAGCTAGTTTCATTAATAAAGCTGCTAATATTAATGAAGCAATTAATATTATTAAGGGACTAATTCCAGTTAAACTTAATAACTCATCAAGTTCTGTATTAAAAGTAATATTAGTGAATAAGGACATTAAAGGGTAAAAAATTAAATAAGCTGAAATGCTTAAAAGAGAGCATATGAAAAATATTAAAGTAAATTTATGATATAATCCATTTCTTAAAGAATTATTAAATATAAATACAAGTAAAAATAAAAATAATATAGGCATAGCTATACCAATTACTATATTAAGCATATAAGGTATAGGGCCTACAGTATCTTTTACTATAGTAATTCCATTATTAAACTCTATCTTTCCACCACATAATAATAAAACTAAATCTTTTGAAAGAGTATGTAATAAATAAATAATAGAAAAAGATAAAAATGTCATAATCAAAGTTGAAATAGATTTTTTTCTTGTTTTCAATTTTTTCAGCTCCTTATATGTGTAGTATTTTTATTAGTATGGCTTTAGTTTAAATTTTACCTTACTAATATAAACTTTTTGTAAATAAAAGTAAAGGTTTAAAATTAAATTTATTAAATTAATTAAAGATTATATTTATTCTTATTAATTAGTTTAAATTTATAAATATAAATAAAAAAGTTGCTATTTTTTAGCAACTTTTTCTAGTTTATTTTCTTATCTATTTGAAACATTTCAGAAACATAATAAATAAAGCATCCTATAAGAGGAATTAATAAATATCCTTCTTTAAATTTAAAAACATAAAAGAAGCATTCTGATAAAATTAGTATTGTTCCTATAATTATAAAGGTCATTCCTATAGAGTATGATATATAGTTCTTGTCTTTTAAATCTTTTAAATTAAAATAATCTTCAAGTCTTCTAAAATAGAAAAGATAATATCCAAGTTTAAATTTTTTATTTTTAAAAATATAAATTCCTAAAAATAAAAAAATCAGTCCAACTATGAGAATAAGAAGTAAAACCATAACATTTGCTCCCTTCATACTTATCTTTTCTAAGTAAAATCATTAAAATTTTTTAATTAGAAAAGATAAGTAATTAAAAAATAATAAATGAATTTTTATACAAAAAATAATAATTATTATTACTAAATAAACTTTTTGTTTATTCACAGAAAGTTAATATATTTCTAATTATAGTATTTATAAGATTTTATTAATATGAAATAAAATAATAATTTACAAAAATGAAGTAATTATTTGAAAAAAATAAAAATCATTCAAATAATTTTTTGAATTTTTATCATTTATTTATTATTAAAGCATATTAAATTTTCTTTTACTTGATTAAAGATACTATTTATAGATAATATAAAGTTAATTGAAAGATAAATTAGAATTTATTAGGAGAGTGTAATTAAAATGGAATTATTTGTTTCAGATTTAGATGGAACTTTATTAAATAAAGAACAGGTTATATCAGAGTTTTCAAAAAGAGAGTTAAATAATCTTATAGAAAAAGGGGTTAATTTTACAGTTGCTACTGCTAGAAGTCCTGCTACGGTTTATGAAATTTTAAAGGAAGTAAATATAAAGATTCCCTTAGTTCTTATGAATGGGGTTTTAATTTATAATATTAAAGATAAGGAATATATAGATGTCAAGGAAATAGAAAAAGAAAGTGCAAGAGAAATAATAAAAATACTTGAGGATTATAAAAAGACATTTTTCCTATATGGAATAAAGGATAATCATCTTTGGGTTTATCATAAAGATTTTACTTATGACTTTGAAGAAAGATATTACAGGGAAAGATTAAACAAAAAACTTAAATCTTTCGAAAAAATATGTGATTATTATGAAGTATTAGAAAATAATAGAATAATAAATTTCGTTTTTTTTGAGAATAATAAAAATATAGCTGAAAAAATTTTTAAAAAGATTATGAACATAGAGGGTGTTACAGGCAATTGTTACAAGGATATCTATAATGAGGGAGCTTATTTTATAGATGTATATAGTAATGAGGCATCTAAAGCTAAGGGAATTAAGTTTTTATCAGAATATATAAATCATAGTAAAATAATAAGCTTTGGAGATGGGGAAAATGATATACCAATGTTCGAAATATCTGATGAATGCTATGCTCTAGAGAATGCAACAGAAGATTTAAAAAAGATTTCTACGGGAATTATAGGAAGTAATAATGAAGATTCTGTAGTAAAATTTTTAGTAGAAAGAGCGAAATAAAAAAATAAATAAAAATAAACAAAAAAAATATAAGAAGTATAATAATTTGTTATACTTCTTTGTATTTTGTCAAAATAGAGTTTGAATTTTTTGAAAATTTTTTAAAATGGCTAAATCTATTTGAGTTTAATTAAAAAATCCCTTAAATATTGATAAATACTTGCTTAAAGGGCATTAAATTATTTAATAAAAGCTATGTTTTTGGAGAATATGTATATGTTTAAATTTTGACGAACACTTGTAAAAGCGATGTAAAAATTGTAAAATTAACGTAAGATGAAGTAAAAAATTTGTCTTAAACAATAAAAAAATAGGAGGTATACATATGGTAGGAATTATTCTTGCTAGTCATGGGGAATTTGCTAAAGGCATTTTGCAATCTGGCTCAATGATTTTTGGTGAGCAGGAAAATGTAAAAGCTGTTACATTAATGCCAAGTGAAGGTCCTGATGATATTAAAGCAAAAATGAAAGAAGCAATAGCTTCCTTTGATAATCAAGATGAGGTTTTATTCTTAGTAGACCTTTGGGGTGGAACACCATTTAACCAAGCTGATAGCTTAGTTGAAGAACACAAGGATAAGTGGGCTATAGTAGCTGGTATGAACTTACCAATGGTTATTGAAGCTTATGCTTCTCGTTTTTCAATGGAATCAGCACAAGAAATTGCTGCTAGTATTTTAAAGACAGCTAGAGATGGAGTAAGAGTTAAACCTGAATCTTTAGAACCACAAGTTTCTAGTGATGCAAGTAAAGAGGCAACTCCACAAGGAAATAATGTAGGTGCTCCTGGCTCTTTTGAATACGTTTTGGCACGTATTGATTCACGTTTACTTCATGGTCAAGTAGCAACTGCTTGGACAAAAACTGTTAAACCAACAAGAATTATTGTTGTTTCAGATGATGTAGCTAAAGATGATTTACGTAAAAAATTAATTCAACAGGCAGCTCCTCCAGGAGTTAAGGCACACACTATTCCTATTAGCCAAATGATTAAAATCGCTAAAGATGATAAGCATTTCGGTGGACAGCGTGCGTTACTTCTTTTTGAAAATCCAGAGGATGTGCTTAGAGTAGTTGAAGGTGGCGTACCTATAAAAACAGTTAACGTAGGTTCTATGGCTCACTCTCCAGGTAAGGTTCAGCCAAATAAGGTTCTTGCATTTAACCAAAAGGATATTGATACTTTCAATAAACTTAAAGAAGCTGGATTAGAATTTGATGTTCGTAAGGTTCCAAGCGACTCAAAAGGAAACATGGATGAAATTCTTAAAAAAGCACAAGAAGAATTAAATAAATTAAAGTAATATAATAAAAATATTTATATTAAACTTATATAATTTATTTTAAAGAAAAGGAGGATTAATACAGTGGATTTAAATATAATTCAAATAATATTAGTTATTATTATTGCGTTTTTAGCTGGTATGGGAGGAATCCTAGACGAATTCCAATTCCATCAACCATTAGTTGCTTGTACTTTAATTGGTTTAGTTACAGGTAATTTAATACCTTGTTTAATCCTAGGCGGTAGTCTTCAAATGATCGCTTTAGGTTGGGCAAATATAGGTGCTGCCGTAGCACCAGATGCAGCGTTAGCATCAGTTGCAGCTGCAATTATCTTAGTTCTTAGTGGTGAAGGCCAAGCGGGAATATCTTCAGCTATAGCTATCGCTATTCCACTAGCTGTTGCAGGATTATTATTAACAATAATCTGTCGTACAATAGCTACAGCGTTTGTACACTTTATGGATTCTGCTGCTAAAGAAGGTAACATAAGAAAAGTTGAAATGTGGCATGTAATCGCTATTATCATGCAAGGTGTGCGTATAGCATTACCAGCAGCTTTAATCTTATTAATAGGTGCAGGTCCAATAAGTTCTTTACTAGCTGCTATGCCAGCATGGTTAACTGACGGTTTAGCTGTTGGTGGTGGTATGGTTGTTGCTGTTGGATACGCTATGGTAATCAACATGATGGCAACAAAAGAAGTATGGCCATTCTTCGCAATCGGTTTTGTATTAGCAACTATTCCTCAACTTACACTTATAGGATTAGGTGCAATTGGTGTTGCTTTAGCCTTTATTTACCTAGCACTAAGCAAAAAAGGTGGATCAGGTAATGGTGGATCAAACATAGGAGATCCAGTTGGCGATATTATCGATAAATACTAAGAAGGGAGAGATGACGAAATGGAAAAAAATTTAAAATTAACTAAAAGAGATCGTCTTTCTATTTGGTGGCGTTCAACTTTCATTCAAGGATCTTGGAACTATGAAAGAATGCAAAATGGTGGTTGGGCATTCGCATTAATTCCTGCAATTAAAAAGTTATACAAAACTAAAGAAGAAAGATCAGCGGCTTTAACACGTCACTTAGAATTCTTTAATACTCACCCATATGTAGCTTCACCTATCATCGGTGTAACATTAGCTTTAGAAGAAGATCGTGCAAATGGAGCACAAGTTGATGATGTAACTATACAAGGGGTTAAGGTTGGTATGATGGGACCTTTAGCAGGTATAGGAGACCCTGTATTCTGGTTCACTGTAAGACCTATTTTAGGTGCTTTAGGAGCATCACTTGCTATGTCAGGTAATATTTTAGGACCTATTATATTCTTCTTAGGATGGAATATTATACGTATGGCATTTACTTGGTACACTCAAGAATTCGGCTACAAAGCTGGTTCTCGTATAACAGAAGATTTATCTGGAAACTTATTACAAGATATCACAAAAGGTGCATCTATACTTGGTATGTTCATCTTAGGGTCATTAGTTAATAGATGGGTATCTATTAAGTTCACCCCTGTAATTTCTACAGTACAACTAAGCCCAGGAGCGTACATAGATTGGACTACTATTACAGAAGGAGCACAAGGTATTAAGGAAGCATTAATACAACAATCTGCTGGACTATCTTTAACACCAGAAAAAGTTACTACATTACAAGGAAACTTAGACTCATTAATTCCTGGACTTGCAGGATTATTATTAACATTCCTTTGCATGTGGTTACTTAAGAAGAAAGTATCTCCAATTGTAATTATTCTTGCTTTATTCGTAATCGGTATTGTATTCCATGTAATAGGATTAATGTAATATTTTCTTTAGCCTAGGTTAGTATAATTTACTTAGCCTAGGCTTTTCTTAAAAATTTAAATTTAAATATTTTATTTTATAAAGTGAATTAAAATAGAAGAAAAGAGGTATATTTTATGGTTCAATCACTTAATACAAAAGTGGATTTGGTAGTTGATGCAACATCCTTTTTAGGACTTGCTGAATATGGTCAAATAATGGTTGGAGATAAAGGATTTGAATTTTACAATACTAATGATTATAGAAAATTTATTCAAATTCCCTGGGAAGAAGTAGATTATGTAATTGTATCTATAATGTTTAAGGGAAAATGGATTCCTCGTTATGCAATTCAAACTAAGAAAAATGGAACATATTCCTTTTCTTCTAAGGATCCAAAAAGAGTACTTCGTACTGTAAGAAATTATGTTGATGCAAATCGCATAGTTAGGTCTTTAAGTTTCTTTGATGTTTTAAAGAGACAATTAAAATCCTTATTTAAAAAGAAAAGATAAGATAAATAAGATTTATTAAGTTAGCAAAAATCTTTATGTTTTTGAAATTTTTAATGAATTTTGCTATTTTAAGCTTTTTATAGAGGTTTGATTGAAAAAATATAGAGGAGTATAATTAATTTTAAGGTACATAAAATAATAAATGTATTAAGTCTTTACTTATTGGATATAAATGTAATAATATATTTTTCATAAAGGGGGGATGGTTTATGTTTAAAGAAAAACTCAAAAAATTATTGAGTACTAAAGGTACTGTAGAATTAATTCTTTATGATGAAGATTTAAATTTATATACTATGACTTTATGTGATAAGTGCCAATGCGATATAATAAAAGAGTTAGGCATTAAGGGAAATGATATAAATACTTTAAAAAGCATAGTAAATTCCTTAGGATATGACCTTGTTTCATTAGATGATTATAATAAAAATTATATTTTTGATAGACATGGAAATAAAATGACATGTTGTTGTAAAGACAGCTCTTATAAAATAATTAAAGTTAATTTTGATAAAAATAATAATGATGATTATTACATGGCATGGTCAATCTTATAAAAGCTACTTAAAATAGTGGCTTTTTATTTTTGATAAATATATTTTAACATTTAATTATATTTATTAATAAAGTGCAAAATAAGTAAATTTTAAAGTCTTTGTTTCTATTTTGTATTTTATTTATATTATTATTTTTATATAATAAAAGATGTGCAAAAAAGGAAAGTTATACGGGGGATGAAAATTATGAAAAAAATACTTAAGTATACTCTTGTCTTTAGCGTATTAATATGCTTAGGTTCTTTTGTTGGATGTGATTCTATGCAAAAGAAACAAGTAGAAGCTACTGAGAGTACAGAGGATTCAAGCAAAGCTAACACTCAAGATGAACAAACTTCAGATAATCAAAAGGCAAAAGATGATTCAGAAATAAAATACTTAAAAGCAAAAGATGATCCAAATGCTGAGGATGCACAGGTTGTATCTGATTATACAAATGGACTTTTAAAAGGAACTCTTAAATATCCAGTTAGAAGTGATGGTAAAAAGATAGCTTATTTAACTTTTGATGACGGTCCATCAACAACTAATACTCCAGAGGTATTAAAAATTTTAAATGATTATGGAATAAAGGCTACTTTTTTTGTAACAGGAGACTCATTGAAAGCTGGAGAAAAAGCACAGGAGCTTTTAAAGCAAACTGTTAAGGAAGGACATGCTATAGGAAACCATTCATATAGCCATGACTATAAATATCTTTATCCTGATAGAAAAATGAATGTAGATAACATAATTTCTGATTTTGATAAAAATGAAAACTTAATGAAAGAAATTTTAGGTGAAGATTTTTCAACAAATGTTGTTAGATTTCCAGGAGGATACTGGTCTTGGCAAGATAGAACTCCTATGAAAGAGAGAATGGTACAAGACCATATAGCAAATATTGATTGGAATGCTTTAAATGGTGATGCTGAAGGTAAGAAAAAAAATGCTGATGAATTAGTTGCCTTTGCTCAAAAAAGTATAGATGACTTAGGACCAGATGCTGATAATGTAGTAATACTAATGCATGATACTTATGGAAAAGAAGAAACTGTAAAGGCACTTCCAAGAATAATAGATTATTTAAAAAGCAAGGGCTTTGAGTTTAAGAGTATTAAATCAAATTAAAATTTTAAGAACTACTATTTAATAATTTTAGATAGTAGTTTTTTATTTTTTATAAGAAAAAATATAAAAAGTATATTCTATGTATCTTACTTTTAAAATTGAAGATTATAAAAATGAAAGCTTATTTTAATGTTATTTAATAAAATACTTATAATATAAATCTTATTATTTTGGAGGTAAGAAAATAATGTTAAGAGATTTAAATGAAAAATTAAAAGAATGTAATAAAAAACTTGCCTTAAAAGAATTACTTAAAAAGAAAAAATATTCTTTAGAAAAAGAAATAGAATTAAAAGAAAAAGAATTAGAGAAATTTTATGAGAATTTAAATGAGGAACTATTGGATTTAAAAAATTTAAAAGGTAGTAGTTTTTCAAATTTTATTTTTAATATTTTTAATAGTCATGAGGAAAGAGTAAAAGCTTTAGAAAAGGAATGTATAAAGAGTAAATTGCATTATGATAATCTTAAGTTTATATTAAGTAAATTAAAGTCTAATTTAGAAAGTATAAATGAGGATTTAAAACCTTTAAAAAACATTGAAAATACCTATAAGAAACTTATTGAAAGCAAAAAAGATTTGCTAAAAAAATTTAATTTAAATATAAGAGAAGATATAATAACTTTAGAATTTAATATAAGAGATGAATATATTAAGAATAAAGAAGTTAAAGAAGCACTTATGGAAGCTAAAAATTCCTTTAATTTAAGTAAAGAGCTAATAAGAATTTTAAAAGAAGATAATGAATTTTCTTATAACTATATAGTTTCTAGAGGAGTATTAAGTAAGAGCTTAAATAAAGAGAAGTTAGAAGAGGCTAAATTTAATTTTGATAGGCTTTCTTATGAAATACTTGCATTAAAGAGAGAATTAGGAGATTTAGAAATAAACACTTTATTAAAAGGTAAGGAAATAAATTATATTTCAAATAATATTAATGTGATTTTTAATAATATTTTTGAAAAATCAAGCAATGAGGTAGAGTTTAAAGATTATTTATACATTATTGAGGAAATAAATTTAAACTTAGAAAATTTAATAAAAATTTTAGAGGAAGAAAAAAATAACAGAGATTTACAGTTAAATTTATTAAAAGATAAGCTTATGAATTTAGTTGAAAAAAATTAATCTAAAAATAAAAAACATCTTATAAACATTATAAGATGTTTTTTATTTTTAGAAATAGTTATAATTAAAGATTTTTACTTATTTATTAAAAGAAAGTTCATAATAAAAACTGTATAATTAATGTATGGTAATAATTAACTAAAATGTACTTTAGTTATAATTCTAAGGGGGATTTTATGAGAGATATAAGGCACATTAATAACAATTGGTTTTACAAAAATGAATATAAGGAATCTTATTTAAAAGATGATTTTGATTTTAGTAAATTTGAAGTAGTTGATTTACCACATAGTAATATAGAATTACCATACAATTATTTTGATGAAAAATTATATCAATTTATTTCTACTTATTTTAAAGTTTTAAATTTTGAAGAAGATATTAAAGGAAAAAAAGTTTTCTTAGATTTTGAAGGAGTTATGATAGCTAGTGAAGTGTATTTAAATGGGGCTTATGTTGGAGGACATAAAGGAGGATACACTAATTTCTCAATAGATATTACTAACTTTATAAAATTTAATGAGGATAATATATTAAAGGTTGTTGTGGACTCAAGAGAAAGAGAAGATATTCCTCCTCATGGTTATGTTGTTGATTATTTAACTTATGGTGGAATATATAGAGAGGTTTCTTTAAGAATAGTTGAACCTATTTTTATAAATAACATATATGCAAAGGCCTATGATTGTTTAAAAGAAGAAAAGATTCTAGAACTTGATATAGAATTAAGCAATTATAAGGATTTAAAAGAGAATTTAGAAATTTTAGTAGAGCTTGAAGATGGTACTTTAAAAGAAAGCAAAAAAGTAAATTTCTTAGTTGAAGAAGGCTTAACAAGTAAAAAAATAAAAATAGATAAATTAGATAAGATTATTTTATGGGACATAGAAAATCCTAAGCTTTATGAAATTAAAGTTAAATTATTAAAAGGTTCAGAGCTTATTGATGATTATAAGGATACCTTTGGCTTTAGAGAAGCAGAGTTTAAAGGTGATGGCTTTTATTTAAATGGTAGAAAAGTAAAGCTTATAGGATTAAATCGTCATCAATCTTACCCATATGTAGGATATGCTATGCCACAAAGGGTTCAAGAGAAAGATGCTGAAATTTTAAAATATGACTTAGGTCTTAATATAGTTAGAACATCTCACTACCCTCAATCAGTACATTTCTTAAGAAAATGTGATGAAATTGGCTTATTAGCTTTTGAAGAAATACCAGGATGGCAACATATAGGAGATGAAAAGTGGCAAGAAGAGTCCATAAAAAATGTAGAAGAGATGATAAAGAGAGATTTTAATAGACCTTCTATAATTTTATGGGGAGTTAGAATAAATGAATCTCAAGACTGTCATGAATTTTATTTGAAAACTAATGCTATGGCAAAGAAATTAGATAGTATTAGACAAACTGGTGGTGTAAGATACTTAGAAAATAGTGATTTTTTAGAAGATGTTTATACAATGAATGATTTTATTCATAGCGGAGGAGAAAAAGTATTAAGAACTCAAAGGGAGGTAACAGGACAGAATAAAAAAGTTCCTTATTTAGTAACTGAATATAATGGACATATGTATCCTACTAAAACTTTTGACCAAGAGTGCAAAAAAACAGAACATGCATATAGACACTTAAGAGTTATAAATGAATCCTTTGCTTTAGATGAAATAAGTGGTGCTATAGGATGGTGTGCTTTTGATTATAATACACATAGTTCCTTTGGTTCAGGAGATAAAATATGCTATCATGGAGTTTCTGATATGTTTAGAAATCCTAAGTATGCAGCATATTCTTATGCTAGTCAAAAGAATACTAAGGAAGGAATTGTGTTAGAACCTATGACTTTAGGTGCTAAAGGGGAGAGAGATGGAGGTTCGATACTTCCCTTTACAGTCCTTACAAATTGTGATTATATAAAAATATTTAAAGATGGAATATATATAGATACTTATTATCCTAATAAAGAGAAGTTTCCTAATTTACCTCATCCTCCAATTGAAGTTTCTCATATTTTATCTATGGATACAGATATAAATCTTTCTGAAGAAGAAAAAAATGAATTAAAAGATTTTGTTTTAGTTAAGTTAAAAGATTCAAACTTAACTAACTTATCAGAGGAGGATTTTAAGTATATAGAAGATTTTAGTGAAAAGGTTGGAATACCTGTATTTAAAATAATGTCTTTAGTTTATCAATTAGCAGGTGGTTGGGGAGATAAGGAAAACTCTTTAAAAATAAAGGGGTTTGTAAATAATAAGGAAGTTGCATCTAAGGACATTGGAGAACTTAGAAGTATGAAAAAATTATATGTTAAGCCTGATGATTTCGAACTTTCATTAAATAAAACAAGTTATGATGCTACTAGAATTGTAGTAAAACTTTTAGATAATTTAGGAGAAGTTCTTTTCTTAAATAATGATTTCATTGAAGTTTCTATTGAAGGTCCTTTAAGCATAATGGGACCTAGTAAGTTTGGAATATCTGGTGGGGCTGTGGCTTTTTGGGTTAGAACTAAAAATAAAGCAGGGCTTTGTAGAATAAAAGTTAAAAGTATGTATTTTGAGGAAGAAGTTTGTATAGAGGTTAAATAAATCTTATTTAGAACTAGTTTTTAGAGAAATAAAAAGGAGTTATATCAAAACTTAAATATAAAAATTATAATATTTTACTAAATTATTTTTAAGGTTAATTTTATAATTTTTATTTATAAGTTTAAATTGATATAACTTCTTTTTTAGTTTTGAAGGACACAAACAATTGTCGAAATTATAATTTTTAAGAATAAGAGAGTCCATATTTATTATTAGCTATATTAGTTGAAAATATTTAATAGAAGAAATTGTTATTAAATTTATGTTAACTATATATATATATATATACCTTTTTTGGTATTTTATGTATAATTAAATAGAAACTTTTCAATATAGGAGAATTAATTTATGGGGGAATTAAGAAAGAAAGGAACTCTCTTAAGAAACATTAAATATATTATGGGATATGCTTGGAGAGCAGATAAGTTTTTATTTTTTCAATGTAGTATTTATACAATTTTATTATCTATTTACCCTTTTATAGGAATTTTTTTGCCAAAGTTATTGATTGATGAACTTTTAGGAAAAAAAAGAATTGAAGTAATTATCTTAACTTTATTAGGGTTTTTTATATTATCTTCAATAGTAAATTACTCTATAGTTTACCTTAGATGTTTAGCAGAACCTAGAATTACAAAAATAAGATGTGATTATATAACAATGATAGGGGAAAAAGTCATGAAAATGGACTTTAAAAATACAGAGGACCCTGAAATTTTAAATAAGATAAAAAGTATTATGAATGCAATAAATAATAATACAGAAGGGGTAGAAGGAGTATATCAAAGAATATTTGAACTAATAGGAAGGTTAGTGGCATTTTTAGGTTATATCTCTATAATTTTATTTTTAAGTCCTTTAATTTTAATATTTTTAATAATAAATGTTTTAATAAGTTATTTTTTATCTATAAAAGTAAAAAGATATGAATATAGCCAAAGAGAAAAGGCAGCAGATAAGGATAGAAGAAGTTTTTATATTTTTGATACAATGTATGACTTTGCTTATGGTAAAGATATTAGAATATATAATTTAAAAAATATACTTATAGAAAAATTTAAGAAGTTTAGAGGGGAAAGAATAGAAATATCTAAGGATGTTCAAGATAAGCAGTCAAGGGTTAAAGAGATTGATATATTTCTTTTAATAATAAGAGAAGGAATTGTTTATGGATATTTAATATATAAGGTACTTTTTATGAAAATGACCATAGGTAATTTTACAATGTATTTTTCAGCTATAAATGGATTTGGAAATTGGATGAAGGAACTACTAGAGGATTTAGCTTTTATTAAATCTCAAAATATGTATTTAGATGACCTTATGGATTTTTTAAATATGCAAAGTGAAGGTGATAAAAATAATAAGGAAATTCCAAGGAAAGATACCTATGAAATAGAATTTAAAAATGTATCTTTTAAGTACCCAAAGGGAAATAAATATATATTTAAGAATCTTTCTTTAAAAATAAAAGAAGGAGAAAGACTTGCTATAGTTGGAGTTAATGGAGCAGGAAAGACAACTTTTGTTAAACTTTTATGTAGGTTATATGAGCCAAGTAGTGGTGAAATTTTATTAAATGGAATAGATATAAAAAATTTTTCTAGAGAAGAATACTATAAAATTATATCTGTAGTATTTCAAGATATTAAGACCTTTGCATTTACTATTTCAGAAAATATATCCTTAAAAAATTCTAAGGATACTAATAGAGAGAAGATTTTAAAGTGTATAGAAAAAGCTGGAATGTTAGAAAAAATTAATTCTCTTGAAAAGGGAATAGATACTTCACTTTTAAAAATTTTAGATGGAGAGGGTATTGAATTATCAGGAGGAGAAAATCAAAAGTTGGCTTTAGCTAGAGCTTTGTATAAAGAGGGAAAGATAGTTGTGTTAGATGAACCAACCTCAGCTTTAGATGCAGTAGCTGAATATAAAATATATAAAGGGTTTAATGATTTAATTGGTAAAAAAACAGCAATTTATATATCTCATAGACTTGCAAGTACAAAATTTTGTGATAAAATAGCTTTCTTTGAAAATGGAGAAATTGTAGAGTATGGAACTCATGAGGAACTTTTAAATAAGCAAGGAAAATATAATAAGATGTTTAATATACAAGCACAATATTATAAAGAAGAGGGGGAAGGATGTAATAATGAAAAATAAAGATAAATCTGCAAGTGATTTTTATATAATAAAACACTTTTTTAAATTAGCTAATGGTATATCAAAAACTTATATACCAATACTTTTTATATCTTCATTATTTTCAGCAGCAGTACCTTTTTTAAATATAATAATGTCAAAGTATATTATAGATGAACTTTTAGGAGAAAGAAGGATAAAAACACTTGTTATATTAGTAGTATTAACTGTTTTAGGAAATGGAATATTAAATTTAATAAATATTTTTTTAGAAAAGAAATGTAATTTAAAAAATGAAGAGGTAGTTGCTGGTTTTGACCTTCTTATAGGAAAAAAGGCTATGGATTTAGATTTTGAAAATATTGAGGACCCAGAAATTTTAAATTTAAAGGAAAGAGCAATATTTCCTATAAGAAATCAAGGAGCTCTTTGGCAACTTACAAGTAATATATCTAAGGGATTAACAGAAATTATTAAAGTTATAGGGTTAATTGGCCTTATTTCAACTTTAGATTTAGCAATTATACTTGTTATAATTTTCATAGTTATTTTAAATTCCTTTATATATAAAAAGTCTGAAAAAGCAAAGCATAAATTTTTTGATTCCTTAATTCCTTTAAATAGAGAATTTATATATTATCTTAATGTAATAAATGATTTTTCTTCTGGAAAAGATATAAGACTTTATAATATGGCTCCTTTATTTGTTAAAAAGTTAGATGATTTTAATATAAATAGTACAAAGGCTTTTATAAAAAGTTTTAAAAAGGTAGGAAATTATGAAGGAATTAATGAAATATCTTTACAAATTCAAATGCTAGTAGTTTATGGATATATATCTTATAAAGTTTTAGTAAATAGCATAGGAATTGGAGATTTTACAATGTATACAACAGCAGCTATAAATTTTAGTACCTCTATATCTAATCTTTTTAGAAATTATGTAATGATAAGACAAATGTGTAGATACCTTAAACCTTTTATAGAATTTGAAAGTATAGAACCTAAAAATACAAAGGGAGATAAAAAAATAGATAATATAGAAGAAATTAATATTGAATTTAAAAATGTATCTTTTAAATACCCAAGAAGTAAGAATTTTACTTTAAAGAATATTTCTATAAAGATAAATCAAGGGGAGAAACTATCTGTAGTTGGATTAAATGGTGCAGGAAAAACAACTTTTATAAAACTTTTAGCAAGGCTTTATGAACCAACTGAGGGAGAAATTTTGTTAAATGGAATTAATATAAATAAATATGATTATAATGAGTATATGAAGCTCTTATCAGTAGTTTTTCAAGATTTCAAGTTATTAGCCTTTTCTATTAAGGAGAATATAGCCTTAAATGATATTGATAAAGTTAGTGATTATCAAATAGAAGAAGTATTAAGAAAAAGTGGTTTTTTTGAGGATTTAAAGAGATTAGAAAAAGGAATAAATACTCCTGTATATAAAAATTTTGATGAAGGAGGAACTGAGTTTTCAGGAGGACAGGCACAGAAATTAGCTATGGCAAGGGCTTTATATAAAGATGGAAAAATAGTTATTTTAGATGAACCAACTGCAGCATTAGACCCAAAATCTGAATATGAAATATATAGCAAGTTTAATGAGCTTATAGGTAATAAGACAACAATATATATTTCTCATAGATTATCTAGTTGTAAGTTTTGTGATAAAATAGCTGTTTTTAAAGAAGGAAGACTTATACAATATGGAACCCATGAAAATCTTATAAAAGATAGAGGAAAAGAGTATGAAATAATGTATAGTGCTCAAGCTAAATATTATTTTTAGTATTAAAATATAAAAACAAGCTTAAAGTTTAGCTTGTTTTTTATTTTATTTAATATGAAAAACAAAGGACTTATTAATTAATTTCATTAATTGACTTAATAATAAATTTTGTGATATTTTAAGAAAAAGTTAATAATAATTGAACAGATTATTTAAAAAAAGGGGGAAGAAAAAATATAAGAATGCAAAAAGTAGATTTAACAAAGGGTAAAGTTTTAAAAGTTTTAATATCATTAGCAATTCCTATTATGGGAAGTTCATTTCTTCAGTTTGCTTATGGAATTATAGATATGTTTTGGGTAGGAGGACTTGGAAGTAGTGCTATAGCTAGTATTGGGTCCTCAAGTTTTTTTATAGGTCTTGGATACTCTATAAATGCATTAGTAGTTACAGGAACTGGTATTAAAGTTTCTCATGAGGTAGGAAGAAAAAATGAACTAGAAACAGAGGAATATATAAAGACAGGTCTTATAATGAATCTTTTTATAGGTATAATATATTCCTTAATATTAGTGTTTTTTGGAAAAGCATTTATAGGATTCTTAAATTTAAAGGATTTAATAGTGGAGAGAGACTCGTATATATATTTACTTGTAAGTGCACCAGTATTATTTTTTAGCTTTTTTAATTATCTTTTTACTAGAATATTAGCTAGTTTTGGAAATAACAAATTAGCTTTAAAAATTAGTGCTACAGGTATTGTTTTAAATATTTTATTAGACCCATTATTTATATATATATTTAAACTTGGTGTTTTTGGAGCAGCTATTGCAACCTTGATTTCTAATTTGCTTATGTTTTTAATGTATATACATTATTTAAAAGATATATGTAAAATAAACTTTAAGAGGAAATTAAATTATGAAAAAGTTAAAGAGATAGCTAGATTAGGTTTTCCAATGGCATCTCAAAGAGTGCTTTTTACCTTAGTAAACATTATTTTAGCTAGGATTATAGCAAGTTTTGGAGCAGATGCTATAGCAGCTCAAAAAATAGGACTTCAGATAGAATCTGTAAGTTTTATGATAATTGGAGGATTAAATGGTGCTATAGCAGGTTTTACAGGGCAAAATTATGGAGCTAAGAAATTAAAAAGAATAAATGAAGGATATAATAAAGCTTTGATTTTAGGAGGAGTTTATTCTTTAATAATATCAGCCTTATTTATATTTATTCCAGGTATATTAGTTGGATTATTTGTTAAGGATAGAGCTACAATAATAATTGGAAGTGGTTATTTAAAGGTACTTGGTTTTGTTCAAATATTTAGTACCATTGAGATGATATCAAATGGTGTTTTTTCAGGATTAGGACTTCCTAAAATACCTTCTTATATAAGTATTATATTTACATTATTTAGAATTCCTATGGCTTTATTTTTAGTTAAGTTTTTAGGGGTAAAGGGAGTATGGGTTAGTATTGCAATATCTAATATATTAAAAGGTACTATTTCATTTACTATATATAGGTTACGAATATATAGAAATTACGTTTTATAAAAAATTACTGTATTAGAATAAAAAATTAATATTATTCTAATACATTTTTTTTGTTTTTAATAAAATTTAAGCTTTTTTATTTAGAAATTAAAGTTAACAAATTTATAAAAAGGAAACTAATATATGAATTTTATTATTAAAATTTGTATAATGATTAAATTTTTATATGGAATTATTATAATTTATTGACAAAAAATTGATATATATTAATATAAAAATGTGAAATAGGTTTAGGAGGGATATAGTAATGAAAAAAAATAAAATAATAGCATTAGGGTGTGCTTTAACTTTATCTTTAGGATTAATTGGATGTGGAAATACAGCTACTAATGAAAGTAGTGAGGAAAATGTTTCTGTATCAAAAGATGAATCAAAGGGGAAAAAAGAGGAAAAGAACGAAGCACCTATAAATATTGACGATATAAAATTAGATATTACTCTTAAGGAGCCAGATTCAACTGGAACAGTATATGTAGAGGCAACTTTAACTAATAACTCAAAATTACCAATAAAATATTGTGAAGTTACAATTTTAAATAAGGATGTTAATAAAAAAAGTTATTTAACTTTTACAGATACAATAATGCCAGGGGAAACAAGTGCTAAAACAGAGGCCTTTGGACCAAGTACTGGAAATATTGATCATGTTGAAATTTTAAAATACGAAATGACTCTTGTTGGAGAAGATGGAGATGATATTTTCTTAGAGTATGATACTAAATTAAAACAGTATGAATGGTAAGAAATAGCTTAATAATTTTATCCAGTTATGTATGAATTTTGACCAGTTAAGCAAATTCTATTGAAAAATCCTAATGTTAATTTAATATTAAATTATTGTTAATAAAATATTAAATTAAATGGGGGATTCATATGTTTAAGAAAAAATTAGCCTTACTTATGGCTACTATTACAATGGGAAGCTTAATTTTTACTAAAACTTTAAATGTAAATGCAGCTCCAAGACATAAACAAAAAACAGTATCTGAAAAAATTAAAGATGTTGAAAAAACTGAAGGTGATAAAAAGTTAACTGTTATGGTTTATGCCGATTGTGACAATAATTTAGAAGAATATATACTTAATGATATTGAAGAAATGAAAGAGGGATATAAAAATAATCCTAATTTAAATATTATAGTATTAGTTGATAGAATACCAGGATATTCTAATGATTCAAAGATATTAGGCTCTAACTTTGAAGATACAAGACTTTATAAAATAGGTGAAAATTCTGCTGAGAGAATTAGTGGAGAAAAGGAGTTTCCTGAAATAACAACTACAAGCAATTATGAAGCTAATATGGGAGATGCAAATACTTTAAAAAAATTTATTAATTTCTGTAAAAAAAATTATGAAGCTGATAAGTATATGCTAATAATGTCTAATCATGGTGGTGGTGCTAAGGATGAGAATGACAAAGCTAGTACTATAAATAAGGCAATTTGTTGGGATGATAGTAATGATAAGGATTGTCTTTATACTGGAGAAATTTCAGATGTATTAAGTAAGGAAGAATCTGTTGATGTCTTAGTATTTGATGCATGTTTAATGGGAAATTCAGAGGTAGCTTATCAATATAGACCTAACAACGGAAGTTTTGAAGCTAAAACCCTTGTAGCATCAGCACCAGTTGTTTGGGGATTTGGTTATCCTTATGATAAAATATTTTCAAGATTAAAATCCACAAAGGGTGATAATGGGGAAGTTGATTCTACTTTAGGAGGAAAAGAGAAGATATATGACCCTTCTACAGTAACTAACAATGAGCTTGGTGCTTTATTTGTAGAGGAGCAAAGAGATTCAGTAAATAGTTATGGTGCAAGTAGTCAACAATTAAGTTGCTATGACCTTACAAAAATAGAAAAAGTTAAAAAATCAGTTGATGCTTTAGCAAGAAATTTAAGTAAAAATAATAAGAAAGAGGCTATTGAAAAATTAAGAGGTACAGGTAAAAATGTAGAAACTATGCATTATTTCAAGGAAAGAGATCAGTATGAATGGATTGAATATCCATACTTTGACTTATATGATTTATGTGAAAAAATTAGTTTAAGTGATGATTTTAATGATACTACTAAAAAATTATCAAAAAATGTTATGAAAAATGTAGACCAATTAATTTTATATTCCTTTGCAGGTAAAGATTTTAAAGGCTTTAAAGAAGGAAAAAATGGTATAAGTATTTTTCTTCCTGATGGTAATAGATATTACTATGACCAATATTCAGGCCAATCAATACCTCATTGGTATATTCAAAGATGGTATAGTCCTTTAGATACAAATGCTTATAATTTAGGAACTGGATACGGAAAATTAGCTTGGTGTAAAGATGGCTTAAATCCTAAAATAAATAAAGTTGGTAACTGGTTTGAACTTTTAGATTCTTGGTTTGATAGAGATAATACATCCTTTGGTGGATATAATAGATATAGATATTAAATAGAAATTTTTAATTATTTAAAACCCTACTTAAAATTTAAGTAGGGTTTTATCAAAGCTTTTATATAATTATTTAAAATATAATTATTGATAAATTTTACAAATTATGTTTTTATAAAGATATAACTTAATAGTATTGAGAGGGATTTTATATGGGAAATTTAAAAAGTTATATTTTTAAAATGATAGAAAATGAGTATTGGTATGGACCTGTTGTTAATGATGGAGCTAAGTATCCATTAAACAGTAGTTCAAACTATGAAGTTAACATAGAGATAAATAAAAGTCCAAATCAAGTAAATACAATATTATTTTCTAATAAGGGAAGATATATATGGTGTGATGCAGGATTTAATTTGAAAATTAATAATGGAATAATTGAAATTTCTTGTAAGAGTTCTATTCCTAAAATGTATAGTGCTGGAGAAACCTTAAGAGATGCTTTTTTAGATGCATCAAAAAAATTTTTTAAGTCAAAGGGAAAGGTACCACCTAAGATTTTCTTTACTAAACCACAGTATAACACATGGATTGAACTTTTATATGACCAAAGAGAAGAAAAAATCTTAGAGTATGCAAAGTCTATAATAAAAAATGGTATGCCTAGTGGAATAATAATGATTGATGATGGGTGGAGTGATTACTATGGAAAATGGAGATTTAATGGTGAAAAGTTTAAAAGTCCTAAAAGGATGATAGATAAGCTTCATGAATTAGGCTTTAAGGTAATGCTATGGACATGCCCCTTTATAACTCCTGATACACAAGAGTTTAGATATTTAAGAGATAAGGGATATTTAGTAAAAAATAAAGAGGGTTCTGTTTCTATAAAGGAATGGTGGAATGGTTATTCAGCAGTTTTAGATTTAACAAATCCTGAAGCTGTTAAGTGGTATTTAAATCAAAATAATTTTTTGATTGAAGAATACGGTATTGATGGATTTAAATTTGATGCTGGAGATGCTTGTTTTTATAGTAATGATGATATAACTTATAAAAAAATAGATCCAAACACTCAAAGTAAGTTATGGGCAAGGCTAGGAGAAAATTATAGATATAATGAATTTAGAGCTTGTTTTCAATGTGCAGGACTTCCCCTAGTTCAAAGATTAGCAGATAAAAATCATAGTTGGGAATTAAATGGGGTTTCTTCTCTTATACCTAATCAACTATTACAAGGGCTTTTAGGATATTCATATACTTGTCCAGATATGATTGGAGGAGGAGAGTATCTTAACTTTTTAGAAAATAGTTCAAATTTAGATGAGGAATTATTTGTAAGATATGCACAATGTGCAACCTTTATGCCTATGATGCAATTTTCCGCAGCACCTTGGAGAGTTTTAAGTGAGGAAAATTTTGAAATTTGTAAAAATTCTGCTTTAGAACATTTAAAATATTCAGAGTATATTTATGAGTTAGCAAAAAAATCAAGTGTTAACTGTGAACCTATTGTAAGATATATGGAATATGAATTTCCAAATGAGGGCTTTGAAAGTATTAAAGACCAATTTATGTTAGGAGAAAAATATATGATAGCTCCTAATATAAAAAAAGGAGACAGAAAAAGAAAGGTTATTTTCCCAAGAGGGAAGTGGAAGTATAAAGAAGAATTAATTTTAGGACCAAAGGAAATAGATATGAATTCACCTTTAGATGAAATACTTATTTTTGAAAAAATAAAATAAGATTAAAACTTTAATTTATAAAATATTACTTAAAGCTATTTAAATAGCTTTAAGTAATATTTTTTATTAGAATTTATTTATATACTTTTATAATTTTTTAAATCTCATAATCTACAACTACTCTTGAAGAAGCTACACTTTTAATAAAAGAAGCTATTTTAAGGTGATTAGGATTTTCTTGGTAAGAATTTAATTTTTCTAGAGATTCAAAGGTTGAATATAAAACTACATCATAAGCTTGACTAGATTTATTTATATCTATTCCAACCTCAAGAGAAATAGGTTCACTTATTATAGATTTTAGTTTTTCTAAATCTTCCTTTATTTTTTTAGCATTTAAATCCTTATCAAAGCCTTCAGATTTATCTTTTAATTTCCACATTACTATATGTTTTATCATAAAATCATGCACCCCTTTAAATTATATTTATAGCTTTATTATATACTACTAAAACTTATATAAATATATTTAAATTATTTATTTTAAGTAGAACTTTGTTTAAAATTAGCTGAAAATTTTATTTTTAAAACTAGAATATAAAGATTGAAAAAAGGAAAAACTAAAAAAAGCATATAAAATTATGTATTTAAGAAGGATTAAACCTATTTTATAGAAATAACTTCTTCCGCACATTTTAGCACATTACAAAATTAATCCTTTTTAAATAAATTAAGACTAAGAAAAAAATAAAAACGTTCTTAGTCTTATTTTTATAAGCTATTTATCAAGTTTTAATATTCTATTAGCTTCACTAATACCACCTGATATAGTTCCTTCATATCCACCACCAGGACTTACCCATGCACCAACTAAGCTTAAATTTTCAATTGATGTTTTACTTTGAATTCTATATTTCCCTGCTTGTTTTACTGTCTGTGCATAACCATATACAGCCCCCTTAGGGTTATTAGTATATCTTTCCATGGTTTTAGGTGTTCCAAGTTCTGTTAAAACTATATGATTCTTTATTCCAGGATAATATTTTTCTACTCTAGCTATAATTTTTTCTGTAACAATTTCCTTTTGTTTTTTATAGTCAGATATATTATTCTTAGTCCAATTATCATAATTATCCATATAAGTTATTGTTAAAACGCCCTTGCTTTTTTCATTAAAGCTTTCATCCATTCCGTTATAGTTTGTAAGAAGAAAACTTGCATTTTCATAATCACTTTTTAATGAGATTTCATAATTATGTTCATGACTTCCTTCTCCAAGAATGAAAACTTCATCTTTAGGTATATTTAGTTTACAAGGAGAACAATCTAAGCCTATATAAAGTTGAGTAAGAGTACAACCTATTTCATTAGTAAATATTTTTTTTCTTTCCTTTTCACTTAAAGCATTTTCAGGAAGCATATTATATGTACTTATAGGATTTATATCTGAAACTATTCTTTTTGCTTTAAATATTTCTCCATTTTTTAATTCAATTCCATATGCTTGTCCATTATTATAGAGAATCTTACTTACTTCACTTTTAAGTTTTACCTCTCCATTATTTTCTTTTATAACATCAACGAAGGCATTAGATAGTTCTTGAGCGCCGCCCTTTATATAATATTTTCCATACTTATGATAAGAAATCCAAGGTATGAAAAAGTAAAGTGCACTTAACTTTTTAGGAGGTAAGCCATAATACATCCATAAAGTTGTAAATAATTTTATTAGTTTTTCATCTTTAACATATTTACTTATAACTTCATAGGTGCTTTTACTTGACCAACTTATAAATAAAGCTACATGTTTATTAAGTTTATTAAATAATCCAGAGTCTTTTTCTAGTATAAATTTTTGAAAACCAATTTCAAAACTATCTATAGCATTAAAAAGATTTTTTATTCCTTTTTCTTCTGAAGGAAATTTATTAATTAGAAGGTTTAGATATCCATCTTTATTATTAGGTATGTATATTATTTCTCCATCTAAATAAATACAATAGGCATCTTCATTTTTTAAAGGAGTTATTTTATCAAGTATTCCACAACCTTTAAAAATATATCTTAAGGTACCTTTTTCATCTAATCCACCTATTCCATGGAGAGAAACATCAAAATTATATCCTTTTCTTTTAAAATTTGTTGCATATCCACCAGGTATAAAATGTTTTTCAAATACACAAACCTTATAACCAGACTTTGACAATCTACTACCTAAGCTTAAACCACCAAGTCCACTTCCAATTACAATAACATCATAATCCATAAAACATCACCTTCTTTTATAAGTATTGCTATTATTTACATATAATTATAATATATTTTTTTATATTTAAAAGATAAAAGAATAGTATTAAAAAGAATAATTTACTTTAACCATTAATTTATATAAAAATATGTTTATATAAAACATAAGTGTATTTTTATTAAAAGGAATAGATAAATATTAAAAATATAGACTATAAAACTAATATTTATCCACTTTACACTTACTTGCTTATAATATATCTTTAAAATAGAGAAAATTCTTGAAGAAAAATAGAATAAACCTTTTAATTTAAAATATCAGTTAGATGTTTTAAAGCTTTATTTTTAATTTTTAAAGTTTATACAGGGGTGAGAATATGTTATTTCATATGAATGAACGTAAGAATATTGTAAACGGTTTGTGCGAGAAGTTAGAAAAAGCAATATATAAGGTAGTTGCACCTTTAGAAATAGATATGTACATAACTAAGGAACCAGTAAGTTATGAGGATAGATTATCTGGAGAGTATAAAAAAGGCCTTATAGGACAATCTTGGGGAGAGCTTTGGGATTGTGCTTGGTTTAATTTTAAGGGCGAAGTGCCTAAAGATTGTCTTGGAGAAAAAATTGTACTTTTAATAGATGTAAGTGGAGAGGCTTTTGTAGTAGATAAAGAAGGTAATCCAATTAGAGGTCTTACAACTTTAAATTCAGAATTTGATTTAAGCTTAGGAATGCCAGGTAAAAGAGAAGTTCCAGTTATTGATAATTCTGAAGGAGGAGAAAAGATAGATATATGGGCAGATTGTGCATGTAATGATTTGTTTGGAAAGTATAGAGATAAGGGCATTATAAAAGAAGCATATATTGCAACTTGCAATGAAGAAGTAAAGGGGCTTTATTATGATGTGGAAGTTTTATGTGAACTTATGAATCAGTTACCAGAAGATAGTGCAAGGTATTATACAATTTTAAATGCCCTTTATGATGCCTCAAAGGTCTTAAGTATAAAAACAGGAATGAGTGGATGTGATTTCTTAAAGGATGGAGTTGTTACACAACAGGAGGTTACAATACTTAAGGAGGAAGAAGTTAAAAAAGCTAGAGAAATATTAAAAAAAGAGTTAGACAAAAGGGGAGGAGATCCATCTCTTTCAATTTCAGCTATAGGACATGCTCATATAGATTTAGCATGGTTATGGCCTATAAGAGAAACTATAAGAAAAGGTGCTAGAACATATTCAACTGTTTTAGCAAATATGGAAAAATATCCTGACTATATTTTTGGAGCAAGTCAACCACAACTTTATAAGTGGATGAAAGATTATTATCCAGATTTATATAAAAGGATTAAGGAAAAAGTAGAAGAAGGAAGATGGGAAGCACAAGGAGGTATGTGGGTTGAGCCAGATACTAATGTTCCATCTGGAGAATCTTTAGTAAGACAATTATTATATGGTAAAAGATACTTTAGAGAAGAATTTAATAAGGAAATGGATACTCTATGGCTTCCAGATGTTTTTGGGTATTCAGCATCACTTCCACAAATACTTAATAAAAGTGGTATAGATTATTTTATGACTATTAAATTATCATGGAATAATCATAATCAATTTCCACACCATACGTTCCTTTGGGAAGGAATAGATGGAAGTAGAGTATTATCACATATGCCACCTGAAGGTACTTATAATAGTTCAGCTGCACCAAGGGCTATTGCTAAATCAGAAAAAGCCTTTTTAGATAAAGGTTTATCTGATGAATGTTTAATGTTATTTGGAATTGGTGATGGAGGTGGAGGTCCAGGAGAAGAACATTTAGAAAGATTAAAAAGAGAAAAAAATATAAATGGAATAGCTCCTGTGAAGCAAGAACTTTCAACAGATTTCTTTAAAAGAATAGAAAAAGATATAGATAAGTATAGTGTATGGAGTGGTGAGCTATATTTAGAAAAACATCAAGGAACTTATACGACTCATGGTAAAAATAAAAAGTATAATAGAAAAATGGAAATCGCTCTTAAAAACTTAGAGTTAGCAGCAATGCAAGCTAAGGTTTTAGGAAAAGGAGAATATCCAAAGGAAGAAATAGAAAATATCTGGAAAGAAGTTCTTTTATATCAATTCCATGATATTTTACCAGGTTCATCTATAGGGAGAGTTTATGATGAGTCTGTTGAGGCCTATGAAAAGATGCTTTTAAAAGTTAATGAAATGACTGAAAAGTTATATAGAGATATTATAGAGAATAAAGAGAGCAAAGAAGAAGGGGTTATTTTAATAAACTCATTATCATGGAGTAGGGAGCAATGGATTAAGCTTTATGATTTATGGACAAAGGTTAAATTAAATCCTTTAAGTGGAGAGATTATTAAAAAAGATTATATTAAGACTAATTTAGATTTTTCAAAGATTAAAGCTTCAAATAATATCTTAGAAAATGAATTAATTAAGGTTCAATTTAATGAAGATGGAACAATTTTAAGAGTTTTTGATAAAGATTTAAATAAAGAAGTCTTAAAAGATGAAAAGGGAAATGAGCTTAGAGTTTATGAGGATAATGGAGATGCTTGGGACTTTTCAGGGGTTTATGGAGATAGACCATCTGAAAGCTTTAGATTAGTAAAATCAGAAGTTAAAATAGATGGACCAAAAGCAATAATGAATCAAGAGTATGAATATGGGGATTCTACTTTAGTTCAAGAAATAAGTATTTTACAAGGAAGTAAGCGAATTGACTTTAATACAAAGGTTAATTGGAATGAAAATGGTAAAATGCTTAGAACATCTTTTAATACCAATGTATATACAAGAGAGGCTGATTGTGAAATACAGTTTGGTACAATAAAAAGACCTACTCATGAAAATACTTCATGGGATATGGCAAAGGGAGAAATATGTGCTCAAAGATGGGTTGATTTATCACAGAGAGATTACGGAGTTGCTTTAATAAATGATTCTAAATATGGACACAATATTTTAGGAAGCAAGATAGATTTAAATCTTTTAAGAAGCCCAGGGTATCCAGACCCAGAGGCAGATAGAGGAGAGCATGAATTTACTTATTGTCTATTTCCACATAAGGGAGATTATGTTTTAGGAAATGTTGTTCATGAAGCTCATGAGGTTAATTCTAAAATTCAAGTTATCTATAGTGAAAACTTAGGAGATAATTTAATTTGTAAGGATATGATTTCAGTCGATTGTGAAAATGTAATAATAGACACAATAAAAAAAGCTGAAGATAGTGATGATATGATAGTCAGACTATATGAGTGTCATGGACAAGATGCAAGGTCTAAAGTAAATATAAATATTCCATATAAAAAAGTGGAATTAGTTAACTTAATTGAGGATGAAATAAAGGGATATGACTTTGAAAAAGAAGAAAGAACTCTTATATTTAAGCCTTTTGAAATTCATACTTTGAAAGTAGTATTAAAATAATAAAGTTATAAAAATAAAATTTATATAAGTTTTATTTTTAAAATAAATTATGTTTAGGTAATATTTTAAAGTGAGTGGGGGAATTTAATTATTTATAATATTGCTTAAATAGTGTAATAAGCAATTAATTTTGCTAAGGGGGAAATTAGTTATATAAGAAAAGGCAACCTTTAAGGGAAGGTTGCCTTTTTTGGTTTTAAAAATTTTAAGCTTTTACTTAAATTTAAAAGTGATATATAATATTGTAAACGTAATTAATTTAAATTATATGGAAAAGAAAGGGTGAATTAAATGAATAATTTTACTTTTTATAATCCTACAAAAATTAACTTTGGTAGGGGAGTTGAATGTAAGGTTGGAGAAGAAATTAAAAGCTTAGGAGCTAGTAAGGTACTTTTTCATTATGGTGGAGGAAGTATTAGAAAAAGTGGGTTATATGATAAAATTTTAGATTCTTTAAATAAGGCAGGATTACATGTAATAGAACTTGGAGGGGTTAAACCAAATCCTAGATTAAGCTTAGTAAAAAAGGGAATAGAACTTTGTAAAAATAGCAAGGTTGATTTTATACTTGCAGTAGGTGGAGGAAGTGTAATTGATTCAGCTAAGGCTATAGCAATTGGAGTTCCTTATTCTGGTGATGTTTGGGATTTCTTTACTAAAGATATTAAAATAGAAAAAGCTCTTCCAATAGGTACAGTTTTAACTATACCAGCGGCGGGAAGTGAATCAAGCTCTGGAACTGTTATTACTAATGAAGAAGGTTGGTATAAAAGATCAACAGGTTCGCCACTTTTATATCCTAAATTTTCAATGTTAAATCCTGAATTATGTTTTACTTTGCCTAAGAAGCAAATATCAGCTGGAAGTGCTGATATTTTAGCACATTTAATGGAAAGATATTTTACAAATACAAAAAATGTTGAACTTATTGATAGATTGATTGAAGGAACAATGAAAACTGTAATAAACAATGTTCCAAAGGTTTTAGAAAATAGAGAGGATTATAATAGTTTTGCAGAGGTAATGTGGTCTGGTACTATAGCACATAACAATCTTTTAAGTACAGGAAGAGAGACAGACTGGGCATCTCATGATATAGAGCATGAATTAAGTGGGATATATGATGTTACTCATGGGGAAGGATTAGCAGTTATTTTTCCTGCGTGGATGAAGTTTGTTTATAAGCATGATTTAGATAGATTCAATCAATTTGCAACTAGAGTTTTTGAAGTGAAAATTGAAGGGAAAAATAAGGAAAAAATTGCTTTAGAGGGAATAAATAAGCTAGAGAAATTTTTTAAATCAATAAATCTTCCTATAACTTTAGAGGAGCTTGGAATTGGAGAAGAAAGATTAGAAGAAATGGCTAAAAAATGCACAGATAATGATACTCATACCGTAGGAAAATTTATGAAATTAAATTCTAAGGATATTTTAGAAATATATAAAATAGCATTAAAATAAGTTAATCATAAAAGTAAATAATTATTAAGAAAAAAGGTAATGAAATTTTATAAAATTTCATTACCTTTTAATTAAGTTCAATAAATTAAAATATTTAAAGGAGAAATAGGAATGAAATTTGTATTAGCACCAGATTCTTTTAAGGAAAGTATGACTTCAATAGAAGCTTGCAATGCTATGGAAAGAGGAATTAAAAAGGTTATTAAAGAGGCAGAGTGCATAAAGGTTCCAATGGCCGATGGAGGAGAAGGAACTGTGGAAGCTTTAGTTTATGCTACCTCTGGGAAAGTTGAAAAGGCTGTAGTTACTGGTCCTTTAGGAGATAAGGTTGAAGCTTTTTATGGTATTTTAGGAAATAAAACTACTGCTGTTATAGAGATGGCTAGTGCTTCTGGTATTCAGCTTATAAAAAAAGAAAAAAGAAATCCTTCAATAACAACAACCTTTGGTACAGGAGAACTTATAAAAATTATTCTAGATAGGGGAATAAAACATATAGTTATTGGAATAGGAGGGAGTGCTACAAATGATGGTGGAAGTGGAATGCTTCAGGCTTTAGGTGCAAAAATTTTAGATAATAATAAAAATCAAATAGGATTTGGAGGGAGAGAATTAAAAAATATAAGAAGTATTGATTTAAGTTCTTTAGATAAGAGAATAAAAGATGTAAAGATTGAAGTGGCCTGTGATGTTAATAATCCTTTAATTGGAGAGAAAGGAGCATCAAAAATATTTGCACCACAGAAAGGGGCAGATAGTTTAATGGTTAGTGAATTAGAAAATAACTTATGTTATTATTCATCTATAATAAAGAGAGATTTAGGAAAAGATATAGCCTATATAGAAGGAGCAGGAGCAGCAGGAGGGTTAGGTGCCGCTTTAATTTTAATAGGAGGAGAATTAAAAAAAGGAGTAGGTCTTGTTATAGAGCATACTGAATTAGATAAAAAAATAAAAGGTGCAGATTTCCTTTTTACTGGAGAGGGAAGTATAGATAATCAAACTATATTTGGTAAAACACCAAGTGGGGTTTCAATTTTAGCTAAAGAAAATAAAGTTCCTGTAATTGCTTTTTCAGGAAAAGTTGGAGTAGGGTATGAGTCTCTTTATAAAATAGGAATAGATAGCATATTTAGTATAGTAAATGGAGCTTTATCTTTAGAAGAAGCTTTAAAAAGAGGAGTTGAAAATTTAGAAATAACCACAGAAAACGTAGTTAGACTTTTAAAATTAAAATCTAGAATTTAGCCGTTTGAAATTAAAATTAGTAGAAAAAATGAATATATGGTATAACTATAAGAAGACTAATAAAGTTTTAAGAAGGAGATAAACATAATATATGAAATTTAACGAATTAAATTTAAGTGAGAATATTATAAAAGCACTTAATAACTTAGGATATAAAAATCCATCAGAGGTTCAAGAAGAATCTATTCCAAAATTATTAAAGGGTCAGGATATTATAGTTAAATCACAGACGGGAAGTGGAAAAACAGCAAGTTTTGGTATACCTATTTGTGAAAAAATAAATGTTTATGAAAATAAGGTTCAATGCTTAGTTCTAACCCCAACGAGAGAATTAGCAATTCAAGTTAAAGATGAACTTTCTAATATAGGAAGATTAAAAAAGGTTAGATGTGCGGCTATATTTGGAAAACAACCTTTTAATGAACAAATAAGAGAACTTAAACAAAGAGTACACATTGTAGTTGGAACTCCAGGAAGAGTTTTTGACCATATGGAAAGAGGAACATTAGATTTAAGTGAAATTAATTATGTAGTTATAGATGAAGCTGATAAGATGCTTTCAATGGGATTTATTGACCAAATAAAGGATATATTAGATGAGTTAAGATTAAATAAAACAACGGCTTTATTTTCTGCTACTTTTTCTAAAGAAATAGAGGAAATATGTGAAGAATATATGAGAAATCCTGTTCTTTTAGAGGTTAAATCAAAGATTTTTAATAGAGATAAAATAGAAGAAAGTGTAATTTATATAGAGGAAAAAAATAAAGAAAAAGCTTTATGGAAGTGTCTTTATGCATATCACCCAGAAAGTGCTATAGTTTTTTGTAATACAAGAAATAAAGTAAAAAATGTTTATAAAATGCTTAAAGATGAAGGTATAACTTGTAATGAACTTCATGGAGATATGGAGCAAAAAAAACGTATTGAAGTTATGGAAAACTTTAGAGATAAGCATTTTAAGGTTTTAGTTTGTACTGATATAGCAGCAAGAGGTATTCATGTAGATAGTATAGAACTTGTTATAAATTATGAAGTTCCAATGGAGAGAGAAAGTTATGTTCATAGAATTGGAAGAACAGGAAGGGCTGGAAGAGAAGGAAAAGCAATTACCTTCTCAAATAATTATGAAAAAAAATATTTTGAAGCTATAGAAGAGTATATTGGATACTCTATAAAAATTGCATCTCTTCCTTCAGAGGAAGAAGTTAAATTAGGGAGAAAACTATTTAAGGAAAGTCAAAAACTTCAATTAAAAGAGAGTAAAAAACCTAAGGCTAACATTCATAATGATTTAGTTAAGATACATATTAATGGAGGAAAGAAAAAGAAAATAAGAGCCTTTGATATTGTTGGATGCTTTAGTAATCTACAAGGGTTAACAGGAGAAGATATTGGAATAATTGATGTTCAAGAGGGCTTTTCCTATGTAGATATTTTAAATGGAAAGGGAGAGAAAGTACTTAAAAACTTTAAGGAAGTTACAATAAAGGGGAAAAAGGTAAAAATACAAAAAGCAAAAAAATAAAAATTTAAATTTGTAATTTGACTAAATACTAATAAAGTAACAAATAAAATAAAAAAAGCATATATTGTAAATAAAGAAGCAGTCTTTTAAAGAGAATTAAGGTAAGATGTATTTTATTATATCTTACCTTTTTTAGAAGAATTTTTATATAAGAGGTGGTTGTATGAATAAAAAATTTGCTATCTCTATTATTACTTTATTTGCAGTTTTTGCTTTAGTACTATATATAGGTTTAGATTATGATAAATATTTTGGAGAAAATCAATCATTAAATCAAAAAATTACAAGTATTATAGAGAGTGAAGAGGATAAGAAAATTAACCTTGATTCTTTAACTAAAAGTGTAGATTTAGAATGGGAAGAAGTTTATTTAATTTCTCCTTATGAAAATGTAGTAGAATTTTTTAAGGAAAGAAATATATATATTAAAGAAAAAACATATAAATCAGAGAGGGATGAAATTTATATGTTAGCCTTTTCTAGATATTCTAATGAAGTAGGAAAAGACAAAATAGTAGAATACACATATGTTCCTAGAAAATATGTTAATCTTGAAAAGTTAAAGGATAAAGAAGTAACTAAAGGGATTTTTTATAAAGTTAAAGGTGATTCTATTTAGTTATTAAAGTTCTAAGTTTTATGCTTAGAACTTTTTCATGTTTAAAATTAATTTTTACAAAGAATTATATTGAAAATATTTAATATATTATTAAATTTTTACAAGTATATTAAATTAAGGAAGAATGCTATAATTTACAAGGCATTTAAAATTTACATTAAGGGGGGCTAATTATGATTATAACTAGTGATAAAAGATTTTATAGGTTATTATTTAGTATTGCTTTACCTATAGCTATACAAAATTTAATAACCTTTATGGTAAGTATGGTAGACACATTGATGGTTGGTTCCTTAGGAGAAGTTCAATTATCAGCAGTTTCTATAGCTAATAATTTATTTTTTGTTCTTACTATTTTAATGTTTGGGCTAGCTGGTGGTTCTAATATTATGATTTCTCAGTATTGGGGGAAGGGAAATGTAAAAACAATTCATAAGATTTTAGCAATAATGTATAGAGTGTGCTTGTTAATAACGGGTATTTTTATAGTAATAGCTTTGTTTTTTCCAAAGTATTTTATGGGGATTTTTACAACTGATAATGAGGTTATAGAGTTTGGAGCAAGTTATTTAAGAATAGTCTCAATAGGATATGTTTTTTATTCTGTAACTAATTGCACAATAATGATGCTTCGCTCTGTTAAGACTGTAAGTATTTCAATAATTGTTTATACAGCTTCTTTAATAGTTAACTCTATATTAAATTGGATTCTTATATTTGGTAACTTAGGTTTTCCTAATCTTGGGGTGAAGGGAGCTGCCATAGCTACTGTATTTGCTAGAATAACTGAGTTTTCTATAGTTATTTTATTTATGTTTATATATGAAAGAAAAATAGCACTAAAGTTAAGTTATCTTATAAAGGTTGATAAAGATATTTTAAAGGATTTTATTTCTTTATGTACTCCTGTATTATTTAATGAATTACTTTGGGCAATAGGTGCATCTATGATATCCGTAATAGTTGGAAGAATGGGAACTGATGTAGTTGCTGCTAATAGTATAAATGCTGTTGCTCATCAATTTGTAACTGTTTTTATTTTTGGAATGTCTAATGCTACAGCGGTTATTATAGGAAATACCATAGGTGAAGGCAAAAAAGAAAAGGCTAAAGAATATGCAAAAAGTATAGGAATATTTAGTATAATTATGGGAATTATATCAGGACTTATGATTTTATTTATAAAACCTTATATAGTTGATTTTTATAACGTATCCTATGAAACAAAGGCAATAGCAATGGAAATAATGACAGTAACTTCTTTAGTAATAGTTTTTCAATCTCTTGCAAGTAACTTTATGATGGGTGTATTAAGAGGGGGAGGAGATGCAAAGTTTGTCTTAATAAATGACCTTATTTTTATGTGGCTTGTGGCAATTCCAGGAGGATTTTTTGTGGCATTTTTATTAGAACTTCCAGTTGCTTTAGTTTTCTTAGTTATAAAATGTGATGAAATATTAAAATCTCTTACTAGCGTTTATAGAGTTTTAAGTGGAAAATGGGTAAATGATGTAACTAAGAATTACGAACTTGAAGAAATTAGATGTTAATAAATAAAAAAAGGAAGATAATATTATCTTCCTTTTTAAATATAGTTTCTTACCTTTATAACTTTATTATTTTTAATATAAATTCTAGGAACTCTATGACTAATCATACAAAGTATTTCATAGTTTATTGTTCCCATAATTTTAGCCATGTCATTTGCATCAAATCTTAATCCTTTATCCTCTCCTAAAAGAATTACTTCATCACCAATTTTAACATTTTCTATATGGGTTACATCAATCATGCATTGGTCCATACATATTCTGCCTATAACATTTGCAAATTGTCCATTTATTATAACCTTAGCTTTTCCGCTAAGAAGTCTTGAATAACCATCAGCATAACCAATAGGAAGTGTTGCTATTTTAGTTCTTTTAGTAGTTTTATAGGTTCTTCCATAACTTACATACATATTTTCATCAAGTTCTTTAACAAAGGCTACAGTTGTTTTTAGAGTAAGTGCTGTTTCAAGTTTTAAGTTTTCCTTTTTTACTTCTTCAGAAGGATAGTATCCATAAGATATTATTCCACATCTAACTCCATCTAAATAAGTTTCAGGTAAATCCATAATAGCACCACTATTAGAAGCATGTTTTAGTGGAATTTTTATTCCTTCTTTTTCTAAAGCTTTATTAAAGGAAACTAATTTAGAAAATTGTTCATAAGTATATCTTTTATCTCTTTCATCAGAGGTTGCAAAATGAGTAAATAGTCCTACAACTTCAATTCCTTTTAAGGAACATATTTTTAAAACCTTTTTAAAATCTTCTTCATTAGGAAGGAAACCTATTCTTCCCATACCAGTATCTAAAGCTATGTGGATTTTAGCTTTTTTACCTAATTTTAAAGCTATTTCTGATAATTCATTTGCATAATCTAAGTCATAAACAGTTTGTTCTATATCATTATTTATTAATCTTTCAGCAAAATCTATAGGAGTATATCCTAAAATCATAATTGGAGCAGTTATTTTAGCTTCTCTAAGTTCTTCAGCTTCAGTTATTATGGCAACAGCTAGTCTAGAAGCACCATTTTCTAAAAGAGTAGAAGCTACATCTAAGGCACCATGGCCATAAGCATTAGCTTTTACAACAGCTATTATTTCTTTATCTCCTACAAGATTTTTAATTTCTTTCATATTATTTGCTATTTTATCTAAATCTATTTCAGCCCATACAGGTCTAACACATATATCCATCTATAAACACCTCATATTAATAATTAAAAACTCATTTTTACGCTTAAAATAATTTTTTAAAGTAATAAAAAAAATTTATTATTACAAAATAAGCTACATATAATATTATAAGATATTTTGCCATAAAGGAAAGAACCACTATAATTGTAATTTTTATAATAGGTGGTTTATATAAACCTAAGATAGACTTT
The DNA here is from genome assembly GCF_058310255.1 of Clostridium sp. TJA038. Lineage (NCBI taxonomy): Bacteria > Bacillati > Bacillota > Clostridia > Eubacteriales > Clostridiaceae > Clostridium > Clostridium sp. TJA038. The sequence continues at coordinate 64,536 of NZ_JBZEFA010000003.1, read as the reverse complement.
TATGATTAAATGTTAAAGTCTTTTTATTATATTTTAATTAAAGAGCTTTTGTGTTAATCTTTATGAAAGCATAAGTAAATAATAAGGGGGAGAATAATTTATGGAAGTAAGAAAAAAGTTAGAGATTTTAAGAAATCTTATGAGAGAGAAAAATATTGATTATTATATAGTGCCAAGCTATGATTCTCATCAAAGTGAATATGTTTGCGACTATTATAAAGGAAGAGAATATCTATCAGGATTTACAGGTTCCTTTGGAACTCTTCTTGTAACTTTAAAGGAAGCTATTTTATGGACTGATGGAAGATATTTTATACAGGCCGTAAAAGAACTAAAAGATAGTGAAATTAAAATGTTTAAAATGGGAATAGCAGGTTGGCCAAGTCTTTTTCAATGGCTTAAGGAAAATTCAAAGAAAGGAGAAACCATAGGATTTGATGGAAAGGTTTTTTCTTTAAGTGAATATAAAGATTTTAAAAATTTATCAAGAGAAAATAAGTTAAATATAAAAATAGATGAAGACCTTTTAGAATATTTATGGAAAGATAGACCAAGTCTTCCTAAAGAAAAGGCATTTTTACATGAAATTAAATATTGTGGAAAAAGTGCAAGGGAAAAAATAAGAGAAGTTAGAGAAGAAATGAGTATTTTAGGTGTTGATAATTATGTTATCTCCTCTTTAGATGATATAGCTTGGCTTTATAATATAAGAGGAAATGATGTAAAGTGTAATCCTGTTGTTTTAAGTTATGCTAGAATAAATCATAAAGAAGCTTATCTTTATGTAGATAAAAGTAAGTTTAATTCTATTATGAAAGAAAAACTTTTTAAAGAGGGAATTTTATTAAAGGATTATAAGGATATAGGAGAGGATTTAAAATCATTAGAAGGAAAAACTTTAATAGACCCAGATAATATAAGTGCTTATTTATATGAATGTATTAAAAATAAAAATGAACTTGTAGAGGGTATGAATATAACAACTAAGCTAAAGGCTATTAAAAATTCTGTAGAGCTAGAAAATTTAAGGAAATGTCAAATAAGAGATGGAGTAGCCATGGTTAGATTTATGAAATGGCTTAAAGAAGGTATAGGAAACTTTGAAATAAGTGAGATATCTGCTTCTGATAAGCTTTATGATTTTAGAGTTTTAGGAGATTTATTTAAGGGAGCTAGCTTTGAAACCATATCTGCTCATAAGGAACATGGTGCTATGATGCATTACTTTGCAACAGAGAAAAGTAATTATATTTTAGATAAAAAAGGATTTTTATTAATAGATTCAGGTGGACAATATCTAGATGGAACAACAGATATAACAAGAACCTTTGTTTTAGGAGATTTAACTTATGAAGAAAAAAGAGATTATACATTAGTCTTAAAGGGACATATAGGTCTTATTACAAGTAAATTTTTAAAAGGAGCTACAGGTTCTTCTTTAGATATAAAAGCTAGAGAACCTTTATGGGAGGAAGGCATTGATTATAAATGTGGAACAGGGCATGGAGTGGGCTTTTTCTTAAATGTTCACGAAGGACCACAGAGAATAAGTCCAGTACCAAATAGAGTTTCATTAGAATTAGGTATGATTATAACTAATGAACCAGGAATTTATAGAGAAGGAAAACATGGTATAAGAATAGAAAATACAATGGTTGTAGCAAAAGATACTTATTCTGAAGAATTTGGAGAGTTTTATAAATTTGAAACTATATCTTATTGTCCTATAGATTTAGAGGGAGTAGAGGTAACTTTATTAAGTAAAAAGGAAATAGAGTGGCTAAATAACTATCATAGAGAAGTTTATGAAGTATTATCGCCTTACTTAAATAAGGAGGAGAGAGAGTTTTTAAGAAAGGAAACAAGAAGAATATAATATCTTTAATTTATTAAATTTTAAGAGAAATAAACTTGTAAGTATTTTTAAAAATATTCTTTTTCTTTATATAGTTTCAAAAATTTTAGAGGAGTATAATAGAGATAATAGGAGGGATATATATGGCAGATCAAAGATTAAATAAGTTAGCTAAAATACTTGTAAACTATTCAACAGAGGTTAAGGAAGGGGATTTTGTTTTTGTTTCTTGTAATGAGGTTGCAAATCCTTGGCTTAGTGAAGTTGTAAAGGAAGCTATAAAGAAAGGCGCTCATGTTGAATATGTTTTAGAATCAGAAGAGGCTAAGGAGGCAAGACTTAAATATTCTTCAAAGGAACAATTATTATCAGGTAATTTAATAATGGAAACTATGTTAAAGAGAGCAGATGTTTGGTTAAGTGCCTGGGCTTCTAGAGATACCAGAGCTTTTAGTAATATAGATTCTGAAAAAATAAAAGATAGTAGAGCGGGAGAAAAAGGATGGAGAAAGTTCTATTCGGGAAGAATGGGAGATGGTTCTTTAAGATGGTGTGGAACTCAATTTCCAACTTATGCAGATGCACAGGAAGCTTCTATGAGCTTTAGTGAATATGAGGATTTTGTCTATGGAGCTGGACTTTTAGATTATGATGACCCAGTAGAAGAATGGAATAAGATAAGCAAAGAACAAGAAAGATGGGTTAATTATTTAAATAATAAAAAAGAGCTTCATATAATAGCAGAAGGAACTGACATTAAAGTTTCAATAGAAGGTAGAAAATGGATAAATTGTGATGGTAAAGTTAATTTCCCAGATGGAGAGATATTTACTTCACCAGTAGAAAATAAAATTAATGGACATATAACCTTCTCTTTCCCAGGAATTTATGCAGGAAAAGAAATAGAAGGTATAGAACTAGAGGTTAAAGATGGAAAAGTTGTTTCATGTAAAGCTAAAAAAGGAGAAGAATTATTAAAGGCTTTATTAGAAACTGATGAAGGGTCAAGCTATTTTGGAGAAGTAGCAATAGGTACAAACTATGGAATTAAGAAGTTTACTAGAAATATGTTATTTGATGAAAAAATAGGAGGAACAATTCATATGGCTATAGGTGATTCTATGCCAGAAGCTGGAGGAAAAAATACTTCATCACTTCATTGGGATATGCTTTGCGACATGAGAAATGGAGGAAGAATATATGCAGATGGAGAACTTTTTTATGAAAATGGAGAATTAAAAAAGGAGATATTAGAAAAGTATAACCTTTAATTTAAGAAAAACTTATTTAATTTAGGAGAAATTTTATTTATGAGCGATATATATGAATTAAAGAAAGAGGATTTAGATAGTTGTGCAAAGCTTTTTGTAAAAACCTTTGGTGAAGAACCTTGGAAGGAGCCTTGGACTTTTGAAAGAGCAAAAAAAAGATTAGAGGATGTATTTCTTACTCCAGGTTTTAAGGGAGCTATTTTAAAAAATCAAGGAAAATTAGAAGGAGCTATTTTAGGAAATTTAGAACAATGGTTTGATGGAGAAAATTTTTGCATAAAAGAATTTTTTGTAGATTCTGATTCTCATGGAAAGGGAAATGGAAAAAAACTTTTAAACTTTTTAGAAGGGAAACTTGTAGAGGAAAATAATATAGGAACAATTCATTTTTGGACATTAAAAGGAAGTAGAGCTGAAAGTTTTTATAAAAAAGGTGGATATGAAATTCCAGAAGAACTAACAATTATGAGAAAAAATTTAAAAGAGTAGTTTAAAAGAAGATACTAGAAGGTTTTTAAAACTTTCTAGTATCTTTATTTTAATAATTTTCTTTACTTTTATTAAGATTAGACTGTAAAGGAACCATTTTTTTCTAAGGCCTTACTATCTTTATCATCTTTAATATCTGGGTCTATTAAGTCTTTGTTTTTATACTCATATATTATTCCTATAAGTTTTCCACTTATACAAACAGCTATTATTGAGAAGAAGATTTGTTTAAAATCTAAATAAACTAAAGACATAATTAGAACAATAGCATCTGTTAAAAGATATACATGTTGAACTTTAAGAGGAGTAAATTTATTTCCTAATAAAGCAATAACATCATCTCCACCAGAGGCACCACCACCACGCAATACTATACCAGCACCAACACCAACACCAACACCAGCTAAAATACTAGCAATTAGCATATGGTCTGAAAAGTTTGGTGTTAAGAAACCAATACTTTCCCAAATCTTATAGAAGATAGAGAAACAAAAAGTTGCAAATAGTGAGCAGGCTAAAAATTTCTTACCAAAAAATTTAGAGCCTATAGCAAATAAAGAAAGGTCAATTATTAAGTTTGTTATAGATGGAGATATGTTAAAAACGTTTTTAACTAAAAGCAATAAACCTAAAACTCCACCTTCTGTTACATTGTTTTGATAGTTAAAGTTATAACTACCAAAGGCTAAGATACTTGAACCTAATGCAATTAAAAACATGCTTTTCAAGATCTTCTTTTTCGATTCCAAAATATCACTCTCCTAAATTTAGAGTAATTAACTATAAAGAAAATAGCAGACTTATTTATAGGCCTACTATGTAGAATAAAATTATGAATTTTAAATTATATTTTATAGTAAATTACTTTCTATAAATATTATATTATTTGCATATAATAAGGGCAAATCACTTTAAATAAGTATTTTAAGTATTAAAGAGTTAATTCTTTAATATAAATAAATGGCCTTTACGGTCATCTTATTTCCTTTAAACTCTTCATTTTTACAAGCTTTTCCGAATTCTTAAAAATTTGTTGTTAATAGTAATAAAACTTACTATGAATAAAGAGTTAATAGATATAAATTTATTTTTATTTGAAATACTATAATTGATAAGAAATTTTATTAATTTAAAGTTTAAATTAATAAATCTAAAGAAAGGAAGTTTTCTTATGAAAGTAATTGTTAGAAAAGAATTAGAAAAAGATTATAAAAATGTGCAGGTTTTAGTAGAGGAAGCTTTTAAAGATGCTGAGTATAGCGACCATATGGAACATATTTTAGTAAGTAAACTTAGAGAAGGAGAAAACTTTATAGAAGGATTATCTTTAGTAGCTGAAAGAGAAGGGGAAATAGTTGGCCACATACTATTAACTAAAGCTAATATAGAAAATGAAAATGAAAAATATGAAACTCTTGCTTTAGCACCAGTTTCAGTATTGCCTAAATATCAAGGCGTTGGAATTGGAAGAGAGCTTGTAAGAGAAGGAATGAAAATGGCTAAGGAACTTGGTTACAATTCTATAGTTGTTTTAGGACATGATACTTATTATCCTAAGTTAGGATTTAAAAAAGCTTGTGATTTTGGTTTGAAAGCACCTTTTGAAGTTCCAGAAGAAAAGTTTATGGCTATAGAGTTAGAAGAAGATGCCTTAAAAAATATAAGTGGTGTTGTAAGGTATGCTAATGAATTTTTAGAATATAAAAAATAAAATAATTAAAAAGGAGCTTAATTAATAAGCTCCTTTTTAAAACTTTACTTTTAAATATTCTTTACAAATTTTTATAGATATTGTATGAAAAATAGCTCTAGTGTAAAATAATGTTATAGTGTAAAGTTTTGTTTTAAGATTTAATTATATTTTAAACTTTAGAGAGTTTTACATTAAATAGATTTTTAGAAAAGAGGATTAGTTATGAGTAATGTAAATGAAAATAAAGAGGCTAGAAATGAAGTTATTAAGGAGTCTTCTAAATCTATTGCAGAGGAAATGAGAAAACTACAAGAAAAAGAAGATGAGAAAAATAGAGAGGAAGCTTTAAAAGAAACATCAGAAAAATTAGCTGAATATATGAGAAAATTAGAAAAATAATTACATATAAGCCTATAGAAATAATTATTTCTATGGCTTTTTTATTTTAATAATATTAATTCTATTAAGGGAATTTAAGGGCTTAAATTATAATTTTTGAAATAAATATATTTATTTCAAAAAGAAAGAAATCAGATTAATAGCTATAAATATATATTTATTATTAAAAAGATAAAATTACTTTTAAAAACTTTGGAATTATGGATAAAAATAACTATTTTATTAAAAAACTATTGCTTTAGTGTTAATTTAGAATTATAATGTAAACGTATTAAGATATTGGTTTATATATGTATAGATTTAGTTATATAATTTATTTTTAGTCTTCCTGTGCGGTTAAAAGGGAGGACTATTTTTTTATTTCTTAAAATTTAGGGGGAGTATTTTATGGATAATATAGAGAAGATAAGAAAAATATTTTCTAATTATAATATAGGAATAAATGGGGAAGAAGATATGAAAAGATGTTCTGTTCTTGTTCCAATTTTAAAAGTAAATGGAGAAGAATGCATACTTTTTGAAATAAGAAATAACAATTTAAATAGCAATCCTGGAGAGATTTGCTTTCCTGGTGGAGCTATAGAAAATAATGAAACACCTAAGGAAGCTGCTTTTAGAGAATGTTTTGAGGAGGTTGGATTAGGAAAAGCTAATTTTGATATTATAACGCAATTAGATTATTATATTTCTCCAAATAATATATTAATCTATCCTTTTTTAGCTGTTCAAAAGGAAAGTCCTTTTAATATAAAGGAGTTTATTAAGATAAATAAAAGTGAGGTTTATGATGTATTAATAATCCCTTTAAGTTATTTCTTAAACTATAAGACAGAGGTAACTTATAATAAGATTTTAAATATTCCTAGAGAGGATTTTCCTTTTAATAATATATTAGGAGGAAAAGACTATAAATTTAAAGAGGGAAAATATAGAGTTATTTTTTATAAGTATGAAAAGTATGTGATATGGGGAATAACTGCAAGAATATTAGAGAATTTTTTAAGAGAGTATAGAAAATATAATAAATAGGAAAATATTTTTAGAATTTTATTTATATCTTTAAAAATAAAAAAGACAAATACTTAAAAGTATTTGTCCTTTTTAATCACATTCAATAATACGTAAATAACACAAAAGTGCATTAAAAATGAAAAAAATAATTATTTTATCGATGACAGTTAAGAAAAGAGGGTTTCACCGATAAAACCTTTACATTGATTATAATATAATATTTTTAAAAATGCAAGAAAATGTTTTCAGAAATAGAATAATTTTAATTATTATAAAATTAAAGGGCTTTTTAACTTTTTAATTTAAAGTGATTTAAGTTTTATTGACAAGCTTTTTTAAAAAGAGTATATTTAAAATAACACAATGTGGTGTTTAAAGAGCAAGGAAGCTCCATAGGAAATCCCTATGGAGCTTTTTATTTTTTTATTTTTTACTTTTTATAATCTTTTATAAAGAGTAAAAATATTTAAAATTACACTATCACAGATTAAGAAGAAGAGGGGAGTTAAGATGAAAAGGTTTAAAATTAAGACAGAGATACTTTTTGGAGAAGGAGCCTTAGATTACTTAAAAGAATTTAAAAATAAAAAAGTATTTATAGTTACAGATCCCTTTATGGTAAAGTCAGGCACTATAAATAAATTAAAAGAAAATCTTAGTGAATCAGAAATTTTTGTTTTTAGTGAAATAGTTCCAGACCCACCTATTGAGTTAGTTGTAAATGGAATAGAAATGATAAAGACTTTTAATCCTAATGTGGTTATTGCTTTAGGTGGAGGGTCAGCTATAGATGCAACTAAGGCAATAATAGATTTTTCTAAAAAATTAATTAAGTTAAAGGATATTAAATTTATAGCTATACCAACAACTAGTGGAACTGGGTCAGAGGTAACATCTTTTTCAGTAATAACAGATAAAGAAAAAGGGGTTAAATATCCTTTAGTATCAGAGGATTTACTTCCAGATGTAGCAATATTAGACCCAGAACTTGTTAAGACAGTTCCAAATTTCATAACAGCAGATACAGGAATGGATGTACTTACTCATGCCTTAGAAGCATATGTTTCTAAAAATGCAACTGATTTTTCTGATGCTTTAGCAGAAAAAGCTGCAACTTTAGTATTTAAGTATTTATTAAAAGCTTATAATAATGGAGAAGATTTAGAGGCAAGAGAAAAAATGCACAATGCTTCCTGTTTAGCAGGATTAGCCTTTAATGAAGCTTCTTTAGGATTAAATCATGGTATTGCTCATGTTTTAGGAGGTAAGTTTCATGTTCCTCATGGAAGAACTAACTCAATATTATTACCTTATATAGTAGAATATAATGCTAATATAACAAGCTATAATTCTAAGGAGTTTAGTAAAGCTGCTGAAAAGTATGCTAAAATAGCTAAAATGGTTGGATTACAAGGGTCAAATACTAGAGGATTAGTTAAAAATCTAATAAATGAGATTAAGAAGATGCAAAAAGACATGAATATGCCTAAAACTTTAGGAGAATGTAATGTTTCAAGAGAAGAGGTTAAGAATTTAGAAGAAGAAATTGCTAAATTAGCCTTAAAGGATGCTTGTACAGAAACTAATCCTAGAGAAGCAAGAGAAAAGGATATAATAGATATTTTAAATAAAATTATATAGTTAAAATTTTATATTTACTTAAAGCTTCAAGGGAATTTTTTTAACCTTTGAAGCTTATTTTATTTATGTTAAAAGAGGGCTTTAATAAACAGTTAAATTTTTATCAATAAAATTATTAATATGACAAAAGGAGGTGAAAAATATGTAAATATGTTGACAATTGTCTTTTGAAATTTTATAATAAAAATATCACAAAGGTGTGATTAAGTTTTAGGCAATGTAGCTTCTTAAAGGTATTTCATTTACTTAAAGATAGGAATGAAACTTTAAGGAGCTTTTTTATTAAATAAGTATGAAAAGGATTTAATAAAAAGTAGATTTTTAGGTGGGAAAGTAAGGTGAGAAGTATATGGGAGAAGAAACAAAGCAGAGGATTATACAAGAATATGTACCAGGGAAACAGGTTACTCTTGCACATATAATAGCTAATCCAAATGATGACATATATAAAAAATTAGGGCTAATAGTTGACAGTAAAGATGCTATAGGGATATTAACTATAACACCTAGTGAAGCTTCTATTATAGCTGCAGATGTGGCAACAAAGGCTTCAGGGGTTTCCTTAGGATTTATAGATAGATTTAGTGGCTCTTTAGTAGTAACTGGAGATGTAAGTTCTGTAGAATCAGCATTAAATGAAGTTTTAGATGTATTAAGTAATATTTTAAATTTCTCATCAACTAAAATCACAAGGACGTAGAAATATGGGAAGAGTAATATTTATGGGTAAGACAGGCTGTGGAAAAACAACCCTTTGTCAAGCCTTAAACAATTTAGAAATAAAATATAAAAAAACTCAAGCTATAGAACTTTATGATAATGCTATAGATACTCCAGGAGAATATATGGAAAATAGAGGATACTACACAGCTTTAATAGTTACCGCAGCAGATGCTGATATTATAGCTTTAGTATATGATTGCACCTCTGAAGAAGGATATATTGCACCAGGCTTTGCAAGTATTTTTTGCAAAGAAGTTATAGGTATTATTACAAAGATAAACTTAGCTAAGGATGAAGCTGAAATAGATTTAGCTAGGGAGAAGCTAAAATTAGCAGGAGTTAGCAAAATCTTTGAAGTTGATACAGTAGACAACATAGGTGTAGAAGAGTTATTTAACTACTTAAACGAATTTTAATTTTGAGGTGAACTGTTAATGAAAAGAACTATAGTAATAGTCGATGATGAGCCTATTACAAGGATGGATACAAGAGAGATTTTAGAGGCTAATGGATACGATGTTGTAGGAGAGGCTTCTGATGGTTTTGAAGCAATTGAGGTTTGTAAAACTCACAATCCTAGCTTAGTTTTAATGGATATAGACATGCCTTTATTAGATGGAATAAAAGCTAGTAAGGTATTGACTAAGGAAAAGTTAGTTGGGGGCATAATATTATTAACAGCCTTTGAAGATAAAAAATATATTGAAATGGCTAAAGAGGTAGGTGCCTTTGGATATATAATAAAGCCTGTAAATGAGAAGGTATTTATTCCTACTGTAGAGATGTGCTTATCAAAGGCAGAGGAATTTGATGAACTTAAAAAAGATTTTGATAAGATAAATAACAAATTAAATGATAGAAAGTTAATAGAGAAGGCAAAGGGAATACTTGTTAAGCAATTAAATTCTAATGAAAATGAAGCTTACAATAAAATAAGAAAGTTAAGCATGGATAGAAGAACTACCATGGCTGAAATTGCAAAAATAATTATTGTTGGCTATGAGGGATAATATGCTTGATGAATTATGTAAAGAATATACTCTTTTAGATGAAGAGGAAATAAGTGCAATAAGAGAAGTTTCAAAATCTTTACAGATTATGGCTGACTTTTATGAAAGTGATGCTTTTATAGATGTTTTAGATAAAGAAGGGAACTTTGCTATTGTTGTAGAACACGCTATTCCAGAGGATAAGCCTTCCTTATATAAAGAAAAAGTTGTGGGTAAAAAAGCCCTAAAGGAAAATGAACCAGGAGTTATAGAAACTTTAAAAAATGGAACTGTTAACAAGGACATAAAAGCATTAACTCAAGAAAATAAATTTGTTAAGCAGAAGATACATCCAATTTTTAAGGGAGAAAAAGTTGTAGGTGTTGTAATAGTAGAGCAAGATATTAGTTATGAACTTGAAAGTGATTTTAAAATTGATATAAGCTCTGCTAAAAAGAGTTCTGAATCTAAAGATTTTTTAAGTCTTTTAAGAGAGGGAACTTTAATAACTAATAATCTTCACGATGGAATACTTGTTTTTGATAAGAGAGGAAAATTAGTTATAAAAAATACTAAAGCAGAAAATATTTATAAAAGCTTAGGATATGATAGCATAGAATGTGGAGATGATTTTAATAAATTGTCCTTAGATAATTCAAGGTTTTGTGATTTTTCTAAAATCATAAAGGATAAGGATGAGTTTAAACAGGTTAAAGAAGTACAAGTTAAAAATTCTTACTTTGAATTAAGCAGAACCTTTATAGATAAGGAAAACTTAAGCATTATAGAGATAATAAAGGATATAAGTGAGGTTAAGCATAAGGAAGCAGAGATAGTTTTAAAGTCTGTAGCCTTAAGAGAAGCTCACCATAGAGTTAAAAATAGTTTGCAAACAGCAGCCTCTTTACTTAGAAGCCAAAGTAGAAGATGTAAAAATGAAGAGGTTAAGGAATACTTGCAAGAGAGTGTAAATAGAATTTTAGCAATTGCAACTACTCATGATTTATTATCTAAATCCCAAGGAAATAATGTTGAAGTTAAAGAAGCTCTTGAAGTTCTTGCAGAAAATATTAAAAAAAGTTTTTATGGTTTAAATATAAATATTTATATAACAGGAAGCAACTTTTATATAAATGGAGAAAAATTAACAGGTCTTTTATTAATTATGAATGAACTTATTCAAAATTGTTTTGACCATGCTTTTAAAAATAAAGAAGAAGGAACAATACAAATCCTTATACAAAGCAATGGAGAAGATAAGGTTATAGCTATTGTAGATGATGGTTGTGGTTTTGATTTAGGTATAATTAATAATAATAATTTAGGTCTTTTTATAGTGAAAAGCTATATAAGAGATCAACTAAAAGGAAATATGAGTATAAACTCTAATAAAGATGGAACTAAGGTATTATTAAATTTTAAAATTGAAGAGGAAGAATTTAAATAACTATAAACTGCGAAGTAGTGGTTTGAATTGAGCAATGAGGCTTAAGGTTATAGAAAATAAATTTAGATTTTAAATCTATTTATTTCTGTAGCTTTAAGCCTTTTTAGTTCTTTAAAATAATAATTTTAGTTAAGGTTTAATTAAAATATTATAACTTAGTATGAAAAATACTATCATAAATAAATATTAAGGAGGTGAAAGGATGAGAGAGGAACTTTTAAGTGTTGGAATAGATATAGGCACAAGTACAACTCAACTTATATTTTCAAAATTAATAGTTGAAAATGAAGCATCAGCTTTTACCGTTCCAAGAATAAGTATTGTAGATAAGGATATTATCTATAGAAGTGATGTTTACTTTACACCACTTATTTCAAATACTGAAATAGATGGAAAGAAAATAAAAGAAATTATTGAAAAAGAATATGAAAAGGCTGGAATAAATAAGGAAGATATTAAAACAGGCGCTGTAATAATAACAGGAGAAACTGCAAGGAAGGAAAATGCAAATGATGTTTTGCAAAGTTTAAGTGGATTTGCAGGGGATTTTGTTGTGGCAACAGCAGGACCTGATTTAGAGAGCATAATAGCTGGAAAAGGGGCAGGAGCTCATATTTATTCTAAAGAACATTCAACTAGTGTTGTAAATATTGACATTGGTGGAGGAACAAGTAACCTTGCACTTTTTGTAAGAGGTGAGGTTAAGGAAACAGGATGTTTAGATGTAGGTGGAAGGCTTATAAAGATTAATAAAGCTACAAAAGAAATAACTTATATTTCACCTAAAATAGAAAGAATAATAAAAGAAAATAATTTTAATTTAGAAGTTGGCAAAATAGCAACTTTAGAAAATATTAAACCTATAGTAGATATGATGGTTTCTTGGCTTGAAGAAAGTGTTGGTTTAAAGGCTAAAGATAAATACTTTGATTACATAGTAACTAATAAGAGTATAGCTTTAGAAAATGAAATAAAATGCATATCTTTCTCAGGAGGAGTTGCAGATTATATATACAAGGAAGAAGAAATAGAAGATTATTTTAAATATGGAGATATTGGAATAATTTTAGGGGAAGCTATAAAAAATTCAGATTTATGTAAAAAGCTTAAGGTTGTTAAATCAATTGAAACTATAAGAGCAACTGTAGTTGGAGCAGGTTCTCACACTACAGAGATAAGTGGAAGCACCATAACATATACTGAAGATAGTTTTCCTATAAAGAACTTACCTATATTAAAGCTTAGTATAGATGAGGAAAGCAATGGAGCTTATGAACTTGAGAAGGCTCTAAAGAAAAAAATAGAATGGTTTAAGTTAGAAAATGATTTTCAAAAAATAGCAATAGCAATTAATGGAAAGAAAAATCCATCCTTTAAGGATATACAAGAATATGCAAAGGGCCTTGTAGAAGGCATGAGAGGTTTAATAGAAAAGAATGGAGAGTTAATTGTAGTTGTAGAAAATGATATGGCAAAAGTTTTAGGACAAGCAATATATTCCCTACTTGATTTTAAAAAGGAAATCATATGTATTGATGGAATTAAGGTTGAAAATGGTGATTATATAGACCTTGGTGCTCCTATTGCAGAGGGGAAGGTATTACCTGTTGTTATAAAAACATTAGTTTTTAACTAATTGGAAGGAGGATAAAAAATGATTTTAAAAACAAAATTATTTGGCAGAGTTTATGATTTCAAATCTTTAAATGAGGTTATGGCTAAGGCAAATGAAGAGAAATCAGGAGATAAATTAGCAGGTTTAGCAGCAGAATCTTCAGAGGAAAGAGTAGCTGCAAAGGTTGTTTTATCTAATATAACTTTAGAGGATTTAAGAAATAATCCAGCAGTTCCTTATGAAATAGATGAGGTAACTAGAATAATTCAAGATGATGTAAATGAAAAAATATATGATGAAATAAAACATTGGACAGTATCAGAATTTAGAGAGTGGATTTTAGATGAAAATACAACAGGTGCTGATATTAGTAGAATTTCAAGAGGATTAACTTCTGAAATGGTAGCAGCTGTAGCAAAATTAATGTCTAATATGGACTTAATATATGGTGCAAGAAAGATAAAGGTAACAGCACATTGTAATACTACTATAGGAGAGAAGGGAACTTTATCTGCAAGACTTCAACCAAACCATCCAACAGATGACCCAGATGGAATAATGGCTTCTTTATTAGAAGGATTAACTTTTGGAGTTGGAGATGCTGTTTTAGGATTAAATCCTGTTGATGACTCTGTTGAAAGTGTTACTAAGGTATTAAAAAGATTTGATGAAATAAAGAGAAAATTTAAAATACCAACTCAAACTTGTGTATTAGCCCATGTAACAACTCAAATGGAAGCTATAAGACAAGGAGCACCAACAGATTTAATATTCCAATCAATAGCAGGTTCCGAAAAAGGAAACGAAGCTTTTGGATTTAATGCTGCAACTATAGAAGAAGCAAGACAATTAGCTCTAAAACAAGGAACAGCTACAGGACCAAATGTAATGTATTTTGAAACAGGACAAGGTTCAGAACTTTCCTCAGATGCTCACCATGGAGTTGACCAAGTAACTATGGAAGCTAGATGTTATGGTTTTGCTAAAAGGTTCCAACCATTTTTAGTTAATACTGTTGTTGGATTTATAGGACCTGAATACTTATATGATTCAAAACAAGTTATAAGAGCAGGACTTGAGGACCACTTTATGGGTAAATTAACAGGAATACCAATGGGATGTGATGCTTGTTATACAAACCATATGAAAGCAGACCAAGATGATATAGAAAACTTAGCTGTATTATTAACAACAGCAGGATGTAACTATTTTATGGGAATTCCACATGGTGATGATGTAATGCTTAATTACCAAACTACAGGATACCATGAAACAGCAGCTTTAAGAGAAATGTTTGGATTAACAGCTATTAAAGAATTCCAAGACTGGTTAGTTAAGATGGGATTTGTAGATGAAAATGGAAAACTTACTAAAAAAGCAGGAGATGCATCTGTACTTTTAAGATAGGAGGGAGAAGAGAGTTATGAACGAAAAAGATTTAAAACTAATGGTTGAGCAATTAGTTAGCCAAATGGTTGGACAAGTTGATATGCAATCAGTTGAAAAAGTAGTTAAGGAAGTTTCTAAAAGTCAATCTCAAGGAGAAAATAGTGATGAATTTATCCCAGATATTACAGAGATAGATTTAAAGAAACAACTTTTAGTTGATGACCCAGTAGATAGAGAAGCTTACTTAGAGATGAAAGCTAAAACACCAGCTAGATTAGGTGCTGGAAGAGCAGGAGCAAGGTATAAAACTATATCTGCTTTAAGAATGAGAGCAGACCATGCAGCAGCTCAAGACTCAGTATTCTCAGATGTTTCTGAGGAGTTTATAAAGAAAAATAATTTTATAGCAGTTAAAACAATGTGTAATGATAAGGATGAATATGTAACTCGTCCAGACCTTGGAAGAAAATTCTCAAAGGAAACTTTAGAGTTTATAAAAGAGAAGTGTGATAAAAATCCTAAGGTTCAAATAATGGTTGGAGATGGTTTAAGTTCCGCTGCTATAGAGGCAAATGTAGAAGATATTCTTCCTTCTATAGAACAAGGATTAAAAATGTATGGTTTAAATGTTGGACCTATATTATTTGTTAAATATTGTAGAGTTCCAGCTATGGATGCTGTAGGAGAAGCTACAGGAGCAGATGTTGTTTGCTTATTAGTTGGAGAAAGACCAGGACTTGTAACAGCAGAATCAATGTCAGCTTATATAGCTTATAAGCCAAAGGTTGGAATGCCAGAAGCTAAAAGAACAGTTATATCAAACATTCATAAGGGTGGAACAACTGCTGTTGAGGCAGGAGCTCATATTGCAGAACTTATAAAAACAATGTTAGATAAAAAAGCTTCAGGAATAGATCTTAAATAATAAGTTTGGAGGGAATTAAGCATGAAAAATGATTTAATACGTCCTAATGTTTTAAGCGTTAAGATAATATCAAATGTTAGCCCTGAGATGGCTAAAAAGTTAGAATTAGAACCTCATCATAAGAGTTTAGGTTTAATCACAGCAGATTGTGATGATGTAACTTATACTGCTTTAGATGAAGCTACAAAGGCAGCAGAGGTAGATGTAGTTTATGCAAGATCTATGTATGCAGGAGCTTTAAATGCTTCAACAAAATTAGCAGGAGAAATAATTGGTATCTTAGCAGGACCAAGCCCTGCTGAAGTTAGAAGTGGATTAAATGCTACTTTAGATTTTATAGATAGTGGAGTTGGTTTTATAAGTGCAAATGATGATGATTCTATTTGTTACTATGCTCAATGTGTATCAAGAACAGGTTCCTATCTTTCAAAAACAGCAGGTATAAGAGAGGGTGAAGCCCTAGCTTATTTAGTAGCTCCTCCATTAGAAGCAATGTATGCTTTAGATGCAGCATTAAAGGCTGCAGATGTTGAGATGTGTGAATTTTTTGCACCACCAACAGAAACAAACTTTGCAGGAGCCCTACTTACAGGTTCTCAATCAGCATGTAAAGCAGCTTGTGATGCCTTTGCAGAGGCTGTTCAATCTGTAGCTAGTAATCCTTTAGGATTCTAATAGAGTAAGATATGGGAAAAGCTTTAGGACTACTAGAATTTATAGGGTATGTTCCAGCTATATGTGCTGCAGATACTGCTTTAAAAGCTGCAAGTGTTAACTTGATTAAAATAGAGAAGGTTACAGGAGGAATTGTAACTGTAGAGCTTATGGGAGAGGTAGATGCTGTACAAGCTGCAGTTGAATCTGCTGAAAATTATGCAAAAAGAGTAGGAAGTTTAAGAAGTGCTCATGTTATTCCAAGACTTGATGAGGAAGTTCAAAATCTTTTAGTTAATAAAATAAATGAGCATAAAGAAGATATAGATGACGAAATTGAAGAACTTTTTGAAGAAATTGAAGAAGTTAAAGAAAACATAAGAGAAGAAATAAAAGAGGATTTAGAGGAAACTAAGGAAGAAAGAGAGCCTGTAGTTTATTTAGAAGAAAAGCAGGAAGAGATAGTAGAAGAAGTTATAGATAATAAAACTAAAGAAGAAAACTTAGAGGAAGAAGAGAAGAGAGATGAAATTTCTTTAGAAATTTCTAAGGATAGTGAAAGACCTAAGGAAAGAAATATAGATATCTCAAAGATGAGTGTTAAAGAGTTGAGAAAGAAAATTAAAGCTTTAAACCTTAACATAACTTCTAATAAGCTTAAGTCTCTAAAGAAAAAAGATTTAGTAGATATATTACTAAAATACAATGAAGAAGGTGAAAATTAATGGAATTTTTAGATAAAGACTTGGTTTCAATTCAAGAAACTAGGGGACTTATAAGAAAGGCTAAAGAAGCTCAAGTAAAGTTATCTCGTATGAGCCAACAGGATATAGATAGAATTGTTAAGGCTATATCTGATGCAGCTTATGAAAATTCTGAAAGACTTGCTAAGATGGCTAAGGATGAAACTGGTTTTGGTAAATGGGAAGATAAGGTTTTAAAAAATGTTTTTGCTGCTAAAACAGTATATGAATCTATAAAGGATATAAAAACTGTAGGTATAGTAGAAGAAAATCATGAAAAGAGAGCCTTTAAGGTTATGGTTCCTGTAGGTGTTGTAGCAGGACTTATACCATCAACAAACCCAACTTCTACTGCAATATATAAAGCTATGATTTCTATAAAGGCTAGAAATGCGATTGTTTTATCACCACATCCTAGTGCAAAGAAATGTATTATAGAAACTGCAAAAATAATAGCTAAGGCAGCAGAGAGAGCTGGTTGTCCTGAAGGTGCTATAGGATGTATTACAGTACCTTCTATTGAGGGAACTAATGAACTTATGAAAAACAAGGATACTTCCTTAATACTAGCAACAGGTGGAGAAGCTATGGTTAGAGCAGCTTATTCTTCAGGAACTCCAGCTATAGGGGTTGGACCTGGAAATGGACCTGCTTTTATTGATAAAAGTGCAGATGTTAAATTGGCAGTTAAGAGAATCTTAGATTCTAAAACTTTTGATAATGGTACAATCTGTGCTTCAGAACAATCTGTAATAGTTGAAAAGGCTATGGAAGAAGAAGTTATTAGAGAACTAAAGGAACAAGGAGCTTATTTCTTAACTAAGGAACAAGCAGAGCAATTATCTAAGTTTGTAATGAGAGCAAATGGAACTATGAATCCACAAATAGTTGGTAAAAATCCTCAAGAAATAGCTACTTTAGCTGGTTTAGAGGGAATACCTTCTTGGGCAAGAGTTTTAGTTCCAAGAGAGTGTCATGTAGGACATAAATATCCATTCTCAAGAGAAAAGTTAACAACTATTTTAACTTTCTATGTAGAAGAGAATGTAGAGGATGTTTTAAATAAATGTAAGGAAATCTTACTAAATGAAGGTGCAGGACATACCTTCTGTATTCATGCAAATAATGAGGACCTTGTAAAACGCTTTGCACTAGAGATACCAGTATCTAGAATAGTTGTAAATTCACCAGGAGCTTTAGGTGGTATTGGAGCTACAATAAACTTAGTACCAGCTTTAACTTTAGGTTGTGGTGCTGTTGGAGGAAGTTCTACATCACATAATATAGGACCTTTAGATTTAATGAATACAAGAAATGTTGCCTATGGAGTTAGAGAACTTGAAGATATTAAGGATTTAGCTAAGGAAGCTATGCAAGAAGAAAAATGTTCTTTTGACTTAGGTAATAAAGAAGAGCTAATAAATTTATTAGTTAAAAAGATTATTGAAGAACTTAAATAAAGTTAAGTCTTAAGTAAAGAGAGTTTTGTTTATAAAATTTTCATTACATAATGAAAAATTTTTATGTAAATAATTTAAAGATTAATTAAAGAGTAAATATTAAAAATAATTATAAGATATTTTGAGGAGGAATTTATTATGGCAAACGCAAACGCATTAGGAATGATTGAAACTAGAGGATTAGTAGGAGCAATAGAAGCTGCTGACGCAATGGTTAAGGCTGCAAATGTTCAATTAGTTGGAAAAGAGCAAGTTGGTGGAGGATTAGTAACTGTTATGGTTAGAGGAGATGTAGGTGCTGTTAAGGCTGCTACTGATGCTGGAGCTGCAGCTGCTGAAAGAGTTGGAGATTTAATATCTGTACATGTAATACCAAGACCACATTTTGAAGTGGATGCTATATTACCAAAGGCACCAAAAGCTGAATAATAAAGGTTGTAATTAGGGGTTGCATAAAAGTGTTTTATGCACTCCTTTTATACATCTAATAAGGGATGTGATAAGATGGCTGTTTTAACAGAAGGTGAGGTAAGAAAAAGGCTAAGTAGGGAAGATTTAAAAGCTTTAAAGGAATTTAGGGTTTTAAAGGGAGAGATAATAACTCCTTCTGCAAAATCTTATTTAGCTGAACATAATATAAATTTAGTTTATGTTAATCCAGAAGAAGAAAGATTAAAGAGAGAAACAGAGCCTAAAGAAATCGTAAAAGAGGTCTTTATAGAAAAAGATTACAAGTATGAAACTGTTTTTGGAGCTAAGTTAGATGAAAAACCAGAACATATGACTCAGCTAACAGGAAATCTTCTTGTATTTAAGGATCATAAAAGGATTAAATTTAGAGGAAAAATAGATTCCCTTGAAGCTAGAATTGTAGATACACAAATTCTTTGTGAAAAGCAAGGGATGCATAGCTTAGTTTTAGACCTTCAAGAAATATTAACTCTTATGGGAAAAATATTAAGATGTGAGGTTTTAGATGAGCCCCTAGGAAGCTTTACTCTTCAGGGAATGACAGAGAAGGAACTTAGAGAAAAATCACATTACCCTAAGAAATATTTTGGTATAGGACATGAAATGCCAACTTATGAAATGGGAGAGGTTGTATCTTCTTTAAACATCTTAAGAACCTTAACTAGAGAAACAGAGATTTCAGCTTATGAAGCCTTTAAGGGACAATATGGAGAAGTTGAAAGAGAAGATTTAATAAGAGCTTTAAATAGACTATCCTCAGCATATTGGATTATGATTTTTAAAGTTAGAACAGGAAAGTACGAAAAATAAAAGTACGAGAAATGGGAGGAAGCTATGGAGAATCTATTACAAGAGATTATAGACGAAGTAGTAAGAAGAGTTAAGGATGAGGCTTTTATAGAAGTTGAGGCTTCAGGAAGACATGTTCATTTAACTAGAGAGCATATAGATATTTTATTTGGAGAGGGATATGAACTAACTAAGGTTAAGGACTTATCACAGCCTGGTCAATATGCTTGTAAAGAGAGAGTTACTATATCAGGTCCTAGAGGAAGTATAGACAATGTTGTTGTCTTAGGTCCTCCAAGAAAAGAAACGCAAGTTGAGGTTTCTTTTACAGATGCCTTAGTTTTAGGAACTTTACCTCCAGTTAAGTTAAGTGGAGATTTAGAAGGTACTCCTGAAATAACAATTTCTACAAAAAGGGCTTCAATAGCCTTAAATAGAGGACTAATGGTAGCTAAAAGACACATACATATGTCTTTAGAAGATGCTAAAAAGTTTGGAGTTAAGGATAAGGACTGTGTAAAGGTTAAGGTTTTAGGAAAAAGACCTTTAATATTTGATGATGTAATAGTTAGAGTTAGCAAAGATTATAAAACCTATATGCATATAGATTATGATGAGGCAAATGCCTGTGGTTTTTCTAAAGGAACCTTTGCTTTAATTGTAGGAAAAGATGAAAAATAATAATTATTTTAAAAGCTCCTAAAGAAGGGAGGGTAAAGGAAAAGATGAATTATGAAAATTTAGTTGAGTTTTTAGTAGAGGAAATCTATAAAAGAATTCAAGAGGAAAATAAAAAGCAAATTCCTGTGAGAGAGAAAAAATCTCTAGTTATAGTAGGAGAGAGCAATGTTAGCTCTTATAAAAAAGCTTTAGGAGATTTTTCTGTTAAGTCTTTAACTTCAGAGTGTAAAGAGTGTGATGCTGTTTTAATAACCAAGCTTTGTTTAAGAGGACTTAGTAATATCTCTCAAGGAACTTGCACAACTAAGGAAGAAAGCTTTGTTTTAGAAATGCTTTTAAAGGGAAAGAAAGTTTACGTCCTTGAGGAAGGTATTCTATATAGAAGGTATAAAAATACAGCTCCTAAAGTTTTATATAATAAATATATTAAGTTTGAAGAGGAACTAATCTCTTATGGTGTAGAGATTGTAGAGGACTTAAAAGAGATTAGATTAGAAGAAAAAGAGGAAAAAACATATCTTAATGAGGAGATTAAATCTTTAGATTATGAGTCTTCTAATAGAGAAATGGACAAGACTAAAGAGGAATTATCTTTAGAGAATAAAAGTCTTGAAGAGGACTTTGTTTTAGACCTTTCAAAGAAGAAACTAATATCTGAAAGTGATTTAAGAAAGCCCCATATAAAAGGCATAAAGAGCCTTAAAGTAGATAAGGGTGCTATAATTACTCCTTTAGCAAAGGACTATATACGCATAAATCATTTAGATGTTTTGCTTTCTTAAAATTTAAGGATATGGATGATTTTGCTTTTAATCATCCATATTTAAAAAGTAAAATTAAATTTTTAGTATAAATTTTAAAAGTTTAAAGAGACCTTCTTTTATCTTATACATGAAACTTTTAAATTTTTAGGTTTTAACTTTTAAAAGAGCAATTAATAGGATTAGGAGTGAATTATTATGGAAATAGGAAGAGTAGTAGGCAATGTTTGGGCAACTAGAAAAGATGAAAAACTAAATGGACAAAAGTTTTTAATAGTTAAGCTTTTAAAAAGTAAGGATGAGGAAAAGTCAGGCTTTTTTGTAGCTGTTGATAATGTAGGTGCTGGAGTTGGTGATAAGGTTCTTATAACTAAAGGTGGTGCTGCAAGACAATCCATTGGAAATAGAGAAGTTCCTATAGATGCTGCCATAGTAGGTATTATAGATTCTATAGATATTTTAGAGGACTAATATGAATAAGAGTATAGGTGCTTTAGAATTTAGAAGCATAAGTAAAGGAATTTATGTTTCAAATGAGGTTGTTAAAAAAGCTTTTGTTGAGGTATCTTACTTAAAGGCAATTTGTCCTGGGAAGTTTCTTTTAATTATTAATGGAGATGCAGGAGAAGTTAAGGAAGCTATAGATTTTGGCATAAAGCTTAGTGAGAAGTATTTAGTTGGAAGTTTTATAATAAATTCTATTCATGAAGACATAATAAAGGCTCTTAAGGGAATGTATTCTGAAAAAAATATAGATAATAAGGCAATTGGAGTAATGGAAACTACTAAGGTTTCTAGTGGACTATTAGCTCTTGATAAAACCTTAAAAAGTAGCCAGGTTTCCTTAGTTAAGCTTAATTTAGCCTTTGCAATTGGGGGAAAACTTGTTTATATAGTTTCAGGAGATTTAAGTAGTGTGGAAAATGGACTTAAAGAGGGAGAGGCTATTTTAGATAAAAAGGATATTGTCAACTCTTGTGTAATTCCTTTTGTTCATTATGAAATAGCAAAAAATTTAATAAGGTAAAGAAAAAATCCATATTTTCAAAATAGGGGGGAGTAGAAATGACTATAAATGAAGTTATTGTATATATTATGGTTGCTTGTATGGCCTTAGGAGCTATTGACAAATGTTTAGGAAATAAGTTTGGAATAGGAGCTCAGTTTGAAGAAGGTATTATGGCAATGGGTTCTCTAGCCTTAGCAATGGTTGGAGTTATTTGTTTAGCCCCAGTACTTGCAGATGTTTTAGGACCTATAGTAACACCAGTATTTAACTTTTTAGGAGCTGACCCTGCTATGTTTGCAGGCTCAATACTTGCAAATGATATGGGAGGAGCACCTCTTGCAGCTAGTTTAGCACAAGACCCACAAGCTGGTATGTTTAGTGGATTAATAATAGGTGCTATGATGGGAGCTACTATAGTTTTTACTATACCAGTTTCTTTAGGAATTATAGAAAAGAAAGATCATAGATTTTTAGCAACAGGTATTTTAGCAGGTATAATAACTATACCAATAGGAGCTTTTGTTGGAGGAGTTGTTGCAGGATTCCCACCACTTATGGTTCTTAAAAATTTAGTTCCTATTATAATCTTTGCAATTTTAATAGCTTTAGGACTAGCTTTTGCAGAAAAGGCTATGATAAAAGGCTTTAACATTTTTGGTAAGATAGTTGTTATAATAATAACTTTAGCTTTAGCAGCAGCTATTATAGAAGCTTTAACAGGAATTGTTATAATCCCTGGAATGGCACCAATATCAGAAGGTATTGAAATAGTTGGAAGTATTGCTATAGTTTTAGCAGGAGCTTTCCCATTAGTTTTCATTATAACTAAGGTATTTAAAAAGCCTTTAATGGGTCTTGGAAAATTATTAGGCATGAATGAAATTGCAGCAGCTGGTATGATAGCAAGTTTAGCTAACAATATACCAATGTTTGGAATGTTAAAGGATATGGATGATAGAGGTAAAATAATAAACGTTGCCTTTGCTGTATCTGCATCCTTCGTTTTAGGAGACCACTTAGGATTTACAGCAGGATTTAATTCAAAAATGATATTCCCTATGATAGTAGCTAAATTAGTAGGGGGAGTAACTGCTGTTATACTTGCAATGTTTATAGCTAAGAAAACTTTAGGTAAAATAGAGGAGGCTAAATAGTTATGGAAAACATAAGTAAAGATTTATTAGAAAAGCTAGTAAGACAAATAATAGAAGAAAAGTTATCAGGAAAGAATAGTGAGGATACTGTTGATTTTATAAGAAATAAGGATGAAAGTGGAGTTATTTCTGTAAAGCTTCCTACAGTTAAGGTAGATGAATCAAATAGATTAGATACAGGTAATTCTAAGGATGTTGTTTATACTAAGGATGTATTTACTTTAGAGGAAAGCAAAAGATTAGGTGCTGGAATAATGGAAATGAAGGAAACTACCTTTGACTGGACTTTAAATTATGATGAAATTGATTATGTAATAGAAGGTCATTTAGATATAATAGTAGATGGAAGAAAGGTATCAGCAGAGGCAGGAGAGATTATTTTAATACCTAAGGGTTCAAAAATAAAGTTTTCAGTTCCTGACTATGCTAGATTTATTTATATAACTTATCCAGCAGACTGGGCAAGTCAAGCTTAGTTTTTATGAAAAAATAGAGCCTAAATTTTAGGCTCTATTTTTATTAGGTTAGGTAAATATTAAGATTTTATTTGATGTAGAGTTTGGCGAATTATAAAGGGAGAAGTTTTTTTTGTATAATT
This sequence comes from Clostridium sp. TJA038, assembly GCF_058310255.1. NCBI lineage: Bacteria > Bacillati > Bacillota > Clostridia > Eubacteriales > Clostridiaceae > Clostridium > Clostridium sp. TJA038. The sequence goes on along the minus strand of NZ_JBZEFA010000003.1, from coordinate 40,769 downwards.
TATGAAGAAGCAGATAAATTAGTACATTATCAAAAAACTCCCCTACTATGATATGTATATGCATAGAGAAAAGAAAATATTACTAAAATTTGTAAAAATATTTAGGGGAAAATTAAAGTGAAAAACAAAAAATACAATAGGTATAGAGAAAGTCTATATCCATTGTATTTTTTATACTTTAAATTTTCTTAAAGAAGAAAGCTTAAGGTTAGATTTAATGTATTTAAAATTTACAAAGGGCTAATTTATGAAGGCATCCTTTATCTCAGAATATTTCATTACATCCTTTGATAGAAAAAGATTAAAGTTTTCATAATCCTTAGGATTTATGTTTTCCCTAAAGGTCATAATTTTTAGATTGTGTTTTTTGCAACTTTTTCTATAAGAAGGATGAGTATATTCATATTCTTGAAGTTTAAAGCCTAGGTTTTTGTAAAAGTTTAGTCTTTTTATAGAAGTATTATCTATAGGAGGGTCTATTTCTAAAATTATATTTTTATTTATGCTACAAAACTTTTTTAAAACTCTAGAACCATAATTTTTTCCTCTTAGGGCTTTGTCTATGGCAAAATGCTCTATATATTTGTAAGAGCCCATATCCCAGTAAAGAAGTATGCCTATTAGTTTTTCTTCATCATATATAACATCAAAATGATACTTACTATCCTTTAAAGCTTCTTTTTGGTCTTTTTCACTTCTTCTTTCAAAGTCTGGAAAGCTACTTTTGTAAATTTCCATTGCTTTATTAAAGGAATTATCTTTTTTTGTTATTCTTTTTAGGTTCATTTTTAAATCCTCCTACTTTAAAAACATAAAGTTTTTAAGTGTTCCTATCTACACATTAATTATACTTCTTAAAGTATAGTTAAGATACTTCTCCTTTTGCTAAGATTTTAGTACTTATGTGTTTTTATAAGAAAAGCTTAGAAAAACTTATTATAACTTTAAGCCTTTTTTTATCTTATAAAAGATAGTATAATTTTTAGAATTTTATAATAAATAAATAATCTTTTATTTTTTTAGAAATTCATAGAAAATATTACAGGATTTTTATATAATTGAATAAGTGATTTTTAAGAGGTTTTTTAAGGAATACAGGGAAGAAATTTTATGTAAAAACTATATTTTTAAAGTTTACTATTTTTATTTTGATTTATTTAGTTTTTATAAAGAAGAAAGAGGGTGGCTTAATTATTCTTCTTTATGATAAATTAAATTAAGGGATTTTACTAACTAAAAGCTTAAGTTTATTATAAAATTTAATTATAAGAAGAAAATTTGAAAAATTATTTATAACTAAATAAGGTTTAAGAATTTATTTAAAGATATCTTTAGAGAGTAAAGAATTAATTGCTTAAAGGTTTTTTAGAATTTTATTTTAATTTCTAAATGGAGAAAATTTTAAAGAGTTTTGTATCTTAGGGAAGTGTTAATTTATGAAGAAGAGATTGTTATTCTTAAGTTCAATATTTTTAATAATTATTTCTATTTTAGCTATTGTTTTTACTTTTAATAAGGGAGATATAGGAGATAAAAAGAGGAAACTTACAGTAGGGTTTTATAATTATTATCCTTATTATTATATTGATAAAGAAAATAAAGAAGATGGATACTACAATGAGCTTTTAAAGCTTATAAGTGATGAGTTAAACAAGGGGTATAAGTATTTAGATTGTCATAATGCTAAGGAAGCCTTAGACAAGCTTAAAAAGGGTGAGGTTGACTTAGTTTTTGGTATAACCAAAACCAAGGAGAGAGAAGAAGAATTTGCTTTTACAGACCATTACATAAATAATGACAACTTTTCTGTTTATACTAATAAAAACATAAAGGTTGGAGATTTAGATTCTTTAAAGGGTCTTAAAATGGGATACATAGAAGGAGAGGCAAATAATAAATGGTTTTTTGAATTTTTAAAAAGTAAGGGAATAAATGTAACCTTAGTAAAGGTTAAAAGTTATGCTGAGGAAGAAAGGCTTTTATCTCATGGAAAGATAGATTTTATAGTTGAAAATACCCTAAGTGGTGTAACAAAAAGAGTACAGAATATAAGCAAGATTTTTGATTTTTCAACAGGTCCTGTTTATATTGTAAGTAATAAAAATAATGAGGAGTTAGTAGAGGAAGTTGATGATGTCTTAGTAGAGTTAGGAGAGAAAAAGAGAATTGATGTATATACTAAATATTTCAATAAATATGCTAATAAGTACAAGGAAGAAACTGTAATATTAATCGTAATCCTAATTCTTTTTTCACTTTATATTTATAAGAAGAAAAAAGGTGAAATTTTAAAGCTTATATGTAGAAGAAAAATCAGAAATTATATGAAGAAAAATAACTATGTACTATATTATCAGCCTATTATAGACCCTAAAAAAGAGGAAGTAAAGGGTTTAGAGGCTCTAATAAGACTTAAAAAAGATGGTAAAGTATTAAGTCCTTATGTATTTTTAAAAGAGATTGAAGAAAATGATATGAGTTTAGAGGTTTCCCTATGGATTTTAAATAAAGTTATTTCAGATTATAAGATAATAAAAGAGTATGAAAACTTTAAGGGAAAGGATTTTTATATTTCTTTAAATGTATCTTTTAAAGAGATTCAAAATTCTAAGTTTTTAGAGGCTTTAAATAAGATTTCTATGGATAATAAAGAGGGAGATTTTAAAATATGTCTAGAGATTGTTGAGAAGTTTTGTATAGATAATATTTGTGAAATTAAAAAATCTATAGATAGCATAAAAACATGGGGCTTTTTAATTGCTATAGATGATTTTGGTGTTGAATATTCTAATTTAGACCTTTTAAACAAGATTAATTATGACATAATAAAGCTAGATAAATACTTTGCAGATAATTTAGATAAATCTCTTATAAGTGAGAAAACTATTAAGTTTGTGGCTGATATTTGTAGCCTTTATAAAAAGACCATAGTTTTTGAGGGCATTGAGGAAGAAAATCAAGTTAAGCTTATTAAAAATTACTCTTACCACAAGGTTTATATTCAAGGATATTTCTATTCAAAACCAGTAGATATTAGTTCTTTAAGGGCTTTTAAGATTAAGAAGGTTTAAAAGGGTTAGTAAAGTCTTTTTGAGGAAATGGAATAAGTAAATTTTATTTTTATGTTTTAGAAGATTAAGTTATTATAATGTTTTATTATTTTTATAAGAGGAAATATATTAATTTATTTTATATTTCCTCTTTTTTTATTTGTGAGTTAATTTTTTATGGTAACAAAAGGAGAGTTTTAAAGCTCCTTATTGATTAAAGCAAAGTAAGAGGATAAATCCTTATATTCTATATTTCCATCAGCCTCATAAAGAATTGCTAAATGAGAATCTTTAAAGGAAAGAGAGGAGTAACCACCACCTAAGTTATTTCCATCCTTAGGATAAGGGGTGCATATTTCCTTAACTCCACTAGATAAATCATCAAAGTCAATCATATAAAGAGTAATATTATCTCTTATATATTCTCCCTTAGTATTTTTGGGAGCAGAAATAAAACCTAGCCTATGACCACTTTTACTTATTGCTTTAACAAAGGAACCTTGACAACCAGCCCCTTTTCCTGTTAATATCTTGCCATTTAAAGGGGGATATATTTCCCAAGTTTCTCCTAAGTCCTGAGAAATATAGGAAGCTCTATAGCCTGAATAGTCATATCTTGTACTCATTATTAAAGCACCCTCTAATTCAATAAGCATATTTTCAGAGGTGTTTGAATTTGGAACTTTATTTCCCATGGTCCATGTTTCTCCATTATCCTTTGAATATATAATTAAGGAGTAGTATTTGTTTTCTTCCCCTTCTCTTAGGGAAATCTGTGCTGGCATAACTATAGTTCCATCTTCCATAACAATACCAGAACCAACTCCTCCTAGCCAGCCTATAGTATTTTCAGGTTGGTTTTTAACTTTTAAGTTTTTAGTTAAATCTATTTTATTAGACCAGCTTTCTCCCTTGTCATCAGAATAAACCATTTGAACAGACCAGTCCTTTCTTCTTTCCTTAGTGGTCATTGCCCAATTTCCATCTGTATTCCAAGAGCCTGCAATTAATATTATTCTACCTGTTTTTGTAATAACTGTTGTGGAGTCCATTACACGAGAAAATTTTTGGTTTATTCTATTATTTTTCATGGCAATATTATAGGTCCATGTTTTACCAAAGTCTGTACTTCTTGCACAACCTATATCTATATAAGCATGGTCATCAGGACCCTTATAGCGAATATCTGAAAAGGCTAAAATAGTATTTTCATCTACTATTTGTAGATTTGGTATTCTAAAGTATTTAGAGTTCCATATATTATCTTCTTTATTAAAAAGTATTAAGGGCTTTATGTCCTTGTTTATCTCTATATTCTTTAAGCCATCCTTTTTATTGCACATAAATATAATCTCCTCCATAAATTCATAGTTACCTTTATAAAAGGTTTTTATTTTAAATTTTGAAAGTAAATAATATATATAGAAAATTATAGAATATTTTCAAATAAATTATAACAGTATTTAGAAATATTTACTATTAAATAAGAGGAATATATTTCTTTTTGGAGTTTCTTACATATTTTAATTAGGGGAGAAGGAAAAAACTTAAGGAGGGAAAGTAGAAAGTTTTTTGATATAATTAAAAGGTCGTAGGTATAATTATTTTAAAAAGTGAGGAAAAAGATGAAAGTAAGAGTTCCAAATTATTTTAAAGAATTTAAGTGCATAGCATCTAAATGTGAAGATACTTGTTGTGCAGGATGGGAAATTGTAATTGATGATGAAAGTTATGAAGCTTATAAAAAAGTTCAAGGAGATTTTGGAAAGGTATTAAAAAGCAAGATAGTAAAAAGTGAGGGAGATAATATATTTCTTTTAAATAAGGGAAGATGTTCCTTTTTAAATGAAAGTAACCTTTGCGACCTTTATTTAAATCTTGGGGAGGAGTATCTTTGTTATACTTGTAGGCAGTTTCCAAGGTATACTGAGGAGTTTTTAGATTTAAGGGAAAGTGGCCTTTCAATGTCTTGTCCTACTGTAGCTAGAATTATTTTAGGAGATTGTAAAAATACAACCTTTATTTTAGAGGAGGAAATTTCTAAGGAGAAGGAGTATGAAGAAGAGGGCCTTGAGAAAGAGGTACTTTTAGACTTTTTAAAGGCAAGAGAAATTATTTTATCCTTTGCAAATAGGGAGGATTTAACCTTAGAGGAGGTTATGATTTTATCTCTTTATTTATCAAGGGATATTCAAGATAAGATAGATTTAGGAGATATGGATGAAATTACTTCCCTTTTAAAAGAGTATGAGGATTATGATTTTATAAAGTCAATCTTAAAGGAAAGTAAAGAGTATAAGAAGAAAAAAGAAAATAGGTATGTAAATTTAAGAGAATATATAAAGTTTTATAAGGGAATTAAGCATATAAATGAAAGGGACCCTTTAAAGCTTAATAAGGCCTTAGAATATATTAATAAGGGAGAGGACTTTTATTTAAGGGAAGAAGAGGAATTTAAGAAGTATTATAAGGAAAATAGTTATAAGTTTAAGAATATCTTTGTATATTTTATTTTTAGATATTTTATGAAGGCTATTTTTGATTATGATGTTTCAGCTAAGGTTAAGTTAGCTATAGTAAGTACCTTGATTATTGAGAAATTATCCTTATTTAGATTTTTAGATAATAATAAAAGTTTTGGTGAGGAGGATATTGTAAATATAAGTTATATGTACTCTAAGGATATAGAGCATTCAGAGGAGAATGTAGAGGATTTACAGGAGATTTTTGAAAGAGAAGAGGTCTTTTCCTTAGAGGAATTAATGGCTTTTTTACTTTAATTTTTAAGTGAGATTAAGGAGAATTTATCTTTATAGATAATAACTATTTAAAACTTGGCTTAAGTGGTATATAATGTAAGTGTAATAAAATTAATGAGAGATTTGATTTTTAGGAGGCTTAAGGTATAAGAGGCCTAGGATATAAGATTATTACTCGACACAATAATTTTTTGCTAACTAAAAGTTAAGCTTTTCAAAAGAGTTTAGGTAGTTACAAGACTTTATTTCTTGTAGCTACTTTTATTTTCCTTATTAAAAGAAACCTTGTCTTAATTTTGTAATATTTTGTCTATAGAATATTAATATAAGAAAGCTATTAGTTTTTTTACTTATATCTAATCTTTTTAAGATTTAAATTTTTTCTAATTTTTTAAAGGCTTTAGGAAAAGTTTTTAGAAGTTTTAGTATAAAAGCTTACTCTTAAAGAAAATATTATAAAATTTTTGGCGAGGTGATAGTATGGATTCTGTTTGTGAAGAAATATTAAGTTTAGAAAAGGCCTTAATAAAACCAGAGGTTAGAAAGTCTGCACTTGAGATAAAAAAGATTTTATCAAAGGATTTTGTGGAGTTTAGCAGTTTAGGAAGTGAATATCATTATAAGTTTGGTGATGTCTTTCAAGGGGAAGAGGAAGAGAAAGGACTAAACTGGGAGATATTAGACTTTAAGGTTAGAGTACTTTCTAAGGATTGTCTTTTAGCAACTTATAAGGTTATAAAGCATGATGAATTAGAAAAGAAGAAGTATTCTCTTAGAAGTTCTATATGGATTAAGGAAGAAGGAAGATGGAAAATGACTTTTCATCAAGGAACTCTTTTAGATGAGGAAAGGTTTTTTAAGCCTTTTTAAAACTTTTAAAATAGCGAAGTCTTAAATTAAATTAATTTAAATCTTTATAAAGGAGAAAGAGTTATTATGGGTATTTGGATTTTTATGACCCTAATTAGTTTGCTTATCCCTTTTTCAATGATATTTTTTGGGAGATATTTTAAAGAAGGGAGACCAAGAAAGATTAATAATGTTGTAGGCTATAGAACAACTATGTCTATGAAAAATGAGGATACTTGGCTTTTTGCTCATAAGTATTGTGGCAAGCTTTGGATTAAAATAGGAACAGTTATGTTTTTTATTTCTCTCCTTTTAATGCTATGCTTTATAAATAGTAGAAAGGGCTTTATTGAAAATCTAGGCTTTATACTTATGCTTTTACAATGTGGAATGCTTATTTTTACAGTTTTTCCTATAGAAAAGGCCCTGAAGAAAAACTTTGATAAATTTGGTAATAGAAGGCTTTAAATATATAACTCCCCTTTAGGAGAAGGGGAGTTAAAATCTATGAATTAATAAAAGTATCAATAAAATAAAACTTACTAATCTAAAAAGTATTTTTGTTCTTTTAACCCCTCTTTTTTCTAAGCCCTTATCATCTCCAAAGGGAAATATCATATAAATAAATACTATGGAAAACTCAATTACTCTGCAAAGTGTACTAAAGAAAGGGATTTTGTAGAAGTAGAAAAGGGAAAATAGGTAGGGAATTAAAAGAAGAGAGCAACTTATTCTTAAAGTAAGGTCAGTTTTTTTTCTTAAATTCATGTATTTATTGTATTTTTCCTTGCAGGATAGGGAACAGAATTTGTTTTTTTCCTCTCTTTCTAAAGTATCTAATTCCTTGTGGCAGTATTTACATCTATTTTCTTTATAAGTAGTCATAAATTTATCTCTCCTTACATTTACAGTTTTAATATTCTTTATATTCTATTGTTTTTCTTTGGAAAATGTACCTTATTTTAAAATTATTACAAAACTTTTAATTTTTTATTAATTAACAATTGCTTTATTTTATTGATAGTCTTTTTTTAAAGTTATTTATAAATATTTTTTAATTTGTAAATAAAAGGGGTATTTTTCTTGTGAATTGGAAATCAAAGGATAATTATTTTGAGAAAAATTAATATATAATTGAATAAAAAGAATAAAATGGAATTTTAAGGAGTTTAAGGATGAAAAAGAAAAAATGTTTAGCTATGTTATTAGTTGCAGGACTTTTATTTGGAACTTTATCAGGTTGTGGAAAAGAAGAAGTAAGTAGTGAGGAGGGTACTCAAAGTAAAAGTGAAAGTACCTTAGAGGATTCTTCTAAGAAAGATAGCAATGAAAAGCAAGAGAGTAAGGATAGTGATAAGGCTTTAAAAGAGGAGAAAAAGTCTTCTGACTCTGCTACTAAAGGAGAGAATAAGGAACTTAAGAAAGAGGAAGGAAGTAAGGAGAATAATAGTAATAATACTTCTAAAAAGGAGAGTAGTGAAGAAAAGGTTAAGGTTGCTAAGATAGATAATAAAGAGGGGGCTTCTAGTAAAGAGAAGCAGGTAAAGAGTAATTCTCTTAAGAAAACATATATTAAAAAGATGGCTACTTTAGAGGAAGATTATGATAATTTAGACAAGGAAGCTCAAACAGAAGCTGGTGCTACTCAAAGTGGATTAAATTATATATTATATAAGTGGAAAACAGGCAAAGCTTTGTGATGATGAGTTAAATGAAATATATAATTCCTTAAAGAAAAATTTAAGTAAGGAAGAATTTTCAGAGCTTGAAAAAAGCGAAGTTCAATGGATTAAAGAAAAGAATGCTAATATAGATAAGATAAAGGAAGAATATAAGGGAGGAAGTGTATGTCCTCTTATGGTTAATTCTTATGTGGCTAAGGCAAGTAAGGATAGATGTTATTATTTAATAAATAATTATATGAATTAAGAAGAACTTAAAAAGCTGTTTTAAAACTTAAAGAGAACTTAAAATAATTCTCTTTTCTCATTCTTTTATGGAAAGAAGTAAAGTATCATGTTATATTTATTTTGTGTTTAAAAAAAGTTTTTATTTTTTTAAAAACTTTCTTTAAAGACCTAAAGTATAATTTTTATTACTTTTTTAAAGACTATTTATAAAAATGAAAAGGATTAAGGGGAGAATAGAGAATGGAACTTAAGATATACAAGATTAAGGCAGATTTAAAAAGAGGAAGATTTAAAGAGGAAGGCAGAAGAACTTTTCCCCTAGGAAATACAGGAGAGAGTTTCTATTCCTTAGGAAATTTAATGAGGGGGATTGAGGACCTTTATTTAGAAGGGAATCTTTATCTTATTGAAAAAGAAGAAGATTTAGAAAAATTTTTTAATCCCTTAGGAAAGTGGATTGCAAATAAAAAATATTATTTAAATCATCCTAAGAAAGAAAGAGAGAATTTTCTTTTAGAGGGGAATAAGTTTCATGAATACATATTAAGAGAACAACTTTTAGAAGTTTCAAGGTATCTTAAGGAAAATTTTAAGGTGTTAAAGGTTTCTTTTGAGCTTTTAGGAGGGGAGGAAGATACCTTTTTAGGACTTTCTAAGCTTTTTAAAGAGGAAGAAAGTATTATTACCTATGAAGAGGGGAAAATGATTTTTTCTTTAAAGAAGGATAAGGATAAAGAGGACTTTATTTGGATAAAAGATTTTAAAATTTTTAATAATAAGGAGCTTTTAGAAAAAGAGAGGAATTTTCTTTTAACTTTAGATAACTCCTTTGGAATTAGTGAAAAGATAGGAAAGAGAATTGGAATTAAAGCTTCTTGTCTTAAGGAGTATTCTCTTAAGGTAAGTTTTTAAGATAAATTATAAAAAGCATCAAGGAGAATTTAAGGTAAGCCTTGATGCTTTTTTAGTTATACTTTTAAAAGTTTATTCCTTAGAGGCATACTTTGGATTGGCAATACGAACCATGCCTTTAAAGGTTTTTTGCAAGTTATTAAAGGCTTCTAAAACCTTATTAGGAATGTTAACAGAGGCTATAAAGTTTTTACCCTTAGGGCCATAGCCTTCTTCATTATCTGAAAGTCTTGGGATTTCTCCCATTAAAAGATTTATGTATTCTTCCATAGACCATAGACCTAGATAGTTATCTTTAAAGGTAAGTTTTCCTTCCTTAATTTGAACTTTTGTTTTATAGGTAGCAAAGTTTATAATAGTTAAATCCTTTCTATATTTTCTAAGACCTGCCTCCATACGCCTTTGCATTGTAGCATCTTGCATTATTATAATATTTTTTATATTTATCTTTTCCTTTTTTAAAAGGGATAGAAGGTTAGTTATGTTATTACCACAGTTTGTTGACTTCTTTTCTAAAAGAGTAAGGGAAATATTATATTTTTCCTTTATATACATATTAAAAATCTCAGCTTCACTTAAGTTTTTTAAATTCATTCCCTTTAGGTAAGGGGCTACCTTTTTTCTTAATTTATCTGTGGTGTGTCCATTTCCTCCAACTATTATATAGTTCTTTGCTATATTGTTTTTTATGCCCTCTACTAAAAGGTCTCCACCATATAAAATGCTTCCTCCAAACAGCACTAGAGCATCTGCTTTTTCAATGTTATAGTGTTTTTTTAGTTCTGAAGATTTTAAAGCTTCTATATCTCTTTTTCCACAGAAATCTCCTAAAATATTTATGTCTTTTTCAATATTTTTATCTATTTTAATATTTTTCTCCATAAACTTAATACCTCCAAAATTTTATCCTCTTTACTTTAAGAGAAGAAATTTTTCTTTTATTTATACTTTTATTATAAAGACTTTTTCCTCTTAGAAAAGAAAAGCTATTAAAAAAGATGTTCTCTTTCTTTGCCTTTTGAGAACATCTTTTTACTTTCATAGGAATATATTCCAAATTCTTGTTACTACAAAACAGGTTCCAAGACCTAAAACTGTGGGAATTAAGAAGCTTAAAGCTGTCCATTTTATACTTTTTGTTTCCTTTTGTATGGTTAGAAGGGTTGTCCCGCATGGATAGTGCATTAGGGAAAGAAGCATAACATTTATAGCTGTTAAAAGTGTCCAACCATTTGAAACTAGAAGATTATATAGGTCATTTAAGTTATCTAAATCTACCATGGTTTTTGATTTTAAATAACTCATAATTATAATTGGCATAACAATTTCATTTGCTGGTAATCCAAGAATAAATGCCATTAGAATATAGCCATCTAAACCTATAAGTTCTGCAAAAGGATTTAAAAAGTTTGCACAGTAGGTAAGGAGAGAAACATCTCCAATATTTATATTTGAGAAAAGCCATATTACAGCACCAGCAGGAGCTGCAACTACAAGGGCTCTTCCTAAGACATAAAGGGTCCTACTAAATATTGACCTTACTATAACTTTTCCAACTTGAGGTTTTCTATAAGGAGGTAGTTCTAGTATAAAATTTGAAGGAATCCCTTTTAATAAGGTCATGGAAAGAATCTTAGACACTATAAAGGTTATTAAAACTCCTAAAATTATAACTAAAGTTACAGCTAAGGCTGATAAAAAACTTCCCTTTAAGCCAAAGGAAAGCCCTCCTATAAATATGGTTGATAGGGAGATTAACAAAGGAAATCTTCCATTACAAGGCATAAATACATTAGTTAAAATAGCTATAATCCTTTCTCTAGGAGAATTAATTATTCTACAGCCTATAACTCCAGCGGCATTACAGCCAAGGCCCATGCACATTGTTAGAGCCTGTTTTCCACAGGTTAAGCACTTTTTAAAGCCTTTATCTAGATTAAAGGCTATTCTAGGAAGATAGCCTAAGTCTTCTAAAAGGGTGAAAAGTGGGAAAAATATTGCCATAGGAGGTAGCATTACAGAAACTACCCAAGCTAAAGTTATATATATGCCATCTACTAATATTCCTTTTATTAAGGGGTGAATATTTATATAGTTTAAAAATTCTCTAAGAAATACTTCTCCCCTTGCAAATATTTTTGAGAGCATTTCAGAAGGGTAGTTTGCTAAGGTTATTGTTATCCATAGGGTTATTAAAAGGGTCATTATCATAATAGGTATTCCAAAGGTTTTTGATACAAGAATTTTATCTAATTTTTTTTGAAAATCTTTATATCCACCACCGGAAACAACAGCTTTTCCTAAAGCTTCTCCCTTTTTTATTAAGACCTTTATTAATTCATCCTTTAGGTTTTCTTTGTATTCTAGTCTTAGGGGAAGTAGTATCTTTTCTATTTTAAAAAGCATAAATTTGTTTATGGAGTATTTTTTTGAAAGAGTGTCTATTATTTTTTCATTTCCTTCTAGAAATCTTAGGGCAATCCATCTTATTTTTTCTCTTGGGATGTTTTCATTTTCTTTTAGCAAGGAAGAAAGATTCTCTATGGCTTTTTCTATATAAGAAGGATAGGTTACTAGAGGGAGGTTTTTTCTTTCTTCCTTTTTTATTAATTCTTTATAGAGAGTTTCTTTTAGGTTTTTTATTCCCTTATTTTCTCTAGCAGAGGATTTTACAATTTCTACATTTAGTTTGTTTGAGAGTTCTTTTAGGTCTATTTTTATATTGTTTTTTTCTGCTTCATCTATTAGATTTACACAAAGTATGGTTTTTTCTGTGATTTCAGATATTTGTAAGTAGAGATTTAAATTTCTTTCAAGGGAGGTTGCATCTGCAACTACAATTACTAAGTCTGGATTTTCAAAACATAAATAATCTCTTGCAATTTCTTCTTCTTCTGAGTTTGAAAGAAGGGAGTAGGTCCCTGGTAAGTCTACAAGTTTTATCTTTAAATCCTTTAAGGAGAAGTATCCTTCAGCCTTAGCTACAGTTTTTCCTGGCCAGTTTCCAGTATGCTGATTTAGTCCTGTTAAAGCATTAAATAAGGTGCTTTTACCTACATTGGGATTTCCAGCTAAGGCTACAAGAAAATCTTCTTTTTTTTCTCCTTCTAAATCCCTTTTTAAAAGCTTTTTTATATTAAAATATTTTCCTAACATAAATCTTCTCCTAAATAAATTACTTCTATATAATTTCCTTCTTCTTCTCTTAAGGCTATTATGGTTCCTCTTATTAGGTAGGCTCTAGGGTCTTTAAAGGGACTTTCAAAAAGCACCTTTATCTCTGTATCTTCTATTATTCCTAAGTCAAAAAATCTTCTTCTTAGTTCTCCCTTTGCACTTATATTAATTACCTTTACTTTAGACATAATTTTAGCTTCATGTAACTTCACCTTTATCACTCCTAAGGTTTTAATCTAAGATTTATAGCCTTTTTTTAGAAAAATTTATAGTTATAGGCTATATAATAAAATATGATAAAGAAGAATTTAGTGTGATTGAAAGTTTAAAGGAGAGTTAAGCAGAGTTTTAATTAGTAAAAGTTTTAAGAGAATAATAATTATTTTTTAAAAGTTAAATTTAATTAATAAAGTATGGGAAATTATTTAAAAAAATTAATTTTACCTTATATATGCTTTAATAAAAGGTTGAAAAATATTAAAATTTATTAAATTTGATAAATGTAAAAAGAAAAATAACCATGCTAAAATGTATTTAATGAAAAATACGCCTTTTTAGGAGTGTTTTGTTTTAACGAAAGAATAAGTTTTTGAAGTACTTTAGAATTAGTTTATTTGATTTAGGTTTTATTGAGATTTTTAATTAGGAGGCAGAGTAATATGAAGAAAACTATTTACTATAATGGTACTATTTTAACTGTAAATGATGATATGCCAGTTGTTGAAGCTGTTATGGTTGAAGACGGAAAGATTAAAAAGGTTGGAAAAAAAGATGAAATCTTAGCTTTAAAGGATGAGAGTACGGATTTATTTGATTTAGAGGGAAAAACTATGTTACCTGGTCTTATTGACCCTCATGGACATATTTTTGCTGTTGCTCAAACTTTAACTGTTACTAATTTAAGTGAGGCTAAGTCTATTGATGAACTTCTTGATATTTTAAGAAAGAGATTAGAGGAAAGTCCTATAAAAGAGGGAGAATGGCTAGTTGGTTTTGGATATGATAATACTAAGTATCCAAATGAGGAGCATCCAACTAAGTTTGATTTAGATAAGGTAAGTGATACTATTCCTATATTTATAAGTCATGCATCAGGACATTTAGCAGTTGCTAACTCAAAGGCTTTAGAGGCTTTTGGCTATGTTGGAGATAATTATGAAGTTCCAGAGGGTGGTATTGTTAGAACTGTTGAAGGAACTAAGGAGCCAAATGGTATCTTAGAGGAAAATGCTTGTTTAGACCCAGAGAAGAGAAACTGCATACCTAAGCCATCTTTTGATACTGTTATGCATAGTCTTAAAAAGGCACAGGAACTTTATGCTTCTCTTGGATTAACTACATGCCAAGATGCAAGTGTTGATGAAGGAATACATAAATTATTACAAGATGCAGCTGAGAATGGAATTTTATTTATTGATATAGTTGGTTTTGCTATGCAACCTACTACAATGAAGCTTCTTCAAGATGAGGGAACTCCTAAGAGAGAGTATGTAAATCATTATAAGTTATTAGGAGGAAAGGCTTGGCTAGATGGTTCTCCTCAAGGAAAGACTGCTTGGTTAACAAAGCCATATTATGAGGTTCCTGAAGGAAAGGATAAGGATTATTGTGGTTATCCAATTCAAGAGGATGATATTGTTACTGCATATTTTAAATCTTTAATTGATAATAATATACAGGTAAATGTTCATTGTAATGGAGATGCTGCTTCTGACCAATTTATAAGATGTTATAGAAATGCTTTAGAGGCTTCAAAGAGTTATGTTGATTTAAGACCTGTTATGGTTCATTGTCAAACAGTTAGAGAGGACCAATTAGATGAGATGAAGGAACTTGGAATTATTCCAACATTCTTCTTAGACCATATTTATTACTGGGGAGATTATCACTATGAGTCAGTTTTAGGTCCTGAAAGAGCTAATAGAATTAGCCCTGCTAAGTCTGCTTTAGATAGAGGTATGAACTTTACTCTTCACCAAGATCCACCTGTTAAGATGCCAAATCAAATCTTAGCTATACACAATGCTGTAAATAGAAGAACTTTAGGAGGAAGAGTTTTAGGAGAGGACTTAAGAATATCTGTAATGGATGCTATTAAGGCTGTTACTATAAATGGAGCTTACCAATACTTTGAAGAAGATACTAAGGGTTCTATTGAGGAAGGAAAGGTTGCAGACTTTGTTATTTTAGATAAAAACCCACTAGAAGTTGATAAGGAACATTTAAAGGATATAAAGGTTCTAGAAACAATAAAAGGTGATAAGGTAATCTATAAAAGAAAATAGATTTTTATAATAAAATATTAATATTTTTTTAGTTATTTGTTTTGAAGTTATAAATTGAAAAATACCTTCTTAAATTAATTTTAGGAAGGTGTTTTTTATTTTGCTTAATTTAAGTAAATTAGTTGAAAATATTATTTATATATTAAAGTTTATAATTATATTTTTATGAGATTTGGTGTCATAATATAACATTTTATTGACGATAAATGGTATTGGTAGTACATTATCGTTAAAAGGTTAAAAAATTACATTATATAAAGAATTTAAAATATATTTTAGGAGTATTAATTAAAATGAAGGTTTTAAAGGATATAGAAGAAAAGATTGTAAAAGAAATTGAATATATAGAACCTAAAGAATTTATAGATAAAGGATATCTTTTTAGAAATAAACTTATTGTAAATTCTAAACGAGGAAATATTTTAAAAGAGATTAAAAGTAGTTTAGAGGAGTGTAAGAATTTTTATTTTAGTGTTGCTTTTATTAGCTTTAGTGGACTTCAACTTCTTTTAGATACTTTTAAAATTTTAGAAAATAGAGGAGTTAAGGGGAAAATAATAACTTCTACGTATTTAAATTTTACTGAGCCTAAGGCTTTAGAGAAAATTAGAGAATTTGAAAATATAGATTTAAAAATATTTATTGCAGATAGTAGTAAGGGGTTTCATACAAAGGCTTATATTTTTGAAAATGAAGATAATTATAAATTTATAATAGGTTCATCTAATATGACTCAAAATGCTTTAAAGAGTAATGTTGAATGGAATGTTATGATTGTATCTAAAAAAGATACTGAGTTTGTTAGAGAAATTTTAGAGGAATATGATGATATATGGAATAGTATTGGTTTTATTGATGATGAATTTTTAAAAAAATATAATGAATTTATTAATAATATCAAAAAAAGTGAAGAGAAAGTAGTTATTGATTTAAAGGATTATGAGATTATAAAACCTAATTTTATGCAGAAAGAAGCTATGGAAAATCTAAATAGGTTGAGAGCTTTAGGAGAAAATAAGGCTTTAGTTATTGCATCTACAGGTACTGGAAAAACTTATATGTCTGCTTTTGATGCTATGAATTTTAATCCTAAAAGATTATTGTTTTTAGTTCATAGAGAGGATATTTTAAGAAGTGCTGAGAAAAGTTATAGAAGTATTTGTAGAAATAAAAATATTAAAATGGGATTTTTTACTGGAAATTCAAAGGATAAGGACTGTGATTATTTATTTTCTACTGTTCAAACTATGAGCAAGCATTTAGAAAGTTTTCAAAGGAAAGATTTTGATTATATAGTTTTAGATGAAGCTCATCATAGTACAAGTAAAACCTATGAAAAAATATTAAACTACTTTACGCCTAAGTTTTTACTAGGAATAACGGCAACTCCAGAAAGGTGTGATTCTGGAGATATTTTTCAGGTTTTTGATAATAATTTAGCTTTAGAAATCAGATTAAATGATGCACTAGAACATGAACTTATAGTCCCTTTTCATTATTTTGGAATAACAGATATAGATACCGTAGATTATGAGGGAGTTTCTTTAGAAAATATTTCAGAAATTTCTAAAAGGTTAATGATTAATTCTAGAGTTGATTTTATTATTGAAAAGATGAATTTTTATGGTTTTAATGGTAGCAAACAAAAAGCTATAGGTTTTTGCGTAAATAAAGAACATGCATATTATATGGCTAAGAAGTTTAACGAAAATGGAATTTACAGTATAGCTTTAACTGGAGAACATTCTATAGATAAAAGGTCAGAGGAAATTAAAAATCTTGAAGATGAAAATCATGATTTAAGAGTTATATTTACTGTTGATATATTTAATGAGGGAGTGGATATTCCTTCAATTAATCAGATTTTAATGCTTAGACCTACTAATTCACCAATTATATTTATACAACAACTTGGTAGAGGGTTAAGAAAACATAAAAATAAGGAATTTCTAACTGTTTTAGATTTTATAGGAAATCATAACAAGGCATTTTTAATTGCTATAGCATTAAAAGGGGATAGATATTATGATAAAGATAGTTTAAAGGTTTCTGTATCTACAGATTTTTCAGAAGTTCCGGGTTGCTCTAATATACAAATGGATAGAATTTTAAAGGATAGAATTTTAAAACAATTAAATATGGAAAATTTTAATAGCCTAAGATATTTAAAGGATGAATATAATCAATTTAAAGCTCTTTTAGGAGGAAGAATTCCTTATTATTTAATGGATTATGTTAAATTTGATGGTGCCCCAGATCCTATTAAATTTATAAGTTATGGTAAAACATATCAAGGTTTTCTTCAAAAGGTAGAAAAGGAATATGAGGCTTTAGAGCTTTTAGATGAAAAATTTTATAAAATTTTAAGAGAACTTTCTATTAAGCTTCCTTTAAAGAGGCCACATGATTTTGCAATAGTTAAAGAATTGATTTATAAGAGCGAAATAAATATTAATGAAGCTTCTAAGGCAATTAAAAAATATATAAAATACGTAGATGATGAAACTATTTTTCATGCTTTTAAAGTGTTAAATCAAGATTATTATGATTCAAGGGAAAAAAGTAATTTTATTAAAATATTTGATTTAGTTGATGATAAATTAGTTAGATTAATTGACTTTGAGAGAATTTTAGGAAATAAAAAATATAAGAATATTATAGTTGATTTATTAAACTATGGACTTATAAATTATGAAAATAGATTTGGAAATAAAAACTATGGTATACCATTTTTTAAGCTTTATGAACAGTATCAAATGGTTGATACTGCACTTTTATCTAATTATGAGAAGATACATAGTTCTTTTAGAGGAAGTGGATTAATTACAAATGGAAATAATTATTTTCTTTTTATAGATCTTCATAAAGGAGAAGATATAAAGGACAGTATTAATTATAAAGATGAATTTATAAGTAGAACTTTATTTCAATGGGAAACTCCAAATAGTACATCACAAAATTCTGAAAGAGGTAAGAATATAATATTTAATAAAGATAGGGACATTAAGCTTCATATTTTTGTAAGAAAATATAAAGAGATAGATAAAAAAGTACAACCATATATTTATATAGGAAAAGGAAATTCTATAAATTTTTCTGGTGAAAAGCCTATTAGAGTTTTAATAGAACTTGAGAATAAGGTGCCAGAGGAGCTTTATATAGAATTTACTAAAATGGTTTAATATATTTAAAGATAAGATTATTGCATGAAAAAAATTTTAAGATTCTTTACTTTAAACTATTAGTCTGCGTATAAAGAGGTTAAGAGTTTATTTTATTAAAAGGTGAGGTTAAAATTAAAATAAGGAGGATTTTATAATGGGAAAATCAATTTGGCTTGAGGAAATTATTGAAGCTATGAAAAGTTTAGGTGGACATGCCTATTACAAAGAGTTATATGAAGAAATTAAATCTAGAGGAAATATAGATTGTGATAAAATAAAGGACTATAAAGCTCAGATAAGAGGAACTATAGAAAGATATTCTAGCGATTCACATTGTCATAATGGTAAAAGAGAAGATATATTTTATGCTGTTGAAGGAAAAGGAAAGGGACATTGGGGATTAAGAAATTATAATTCTATTAACTTAACAAGGGATGAGGAAAGCTTTCCAGTTAATTTAACAAGTGATGAGGAAAGTTTTCCAGAAGGAAGAGTAAAGTTGAAAGAACATTTATCAAGGGAAAGAAATGGAAAGGTAATAAAGAGAGCGAAAGAAATTTTCAAAGAAAAACATGGAAAATTAAGCTGTGAAGCTTGTGGTTTTGATTTTGAAAAGTTTTATGGGAAAATAGGAGAAGATTTTATTGAGGGACATCATATTAAACCTGTTAGTGAGTTAAAGGAAGGGGAAGAAACTAAGCCTTGTGATATAGTTCTTCTTTGTTCAAATTGTCATAGTATGATTCATAGAAAAAGACCTTGGTTAAAGAAAGAAGAGTTAAAAGAGTTAATTAATAATAATATTAAGTTTAAAGAAATAGAGGAAAAAGAAATAGAAAAATTAAAATAGATTTTAGGAAAAGTTTTTTATAGATTAGTTATTTTGATAAATAATAAAAAAAGGAGCTATTAAGCTCCTTTTTTAGTTTAAAGTTTTAATAATATTAGTTTTATTTACAATACTGAAAAGAAGTTTTATAAAAATTAAAAGTTAGTATTTGAAATACTAGAAAAAAGTTATTGAAAAATAGAAAATAGTATTTTATAATTTAAACATAGCAAGGGTTATTTATTTTAATTAAGCTTTTTCTTTTAAGTTTTTAGGATAAAGTAATTAATTAGAATAAATAAATTAAATGTAAGGAGTTGATAATTTTGAGAGAAACAATGGTAGAAAAAGCAAATGAGATTTTAAAAGGGGTTGATAGAAAGACTTTATCAAGTTCAAATTTTGATATTTATGTAAGCAGGGTATTTCTTTTAGCTTATGGTGAAAAGGTTGGAGTTTTAGAGGAAAATTCTTTAAAGAGAATTGTTGAGAGTTATGATTTAAATAAGGAATTTATAGAGGTTGAGAAGGAATTAGGTGAGAAGGTAGAAACTTTAAGGGAAGTTTTTGAGATTTTTGGTCAATTTGAAGGGGATAGTAAGTTAACTAATAACATTTTATATAAGTTAACTAATGCTTTTAATAGTGTAGAGGAATTAAGAGAGGTATTTAATTATATTATTGAAGGGTTATACAATACAAGATATGAAGCTTGTTTTAGTACCCCTAAGGAGTTAAATTGCTTAGCAGTTAATTTATTAGAACCTAAGGAAGGAAGTTTTTATGACCTATCCTTTGGTATTGGAGGAACAGCAGTAGCTGCCTATGAATATAGCAGAAAATTAGGAAAGCATTTAAGCATCTTTGGAGATGAAATAAATAATAAAGTAAGGGCTATTGCAAAGGTTAGAGCTTTTATAAATGGCATTGAGAATATAGATATACTTTGTGATAACTCTTTATTAGAACCTATCTTTTTAAAGGAAAATTTTAAGGAAAAGGGCTTTGATTATATAATTTCTGAGCCACCTATGCTTTTAAATTGGAGTGATATAAAGGATAAAATTGAAGAAGATAAAAATGGAATGTTTTCTTATGGTATGCCAGGAATTTCAAGGGGAGAATGGCTATTTATATCAGTAGCTTTAAAAGCTTTAAAGGAAAGTGGAAAGGCTCTTATAATAACTACACCAGGAGCTCTTTTTAGAGAGGGAAGTGAAGGAAAGGTTAGGGAGAGAATTTTAGCCTTTGATTATATTGAAACAGTAATAAATTTAGCTCCTTGTTTATTATTGAGTACTTCAATTCCATGTTCAATTATTATTTTAAATAAAAATAAAGAGGAGAACATGAAGGGGAAAATAAGGTTTATTGAAGCCTCTGAGATTTATACAAGTAATAAATTAAGAAAAAATTATTTAAGTCATGAGAATATAGAGGAAATATTAAAGATATATAGAGATTTTAAGGATGTAAAGGGCTTTAGTAAAACTATGGAGGTTAAGAAGTTAAAAGGGTCAAATATTTCTCCAAGTACATATATTTTAAAGGAAAAAATATATACTGAAGAATTTGGAGAGGTGGAAGTAGATTTAGAAAGTTTAAATCTAAAGGAGAAAATTAAGGATATTGGAGAGTGTTTTAGGGGAATAAACATAACTAATAGCACAGTTTTAGATGAAGAGGGAGCTTTTAAAATAATAAATGCCGTTGATATTAAGGATAATGAGCTTTATATAGAAAAAGTTCCTAATTATAAAATAGAGAATAATCCAAGGGTAGAGGCATATAGAGTTTATGCTGGGGATTTAATAATAAGTAGAACTGGTACAAAGATTGCTGTAGTTGAAAAGGACTGTGATAATTTATTAATATCACAAAATATTATTGGTTTAAGACTTAAAAAAGGGGTTAGTCCATATTATATAAAAGAGTTTTTATTAAGTCCTGTAGGAATGTTTTTATTAGAAAACCTTAAAAAAGGAAGCGTAGTTAAGATTATAAATCAAAAGGATATTGAGAATATTCCTGTTGTTTCCTACAAGGAAAGTGATGAAAAGCTTATAGAAAAATATAAGGAGGAAAGAGAGGAAGTTTTAGGAGAGATAGAAAAACTTAATAAGAAGCTTAAAGACTTAAAGCTTGATTTATATGATAAGATGGGAATTAAAGAGGGGTTTAAAATTTTATAATATAGAATTTTTGAAATTAACTTTTAATAATGCATATAAGGATAAAAGAGAAAGGGGACTATTAAGTCCCCTTTTTTATTAAGCTTTTAGTTTTATTAAAACTAAATCCAAAGGGAGATTTAGGGATTTAGCTATGGTGCTTGGGGTTTTCCCTTTATGTTTTTCTAACAAGCTGTCTGGTATAAGTAGATTAGCTGCAAAGATTTGTGCATACCTTTCAAAATCATCCTTTGGTTTTAGATTTTTGTTATCTAAAACATGTAATTCTTCCTTTGGGTGAATTAGAAGATACCCTAATTCATGGGCACAGACAATTCTCTTTGTCATAAGGGAAGAATTTTTGTTTAGGTGTATTATTCCCTGTCTTTTATATTTTAAGCCATAGCCAGAGATGTTTTTTAGGTTTTCTTCAAGTATTATTATTCCCTTTCCTAGGGCTATTTCTAAAGGGTCATTTAATCCATATAACTTTATTAAGTCCTCTGCAATTTTCTTTATATTCATATTACCTTTGGTTTTATACCTAGTTTTATATAAAACCTATTCACCTTCCTTTCATTCTTTTTAGAAAGGATATTGATGTTTATAAATTTAAAATTACTTTTCTTAAAAAATATAAGGATTTTAATTTTACCTAAAAAGTTTAGATTAAAAGCTTAATTTCCCTTAGAGGAGAACTTATTTTTTGCAATAAGCTTTGCCATTTTCATGGAATGTTCTAGACTTTCCCTAAAGGCCTCTCTTGTTTCAGAGTCTAGTAAAAAACCTTCAAAGAAGATATTCTTTTCAAAGTTTGATAGATTTTTTAAGGTTTTTTCTAAATCCTCCTTAATGTTTAAGCTTTCTTTTTCAGAGAGTATGGCATTTTTGCAGTTTATAGGGGAAGTATAATCTGCAATATTTTTCTTATTTAATTCCTTATAAATTTCCTCTTGGCATGTTTCACAAAGCTCCTTAAATTCCTCCTCTTCATCTTCACATAAAGGAGGAAGAATATAATCCTCTTCTAAAAGAGAATCATCAAAAAAGGATTTTAAATCAAGTTTTAAGGCAGTAGCTAAGGCTTCAATAGTATCAAAACTTGGGTTATACCTGTTATGTTCTATATCCGATAGATAAGAGCGAGATATACCTGTCATTTCAGCTAAGGCCTTTTGAGTTAATTTTCTTTTTTTTCGTAATTTTTGTAGTCTATAACCTATATACATAAGTTAAAATATTGCTACTTAAAATATGGTCAAAGATATCCCTATTAAGATTTTTCTTTTAAATAAGACTTAAAGGTTTAGATAAGATTTAAACTTAGAACTAAAGCTTTATATCTTAAAAAAGATATAAATCTTAATATTATAAGTTTAGCTAGGTACTTTTTGAATATTTTGACTAGTAGCACTCCCTTCTTTAAAATTTTCTCTCTTAATAAACTTTCATATTTTCTTGAAAGTTTTCTTTTTTTCCTTTAGTTTTATATTTTAAATTTTCCTTAGTTTCCCTTGAAAATAATTGTATTTTAATAGATTAAATGTAAAAAATTATCACAAATTTATTTTAACAGGGTATTTCCGAACAATCAATAGTTTTTTGGATAAAAAGGTAAAATAATACAGACTTTCTAAGAAAAATGGAGAATTTTTAAGATACTTTTAAATATATAGAGATAATTTAAGAGGAGAAGGAAATTTGAATTTTGGAATTGGGAAAAAAAGGTATTATAATTCCCTTGTAAGAAAAAGTAAGGGTAATACTAGGAGTATTTGTATTATCCTACATTTTCTTTGGATTTTAATTAAGAAGGACAGGGAAAGAATTTTTAAACAGTAAGAGTTTTATTTAAAAATTTTAAAAAAGGAGATTTTTTTAGGCTATCTTAAGATTTTAGGGGAAAGAATTTTAAGAGTTATAAAGCTTTAGGAAAGATTTTTCTTTTTTGTAGGGAGTTTATTTTGGATATTGATGTTTTACTTTAGTATTTCTTTTTAAGGAGAGGTTATGGGAGAGTATAAAAGTGTTTTTAAGATTAGTGAGGTTATGAGATATTTAAATCTTAGGAAAAATAAGGTGGTTTCCTTTACCATAAAATGTGCTCCTAAAGGGCAGTATTTTAGAAGTAATTATGGGGAGGATTTTCTTCATCCAAGAAGGGGACATATAGTTGGAATTGCCTTTAGTGTATCTAGAGAAAGTGGAATATATATTCCTTTAAGACATAGAAGGGGAGAGAAGCTTAAAGATTGTGAGAGAATGCTTTCTTTTCTTAAGGGCTTTGTTTTTCATAATGAAGGGATTGTAAAGGTTTCCCATGATTTATCTTTTCAGTCCTCTTTTTTATATGAGGAGGGAATTATTTTAAAGGAACCTTTTTTTGATACTATGGCTGGAAGTATGCTTACCTTTAAGGAGTATGGAATTTATAGAGGCTATGAGGATTGTAATTTTTATAGGCTTATTAAGGAAATTTTTAATTTTGACTTAGTAAATCCTTATAAGGACTTTAAGGGAGATTTTATTGATAATATAGAGCCAGAGAACAGGGAGAGGATAGGGCAGATTACTCTTTCTACTTCTTATATTTTAAGGCTTTATGACTTTTGCATTAACTGGTTTTTTGAGAATATAAGAGAACATAAAATTCTCTGTGAAAGGGTGGAAAGTCCTGCTTCTGTGTATACAGGGATTATGAAGAGAAATGGAATACTTGTAAATAAAAAACTCTTAAAAGAGTATAAAGCTAAGGCCTATAGAGAACTTAAAACTTTAAAAGGGGAGATTTTATCCTTTTCTAAAAGAAATATTGCCCTTGGAAAGAATCTTCAAAGAAAGGAGTTTAAGGATTTTTTATTTAAAGAGTTAGGGTTTCCAATTTTTAAAAGGTCATCAAAGGGAGAGCCTTCCTTAGATGAGGAGAGTCTTATTCTTATGGAGAAGTGGGCAAGGGATAATTTTAAGGAAGGGGAAGCTCTTATAAAGAGTATTAGAAGTTATAGAAGGTTATCAAAAATAGTAAGCACTTATATAGAGCCTATAGAAAGACATATGGATGAGAAAACTGGGAGAATATATGCAGATTTTCTTTCTATGGGAACAGAAACAGGAAGGTTTTCAAGTAAAAATCCAAATCTTCAAAATCTTCCAAGGGCAGATAATGACCCTTTAGGAATTAGAAAACTTTTTATTCCTTCTTCAAAGCATGTCTTTTTAGATTTTGATTTTTCTCAAATAGAACTTAGGGTAGGGGCTTATTATTGCAAGGATAGAAAGATGATTAAGGCCTTTAGAAAGGATTTAGATATTCATGCCATGACAACCTCTATTATTTATTCCATACCCTTAGAGGAGGCACTTTTTAAGGAGCATAAGGAGTATAAAAGAAGAAGAACTATTGCTAAAAACTGTAATTTTGGTGTTTTCTTTGGTCTTTTTCCAAAGGGGCTTAGGAGAACCTTAACCTTTAAGGGAGGAATTGATATTGAGGAAGAGGATTGTGAAAGAATTATAAAAAGCATAAAGGAAGGGTATCCAAGACTTTCCTTATGGCAGAAGGAGGCAATAGAGTATGCCCTTAAAAGAGGCTATGCAAGAAGTAGAATTGGAAGAAGGCGTTATTTAAAGGAGTTAACTTCTAAGGATTTTTCTCTTAGAAGTTATGGAAAAAGGTGTGCCTTAAATACTCCAATTCAAGGGACAGCAGCAGAGATTATAAAAATATCTATGGGGAGAATTTTAAGAGAGTTATCAAGCAGAGAGTATATAAAACCAATTCTTCAAATTCATGATGAACTTTTATTTGAGGTTAGAGAGGATAAGCTTAAGGAGGCAATAGCTTTTATAAAGGATTCTATGGAAAGAAGTCCCTTTAAAGATTTTAACATTCCTATAAAGGTTCAGTATGCTGTAGGGAGAAACTTTAAGGATTTATAATAGTTATCTTCTCTTTTATAGAGGGAAAAAGTGAAGAAATAGAAAAAAGGTAAAAGGGTATTAGGAGGAGCTATGAAGGAAGAAAGAGAGATAAGGTGGGATTTAAAGGAGAGCTTTGATTTTTTAAGTTGTTTTTTTAAGGAGCCTTTAGAGAGGGTTAATTTTAGAATTTTTTCTGATAAGAAGGGAGAGGGCTTTAAGGGGAGAAATTTAAGCCTTCCCCTTGAGGAATTTTTTAAGAGAGAGAATTTTTTTAAGGGGGAAAATAGTAAAAATAGGGGAATATTCTTTGTTGTAAACTCTGGAGGAAATAAGGATTTAGAGATAAAAAGAATAAATGCACAGTTTTTTGAATGTGATAGCCTTTCTTTAAAGGAGCAGTTAGAAAATATTAAAGCCTTTCCTCTAGAACCTAGCCTTATAGTTAAAACAAGAAAATCCCTTCATGTTTATTTTTTAATAAAAGAAGGAAAGGTTAATAAGTTTAGAGAGATACAAAGAGCCTTAGCAAGACATTTTAAGGGGGATTTTAGTTGCATAAATGAAAGCAGGGTTATGAGAGTACCAGGTTTTTATCATTGTAAAGAGGAGCCTTTGCTTGTAAAAACCTTAAAGCTTTCAAAGGATTTAATCTATACTCAGGAGGAGATAGAAAAGGCCTTAAAGCTTTGTAGTAGTAAAGAGGAAGAAAAAAAGGAAGAGAAGAAGGAAGAAAAAAAGGGGAAAAATCCTGAGAAGGAGTATATATGGGGAGTTAATGTTCTTCCTTTAAAGTGTGAGTTTATAAAGTATTGCATTGATAATTCAAAAACTTTAAAGGAGCCTCTATGGCATGGAATGATTACAAACCTAGCTTTATTTAAAGGGGGAAAGGAGAAGATTCATAAGTATAGCAGAGGGTATGAAGGATATAAAAGGGAGGAAACAGAGAAAAAGATAGAGGGTTTTTTAAAGTCTTCAGTTTACCCAATGACCTGCAAAACTATTATAGAGAGAGGGTATCCTTGCAGTTTATATAAAAATGGATGCAAGGGAAAAAGTCCTGCAGAACTTTCAAAAAAGCCCTTAACTGTGGAGGAATTAAGGGGGCTTATAAGAGGGTTAAAGGTTAATTATGATTCAAAGGCTGTAAATGTAGATACTGCTCTTAAATTTATTGAGGAGTATATGTATAATACAAGCCAAGCTTTAGGAAAGAGCCTTATAAAGGAAGATTTATGTCCTTATTTAAATATTCAAGATTACAAAAGCTTGATAAATTTTCATGGAGAGCTTTTTAGAAAGGTTAATAGAGAGAGGAAGGAAAAGGAGAATAAAAAGGAGAGAGAGGTCTTACAGGAGTTTCCTTGGTATGAAGAAAAGGAAAAGGGGCTTAGATTTTTACCTTTTATTCTTGCAAAGCATTTAAAGGAGGAGATTAAGTGTTATTACTGTGCAGAATCCTTTTTTATTTATAGTAATGGAGTTTATAAGCAAGGGGGAGAAAGGGAGGCTAGTAAAATTATTATGAAGTATATGCTTCCTAAGCATTGTACCATGGCTTATATAAGAGATTGCAGGGAGCAATGGGAGATTTTAATATGTAGAGATTTTGAGGATTTTAATAGTAATCCTTATATAGTAAATGTGAAAAATGGATTGATTGATATAAGAGATTTTACCTTTAAGGAGCATAGTTTTAAGTATTTAAGCACAGTGCAACTTAATGTGGAGTATAAAAGAGAGAAAGAGTGCAAAAGGTTTAGGGAGTTTTTAAGTGAGGTTTTAGATAAGAGAATTATTCCCTTAGTGCAGGAGATTTTTGGATATTTATTAACTACAAATACAGCCTGTCAAAAGGCCTTTGTATTTTTTGGACCAGCTAGAACGGGAAAAAGTACTCTTATATGGGTTTTAGAATACTTGCTTCTTGGCAGAAATAATGTAAGCAATATACCTTTGCAGGAAATTGGAGATAGATTTAAAACTGCAGAGCTTTTAGGAAAACTTGCTAATGTCTTTTCAGACCTTCCAAGCAAAGAGATTTATGATACAGGAGTTTTTAAAGGAATTACAGGAGAGGATTATTTAATGGGGGAGAAGAAGAATAAAAATCCTTTTAAGTTTAAGCCCTTTGCAAGACTTCTTTTTAGTTGTAATGAGCTTCCTAAAAATTATGTAGATAGAACAGAGGGGTTTTATAGAAGGCTTATTCTTATTCCCTTTACAACTCCTATAAAGGAAGAAAAGATTGACAAGAATTTAAAGGAAAAGCTTAAGGAGGAGAAGGAAGGAATCTTAAACTGGGCTCTTCAAGGACTTAAAAGGCTTTATGAAAATAACTTTGAGTTTAGTGAAAATGTCTTAACAGATAATTTAAAGGAGGAGTATAGGAGAGAGAATAATAATGTTATTTACTTTGTTTATGAGTGCTGTAATTTAAGGGCAGAACTTCTTTGTAGTAGCATAGAGCTTTATGAAACTTATAGAGAGTTTTGTGAAAAGCTTGGCTTAAAAGCTCTCTCTCATATTAAGTTTAACAGGGAGTTAGAGAGAAATTTTACTCTCTTTAAAGGAAGAGAAAGTAATAGAAGGCTTTGGAAGGGGATAGCTCTTAAGGAAGAGGATATTATAGAATTTTAAAGGAAATTTTTTCTTAAAATTTACTTCATAATTAATGACTGCTTTACAAGGAAAATGACTGCTTTTTGCCAAGGTTTTTTCCAGAGTTTTTCTAGGAATATAAAGGCTTTAGCCATAGTTGCCATAGTTTTTCTATTTTTTATATAGAGGAAAAATAAAAAAATTTTTTAAAGGGGTTTTTATTTTTTTATGGGAATATAGAAAAAGGTGAAATCTAGTCATTCTTTTAAGGAAAGCTAGTAGTAGCAAGGCTTTAGCCTATGACTGCTTTTTTTAAAACTCTGGCATATTTTTTTAGTTATAGGGGTATTTAAATTTATGAATAGTGAAATTGTTAATATTTTATTAGAGAAATGTAAAGCTGGAGATAAGGAGGCTATGAATAAGCTTTTTGAAATTCACAAAGGAATTCTTTATAAATACTCTTGTAAATATTTTATAAAGGGCTATGAGAGAGAGGACCTAGAACAGATAGGATGGATTGAGTTTATAAAGGCTGTTGAAAAATATGAAAAGGAAAGTGGAATAGATTTTCTTGCCTTTTTAACTATTCTAATAAGAAATAAATATCTCTCTATTTTAAGTAGAAAGGAGAATAATATAAACCTCTCAAGCCTAGATAAACCAATAGGAGAGGATATAAGCTTAAAAGATAACATAAAAGATAGCTTTTCTATGGAAGAGGATTTTGAGAGAAGAGAGCTTTTAGAAAATCTAGAAAAGGCCCTAAATTCCTTAAGTAAGGAGGATAAAGATTTTATCCTTTTTATAATGAAGAAAAGAGGAAATATGCAAAAATACTATGAGGAGAATAAAAAAGAAACAACCTTAAATATTGTAAGACATAGAAAAAGAAAAATCCTAAGAAAACTACAAAATGAACTTTCTAAAAAATACTTCTTATAAAAGGCACACATAGATATTTTTACTTATTTGTAAGGATTTTTAAATAAAAATTTTATTAATATTATTTCTTTGATACAATAAAATTATGCAAAAATGGTAAAATAATTATGAAAAGTAATTTCAATATAGTAATAGAAAAAGATTTAATTTTAGTGTGTTTAATAAAGAGAGGGATACAAATGGAGAAAAAAGCTAAATTAACTTATGCAGGAGAAATTAAAGTTGCTAAGGGAAAAAATAAGAGGAATTTATATGAGCATCAAAAAGAGGCCGTTGAAAGTTTAAATAAATTAAATGAAAGAGATAGTTTTAGCTCTTTATTAGTTTTACCTACAGGTGGTGGAAAGACTTTTACTAGTGTTTACTGGATTTTAAAAGAGGCTATAAATAATAAGAAGAAAGTATTATGGATAGCCCATAGGCATTTATTACTAGAACAAGCAGCGGACACCTTTAAAAAAACAGCTTATTCTGACTTATTATATAATATTTCCTTTTTTAACTATAGAATAGTTTCAGGAAAACATGATCAAGCAATAAATATTAAAAAAAGTGATGATGTTCTTATAATGGGAAAAGATAGTGTTACTAAAAATTTAGATGCTCTTTCTAAGTGGTTAGAGGGAGAGGATGAAATTTATTTTGTAATAGATGAAGCACATCACGCTACAGCTAAATCCTATAGAAAGATTATAGAGTATGTATTAAGTAAGGTTAATAAAGTTAAGCTTATTGGATTAACTGCAACTCCTTTTAGAACAGCAGATAATGAAAAAGGGCTTTTAGCTAAAATATTTACTGATGGCATAGTATTTAAAGTTGATTTAAAGGATTTAATAAAGAAAGAAATATTATCTAGACCTTTATTTGAAGCTTGTGAAACAGAGATAGAGGTAGGAGATAATATAGGTCTTAAAGACATTAAAAATATAGAATATCTAGACAATCTTCCAGAGGATATTGCAAACAATATTGCAAATAATAAAGAACGTAATAAATTAATAGTTAATAGGTACTTGCTAAATAAAGATAAATATGGACAGACTATAGTATTTGCCTTAAATAGAGTTCATGCTTTTGCTTTAAAAAGTATTTTTGATAAATTTGGAATTGAATCTGGAGTTATAGTATCTGGAACTAAGGCAGAATTTACTGGAATTGATATATCTGATAAAGAAAATGAAAAGCAGATAAAAAAATATATAAATGGAGAAATACAGGTTCTTATAAATGTAAATATATTAACAGAAGGAATAGATTTACCTCAAACTAAAACTGTTTTCTTAACAAGACCAACAGTATCTACAATTTTAATGACTCAGATGGTTGGCAGAGCTTTAAGAGGTGTACAAGCTGGTGGAACTAAGGAAGCTTATGTAGTTAGCTTTATAGATAAATGGCAAGAACATATAGCGTGGGTAAATGCAGAAACTTTAATAGAAAATGAAGATACCTTTATAGATGATAAAGAGAATATTAATAATAATGTTGAGCTTAGACTTATATCTATTGCAAAGATTGAAGAATTTGCAAAACTTATGGATGATACTGTAGATACATCTAAGTTAGAATCTATAGGTTTTATGAAGAGAGTTCCCCTTGGAATGTATGCCTTTACTTTTATAGATGATAATAAAATGGAAAGAAATCATCAAGTTTTAGTTTATGATAGTACTAAAGAACAGTATGAGGAATTTATAAAGGATTTACCTGTATTTTTTGAAGCTTATGATATAGAAGATGAAGTTATAGATGATTCTACCATGGAAGAATTATTAAAAGTTGCTAGAGAAACATATTTTGATGATTATATGTTGCCTAAATATGACGATAAAGATATAGAGTATATTTTAAAGTATTATGCACAGAAAGAATGTGAACCTAATTTTATACCTTTTAAGGAGCTAGACCGTCAAAAATTAAATTTAACTGATATAGCAAAAGATATTGTAGCTAAAGATTTACGCCGTTCAGAGATAAAAAGATATATAGAAGATTTATGGAATGCTGAAGATGGCATAATAAGAATTTATTTTAATAAAAAACCTTATTTTGTTAGACAGTTACAAATAGAAATAGAAGTTGTAGAAGATGAACAGGAAAATTTTAATGAAACTCCTAAAGTTATAGCGGAAGAAAGAAGTTTAGATAAATTATCTTTATATGATATGGAAAAGGTTGATCCAGAGAAAGCAAGGGCTATTAAAAAAGAGATTTTTAGAAAATTTATGAATAATCAAGGGCTTTATTATTGTAATAACTGTGGATATACATCAAATTTTAAAGGGAAATTTCAAATTGACCATATAATTCCAATGTCAAAGGGAGGACTTACAAATTTAGATAATTTACAATTATTATGTTCTAGTTGCAATAAGATAAAGGGTGATAAAGTTGAGTAAATATTTATATACTCCACAAGATATAGCACTTTTTTTAGATTATTGTAATCTTAAATTATCAGATGAGAGAGTTTTAAAAGATAGATTATGGAAAGATAAAGACTTTTCTATAGTCCCTAAATATAGAAAGGATAAATATAAATTTTTTAAGACTATTTCACTTTATAGAGAAAAATATGAATATTTAAACTATAAAGAAGATATAGAATTGATAAATAGGATTTTTAAAGAATATGGAAGTTCTTATGAAATTAAAAATATTGAAGAAGATGAAAATTATATAGAGGCATTTTTTAGATTTATTAAGCTTAGACTTGTTTATATGGAAGGCTGTAATTATGTTAGGATAAAGTTAAGGTCTTTGCTTAAAAATTTTGGTTATAAAAGAAGAAGTGATGCTTTGATTAAAAGTATAAAAAGGACTATGAAGTCTTTAGGCTTAAAATGTTTTTTAAGAGGAAATAAACCTTGTGATATTGGTAAAATAAAAATAGATGATGTAATGATTATAAGGTTAGCTTAATTTAAAAAATTAAATAAATTACTAATGTATAAATAGAATATTTCTTAATAAAATGCCTGTTTTAAAACTTTATTTTACTTTAATAAAGAATAAAACAGGCTCTTTTCTTATAGGTTTATTTACTTGAAGGCCCTTTAAGAAGGTACAATATCCTATAAAATACAATTTTATATTAAGAACTGTAGTTTTATTATTATACTAAAAATATATGAAATAAAATTTAAAAACTTAGAAGTATTTTTTTAATTTTTATCTTTTAAGCTTTAATAAAATAAATAAAAAAATTAAAAGTGGTTTATTTAGGTATTTAGGAGAGTGAATTATGGATATATTAGAATTAGAGATGAAGGATATAATTTCAAGAACTGAAAAGTTTATGAAGAATTTAATAGAGGAAAATAAAAATTTTTCTACTAAGCTTAAAAACTTTGAAGAAGAATTATCAAAAGAAAGGGAAAGAATAGTAAATCTAAATAATACTATTTTACAGCTAAAAAATAATGTTAAAGAGTTGAAGGAAGAAAGGAACAATTTTAAAAATGAAAATAATCAGTTAAAAGTAGAAAATGATAACTTAAAGATAGAAAATAATAAATTAAAACTTGAAAAGGAAAATGATAAAGGTATAAAAGAGGAACTTGTTATAGATAAAACTTTAGAAGATATAAAGAACTTAATTATAAATTCAGAGTGTTATAAGGTTGAAGAATTGTTTAATAGTTCCTTATCAACCTTAAAAAATATTAAAAACTTAAATAAAGAGGATGCTATACTACTATTATATTTAGCTTTTTATAATAATTCCTTAGAGGAAATTTTAAAAAATAAATCTTTAAAGAAGTATTATGATGAAGATAGCATTGAAATAGAGATACTTAAGCTTTTAATAGAGGAAGGAAAATTAAAGCTTAAAGAAAGTATTAACACTTGTTATAAAGTTTTTATAGAATTAAATAATAATGCATTTTTAGACCTAGAACCTAAAATTAAAACATATATATTAGATGAGAATTTAATGTGCTCATATGATTTTTATAATCTTTCAGATATTAGATTAATTTCTGACTTTGATTTAAAGGATGTTTACCTTAGTGAAAAAGTTTTAGTTAAGGTAGAACATAAATATAAATTATTAAAAGTCTTTAAAAATAGAATGACTTCTAAATATATTTATATGAATCAAGAACTTTATGAAGAATATTTTGGTGAGAAAAAAGAAATAGAAAATAAGGACATAAAGAAAGATAATACAGAAGTTAATAAGGAAACAAAGAAAAGTGAATATGATAATTTAATTGAGGAGTATCAAAGAAGTAAAATAAAAAAACTAAAGAATCAAATAGAAAATTTATTAAATAATACTTCTTTAATAAAAACTTTAACTGATTCTGAAAAATATACCTTATTATTTATGGGGAAATTTGTAGGTATAGACAGATATAAGCTAGAAAGATATTTAGGATTTAATTCCTTAAAAATGGGATATGAAAAAATTTTATATATGAAGCTTGTTGAAAATGGAAATGCTTGTAAATATATGAAAAATAATTCTAAGAATTTTAATGAGATAGACTTAAGAGTAAAGAAAAAATTATTAACAACTATTTATAACTTTAGTTTAAATATGGAAAAACAAAATAAAGAGGCAAAGGACATAAATAGTACTATTGATTTATCTTCAAAGGGAGAAGCTGATAATAATGGACAGTTTTTATTAAATAATGAATCTAAACTTAAAAAATTAGGATATAGTACAATGCTAAGTGATAAAGAGCGTTTTGACATATTAAAAAATAAGGCTATTCCTGTCTTAGGTTTAAAAGTAGTTGTTTATTATTTAAATATGTTTATTAGAATGAACCAAAACAGAAAAAATAGGAAACATCTTGTTGAGAAGTGGAAGATGGACTTAAATAGAATAGTTAATTTATAAATTTTATAAGTATATTATGATATAATGTATTAGTAATATTATATTAATATATTTGTGAGGTGATTTTTTTGGCTAAAGGAAAAAAGGTTTTTTTAGGTTTTGGTATCTTTATTCTTCTTATAGTAGTGCTTTCCATAATAGCTTTAGTTGGAATAAACAAGAGGATTAATAGTAAGCAAGAGAGTGAAAATATTACATATGCAAAATTCCCTTATGAAACTGATTTTGACAATTATCATATAGTAATAGAAAAACCAAAGCTTTTAGACCACTACGTTCTTTTTGATTATACAGTTTCAACAAAGGATAACTCTGACATAATTAGAGAAGATTTTTACATGACAGGGGGAGGAAGTTTCCCAGACAAAGCAGTCTTTATTTCCTCAGATAATGTTTTAACAGAAATTAACGGAAATAAAATGAGAAGTGTAGATGTAGGTCTTTTAGTAGCTAGAGAAAACTATGATGGAGTTTTAAATAATGTAGACTTTTTAGTTAATGCAAGGGAAAAGGGCAGTACTAGAGATGTTTACAATGAAAAAAGAGTTGATACAAGAATAGAAACAAAGGGTTCTGTAAAAAAGGAAGAGGGGTACAAAGAACTTGATAAAACAGTTACTTTAGATGGAATAAACTTCAAGATTTTAGCCATAGATAACTATGACTTTGGAACCTTAATTCCTATTTATGTAGGAAACATAAATGAAGAACTTGGAGAGGAAATAGCTAATAAATATGCAGTTAGAGTAAGTGGAGAAAACATAAATCAACTTTTTAATTTAACTAGTTGGTGTGGTTTTGATGAAAGAAACATAAAATCCTATAGTAATATAGACAGTTCCTATAACAAAAATTCTAAATATGATAATTTCTATCTAGTAAAAGCTTTATATGATACAAAAAGTGTAAATAGCAAGGATTTAAAGTTTTACTTAGTAAATATGGAAACAATGAAGGAAGTAGAAATTAAATAAAAAAGAGAGTCTTTTTTAGGCTCTCTTTTTTATTTATGAAAATTTTTATTAAAGATAGGAATTGCTATCAATATAAGGACAATACCTAAGATAGCAGGAGAAAGATGACTAAAGTATGAATAAATCTTACCGCCTAAAAGAGGGCCAATTACTCTAGCTAGTGCTTGAAGGGCTTGACTGCCACCTTGAACTCTTCCTTGTTCACTTGCTTTAGTAGCTTTTGAAAGCATTCCATTATATGCAGGAGCAAAAATGGAATCACCAAAGGCAAAGATAAATATTCCTAAGATAAAAAGTGAAAATAAGGAAAATATATTTGATGAAAGTATTAAAACATAACCAATAATCTCAAAAATCATAGAAAGTATAATTATATTATTATCTTTTAATTTATTTAAAATCCTTGGCATTATTACTCCTTGAGAGATAATATCCTGAATACCCATAATTGAAAAAAGAAGACCAATTAATAGGGGACTTAAACTAAAGGTATCTATAGCAAAAAGAGAAAAAATAGCTTGAAGAGAACCGTTAGAAATAAAAATTAGAAAAGATGAAATAAAAAGTCCTTTTAAAGATTTTATAGAAATTAGGGATAAAATTTCAGAGAAAGGATTTAATTTTAATATAGATATATTTTGTATTCTATTATTTTTATCTAAGCTTTCAGGCATATAAATAATTCCATATATAATATTTATTAAAGTTATTAAGGCGCTAAAATACATAGGATATGTATAATTAACCCTTGCAAGTAATCCACCAATGCTTGGACCTAATATAGTACCAATTCCTAAAATAGCACTTATTAAAGAAAAAACTTTAGTTCTATTTTCTGTACTTGTTATATCAGAAAAATAAGCAAAGAGAGTACCAATACTTCCTCCTGTAATTCCATCTATTATACGGCCTAAAAGTATAATAAATATAGAGCCACCTATTCCGAGAAGTAAATATCCTAAAAAAGAACCAAAAAGACATATTAAAAGAATAGGGCGACGACCATATTTATCACTTAAAGTTCCTAATAAAGGACAAAATAAAAATACACAAAGGGCATATAAAGAAGTTACTAAGCTAACTAAAAAGCTTTGACTATAAAAGTTATTTGTATATCTTTCCATTAAAAAAGGAATCGTAGGAAGTATAATAGTAAAGCCTATTCCAGAGAGAAAAATTGAAAAAAAGCCAAAGAAAAAAGAGTGTTTACTATTATTTAATACCTCTTTTTTGTAGTAATTAACATTGTTCATTTGAAATCTCCTTTTCTATATAAAAGTTTTCTATGAACAATATTAAAACAATATTGTTTCCTTGTCAACAAAATTGTTTTTTATAACTTATAGATTGGTTTTCTTTCTTAATTTCCTCATCTAAATGAAGATTGTATTTTTTTATAAATTCCATAATAAAGTTAAAGTTCTCATCATTTAAACTATCAAATATCTCCTTATCACGCCTTTGAAATTCTTCATGAAGAGAAAAATGTATTTTATTTATTTTCTCTCCTTTTTCACTTAATTTAAAGTATATTTCCTTTTTATTATCTTCCCTTTTATAACTTTCAATAAGTCCTTTGTCCATAAGTTTTTTACTAAGTTTACTTATAGTCCCTCTAGTCATAAAAAAGGCTTCTGCAAGTTTTGTTACATTACAGTTTTTATTTTTAGAAATATATTCAATAAAATGTATTTCAGAAGGAGAATAGCCTTTAAGTTTTTCTTCCATCTTACTTTTATTAAGATAAGATAGTTTATTAAATAATTCTCTAAAGGAGTTTAAAAGAAGTTCTTCCTTATTCATAAATATTCCTCCAATTAATTTTTTAAGGATATTATATTAAAGTTATGTTTCTATTTCAATAAAATATAAAGGAGTAATTTTATAGGGAATAATAGATAATTGTGGTATTTTTAATTATTTTTTGCTAAAATATTATTTTCTTAACTTTTTATTCATTAAATGTACAAAAATTCATTTAGATTGTGTATAATTGTATATGTTTGATATTAAATGTAAAAGTGTAATAAATTAAGTGGGATTAAATTTAAATTATGACTTAAAGAGTGAGGTATTAAATGAAGAAAGATTATTATGAAATTTTAGGGGTAAGTGAGAAGGCTAATGAGCAGGAAATAAAAAGAGCCTATGCTAAGCTTTTAAGAAAATATCCTCCTGAAAAATGTCCACAGGAGTTTAATGAGATATCAAAGGCTTATGAGGCTATTATTGAGATTAAAAAAAATGAAGTAACCTTAGAAGATAAAGAGGGAAATGATGTATCAGAGGGCTTAATTAGTGAGGCTATGAAAAGGTACTATAATGATGACTATGAAAACGCCATAATATACTTTAAAAAGTTTATTTTATTAAGACCAAATTTTAGCCTAGCAAAGAATTATCTTGCCTTATGTTATGCAAATTTAGAGGATTTTAAGGAGGCTTATGAAGTTCAAAAGGAGCTAATAAGTTCAACCTATGAGCCTAGGGAAAGCTATTTTTTAAACATGTCTAATTACTGCAATAGGCTTGGAAAATATCAAGAGAGCATGGCTTATTTGCTTACTGCTCTAGAAGAATTTGACACTTATCTTATTAACATGAATTTAGTCAAGCTTTATTCAAGCAACTATTTTAAAGAAACGGAAATTGCTAAAAAAATACTTGAAAATAAAGTAGACCTTCTTTTTAAGACAGATAAGGGAGATTTTTATGACACCTTAGAATTAGTTTATCATGGTTTAAATTTAAATTCTTATAACATAAAAGACAAATACTCAAAAATTACAATAGATTACTGCAATAATGAAAACTTTAAAGAAGTTATAAGAGAGATAGATAACTATATTTATATCTGTGTAAGTAGCTGGGACTTTAACTATGCTCTAGAATATATAAACTTACTAGAGAAGATATACTTAAAATTAAAAAAAGATGTTCCAAATAAATATAAAAATCTTAAAAATAATTTCATTGATATAGGAGAGTTTTTAAATGAAGATACTGCCTATGATGAGGTTTTAGAATACCTAGGAATAGGAATTAAGAAAAAGATTTTAAAAAATCTTCCGTACTTAAAATACATCTTTAAGGAGGAAGAGGTAAAGAAGGATTTTGAAAGGGCTAAGGATATCTTATTAAAATCAGCTTCAGAAAATCCTTATGAAATATATGAGAGTATAAATTTACTAAAGAATGATTACAAAGGTCTTTATTCAGAGTTTCAAGAGGATTTTGAGGAAATTTTAAGGCTTTCAAAAACTAGAATTAATTTTATAAAAAGCAAGATGGAAGAAAAAGCTCTTTTAAAGGACAGTTATAAAAAAGAAAATATAGAGGAAAAAATAGAGGAAGAAAAGCCTGTTAAAGTTGAAAATAAAAGTACTGAAGCTAAAAATACTGAAACTAAGGAAAGTGATATGTCAGGCTGTGGGTGCTTTTTTATTGCTTTATTAACAATTATAGGGCTTATAATAGCAGGACCTTTTGGGGCAATAGTTGGCTTTATAATAGCCTCAGTTATTTATAGTCGATTTTAAAGGAGGATTATATGTATAAATTTTTAGGGGTAGAAAAAGAGTTAAAGGAATATGCCTCAAAGAAAAAGAGTGAAGTTAATATGGATATATCTAGTGGGGTTTTAAATAAATTCATACTAGATATAAAAAGGGAGTTAGAAAATATAAATACCTCTGCAAAGGATAATAAAAATTTATTAAAGAAAAACTTTATAATTACAGATTCTACAAATGAAGAAATAAGAAAAGCACAGGAAAATCTTGAGCCTATTAAAAAAATTCAAGAGGATATAGAGATTTTAAAAAATATCTATGAAAACAAGGATAGCTTTATGGTAAAGATTATAAGCATAATAGATGAGTTTTATAGACTTAAAAATTATGTAGATAAATCAGGCAATGAAAGGCTAAAAGAAACCTTAGAGAGAAATCTAAAGTTTATAAAGAGAGAATTAAAAGAGATTGATATTGAGATAATTTCCTGCCTTAACAAAAAGTTTGATGAGGAGTTTCATGATTGCATAGAAAGTGTAAAAAATCCTTCTAAGGAAGATAACACTATAGTTGATGAAATAAAACCTGGAATTATTTATAAAGGAAAGGTAATTAGAGCATCAGAGGTAATTGTTGTGAAAAACTAGAGAGGAGAGAAAAAGCACATGGGAAAAATTATAGGAATAGATTTAGGAACAACAACATCAGAAATAGCTTACATGAAAGAGGGTGAGCCAGTAATAATAGAAAATGATAAATATGGACAAGGAGCTGTTATCCCTTCTATTGTAGCCATAAAAGAAAATGAAATAGTAGTTGGTAAAAAGGCTAAAAGACAGATGCTTTTAAGACCAGAATGTACTGTAGCAGAAGTAAAAAGGGATATGGG
This sequence comes from Clostridium sp. TJA038, assembly GCF_058310255.1. Taxonomy (NCBI): domain Bacteria; kingdom Bacillati; phylum Bacillota; class Clostridia; order Eubacteriales; family Clostridiaceae; genus Clostridium; species Clostridium sp. TJA038. The sequence continues at coordinate 1,963 of NZ_JBZEFA010000003.1, read as the reverse complement.
AACTGATAAAAAGTTTTACATAAATGGAAACACTTATATTCCAGAGCAAATCTCTGCTATGATACTTCGTGCTATTAAGGAAATTGCAGAGGAAGAACTTGGAGAGGTTTCAGAGGCTGTAATAACAGTACCTGCAAATTTTAATGATGTTCAAAGAAAAGCAACCATAGATGCAGCTGCTATTGCAGGGCTTAAAGTTGAGAGAATAATAAATGAGCCAACAGCAGCAGCTTTAGCTTATGGCTTAGAAAACTTAAATGAAGAATGTAAAATCTTAGTTTACGATTTAGGGGGAGGAACCTTTGATTGTACTGTTTTAGATATGTTCTCAGGAATTATAGATGTTAGAGCTAGTAGGGGAGATAACTTCCTTGGAGGAAAAGATTTTGATAAGAAAATTGAGCAGTATATAGTAAACTATATAAAAAATAACACCTCTGTAGATGTTGAAAATCTTAACACAAGAAAGTCAACAGCTATAAAAGATGCAGCAGAGAATGCTAAAAAGGATTTATCTGTAGAAAATAGCACAGAAATATTATTAAACAACTTTGATATTGACAGAGAAGGAAATTCTGTAGATATAGAAATAGAGCTTACAAGAGAAGATTTTGAAAAAATGTCTTATGACTTACTTAAGAAAAGTGAGGATATAGTTGATGAAACCTTAAAGGCTAGTAACTTAGAACCTAAGGATATAGATGTAGTTTTAGCTATTGGTGGTTCAAGTAGAATGCCTATGGTAAAAAATCTTTTAGTTAGCAAATTTGGAGAAGAAAAGATAAAAAAAGGAGTTAACCCAGATGAAGCAGTAGCTTTAGGGGCAGCTGTTCAGGCAGGAATAAAAAGTGATGAAATAAGTAGTGATTCAGGAATTATAATAACAGATGCTTGTAGCCATACTCTAGGTGTTGAAGTTATAGGAAATAAATTTAGTCCAATAATTTGTAGAGATTCAAAACTTCCTTGTAAGTCCTCTGAAATATATTACACAATTTATGATGGACAAAGTGCTGTAGATGTGCGTGTATATCAAGGAGAAAGTGAAAATATAGAAGAAGATACTTTCATTGGTGATTTTAGATTAGAGGGAATACCTAAGGCAAGGGCAGGAGAAGAAAAAATAGAAATAACCTTTAATTACAACTTAAATGGAATGTTAGATGTATTTGCAAAAATACTAAGTACAGGAAAGGTTGAAAAAAGAATTATGGCCTTAAAAAGTTTAAGTGAAGAGGACATTGCTCTTTTATCTAAAAAGACCTTTAAGAAGGAGGAAGAAAATTCTTCAAAGAAGGAAAAAGAGCCTTCTTATGATATGAACTCAAATTCAGATGAGGATTGGAGAAAATCACCCTTATTTGAAATTGTAAGTGTTTCAGTTTCTCTTGCAGAGGTTAAGTTAAAGAACTTAAATGAGGATAAAAAGAGGGAAGTTTCAGAGGTTTTAGATAAAATAAAAACTGCTATTTTAAATAATGATAAAAGTTCTGTTGAAAAATTAGATGAAAAATTAACAGACATTCTATTTGAAATTTAAAATTAAAGGGGAAAAATATGAGTGATTTAGAAGATTCATATATTGATATTTACAATAAAGCTCTTTGTAAGATTAAAGAAAATAATATATCAGAGGCAGTTTCTTTATTAGAAAAGGCCTATGAGTTAAACTCAAAGGATACAGATATTTTAAATCTTTTAGGGCTTTGCTACTTTGCCTTATGCAATTTTAAAAGAACTTTAAGCCTTTGGACTAGAAGTAAAGAGATAAATAAGAAGGAAGAAAACAAGGCAAATATTTATCTAGAATTTTTTAATTCAAAGGAGGTATCCTCTGATAAAGAAGTTTACAAAAAAGCCCTATCTTTAATTGAGCAAAAAAGGATAAAGTCCGTATAATTGTGTAAAAGTAAAAAGGCCATATAACAGTCCTTTTACGGTACAATGTTTTTAACGACAAAAA
>NZ_JBZEFA010000002.1:0-265125 GCF_058310255.1 Clostridium sp. TJA038 | reverse complement strand
GTTGATAGGTCGGAGGTGTAAGCATGGTAACATGTTCAGCTGACCGATACTAATAGATCGAGGGCTTGACCAAATATAGTAAATTAAATATGTGCAATTTTGAAAGAACAAAGTTCTTTTAAACATCTGGTGATGATGTTCTTTAGGGTAACACCCGTTCCCATTCCGAACACGACGGTTAAGCCTATAGAAGCCGATGGTACTGCACGGGAGACTGTGTGGGAGAGTAGGTGGTCGCCAGGTTTTTATTTTATGGCTCGATAGCTCAGTCGGTAGAGCAGAGGACTGAAAATCCTCGTGTCGCTGGTTCGATTCCTGCTCGAGCCACCAAAAGCTTAGTGAATATTCACTAAGCTTTTTTTATTAGTTTAATTCTTTTAATTTTTCTAAAATCTTTTCTACATGACCTTTAACTCTTACTTTTCTAAATTCTGCTATTAATATTCCATCTTTATTTATTAGGAAAGTACTTCTTTCTACACCCATATATTTTTTTCCATACATATTTTTTTCTTTTATTACATCATACAATTGACATACTTCTTCCTTAGGGTCGCTAAGTAATGTAAATGGAAGAGAAAGTTTGTTAATAAATTTATCGTGAGAACTTAAAGAATCTTTAGAAACACCTAAAACTATAGTATCTAACTCATTAAATTTATTAATATTATCTCTAAAGTCGCAAGCTTCAGTAGTACAACCTGGAGTGTTGTCTTTAGGATAAAAATAAAGGATTATATTTTTCCCTCTATAGTCTTTTAAAGAATGTTCTTTATTGTCTGACCCCATAAGCTTAAAATCTGGAGCTAATTTGTTTATTTCAATTGCCATAAAAATCCTCCTTAATATAAATGATAAATATTTAGCATGAATATTTAATTAAATATATTATATAATAGTAATTATTAATTATCAATAAATAAGGATATATTATTATATCAAATAGTACTTACTTATTATTAAAAATTAACTCTATTAATAGTAAAAATTTTTAATTAAATATTTGAGAGTTTTTTAATGAACTATAAAGTTATATTATATATTAGGAAAATACTCAGAATTTCTTTTTAATTCCTTAAATGTATGTTAATATATGAAGTATAGAAAAAACTTTAATTAAAAAGGAGATAATACATATGGAAAAGAAAGTTTTAGCAACAGTTGGAAACACAGAAATAACTTCAGACTATATAGATGAGATAATAGCAAGATACCCAGCACAACAACAAGCTATGCTTGCAAGTGAAGAAGGTAGAAGACAAGTTTTAGAGCAAGCAATTGCTTTTGAATTAATGTCAGAGTTTGCAAAAGAAACTGGTTTAGATAAAACAGAAGAATTTAAAGATCAATTAAATAAGTTTACAAAAGAATTATTAGCTCAAATGGTAATGCATAAGACTTTATCTTCAGTTACTGTTACAGATGAAGAAGCAAAAGCTTTTTATGAAGAACATAAAGATAGATTTGTAGAGTTAGAAACTGTAACAGCTAAGCATATCTTAGTTCCTTCAGAAGAAGAAGCTAAGAAAGTTGAAGAAGAAATAGCTTCAGGAAGCATATCTTTTGAAGATGCTGCAAATAAATATTCAAGCTGTCCTTCAAAAGAGCAAGGTGGTAACTTAGGCTCATTCTCAAAGGGAATGATGGTTCCAGAATTTGAAGATGCTGCATTTAATTTAGAGTTAGGAGTAGTTAGTGCTCCAGTTAAAACTCAATTTGGATATCACTTAATAAAGGTTGAAGATAAATCAGAAGCTAAGACTAAGTCTTTTGAAGAAGTTAAAGATCAAGTTGTTAATATGTTAATTCAAGAAAGACAACAAAAGAAATATTTAGAATTAATAAAAGAATTAAGAGATAAATATGGAGTTAAATTAGCTTAATTTAAAAGTTTTTAAAAGTTAGATGCAATTTTGCATCTAACTTTTTTTGTGTATTAAATATAAGAAATGTTAATAATAAAATTGATTACAATAAATATTTGTATTTTTATATGCTTATATTTTGAAGAATTTTTTTAAATATAAATTATTTTTTTAAAAGAAATATTAATTTATAAGAAAAGTAGTAAATTAACTTTATATTTTGTCATTTTGTAAGACAAAAGTATAAATATTAATAGAGTATTTGTGGTATAATTAGGTTTAGTTATTTTACAAAAAAATAGATTATAAGCAGAGGTGAACAACTTGAAGGATTGGCTTGAGATTGAGAAAAGTATTTTTTCTCATTGGAGAATGATATTTAGCATATCCAAGAAAGAATTTAAAAAAGAGTTTGCTGGTTCTAAGTTAGGAATGGCATGGGCTATAATTAGACCCCTAGCTATGATAACTGTTTTCTGGATGATATTCTCGACAGGAATGAGAACAACTAGCTCAAATGTACAGGTTAATTACTTAGTATGGCTAGTATCAGCGTACATACCATGGATATTTATTTCAGACGTAATTATGTCAGGTGCAGGTTCCATAAGGGTTAACTCCTTTTTGGTTAAGAAGGTTAAATTCCCTGTAGAAATATTACCTACCATTAGGATAGTAATTAGTTTTTACACATTTTTAATTTTGTTAGTAATAAGTTTTATAATATTTGCCATAAATGGTAACTTAGATTTAATAAACATACCTAAACTTATTTATGCAATAATAATAACTGTAATATTTTTAGCGGCCTTATCTAGATTATTAGCTACATGGGTAGTTATGTCTATTGATATATTACATGGAATATCTGTATTTATGCAATTTTTATTTTGGATGTGTCCTGTTATGTGGCAAGCTGGAGAATTACCTGTTGGAGCTAGTATGCCTTGGATTGAAAAAATATTAAAATTAAATCCATTATATTATTTAGCTGTTTTGTTTAGAGATGCATATTTAGGTACACATACAGTAGGAGTAGCATATGGAATTTATTTCTGGGTAGTTACTATACTATTATTCATATTTGGCTCTAAAGTATTTAAGAAATTTAGACCAGAATTTGATGATGTTTTATAAAAAAGAGAGGTACAGAATATGTCTGTTGCTATAAGAGTTAAAGATTTGACCAAAAAATATAAACTATATCAGAAAAGAGCTGAAAAAATAGGAAATATTTTTGGTAGAGAAAAGAATATAAAGGAATTTTATGCATTAAAAGGAGTTTCCTTTGAAATAAATAAGGGAGAGTGTGTTGGTATTATCGGTCACAATGGGGCCGGTAAATCAACACTTTTAAAATTGCTAACAGGAGTTGCTTTTCCTACTTCAGGCGAAATTGAGATAAATGGTAGATTGGCTTCTATGTTAGAATTAGGTTCAGGATTTAATCCGGAGCTTACAGGTATGGAAAATATTTATTTTAATGGAAGTTTAAATGGTTTAACAAAAGAAGAAATAGATGTAAAATTAAAGGATATACTTGACTTTGCAGACATTGGTAAGTTTATAGAGCAACCTGTAAAGAATTATTCAAGCGGTATGTTTGCTAGATTAGCATTTGCAGTAGCTATTAATGTAGACCCTGACATACTTATAGTTGATGAAATTTTATCAGTTGGTGATGTAGGGTTTCAAGTTAAGTGTATGGAGAAATTTAATGAGTTTAAGAAAAAGGGAAAAACTATACTTTATGTTTCACATGGGCTTGGAACTGTTAAGAAGTTCTGTGATAGAGCAATTTGGTTACAAAAAGGTAAGGTTGTAGATGATGGTAATTCAGTAATTGTAGTAGAAAGATACTATAATCTTAATTTTAACCCTGCAAATATAGAACAGTTAAAAGACCATAAAAGCGACATAATAAATAGTATAAAAATCACATCTAATGTTAAGAAGGTAAAATATCTTGAAAAAATAGATTTAGATGTTAATTATGAGATTATTTCAAATAAGTTGAAAGAACCTAACATAGTTTTAGAGTTTAGAAAAACAGATTATGAACCAGGAACAACTAGAGGAAATGATCAGTTTGTTTGTGGTATAAATAGTAAAGACCATATGAAAAATCTTCCTTTTAATTTAGGATTAAATAAAATAAATGTTTCATTAAACAGAATTAATTTAGTTGCAGGAGTTTACTATATTGATTTTGTCTTAAGAGATGGAGAGGAAGAAGTTTATAGAAAAATAAATGCGTATAGTTTTACTTTGAATGATAAGTATAGAGGGGAAGGATTCCTTATACTTGGACATTCTTGGGGTAAGTAATCGGAGGAATAGTATGAGCGTAGTTAGAATTGCTAGGAGAACCACGGAAGTTCTTAGAGAAGATGGGTTAGTTGAAGTAATGAAAAGAGTTTTAAGATATATAAAAAGACGTCTTAGAACTAAATTAGATAATAATGCTATAACTTATAGAAAAAATTATGAAGAGGGTAATGCCATATTTCATGATATTTTAAAAAATGAAAAATTTAAAGCTATAGTTGTTTTTGATTCAAGAGTTGGATGGAATATACCTTTATTTCAACGTTCACAACATATGGCTAATGAGCTTACAGATGATGGATATCTTTACTTTTATAGAACATCAGAACAGTTTGACCCACATATAAAAACTGTTGAGAAGCTTAAAGATAGACTTTATTTAGTTAACATGGCTAATTTTGCTTGGCAAAATGCTATGTTTGACCTTTTAAAAGAATATAAAGGTCATAAGTTTTTATCTCTTTACTCAACAGATGTTTATCTAGATGAGGAATATATAAAAGAAAAGTACACAAATAATGGATTTAAGATAATTTATGAGTATATAGATGAACTTTCTGATGAAATATCAGGTCATTTACCTGATTTTGTTTATGATAGACACAAACATATTATAGAAGATAAAACTAATATTGCTGTAGGTTCAGCAGATAAGCTTATAGAGGAAATTGAAGAAATTAGAGGAAATGAAAATGTTGCAATGATAACAAATGGGGTTCAATATGACCATTGGCAATATAGAAGTGATGAGGTTCCTGATAAGCTTAAAGAAATAGTAAACAAGGGAAATCCTATAATAGGATATTTTGGTGCTTTAGCAAAATGGTTTGATTATGAGCTTATTAAAAAAGTTGCTAAGGAAAGACCAAATTATGAAATAGTATTAATAGGATTTTTATATGATAATAGTTTTAAGGATAGTCAAGTTGAAGAAATTGAAAATGTTCATTATTTAGGTATTGTTGACTATAAAGAACTAAATAGATATTCACAGTACTTTACAGTATCAACTATCCCATTCTTATTAAATGATATAACAGAATCTACAAGTCCTGTTAAACTTTTTGAGTATATGGCAATGGGTCATCCTATAGTTACTACGGATATGAGAGAGTGTAGAAAATATAAATCCGTATTAATTGGAAAGAGTCATGAAGACTTCATAGAAAAATTAGACTTTGCACTAACTCTTGATAAAGAAGATGAATACTATAGTTATCTAAAAGAAGAAGCTTTAGAAAATACTTGGAAAGAAAAAGCTGCTATATTAGATAGATTAATAGATAAAAATATTTAATAATGAGAGGGTAATAGTATGAGTTTAAAAAGAAATATAAAAAATTTATTAAGACCTGTATTAAAGCCAATGTTACTTAAATACAGAGAAAAAGGACATGAAGACCAAAAGCAAATATTCTTTGATGAAATAACTGGGGCTATAAAAAATGGCAATTATGATGCTATAGTTATTTTTGATGTTTATTTTGGCTTCGAGGTTAAGATGTTTCAAAGACCTCAGCATATAGCTTTAAATTTAGCTAAGGAGAATGTTTTATATTTTTATAAAGCTTCACCTTATGTTGACAAGGATATTCAAACCTATAAAAAGATGGAGGAAAATCTTTATTTAGTTAATACAGATTTATATTGGCTACAAGAATGTTTAATAGATATAGTGTCTCAAAGTGGAGTTCCTGCCTTTGGTCAAATATATTCAACTTCCTTTGTTGAGTATGACAGTTGGTTAAAGAAATTTACAGATAGAAACTTTAAGATAATATATGAATATGTTGATGATTTATCAGATGATATTGCAGGCTTTAAAATATCAGATGAAATTAAAGCAAGTCATAAGAGAATGCTTAGTGATACAGAAAAAGTTTATGTGGTAACTACAGCAGATAAGCTTTATAAAGAGGCTAAAGAGATTAGAGGAGAAAATAAATTAGCTCTTGTAACAAATGGAGTACAATATGAGCATTTTGCTAATATTGACTGTACTAAGGTTCCAGATAAGATGAAAAATATCCTTAATAAGAAAAAAAAGATAATAGGATATTTTGGGGCTTTAGCTAGCTGGTTTGATTATGACCTTATAAAAGAACTTTCAAAAGAGTTTAAAGATGATTACGAAATAGTTTTAATAGGAATAGATTACGATGAATCTTTAGGAAAAAGTGGAATATTAAAATTAGATAATGTTCATTATTTAGGAACTGTTAATTATAATGAGCTTCCAACTTACTCTAAATTCTTTAATGTTTCAATAATTCCTTTTGTGGTAAATGAAATAACAGAAGCTACTTCACCAGTAAAATTATTTGAATATATGGCTTTAGGAAAACCTATAGTTACAACAGCTTTACCAGAGTGTAGAAAGTATAAATCACCTTTAGTTAGTGATTCACATGAGGATTTTATAAATAATATTAAAAAAGCTAGTGAATTAGAAAATTCTAAAGAATATATAGAACTTCTTAGAAAAGAAGGAAATCAAAATACATGGAGACAAAAGGCAAAAGACATTAAGGAGCTTATACTAAACTCTTAATGGAGGAGAAGTAATGGAAAAGGCAATAGAAGTAAAAAATCTCTGTAAAAATTACAGAGTTTATGACTCAAAGTCAAGTAGAATAAAAAGCATAATAAATCCTTTTGCAAAAAAAGAGGTTAAGGAGTTTAAGGCCCTACAGGATGTTTCTTTTTATGTTGATAGAGGAGAAATAGTAGGTATTATAGGTAATAATGGAGCAGGTAAATCTACTTTACTTAAAATATTAACAGGAGTTTCTTTTCCCTCATCAGGAGAAGTTAATGTTAATGGAAGAGTTTCTTCTTTATTAGAATTAGGTACTGGATTTAATCCAGAGCTTACAGGAGAGGAAAATATATATTTTAATGGAAGCCTTATGGGATTAACTAAAGAAGAGGTTGATAATGTTAAAGATAATATAATAGAATTTGCAGATATAGGAGAGTTTATAAATCAACCAGTAAAAAGTTACTCTAGTGGTATGTATGCTAGATTAGCCTTCGCTGTTGCTATAAACATTAATCCTGATATACTTATTGTAGATGAGATATTATCTGTAGGAGATGTTGGTTTCCAAAAAAAATGTATGGATAAATTTAATGAATTTAAGGAAGCTGGGAAAACTGTTCTTTATGTATCTCATGGTCTTGAAACTGTTCAAACCTTTTGTGAAAGGGCTATTTGGCTTGAAAAAGGGCGTGTTGTTGATATTGGCCCTTCTTTTGACATAGTAGAAAAGTATTATGATAAACTTATGAAAAGTGGAGATAAGGAAGAAGTTGAGGTAGGAAAATTCGTAGAGCTTATTAATGTAGAAATAAAAAATAAGAAAAAGTTTTATGAAAAAGGTGATTCTATAGATCTTTCTATTGAATATGAAGTTTTTAATCCTTCTGTTAAAAATGCTGGTATTACAATTGAAATGAGAAGAGCTTATAGAGAGCCTTGTGAATATAGAAATGCAGACCAATTTATTTTTTCTGTAAATAGTAATGTAGATGAGTTTTCTATACCTTGGAAAAAAGGAAAAAACAAAATCACTTTTAAAATTGATTCTTTAGATGTTAAAGAAGGAATTTATTACTTAGATGCTATATTTTCAGAAAGTCAAAATCTAGTTGCATTAGAAACACAAGAAAATGTAGTTTCTTTTGAAGTTAAAAATGAAGGAGAATCTGAAGGTTTTATATTCTTAGATTCAACTTGGAAATAAAGAATAGAGGATATGACCATAAAAATGGATTATATCCTCTTTTGTGTATTAATTATAAGACAAATGTTAAAATTTATAATATTAAAGGCTTATTATAAGGAGAATTTTTATGAGTAATATTTTTGAAACAATGTTAAAAAAAGATATTAATGATTTTACTTATGAGGAAAAAAGAGAATTAAATCTTTTTCTTATAGAAAAATTAAATCTTAATGAACTTATAAATTCTAAAATGAAGCTTACTAAGGAAATAGACGAGAATGGAGAAGAAAAGTCTTATTATAAAAATGAAATAACAGAGGAGGATATATTATCAGGAAAATTTAATGAAATATGTTCTAAAGCTTCTAAATATATTGAAGATGCAATAAGTTCAATATTATTTGAAACACAGTTTAACTGTTTTTATGAAAAGATAAAAAGCATATTAGAAATAGAAGATTTCGAAGAAATTGTAGTTTTTCATGGTTCCTTTGGATGGAATATAGAGATGAAACAAAGACCTCAACATTTAGCAGAAGCCCTTAGTAATAAAAAAATCTTATATATATATAGAAGTGATTCTAAAAATGATGATATATATTCTATAAAAAAGATAAAAGATAACTTATATGTTTTAAATTTAGATTTATATAGCTTAAACGTAGCTTTTTTTGAGGCTATAAAGGATATCAATAAAGCTAAATTTGTACATGTCTATGCAACTTGCTTGAATTTTGTTGATTACGAAAAGATAAAATCTTATATGGATAAGGGCTTTAAGGTTATATATGATTTTGTTGATGAACTATCTAGTGAAATAAGTGGTTATAGTATAACTGACAAAATGATTGAGGACCATAAAAAGCTTTTAAGAGATACTAAAAATGTATTAGTACTTTCAACAGCAAAAAAATTAAAAGATATTGTAGATGATTTTAGAGGACAGGATGAAAATAATATTTTAGTTCCTAATGCTGTTAATTTAGAGGATTTTAACAAAAAATATACTGTTGGTGAAAAAATTAAACCTATATTAAGAAAAAGAAGACATATAATAGGTTATTATGGAGCCTTAGCTAAATGGTTTGATTATGATTTAATTGAAAAATTAGCAAAGGAAAGAGAAAAGTATGAAATAGTTTTAATAGGGATGAATTATGATGGTTCCTATGATAATAGTAATTTAAAAAATTATGAGAATATATCTTATCTTGGAATGATTGATTATGACGATTTAATAAATTACTCAAAGCATTTTGACGTATGTATGGTTCCTTTTATAAAAAATGATATAACTGATTCAACATCACCTTTGAAAATTTTTGAATATATGGCTTTAGAAAAACCTATAGTTACAACAGATATAAATGAATGCAAAAATTATGAGTCTTGTATAGTTTCTAAGAATTCTGATGAATTTTTATTAAATATTGATAAGGCTTTAAAGCTAAAAAGAAGACATAGAAGCTATTTTAATATTTTAAGAAGCGAAGCTAAAGAAAACACATGGAGTAGCAGAGCAAATGAAATTAAAGAAGCTATAAAAAAAATATAAAAAAAGCTCAATTTTAATTGAGCTTTTTTTCTTTAAATTATGTACTTTACTTAATTTATAAGTAAATCTTTAAAGGAATCTATGTATTCATGTACTAGTTCTTTTATTTGAGATTTTTCTTCTTCAGATACTGTATGTTCTTCTACAGCGAAAACCTTCATGCCAGCACTAAGAGCACCTTTAACAGCAGGAAGGATATCTTCAAATACTGCACATTCTTTAGGTTCTAAGCCTAATCTTTCAGCAGCTAATAGATAAACATCAGGAAAATCCTTTCCTCTAGGAACTTCTCCTGTAATTGTTATAGAATCAAATAGGTGAAATATATCATTTTCTTTTAAACAAACCTCTAATAAAGGATATGAATTACTAGTTGCTAATCCTATTTTTATATTTGATTTTTTCAGTTGCTCAAGAAATTCTCTTGCACCAGATTTAAGTTTTATATTATTTTTATATTCTACATAAGCCATATCATGCCATGTTTTCATTATTTCTTCTTCAGAACTTTCAATATTAAATCTTTTTTTAAAGTATTTAGCAACCTCTTTAAAGCCTAAATGTGTAATTTCTTCTTTTAAGTTTTTAGGCACTTCTAATCCAAGATTATTTAAATAATCCTCATCAATTTTAGCCCAAACATCCATAGAATCGACTAATGTTCCATCTAGGTCAAAAATAACTCCTTTTATATTTTTAAGCATTTATTGCCTCACCCCCAAAATACAGTTTAACATATAAATGCTAATTAAGTTAAGAAGAAATATTTTTAACTAATTAGGTAGCTTTTTAAAATTCTCTTTCAAAAATAGATATTTTTTCTTTATCTTCAAAGTCTTTTAAGGATTTTATTCCAATTCTTAATAAAACTTCATCCATTATAGGACTATGAGTGGAAATTTTAATAGGTGATTTTTTAGCAAGTTTTTCTACAGCTTCTTTTCCTAAAGATGAATCAATAATTCTTTTAGGACCACCAACACATCCACCAATGCATCCCATACCTTCTATAAAATTAGCTTTTACTTCTTTATTTTGTACCTTTTTTAAAAGTTCTTTACACTCTTTAACTCCATTTCCTTGTACTGCTTTAAATATTTTTCCTTTAGAAGGATAAAGCTCCTCTACAACTTCTTGTATAGCTTTAGATACTCCACCAGTTTTAGCATAAATTCTTCCTCCCTTTGAGGCATATTCTATAGAAGGAATACCTTTTAAATTTTTAGGTTCTATCTTTAAAGCTTCAAATAGCACTTTTACTTCCTCGAAGGTTAAAACAAAATCTATGGCTCCTAGTAAATCTTCTTCTTTAGCTTCAGCTTTTTTAGCTATACATGGGCCTATAAATACTACTTTACTTTTAGGGTTTAGTTTTTTTATAACTCTACCCATAGCTATCATTGGTGAAACTGAAGGAGACACATCTTTAACTAAATCATTATAAGATTTTCTTAAAAGTGCTACCCATATAGGACAACAGCAAGAAGTAATTAGTATATCTCCATTTTTTTCTACATGACGATTAAATTCAAGAGCTTCTTTTATAGATAACATATCAGCTGCAAAGGCAACTTCAATCATGTCTGAAAACCCTACCTTTATAAAGGCTTCTCTTAGCATATCTAAAGATACATCTTCTCCAAATTGGCCAATAATAGCTGGTGCTACAATAGCAATAACAGGTTTGTTATTTTTAATTAATTCAAGAAGAGGGAGAAGTTCTACTTTATCTAAAAAGTGTCCATTTTCACAAAAATCAACACAAATACCACAGTTTTCACATAAATCTTTGTCTATATATTTACTATTATCTATAGGGTCAACTAGTATAGCATCAAAAGGACAGAGGCTTTTGCAATCTCCTGTGCAATCTTTTGAGCATTTTCCTTTTAAAAAGGATATTTTATCATTTAAATTATTTTTGATTTCATAAGAGGTTATAGCCTTTTTTATTTCATAAGGAGAAGTTTTAGATACATTGTTTAAAGAAATTCCACATAAAGAGCAGATAACTTTTAATCCTTCTTCTTTATTTGAAAAATTTTCATTTAGTATATTTTCTAATTTTTCCTCAAAGGAATCTTCATTGTAGTAGGAATAAATAAGTTCGTTAAGTAAATTTTTATATTTTTTGTGCATAATAAATTAAATCATCATAAATTAAAATTTTTATAGATGATTCTCTCCTTTCTATTTATTTTTCTTTTGATTAAGTTTTTATAGGTAGAAAATTTATAGAATTTTAGGAAAATAATTTTTATAAAGTTATTATGTACAAATTTTAAAAATGTATTATTAATTGAATAATGAAAAAGAAATTTGGAAAGCATTTAATAATAAGTTATAGATTATAAAAGGAGAGTATAGTAAAGATTATGATTTTTATAATAGCTATTTCAATATTATACCTTTTTTATTTTTCTTTATTTAAAATGGCTTCAAAAGAAGATATATATTTAAAGGAAGCTTTTGAAAGGTATATTAATGAAGAAAATAAAAGATAAGTATCTTTCATATAATAAAGAAAGATTTTTATAAAAAAAAGGAATTGCTTTTGCAATTCCTTTTGGTCGGGGTGACAGGGATCGAACCTGCGACCTCATGGTCCCAAACCACGCGCGCTCCCATCTGCGCCACACCCCGGCGACATTTATTATTATATGAGAAAAAAATATTATTGTCAACAAAAAAATAAAAAAAATTTATAATATATATTTATAATATATAAAATTATAATATTTCATATTTTGCTATGGATGTTATAATGTTATTTAGAATTTAAAATTAAGATGATGAGGTGAAACTAATGAAAATAAGTTCAATTATTATTTTAGCAGCTAGTTTTTTATTAATAGTTGTAGGGATAATATTATTTGCAAACAAAAAGAGATTTGAAGGAGAAAATCAAAAAGGTAAATATAGTGCAAAATACATACAATGTAATGCTATAGGAAATATTCTTATAGGACTTGCAGGAACTATTTTAGGGGTTATAGATAATTTTGTTAGTGGAAATTCTATAAAAATTATCTTTGTTATAATCTTGATTGGAGGTTCTATAATACAAAGAATTATTGGAAATAAAATCTCAAAATAGGATAAATATGGTATAAAAAGTTAAAAAAGTGTAAAAATAGTGAAAAAAATATATTTATTTAACAAAAAAATGACAAAATTATATTGTTACAAAAAGGTTTCAAATGATATAATGTATAGGTGTAAAACTTTTAACATAGGGGAGGGATGAGTTCCTATTTTTCATTAAATGGGGGCAAGTAGATATGAAGAAAAAAATAATTTCAACAGTTCTTGCTGCTACAATGGCATTTGGAGTAGGACAAAGTGTATTCGCAACTCCACTTACAGATGATCAAAAGCAACAAATGGAACAAAGTCAAGATAAATATGCAGATATAAATAGTAAGATAAGAGAGTTAGAAGATAAAATAGATGGATTAACAGAAAAGATAGAACCTTTATTTTTCCAAGTAGAGAAAAATAAAGAGGAGATTGCTAAGACAAAGGAATCGATTTCAACTGTTAAGGTTCAAATTGATGAATCAAAGCAAAAGATAGAAAAACAACAAGAAGTTTTAGGTCAAAGAATAAGAGCAACATATAAAAGTGGTGGACAAGCGACTTATTTAACAGCTTTATTAGATTCTAATGGAATAGGAGACTTTTTATCAAAAGTCCAAGCTATAAGTAGAGTTATGGGCATGGATAAACAAGTAATTGACCAATTAACTTCAGAAAAGGATAAACTTGATAGTCAAGTTAAAGAATTAGAAGATAAAACTAAAGAGTTAAATGACCTTAACTCAGAAACTCAAACTAAGATAGATGAATTAAACAAAATGAAAGCAGAGCAAGAAGTTGCTATAAAAGATATGAAAGCAGAGCAAGAGAAGGTTGTTGGAGAATTAGCTCCATTAGAGAAAAAATTAATAGAACCTTGGACTGCTAAGATAAATGAAAATAGTTCAATAACTGATTTAAATCAAGCTGTTACAGCTTTAACTGGATTAAGAAATCAAATAAAAACTCCAGAAGTAGATGCAGAGGCTGCTCAAGCTATAGAAAAAGCTAAGGATTTAATTGAAACTAAGAAATCACAGGAAACTGTAAGTAGTGCACCTAATAGAGGAGGAGATGTAAATGCATCTTCAAGCCAATCAAGCAGTAGCAGTAATAGTGGTAGTAGCAGTTCTTCATCAAATAGTGGAACAACAGTAGCACCACCAAGTTCAGGAGCTGCTTCAGCTGTAGTATCTTATGCATATCAATTCATAGGAAAACCATATGTATATGGTGCTGTAGGTCCTGATGCCTTTGACTGTTCAGGATTTACTAGCTATGTATATAGACATGCAGTAGGTAAGGAAATTACTAGAACTACTTACTCACAAATAACTCAAGGTAGACCTGTATCTAGAGATCAGTTACAACCTGGAGATTTAGTATTTACTAATGGAGTGGGTCATGTTGGAATATATGTAGGAGATGGACAAATGATTCATGCTGCTAGACCAGGTGTTGGTGTAATAGTAGGACCTATATATAATTATTCATCAGCTAGAAGAATATTATAATTAGATTGTTTATGCCAAATAGCTATTTAAGCTATTTGGCATTTTTTAATTTTTCGATTAAGTATATAATATAAAATAGAAGATTAAATATATTATAAATATTTTTATATATTTTATGATAATTATTATAAAAAGGTGAGTGTATATATGACTAAAACTTTAAATAATCTTAACTTAGATTTAGTTAAAGAAGATGAAACTCTTGATGACTTACAATTAAATGGGCTTCATTTAATACAGAAAAAAGAAGGATTTAGATTTGGAGTAGATGCTGTTTTATTAGCTAATTTTGCTAATGTTAATAAAAAGCATTCTGTATTAGATTTATGTACAGGAACAGGTATAATTCCTTTTATTATTTACGGAAAAAAAGAACCTAAGGAAGTATATGGGGTTGAAATACAGGAAGAATTTGCTGAAATGGCAAATAGAAGTGCGAAAATTAATAATCTTCAGGATAAATTATCCTTTGTGTGTGGAGATTTAAAGGATGAAAAGTTAATAAAATCAATGCCTAGGTTTGATGTAGTAACAGTTAATCCTCCCTATAAATTAAATAATGCAGGAATAATTAATCCAAAGGATAAGCTTGCTATAGCTAGACATGAAATTATGTGTACCTTAGAAGATGTAATAAAGGCAAGTAGAAGATTCTTAAAAGATAATGGAAGATTATATATTGTACATAGACCAGAGAGATTAGCAGATATATTTTGTCTTATGAGAAAATATAAAATAGAACCTAAAAGAGTTAGAATGGTTCATCCTAATACAAAAAAAGCTGCTAATATAGTTTTAGTGGAAGGACAAAGAGATGGAGGAGCTTTCTTAAAGTGGGAAGCACCTTTATATGTTTACAATGATGAAGGTGGATATAGTGAAGAGATAAATAAGATATATGGAAGGGAGAATTTTTAAAAATGAGTAAAGTGTATTTAGTTCCAACTCCAATAGGAAATTTAGGAGACATTACATTAAGAGCTTTAGAGGTTTTAAAAAGTGTTGACTTAATAGCTGCTGAGGATACAAGACAAACCCTTAAACTTTTAAATCATTTTGAAATTAAAAAGCCTTTAATAAGTTATCATAAACATAATGAACAAGGAAAGGGAGAAGAAATTCTTAAAAGAGTTAAAGAAGGAGTTTCAGTTGCTATAGTTAGCGATGCAGGAACACCAGGTATATCAGACCCAGGAAGTGTTGTTGTTGAAAAATGTATAGAAGAAGGCATAGAGTTTGAAGTTTTACCTGGAGCTACAGCTTTTACAACTGCTTTAATATATTCAGGTTTAGATACAACTAAATTTATATTTAAGGGATTTTTTCCAAGAGAAAATAAGGAGAAAAGAGCTTTCATTGAAGACATAAAGGATAGAAGAGAGACAATAATAATCTATGAATCACCTTATAGAGTTTTAGATACTATAGATACTTTAAAAGAAGGGTTAGGAAATAGAAACGTAGCTATATGTAGAGAATTAACTAAGCTTCATGAAGAAATATTTAGAGGAACTTTAGAAGAAGCAAAACTTCATTTTGAAGAAAATGCTCCAAAGGGAGAATTTGTTTTTGTTATTTCAGGAAAAACAAATAAAGAAATAGAAGAGGAAAATACTTCAAAATGGATAAGCATGTCAATAGAAGAACATATAATACATTATATTGATAATGAAGGAATGAAGAAAAAAGATGCTATAAAACAAGTAGCAAAGGATAGAGGAGTTGCAAAGTCAGAAATATATAAATTTTCTTTAGATATATAATTGACAAATATCTTTAATATAAACAAAAATAAATTTAATAAAAAATAAAGCACTTCATAGGGGATTATGAAGTGCTTTAACACTATAAGGGGATATAGTGTTAAAATTATTATTGGTTAGGGTTAAAATGTTAATTAATTATTTATATAAAATAAGTTAATTACTATTTTTTTAATTCATCTAAACATTTTTGGCAGATGTTTTTACCTTTGTAGTTAACAACATCTCTTGCATCTCCACAGAATATGCATGCTGGCTCATATTTCTTTAAGATGATTTGCTCACCATCTACATATATTTCTAAAGCATCCTTTTCTGCGATATCTAATGTTCTTCTTAACTCTATAGGAATAACTATTCTTCCTAATTCGTCTACTCTTCTTACTACACCTGTTGATTTCATTATACTTCCTCCTTGCATTTTACAACTTTCGACAAAACGCATTATAATATTAACAAACTTGTCATATTAAGTCAATATGTTTTGTCAAAAAAAATGTTTGTTTACAATTTTTTTATTCTCAATCAATTATATATTAAATATACTACCATTTTTTTGAAAAGTCAAGGTAAAGATTAATTTATTTTACATAAATAGACTTAAATATTTTGACAAAAAGTCAAACAAAAGGATAAATATTGATATAATGGTAGCAAATTTACATGAAAAAATAACAATTAACTTATAAAATATATATTTAAAAATAAAATTGGAAAAAAATATTAAAAATGTCGTACGTCAAATTATTTAATTTATACAATATTATATGAATAATTTAGTATATTGTTTATTATTGTATAGAAAAATAGGTGTAAATATGCGAATTTAGAAATTCAGAATATTTTATTTCATATTTGTCAAAAAAAATCTAATATTAACTAAAGTAAATTTAAATTTTTTTAAAAAAATTTGAAAATATTTTACTAATATAGAATTAAATATAAAAGAATTTTTCTATAAAAAGTTTTTTATTATAAAATTACCATATCATCATAAAATAGAGGGTATTAACTTGTAATGTGATTATAGATACTATATAATACATAATAAGGGTTTAAAACGAAATTTGAGGTGTACTATGGATATTAATAATTTTAATTCTGAACAAATAAGAGATTTGGTAGAGGAAATGTCAAAAAATAGTATGGTTTCCTATGATGATTTGCCAAAGTATGATTTATTTCTTTCACAGGTTATAGATTATCTAAATGATAAGTTTACAGAGGATAAATTCACTAATAATATAGTTCAAAATTATATTAAAAGTGAGGTAATATCAAAACCAGAAGATGGTAAAAAACGAGGATACACTAAGGTGCACTTAGCTCAGTTGGTTTTATTAAGTTATATGAGACCCTTGTTAAAAACCGATGAGATTAAAAAAGTATTTGCTTTAGCTTTTAATGATATTAATGATAGAAGTGATGATATAATATCTTGGGAAACTGCTTACAAAATGTTTGGAGAAGTTCAAGAGGAAAGCATAAAAAGATTTTTAGAGGTACCATTAGTTAATAACGATAAAATAGAAGAAATAATAAAATTTTCTGATATAAAAGAAAAGGATAGAGATTGTATAGTAACCTTTTTAACTGTTATGACCTTAATTGCACAGGCTAGTGTAGTTAAAAAGATTGTACAAAAAATAGTTAATAATTATCATAGAGATGAAACATAAAAAAAGTTGAAGGGTATGCTTCAACTTTTTTTATTTAATTTGCAATATTTTATTCATAGAAAGAAATATTATAATCACAGGTAAACTCTTTTTTAGGCATAAGTTTTTCTATAGCGGCTTTATCTTTAAGCTCTCCTTCAAAACCATAAAAATCAGCATGACCAAACCAAGGCTCTATACAAACAAAAGGAGCACCTGTATCTTTTGACCAAAGTCCTAAATAAGGAAAACCAGAAAAATCAAAGTCTATATATTTTTTATGTTTTTTTGATTTTAATGCTATTTTATTTGAATTTAGATTATTAAAAACTAAGGCATCATTTTTAAATAAATCAGTAGATAAATTTATTATATTTTCATCCTTTAAATAAGGTTTTTCTTCCTTTGAAAAATATCCAGCACCTATTAATTCCATTATATTTGCCTTTTCTTTTTTGTTAAATTCAAAATAGTAATCATCAAAATTATCTTTTTCTATAGGACACATAAAAGCAGGGTGAGCTCCTATTGAAAAATACATTTCTTTATTATCTAAATTTTTAACGATATATTTTATATCTAAATTATTTTCTTTTAATGTATATTTAATTATAAGTGAAAATTTAAAAGGATATATTTTTAAAGTATCTTCAGAATATTTAAGTTCAAAGGATATACTATTTTCACTTTTTTCTATCATATTAAAATCACGTACTCTAGCTAATCCATGTTGAGGTAATTCATATATTTCATTGTTAACCTTATATTTTCCGTTAAATACTTTTCCTACTATAGGGAAAAGTACTGGAGAGTGATATTTCCAGTAGGCTTCATCTCCTGACCATAAAAATTCTGTGTTATCTTTTTTTCCAGTAATACTGTGTAATTCTCCGCCATGATTGCTTAAAGTAACTTTTAAGTATTCATTTTCAAGGGTATAAATCATAATCTCATCCTTTCAGATTTTTTATATTTTAGTATAATTATACCATTAATTATGTAAAGTAAAAAAGCTAGAAAACAATAAATATTTTCTAGCTTTTTTTATTAATTAGGATTAACATCGTTATAAATATAGTTTTGAATTTGTTCTTTTGTTTTGGCTTGGTCAAAAATTAGATACCAAGTGCCATCCATCATTTCTCCTTTGCAATATCCATCTAGAGGAAAACGCATATTTTCTAATGGAGGAATTCCAGTTTTAGCTACAGAAGTAGCAACCTTAATTATTTTAGATGGAGTTAAGTTTGTTTCAACATAAGGTAAAAGTTTATTTACTATGTCTGGATATTCAGAAGGTTTTAAAGATGAAAGTTTATTTACTAATGCATCAAGAATATTTCTTTGTCTTTCAGTTCTTTCATAATCTCCATTTCCTTCATAACGTATTCTTGCATAGGCTACAGCTTGTTCACCATTTAATACTTGATTACCTGCATGAACTGGAGGAAACTTATTTCCATTACTATCACAGGCATTATTAATATCAGCTACTTCATAAGGCTTAACATCTATAGTAACCCCACCTAAATGATTTATTATTTCGGCTAAACTATCAAAATTTACTGTAACATAATCTTTTATATTTAATCCAAAGTTTTCGTTTATAGTTTTTAAAGCTAAAGTTGGTCCTCCATAAGAGTAGGCGTGATTTAATTTAGTCATACCATGACCATCTACATCTACATAACTGTCTCTCATAAGAGAGGTAAGTTTTAATTTATCATGCTTAGTATCAACAGTAGCTATTATTATAGCATCAGAACGGCCAGTATTATTATGGTCTCTACTATCTACACCAAAGAGAGCAACATTTAAAATTCCATCTTGAAAAATATCTTCATTTTCTTTATCTATTCCTAAAGATTCATCATCTTGAGCTATTTTTTTTATATCCATTTTATTAAGTGTAGAGTGTATGTATGTAGCCCCAAGACCTATTCCTATAAGAAGTAAAAAGAATAGTGTTAATACAATTATTTTTGCTTTATTTTTTTTCTTTGATTTTTGAGTGTCGTTATTCTTAAAATTATCATCTTTCGACATTAAATTCACCAACCTTTATTATTTAAAATTTAAAATTTTTCATATGATTTTTTAGGTCTTTTATAAGAAAGTTATATTTATATAAGTTATACATATTTATTATAAATGTGTATAATTAATATATCTATAGTTAATTATAAAATTAATATTTATTTGTAAGGAGCCGTTTTATGAAAGAGAAATCAAAAGGTTTTTTGAGAAAAACTATAATATTTCTTGTGATGTTCATAAAAAAAATAGGAAATGACGATATTTTTGCCTTAGGGGCTCAGTTAGCATATTATATGGTATTATCATTTATACCTTTTTTAATGTTTTTAATGACTTTAGTAGGTTTTAGTAATTTAAATAGTGATACCATACTTAATTTATTAAGTAATGTTATGCCAACAGAAGCCTTTGATTTAATAAAAAGTACTGTTATTGAAATTGTAGATAGAGAACAGACAGGATTATTATGGATAAGTATATTTTTAGCTATATGGGTGTCATCTTCTGGTTTTAAAGCTGTAATTAAGGGATTGAATAAAGCATATGGAGTTAAGGAAACTAGGTCTTATATTAAGTTAAAAATAATTTCTATGATTTACACAGTCTTATTAGCATTAATTGTAATTGCAACATTATTTTTATTTGTTTTTGGAGATGTAATAGGAGACTTTTTTATAAGGTTTTTAGAACATCCTGAGTTTATATATAAGGTTTGGAATATATTAAGGTATGTGGTAGTAATTTTAATTATGATATTATTTTTTATGTTTTTATATAATGCTACTCCTTGTGTAAGACTTGGATGGATTGAAGTTATTCCAGGAGCAGTTTTAACAACTTTAGGGTGGATATCAATATCCTATATCTTTGCTTTTTATGTAAACAACTTTAGTAATTACTCTAGACTTTATGGAAGTTTAGGAGCTGTGTTTATGTTTATGACTTGGATGTTTATAACCTCTATGATTTTAATATTAGGTGGAGAAGTAAATGCTATAGTAGCCGAAAAAGAAAGATTAAGAAAAATATAAAAAAGAGTTATTCAAAGAATAACTCTTTTATTATTTATTTTTCATATCCATTTGGATGATTTTTATGCCATTTCCAAGCTGTTTCTATTATTGTTTCTAAAGAGTTAAATTGAGGTTTCCAATTTAATTCTTCAATAGCTTTTTCTGATGATGCTATTAGTATAGCAGGGTCTCCAGCTCTTCTAGGAGCAATTTCTGCTGGGATTTTATGACCAGTTACTTTTCTTGAAGCCTCCACAACTTCTTTTACTGTAAATCCAGTACCATTACCTAAGTTATATATTCTGCTTTCTCCACCATTCATTAATCTTTCAAGAGCTAAAGAGTGAGCTGAAGTTAAATCTGATACATGAATATAGTCTCTTACGCAAGTACCATCTTTAGTCTTATAGTCATCACCAAATATCATGATTTTTTCTCTTTTTCCTAAAGCAACTTCTAAGATTAATGGAATTAGGTGAGTTTCAGGTGAGTGGTCTTCTCCTATTTTTCCACTAATATGAGCACCAGCTGCATTAAAGTATCTTAAGGCAGTATATTTTATACCGTAAGCACTATCACACCATTTTAAAATCTTTTCAACAAGAAGTTTAGATTCTCCATAAGGGTTAGTTGGAAGATTTTTATCTGTTTCTAATATAGGAATATTTTCAGGTTCTCCATATGTTGCTGCTGTTGAAGAAAATACTATATATTTTACATTATGATCTCTCATAGCTTCTAATAAGCATATAGTACCTGAAACGTTATTATCAAAGTATTCTAAAGGTTGAGTCATACTTTCTCCTACAAGAGAGTATGCAGCAAAATCTATAACAGCTTCTATATCATTTTCAGTAAATACCTTGTCTAAGATTTTTCTATCTCTTAAGTCACCTTTATAAACTTTTCCTCCAAGAATTGCATCTTCATGTCCTTTTTCAAAGTTATCTAAAATAACAACTTCTTTATTTTTTTCAAGTAAATCAGCAACCATATGGCTACCGATATAACCAGCACCACCACAAACTAAAATTGCCATATTAATACCTCCGTAAATTTTATTATATTTTAATTATATACCATTTGAGGTAAAATTTTTACTAAAAAAATAAAAATTAATATGAATTTTGAATAAATTTAACTTTTTTGGTTAAAATCATAGGTAAGAATTTTTAGGAGGTTATATTACATGAATAAAATAGTTTTATTAGGACGTCTTGTAAAGAATCCAGAATTAAGATATGTAGAAAATAGTGAAAAAGTCTTTACCAAATTTACAATTGCTGTGGCTAGAAATTTTAAATCTTCTACAGGGGAAAGAAAAAAAGATTTTATACCAATAATAATGTGGGATAAAAAGGCTGAAATAGCTTGTAAATATCTAAAAAAAGGAGATATGTTAAGTGTTAGTGGAAGACTTATAACTAGAAGTTTTGAAGATGAATATGGGAAGAGAAGATATATAGTAGAAGTATCTGTAGAGGACTTTAAATGTATAAATTTTAATCAAGATAGAATAGATAATAATATTTAATATAAAAAGAGTAGTAAGAAAAACTTACTACTCTCTATTTAATATATTCAAACTTTTAAAATTATTTTAAAGCATTTCCAATTCCAACTCCGAAGTCGAAAGCTTTTTGAGCTTCTTCTTCAGAAGGTTTAAATTTAACTCTTAATCCTTCTACAGGCATTTTCATTCTTAATTCTTTTAATCTAACTTCCATTCTAGGAACAGCTTCACCACTCCATCCGAAAGAACCGAAGGCACCAGCTATTTTTCCACCATGTATTACAGGGTTAAGTTTTGACATTAAGTCTCTAACTGGCTCAAGAAGTTCATTAACTATAGTTGGTGAACCAAATAATATAGCATCTGATGTATTAACTTCGTTAACTAATTCTGACATATCATGTTCAATTATATTAAACATGTGTATATCTAAATCACCAGTAGATTTAAGGCCTTCAACTATCTTATCAGCTAACATTTTAGTATATCCATAAGCAGATACGTAGAAAATTGAAACCTTCTTAACTTCATTCTTAGGTGCTGGAGTACTCCATTCCTTGTAAAGGTTCATAACCTTTTGAGGGTTACTTCTTAATATTGGTCCATGACCTGGACAAATTATTTCTATATCTAAATCTTTAATTTTATCTAAAGCTTTTAATACGTAAGGTTTAAATGGTCCCATTATACAATCAAAGTAGTATTTTAAAGAACCTAGATATTCATCTTCGTTAGTTATTAAATCATCAAACATTTCTTCAGTACAATAATGGCTTCCGAAGGAATCACAAGTTATAAGAGTTTTATCTTCCTCTATATAAGTGTAGATTGTATCTGGCCAGTGTAAGAAAGGTACTGACATGAATTTTAAAGTTTTATTTCCTAAAGAAATTGAATCACCATCTTTAACAGGAATTGATTCAAAGCTTCCGTTAACTATTTCTTTTATGTAGTTAATAGCTATTGGTGATGCTACTATCTTAGCTTTAGGAGCTAATTTTAGTAACTTATCTATAGAACCAGCATGGTCAGGTTCAGTATGACTTACAACTATGTAGTCAATTTCTGAAGGCTCAACACCTAAGTCTTGTAATCTTTCTATATATTGATCAAAGAATCCATCTTTTACAGTTTCAAATACTGCAGTTTTTTCACTACCTTTAACAACATATGAGTTATAAGTTGTTCCATGAGGTGTATACATTATTATGTCAAATACTCTAAGGTTTGGATCTAATGCTCCTACCCAAAATAAATCGTCTTTAATATTTAAGTGCTTCACTACATACGCTACATATTTTTTGTAGAATAATATGCAGCTACCTCCCTTCAACAATGTAATATTTTTTATAAATTAAGAATTATTTTATACATAAACCTGAAATATATTAAATTAATTAATCTAACCTCTATCCCTATATATAATTACCAATAATTCTATTAACTATGTTAAATAAGTATATAAAATATTGATAAATTAATATAAATTTTAATGATTTGTTACTTAATTAATAATATCAAATAATAAATTCTATTATTTGATATTATTAATTATACACTTTTAGGGTTAAAAGTAAATAGAAATTAGGTAGTATTAACTTAATTTTAAACTAAAAAACAATTGGGAATTTTCAGAATATTCACTAGTTTCTTTCATTAATTTTACTAAGATTTGTTTTTAAAAATTTTAATTAAATTTTAAAACAACCTACTAATATTTAGTAGGTTGTTTTATTTAAATATTATTTATTTTTTCTTTTTTCTTAAGCTTAAATAAGCACCTAAACCAGATAAGGCAATTCCTACTGTTGCTAGAGCAGAAGCATTTAATGGGGAACCTGTATTAGGTAAATTTCCACTTTCTAATTTTTTTGTTGTAACCTCTAAAGAAACTTTCTTTGATTCATTTCCTTCTTTGTCTAAAGATGAAATAGAGAAGGTATATTTAGTGTTTTCATTTAAATCTTTTACTAAAAATTCAAGAGGCTCATTATCAGAAGAAACTCGTGCTATTTCTTCACCATCTTTATATATAACATATTCTTTAATTAAAGATTCATCCTTAGGAGCTTTCCAGGATAATAGTACGCTATTTTCAGTTATTTCTTTGCTTTTGAAATCCTGAGGTTCTGTAGTTGTTATATCTACGTTACCACCATTTTCAGGTTTTTCTTGAGAATCTGGGTTCTCTGGGTTATTTGGATTTTCAGGATTATTAGGCTTATCAGGTTCAACTGGTTTATCAGGATTTTGTGCAGGTGGTAAATCTAAAGTACCATCCAATCCTTTTATAGCAACTTCGTATATTCTAGCTGCTGAATCTGCACCTTGAGTTGGCTTTATTATATTTACTCTTACATACCTAGCTTCTGTAACAGGGAAAGCATCTTTACTTATTGCCTCTTTATTATCTTCTACAGAAAGTATTTTAGTAAAGTTCTTTCCATCTTTACTAGCTTCAAGAGAGTATGCTTTAGTATTCATTCCAGAACTTTCTCCACCAGCTTCTGCATGGCTTATTTCTAATTCGCTTATGGTTTTAATATCTCCAAGGTCTATAGTTAAAGTATGAGGTGCTTCTCCTACTGCACACCATTTTGTTTTTACATCTCCATCTAAAGCAAATTTAGGTGCTTCATTTTCATTTACAAAGCTTGAAGCAGTAGCATCCTTATTAAGAGATAAGTTTATTAAGCCATCCTTTGCTTTATTTGTAACAGTTATAAGTTCAGTTTTAGTTTCTACATTTTCTCCAGCAGAGTTCTTAGCTATTAATGTTACAGGATAAACCCCTTCTTTTTCGTAAACTACAGTTGGATTATTTTCTGTACTACTTTCTATTGTTGCACCAGGGAATTTCCATAATACTTCTTCTGTAACTTCAGAACTAGTATTTGTAAATGTTACAGATTGACCTGGAGCTATTAATGTATTAGAAACTTTAAATGAAGCTTGTGGTGAAGGATAGTCAGGCCATTCCATAGTTATACTTTGACTATTTCCTCTTTTTAAGTTTTTATTAATAGCAACTATTTCAAATTTAGTGTTGGCTTCCTTATTATCTCTTTTTAAATTCCCAACATAATAATTATTGTTAGGAGTTGCACCTACTAAAACTTTAGAACCATCCTTCATAATTCTATATACTTCATAATGATGAACGTTAGAGGAATCATTTGCATTCCATGAAAGTCTTGCACCAGCATAAATTCCATTTTTAAATTCTACGTCATTTAAATTTGCATTATCTATATTTACTATTTCACTAGAGTTAGGAACTTCCACAGTTATATTTCCTAAATTTATTAAAGCGTTTTCTAAAGGTTTTTCACTTGAAAATTTATATGATATAGTTTTTATTGATTTACCATAGTATGGAGATATATCATAATTTACTTTTGTCCACTCTTTATTAAGAGAAGTATTTCCTTTTATTAAGGCTTCTGTTCCATCTTGGAAGGTAAGAAGTAAATCCATATTAACTCCTGTTTCATTAGCCTTAGCTATAGTTGAAAACTCTGTTCCCTTTGGTAAGTTTAAATCTGCGCTATAAAGCTTTAATGTAGAAGGGGTATTTCCTTCTAGAGAACCAAAGACTTTAATTGAATTACCACCATAATAAGCAGTCTTATAATCTATATCAGCTTTTAAGTTGTTATTTCCTTCATTTGAAATAATCCATCTATAAGTTGGCATTATATCATTTAAACTTCTATTATTCCAATCTTCAGTTGAAACTTTATTACCGTCAACATAGAAGTCATAGCCATTTCCCATATTAAAATTAGTGGTGAAAGGAAGAGTTGTTACAGCACTTTTTTCTACTGAGTAAGTTGATATTCCTCTCCAGTCAACACCTTCAGCTTCTGTAGCCTTAGAAGGGTCTCCTTTTTCATTTACCCATAGCTTACTTTCATTATCTAAGAATTCCTCAGGAGTTTCTGCATTGAAGTATGTCCAGCTAGGACAATATAAACCTAAAGAAGTAAAAGGTGCTTGTCCGTCTCTTTGATAGTGAGTCCATCTAATAGGAGTTTTATAGCCATTTGCTTGAACATCTATTCCAGCGTATAAGTCATAAGGATTTATTCCACTTTCCTTAGCTTTTTCATTAGACACTCTTAAAAGGTCTTTGTCTTTTAAACTATTATTTGTCCACCAAAAGTTTAAAAACATACTATCTGCAACTTTGTTTTTATCTCCATCTATTAAAAAATATTCATTTTCATCTGTTAAGGCATTTTGCCAATCCATTTTTCCTTCCTTTGTCATGGAATCATACCACATTATTTCAAGATTATTTTTTGATTTTTCCTTAAACTGCTTTATTAATTCCTGCATAAGAGAAGCGTGTTCTTTTGTTAGAGGTTCTTCTTCAGTACCTTCAGTCTCTTGATTTATAAACCAACCATCAAAGCCATAAGTTTCGGCAACTTCTATTAATTTATCAACTATTGGGAAGTTTCCATTAGAATCCTTTTGAAGAAATTGATTTAACCATTCCATTTTTCCACCATGAGCTGTCATAGGGAAGAATATAGTTCCTAAAACAGGAACACCATTTCTGTGTGCTGAATCTGTAACATCAGGACTTGGAGGAACTATTAAACCTTCACCAGCAGAGCCACCCCAATATACTAATTTATCTATATACTGCCAGTATGAGAAGGTGTTAGCACTAAATTGATTAGAACCTTGAGAAGGATTTCCACTAGTATTTGCATTCATAATTGAAATTGCTACAACTTTAACATCCTTATTTTGAGTTTCATTAACTGTATCAAGTTTATCTTTTTCGACTCTTTTTGCTAGTGGTACTGTACTTTTATTAAATAAAACATCTTTGTCGTTTTTTGCACTCCATTTTAATAAATCTTCAGGATACCAATAGGAAGAGATAGGTTGATTTTCTATAGAATTTGATTTTTCATAATTTTCACTATAATTTGATATTTGAGAATCAGCCTTAGGTGAAGCATAAGTTATTTTTCCTAAGGCATTAAAAGAAAAGGCGAAAGCAGCAAAAACACAAAGTAGAGCTCTTCTACGTTTTTTAATTTGTTTTTTATTTTTCATAACAAATCCCCCTAATTATTTAATATATATAAGTTTATAGATTGAATTATTGCATAATAAGTAATTTTCATAAATTAACTAATTATATAAAAAGTGGATAAATTATAGTATTTACAACGTTTTCATAAAATTTATTGCTAAATTATGAAAGGATAAAAAAATATGCATAAAAAATAAAAAAATTTCACAGAAAAATACAGAAAAAATTAATTTTGGGTTTGCAATAAGAAACTTATGTCGTTAAATAACGATAAAAAATAAGATTATATGTGCATGATTTGACAGGTTTTTTTATATAAAGATGATAAGATAAAAGAGGATTAAGGTTTATATTATACAACTTAGGGGGAAATAGGGAGGAAATTAAATGAAAATTGTAAAAAATCTGTATAAGGAAATAAGTGTCGAAGATAAGTGCTATAAGTTCTGTTATAGACTAGTGGAAACATATTTTAAAGAAGAACTAGTTTATGGAATAGAAGTTGAAAGAAAAGATTTTAAAGAAGATGAGGTAATTAATATAGAAAGAGATTCTGTAATTAAAATATCTCCAAATAAGGATAAGGTAGAAGAATTAGTTAATAAGTTACACAAGTATGAAGTTTCACCTATACATCTAATAGATGTTATAGGTGAAACAGTAGATAATTCAGTAGCTGATTTTTCTTTCTAGTAGTATCATAGTAGATAAATATAATTAATTATTAAGGGGAGAGGACTCTATGATATTAGGTGTTGGTGTAGACATAATTGAGATAGAAAGAGTTAGACAAGCTATTCAAAAAAATAAGAATTTCTTAAAAAAAATATTTACTGAAAAAGAAATAGAGTATTTTATTAGTAGAAATATGAATAGTGAGGTTATAGCTGGAAATTTTGCAGCTAAGGAAGCTATGAGCAAAGCTTTAGGAACCGGTATAAGGGGGTTCTCTTTTAGGGATATTGAAATTCTTAGAAATGAATTAGGAAAACCAGAGGTTAATTTATATAATGGGGCAGAAGAAATTGGAAAAAAGTTGGCTAAAAATAATTCTTTAAGGATAAATTTAAGCATCTCTCATAATAATAGTAATGCAATAGCATATTCTGTTTTGGAGGGTGATTAATTTGGAAATATGTAGTGTTAAAAGTATAAGAAATATTGACAAAGAATATATAGAAGATTTTAATATGCCAAGTATAGTTTTAATGGAAAACGCAGTAATTAAATTTTTAGAAAATTTAGACACAACAAATGAAAGTTTTACCATTATTTCTGGAAGAGGCAATAACGGTGGTGATGCCTTAGGTATTGCTAGACATCTATTAAATAAAGGTAAAAAAGTTTATGTACATATATTAGAGAAAGAAAAAGAGGGGTCTTTAGATTACAATATTAATCTTTCTATATTAGAAAATACAGGATGTTATATAAAGGATGTTTCTAATAAAAGTGATTTAGGGGTATTAAAAGAAAATATTAAAAATAGTGAGATAGTGATTGATGGGATTTTCGGAACAGGACTTAATAAAGAAGTTTCTGGTATATATTTTGAAGCTATAAATTGTATAAATGAAAATAGCAAACACACTATATCAATAGATATTCCTTCAGGGTTAAATGCTGATAGTGGAGAGGCTTTAAAAACAGCAGTTAAAGCTAAGGAAACTATAAGTTTTCAAGTTTATAAGGTGGGATTTTTAAATTATGAAAGCTTTAAATATCTAGGTGATGTAAAGGTTGTAGATATAGGTATACCAAAAAAGATAGTAGATAAACATTCAGAGAAAATAAAATTTTCAGATTTAGAATATATAAAGGAAAAATTTCCTTATAGAAAGATATATGGTCATAAAGGCACCTATGGAAGATGTTTAATATTTGCAGGAAGTTTAGGGTTTGGTGGAGCTTCCTACATGGCAGCTTATGCAGCTATAAAGACAGGAGCTGGATTGGTTACACTTTTTACAGATAAAGAAATTCAAAAGGAATTGTCAATTAAATTAAATGAGGCTATGACTGACAATTACAATGAAAGAAATAATTATTTAGAAATTTTAAGCAAGGCTAATTCAATAGCTTTTGGACCAGGTATGGGTAATAGAGAATTAACATTTAATATATTAAAGGATTTATTACAAAATTATAGTGGGAGTATTGTAATAGATGCAGATGGAATTAATGCACTAAAGGGGAATGAGAATATTTTAAAAGATTTTAAGGGGGAAATTGTTCTTACACCTCATTTAGGAGAAATGGCAAGGTTATTAAATGTTAGTATTGAAGAAGTTGAGAAAAATAGAATTTATGTAGCAAAAGAGTTTGCTAAAAAGTATGAGGTAGTTGTTTTATTAAAAGGATACAATACTGTTATAACAGATGGAGAAAGGGTTTTTATAAATCCTACTGGAAATAGTTCGATGGCATCTGGAGGTATGGGGGATACCTTAACAGGAATTATATCATCTTTAATATCACAAGGAGTAAAAGCTTTTGATGCTACAATATTAGGAGCCTATATACATGGATATATAGGAGAGGAACTTTCTAAAGATAACTTTTCGGTAAGTGCTATGGATGTTATTTATAATATTCCTAATAAAATTAAAGAATTAATTTATAAATAGAATAAAAAAGATTACTAATTAATAGTATGTAAGGTATAAGATTTCAGGTGGGAGGATTTCTATGAAAGGCAAAAGAAATACTATATTAGTTGTATTGTTAATTGTAATCTTTGCAGTTGTAAGTTCTTTAGCTATTTATCAAAAAAATCATGAGAAAACAAAGGAAGAAATTTTACAAAACATGTTCTCTATGAGTTCATATGAAACAGATATAACTTATGTTGTTAAAAACTCTAGAGGACAGTTCCAAGAAAAAGGTAGAATTTATTATGATGAAGAAGTAGGTACAAAAATTGTTTTAGAGGATAGAGAGCAATTTTTTAAAGAAGATAAAATATTAATAAATTACTTTAATGATGAAAAAACATATGAAGTTTCAAGAGATTATGACGAATTTTATAGGTTTATGTTTATAAATGAACTTAAAAATTTGTGCAATGAGGAACATGAATTTACTTACAAATGGAAAGACGAAGAAGAAAAGACAGAGATAGTTTTAGAATTTAACAATTTAAATGGGAATGAGAATTTTAAAAAAGAAGTAATGATTATAGATGCTAAAAGGGGAATTCCTAAAGAGGCTACAATATATGGTAGGAATGACTCAGAAAGTATTTCTATAAGATTTGATAATTTTAGTGAAGTAAAAAATTAATTAATACTGTGATTGCTAAAAAAGCAATCACAATATTAAATAAATCTCAAGATGAATTTTACATATTTAATATATTTTAAATAAAGTAATTGGTAAATAAGTTTAATAGTAAATATTCTGTCAAAAAATATCATTTACGTAAGATGAAATCTTTGACAAGGTGGCATATTTTGTAATATAATCTATACATAATTTTATAACTCTTTTTACATTTAGGAGTGATGTACATGTCAGTATCAAAGATTAACAAACAAAATTCAAAAAAAGAAAAAAAAATAGAAAATTTTAGTCAATTAAAAGGGACAAATTTAATAACATATAGTAAGGATAAAAAGGAAGAGGACTTCTATGAAGCTATGAAAGAAGGGTATAAGGCTATGGCTTTAATAAATTCTCAATACGCTGAAGAAGCAACTTCTGTAGAATATTTTGATCAATTAGAATATGAGACATGGCTTTGCGGAGTGTGATATAAATGGCTGGTTTGAGTGTAAAAAGAGGGGATATATTTTATGCAGATCTTAGTCCTGTAGTTGGTTCTGAGCAAGGAGGAATAAGACCTGTTATAGTAATACAAAATGATATAGGAAATAGATATAGTCCAACTGTAATCGTTGCGGCTATAACTTCACAAATAAATAAGGCTAAATTGCCGACACATGTAGAAATTTCTTCAGAGGAATATGGATTAAATAGGGATTCTGTTGTTCTTTTAGAACAAATAAGAACTTTAGATAAAAAAAGATTAAAAGAAAAAATAGGACATATGACAGAAGAAGATATGAAAAAAGTAAATAAATCTTTGTTAATAAGTTTAAATTTATAAAAAATAGAACTAGAAATTTTCTAGTTCTATTTTATTTTAAAAGGAATTTTCAAGGTTTTTTTAGCTAATAATATATAAAATTAAAAAAATAATAGGGTGTAATCGATATAATTTTTGTATAGTATTAAAAGTATTAATGTGTTACTCTAATTAAAACTTTTTCATATAAAAATTTATCCAGGATATACTATTATAGTATTTAATCTTAAAAAGATGATTTTAAGGGAGGAATTTTAACGAGAAATAGAGTAGTCTATTATACAAATAGCATACTCTTAATGAAAGCAAAAAGCATAAAAAGATTAGCATAAATAAAAAATTCCTATAGGAAAAGTTAAGGTTTTATGATAGAATGAACTTTGTAAAAAGGTAAAACAATATTTTAAAAAAAGTTTACATAAATGTACAGGAGGTCATTATGAGCAACAAGATACAAGAGTTAAAAAGCATGTCTAAGGTTATAAGAAAAGACATAGTAACTATGCTTACAGAGTCAGCATCAGGACATCCAGGTGGATCTTTATCAATAGCAGATATAATAACAGTATTATACTTTGATGAAATGAATATTGATCCAAAAAATCCAAAGGATCCAAATAGAGATAGATTCGTTTTATCAAAGGGACATGCAGCACCAGTATTATACAGTGCTTTAGCAAGAAGAGGATATTTTGATCCAGAAGAGTTAAAAACTTTAAGAAAATTTGGTTCAAACCTTCAAGGACATCCAAATATGAACGACTTACCAGGAATAGATATGTCAACTGGTTCTTTAGGTCAAGGTATTTCAGCAGCTGTAGGTATGGCTTTAGC
This sequence comes from Clostridium sp. TJA038, assembly GCF_058310255.1. NCBI lineage: Bacteria > Bacillati > Bacillota > Clostridia > Eubacteriales > Clostridiaceae > Clostridium > Clostridium sp. TJA038. Next base: position 233,096 of record NZ_JBZEFA010000002.1, on the reverse strand, counting down.
TGGAAAATTAGATAATAAAGATTACAGAGTATTTACTATTTTAGGAGATGGAGAGTTAGAAGAAGGTCAAGTTTGGGAAGCAGCTATGTCAGCAGCTCACTACAGATTAGACAATTTAACTGCCTTTGTTGATTTTAATGGATTACAAATAGATGGTGATATTAAAGAAGTAATGAGTCCATGTCCAATAGACAAGAAGTTTGAAGCTTTCGGATGGAATGTAATAGTTATAAATGGACATGATTACGAAGAAATTATAAATGCTATACAAAAAGCTAAGAGTACAAAAGGAGCACCAACTTGCATAGTTTGTAACACAGTAAAAGGTAAGGGTGTTTCATTTATGGAAAATGAAGCAGCTTGGCATGGAACAGCTCCAACTAAAGAGCAATGTGAGCAAGCTATAAAAGAGATCGGAGGGGACAACTAATGGCTAAAAAAATAGCAACTAGAGAAGCATACGGAAAAGCATTAGCTAAACTAGCTAGTGAAAACAAAGATATAGTAGTTTTAGATGCAGACCTTTCAAAATCAACTAAAACTGCTGATTTCAAAAAAGCATGTCCAGAAAGATTTATAAATATGGGTATTGCAGAAGGAAACATGATGTCAGTAGCAGCAGGTCTATCAACTTGTGGAAAAATTCCATTTGCTAGTACTTTTGCTATGTTTGCTGCTGGAAGAGCTTTTGAGCAAATAAGAAACTCAATATGCTACCCAAGATTAAATGTAAAAATATGTGCAACTCATGCTGGATTAACAGTTGGAGAAGATGGTGCATCACACCAAGCTATAGAAGATTTATCTTTAATGAGAAGCATACCAAATATGACAGTAATATGCCCATCAGATGCAGTTGAAACAGAAGCTGCAATAAGAGCTGTTGCTGAATTTAACGGACCTTGCTATGTAAGATTAGGAAGAGCTGGAGTTAATGTAATAAATGATAGACCAGAGTACAAGTTTGAAATTGGAAAAGGTATAGAATTAAAAGAAGGTAATGATGTAACATTAATTGCAACAGGTATAATGGTAGATGTAGCTATAGAAGCTGTTGAAGCTTTAGCTAAAGAAGGAATTAATGCTAGATTAATAAATATCCATACTATTAAACCTATAGATTCAGAACTTATATTAAAAGCTGCTAAAGAAACTGGAGCTATAGTTACTTTAGAAGAACATAATATAATTGGTGGTTTAGGTTCAGCAGTAGCTGAAGTTGTAGCAGGTGAGTATCCAGTACCAGTAGTAAGAGTTGGTGTTAAGGATACTTTTGGAGAAAGTGGTAAACCAGACGAATTATTAAAAGCTTATGGATTAACTTCAGAAGAAGCTGTAAAGGCTACTAAAAAAGCAATGAACTTAAAGAAATAGTTTATATTATCTAAAATAGCATGAGTATTTTTCTCATGCTATTTTTTTTATAAATAGAAATAAAATGTATTAAATTGAATTTTATTGCCAAAATATGAATATAAATGTTAATATTAAAAATTGAGGGATAAAATATAGCTTATTTATTTCTTAAAATGGGGATATAAAATTAAATAAATTTAAGAAGAGGGGGTTTAGAGATGAAAATTAGCAAAAAAACAGTAAAAGAATATGCAATAATTACTATAGGAGTTCTTTTGTTAGCTATATCATTAGAATATTTCTATTATCCAAATGATATAGCAGCTGGAGGAATTTCAGGATTAGCTTTAGTAATAAACAAAGTAACGGGTATGCCTCAAGGTTTATTTATGAATATTGCCAATGTTATATTATTTATATTAGCTTTTTGGCTTATTGGTGGAAGTTTTGGTGGTCGTAGTTTATATGCCGCTTTTGGATTATCTATAAGTATAAGTTTAATAGAAAGCTTTCTTCCAACCTTTGCTATAACAAATAATATGCTTTTAGCTACTATTTTTGGTAGTGTAATAGGAGCTTTTGGAATAGCCTTAGTATTTAGTCAAAACTCTTCAACTGGAGGAACGGCTATTGTTGCTAAGATATTAAATAAATATCTACATATAGAAATAGGAAAATCTCTTTTATGTGCAGATTGTGTTGTAGTTTTATGTGCTCTTTTAGTTTTTGGAGTTGATAAGGCACTTTTTGGATTAATTGGTGTTTTCATAATGGGAACATTAATAGATAAAATAATAGATGGATTTAATTCATGCAAACAACTATTAATTATAAGTGAAAAAAGTGAAGAAATTTCTCAAGTAATAATGAAAGAAATCGAAAGAGGATGTACTAAAATAAAAGGTACAGGAGGATACACAAACGAAAGTGTTACTCTTATTTATGTAGTTGTAAATAAAAGTCAATTTATAAATCTTAAGAAAAAAATAAAAGAAATAGACAAGAAAGCATTTATTACAGTAACAGATTCTAAAGAAGTATTTGGTGAGGGTTTTCTTGATTTAGTAGAAATGTAGAAGTTGATTATGTTATAATTAAGTTGCTTTACATTAATGTATCAAATATTAACAAAAATTAAGTAGATTAATGTAGGAAAGTAGGGTAAAATAAAAAAGATTAGTGTTGATAGCAATCGGGGAAATTTATATATATTTGTGAAAAAAATAGTTATTTAAATCTTAATTTGTTGAGTAGAAAAAAGTTATTAAGGAGTGTTAACAATGATAGAATTTAGGAATGTTAGCAAGGTCTATAATAAAAATGTTAAAGCGCTTACAAATGTCAATATAAATATTGATAAAGGTGAGTTTGTATTTTTAGTTGGACCTAGTGGTGCAGGTAAATCAACTTTCATAAAGATGTTACTAAAAGAAGTTGAACCTTCAACAGGAAACATAGTTATGGGAAATGAAGATTTATCTCAAATAAAGAGAAGACAAATACCTTATCATAGAAGAAAGATAGGTATGGTATTTCAAGACTTTAGGTTGATACCAACTCTAAACGTTTATGAAAATGTCGCTTTTGCAATGAGAGTAGTAGGTGCTTCACCTAAGGAAATAAGAAAAAGAGTTCCTATGGTGTTATCATTAGTTGGATTATCAAACAAATATAAGATGTTTCCAAATGAATTATCAGGTGGAGAACAACAAAGGGTTTCAATAGCTAGAGCTATAGTTAATAATCCAAAAGTTTTAATAGCTGATGAACCTACAGGTAACTTAGACCCAGAAACAGCTAAAGAAATAATGGAATTAATTGATGATATAAACAAAGCAGGAACAACAGTAGTTATGGCTACTCATGCTAAAGACATAGTTAACTCAATGAAAAAGAGAGTTATAGCTATAGATAAAGGTGAAGTTGTTAGTGATGTTCAGAAAGGAGGATATGAATATGAAGTTTAGTACTATAGGATATTTCATATCAGATGCTTTCAAGAGTTTAAAAAGAAATAGAACAATAAGTATAGCTTCAGTAGCAACAGTTCTTACAACATTATTTATATTTGGAGCATTTTTATTAACTGCATTAAATGTTAAAAATGGGGTTACAGATGTTCAAGATAAGGTTGAGGTTAAGGTCTTCCTTAAAGATGATGCCACAAAAGAACAAAAACAAGCTATAGAAGAAAAGCTTAAAACTATTTCAGGGGTTAAAGAAATAGAATTTGAATCTAAAGATGATGCTTTTGCTAAAATGGAGGATTCAAGTGAATACAATAAGGAAATTTTAGCTGGGTATAGTAAAGAAAACAACCCTCTACCAGCTTCTTATATAGTAAGATTAGAAAATACTGATGTAGCAACAAATGTAGAAAGTGCCATGAAGCCAGATAATAAGTATATGGCTGGAGTAGAAGATGTTGGTAATGATGAAGAGCTTATAGGAACTATAAACTCCTTTGTAAAAGTTATTAACACAGTAGGTTTAGTTCTAGGTATAGTATTTGTTGGTGTATCATTATTCTTAATAGTAAACACAATAAAGATTACAGTTTACTCAAGAAGAAGAGAAGTTGGAATAATGAAATTTGTAGGTGCTACTGACTGGTTTATAAGATGGCCTTTCGTTATAGAAGGGGTAATAATCGGGCTTATAGGTGGAATACTTTCAACAATTTTACTATTTGCAGGTTATAGTTTCTTATATGATAAGATAGTATCATCATCATCACTATATATGCCACAATTTGTACCACCTATGTACGTTTTAACAACAATGTCATGGCAGTTTATACTAGCAGGTATTGTTATTGGTGCAGTAGGTAGTATAATAGCTTTAAGAAAATTCTTAGACGTTTAATATCTAATATAGAATATAAAAAGCTTAAAATACGTAAACTATTTAATATAGCGTATTTTAAGCTTTTTTTTGGAAGGGTAGGTTTTTATGAGTCATAGTAATGATGAAAAGAAGGAAAAATTTAATAATTTCAAAAAGAAAAAAAGTGTAAGAGTTTTATCTATGTCTCTTGCTTTAGTCTTAATTGTTGGTATATCTATATATGCAGGAAATAGATTAACAGCTTGGGGAGTTTTACCCTTAACTAATGTTAAGTCAGTTCAAGCTTCATTAGATAAAGTAAATGATACAGATAATTTTAAGAAGGTTTTAGATGTTAGAGAAATGCTTTATAGGTTTTATGATGGAGAAATTGATGAGGCTAAGTTAACAGAAGGTGCTATAAAGGGCATGGTTTCTTCCTTAGGAGATCAATACACATATTATATGAATGAAAAAGAATTTTCAGATTTTAAGGAAAAAAGTCAAGGAAATTATATGGGGATTGGAATTCAAGTAGCTGTTAAAGATGGTAAAATAACAGTTGTTGCTCCTATTGAAGGAAGTCCAGCACAAGAGGCTGGTATAGAGCCAGGAGATGTTATTTTAAAAATAAACGGGGAGCCTGTTACAGGAAAAGATTTAGAAAAGGCTGTTTCTATGATGAAAGGAACTACAAAAGAAAACATAGAATTAACATTATATAGAGAAGGTAAAGGCGAATTTAACGTTTCTGTTATGAGAGATGTCATAAAATCAGTTAATGTTAAAAGTGAAATGATAGATGGTGATATTGGGTATATAAAAGTTTTAGGCTTTGATGAAGGTACAGCTAAGGATTTTGAAACTCAATTAAAATCCTTAGAAGATAAAGGAATGAAAGGATTAATTCTTGATTTAAGAGGAAATCCTGGTGGATTTATGAAAGAATGTGTTGATTTAGTATCAAATTTTGTTCCAAAGGATAAGGTTATAGTTTCAACAATTGATAAATATGGAAATAAAGAAGAAAATGTATCTAAAGGAGGCATAGCTCAAGGAATGCCTTTAGTTGTTTTAATTGATGGTGGAACGGCTTCAGCTTCAGAAATTGTAGCAGGGGCTATAAGAGATTATAATTTAGGTACTTTAGTTGGAACAACTTCCTTTGGTAAAGGAATAGTTCAAGTGGTTTTAGATAAAATAGGAAAAGAAAAAGATGGAACTGCTTTAAAGGTAACTATTTCAAAATATTACACACCAAATGGAGAAAATATTCATAAAAAAGGTATAGAGCCTAATATAGTTGTTGAATATCCAGAGGAACTTACTGAAAAACCTTATAATAGAGAAAATGACCCTCAATTTAATAAGGCTTTAGAGGTTATACAAAAAGAGATAAAATAAATGAAATTTTGGAGGACTTAAGATGAATTTACTTACAGAAGTTATAAAGGGCATATCATATGCCTTAATAAGTCCTACCTTGTCTTTAATGTTACTTATAATTGTTGTTATTTTTTATTTTAAAAATAAAAAAGTAGCTCTTATGCAAAAATTAATGCTTGGGAGGAGTTTACAATCTCCTCTCGAAATGACTTTATTACAAATATTAATAGGAATAGTAGGAGGAGTTATAGCTAGTACTATACTAGCCTTTCTAGGTATAAGTTTTGAAAATAGCTTTTTTATAAATGTTATTTTAACTGTTTCTATAATTTCAATTTTATATAAAAGTAGGTTTATGAAATTTTCATATATAGCCGTTATAATAAGTATAATAGTAGTTTTATTAGATATATTAACTAGATACTTAGGAGAAGATTTAAATTTTTCTATTAATTTAACAGGTATTTTAGCCTTAATTGGTACTTTTGCAATAACAGAAGGAATTTTAATAATTTTAGATGGAGATAAAGGTTATTTACCTGTTTTCACTCAAAAAAATGGGGTTTTATTAGGTGGATTTGCCTTTAGAAGATTTTGGATGATACCTTTATGCTTAATAATTTTTTTAGGTGGAAATGATGGCTATATAATTAATGAAATTAAAGATATTCCTACATACTTACCTTTTTTAAATGATAATTTAGATAAAATTTTAATTGGAGCTTTATCTATAGGAATAATGGCTTCTTATGGGGCTATTTCTTATGAAGGAGTTACTTTTACTACTAGTAAAAAAGGAAAATTAATTCAATCTGGAGTTATAAATATAATTTATGGATTAGTAGTTATAATATTAGCCTATGTCTTTCGTGAAAGTTATTTATTAACAGTAATATTAACTTTAATAATTCCATTTATTTATGAGTTAAAGGTTAAATTTGAATATATTATTGAAGATAAGAGAAAAGGAATATATTTCTCTAATAGTAATGAAATATGTATTTTAGATGTTTTACCTAAATCTATAGCTTATAAAAAGGGTATAAGAGGTGGAGATAGAATAGTTAATATTAATGGGCAAAAACCAAAAAATGAAAAGGATATATTTTTAGCTTTAAAAAATAATATTTATGGAGTAGATATTAAAATTAAAAATAGAAAAAATGAAATAAGAGATTATACAATTACTAGTGAAGAAGGTAGAAGTCAGTTTGGTATAGTTTTAGTTCCGAAGGGCGTTTCTTTTGAGAAGGAAATAGATGAGTTTTTAGAAAAATTAAAAAAAGCTAGCAAGGATAAGTAAATTTAAATTGGCTGTATCTTGATATTCTATTTTAGAAAATATTTAAGATACAGTTATTTTAATTTAGGAGGAAAAGTTTATGGGAGAATTTAAAATACATTCAAAGTTTAAGCCAACAGGCGATCAACCACAGGCTATAGAAAAACTAGTTGATTCTATTGAAGTTGGTAATAGAGGACAAACTCTTTTAGGGGTTACAGGCTCAGGAAAAACCTTTACCATGGCAAATATTATAGAAAGAACTCAAAAGCCAACGCTTATTTTAGCTCATAATAAAACTCTTGCAGCTCAACTTTGTGCTGAATTTAAGGAGTTTTTTCCAGATAACATAGTAGAATATTTTGTATCATATTATGACTACTATCAACCAGAGGCCTATGTTCCTCAAACAGATACATTTATAGAGAAAGATGCATCTATAAATGATGAAATTGATAAGTTGCGTCATTCAGCAACCTCTGCACTTTTAGAAAGAAGAGATGTAATAATAGTTGCTTCTGTTTCTTGTATATATGGTCTTGGTAACCCCGAGGAGTATAGAAAGCTTACAATATCTTTAAGACCTGGAATGATTAAAGATAGAGATGAGGTTATTAAGAAACTTATAGAAATACAGTATGAAAGAAATGACATAGATTTTGCTAGAGGAACTTTTAGAGTTAGAGGAGATAATTTAGATATAATTCCTTCATCCTCTTCATCTAAGGGAATTAGGGTTGAATTTTTTGGAGATGAGATAGATAGAATAAGAGAGTTTGATGTATTAACAGGAAATATAATTGGTGAAAGGCAACATGTTAGTATAACTCCAGCATCTCACTTTGCAGCTTCTGAAGAAACTTTAGAAAAAGCAATAAAGGTAATAGAGGATGAATTAGAGGACAGATTAAAGGTATTAAATGCTGAAGATAAAATATTAGAGGCTCAAAGGTTAAAGCAAAGGACAAATTATGATATTGAAATGATTAGAGAAATGGGGTATTGTCAAGGTATAGAAAACTATTCAAGAATATTAGATGGAAGAATGCCAGGGACTCCACCACAGACTTTACTTGATTATTTTCCAGAGGATTTTTTAATGTTTATAGATGAAAGTCATGTTACACTTCCGCAGGTTAGAGCTATGTATGCTGGAGATAGGTCAAGAAAAACTACTTTAGTTGACTTTGGTTTTAGGTTGCCCTGTGCTTTTGATAATAGACCACTTAAATTTAGTGAGTTTGAAAGTAAAATAAATCAAGTGGTTTTTGTAAGTGCTACTCCAGGACAGTATGAATTAGATAATTCTAAAGTTATTGCTGAACAAATTATAAGGCCTACTGGTCTTTTAGACCCTATAATCGAAGTAAGACCTATAAATGGTCAAATTGATGACCTATATAGCGAAATACAAAAAACAGTTAAAAGAGGCTTTAGGGTTCTTATAACAACTCTTACAAAGAGAATGGCAGAGGATTTAACTAAGTACTTAAAAGATTTAAAGGTAAAGGCTACATATATGCACTCTGATATAGATACCTTAGAAAGAATGAAGATAATAAGAGAACTAAGACTTGGTGAAGTTGATGTTTTAATAGGAATAAATCTTTTAAGAGAAGGTTTAGATATACCAGAAGTGGCTTTAGTTGCTATATTAGATGCTGATAAAGAAGGGTTTTTAAGGTCAGAAACTTCTTTAATACAGACTATAGGAAGAGCAGCTAGAAATTCAGAAAGTAAAGTTATAATGTATGCAGACAATATTACTAAATCTATGGAAAAATCTATTAAAGAAACTGAAAGAAGAAGAATTATTCAAAGGGAATATAATAAGGAGCATAATATTATTCCAACTACAGTAATTAAGGGAGTTAGAGATGTAATAGAAGCTACTAAGGTTTCTAGTGAGGACATTAAAGAAGAAATTAAAAAGGTAGAGGATAAAGAGATTCCTATAGAAACACTTATAGATAAGTATGAAGAGGAAATGAGAGAGGCTGCTAAAAATCTTCAATTTGAGAGAGCCGCTGAACTTAGAGATTTAATAAAAGAATTAAAAAATTCTTAAATTTGAAACTTTGTATCTTTACATAAATATGTTTAATAAAGTAATTATTGTATTGAAAAGAGTTTTACAAATTTAAATTAGATGTTAAAATGAATAATAGATTATTAATATAAATATATTATGAAATAAAATATAATATAGAAAAAGACATAAATATAAAATGGCACTATTAGAGGAATTTTTAATATAGGGAAATCTAAGAGAGCTATAAAATAACGTATTTAAGTTTTAGGAGGAATATATGGCTGTTAAAGTAATTACAGATAGTACTAGTTGCATACCAAAAGATTTAGCAGAAAAGTATGGAGTGGAGATAGTATCTTTAAGCGTTATAATGAATGGAGAAACTTATAAGGAAGTTGATATTGATAGTGAAGCTTTTTATGATGAATTAGCTAAATGTGATAAACTTCCAACATCTTCTCAACCACCTATGGATGAATTTTATATGGCTTTTGAAAAGTTTGCTAAGGAAGGTGATGATATAGTTGCTGCATTTATATCATCTAAATTAAGTGGAACATATACAACATCACATATTATAAAAGAGATGATATTAGAAAAGTATCCAGAGGTTAAAATTGACCTTATAGATTCTCAAACTTCCGTAATGGCACTTGGAATTGGAGTTTTAGAAGGAGCTAAGGCTGCACAGGAGGGAAAAGATTTTGATGAAGTTTCAAAAATAGTTAGAAATACTATTAAAGAATCTGAAATAATATTTGTTCCTGGAACTTTAGAAAACCTTAAAAAAGGTGGAAGAATAGGTGGAGCAGCAGCTTTATTTGGAAAAATGCTTAAAATAAATCCAATACTAACAGTTAAAGAAGGTGCTGTTGTTGTAATGGATAAAGTTAGAACTAAAAAGAGAGCAATAGATAAGATTGTTGAAGTAGTTAAACATGATTTAAAAGAAAAAGGAATCAAAAAAGCTGTTGTTTGTCATATATTAGCAGAAGATGAAGCTAGAGATTTAGCAAAAAGACTTAAAGAAGAATTAGATTTAGATTCAATGATTGGTGAAATAAGTGCAGTTATAGGCGTGCATGTAGGGGTTAAGAGTGTAGGTATAGCATATGCTAGGGAATCTTAATAAAAAAGAAGCTTGATAAATTATATAATTTATCAAGCTTCTTTTTTTATTACAATATTTTTATAACTATTAGGAAAATATATTATTATATTTAAATTATGAAATTATATGTTCAATATGTTAAAATAATGTTACTAAATGGTTAAGGGGTGTTTGAAAATGATTGTTTTAAAAGATATTGAAAAAGAATACACAAAAGGTGTAAAGGTTGTAAACAATTTAAATTTAGAAATTAAAGATGGTGAAATATTTGGCATACTAGGACCAAATGGAGCAGGAAAGACAACTACAATAAACATGATAACAGGAATAATACAACCTACTAAGGGGGAAGTTAAGATAAATAATATTGATATAAATAAAAAGCCAGTAGAAGCTAAAATGCAGTTTGGCTATGTTCCTGATAGTCCTGATATGTTTTTAAGATATAAAGGAATAGAGTATCTTAATTTTATTGGTGATGTTTATAATGTAAATAAAACTGATAGAGAAAAAAGAATTAAGGAGTTGGCTGAAAGATTTAATATGGTTAACTCCTTAGGAAATAAAATTCAAAGTTACTCTCATGGAATGAGACAAAAGATAATAATAATGGGTGTTTTACTTCATAAACCTAGTGTTTGGATATTAGATGAGCCTTTAACAGGATTAGACCCTAAATCTTCATATATCTTAAAGGAAATGATGATAAAACATGCGAAAGAAGGAAATACTGTTTTATTTTCTACGCATGTCTTAGAGGTAGCAGAGAAATTATGTAATAGAGTAGGAATAATAAAAAATGGAAAACTTATTTTTGTTGGGACGTTAGAGGAACTAAAAGAGGAATTTAAAGCAGATGAAACTTTAGAAAAAATGTTTTTGGAGATTACGGAAGATGAATAGAATTGCATTATTATTAAAATATTTTATAGGCAATACTTTAGATAATTGTTTTAAAAATATAAAGTCTAAAGCCTTAGGAACTTTAGTTTACACATTAATAATAATAGGTATATCTGTGCCTATAGCAAAGATGATAGACTCAATTTATCAAGATTTTGCACTTATTAATCAAGAAGCATATCCTCTTTCAATTATATTCTTAATTGGTTCCTTTTCTTTACTTATTTTAGGTATATATGATATTTTAGATTCATTTTTCTTTTCTAGGGATATAGAACCATTGATTTCTCTTCCTTTTAAAAGTGAAGAAATAATTATGGGAAAATTCATTTCTTGCTTAGTAGATATGTATATGTATTTAAGTATTATAATAATTCCTTTAATAGATTATGGGTTAAATATGAAGGCTAGTATTTCCTATTTTCTTATGATAATTCCTGTTTATTTAATTTTTCCAATTGTATTAATAGTATTTTGTATATTAATAACAATGATTTTAATGAGTTTTATAAATATATCTAAATATAAAAATGTGTTTGAGATAACTTTTGCAACTTTGTGTATTATAATAGTTTTATTTGTATACTCTTTAAATTCATTAGGTTTAGATAAAGAAAGTATTTCTTTAGCAATAAAAAATAAAATTAACTTAATAGATATAACTAATAAAATATTTATAAATATTACTTTTAGTGTAAAAGCACTTCTTTATAGCAATTCAATAAAGGGATTAATAAATTTACTTGGTTTAGCTATTATATCAATTATAGCTTTAGTGATTTTATATTCATTAGGAAAATCAATGTATAAGAAAATTATAACTACAAATTTAAATGTATATAGCGAAAAAAAAGATGTATTAAATAATAAAAATTTTTCAGTAAAACATTCTTTAAGAAAGGCTATTGTATTAAGAGAGATTAGAAGGATTTTAAGAGAACCTAGTAATTTTATAAATTGTATTGTAATGACAATATATATGCCTATATTAATGATTATTTTTCTTTTAACTGGAAATAGCTTTGGAGAAATAATTTCATTAATTGGAGATACATTAATATTATCAGCTACATTTATAGTAACAGCATTAACTGTGTCAAGTAATTCTGTTTCTTGTACAGCTTTAAGTAGAGAAGGACAGGAAATATTTATATCAAAGTATATCCCTGTAGATTATAAATTGCAGATACAATGTAAGCTTATAGTTTCTTGTGTGGTAAATTCTATAGTACTTATATTTGGTATAATACTATTAATTTATTTAAAAGCATCTATTTTAATAATTTTCATGAGTATATTATTACAAATTGGTACAATAATTTTAATATCTTTATTGGGGATGATTTTAGATTATTCTTCTCCTAAATTACATTGGGTAGATACTAAAAATTTATATAGTCATAATTTTAAACCTCTATTAGTAATTTTTATTTCATTAATTTTAGGAGGTCTTAACATGCTTTTAGTTTTTACTAAAAGTCCATTAATTATATTTTTAATAGATATAAGTATTTTAATAGTATTAGCTTTAATATTATATAAATTTCTTATGAAAAAAGGATTAGAGATTTATAAAAGGGTATAATAATTTATAAAGCGTAACCTTTTTATAAATTATAAAGCTTAGATATTTTATATTATTTTATTAAGAACAAATTAAAATTAAAAGGTTTTAATTTGTTCTTTTTAAATTAAATATTTTAAAAGAAAAGGAGATATATAATGAAAAAGTTTTTTAAAACATTAAGTATCATACTTTTAATAATATTATTACTATTAGGTTCTTTAGCCTTTTATTTTCGAGGACAAATAGGTTTTTACATAAACATAGGAAAGGAATATTTAAAATTTAGGGAAAATCCACCTAGTGTTGAGGAGATAAAAAACTTTAAATTTAGTGAAGATATGGACTTTAAAGATGTAGTTTATAAAGATACAAAAGGAAAAAAGGAAACTTTAGATATTTATGGACCTGAAAAAAAATTAAAAAATGGTTCTCCAGTAATTATATATGTTCATGGAGGAAGTTGGGTCTATGGTAATAAAGAAATACCAGAATTAATAGCTCCGATTTTAGATTCCTTTAGAAAAGATGGTTACACCATAATAAGTGTAGGATATGAACTTGCCACTAATAAGATTGATTTTGAAAAACAAGCCTCTGATGTTAAAGATTCTATAAGATGGGTTTATAAAAATAAGGATAAATATGATTTTAATACAGAGGAAATTGGAGTTATAGGAGTTTCTTCAGGAGCTCATTTATCTTTATTAGCAACTTATAGTGGAGAAAATGAATTTGTTGATGATAAAGAATTAGCTAAATACCCATCAAAAGTAAAATATCTTGTAGACTTTTTTGGACCAACTGATTTAAGTTCTTTAGATATGTCTATGGCATCCTTTGACTTAAATCAATCTATAAAAAATGCAGAAAAAGATTTGAAAAAGGGTGAAAGTATAAAAGATTACATGGATAAATATAGTCCTATAAATTATTTAAAAAGTGATTTGCCAAATACTTTAATAATTCATGGAAAAGAGGATAAGTTAGTTCCTTATAGCAATTCAGTTAAACTATATGAAGAAAGTAAGGCCCTTGGGAATAAAGTTAAAATAGTTACTTTAGAAAATAGTGGACATGATTTTTCTCAAGTAGATATAAATGAAGTTTTTAATTTAGGATTTAAGGTTATAAATTTTATATTATTTAATACTAAATTTTATTAAATATATAAGATTTAAGCCTATTAAAAAATATTATGTTTTTGTCTTAAGTTTCACTTTTATTATAAAAAAAGATATAATAAAATCATTAAAAATAAGTAATTAGTTATAAGTTTTGTGAAGTTGATGAAATAATCAGGGGAATAAATCCAAGTAATATGAATTTTAGAAAGGATTGTTAGGATGTTTAAACCAGTTAAAAACATGAAAGTTTATGAGCAGGTTGTGGACCAAATAAAAGAAATGGTTAGAATAGGACAGATAAAGAAGGGAGACAAGCTACCTACAGAAAGAGTTATGGCTGAAGAACTTCAAGTAAGTAGAACTTCTATAAGAGAAGCTATGAGAGCTTTAGAGGTAATTGGTCTAATTGAAAGTAAACAAGGGGCAGGGAATTATATAAGAGAGGATTTTGATGATGTATTATTAGAGCCTCTCTCTATAGTTTTTATGCTTCAAAATGGAACAAATAGAGATATTTTAGAGTTAAGAGAGGTTTTAGAATTATCTACTATATTTTTATCTGTAATGAGAATATCTGAAGAGGACTTAAAAAGGCTTGGTGAGTTAGTTGAAAAGTTTAAGGTCTCTAAAGATGAAGAAGAAAATGTTAAAATAGATAGTGAATTTCATAGCATTATTGTAAGGGGAGCAAATAATGTACTTATAAGCAATTTATTAGAAGGAGTTTCAGAGCTTGTAGATAAATTTATAAGTGAGGGAAGAAAAGCTATATTAAGTGATATTAGAAACAGGGGAAAGCTTTTAGACTATCATGAAAAGATATACTTAGCAATAAAAAATAGAGATGCTTATTTAGCATATAAGCATATGCAAGAGCATTTCCAATTAATAAAGGAAAATATATAGTAATATAGACTCTATTTGCAATAAAAGTAAAATTTAACCTATTATAGCTAAATATAATAAATGTAAAAATTGACTAAAATATCTAAAAGGTATAAGGTTAAATTAGGGTATAGAAGGAGACTTTTAATTTATAAGTTTTATAACATATTAAAAAATATGTTATTTTCTAAGTAAAAATTGGTCATACCAAATTATAATTTAAAAGTTGTTATGAGGGGTGAAAAAATGAATATTTATCTTATGTTCTTTCTAGCTCTTATTCCTATAATAATTTTAATTATTGGTTTAGGAGTTCTTAAAATTCCAGCTCATAAAATATGTCCTATAGCTTTAATAATTACCATTTTATTATCTATATTTGCATGGAAAATGCCAACTTTAGATGCTTTAACAGCAGCTTTAGAAGGAGTTGCTTTAGGAATATGGCCTATAATGATAGTTATTATTGCAGCAGTATTTACATATAACTTAGTAGTTTATACAAAGGCTATGGAAGTAATAAAATCAATGCTAATAAGTGTTAGTGATGATAAAAGAATTTTAGTTCTTATATTATCATGGGGATTTGGTGGATTTTTAGAGGCTGTAGCAGGTTTTGGAACGGCAGTTGCTATTCCTGTTGGAATAATGGCAGCTTTAGGGTTTAATCCTTTTTTTGCATCTGTTATTTGCCTAGTAGCTAATACTACACCTACAGCCTTTGGAGCTATAGGGTTGCCAGTTATAACTTTAGCTAATGTAGCTTCAGTTCCTATAGAATCTTTAAGTTATTATGTAGTACTACAATTACTTTTCTTTGTAATATTAATTCCTTTTGTTTTGGTAGCCTTAACTGAAAAGAGTTTAAAGGGGATTAAAGGGGTATTTGGTATAACCTTAGCCTCTGGCCTTTCTTTTGGTATAGTTCAAGTACTAGTAGCTAAATTTTTAGGACCTGAATTACCAGCAGTTTTAGGTTCAATAGTTTCATTGTTAGTTACAATTTTTATGGCAAAGAAATTTTATAAACATAAGGATAACACTAAAGAAGAAGAGAAATTTAATTTTAAAAGTGTCCTAATTGCCTTTTCTCCATTTATATTAATATTAGTAATAATAATAGGTATTAGTCCATTATTTCCATCACTATATAATATGTTAAGTGAAGTTAGAACTTCTGTTAATATTTATACAGGCCTTGGAGCTAAACCATACACATTTGTATGGCTAACAACTCCTGGAATTTTAATATTAATAGCTTCTTTTATTGGAGGCTTTATACAAAAGGCTTCTTTTAAAGAAATGGTAGGACTTTTAATGAAAACCATTAAACAAATGAGTAAATCTACAATAACCATACTTGCAATAATAGCTTTAGCTAAGGTTATGGGTTATAGTGGAATGGTTTCATCTATAGCTACAGTATTAGTTATGATAACTGGTTCATTTTATGCTTTTATAGCACCTTTTATTGGAGCTTTAGGAACTTTTGTAACAGGTAGTGATACCTCTGCTAATGTATTATTTGGTTCTCTTCAAGCAGCGGCTGCTGAATCTTTAGGAATAAAGCCAGCTTGGCTTGCAGCAGCAAATACTTGTGGAGCAACTGCAGGGAAAATGATATCACCTCAAAGTATAGCTGTAGCTACAGCAGCAACAGGACTAGCTGGAAAAGAGGGAAAGATATTAAATTCAACATTAAAGGTATGCGTTATATACGTAATATTATTAGGTGTAATAAGTTATTTAGGAAGCCTAGTTTTTGTATAAGTGAAAACGTTTATCGAATTTAAACTAATTTAAAACAAAAAGATGAGAGTTTTAGAGGGAATGGAGTGATTTTATGAAGATTATGGTTTGTATCAAACAAGTTCCAGGTACTTCAAAGGTTGAGGTTGATGAAAAGACAGGAGTTTTAAAAAGAGATGGTGTAGATTCAAAGATGAATCCTTATGACTTATATGCATTAGAAACTGCTCTTAGAATAAAAGAAAAGAAGGGAGGAAGTATAAAGGTTATAAGTATGGGGCCACCACAGGCTAAAGCTGTAATAAAAGAAGCTTATGCTATGGGAGCTGATGAAGGAACTTTAGTTTCAGATAGAAAATTTGCAGGAGCTGATGTTTTAGCAACTTCATATACTTTATCACAAGGTGTTAGAAAATGTGGAGACTTTGACATAATTATTTGTGGTAAACAGACTACAGATGGAGATACAGCACAGGTTGGTCCTGAAATGGCAGAGTATTTAGGTGTACCTCATGTTGCAAATGTTAGAAAAATACTAGATGTGAATGAAGACTTTATTAAAGTTGAAATGGATATGCCAAATACAATAGAGGTTTTAGAGGTTAAGTATCCTTGTCTTTTAACTGTGGATAAAGATATTTTTCAACCAAGGTTACCATCCTATAAAAAGAAACTTGAAACAGAGGAGAGAGAAATAAATGTAATATCTTTAAAGGATTTTGAAGATAAAGATGAGAAAAAATATGGATTAAATGGCTCACCTACTCAAGTTGAAAGAATATTTCCACCAAGTAATAATGATGACCATGAAATTTGGACTGGAGATGCAGCAAAATTAAGCGAAAAAATGGAAGATAAATTAAGAGAGCTTAAGTTTATATAGGGGGTAAATATTATGGGTAGATTAGTAGTTCATCAAGATAAAATAGATGATATGAATAATGTAATAAAAATTTGTCCATTTGGAGCTATGGAAATAGTTGATGGAAAAGTAGAAATAAATGCAAGTTGTAGAATGTGTAAAGTTTGTGTTAGAAAGGGACCTAAGGGTGCTTTTGAATTTGTTGAAGATAAGGATAAAGTTTTAGTTAATAAGGATGAATGGAAAGGTATTGCTGTTTATGTTGACCATGTAAATGGAGAGATTCACCCTGTAACTTTAGAATTAATAGGTAAGGCTAGAGAATTAGCTGATAAAATAAATCAAAAGGTTTACTGTTTATTTATGGGGAATGGAATAAAAGATAAAGCTGGAGAACTTCTACATTATGGAGTAGATGAAGTTATAGTTTATGATTATAAAGAACTTGAAAACTTTAGAATTGAACCTTATACAGCTGTCTTTTATGACTTTATAAGCAAGATAAAACCTTGTTCAATTTTAGTTGGTGCAACTACACTAGGAAGATCCTTAGCCCCAAGAGTAGCTGCTAGATGTAGAACTGGTCTTACTGCTGATTGTACTATACTTGATATAAAAGAAAATACAGATTTAGTTCAGATAAGACCAGCTTTTGGTGGAAATATAATGGCACAAATAGTTACACCAAATTCAAGACCTCAGATGGCAACTGTTAGATATAAAGTTATGTCTGCACCAGAGAGAAATGATGAATGTACTGGAGAGATTAAATACTTTGAAATAGAAAAGGATAAATTAAAGTCAGATATCGAGGTTAAGGAGATTAAGGAAAAACCAAAGGAACATAGTATATCAGATGCTGAAGTAATAGTTGTAGCAGGTAGAGGAGTAAAGGCAGAGAAGGATTTAAAACTTATAAAAGAATTAGCTGATTTATTAGGAGGAGAAGTTGCAGTTACAAGACCTCTTATAGAGAATGGATGGGCTGATGCAAATAGACAAGTTGGATTAAGTGGAAGAACTGTAAGACCTAAGCTTATAATAACTTGTGGTGTTTCAGGAGCTATTCAATTTGTAGCAGGAATGAATAATGCAGATTATATATTTGCTATAAATAAAGATGAAAAGGCACCTATATTTGAGGTTTCTCATTATGGAATAGTTGGTGATATTTATGAGATTGTTCCTAAACTTATTGAGAAAATAAAAGGAGAAGGGGTGCTTTAGTATGAGTTATAATAAAATAGATGAAAAAGGTATTAATTTTATAAAAGAAATTATAAAAGATGAGGAAAGAGTATTTACAGGGTTAGATATAAGTGAAGATTATTCTCATGATGAGTTAGGTTCTGAAAAACATATGCCTGATATTGTTGTTAAGGCACTTAATAGAGAAGAAATAGTTGAAATAATGAAATATGCTAATGAAAATAAAATTCCTATAACAGTAAGAGGAGCAGGAACTGGTCTTGTTGGAGCAGCAGTTCCAATACTTGGAGGAATTGTTTTAGACTTAACTGGAATGAATAAGATATTAGAGTTAGATGAAGAAAACTTAACTCTTACTGTTGAGCCTGGAGTTCTTATTATGGAAATTTCAAAGTTTGTTGAGGAACATGATTTATTTTATCCACCAGACCCAGGAGAAAAAACAGCAACAATAGGTGGTAATGTTAGTACTAATGCAGGTGGTATGAGAGCTGTTAAGTATGGTGTAACAAGGGATTATGTAAGAGGTATAGAAGTAGTTCTTCCAAGTGGAGAAATTTTAGAGCTTGGAGGAAAGGTTGTTAAAAATAGTTCTGGATATAGCTTAAAAGATTTAATAGTTGGTTCAGAAGGAACCTTAGCAATAATAACTAAAATAGTTTTAAAATTAATACCACTTCCAAAAAAGGTAATAAGTCTTTTAGTGCCTTTTAATGACTTAGATACTGCTATAGAAACAGTACCTGAAATAATAAAATCAAAAAATATTCCGACTGCTATAGAATTTATGCAAAGGGATTTAATATTATCAGCTGAAGAATTTTTAGGGAAAAAATTCCCTGATAATACTTCAAATGCTTACTTAATATTAAGTTTTGATGGAAACTCAAAGGAAGAAGTAGAAGGATATTATGCAAAGGTTGCAGATATATGCTTAAAAGCAGGTGCTTTAGATGTCTTTATATCAGATACAGAGGAAAGACAAGAATCTATATGGACAGCAAGGGGAGCATTTTTAGAAGCTATAAAAGCATCAACTAGTGATTTAGATGAAGTTGATGTTGTTGTACCAAGAAATAAGGTTGCAGAGTTTGTTAAGTTCACAAATGAAGTTGAAAAGCAATTAAAGGTTAGAATAAGAAGTTTTGGTCATGCTGGTGATGGGAATTTACACATTTATATCTTAAAGGATGAATTATCTGATGAAGAATGGGATAAAAAGCTTAAAGAAGCTATGGAAATTCTTTATAAGAAACAAAGAGAACTAAATGGACAGGTTTCTGGTGAACATGGTATTGGTTTAGCTAAGAGAATTTATTTAGATGAATCTTTAAATAAGGCTACTATGGATATTATGAGAGGAATAAAATTAGTTTTTGACCCAAATAATGTTTTAAATCCAGGTAAGGTATGTGAATAAAATAATAAAATAAGGTTGTAAAATAAAAACTCCTTTTAATTAATTTAAAAGGAGTTTTTTTTATTAAGATGTCATTCCTATGTACATACCTACGAAGTAAGGAATTAGCCATATGAACCAAACCACTAAACTAAATTTGTGGAATATTGCTTTTGCTTTTTCACTACCTCTATTTAAAACTATAGTTGCCCAAACAGCATGTATAAGCATTAATATAATAGCAAGCATACCTGTTGATTGATGTATGAATAAATCTCTTGGGGTAATACCCTTATCAGTTCCAGCAGCAACTATTCTACTCATTGTGAAAGTTCCAAGAGTATCGCAAACTAAACCACACCAGAAGATTATTACATGTTTTTTCTTCAAAATACCTGCTCTATGCTCGCTCCAAACACCAATTGTGTAGAATATTAGTGCTAAAGTTATAAATATAATAGCTGGGATTAATAACTTAGGCATAATAAAACCTTCTTTCTTTATTAGATTTAGAGCCTGTCCATAAAAAGCATTTTCATATATTAAAAGAAATCTTTTTTTGGTTTACTTTAATATGTGAAAATAGCTTAAATATGGACTAGGTTCATATTAATAATAACATATCCATAAAAAAATAATAGTCCTAAAGAGAAAAAAATGTTTACAATTTGTTAAAAGAATTAAGTTTATTTTAAGTTAAATGTATTTATAAAATTAAAATTAAATTTTTAATAAATAATTTGTATTTTAAAAGAATAATAGTTAAAAAAAGTATTTTAATATAATATATAGAAAATAAATAAATTTGATAATTTGTAAATAAAATGTTTATTTAAAAAATATTAGGAAAATAAAAAAGCTTTAATAAATATATTAGTAATAGAACCTAAATTAAGTTTTAAAAACTTAAATAATTTTAAAAGGAGGTATTTAAAATTATTTTCTTGGAAAGGTTTACTTTATTTTTCTTTAAAGTTAAATTTTTTATATCATTATTAAAATTTAAAAAAAATTTGTTGATTTTTACAAATTTTTTTAAATTTATAAAGAAAATAGGAGGATAGAAAAATGGACCTTATGCTTTTGGTACCAATATGTTCTATAATATCGCTTTTATTTGCTCTTTATCTAGGAAAAGGTATAATGAAAAATCCTGTAGAGGATGAAAAAATAAGAGAAGTTTCTGAGAAGATTAAAAGAGGAGCTAATGCTTTTTTAGTTAGACAGTATAGGGGTGTTTCTTTATTTTTCTTAGGAATGTTTATTATATTAATTTTTTTGAGTTTTAAGGGATACTTATCCATTTTTGTTCCTTTTGCATTTTTGACAGGAGGATTATTTTCTGGACTAAGTGGTTATTTAGGAATGAAAACAGCAACTAATGCTAATTCTAGAACAACCATGGCAGCTAAAAAAAGCTTAAATGATGCTTTAAGAATTGCTTTTTCTAGTGGAGCTATAATGGGGTTAGTAGTTGTAGGGTTAGCACTTTTTCATTTAGGAATTTGGTACTATATATTAGATTGGTATTATGCATATTTACCTGAGGCTGAAAAAATAGGACAAATAACTTCTGTTATGTTAACTTTTGGAATGGGAGCTTCTTCTATGGCACTTTTTGCAAGAGTTGGAGGAGGAATATTTACAAAGGCTGCTGATGTTGGAGCAGACTTAGTTGGAAAGGTTGAAGCTGGTATTCCAGAGGATGATCATAGAAATCCAGCTGTTATAGCTGATAATGTAGGAGATAATGTAGGGGATGTTGCTGGATTAGGAGCAGATTTATATGAATCATATGTAGGTTCCTTAGTTTCAGCCTGTGCTTTAGCTGTTTCAGCTGGTTTAGGAATAAAGGGAGTAGTACTTCCTTTAATTATTGCTTCTGTAGGTGCAGTTGCTTGTATTATAGGAACATTTTTTGTAAAGGCAAAGGAGGATGCAACACAGAAATCCTTACTTTCAGCTTTGAGAAGAGGAACATATATATCTTCAATTTTAGTGGCTATTTCAGGTTTTTTTATTGTTAAAATAGTTGTTGGAGAAAATAATTTAGGAATATATTTTAGTATATTATCAGGATTAATTGCTGGAATTTTAATTGGATATTTTACAGAATATTATACTAGTGATAATTATAAGCCTACAAAAAAATTAGCTGATATGACTAAAACAGGTTCAGCTACTACAATAATAGGAGGATTATCGTTAGGTATGCTATCTACTGCTATGCCAGTTATTATAATAGCTATATCTATAATAAGTAGCTTTTTACTATCTGGTGGAAATAAAGATTTTAGTCTAGGGCTTTATGGAATTGCTATTTCAGCTGTAGGAATGTTATCTACTTTAGGAATTACTTTAGCTACAGATGCCTATGGACCAGTAGCAGATAATGCAGGTGGAATTGCAGAGATGACAGAACAAAGTCCTGAGGTTAGAAGAAGGACCGACGCTTTAGATTCATTAGGAAATACAACAGCTGCTACAGGAAAAGGCTTTGCAATAGGCTCTGCTGCCTTAACAGCCTTAGCTTTTATAGCAGCATATAAAGATTCTGTAGAGAATATTTCCTTATCAAAGGGAATTGATTTTACTTTTAATCTATCTATAATAAATCCACAGGTTTTAATAGGGCTTTTTGTTGGGGGAATGGTTACCTTTGTTTTTTCAGCATTAACTATGGATGCTGTAGGAAGAGCGGCTTCTAAGATTGTTATTGAGGTGAGAAGACAATTTAAAGAAATAAAGGGTCTTTTAGAAGGGGAAGCAGAAGCAGATTTTGAAAAATGTGTAGATATATGTACAAAATCATCTCAAAGAGAGTTGATTCCAATTGCTTTAGTAGCTATTTTAACTCCTATAATAACAGGATTTTTATTAGGACCAAATGGAGTTGCTGGTCTTTTAGCAGGTTCTACGGTAACTGGTTTTGTGTTAGCTATAATGATGGCTAATTCAGGAGGAGCTTGGGATAATGCTAAAAAATATATTGAAGGAGGAGTTTTAGGAGGAAAAGGTTCTGATTGTCATAAAGCAGCAGTAGTTGGAGATACAGTTGGAGACCCTTTTAAAGATACTACAGGACCTTCAATTGATATTTTAATAAAGTTAATGTCAATGATTTCAATTGTTTTTGCCTCTTTAATTTTATCAATAGGTATATTTTGATAAATTGTTGAATATAAGATAATATATGACTTAAAAAATTATTAAGTCATATTGTGGTTGCTATTGTAGATACCTCTTGTTTGCTCTAAGTTTTTTACTTAGAGCTTTTTTTTATAAATATTTTATCTATAAATAAGGCTATTATTATGCCTACAGTATAGCAAATCAAGTCGCTAAATAAGAAACCATGCCCAAGGATTAAGGAGCCTAAAGTAGTATCTCTGATTCTATTTATCCATGGTGCTTGGTATATTTGACTAAACTCTATTGAAAAGGAGAATATTATTGCAATTAAAAAGCCATAATTAAGGCTAAGTTTAGGAAATAAAAATCTAAATCCAAAGTAAACCATAGATGCCCAAAGCGTATCACCTAAATATGGAGCAATTAAACTAGGCATATAAATTATAAATTTTCTAGAACATAGTCCTAAAATCATACATAAAATTGTTAAAATAAAGTATTTTTTTCTCATTAATCTCTTCCTTATAGTTAAATTTATTTTAAATAAGTATATATACAATTATATCAGAGTTTAAAAAGATTAATACAAGTAATTTGTTTTGGTGGCAAAATATG
This sequence comes from Clostridium sp. TJA038, assembly GCF_058310255.1. Taxonomy (NCBI): domain Bacteria; kingdom Bacillati; phylum Bacillota; class Clostridia; order Eubacteriales; family Clostridiaceae; genus Clostridium; species Clostridium sp. TJA038. The sequence goes on along the minus strand of NZ_JBZEFA010000002.1, from coordinate 209,658 downwards.
GTATAATCGAATAGAATAAATTAATTAAATAATTTTTAGGGGGATAAATTTGAATTATAGGATTGAATGTAAAGAGGATGCAAAAAATCTTTTAAGTGGACGGTGGAGTAATGCTGCTGGGGCTACTATAGTTTATGCTTTTTTTAATATTGTATTTAGTTTCTTATTATCAATAATTCCTTTAGTGGGTTGGATTTTACTTTATTTTCTTACAGCTTTTTTAACAGGAAGTTTTATAAAATATTGTATGAAGTTAACTGAAAGTGGAGAAAGGGTTAAGTATTTAGATTGTTTTATAAGTTTTAAGGCAACATTTAAGATTACAGTTTTTAATATATTAACATCTATATTATCTATATTAGTATTAGTAATTATATTTCCTATTATTTTAGCTCTATCTTTGCAAAATAGTGTTTTTATACTTTTAATTGCCTTTTTAATAATTTTAGCTTTTTTAGCTTTATTAATAGAGGCTATATTATTTCCTATTCCTATGATTTTTACAGAGGATGAGAATGTGGGCATTTTAGAAGCTTTAGATATTAGTATAAAAATAACTAAGGGACATAGAATAGCTTATATAGTAATGAAGTTAAGTTTTATAGGATGGATAATTTTATCTTGGCTTATTTTAGGTATAGGTATGCTATGGCTACAACCTTATATGACTTTATCATATTACCTTTTTTATAAAGCTATAAGAAGTGACAATAATTTTATATAAAATAAAAAAGACCAAAGTAAAAATTTACTTTGGTCTTTTTTATTTTAAGCAGCTTTATTTTTATTAGGTGCTTCTGCTACTGTTTCTTTATGATTTTTAGTAACTTTTTCTCTTATAAATTTAAAGGCTTGTATAACTATAAATGTGCATAGTGATAAGCCATATATAGTAAATAAATTATTAAGTGTAAGTGGTGCAACTTGGAATAATCCTTTAAAAGCAGGAACTAAAAGAACTACATTTAAAAGAATAAATCCTACACCAAAAGCAGCCCATAAATATTTATTAGAGAAAAGTTCTTTTGATAATACATGATTTTTAGATTTACTATTAAATCCATGTACAAGTCTTGATAAACATAATGTAGCAAATGCCATTGTACTTGCTAATAAGGCTCCACCTTGATTTAAACCTATATAGAAAGCAATCATAGTTACAATTGTAATTACTACACCTTCAAATAATACATCTGCAATAAAGTCTTTTGTTAAAATAGAAGCATTAGCTTTTCTAGGTTTTTCTTTCATAACATCTTTTTTATGAGGTTCAAGACCTAGTGCAATTGCAGGTAAACTATCTGTTAATAGGTTTATAAATAATAGATGTACTGCAGCAAAAGGTACTGGTAAAGCTAATATTGAAGCATATAAAACACATAATATACCAGCTGTGTTACCAGATAGTAGGAACTTAATAGCATTTTTAATATTAGCATAAATATTTCTACCATTTTCAATTGCTTTTACTATAGTTGCAAAGTTATCATCTGTTAAAACCATTGATGCTGCATCTTTTGCAACCTCTGAACCTGTAATACCCATTGCAACTCCTATATCAGCTTGTTTTAAAGCAGGAGCATCATTTACACCGTCACCAGTCATAGCAACAACATTACCTTTTTCTTGCCATGCTCTAACTATTCTTATTTTATGCTCTGGAGAAACCCTAGCATACACAGAAATATTTTCTACCATATTTTTAAGTTCTTCATCAGTAACTTTATCTAAGGCAGAACCTTCAATAGCTTCACTTTCATCTTTTAATATACCTATTTGCTTTGCGATTGCAGAAGCAGTTATTTTATGGTCTCCTGTTATCATTACTGGTTTAATTCCTGCTTCTATACATGCTTTTACAGCTTCAGCAGATTCCTCTCTTGGAGGGTCCATCATTGATATAAGACCTATGAAAGTTAAGTCATTTTCATCTTTAAGAGTTATATCAGTTCTACTTTCTATATTTCTATATGCAAAAGATAAAACTCTAAGTCCTGTTCTTGAGAACTCTTGGTTAATTTCTTCTATTTTAGCTATGTCTTTTTTAGTTAAAGGTCTAACACCTTCTGAAGTTTCTATTTTAGTAGACCTTTTTAAAAGTACATCAACAGCACCTTTAGTTGCTATTATGTTTTGACCATGAATATTATAAACAACACTCATAAGCTTTCTATCAGAGTCAAAAGGTATTTCTCCAAGTCTTTTAAATTTATCTCTTTGTACAAGTTCATCAACACCATATAAATCTCCAAGATTTACAAGTGCAACTTCTGTTGGGTCTCCTATTTCCTTTTCACAATCTGTAATTGCATCATTACAAAGTAAACTCATTGTTAAAAGGTCATTATCTATTTTCTTTTCTAAATTTAATTCATTAGATTGTATAACTTGTCCATCAACAAAAATCTTTTTAACAGTCATTTTATTTTGAGTTAAAGTACCAGTTTTATCTGAACAAATTATAGATACACTTCCTAAACCTTCTACAGCTTGAAGTTTTCTTACAATAGCATTTTCCTTAGCCATTTTTTGAGTTCCTAAGGAAAGAACTATTGTTACTATAGAACTTAAAGCTTCAGGAATAGCAGCAACTGCTAAGGCTACAGCAAACATGAAGGCTTCTATAAGAGCTTCACCTCTATAAATACTAATAGCAAATACTATTGCACATATTACAAGGATTGCAATTGCAAGTTTTTTACCAAAGTTATCTAAGTTAGTTTGAAGAGGAGTTTTCTTCTCTTTAGTATCATTTAATAATTGAGCTATTTTACCTATTTCAGTATTCATACCAACAGCTGTTGCTAAAATAGTAGCTCTACCATAAGTTACTAAGCTACCTGAGAAGACCATATTTTTTCTATCACCTATAGGAACCTCTTCTCCTTTTATTATTTCAGACATTTTTACAATACTTTCAGATTCACCAGTTAATGAACTTTCGTTAACCTGTAAGCTATAGTTTTCAAGTATTCTACCATCACAAGGTATATAATCTCCAGCTTCAAGAAAAATAATATCTCCAACTACAACATCAGTAGAGTCTATTTCTATTCTTTCACCATTTCTAAGTACTTTGGTTGAAGGAGAGGATAGTGCCTTTAAGCTGTTTAAGGATTGTTCTGCCTTTACATGTTGAATTGTTCCAAGAGTAGCATTTACTATTAAAACAAATATAATAACAGCAGCACTTTCAAAATCTCCTAAAAACATAGAAATAGCAGCGGCACATATAAGAATTATTATTAGCATGTCCTTAAATTGGTCAAGGAATACTTGGAAAGTGGATTTTTTCTTTCCTTCAACTAGTTCATTTTTGCCGTATTTCTCTTTCATTTTTTCAACTTCAGTGCTGTTTAATCCATCTTTGTTTACACCGAGTTCTTTGAAAAGTTCTTCTTTAGATTTTGAGTAAACTTTTTTCATAAAATTAACTCCTTTCTTTCCTAATATTAGCCTTTAGATAAAGCTTATTGTTACCAAATAATATCTATTTATAGGAGACAAAAAAATAAGACTTTTAATATAATCTAAGGAATAGTCAATGAAATGTCTTGAATTCCTTAGATTATATTAAAAGTCTTGTAACCAAATGTTGGTGTATAATACCAGGTAACTTTTAGTTAACCGCGTTGTTGATATTATAACTTGTAACTACTCCCTCTTAACACAAAAGATATTATTAAGTTTAATATCATATTATATCTCTTAGTAATCTATGTCAATAATATTTTATTACGAAAATAATAGTATTTTATTAATATTTTGAAAAGGGTATTAATAATGGATATACTATTTTAAAAATCTTAGTCTAGGAATTTTTATTAATTACTAAAAGTATAAGAGTATTAAAATATAATTTAAAGTTAAGTCTATCATATAGAACTTAGTTTCTATTAATTTATAGGTTTTATTATAACAAATATAAATATAATAAACTTATTTATGATTATTATATGAGGAATTTAGAGTATTTTTGTATATAAAACTTTACATTAAAAGAATAAATGTTTATAATACTACTTAATAATTAAAAATAACTTTAGAAGTAAATCGTATATGCTCGACGATATGGGTTGAGTGTTTCTACTAGGAGGCCGTAAACATCCTAACTACGAATATATAGGTGATTTCTGTACTTTTTGAAATGATTATATATTCCTAGGCTTTTGCTTGGGAATTTTTTTGATTAAAAAGTATTTATTTAAACTAATGCTTAATTTATTTTAAAGCTTTTATAGAAATTATCTTTATAGTAGAGGATAGTGGCTTATATTAATTGAATTTAAAGATAACTATATTACTAAATAATTTTTATAACAGGGAGAAGAAAAATGGAAGCATTAAAAGAGAAGATTTTAAAAGAAGGAAAAGTTAGAGAAGGAAATATACTTAAAGTTGATTGTTTTTTAAATCATCAAATGGATATAAAGTTTTTAAATGAAGTAGGTAAAGAATTTAAAAAAAGATTTGACGGAGAAAAGATAGATAAAATACTTACTATAGAAGCTTCAGGAATAGCTATAGCAGGAATAACTTCACAATATTTTGATTATGTTCCTGTGGTTTTTGCTAAAAAGACTGAGAGCTTAAATTTAGATAAGGATGTTTATGAATCAAATGTGCATTCTTTTACAAAGAAAAAAGATTATAAGGTTAGAGTAGGAAAACAGTTTTTAAACAAAGGGGAAAGAGTATTAATAATTGATGATTTCCTAGCTCAAGGATGTGCTACTAAAGGAATGATTGACCTAGTAAATCAAGCAGGTTGTGAATTAGTGGGTATAGGAATTGTAATAGAAAAAGGATTCCAAGAAGGAAGAAAAGTTTTAGAAGATTTAGGCGTTAGAGTGGAATCTCTTGCAATAATAGATAAATTAGAAAATAATAAGGTTTATTTTAAATAAATACTATTTATAGACTACCTTAAAAGTTTTTAAAAAATTTTTAATGCTTTTAAGGTAGTCTTTATTTTTTTTTTGTTTAATTTATAAGCATATGAATAATTTTATGTTAATTCTTTCAAAAAAGTAATAAAACTTACAAAGTGAAAAATATATTACGGGTTTTATGTTGTAAGTTTTTTAGATTATTAGTTAATTAAAGTAATTTTAAGCTAGAAGAAATAAATTTGTGTATTACAAGGAAAAATGAAATTTATTAAAGGAAAAATGTCATTTTTAAAACTTTAAAAAATTGTTAATAAGTATATAATATAATTTGTGCTAAAAATTAAGAAAAAAAGAGGAAATAAGATGAACCAAAAGAGAATTGGAATAACCCTAGTTTTAATAGCAACAGTTTTTTGGGGGATAATGGGTATAAGTAGTAGGATTTTATATGAAGCAGGTTTAAGCACGATGTTTATAGCCTTTGTTAGAAGTTTTTTATCTTCCATATGCTTTTTAACTTGGATAGTATTAACTGATATTAAGATTTTAAAGATTGACTTAAAGGGGTTAGCTATTTCAGCATTATATGGTATTGGCACCTTTTCTTTATGTTTTATTGGTTATAATTTATCTGTTGAATATATACCTATATCTGTAGCTACAGTACTTATGTTTACTAATTCAATATGGGTAACAATCTTTGGTGTTCTCTTTTTTGGAGAAAAGTTAAATAAAAAAAAGATAACTGTTATTTTTCTTACTTTAATAGGATGCATTTTAGTTTCTAATATGTCCTTATCAAAGGGAAATTTAAATACTATTGGAATTTTAGCAGGTTTAGTAACTGGATTTTTATTTGCTTTTCAAATAGTATTTCCAAAGTTTTTTATAAATTATAGAAAAGATACTTTGCTTATTTATGGCTATATTTTTGCAAGTTTATTTTTAGCCATGTTCACAGATTTTAAAGAATCTATAAACATAATTATGACTTCGCAAAATATTAAAATGGTCATATTAAATATATTATCAATAGGTGTTTTAAGCACTTTTATATCTAATACATTCTATATAAAATCAACTGAGTACATAGAAGCTAGTGTAACTAGTATACTAGCTTCTATGGAACCTGTTTTATCTAGTGTATTTGCCTTTTTTATTTTTGGAGAATTACTAAATAATAAACAAATACTAGGGGCTATATTAATAATATTTGCAGCTATACTTTTAGAATTAAATTTAGAAAAATATAATATAAAAAGTTTTTCAAGTTTAAAATTTATAAAATAAAAACTAATAAGTTAATAACTTTATAATATAGATTTTAAAAATCCCTGACTTAAAAGAAGTATTATAAATTATTATAAGACCACATATTTTTATGTGGTCTTTTTTATTTATGAAAATATTTCTTAAAAGTGAATAAAGTGTTAACATATAATGTATAAAGAAAAATAAAATAATTCTAAAGGGGGAGTAATTTAATGAATATTTTTAGAAAGCAGAGCTTAAAAAGAATACTTAGCGAAGCAAGTGAAAATAAGGAGAGAACCCTAAGTGCTTTAGATTTAACTTTAATGAGTGTTGGGTCTGTAATTGGTACTGGGGTTATGGTTTTAACTGGAATAGTTGCATCTAAGCAATCAGGTCCTGCTACCTCTATAGCTTTTATAGGTGGGGGAGTTGCAGCAGCTATAATTGTACTTTGTTATGCTGAGTTTAGTTCAAGCATCCCAAGTGCTGGTGGTTCATATTCTTTTACTTATGTTTCGCTTGGAGAAATTATTGCATATATTTCAGGGCTTTGTATAGTTATAGGATATACTTTATCAACAGCTACTGTAGCTTCTGGATGGGGCTCGTATCTTTTAAGTCTTTTAGAAGTTTTGGGAATAAATTTACCTAAAGCTTATACTGCAATACCTAGCGAAGGTGGAATTTTAAATTTGCCAGCAATGATATCTATTTTATTTATAACATTTATAATATCTTTAGGTACAAGAGAGAGTAAAAAGGTTAATGATATTATGGTATTTATAAAAATTGCAGTTATTGCACTTTTTATAGGAGTTGGAGTTTTTCATATAAATACAGAAAACTGGCATCCTTTTGCACCCTTTGGAGTTAAGGGAATAATAACTGGTACAGCATCTTTATTTTTTGCTTATTGTGGGTTTGATGCTACGGCTTCTGCAGCAGAAGAAGTTAAAAATCCACAAAAATCCTTACCCTTAGGTCTTATATCTTCTTTAATAATTTGTACATTGATATACATAGCAGTTTCTTTAGTTCTTACAGGAATGACCTCTTATACTAATTTAGATGTAGGTGATGCCTTATCTTATGCCTTAAAATTGGTAGGACAAAAATGGGTGTCTTTTGTGGTATCTTTAGGAACAGTTATAGGAATTTTAGCAGTAATATTTGCAGGTAACTTTACAACATCTCATATTCTTTTAGCAATGAGTAGAGATGGACTTTTGCCAAAGACTTTTAGTAAAGTTGATAAAAAAGAAGTTCCTTATGTAGCCTTATGGACAGTTGGGATAATTGGAGCTTTATTAGCAGGATTTTTTAACTTAGGTCAATTAGCAAACTTTGCTAATATAGCATTTTTATTAACCTATACCTTAGTTTGCATATCTTTAATAGCTTTTAGAAAAAAATATCCTGAGGTAAAAAGAGGGTTTAAAACACCATTAGTACCTTTAGTACCTATATTAGGTGCATTAAGTTGTTTATTTTTAATGACTAATTTATCTAAAAGCACTTGGATTATTTTTATTTTAGTACTTATTTTACTTATAATAAGTTATTTATTTTATGGTAAAAAACACTCCTTAGTAGGTAAAGAATAGTTTTAAAATTTAATAAAAATAAGGACTATAGAATTTTTTAAAGTTTATAAATTTTATAATTTATAAGTTTTAAAATTATTTATAGTCCTTTAAATTTAAATATTAATTATTAGTAGTTGTCTTTGCTTCATCTACTTTTTCATAATAAATCTTTGCATTTTTTAATTGAGGATTAGATAAGATGTATGAATTAATTGCATCTTTATCAATAGAATCCTTAGAATGATTTATTATAAATACAGGAAGTTCATTATCTAAAACACCGCTATAAATATTACTTATATCACTAAACTTATCTTTTAAAGAAGAAGTAACTGAGTTTACAGCAGAATTTAAACTATTTTGACTATTAGAATTTTTTCCTTTATTTATTTCTAAATCTCCTATAAATCCTGAATCTTGTTCTTTAATTTTATCTAAGTACATTTTAAGTTCAGGTAGATTATCTGTAGACTGTTGAATTATAAGTTTATATCCACTAAAGTTGTAGTATTTCAAGGCATCTTGAAGTCTTTCTTCCTCTGGTTTATCTATGGCATTTCCTATTATAACTAAATCTATAGTCTTATCTTTTGTATTTATATCTTTATTTAAAATATATTCAGAAGGCAATTCATTTTCAATAAAGTTACTAAGATTTGTATTATCTATGAAATTATTAACCATATTAGCAGCGGAAAGTAAGCTTGGTATAGTTACAATTATTGTAGATACTATGATTATTTTCTTTAATTTTTTTTGTTTATCTTCAGATAAAGTATTTCTAGTTGGTATTCTCATAAACTTTACAACAAGTAATGCTGAAAGAGCTATAAAAAATGAGTTTATAAAGAATAGATAACCAGCACCTAAAAAAATATGTATATTTTTAGTAGCTAATCCATATCCACTAGTACAAAGAGGTGGCATTAGAGCAGTTGCTATAGCTACACCTGGCAATATGTTTCCTGGTTTTTTACGAGTTATACCTACAATTCCTGCAATTCCTCCTGCAAAGGCTATTATTACATCCCAGATATTTGGAGTTGTTCTAGATAATATTTCACTTCCAGCACTAGATATTGGGCTTAAAGAAAAATAAATTGTTGCAGTTGTTATACTTATAAGAATTTCTATGCCTAGTATAATTGCAGCTTTTTTTAATAATTTTAAGTTATATATTCCTACGGAGTAACCAATTGCAATTATAGGACCCATAAGAGGTGAAATTAACATAGCACCAATAATAACAGCAGTTGCATTCATATTTAGTCCAACAGAGGCTATTATTATTGCACACATTAAGATTATAAAATTAGAACCACCAATATTTACCCCATCTAAAATGTTTTCATGGATTTCATCGTAGGTTGCCTGGTCTTTTTTAAATTCATTAAAAAATTTTTGTTTAGTAATCCTCACATTAATTCCTCTTTTCTTTAGATTTTATAAATGATTTTAATAATCTAATTTTAAGCTAATTACTATAAGATGTCACTTTACAAATAGGTGTTAATCATCTAATAAGTTTAAATATGTTTTAAAAGCCTAATTTATCTAAAAAATTTTATAATGTTAATATTTATTTTAATTGTATAAATTTTAATTATATATAATTAGAATATAGTTAACAATTAAAATGTATTTTAATGAGTTTTTAGGAGTGATTTAATGTTAAGTAAAGATAAAATAAAAAAGATGCTTTCTGTAGCACTTAGCACAGGAGGGGATTTTGCAGAGGTTTTTGTTGAGGAAAAAATAAATAACAATATTATATTAACTTCAGGAGTTGTTAAGGATATTATTTCAGGAAAAGATTATGGAATTGGTATAAGAATTTTTAAAGGTTTAAAGTGTGTATATGCTTATACTAATGATGACTCTTTATGTAGTTTAATAAATACTGCCAAAAAAGCAGCTTTAGCTTTAGGAGATATTATTGAAGGAGAGAGTATTAATCTTAATTTAGTTGAAAGAGTAAATACTAATATTCATCCTATTTTATATGTGCCTTCCTCTATAAACTCTTTTAAAAAGATTGAAAAGATGAGGGAAGCTTATAAAGGTGCAAAGGAGTATAGTAATGAAATATCTCAAGTTACTATTACTATGAAAGATGAGGATCAAAAGATTTTAATAGCTAATAGTGAAGGACTATTTACTGAAGATAGAAGAATTAGGTCAAGAATAGCAGTAAATTCTATAGCATCAAATGGTATTGATAATCAAGCAGGTTCTCGCTCACCAGGTGCATCTATGGGCTTTGAGTTTTTTGACACAATAGATTTAAGTGATTTAGGAAAAGAAGCTTCTAAGTCAGCAGTAACAATGCTTCATGCAGATTATTGTAAAGCTGGAAAAATGACCGTAGCAATTGAAAATTCCTTTGGTGGTGTTATCTTCCATGAAGCTTGTGGACATTCGCTTGAGGCTACTGCAGTTGCTAAGGGAAACTCTATTTTTTGTAATAAGCTTGGAAAGCAGATAGCATCTAAAAAAGTTACTGCAATAGATGATGGGACTATACCTAATGCATGGGGGTCTTTAAATATAGATGATGAAGGAGAAAAAACTAAAAGAAATATTTTAATAGAAAATGGAATACTTAAATCATATATGATTGATAAGTTTAATGGAAGAAGAATGGGGATGAAATCAACAGGAAGTGGAAGAAGAGAATCCTATAAGTATGCTCCTACATCAAGAATGACAAATACCTTTATAGCAAAGGGAGAAGATGATAATGATGAAATAATAAAATCTATTGAAAATGGATTGTATGCAAAACAAATGGGAGGAGGTTCAGTTAATCCTATAACTGGTGATTTTAATTTTAACATTCTTGAAGGATATTTAGTTGAAAATGGAGTTATTTCTAAAGCAGTAAGAGGAGCAAGTTTAATAGGAAATGGAGCTGAAATTTTAATGAATATAGATATGGTTGGGAAAAATTTAGCTCATGGTCAAGGGATTTGTGGTTCTTTAAGTGGCTCTGTTCCAACAAATGTAGGGCAACCGCTTTTAAGAGTTAAAGAAATTACAGTTGGGGGAAGATAGGAGGTTTACTATTATGGAATTTAAGGATTTTAAAGAAAAATTATTTAATAGAGCTAAAGAGCTTAATTTTGAAAAGTATGAATTATATTATGGTAAGAGCGAAGCTTTAAATATAACTTCTTCTAAGGGGGAAGTTGAAAGATATGGTTTAAGCACTTCTATAGGTGTTTCTTTTAGAGGAATATATAATGGTAAGATGGGATATTCATATACAGAAAAATTAGATGAAGATTCAATAGACCTGTTAGTTTTGAAAGCTTTAGAATGTGCAAAGCTTATAGAAAGTGATGATTCTGAATTTATTTTTGGAGAAAAGGAGAAGTATTTTAAGGTCAGTACTTATGATGAAAATATAGTAAATTTAACTCCTAGTAAACAAATTGATAATGCTATAAGGTTAAGCCTTGAGCCATCAAATATAAATTCTGAAATATTAAAAAGTGAATACACAAAATTTAATACAGCTATTATTGAGAGAAGAATAGTTAATTCTGAAGGAATAAATTTGAAGGAAGAAAAAACAATTGCTAGTGCCTCAGTTTCTCCAGTTGTTAAAGAGGGAGAAAATATGATTATAGATGGTGCTTATAAGATTTCAACTAATTTAAGCGATATAAATATAGATAAATTAATTAAAAAAGGAATAAATAATACTTTAAGAAAAAAAGGTGCTACTTCAATACCATCAGGAAAATATAAGGTTATTATAGAAGGCGAGGTTATGGCTTCTTTAATAAGAGTAATGGAGAGTAATTTTTTAGGTCATATAGCTGAAGAAAATAAAACTCTTTTAAAAGGTAAAATAGGAGAAAAAATTGCATCTAAAAAGCTCAATTTAATAGACAATCCATTTTTAGAAGGAGGAATTTCAAGTTGTTCCTTTGATGATGAAGGAGTTCCTACAAGAGTTAAAGAGATAATTAAGGAGGGAATTTTTAAAGGTTTTTTACACAATTTGAAAACAGCAAATAAAGAAGGGGTAAGGGCAACAGGAAATGGTTTTAAAGCTTCATTTAAATCCCCAGTAAAAGCAAGTCCTACTAACTTATATATAAAAAATGGTGATAAATCCCTTGAAGATTTATTAAAATTTGTAGGTAATGGAGTTTATATAATTGATTTAGCTGGACTTCACTCAGGTGCTAATGCAGTAACAGGAGATTTTTCTTTAGCTGCTGAAGGGATAAAAATAGAAGAGGGAAAATTAAAAGGGGCTATAAAACATATAACAATTGCAGGTAACTTTTTTGAGTTATTAAATAATATAGAAGAAATAGGAGATAACTTAGAAGAAAGTGGGGTAACTTCTGGTTATGGTAGTCCTAATATTGTTATTAAGGAACTATCAATAGCTGGAGAATAAGTAAATAAGTAGCTTTATATCATGGTTAAAAGTATATTCTTATATATACTTTTAACTTTTTTTCTAGGGAAAATATATTAAACTTGGAAAAATTTTTTCATAAATTTCTCTTTGTGTCAATATAGTATATAACAAAATTATAAAGTAAAAAAATTTTAACGTTATTTTTATTAAAAGCATATATAGGTTGACTTTAAAAATATGGTTAAAGTGTTAAGGTATACTTGATTAAGGGATTTAATCTTTTTTTTGGAAATTAAAATATTAAATTTCTTATATGTTTTTACTATTAACAATAAGGAGTGATGGAAATGATAACAAAAGATTTTGAGAAAAAATTAGAAGGCTTAGGAGCTTTTGAAATCAGTAGTAAAATGCTAAAGTTAGCTAAAGAAAATGAAAAGCATAATACTTTTTTAAATGCAGGTAGAGGAAATCCAAACTGGATAAACACTCAAGGAAGACTAGCTTTAGGAAGAATTGTTGAATTTGGTGTTTCAGAGTCGAGAAGAACTATGGAAGATGGAAATTTAGCAGGATATACAACTTTAGAAGGAATTTATGATAGATTTGTATCTTTCTTAAATGGAAATCATGAAGTTGATGCATTTTTAATTAAAGCAGTAAATTACTGTGCTGAAGAATTAAATATAGATAAAGATGCTTTAGTTAAGGAATTTGTAGATGGAGCTATAGGAAATAACTATCCTGTTCCTAGCAGATGCTTAGTTAATGTAGAAAAAATAGTAAACATGTACTTAGAAAAAAATCTTTATGATGGAATAAAGTTAGCTAGTGAAACAGAAGTTTTCCCAACAGAAGGTGGAACAGCTGCAATATGTTACATATTTAATTCATTAAAGGAAAATGGATTAATAAAAAAAGGAGACAAAATAGCAATAAATACACCTATATTTACTCCTTATCTTCAAATACCACAATTACATGATTATGATATGGTAGAAGTTGACTTAATGTCTAAAGAAGAAAATAACTGGATAATAGATGCACAGGAAATAGAAAAGTTAAGAGATGAAAGTATAAAAGCTTTATTCTTTGTAAACCCTTCTAACCCAGCTTCTAAAGCATTAAGTGAAGAAGCTTTAAATCATATTAAGGAAATAGTTAAGGAACGTAAGGATTTAATAATAATAACAGATGATGTTTATGGAACTTTTGTTGAAAACTTTAAAACTTTATATTCTGTAGCACCTTACAATACACTATTAGTTTACTCTTTCTCTAAATTATATGGAGCAACAGGTTGGAGATTAGGTTTAATAGCTGCAAATGAAAATAACGTTTTAGATGATTTAATAGCTAAGTTACCAGAAGAAAAATTAAAAGAATTAGATAAGAGATATGGTCTAGTTACTTTAGAACCAAGAAAATTAAAATTTATAGATAGATTAGTTGCAGATAGCCGTTCAGTTGGATTATATCATACTTCAGGTTTATCAACACCTCAACAAGTACAAATGGCTTTATTTGCTTTAAGTGATTTATGTGCAGGAGAAAAAGATGCATATATTGAAAGTGCTAAGAAATTAGTAAGAGCAAGATATCACGATTTATTCACTACTCTTGGTATTAAAGAAGACAATAGTGTAGAAAATGCTAAGTATTATTCATTAATAGATGTATATGAATTAGCAAAAAATGTATATGATGAAAAGTTTGAAGAATATTTAAAGAATAATTTTGAACCTATTGATTTCTTATTACGTTTAGCTGAAATGAATGGAGTAGTTTTAATGGAAGGTGTAGGATTTGCAGCAACTCCAGGAACACTTCGTGTATCAGAGGCAAATTTACCAGATGATGCTTATAAGAAAATAGGAGCTCAAATACTAGAATTACTTTCTGAATATTATGATGAGTATAAAAAAGAAAATAAATAGTTTGAATAAAAGTTAAAAATTTAGGACAAAGGGTGATTTAAGTGAAAGATGTAATTGACTTTTTTGGGAAAAACCCTAGTGTAGCTATATTTCTATGTTTATGCTTAGGATATTTAGTAGGTAAGCTAAGATACAAGTCCTTTAGTTTAGGTTCTACTGTAGGAACTTTAATTGTAGGATTGCTTTTAGGGCAGATTACCGTATTCCACATTTCACCTGTAGTAAAGAGTATATTCTTTAGTTTCTTTATCTTTACAATAGGTTATGAAGTAGGTCCTGCATTTGTAAATAGCTTAAAGAAATCAGGAGTAAAACTTATAATACACTCAGTATTCTTTAGTGTAGTTGCGTTTATTGTTGCAATGGTTTGCTTTAAGATATTTAAAATTGGACCAGGAGAAGGTGCTGGAATAATCTCAGGTTCACTTACACAATCAGCGGTTATAGGTACTTCGGCATCTGCTATAAACTCTTTAGATATTTCGGCGGCACAAAAAAATGCTATGGAATCTAAAGTTGCTATTGCTTATGCAATAACTTATCTTTTTGGTACTGTTGGTGTTCTTATTTTCTTAAAGAACATAGCACCAATGCTTTTACGTGTAAACTTAAAAGAAGAAACTAAAAAGATGATTGAAAAGTTAAACTTTAAAGGTGATTCTAATAATGGTTCTGCTATTTTAAAGAATGTAAAAATGCGTTCATTTTTAGTAAATGAAAATTGTTCTTTTATTGGAAAGTCAGTTTCCGATATAGAGAAACAATTTAAGCACAAAATTACCTTTGAAAAAATCTTTAAAAATGATGAAGATTTAAAATTTGATGGTAATACAAAAATTGAAGTAGGTGAATATATTACTTTAATTGGTGACCTTTCAGATATGTTAAAAGTAGCAAGTGACTCTTTAACAGAAACTTCAGATGATAAATATCTTAATGTTTCTTTAAAGAAATCTGAAATTGTTTTAACAAAAGCATTTAACTTAAGAAACTTACAAGATTTATATAACAATAACATAATGTTATTATCAGTTAAAAGAAATGACAAGGTCTTAGATGATGAAACTCAAATGAAAAATGGAGATTTCTTAGAGATTATAGGACCAGAGCATGCTATTGACAAGATAATAAAAGAATTTGGTTATATAAAAAATACTGGTTCAGAAACAGATGTTAGTTACTTAACATTTGGTATTATAGCTGGTATTTTAATAGGTACAATAGCTATAACTATAGGACATGTTCCTTTAACTTTAGGTAGCGGTGGAGGAGCTTTATTTGCAGGTTTATTCTGTGGATGGTATCAAAACAAACATCCTCGTTTTGGACAAATACCTTCTTCAACTCGTTGGTTCTTAAAGAGTGTAGGATTAAACCTATTTATAGCTGTAGTTGGATTAGAAGCAGGTAGTGCATTTATTCCAGCATTACGTTCTATGGGAGTTAAAGTTCTTTTAGTAGGTGTATTAGTAGCTATAATTCCACATTTCCTATCTATATTCTTTGGAAAATATGCATTAAAGCTAGATCCAGTAGATATTATAGGTTCTCAATGTGGTGCAGGTACTATAACAGCAGCTTTAAATGCTATAGTTGAGGACAATGGAAGTAGTATATTTGCTTTAAGTTATACCCCTTCCTATGCAGTAGGTAATATTTTGATAACCGTCATGGGACCACTCACAATAGGATTATTGGCTAGGTAAAGCAAAAAAATTTAGAAATTTATTATAAAAAGGCAAAACAGCTTATTTTTAAGCTGTTTTGTCTTTTGATTTTTTAAGGATATAATTAAGAAGTAAGTATGAATTTAGTAATATTAGTTAATAAATAAAAAAGCTATTATAATTAAAAATATTTTTTAATTAAAGGAGAGAAATATTGAGTAAGGCAAAGGAATTTTTAAAAAGTTTTTATGGATATAATGAATTTAGAAAAGGACAAGAAGAAATTATAAATGAAATTGTAAGGGGAAATGATGTTCTAGCTATAATGCCCACAGGAGGAGGAAAATCAATATGTTATCAAATACCTGCATTACTTTTAGAAGGTATTACAGTTGTAATTTCTCCACTTATTTCTCTTATGAAAGACCAGGTAGATTCTATAAATAGTATGGGCATAGAGTCTGCATATATAAATTCAACTCTTAGTAGTTATGAAATAAACACTATATTTGAAGAAGTTAAAAAAGGAGCTATAAAAATATTATATGTAGCACCTGAGAGACTTGAATCAATGGATTTTTTATCTTTAGTTTCTAATATAGATGTTTCTCAAGTGGCTGTTGATGAAGCACATTGTGTTTCTCAATGGGGACATGATTTTAGAAGCAGTTATAGGTTTATCAGTAAGTTTATTAGCCTTTTAAAAAAAAGACCTGTAGTTTCAGCTTTTACAGCTACTGCTACAGAGGAGGTTAGAAAAGATATAATAAGACTTTTAGACCTTAATAAACCTAAGATTTTTATTTCTGGATTTGATAGAGAAAATTTAAAAATAATAATAGAAAAAGGGGTAAATAAAAATTACTATATATTAGATTATTTAAAAGAAAATAAAGATGTTTCAGGAATTATTTATTGTGCTACTAGAAAAGAAGTTGATTCTTTATATGAAAGTATAATTTCATCAGGTATGGAATGTACGAAGTATCATGCGGGACTTTCTGATGAAGAAAGAAAGAAAAATCAAGAGGATTTTGTTTTTGATAAAGTAAATATAATGATTGCTACTAATGCCTTTGGAATGGGGATAGATAAGCCTAATATAAGATATGTAATTCATAACAATATGCCTAAAAATATAGAGGCTTATTATCAAGAAATAGGAAGAGCAGGAAGAGATGGAGAGAAGTCAGAGTGTATTCTTCTTTTTTCACCAGGAGACCTTCAAACTCAAAAATATATAATAGAAACTGGAACTTTAAATCCAGAAAGAAAAATAAATGAATTAAGCAAGTTACAGACAATGATGGATTTAGTTTATTCTAATGGATGTTATAGAAAGTTTATTCTTAATTATTTTGGTGAAACATTAGAAGAAGACTGCAATAATTGTAGCAATTGTGAAATAGAAGGAGAAATAGTTGATAAAACCATAGATGCACAAAAGGTTATATCTTGTGTTTATAGAATGAAAAGACCTTTTGGCATAGGGGTAATAATAGATGTTTTAAGAGCATCAAAAAATAAAAAAATAATTGATTTAGGCTTAGATAAGTTAAGTACCTATGGAATAATGAAGGACTATTCAAAGGATAAGCTTAAAGATTTTATAAATACTTTAATTTCCCATAGATTTATAGATTATACTGGAGAATATCCTGTAGTTAGATTAAATAAAATATCTATTGAGGTTCTTAAAGGAAATGAAAAAGTTATGTTTAAGGAAAAAAGAAAGCTTAAAAAAGTATATAAAAATAATGAATTATTTGACCTTTTAAGAACTTTAAGAAGAGAAATAGCTTTAGAAGAAGGGGTTCCTCCATATATAGTATTTGGGGATAATACTCTTAAGGAAATGAGCGTAAGAATACCAGTAAATGAAAATCAACTTTCAGAAATAACAGGAGTTGGAGAAAAGAAAATACAAAAATATGGAGAGGTATTTATAAAGGTAATAAAGGAATATGTTAAAGAAAATAATATAAATGTTAAATGGGAAGAAGGAGAAAAGGTTAGTAAGGAAGATATGGATAAAAAATTAAAGAGAAATAGTGGTAAGAAAAAATCCTTTGAAATTACTATAGATATGCTTAAAGAGGGAGAAAAACTTTATGCTATTGCAAAGGAAAGAGAGTTATCTATAACAACACTTCTCTCTCATATTCAACAATATTTAGAAGAAGGAAATAAGATAGATTTTGAAATAGATTTTGATTCATTATTTTCAAAAAAAGAAGAAGAATTAGTATTAGATGCCATAAAGGAAGTAGGTTATGGAAAGTTAAAGCCTATTAAGGAAAACTTAAAAGAAGAGGTTTCTTATGAAAAGATAAGATTTATAGTTACTAAATTAGTAATAAATAATTTAAATAAAGAGTAATCTGTAATAAAAAAATCCCTAGTTTTATTATGCTTTTTAGCTTAATAAACTAGGGAATTATTGTTTTAAGTCTATGCAAAGGCTTTCTAAAGCTTTTATATTTAAAATTTTTATTTCATTTTTTTCTTTGCTTATTATTTTATCTTCTATTAATTTATTTAAAGTTCTATTTAAATGTCTATAGCTTGTACCTAAAAGTTCTGCTAAGTTTGAATAATTATCTATAGTTATTATGTGTTCATTTCTTGCTAAAAGGTAATTTGCAAGTTTGGTTTCTAAATTATATGTAATTGTTATTGAACTACTTACAGAACATCTTTCTAATTTTTTTGAAAGATTTTTAGTTATATACATAAGAAAGTTTAAATCTTTAAGGGCTATATTATTTACTTCCTTAACAGGAATAGCAATACAAAGACTTTTACATAAGACCTTTATACTACAATTAGCTCTTACCTTTGATATAACTTCTAAATCACCAATTAATTGAATTGGTTCGTAAAATTCTAAAAGTAAAGACTTACCATTTGGCAAGGTTTTATAAACCTTAGCTTTTCCATGAATAAAAAAGTATAAATATTTAAGTTCTTCATTCATAAAGCAAATGTGTTCATTCTTTTTAAACATATGTAATTCTAATAAGGGGATAATTTCCTTCGGGAAAATTGATTGAAGTTCATATTTATATATTAATTTCATTAAAATTTCTCTATCATTTATAAGTACCAAGAGTTTATACCTCCTAAAGAAGCCGATATTATAAGACATATGTCATAACTATACCTATAGTATATATGATAAAATAGTCCTATTAATAGGTTAAAGAGAATATTTAATAAATTAACAATAAAATTGCCTTAATACTTTAAATTCTATAAAAGAGTGATAGCATTTATATATGCTATACACTCTTTATTTTTTGTTATCAGATGTTAGAGGTGTAAAATGTTGAAAGCTTAGGCATTAATAAATCGTCTGGAGGAGTCTTAAAAACAAATTTATTAATGCCTAAAGAAATGACTTTAAAAGTTACTTCAATATAATTTATGAAACAGAATTTTGTATTATTCTAAGATTATGAAAATAATAATGATTATTATATAAAGAATTTGACATATAAATTTTAGAGAATTAAAATATTTGTATACGAACTTACGTTTGCTTTTTTAGAATATACAAAGTATTATTTATAAATAATAACTTTTAGTGTATATAATAAATAAGCTTTAAAGACATAATAAAATAGAAGTTTGTTTTACAAGAAATTAAAGAGAAAATTAATTATATAAAAATATAAAAGAAGGGAGAGCTACACACTTAAAACTTATTTTATTACAAAGTTTATATAGTTTTAGTAGCAGAGTTTTATGAAGGACAAAATAATAATAAAAGGGGCAAAAGTACATAATTTAAAGAATATAAGCTTAGAAATTCCAAGAGATAAGCTTATTGTATTTACAGGACTATCAGGTTCTGGTAAAAGTTCCTTAGCCTTTGATACTATTTATGCAGAGGGGCAAAGAAGGTATGTAGAATCTTTATCATCTTATGCAAGACAATTTTTAGGACAGATGGATAAACCAGAGGTTGAATCAATAGAAGGTTTATCTCCAGCCATATCTATAGACCAAAAAACCACCTCTAGAAATCCAAGGTCAACTGTAGGTACAGTAACAGAAATTTATGATTATTTAAGATTATTATATGCAAGAGTTGGAGTACCTCATTGTCCTAAGTGCGGAAAAGAAATATCTCAACAATCTGTTGACCAAATAGTAGACAAAGTTATGGAACTTCCAGATAGAAGTAAAATAATGATTTTAGCACCAATAATAAGAGGCAGAAAAGGAAATCATGAAAAGGTTCTTGAAAATATAAAAAAACAAGGTTTTGTTAGAGCGAGAATAGATGGAGAAATTTATGACTTAACAGAGGATGAAGTAAAGCTTGAAAAAAATATTAAGCATAATATAGAGGCAGTAGTAGATAGAATAATTGTTAAGGAAGGAATTGAAGGAAGATTAACAGATTCTATAGAAACTTCTCTTAAAATGGCAGATGGTTTAGTTTTAGTTAGTTTAATAGGAGGAGAGGATAGACTTTATAGTGAGCATTTTGCTTGTGCTGATTGTGGAATAAGCATAGAGGAGTTATCTCCAAGAATGTTTTCTTTTAACTCTCCTTTTGGAAAGTGTGAAAGATGTGATGGGTTAGGAACTTTAATGGAAATTGATGAAAATTTAGTTGTTCCTAATAAAGATTTAAGTATAAGAGAAGGGGCAATTTCTACTTGGGGAGATGCAAGACTTAAGGAGGATGCTTGGACTTATTCTGTTCTTAAGGCATTAATGAAGAAATATAATTTTGATTTAGATACTCCATATAAAGATTTGCCTAAGAAGGTACAAGAAGTTTTAATGTATGGAGAAAAGGATAAATTAAAGGTTACATATAAAAAAGAAAATGTAGAATCAGTTTATAATCATTCCTTTGAAGGAGAAATAAACAATTTAAGAAGACGATACATGGAAACAGGTTCAGATGCTTTAAAGGATGAAATAGAAAAGTATATGAGTGATAATCCTTGTCCTAAATGTAAAGGTGCAAGACTTAAGCCTGAAGCTTTAGGGGTTACTGTTGGAGGAAAAAATATATTTGAGTTTACTAAATTAGCTATAAGAGAAGAACTAGATTTTATAAATTCTATTAATTTTTCAGAAAAAGATAAAATAATAAGTAATCAAATAATAAAGGAAATTCAATCTAGATTAAGCTTTTTAATAAATGTAGGATTAGATTATTTAGATTTAGCAAGAAAGGCAGGAACTTTATCAGGAGGAGAAGCACAGAGAATAAGACTTGCAACTCAAATAGGTTCTCAACTTATGGGAGTTTTATATATACTAGATGAGCCTTCAATAGGACTTCATCAAAGGGATAATGATAGGCTTATTTCTACATTAAAACAACTTAGAGACCTTGGTAATACACTTATAGTTGTAGAACATGATGAGGATACTATGAGAGAAGCTGATTATATAGTAGATATAGGACCAGGTGCAGGGGAACATGGTGGAGAAATAGTTGCTAAAGGAACTTTAGAGGAAGTTATGGCAAATGAAAATTCTTTAACAGGAAAATATTTAACAGGAATTAAAAGAGTTGAACTTCCAAAGGAAAGAAGAAAAGGGAATGGAAATTTCATAACTGTTAAAGGAGCTAAGGAGAATAATTTAAAAAATATTAATGTAAAATTTCCTTTAGGAACTTTAACTATGGTTACTGGAGTTTCTGGTTCTGGAAAAAGTACTTTAGTTAATGAAATTCTTTATAAGGGATTAAATAAGATAGTAAATAAAGCTAAGGACTTACCAGGAAAATTTAAAGATATAACAGGTTATGAAAATATTGATAAAATTATTGATATAGACCAAAGTCCTATAGGAAGAACACCAAGAAGTAATCCAGCTACTTATACTGGAACCTTTGATGTAATAAGAGAGCTTTTCTCTCAAACTCAAGAAGCAAAAATGAGAGGATATAAACCTGGTAGATTTTCCTTTAACGTAAAGGGTGGAAGGTGTGAAGCTTGCAGTGGAGATGGTATAATAAAGATAGAAATGCAGTTTTTATCTGATGTTTATGTTCCTTGTGAAGTTTGTAAGGGAAAAAGATATAATAGAGAAACTTTAGAGGTTAAATATAAGGGGAAAAATATAGCAGATGTTTTAAATATGACAGTTGAAGAAGCTTTGGAGTTTTTTGAAAATATTCCAAGAATAAAAAATAAACTTCAAACTTTAATGGATGTTGGCTTAGGTTATATAAGACTAGGGCAACCCTCAACACAGCTATCAGGTGGAGAAGCGCAAAGAATTAAATTAGCTTATGAATTATCTAAAAGAAGTACAGGAAAAACCTTATATATTTTAGATGAGCCTACAACAGGACTTCATATACATGATGTAAATAGGCTTGTTAAAATTCTTCAAAGGTTAGTTGAGGGAGGAAACACAGTAATTGTAATCGAACATAATTTAGATATGATTAAATGTGCAGATTATATAATAGATTTAGGACCTGAAGGTGGAGATAAGGGTGGAACAATTGTAGTTTCTGGAACACCTGAAAAAATAGTAGAAAATAAAGATTCTTATACAGGGAAGTATTTAAAAAAATATCTTGAGTAGAGGAATATAATTTAAAAAAGTAAATATATTATTTTAGTATACAACATATTATGGCTACCAGAATTTTTTTATTCTGATAGCTATATTTTATGAATTTTATTAATATATGAACTTATAGAAGAAATTTTAATTAAAAGTTTTAAAAAGAAGTAAAATAAAAATATAAATATTATAAATTTCACTTTTTAAAATGATATAATAATTAAGGATTTTAATTATGATTATGAAATTGTAAGCTTTTATTGTATAATCAAGTTATTAAATAAAGTAAAATATAAAAGAAATATAAAATATGTAGAGGTGAAGTGATGTTTTCTAAACTAATGACATGGGTTTTTGGAATAATATTTATAGTTATATTATATTCCATAATTTATTATGCATTAAAGATAATGTATAAAGATGTTAAAGGCGGGAAAAAGAAGAAAGCCCCTGGAAAGAAAGCACATGGATTAGAAGTCTTACAGACTATCTCTAATGGGACTTTAGGTGTTGGCTCGGTTATACCTGTGACGAGTACTATATCTATTGGACGAAGAGATGATAATTCTATTGTGCTAAATGATCAGTTTGTATCATCATATCATGCTAAAATTTATGTTAAAAACAATGATTTTTATTTAGAAGATTTAGCAAGTACAAATGGTACATTTATAAATGGCTCTAAAGTTGAGGGAAGAGTTAGATTAAAGGTAAATGATAGAATAAAAATGGGAAGTACTGAATTTAAGGTTATAGGGTAAAAGAGGTGATAAGATGAATGCTGCTTTAAAGTATGAAAAAAGAATGTTGCTATTAGTCTATCTTTTATGCTTAGCCTTATTTACAAATATAGCACTTAAGCAAAACCCTATAGACAAAATGGCATTTGTTATAGCAGGTATATTGATAGTTATTATTGGATTTTCACATTTTATAATAAGAAAGTTTTATCCTGATGGGGATAAATATATGCTTATTTTTGCATCTGTCTTAGCAGTAGTTGGAATAGCCGTTCTTTATAGGTTAGACCCTAAATTAGCAATGAAACAATTAGTTTGGTTTAGTTTAGGAATTGCAATTTATATGACAATTGTAATAGTTTTACCTGATTTAAAAAGCTTTGCTAAGTATAGATATGTTTATTTAGTAGGTACCTTAATTTTTATGGCGATGGCTATGTTTATTGGTACTTCTATAAATGGAGCAAAAAACTGGGTTTACATAGGAGGTTTTGGTTTTCAGCCTTCTGAAATAGGAAAAATATTTTTAATACTTTACTTAGCTTCTGCTTTAATGAAGTATGAAAAGAAAAAAAGTATAAAAAGTGAATTTAAACAACTTTTAGAACCAGCATTAGTTGTAATGTATTCTTTAGGGTTTATGGTTTTACAAAAGGATTTAGGTTCAGCACTTATCTTTTTCTTTGTATCTGTAACAATGGTTTATATTGCTACTTGTAATTGGAAATATGTTGCTACAGGTTTAGGTCTTTTTGCAGTAGGAGGAACAGCAAGTTACTTCTTATTTGGTCATGTTAGAAATAGAATAAAAATTTGGAAAGATGTTTGGAAATATGCTAACAAGGAAAGTTATCAAATAGTTCAAGGATTCTATGCAATGTCTTTAGGTGGAATGTTTGGAGTTGGACTTTATAATGGATATCCTACTCTTGTACCTTTTAGGTCAACAGATTTTATATTTGCTTTAATAGCACAAGAATTAGGTCTTGTTTTTGGCATAGGATTATTACTTATATATTTCCTATTATTTTATAGAGGAATAAGAGCTGCTCTAAATACAGATGACCAATTTTCACAATTAAATGCTGTAGGTTTTAGTACACTTATAGTTGCTCAAGTTTTAGTAATTATAGGAGGGGTATTTGCAGTTATTCCTTTAACAGGTATTACTTTACCTTTAGTTAGTTATGGTGGAACATCTATGCTTACAGTTTTCATTTCCTTAGGAATACTTCAGAAAATTTCAGAGGAGGGACTAAGATAGATGGCAAAGAAAAAAAAGGATTTATCAGGAAGTATAAAAAAAGTTATGTTTGTTTACTTACTTCTTTTAGTAGGTCTTATAAGTTACATAGCTTACTTCCAATTAATACAAGTTCCTAAAATAGCAGAGATGGATAGCAATACAGCTGTTATGGCTGCTCAAAATGAGGTCATAAGAGGTGATATAAAAGATAGAAACGGAAATGTCTTAGCTAAGAGTACTAAAAGTGGGGATTTAACTCAAAAGAGAGAATATCCTTATGGAGAAATATACTCACATCCAATTGGATATTCTAGTGGAATATATGGAAACTCAGGTTTAGAGGGAGCATATTCAAAGGAATTAACTACTTATGAAAATATTTCATTAAGAGCATTTTTTAAATCTTTTAATTTTAAGGAAGATTTTAAAGATAGAGATGAGTTAGATAAAAAGGTTGGAAATAGTGTTATAACTACCTTAGATACTGATTTGCAAAAGGCAGCTTATGCAGCTTTAGGAGCAAATAGAGGAGCTGTTGTTGCTTTAGACCCTAAAACTGGGGCAGTTTTAGCAAGTGTTTCTAAACCAGGATTTAATCCTAATAATTTAAAAGAAACTTATGAAATAGCAAATAATCCAAATGGTAATACTAAGGATGCGATATTAGTTGATAGAGCTTTAAATGGACAATATCCACCAGGTTCAACTTTTAAGATTATAACTTTAACTTCAGCTTTAGAAAATTTAAAGAATGTAACTGAAAGAACTTTTGATGATACAGGTTCTATAAATGTTGGAACAAAGGATTTACCAAATGAAAATGGAAATGCTTATGGAGAAATTGATTTAAAGAAAGCTTTATCAGTTTCAAGTAACGTAGTTTTTGGTGGTATTTTAGGGGAAGAACTTGGTAATAAAAAGTTAAGGGAAACAGCAGAAAAGTACGGCTTTAATAAGGATTTATATCTAGGAAAACTTAAGGCATACTCTGGAAATTTCCCAGATAGAAAAACAGTAGATAGAGGATTAATAGCTTATGAGGCTATAGGACAAGGAGATGTTTTAGCAAGTCCTATTGAAATGGCAACTGTTGCAGCAACTATTGCAAACAATGGTGTTAGATTAGAGCCTTATATAGTTAGTAAAATCGTAGATAAAAGTGGAGATACTGTAAAAGAGTTTTCTTCTGCTAGTAAGGAAACTGTTATGACCCCTGAACAAGCTAATATTATAAATCAATATATGCAAGGGGTTGCTCAAGATAGAATAAATGATAACTGGGGATATTTTAGCGGAATGAATGTAGCTGCTAAAACAGGTACAGCTCAAGTTCCAGATGGAAGTTCTCATGCTTGGCTAATAGCATTTGCACCAGCTGATAATCCAAAGATAGCTGTGGCAACAATTGTTGAAAATGGGGGTTCAGGTTCAAAGGTTGCCGCTCCAGTTACTGCAAGAGTAATGCAAGCTTATTTTAATAAATAATAAAATTAAAACTTATTAGCCCTAATAATGCTATGAAAATAGTGTGTTAGGGCTTATTAATTTATATTGATTTCACATAAATGTTATTTAATATATATAAATTAGTTTTATAATAAAAGAGATGAGGTGATAGGAAATGTTTGATTTTCAACATCAATTAAAAATATTACCTGATAAGCCAGGAGTTTATATAATGAAAAATTCTCTTGGAGAAGTTATTTATGTAGGAAAAGCAAAAGTTTTAAAAAATAGAGTAAGACAGTATTTTCAAAACTCTAAAAGTCATTCAGAAAAGGTTAAGGCTATGGTTAAAAATATAGCTGAATTTGAATATATAGTTACTGATTCTGAAATGGAAGCCTTAATTTTAGAGTGTAATCTTATAAAGAAATATAGTCCAAAATATAATATAGCATTAAAGGATGATAAATTTTATCCCTTTATAAAAATAACAACTAATGAAGATTTCCCAAGAGTTTATGTTACAAGAAACTTTGCAAAGGATGGAAATAAATACTTTGGACCTTATACAAATGGAAATGCTGTTTATGAAGTTATGGGGCTTATAAAAAAATTGTTTCCTCTTAGAACTTGTAAAAAGGTTATTTTAGAGGGTGGAGAACCTACAAGAGCCTGTTTAAATTATCATATAAATTTATGTAAGGCACCTTGTGCAGGATATATATCTAAAAAAGAATATGGAAAGATGATAGACGAAATAATAAATATCTTAAAGGGATTAGATAGTTCTATAATAAAGGATTTAAAAGAAGAAATGCAAAGAGCATCAGAGGATTTAGAGTTTGAAAAGGCTGCTAAGATAAGAGATAGAATAATGGCTATAGAAGCTCTTGTGGAAAAACAAAAAATGTTTATGGTTAAAGAAGGAGAAGAGGATTTTATAGACATATATAGAGATGAAAAAGATGGATGTGCTCAAGTATTTTTTCTTAGAGAAGGTAAGGTTATAGGAAGAGAACATTTTATGCTTGAAAATATTTATGAAGAATCAAAAGAACATATTTTAAGTTCTTTTATATTATCTTTTTATGGAGGAACTGCACAAATACCTAAGGTTATTTATGTTTCTCATGAAATTGATGATAAAGACCTTATAGAAAAATTTCTTTCAGAAAAAAGAGGCACTAAGGTTTCTATAAAGATTCCTAAAAAAGGTGATAAAAAAAATCTTTTAGATATGGTGAAAAATAATGCTAAAATAATGTTAGAGCAATTTAAAGATAAGATGATTGAAGAAAAGGAAGTAAATAAATATGCCTTAGAAAATCTTGCAGAATTGCTTTCTTTAGATTCATTACCTTCTAGAATAGAAGCTTATGATATATCAAATATACAAGGAATGGACTCTGTTGGGACTATGGTTGTTTTTGAAGAGGGAAAAGCTAAAAATTCTGACTATAGAAGATTTAAAATAAAAAGTGTAGAAGGACCTAATGATTATGAAAGCATGAGAGAAATATTAAGTAGAAGATTTTCTCATGGTTTAAAAGAAGTTAGGGAAATAGCAGATAGAAATTTAGAATATTCAAAAGGGAAATTTTGTGTTTTTCCAGATTTAATAATGATGGATGGAGGAAAAGGGCAAGTTAACATAGCTTTAGATGTGTTAAAAGACTTTGGAATAGAGATTCCTGTATGTGGGCTTGTTAAAGATGATAAGCATAGAACTCGTGGAATTATTTTTAACAATGAAGAATTTATAATTAAAAAAGGTTCTAGTCTTATGAACTTAATAACTAGAATACAGGACGAAGTTCATAGGTATGCCATAACTTATCATAGAAGTTTAAGAGATAAAAGAACTTTACATTCTATCTTAGAAGATATACCTAGAATTGGGGAAAAAAGAAGAAGGAATCTTCTTATGAAATTTGGTAGTGTAGATAAAATTAAGGAGGCTTCTTTAGAAGAATTATTAGATACCCCTGGAATTGACAAGGGGGCAGCTAATAGTATAATACAATATTTTTCTAAAAAAAATTAATAACAAAAATTGACTTAATATAATATATATAATATTATGGCATAGAAAATAAAAAAAATTTGTACTAAATATTGAAAAGATGTCAAGAATTAATTTATACTATTAAATTAGGATATTAAATTTAAAATTGAGGAGTTTGGGTATGAATCAATACATGGAGTTTTATAAATTATTAAGTAAATTTTATAATGAAGAAGATATCACTGTGGACTCTCCTATGAGCGAACATATTTATTTTAAAGTGGGAGGACCTGCAGATATACTAGTAACTCCTGTTAATGAAGAACAAGTAGTTAATACTTTAAAACTTTGTAGGGAATATAATGTACCTTACTTTATATTAGGTAATGGTTCTAATATTTTAGTTAAAGATGGGGGCGTTTCTGGAGTTGTAATTAAGTTTAATAAGTTAAATAAAATTACAGCAAAGGGTAATTGTGTAACAGCTCAAAGTGGAGCTTTATTAAAGGATGTATCAAAAGTTGCTTTAGAAAATAATTTAAAGGGATTTGAATTTGCTTGCGGAATACCAGGTAGTATTGGGGGAGCAGTATTTATGAATGCAGGAGCCTATGATGGAGAAATGGCTCATGTAATAAAGTCAGCTAGAGTAATTGACGAAAATTGTAATGTTAAAAATTTAACTAAAGAAGAGCTAGAACTTGGATATAGAAGTTCAGTAGTTATGAAAAAAGGATATGTAGTTATTGAAGCTACAGTAGAACTAGAAAGCGGAGAGTATGCTAGTATAAAAGATAAGATTGAAGATCTTACAACAAAAAGAGAAAGCAAACAACCTTTAGAATATCCATCGGCAGGAAGTACTTTTAAAAGACCAGAAGGATATTTTGCAGGTAAGCTTATTCAAGATTCAGGTCTTAAGGGATTCTCAATTGGAGGAGCAGCAGTTTCAGAAAAACACTCAGGGTTTGTTATAAATAAGGGTGGAGCTACAGCTAAGGATGTTTTAGATGTAATCGCTCATGTTCAAAAAACTGTAAAAGAAAATTTTGATGTGGATCTTCATACTGAAGTTAGAATAATCGGTAGAGATTAGTAAAAAAGAGTGTGCTATGCATACTCTTTTTTAAACTATTTTAGATTTATAATTTTTTAACTTTAGCTTAAATTATATAGCTTTATAAATTTAAGCAACAATTAACTTGTTTATGTTATAATTTATTTATGAGATTAGATTTTGCTTTAATTACCAAGTGATTAAAGCATTTATTATGTTTTGAAAAGTGAAATATATTATAGATATATAGGAGATGATGAAATGAGATTTGTAATAGTTACTGGACTATCAGGAGCAGGTAAAACAGAGGCAACAAGAAGTTTGGAAGATTTAGGATATTTTTGTGTGGATAACTTACCACCAAAATTAATACCAAAATTTGCAGAGGCCTGTGTCCAAAGTGAAGGTAAAATAGATAAAATAGCTTTAGTTATAGATATAAGAGGTGGAATATTCTTTGATGATTTATTTGAAAGCATAGAATATTTAAAAGCTAATGATTTTAATTACGAAATTTTATTTCTAGAAGCTTCCGATGAGGTATTAGTTAAGCGATTTAAAGAAACTAGAAGAAGTCATCCCCTTTCACCAGATGGAAGAATAATAACAGGTATTAGTGAAGAGAGAATGAGACTTAGAGAACTTAAAGATAGAGCGGATAATATAATAGATACTTCAAATTATCCTATAAGAAACTTAAGAGAAAAAATAAATCTTTTATATGGAGATGGTAAACCAGTAGATCAAAATCTTTCTATAACTATTTTATCCTTTGGGTTTAAATATGGTATTCCTTCAGATTCAGATTTAGTTTTTGATGTAAGGTTTATACCAAATCCATTTTATATTCCTGAATTAAAACCATTTTCAGGAGAGGATGAACCAGTAAAAAATTATGTTCTTTCTCAAGAAGAAACAAAGGGATTTTTATCAAGACTTTCAGATATGGCAGAGTTTTTAATACCTAACTATATAAAAGAGGGAAAAAGACAACTTATAATTTCTATTGGGTGTACAGGAGGAAGACATAGGTCAGTAGCAATAGCAAATGCTTTATATAAAGACCTTTTATCTAAGAGCTTCCATGTTACTTTAGAACATAGAGATATTAACGAGGACATAAATAGGGGAGATAGGAAACTATGATGATGAAAAAATTACTAAAGCCTGGTATAAAAGTGAAACGATACATTTTTTTGGCTTTAGCATCTATTATAACAATGGCTGTATCCATTGCAAAATTAATAGATGAGATTCATGTAACTACAATTCAAGATAAGGCTGTATTTATAATATTAATATTATTTTCTGCTTTAGTAGGATACAAATCTATAGTTTGGTGTGTTAAATCAATGGTTTCTCTAGTAAATAAGGGATATATAAATTTATCTATTGAAGAAGAAGAATTAGAGGATTTAATAGAGGATGATAGACTATTGATAAAAGGACCTAAAATTGTTGTAATAGGTGGAGGAACTGGTCTTTCAACAATGCTTAGGGGATTAAAGCATTATACATCTAATTTAACAGCTATAGTAACAGTTGGAGATGATGGTGGTGGTTCTGGGATATTAAGAGAGGACCTAGGAATACTACCACCTGGAGATATAAGAAACTGTATTTTAGCTTTAGCTAATACAGAGCCTTTAATGAATGATTTATTGCAGTATAGGTTTAATGACGGAAGATTAAAAGGACAGAGCTTTGGAAACTTATTTTTAGCAGCTATGGATGGAATATCAGAAAATTTTGAAGATGCTGTTCAAAAAATGAGCTCTGTACTTGCTGTTAAGGGGGAGGTTTTACCTGTAACCTTAGAAAATATGATATTAGAAGCAGAACTTATGAATGGTCATAAAGTTAGAGGAGAGTCTATAATTGGAGAAGAAGTTATAGACCAGAGTAGTCCTATAAAAAGGTTAAGAATAATTCCAGAGGATGCTAGTGCTTTAGAAAGGGCTTTAAAAGCTATAGAGGAAGCTGACTCTATAGTTTTAGGTCCTGGAAGCTTATATACTAGTGTTTTACCTAATCTTTTAGTAAAGGATATAAGAAAGGCTATTAAAAAAAGTAAGGCTTTTAAAATTTATAATTGTAATATAATGACTCAACCTGGGGAAACTGATGGTTTTACAGTTTCTGACCATGTACAAGTTATATTAGACCATTGTGGAAAAGATATGGTAGATTGTATAATTGCAAATTCTAGAAATATTTCAGAGGAGTTAAAAGAAAAATATTTAGAAAAAAATTCCGAGCTTGTAGAACTTGATACTAATAAGCTAAAGAAAATGGGCTTATGTGTTATTTCTGGAGACTTAACAAAGATTAAGGGTGACTATGTAAGGCATAATTCGGATTATTTAGCACAACTTCTCATTGAAACAGTAATGGAAAAGCATTTATTATATGATAGAAAGAAAATTTTAGAGTATATATATTTATCGCAAAGAATTAAGAAAAGAGAAAGTTCAAATAGGAAGGAGTAGCCATGTCATTTTCAGCAAAAGTAAAGGGAGAAATATGTAGATATATTGATATATCAAAAGAGGAAGCTCTTGCTCAAATATCAGCTATTATGAAAGTATGTGGTACACTTGCTTTTAGTGGTAGACAAATAAGTTTCAAGATGACAACAGAAAATCCTGCATCTGCAAGATTGATGTTTACCATATTGAAAGATTATTTTGATATACATGCAAAACTTATGGTTAAAAAGAGTAATTCACTAAAGAAGAATAATATTTATATGGTTGTTATAACTGAAGATATGGGCGTTAAAAATTTACTTGAGATAACAGGTATATTAAGAGAAATAGATGGAATAATGTCTTTAGATTATCATATAGATAAAAATTTAGTTGATACAGAAGCTAAGAAAAAAGCTTATATTAGAGGTGCCTTTATTGGTGGAGGAAGTATAAGTAATCCAGAGAAGACTTATCATTTAGAATTTGTTACTCACTCTCAAGAATATGCAGAGGATTTAGGGAAGTTAATAAATACTTTTGGGTTAAAAGCAAAGGTTATACAAAGAAAAAATAGTTACATAGTTTATATAAAAGAAGGGGAACAAATAGTAGATTTATTAAACATAATAGGGGCTCATACTGCTCTTTTAGAGCTTGAAAACATTAGGATTATGAAAGAGATGAGGAATAATGTAAATAGGCTTGTAAACTGTGAAACTGCAAATCTTAGTAAAACTGTAAATGCTGCTGTTAGACAAGTTGAGAGTATAAAACTTATAGAAAAAGAAATTGGTCTTGCTAGACTTCCAAAGAATTTAAGAGAAGTTGCAGAACTTAGATTAACTTATCCTGAGGAGTCATTAAAGGAACTTGGTGAGATGCTTGAACCTCCTGTTGGAAAATCAGGAGTAAATCATAGGTTAAGAAAAATTGAAAAAATAGCTGAAGAGCTTAGAACAGGGAATTTTTAAAAGCCATTTAAAATCTTTTAAGAGGTTATTTTTAGTATTTTACTATTTTAAATAAGACTTAAAAGATTTTTTTGATAAAAAGATATTCTAATTGAATAATATAAATTTATTTTATGGGAAAGATAAATCAAGTAATATTATTTAAATTGGAGGTCTTGTCATGTCAAAAAAATTTACTAAAAAATTTTTGATTTTAGCTTTATTTATTATTTTTATACCCCTAGCTTTTATAGGATGTAATAAAAATAGAGATAATAAGTTGAATAATCTAGATTTATCTATAGATACTGCAACAGAGTATAGAAATCTTTTAGAAGAGAAAATAAAAACTTATTTAGGAGATATAAACTTAGGAACAAAATACGATTTTTCTAAAGTTAGTGAAGAAGGAAAAAATGCAACTTATGAGGAGTATGAAAATTACTATAAAAATTTAGATACAGAGCTTACAAATTTAAAAAATGAGCTTAGTTCTAAGGTTTCACCATCTCAAGAAGTTTTAAAGGTAGCTAATAAAAAAATTATTGAAAATATAGAAAATTTAAAAATGGATATAAGTTCTCTAAGAAATGAGTTAAATGCTAATAGAAATAAAGTATTAGGAATGAATAAAGAAGATTTTATTTCTGCTATGCAAAATATGGAGAAGCCTGTATATGAGGCTAAAGTTAAGCTTCAAGAAGCTATAGATGAAGTTAGAAATAGTTTTAAGTAATTTTTTAAACCTATATTAAGTTTTTAATATAGGTTTGATTATTTTTATGAGATAATATTTATAAATATAAATTTGTTATGTTAAACTAAGTTAATTAAATATTTTATATAGAAAGTTTATTTAAAGTTTAAATATAGAAAATTTTTCGCTTAAGAAAGGAGTGAATTTAATGGGGGAGAAGAAATTTTGCCACCTGCATCTACACTCGGGGTACAGTTTACTTGATGGTTCTGGAAAAATAAAGCCACTTATTAAAAGGGCTAAAGAACTTGGGATGGAAAGTATTGCTTTAACTGACCATGGTGTTATGTATGGGTGTGTTGAGTTATATAAAGAAGCAAAGGCGGCAGGTATAAAACCTATATTAGGATGTGAAGTTTATGTTGTTCCTAAGTCTAGAAAAATAAAGAGTAATGATGAAGATAATAAGACATATCATTTAGTTCTTCTTGTTAAAAATGAAAAAGGATATGAAAATCTTATGAAAATAGTTTCTGTTGCTTCTATTGAAGGATTTTATTATAAGCCTAGAATTGACAGAGAATATTTAAAGGAACATTCAGAAGGAATCATAGCTTTAAGTGCTTGTCTTGGAGGAGAGGTGCAAAAAGCTATTTTAAATGGAAATATAGATAAGGCTAGGGAAGCTGCAACTTTTTATAGAGATACTTTCAAGGAGGGTTTTTATTTAGAACTTCAAAATCATGGGCTAGAAGAACAAAGAAAAGTTAATGAGGTAAATATACAATTAGCTAAAGAACTTAATATTCCTTTAATTGTAACTAATGATGTTCATTATATAAATCAAGAGGATTCTAAAGCACATGACATACTTATGTGCATACAAACAGGAAAAACTGTAGATGACCCAAATAGAAGAAGATATCCATCAGATCAATTTTATTTAAAATCACCAGAAGAAATGTGGGATATGTTTGATTATATTCCAGAAGCTTTAGAAAATACATTAAAAATTGCAGAGGAATGTAATTTTGATTATGAATTTCATGTTTCAAAACTTCCCAAATTCCCATTACCAGAGGGGGTGGAACCCTTTGATTATCTTAGAAAAACCTGTTTTTATGGTCTTATAGATAGGTTAGAGGAATTAAAGCCTCTTAAAGAAAAGAGAATATATGATATAGATAAGGTGTATGAAATTAGTGAAAATAATAAAAAGGTGAAAGAGGATGTTGAAAGGCTTGAATATGAACTTGGGGTAATTAAGCAAATGGGATATGTTGATTACTTTCTAATTGTTTGGGATTTTATAAAGTATGCCAATGACAATGGAATACCAACAGGACCAGGAAGAGGTTCAGCAGCAGGAGCATTAGTTGCATATACTCTAGGTATAACAAAAATAGACCCTATGAAATATAGCTTGCTTTTTGAACGTTTTCTAAATCCTGAGAGAGTAAGTATGCCAGATATAGATTCTGACTTTTGTTATGAAGGAAGACAGAGAGTTATAGATTATGTAGTTGAAAAGTATGGGCATGATAATGTATCTCAGATTATAACTTTTGGAACAATGGCAGCAAGAGCTTGTATTAGAGATGTAGGAAGAGCTATGAATTATACTTATGCAGAGGTGGATAGAATAGCTAAACAAATACCTACAGTTCTTGGAGTAACAATAGATAAAGCTTTAGATTTAAATCCAGAGCTTAAAACTATATATGATAATGAGGAGAGAGTAAAAGAGCTTATTGATGTAAGTAGGAGATTAGAAGGACTTCCAAGACATTCATCAACCCATGCAGCAGGAGTTGTTATAGCCTCTAAGCCATTAGTTGATTATGTTCCACTTCAAAAAAATGATGAATCTATTGTAACTCAATTTGATATGACAACTCTTGAGGAACTTGGTTTGCTTAAAATGGATTTCTTAGGACTTAGAACTTTAACTGTTATGCGTGATGCTATTGATATGATTAAGTATAATAGAGGAGTTTGTATAGATTTAGATAATTTAGATTTTGATGATAAAGAAGTTTATAAAATGATTGGGGAAGGAAATACAGTAGGAGTATTTCAATTAGAATCTGCAGGAATGACTTCTTTCATGAAAGAGTTAAAGCCAGATTGTTTAGAGGATATTATAGCAGGTATATCTTTGTATAGACCTGGTCCTATGGCAGAAATACCAAGATATATAAGTGGTAAGAGAGATCCAAAATCAGTTAAATATATAGTTCCAGAGCTTGAGAATATATTAAATGTAACTTATGGAGTTATGGTTTATCAAGAACAGGTTATGGAGATTGTTAGAAAATTAGCAGGATATTCTATGGGAAGAAGCGACCTTGTTAGAAGAGCTATGTCTAAGAAAAAACATAAGGTAATGGAAGAAGAAAGAAAGAATTTCATATATGGAATTGAGGACGAAGAGGGTAATATAGAAGTACCTGGATGCTTAAGAAATGGAATTTCTGCTGAAGCTGCTAATAAAATATTTGATTCTATGATGGATTTTGCCTCTTACGCTTTTAATAAAAGTCATGCTGCTGCCTATGCAGTAATAGGATTTCAAACAGCTTATTTAATGAAATACTATCCAGTTGAGTTTTTAGCGGCTATGCTTAACTCTGTTATGGGTAATAGTGATAAAGTATCTGAATATATAAGAAGTGCAGAAAAGCTTGGAATTCAAGTTTTGCCACCAGATATAAATGAGAGTTACACAAAATTTACTGTTAAAGGTGATACTATAAGATTTGGTATGGGAGCTATAAAAAATGTAGGAGTAAATGTTGTTGAAAATATAGCAAAATCTAGAGAGAAGAAGGGAAGATTTACTTCACTTATGGATTTTTGCAATAAAATAGATTTAAGTATTGTAAATAAAAGGGCTGTTGAAAGTTTAATAAAAGCAGGAGCTTTTGACAGTTTAAAAGTTTATAGGTCTCAACTATTATCTGTTTTTGAGAAAATAATGGATGGAGTATATTCTCAAAGAAAGAAAAATATAGATGGTCAGATGTCTTTATTTGGAGCTTTGCAAGAAGAAAGTGAATCAAATTTAGAGATAAAATATCCAAATATAAAAGAATTTAATAAAAAATATTTACTTGCTATGGAAAAGGAAATGACAGGGCTTTATATTAGTGGTCATCCTTTAGATGATTATGAAAAGACCTTAAAAGAGCAGACTTCAGTTGTTATAGAAAAGATAATAGAGGTTCAAAATAATTTAAATGAACAAGGAAATATTGAGTTAGAAGATATTGTTTTAGATAATTCTATAACTGATGGAACTAGAGTTATTGTAGGGGGAATACTTACTAATGTATCTAGAAAGGTAACAAGAAACAACACTCTTATGGCCTTTGGTAAAATAGAAGATTTAACAGGATATTTAGAGTGTGTTATATTTCCTAAAGTATTAGAAAAATGCAATGAGTTAGTAAATGAAGATTCCTTTGTTTTAATAAGAGGAAGGCTTTCATTGAAAGAAGATGAGGAACCAAAAATATTATGTGAGGATATACAACCCTTAGAACTTATTAATTCTTCTAAGGTTTATATAAAGGTTGAAAATAGAGAAAAGGCTAATAAAATAGTTAAGCCTTTAAAGGTATTATTATCTTCATATAGAGGAGATTCACCAGTTTATCTATTTACTGCAAAGGAGAAAATGACTTTTAGATTAAGTAGAGATATGTGGTTGGATTTAGATAAAGGTGTATTAGAATTTTTAAAAGAAAAGTTTGGAGAAGAAAATGTAAAAGTTGTTTCTTCATAAAAAAATAAATTTTGAGAAAAATTAGAAAATAATAGAAGTTTTAGAATTAAATTTTATTAAAATTAAATAATATGCTAAATAAATGTCCATTTTTAAGGTAAAACTAGAATATAAAATATTTTTTGTTAAAAGGGGTATTAACGATTACTTTTTGAGTTTGAGAGAGATATTTTAAATTTAACACTAGTAATAATACTTTTAAAAGTGGACATTTTTTTTAAAAGTGCTAAAATAAATTTGTAAATTTTCTTAAAATTAAAAAAATAATAATTTTTTTAATTTTAAGAATCTAATTTTTGTTATATTAAAATTTTTAATTCCTAAAGCATAAGAATTAAAAGAAAATTATAACTTAAAGATTTAATATTTAATTAAATATTAAAATGATTTTAGTGCATAATAATAATTGAAAAAATTATCACATATATAGTTTTTTTATTTAATTGTGCATAAAAAGGTTGAAAATAGGCTTTACTTTAAGTAAAATTAATTTGGTAGAATAGTATTAAAAAAGTTACATAGGGTATTTAAATTCTTTAAATTTAAATTGGGATAAAACAAAAGTTAGTCTAAAATTGATAAACAATTAACATATATAAATAATATCTTAAAAATGTGGGTAATATTTGGCACTGTTGGGACTTAATTTGTCCCAAGTGGTGTAGAGGAGGAAAATATTATGAAAAAGATTGCTGTTTTAACAAGTGGTGGAGATGCACCAGGAATGAACGCTGCTTTAAGAGCTGTTACAAGAATGGCTTTACATCATGGACTTGAAGTAATGGGAGTTCAAAGAGGATACGCTGGATTAATAAATGGAGAACTATTCAAAATGGATAGAAAATCTGTTTCTGAAATCATAAATAGAGGTGGTACAATCTTAAGAACTGCTAGATGTTTAGAATTTAAACAAGAGGAAGTAAGAGAAAAAGCTGCTCAAATATTAAAAGCTTATGGTGTTGAAGCTTTAGTAGTTATAGGTGGAGATGGATCATTTATGGGAGCTAAACTTCTTTCAAAATTAGGAGTTAAAACTGTTGGCTTACCAGGAACAATTGATAATGACTTATCTTACACAGATTACACTATAGGATTTGATACTGCATTAAACACAGTAGTAGATGCTATAAACAAATTAAGAGATACATCAACTTCACATGAAAGAGTATCTATAGTTGAAGTTATGGGTAGAAACTGTGGAGACCTTGCTTTATACGCTGGTATAGCAGGTGGAGCAGAAGCTATAATAGTTCCAGAAATGCCATTTGATAAAGATGAGTTAATTAAAACTATCTTAGAAGGAAAAACAAATGGAAAAACTCATAGCATAATAGTTGTTGCTGAAGGAGTTGGAGGTTCTGCTGAATTAGCTAAAGAAATAGAAGCTGTAACTGGTATAGAAACTAGAGCTACAATTTTAGGACACATTCAAAGAGGTGGTTCACCAACTGCTGATGATATAGTATTAGCATCAAGAATGGGAGCTAAGGCTGTAGAAGTTTTATTAGAAGGAAAAACTTCAAAGGTTATAGGAATTAAAGAAAATGAAATATTTGACATGGATATAGATGAAGCTTTAGACATAGAAAGAACTTTTGATGAAAATCTTTTTGAAATGGCAAAAGCTATAAACGAGTAATTTTATTTTAGTTAATGACATAATAAATTTTTATAATTTATTATTTATTATATATTTTTAAACTTAGGGTTAATTTTTTTACGAGGGAGTGTTTTTTAAATGAGAAGAACAAAATTAGTATGCACTATCGGACCAGCTAGTGAAAACGAAGAAATCTTAACAAAAATAATCGAGGCAGGTATGAACGCTTCAAGACACAATTTCTCACATGGAGACCATGAAGAACATAAAGGAAGAATGGTTAAAGTAAGAGAAATATCAAAAAGATTAGGTAAAGAAGTAGCTATATTATTAGATACTAAAGGACCTGAAATAAGAACAGGAAAATTCGAGCCAAGCAAAGTTGAATTAGCTGCTGGAACAGAATTTACTATATATGCTGGAGCAGAAGATGTAATAGGTGACACTACTAAGTGTTCAGTTACATATGCTGGATTAGCTAAAGACGTTAAAGCTGGAGATACTATCTTAATAGACGACGGTTTAGTTGGATTAGAAGTTGTATCAGTAGAAGGAAATGCAGTTAAATGTGTAGTAAAAAATACTGGATTAGTTGGAACTCACAAAGGAGTTAACGTTCCTGGAGTATCAATAAAATTACCAGCTATGACTGATAAAGATAGAGCTGACTTAATATTCGGTTGTGAAATGGGCGTTAACATGGTTGCTGCTTCATTCATAAGAAAAGCAGAAGATGTTAAAGCTATAAGAGAAGTATTAGTTGCTAATGGTGGAGCTGATATACAAATATTCTCAAAAATAGAAAACCAAGAAGGTGTTGATAACATAGATGCTATCATAGAAGCTTCAGATGGTATAATGGTAGCTAGAGGAGACCTTGGTGTTGAGATACCAATGGAAGATGTTCCTTCAGTTCAAAAAATGATCATTGAAAAATGTAACCATGCTGGAAAACCAGTTATTACTGCAACTCAAATGTTAGATTCAATGATGAGAAACCCAAGACCAACAAGAGCAGAAGTTTCAGACGTAACTAACGCTATATTAGATGGTACTGATGCTATCATGTTAAGTGGTGAATCAGCTAACGGAAGTTGGCCTGTAGAAGCTGTTGAAACTATGGTTAAAATAGCTACTAAATCAGAAGAAATGTTAAGCTACGAATTAGCTGCTTCAAGAGCTAAGAGACATATACCAGCTGTACCAGGTGTTATTTCAAGAGCTGCATGTAATGCTGCACATGAATTAAAATCAGCTGCAATAGTTTCTTTAACTCAATCAGGAGCTACTGCTAAGAGAATATCTCAATGCAGACCAGATGCACCAATCGTTGCCGTAACTCCAAATGAAAGAGTTGCTAAGAAAGTTGCATTATGCTTTGGAGTTTACCCAGTAGTTGCTGAGCATGCTTCATTAGAAACTGCTGTTGAAATAGCTAAAAATGCTGGATTCGTTAAAGCTAATGATACTGCTGTAGTTGTTGCAGGTGTACCAGCTAACGAAGGAAACACTAACATAGTAAAAGTTGAAGTTGTAAAATAATTTTATAACTAATTATAAAAATAGGTAGAATAATCTACCTATTTTTTATTTTACAATTAAAAATATTAATAAATTGTTAACTTAAAATAATTAAGATAAATATGTAAATTTTTAATAGTATATAGATGTTAAATATTAATTATATTTAATAATTTTTATAAAAATAAATAGTTTACAAAAACTTAACATTTTTTTTATGACAATTATAAAAAAATAGTGTATATTAGATAGTGCTTATGAAATAATATAAGTAGAATCAAATGGCAACTGATTCCAAGATAAAAAGTACTTGATGACTGATACCATCGAGTGCTTATTTTTTTGTTCTTTTTTATCTTTAAAAAAGCATTGGTATAAATATATCTATAAGTGCAAAAAATAACTTAAAAGAAGTTTTAAGGAGTGTTTTTTATGACAAGATTAGCTTGTTCAGCTCATAACTGTGTTAATTATATAAATGGAGTATGCACAGCTATGAAGATTGAAATTAATGGTGAAAGAGCAGAAAGAAGAGAGGAAACTTCTTGTATTACCTTTGCACCTAGAAATTTTGTAAATGCTGTTAAAAATGTTTTTAATACAAATTATGCAGGGACTTTAATGCAAGCCTTTGATAATGATAATACTATGGATTATAAGGTAAGGTGTTATGCTATGAACTGTGTGTATAATAAAGATATGAATTGTACTTCTATGGATATACAAATTTTTGGACCAGAAGCCAATGCCTCTGATTCTACAGAATGTGAAACTTTTCATAAAAGATAGTTAAAAAAGCTAGAACTAATTTTAAAAGTTCTAGCTTTTTTTAGAATATTATTGAAAGTTTAATAGAATTGACCATAAGAAAATATAACAATAAAATATAATAGATAATAAGAAAAATAAAATTTTAAGGGTGAGTAAAATGAAAACTTTAGGTAAGGATGCTTTAATAACTGGAGCTACTAGTGGAATAGGAAAAGAATATGCCTATGAATTAGGAAAAAGGGGATATAATTTAATATTAATAGGTAGACGAGAAGATAAATTAAAAAAAGTAGCTAAAGATATAGAAGAAGAATTTAATGTTGAATGTAGAGTTGTTATTTTAGATTTAACAAAGGAAGAGGAGTTTGATAATTTTACTAGAAGTATAGAAAATAATTATAATATTGAGTTTTTAGTAAATAATGCAGGTTATGGTGCTGAAGATTCATTTACTAAAGATGAGTATAGCAAACAATATGATATGGCTAAGGTTCATATGATTGTTACAATGAAACTTTGTCATGTGGTAGGTAATATTATGAAGAAAAATAAGAAAGGCTACATAATAAATGTAAGCTCTATGGCTGGATTTAATGTTTTTCCAACTTCAGCTATGTATTGTTCAACTAAAGCTTTCTTAATAAGCTTTACTCAATGTTTAGCTATGGAGCTTTTAGAGTATAACATAAAGGTACAATGCTTATGTCCTGGATTTACTAGAACTGATTTTCATAGCAAATTAAATATGGAAGAAAGTAAATTAAAAAATAAAGGGCTTGTAAGATGGATGAGTACAAAAGAAGTAGTTAGGATAAGTCTAAAGAACTTAAATAAAAATTTAAAGGTATTAGTAATACCTGGAGGTTGCAATAAAATTTTATATTTTGTAAGTAAATTTACACCGAAATTTTTATATTATAAAGTTGCTATTAAGGGATGGGATTTAATGGACTAATTTTAAGAAACTATTATTAAATAAATAATTGACTAAAGTATATGTTTAAATTTTAAGGAGGAGTAAATGGACAAATTTCTTAAAAAGTTATTTAGTAGAACTTTTATAGTTGGTTTTCTTATATTTATCCAACTTATTATACTTATTTTAGCCATATGGAAAATTAGTGAGAATTTTATATATGTGTATTTTTTATTTATATTCATAAGTATTGTAGTTTTTATTTATATAGTTAGTAGAAAAGATAATCCTTCATATAAATTAGCTTGGGCAGTACCTGTACTTT
Organism: Clostridium sp. TJA038; assembly: GCF_058310255.1. Lineage (NCBI taxonomy): Bacteria > Bacillati > Bacillota > Clostridia > Eubacteriales > Clostridiaceae > Clostridium > Clostridium sp. TJA038. The sequence goes on along the minus strand of NZ_JBZEFA010000002.1, from coordinate 167,857 downwards.
TAATTCCTGTTTTTGGAGGGTTGTTTTATTTAATCTTTGGGGGAAACAAGACAAGTAAAAGATTTAGGAGACAGATAAAATCTTCTTATGATGAAACAGCACATTTATTATATGATGATAAGAAGGTATTAAAAGAGATAGAAAGTTTAGATAAGAGTATTGCAAATCAATCAAGATATATAGTAGACCACTCTCAATTTCCTGTATATAAAAATACTATTACAGAGTATTTATCACCAGGAGAAAAGTTTTTTGAAAGATTAAAAGAAGAATTAAAAAAAGCAGAGCATTATATTTTCATGGAATATTTTATAGTTAATGAAGGAGTTATGTGGAACTCAATTTTAGAAATTTTAGAAGAAAAGGTTAAAGAGGGAGTAGAAGTTAGATTTGTTTATGATGATATGGGATGTTTGAGTACATTGCCATATAAATATAATGAAGTCTTAGAAGCTAAAGGAATTAAATGTATGGTTTTTAATCCTTTTGTTCCACTTTTATCTTTAAGAATGAATAATAGAGACCACAGGAAAATAACTGTAATTGATGGACATACTGGCTTTACAGGAGGAATAAACTTAGCAGATGAATATATAAATGAAGTCGTTAGATTTGGCCATTGGAAGGATGCTTCAATAATGCTTAAAGGAGATGCTGTATGGAACTTAACAGTTATGTTTCTTCAAACTTGGAATTTTTATAGTGAGAGAAAGGAACAGTATGAAAAATACTATCCTTACTTTTATCATGAAGATGAATTTTTAGGGGATGGATATGTTCAGCCTTATGGAGATAGTCCTTTAGATGATGAAATAGTAGGTGAAAATGTATATTTAAATATTATAAATAAGGCTAAAGATTATGTATATATAAACACACCATATCTTATTATAGATAATGAGTTGGTAACAGCACTTACTTTATCTGCTAAAAGTGGAGTGGATGTAAGGATAGTTACGCCTCATATTGAAGATAAATGGTATGCTCATATAGTTACAAGGGCTTATTATCCTCAACTTATAGAGGCGGGGGTTAAGATATATGAATATACTCCAGGGTTTATACACTCAAAAACCTTTGTTTCTGATGATGAGATTGGTGTAGTAGGTACTATAAATATGGATTATAGAAGTTTATATCTTCATTTTGAATGTGCAGTTTGGCTTTATAAAACTAAATCGGTTGGAGAGATAAAAGATGATTTTTTATGTACTTTAGAAAAATGTCAAAGGATTACTTTAGAAGATTGTGCTAAGGTTAAATTACCAACTAGAATCTTAAGGGCAATAATCAGAGTTTTTGCCCCTCTTATGTAATTAAAGAAAGAAGGAGACTAAGTAATTAGTCTCCTTTTGGGGTTAAAGTTAAAAATTTAATTATTTTCTTACGAAACTTCCGCAGTCAGTACATTCTGTAGAACAAGCTTCAGCATTGTGTTTTACAACTTGTATTTTATTTAAAGTACAAAAGTTGTCTTCATTGCAATGATACTTACATTCGTTAACTGTACAGCCTATGCTTGAATTATGTTTCATAATAAATTCCTCCTTAAATTTAAGAACCTCATTGTTGGAACCACCAACATTATATAGAATGTGTAAATATAATATTATTTATACAGACAAAATTTTTATTTTTTAATAATTTTAAATATAATTTGAAAATTATTGAATTTTAGAGAGATAAATAGTATTCTATTCTAGAAATAGATAGATAAAGTTAGGGGTGAAAATATGAATATTAGATTGAAAAATAACATAGGTATGATTAAGGAATGTAAGGTTGGATATAGTTGGACTACTTTATTATTTGGATTTTTCCCAGCTTTTTGTAGAGGTGATTGGAAGTGGGGACTTATTCAATTTGTTCTATGTATATTTGTTCCAATTGTAAGTAATATAGTATTTTCTTTTACATATAATAAAATTTATATAAATAATCTTTTACAACAAGGATTTAAACCTATAGGTGAAGCTGATAAACATATATTAGCTAATAAAGGATTTTTAGCTTTAGATTAAAGAAAGCAAGGCAAAATTTTAGCCTTGCTTTCTTTTGTTTTAAATAATGTTATACTTAATATTATTTACTTTGGAGGAAGTTATGTTTAAAAATTTAGCTTTTAATGAAAATGAGAAGAAGTATATACAAATAGCAAATTATATAAGAGACCTTATTAATAGAGGAGTATTAATAGAGGGAAGTAAACTTCCTTCTTCAAGGGAGGTTAGTAGTGTTTTATCTATAGGAAGAAATACTATAATGTCAGCTTATGAAATTTTAGAAAGTGAAGGACTTCTTGAATCTATAAAGGGTAAGGGAACTTTTGTTAAGAAAAATGCTTCTTATAAAGAATTTTTTAAAAGTGTAGTAGATGAAGAAAAAGATTTAAAAGATGAAAAAGAAAATTGGAATATTAATTGGATTAAAGAAGTAAATGAATATGGTTTGTTAGCAGAAAATTTAGATATTATAAAAAGTGAAGATAAGTGGGAGAAAGGAATGATTTCTTTTAAAAGTATAGCACCTCCTGGAGATTTGTTTAATATAGAAGAATTAAAAAGGTCTTTTTATAATAGAATTGCTTTAGAAAAAGATAAAATACTTAATTATGGATATGCTCTTGGATATAAACCCTTTATAGAGTATTTAAAAGATTATATGAAAGAAAAGGGAGCTTATTCAGAAAAGAAAGAAATAATAGTAACTAATGGATTTACAGAAGGATTAGATATTATGCTTTCTGCTTTTACTAAGGAAGGAGATTATATACTTTGTGAAAATCCAACTCATAATACAGCTTTAAAGATAATTAAAACTCATAAGCTAAATATTATAGGTGTGGAAATGACTAAAGATGGTATGAATTTAAAGGATTTAAAAGAAAAAATCAATAAATTCAAGGGAAAAATTAAATTTGCTTATTTAATTCCATCATATCATAATCCCACAGGAGTTGTTGCTTCTATAAAGAAAAGAGAGGAAGTATATAATATCTTAAAAAAAGCTAATATTCCTATTATAGAGGATGGATTTAATGAGGAACTTTTATATGAAAGTTCTCCAACTATTCCATTAGCTTCTTTAGATAAAGAAAATAATGGAGTTATTTACATAGGAAGTTTTTCTAAAATATTATTTCCAGGTCTTAGAATAGGATGGATTTATGGTGATAAGAAAATTATAGAGATTCTAGAAAGTGTTAAAAGATGCAGAAATATTCATACCTCATTTTTAGACCAAGGAATTCTTTATGATTTTATGACTAGTGGAGCCTTTGAAAAGTATATAAAAAAAGTTAGAAAAGTTTATAAAGAAAAGTATAAGTTTACTAAAAACATAATAGAAAGATATATAAAAGGTGTAGAAGTTTGGGGCGAAGGTGGACTTTATATGTTTTTAAAAGTAAAAGGTGTTGATACAAGAAAACTTTTAAAAAATACTTATAAAAGAGGCGTTATCTTTATGCCAGGAGATTTGTTTTATATAGATAATGAAATTTATTTAGAAAAAGAAAATAGAATATTTTATATTAATTTAGATAAGGTTATAAAAAGAGATAAAAGAGATACTTTAAGAATTGGATTTACAAGACTTTCAGAAGAAGATATAGAAAAGGGAATAAAGATAATAGGAGAAGAAATTGATAAATTTTTAAAATAAATAATTAATAAAAGCTTATAAAAGCTTAATTGTAAAAGATTATTTCCTATGATAAACTTTAAAGGTTAGTTAGTAGTTAAATTTATTTATAGATAAATTAGAGAAAATAATGATTAAAAATATAAGGGAGTTTTAGTTAATGGTTGAAAAGAATAAAGAATATATTTTTGATATAATCTCTCAAGGTTATGAGGGAGAAGGAATAGCTAAAATAGATAATAAATATCCTATTTTTATTGAAGGTGCTTTAAAAGGCGAAAAGGTTAGAGTAAAAATAGTAAAGGTTAATAAAAATTTTGCTTACGGAAAACTTATGGAGGTAATAGAAGCTTCAAAAGAAAGAGTTACTCCTCCTTGTGCAATTTATAAAAGATGTGGTGGATGTAAACTTCAACATGCATCTTATAAAGCACAGTTAGATTTTAAATGGGAGAGAGTTAAAGACTGTGTTAGTAAAATAGGTAAAATAGATTCTAGTATTGTTAAATATCCTTTAGGAATGAAAAATCCTTGGAGGTATAGAAATAAAGTTCAGTTGCCAATAGGTTTAATAAATGGAGAGGTTAAAATTGGTTTTTTTGCTCAAAGAAGTCATGACATTATTGATATGGAATCTTGTTTAATTCAAGATGAAATAGGAGATAAGGTTGTTAAGCTTACTAGGGAGTGGATAGAGAAATTTAATATAAGACCTTATAATGTAGAGGGACAATATGATGAAAAGGGAATAGTAAGACACATAATGATAAGAAGAGGTTTTACTACTAATGAAGTTATGGTTGTTTTAGTTACAAATGGAGAAAAGCTTCCACATAAAGAGGAATTTATAGATTTAATAGTTAAAAATGTTAAGGGAATAAAAAGCATTATACAAAACATAAATCAAAAGAAAACTAATGTAATATTAGGATTAGATAATAAAACTTTATGGGGAGAGGATACAATATCAGATTACATAGGAGATTTTAAATTTAATATATCTCCATTATCATTTTTTCAAGTAAATCCAATTCAAACAGAGGTTTTATATAGCAAAGCTTTAGAATATGCAAATCTTTCAGGAAAGGAAGAAGTTTTTGATGCATATTGTGGAACTGGCACAATAACATTATTTTTATCTCAAAAGGCAAAAAAGGTATATGGAGTAGAAATAATACCACAGGCTATAGAGAATGCTTGGCTTAATGCAAAAGAAAATAATGTGGAAAATGTAGAGTTTTTTGTTGGCGAATCTGAGGTTGTAATTCCAAATTTAATAAATGAGGGAGTAAAAGCTGATGTTGTAGTAGTAGACCCACCAAGAAAAGGGTGTGATAAAAAATTATTAGATTCTATAACAAATATAAATGCTAAAAAAATAGTATATGTAAGTTGTGATCCAAGTACATTAGGAAGAGATTTAAGAATATTAGAAGATAATGGATATAAAACTATAGAAGTTCAGCCTGTTGATATGTTTCCAAATACTGCACATATAGAAAATGTTGCATTGCTAGTAAAAAGATAAATATTTATAATAAAGAAAAATAAATTGTTTTAATTTAGAATATATAATAAAAACTTTGAATGCTTAAAATTATGTCTTCAAAGTTTTTATTTTTTTATTTAATTAAGTTTATTTAAGTTTTAATTAATAATTAATTTTACAATTGGTATGTTGAAAGTATTAATTATTTGATTTACAATTTAACATAAATTTATTACATATTATTTTAGTAAATTTAAAATAATAAAAGATTAAAATAAAAAAAAATTTTAGATTAAATTGGATAAATTAAAATTTTTTTAAGATATAGGAGGTTTATTATGGCCGAGATAAAAAGTATAAATGACTTGTTACAAATGAAAATTAATATTCCTAGTTATCAAAGGCCATATAAATGGACAGTACAAAACATTAAGGAATTACTTGAGGATATTAGTATAGCTATTGATGATTCAAAAAAATATAACAATAAATATAAATATCGTATTGGGACAATTATTTTCCATAAAAATAATTTAGAAGAATTTGATGTAGTCGATGGTCAACAACGTATTATTTCATTAGCTTTAATAAGGAAATGTATTGACCCTTTTTTTAAAATGCCTTTATTAAAGAAAAAATTTATAAATAAGTTTACTCAAGCGAATATACATAATAATTATATGTTTATTAGAGAGTGGTTTTCTATAAAAAGTGATGAAAATAAAGTAAGTTTTATTAATGCTTTTGAAAATATATTAGAAGTAGTTGTTCTTAGTGTTAGAAATATATCAGAGGCTTTTCAACTTTTTGACTCTCAGAATACAAGAGGTAAGGCATTAGAGCCACATGATATTTTAAAAGCATATCATTTAAGAGAAATGAAAAAGTATCCATATGAAATGAAAAGAGCAGTTAATAATTGGGAGTTAAAGAGGAATTCTGAGATAAGAGATTTGTTTAATTTATTTTTATTTCCAATATGGAATTGGTCAAGAGGAGTAAGGAGCAGAGAATTTACTGTAAAAGATATAGATATATATAAGGGAGTATCTGAATCATCAACTTATTCATATGCTAAACGAACTATTAAATCTATGCCTTGCTTTCAGATTAATGAACCTTTTATTTCTGGTAAGGCTTTTTTTGAAATGGTAGATTACTACTTATATTTATTAACCGATATAAAAACAGAAATTTTAAATAATTCTTCTTTTTCTCATATGAAATTTATACTTTGCAATGGTAAAAAGGTATATACTGTAAAAGAAATGGAAGCTATAAAGTATGGTTCAGTTGGCTTTAAATATACAAAAAATTTATTTTATTGTGTACTACTTTGTTATTACAATAAGTTTAATAATTTTGATGAAATGGCAGTAAAAAAATTATTTACATGGGCTTTTATGCTTCGTGTTGATATGGAGAATTTAGGCTTTGATAGTGTAAATAAATATGCTATTGGTAATAATGAAAATTCAAGATATACAAATTCATTAGAAATGTTTTCAAAGATAAGTTTAGCTCGTATTCACAAGGATATTTCAAGTTTACAAATAAAGGTCAAGAGAAATCCAGATAAGGCAAATAGTGAAAAGTGGAATTATTTATATAATAGGTTAAAGATTATGAATGGGCTGTTGGAGGAAGAAAATGAGTGATTTAGTTAATGAATTACATGTTTTAGAAGATAAAGGTAATATATTCGATACTAATATTGAATATAGTATTCCTCTTTATCAAAGAGCATATGCTTGGGAATATAAAGATATTATTAATCTTATAGAGGATATTAAAGATATTTCTAATGATGAAAATTATTATATTGGTTCTTTAATTATATCTAGAAAAGATAATAAATTTGAGGTTGTAGATGGACAACAAAGATTAACATCTCTATATATTTTATTAAATTGTTTAGGATATGAAGTTAAAGAATCTTTAAAGTTTGATTGTAGAGAAAAATCAAATTATACTCTTTTAAATATTAAGAAATTAATAAATAATGATTATAGTAATATTGATATAGAACGAATTGAGAACAGTATTGAAAATGGTATAAAAATAATCATGCAAGAAATAAAGAGGAGAAATTTTAATAAAGATGAATTTTGTAAAAAGCTTGCTAAGGTAGTTATTTATCGTATAGAAGTTCCTAAAAATACTGACCTTAACCGTTATTTTGAAATAATGAATACTCGTGGCGAACAGCTTGAACAACATGATATTCTTAAAGCAACTCTTATGAGTTATCTTAAATGTGATAAAGATAGGGAAATATTTTCAATAATTTGGGAGGCCTGTAGTGATATGACAGGTTATGTTCAAATGCACTTTATGAGTAAAAGAAATGAAATTCGTGAAGAATTTTTTGGAAGTACTTGGGATTGTATGCCTTTAGGTGATTGGATAAGTTATAAAGAAAATTTAGAATTAAATTTATCAAATAATGAGGGATATACTATTGATGAAATTATTAATGTTAATTTTTCGGTAACTATAGATAATATTTATTTAGATAATGATTTAAAAATAAGATTTCATAGTATTATTGATTTTCCTTATTTTCTTATACATACCTTGAAAGTTTATATATCAATTAAAGATATTTTACACGAAAATAAGAATTTAAAACTTATAGAGGAATTACTTGATGATAAAAAGCTTATAGATAGCTTTATGAAAGTTATTTCACATGGAATTAATAGAGAAGGTAGAATTAATGATAATAAAGAGGATTTTTCAAAGGATTTTATCTTATGCCTTTTAAGAACAAGGTATTTATTTGATAAGTATATTTTAAAAAGAGAGTATTCAAATGATAGTATTGATGGAGAATGGAGTATAAAATCACTTCATGTTTCAGGACAACAGTCAAAGAAGAAGCCTTATTATAGAAACACAGAGTTTGTTTGTAAAGGAGAACATAATAAAGAAAAGAAGAGTAATGAGCGTAATAAGATAAATATAATGCTTCAGTCTGCATTAAGAGTTTCTTATACATCACCAAAAGCAATGCATTGGATAACACAGATATTAATTTGGTTATCTAAAGATAATTATGCTAAGGTTTTTAGAGAGGATTTGTCTATTTTTACAAATATTATTGAAGAAATAGCTAAGAATTCAGTACGTAAACAATTTTTTGAAAAGTGTAAAGATGGAGTTTATAAAATGGGAGTAAGTACACCTCATATTGTATTTAATTATTTAGATTTTTTATTATGGAAATCTGATTCTAAAAAATATGATAATTTTACATTTGAATTTAGAAATTCTATAGAGCATTGGTATCCGCAAAATCCATCAGAAGGAACCTTTGAACCATGGTCTCAAGGAATAGATTGCTTTGGAAATCTATGTATTATTCAGAGTAATATTAATTCAAAATTTTCTAATATGTCTCCTGAAGCAAAGAAGAGCACTTTTAAAGAAATGATATCAAAAGGAAGTATAAAGTTAAGGATAATGAGTGAACTTACTGAAGAGGGAGAGGGGAAAAATGCTAGCTTATATTGGAAAGATGCAAAATGTAAAGAACATGAATATAAAATGATTGATAAGCTATATAAAGCTTGTTATTATTTTGAGAAGTAATTAATATAAAATCAAAAAAATTTTAGTATATAAAACTTGATTTTTGTAAAATAATAGTAAATTATACTTTTTATAGTATTTAAAATAAGCAAAATTTAACATAATATAAGTATAAAAATGGATTATAGAATAAATATTTGATAATAATTAATTTATTGAGATTTATTGTAAAAGCTAAAATACAAAATTAAAAGAAGGAAATAAAAAATTATAATTGTATTTTGTATAATTTAATATAAGATTTAAAGATATAATTTTAAAAGAGAAAATTATTATAAGATTAATTTTCTCTTTTATTTATAATTTTAAAATTTTATATTAAAACAATAATGTTTTGGATAAAATTAATAAATATTATCTAGATATTCTTATTATTTTCATAATAACTTATTCTCCATTTAGAAGGAGATAAATTTAAATTTTTTTTGAAAGCTACTGAAAAATTAAATTGATTAGAATAACCTAGTATTTCTGAAATTTGATTTATAGATAATCTTTTATCTTTTAACAAATTACATGCTTTCAACATTTTATATTTAATTAAAAATTCCTGAGGAGTTATATTCATATGATTTTTAAATAGCCTAGTAAAATATGATTTACTTAAATTACAGTGATTTGATATATCTTCTACTGAAATATTTTTATTATAATTTTTTTCTATAAAATTTAAAGCCTCTTTGATATATATTTCTTTTAAACAGTTTAAGTTTGTTATAGTATTATTTGCTGAATATTCTATTAAATTATTCATAAGAATGTAAAGGTGACCTATTAAAAATGAAGAATTTTTTTTGTTATTTTTAATTATTGTATTGATTTCTTCAATAATTTTATTTGAATCTGATTTTTCTTTAAGTTTAAATACAGGGGTTGATGGTGTTAATCCTGATTTCTCCATAAAAATTTTAGCTTTTATACCATTAAATTCAATCCATATATAAGTCCAAGGAGTGTTTTTATCAGCTTGATAAGAACAAATTTCATTAGGAGAAATTAAAAAACCTTCTTTTGCTGATATTTCATAAGATTTTTTTTCAAATGTTTTAGGATCCACACAAAAAAAATTTCCCTTTCCTGATATTACATAATGAAATAGGTAATTATTTTTTATTGTTGGTCCTATTGAGTGTAAAGATTCACATTTTTCATATCCAAATTGAATTAGTTTCAAATCAATATAATTTTCATTATTAAATACATAAGTTTCAAATTTATGCATATATTCCTCCAAAATATATATTTATTAATACAATATATATAAAAAATGTAAAAAAGTACAAATTTTAATATATTTTAGAGTAATAATAACATTTTTTAGTAAAGTTTTCAATGATAAAATTTATTTATAGCAATAAATATGCTTAAATATTTTTTTAGGGGGAAATAAAATGAAAAAGAGGTTTAAAATTATATCTCTTAGCCTATGTGCTTTATTTTTAGTTGGTTGTGGAAGCAATGTTAAAGAAGATTCAGCAAAATCAGATGAAGAACCTGTAACAATCTCTTATGCTATATGGGATTCAGGACAAGAAAAAGGAATACGTAAGATAGCAGATGAATTTGAAAGTAAGAATCCAGATACAAAAATTAATATTCAAGTAATAGGATGGAACGAATATTGGACAATGTTAGAAGCTGCTGCAACTGGAGGATCTTTGCCTGATACATTTTGGATGCATTCAAATGAGATTTATCGATATGGTTCAAATGAAATGTTATTAAATTTAAATGAATATATAGATAAAAGTGAACTGGTTAATTTAGAGAATTATCCAGAGGGATTGAATAAAATTTATAATATTAATGAAAATCAATATGCAATACCAAAAGATTTCGATACTATAGGATTATGGTATAACAAAAAGATGTTTGATGAAGCTAATATACCTTATCCAGACGAAACATGGAATTGGGATAAATTATATGATGTTGCTAAAAAATTAACAAAAGATGATGGAAGTCAATATGGAATATTAGCACCATTGCATAATCAAGAAGGATATTATAATTTTGTTTATCAAAATGGAGGTACTATAATAGATGACAATAAAAAATCAGGTTATGATAATCCTAAAACTATAGAAGCTATGGAATATTACTTTAATTTATCTAAAGAAGGATTATCTCCTAAGATTTTTAATGATAAAGAAAGAGCAGAAGCTTTACAAAATGGACAAGTTGCTATGGGGTTTTTTGGTTCTTGGAATTTGGCATCATTTTCAGAAAATGAATATATGAGTGAGAATTTTGATGTAACTGTACTACCTTCAGCAAATAATGGTAATAGAGCTACTATATTCAATGGCTTAGGTAATGCTATTTCAGCTAAAACAGAACATCCTGAAAAAGCATGGAAATGGGTAGAGTATTTAAGTTCAAAGGAAGGGCAAGAAAAACAAGGAGAATTAGGAGTGGCTATTCCTGCATATAATGGAGCAGCAGAAATCTGGGCAAAAAATAATAAAACTTTTAATACTAGTGCTTATGTAGAAATGTTAGATTATGCACAAATTAGACCATACTCTAATTCAACAGCTAAGTGGGAAGATAAAGCAACTGAAATATTGAAAAAAGCTTATCTTGGAGAAATGTCAGTTGAAGAAGCTTGTAAAGATACAGCTAAAATGATGAATGATTATTTAAGTCAAGAAAATTAAATTTAAAAAAACAATAGCGAATTTATAAATTAGCTATTGTTTTTTTATTGAATATAAGGAGAAATAATTATGGAACTTACAAAAAATAATTTATTTAAAAGACTTTTTGTTCCTAATAAGAGTAGAAAAGAGTGGATTTGGGGTTATTTTTTTATAGCTCCTACTATTATAGGTTTAATTATATTGAATATAATACCTATTTTTCAAGTTATAAAAATGAGTTTTTATAAAAGTGGTGATTTTGGTAGAAATGATATTTTTGTAGGATTTGAAAATTATATAAGATTATTAGGTGATGAGCAGGTTTGGCAAGCAACTATAAATACTCTAAAATATACGGTTTTTGTTGTACCATTAAATGTTGTTATTGCACTTATTTTAGCAACTATACTTAATAAGAAGATAAAAGGAAGAAATATTTATAGAACAATTTATTTTATTCCAATGGTAGCTACACCGGCTGCTATAACTATGGTCTGGAAATGGCTATATAATACAAATTTTGGCCTTATTAATTATTTACTTGGTAAAATAGGAATTTCTGAAATAGATTGGATAAATAATCCAAACATAGCTATATATTCAATAATAATTATTGGAATTTGGAGTACAGTGGGATATAGTATGGTTTTAATATTAGCTGGGCTTCAAGAAATACCAAAAGATTATTATGAGGCCGCAAGTATTGATGGTGCTAATTCTATTAAACAGTTTTTTAACATAACACTTCCGTTAGTTTCACCAACATTATTTTTTGTAATAGTAACTACTGTTATTCAATGTATGCAAGTGTTTGATGTTATTTATATGATGATAGATATAACAAGCCCTGCATATGAAAAAACAGTTTCACTTGTTTATTTATTTTATAATAATGCATTTAAGTATTCTGATAAAGGATATGGTTCAACAATCATAATATTATTATTAATTATTATTTTAATTTTTACATTTATTCAGATGAAACTACAAAAAAAATGGGTAAATTATATGTAAAGAAAGGATGAATATTATGCATACAAAAAAAATATCTAGAATATTTATTCATTTATTTTTAATAATTATAGCTATAATAATGATATTACCATTTGTTTGGATGGTGTTAACTTCATTTAAAACTGTAACAGAATCTACTCAAATGAATCCATTTGTTATTTTTCCAAGTAAATTAAGACTAGAAAATTATATAGATGTTATACAAGGAAATAATTTTTTTAGGTTATATGCAAATACATTTTTAATGATGATATTTAGAGTTCTTTGTTCAGTTTTATTTAGTGCTATGGCAGCGTATGCTTTTGCTAGACTAAAATTTCCAGGAAGAAATATTTTATTCGGATTAGTTTTATTTCAAATGATGATTCCAGCACAAGTTTTTGTAATTCCACAATATCTAATGATAGATCAAATAAATATGAGAAATACTATATTTGCATTGGTTTTTCCAGGTTTAGTAAGTGCTTTTGGGACATTTCTTTTAAGACAATTTTTTATTGGATTACCAAAGGAACTAGAAGAAGCAGCTTATTTAGATGGATGCAATATAGGACAAACTTTTTTTAAAGTAATGTTACCTTTAGCAAGATCAGGATTAATAGCTTTAAGTATATTTACAGCTTTATTTGCATTTAAAGATTTAATGTGGCCATTAATTGTAAATTCAAATACAGATGCAGCTACTTTATCATCTGCACTATCTAAAATACAGAGTGCTTATTCAGTAAATTATCCACAACTTATGGCAGCATCAGTATTAGCAATATGGCCTATGTTATTAATTTATGTTATATTCCAAAAACAATTTATAGAAGGAATAGCAACTTCAGGTGGAAAACTTTAAGTTTTAATTTATGTGAAAAATTATGTAGAGGAGTAGTATATGAGTTTTCGATTATATTTAAAAAAAGTATTTGCAATCTTTATTCTATTTATTTTAATATTTATGAATTTATTTAACTGCTTTAATGAGATAGTATTAGCTAAAAATAATGAATATATTATTACTAACATATTAAATGGATTAATTCCTACTACTAATAGCAAACATATGATTGATAGTGGAGATTTTACTATACCACAAGTATCAATATTAAACCCTAATTTAGCAACTGATGGAGATAATCTATCTAGTAATGATGATAATTTAAATACTAAAGTTATAGTTGGTAATGAAACTGGGGAAGTAGATAATGGATATAGTAAATGGGATGATGTTTTTTACAATATGACTTTGGAAAAATTTATTCAGTAAAGGAAATTAAGATTTATAGAAATACTTATGATGATGCAATATCAACATTTAAAGATGTAAAAGTTGAATTATCAACTAGTCCTAATTTTGAGGAAGACAAAACTCATGTAGTATTTGAAAAACAAGATATTATTGAGAATATAAATGATAAAGGAAAACCTCAAGTTATAAATTTAGATACACTTATTGATGCTCAATATATAAGAATATGGGGAAAGGGACATTACATTGAAAATATTAATAGTTCATGGAAAGGATATAGCAATGGTAACCTTTATAATGAAATAGAAGTTATGGCTAATGTTCCTAAACAAGAAATTCCAGAACAACCTGATAATATTGAACCTATAAATTTATCCTCTGGAAAATTACCATATGTATATGGTTTGGAGCCGAGTAATATTCAAGCAATTACAGATAATAAATTAGATAATAATTATGCTATTCACAATACTGAAGGAGAAAATTGGTTGCAATTTGAATATAAAAATATATACACTATTAATAATATAAATTTTAAATTAGAACCAGGAAAATATAATTTAGTTAAGGTATTAATTTCTAATTCTCCTAATAGTGGATTTAGAGAAGTATTTAGCAAGAAGAATTGGATACATGATGATGAGCTAGAAGTAGTAAATTTACCTTATAATACGAAAGCAAGATATATACGTTTTATAGTTGATAAAGATGGTAAAAGTAAAACTAAATACTCAGAGATTGAGATATGGGGTTCAGGAGATAATTATGATGAAAGTAAAGATGAATATATAGAACCTACATCTAAGTATAATAAATTAGTTTGGAGTGATGAATTTAATGGTGAAAAAATTGATGAAAGTAAATGGACTATAATAGATGGTATGGTTAATCATGGGGCTATATATAATAGAGGAGCTGTAAGTATAAAAAAGGATGGTGAAGAGAGCTATTTATCTATTAATACTAAAAATTTTAACAGTACAGATGAATTAATTAAAGCAGTAGGAGTTGATAATTATTTAGGTCAAACTATAAATAGAGAGAAGGTTACTTGGTCATCAGGAAGAGTTGAGTCGAAAAATAAATTTTCATTCCAATTTGGTAGAATGGCAGTAAGAGCAAAGGTAAATGATTCTCAAGGAATATGGCCAGCTATATGGATGTTAGCTCAAGATGAAACAGGACATGATGAAATAGATGTTTTAGAGTACTTGGGACAGGATCCATGGGGGGCTTGGACTACTAATCATTTTGGTATATTAGGAAAAAATAAAGGTTCTGATGGAGTAAAAAATATTAACTATGAAGCTTGGAGTCAAGATTTCCATGTTTTTGAAGTGGAGTGGGATCCAAATTTTATAAAATGGTATATAGATGGTAAAATGGTTTTTAAAAGTGATAAGGCAAAAGATGATGGAAGAGATGGTATGCACAATAGACCTATGTTTCCTATATTAGAAACACAAGTTGGAGATGGTTGGGTTGGAGATGTGGATTATAATAAACAAAATACCAAGCAAGATTCAGAGTATTTAATTGATTGGATTAGAATATATCAAATGCCTAATCAAGAATATGTAAAGTTTGATGATTTGAAAGATATAAATAATAAAAAAAGTAGTAATTATGAAATAAGTCCTTATTCTCATACAAATAATTTTATGGTTTTAACAGATGGGATTTCAAATGAAGAAAATAAGGATAATTTTTATTATGGTGGACAGCCTAGATTAGAAAATAGTCGCTTAGCACTTGGAAATGGTCAAGAAAATGGTTCTATAATTTATAATATACCTAATGTAAAGGATGTACATTTAACTACTTATTATCAAACTATTGAAGATAAAATGACATGGAATGAAAGTGCAAATTCATATGAAGGATATTCTATTAGATCTTCATTAATAGATGGAGATATAGATTTCAAAATATTTACATCAAAAGATGGAGAGAATTGGAATGAGTTTGATAATGTAAAAATTGTTGACAATTTCATTGAAAAACATCCAGGTTATGCTAGAACTACATTTGATGCTTATAATCTGCCTAAAGATACTAAATTTTTAAAAATAGATTTTCCAGAATATAAAGATAAAAAATATATATTAAATAATGGAGAGGAGAAGTATATAAAAAATACTGATATTCAGTTAGCTAAAGTAACTTTTTTAATTAATAATAAAATAGAAAAAATAAATACAGTTCCTAATATAAAAGCAGATGATAAAGTTATTTATTGTGGTAATGAATTTGATCCATTAGAAGGTGTTATAGCTTACGATAAAGAAGATGGAAATATTTCTATTACAGATAAAAATATAATATCAAATAACTTAGATATTAATGTTCCAGGAATATATTATATTACTTATCAAGTAGTTGATAGTAATGGAGCATCTATTACAAAAAAAATTAGTGTTACAGTAAAAGAAAAAGAAATAGATTCTGAAAATAATAAACCAGATGACAATTCAAATCAAAATAATAAACCGGATGAATTGCCTCAAACTGGATATAAAGGTGGATTGTTTTTTCTAGGATTAAGTATTTCTATATTAGGTTTTTATTTAAAAAAGTAAATTTATAAAATACTCTTTAAAGAACTTTTTATAAGGTCTTTAAAGAGTATTTTTTATTATTAAATACTTATTTTATAAATAGTAACATTAGTAAGAGAGAAATTTGATATAATTTCTTTATAATAATTTATATAAGTTAAATAAAAATATATAAAGTTAATGGTATAATTTATTAATAAAAAAACAAAGGGGGAGATTCATTTGGCCCAGCAATATACTAAGAAACTTATACGTAGCGTATTTATAGAACTGTTAAATGAAAAACCTTTAAATAAAATAACTGTAAAGGATATAGCTAATTCTTGTGGAATTAATAGAAATACTTTTTATTATTATTATTCAGATATATATGCTCTTTTATCTGAAATTTTTCAGACAGAGCTTAAGAGTATTATAAGTGAATATAATGATACTATGTCATGGGAAGAAAGTTTTGTTCTTGCTACAAGATTTGCATTAGGAAATAAAAAATTAATATATAATATTTATAATTCAATGCAAAGAGAAGAATTAGTAAATTACATATATAGTGTTTCTGGAAATATGATGGAGAGGTATGTAAATAAAGTAAGTCAAGGGATAAAGGCTTCAAAATATGATATGAAGTTAATAGCTGTATTTTATCAATGTGCTCTTACGGAAATGGTTATTAGATGGATTTCTTCAGGGATGAAAGAGGACCCAGAAGAAATAATAAGAAGGATAGGAAAATTATTTGATGGGAATATAAAATTATCTCTTGAAAGAAGTGAAAAATTAGAAAATATGGAAAAAAATAATTGATAAAACAGTAAATTTTATATAAGAAAATTAATTGATTTAAAAGAAAAAAGCGATTTTAAAATAACTTTATTATTTATTTAGACAAATATTATTATATAACTAAATTTTAGTCATTTTCATGTATGTGTTATAACTTTTAACACTATAATTATTTATCTAATGAAAGATAATATAAAAGGTTATATTATAGAATAAAAGGAAATTAAATCTATTTAGCCTTAGTATTAAAATTTTTAATTTAAAGAAGTTTAAAGTTATAAAAAGGGTAATTTAAGGTGATAATATTTCTTTTAAGACATTATACATAGTTTTAAGAAAGAAGGGGATTTTAATGAAACTTAAAACACATGATGAAAGACTTACATTAACAAACGGAAGCTATCATGCATTAGTTCATGCTAGAAAGCCTTATGGAATTGATGATAAAAAGGCTTATTTAATAGGAACAGGAATAGGCGCTTTAGCTGCAGGATGTTTCTTAATTAGAGATGCACATATGGATGGAAGCAAAATAACATTTTTTGAACAGTTAGAAATACCAGGTGGTTCATTAGATGGAGAATATATTCAAAATATAGGGTATGTTGCTCGTGGAGGTCGTGAACTTGGACATCACTTTGAAGTTTTATGGGGACTATTTAGCTCATTACCTTCTACAGAAGACCCAAACATGACAGTTTTAGATCATTTATTCTATACAAACTATGATGATCCAAACTATAGTAATTGTCGTATAACTCATAATAATGGAGAAAGATATGATGATGCGAAGTTTAATTTAGGACAAGACTTAGCTAAGGAATTAGCAGAATTTGTTCTTATACCTGATGAAGAACTTCAAAATAAAACTATAGAAGAAGTATTTTCTCAAGAACTTTTAAGTACAGATTTCTGGACTTTATGGAGAACAATGTTTGCCTTTGAAAACTGGCATAGTGCTTTAGAGATGAAATTATATATGAATAGATTCATACACCATGTTGGAGGACTACCAACTCTTTCAGCACTACAATTTTCAAGACATGACCAATTTACATCTTTTGTTAAGCCAATGGTTAAGTATTTAAAAGACCATGGAGCTAAATTTGAATATGGTGTTCATGTTGAAAATGTTGAAATTGAAATAACTGAAAATAAAAAAGTAGCTAAAAAAATAATAGCAAAAGATAAATATGGAAATGACATATCTGTAGATTTAACAGAAGAGGATTTAGTATTCATAACAAATGGTTCAATGACAGAGGGTTCTGGATATGGTGATGATAATACTCCTGCACCATTTAACAAAGAACCTAAAGGTTGTTGGGAATTATGGAGAAATATCGCAAAACAATCTGATGAGTTTGGACATCCAGATAAGTTCTGTACTGACACAGAAAAATCAAATTGGGAGTCTTGTACAATAACTTGTCATGATGAGCGTGTACCAAGATATATTGAAAAAATAACTAAACGTTCTCCTTATGGTGGAAGAACAGTAACAGGTGGTATAGTAACAGCTATGGACTCTTCATGGCTTATGAGCTGGACTATAAACCGTCAAGAGCAATATTATGGACAACCAAAGAAAGATATAGTTGTTTGGGTATATGGATTATTTACAGATGTAAATGGAGATTACATTAAAAAGCCTATGAGAGATTGTACAGGTAAGGAAATTACTAAAGAGTGGCTATTCCATATAGGAGTTCCTACTGATGAAATTGAAGAACTTTCAAAATCTTGTACAGCAGTACCTGTAATGATGCCATTTATAACATCACAATTTATGCCTCGTGAATTTGGTGATAGACCTTATGTTGTTCCAAAACATTCAGTTAACTTTGCATTCCTTGGTCAATTTGCAGAAACTTTAGATGACCCAGGAAGAGATACTGTATTTACTATAGAATATTCAGGACGTACAGCTATGGAAGCCGTTTATGTTTTAACTGGAGTTGAAAAAGGTGTACCTGAAGTATTTGCTTCAAGATATGATATTCGTTATTTATTAAATGCAATGGTAGCTTTATTAGATGGTGAAAAACCAGATATTCATATACCTTTCTTATTAAAGAAAAAATTAATGAAACAAATATCTGGAACTGATATAGAAAAAATGTTAAAAGAGTATGGATTAATTTAAATACTATAAATACTTTAATACCTAGATTATATTACTTAAATTTTAAATAGTATAAATTTTTCTTAGAATAAAATAGATTAAGCTAAGGGATTTAAATAAAATCTAATTTAGCTTATCTATTTTATTTTTTTGTTTTTTGGAGAGAATAAAATTTTGAAAATTAATATATATTAAAAGCTTTGTATATTATATTTAATAAAGCATATTTAGCTTTAGATTAAAGGGATAAGCCTTAAAATGATATTTAGCATAAGTGATTAAATTTGGTATAATTAGTAATTAAATGAGTTTTAAAAGAAAGGAAGTGAATTATAATTATGAAACTAATACTTAGTTATTTAAAAAACTATAAAGGATTGCTTATTCTAAATTTTATATCTGTTTTTGGTTTTGCTTTAGTAGAACTAGGAATACCAACAATTATGGCTAAGATTATAGATATAGGAATAATAAGAGAAGATATAAATTACATTAAGAGTATGGGAATTTTAATAGTTGTTATATCTATTATAGGTGTTATGGGAACTATTTTACTTGGGTATTGTTCTTCAAAAATATCAACAGGAATAACTAGAGATATAAGAAATGATATATTTAAAAAGGCTCAAGAGTTTTCTCATACAGAATATAATAACTTTGGAGTATCTTCTATGATAACAAGAACTACAAATGACCCCTTTGTTATTTTACAGTTTACTAATACTCTTTTAAGGTTAGCTTTAATAACTCCTATTATGTTTATTATAAGTTTATTTATGATATTAAAAACAAGTCTTTCTCTTTCACTAATATTAGCCTTTGTTATTCCTTTAATTATAATTGGTGTTATAATTATTGCTAAAATTTCAGAGCCTTTATCTGAAAAATTACAAAAAAATTTAGATAAATTAAATAGAATATCTAGAGAAAATTTAACAGGAATAAGAGTCATAAGAGCCTTTGGCAATGAAAAATATGAGGAAGAAAGATTTAATAAAACAAATAATTCTTATGCTAGAATTGCTAAAAAATTAAATAAGCTTATGGGAGTAGCTCAACCTCTTTTCTTTTTTCTACTTAATATAGCGATTATAGTTATATTTTTAGTATCTAGTAATATGATAAGTGATAAAACTCTTCAAGTTGGTCAGTTAGTGGCTTTTATTGAATATTTATTTCATGCAATGTTTTCAATAATGTTATTTTCTATGGTTTTTGTAATGTACCCAAAAGCACAAGTATCTGCAAATAGAATTAGGGAAGTATTAAATACAGAGCCTATAATAAAAAATCCTAAAAATGGAGTTAAAAAGGTTGAAAATAAAGGTACTATAGAGTTTGAAAATGTATCTTTTACCTATCCAAATGGGGAAGAACCTGTTATTAAAGATGTATCTTTTAAGGGAGAAAGAGGAGAAGTTATTGCTTTTATAGGAAGTACAGGAAGTGGCAAAAGTACACTTATAAATTTAATACCAAGGTTTTATGATGTTACTAAGGGAAGCATAAAAATAGATGGAGTAGATGTAAGAGATTATGATTTAAAATATTTGAGAGAAAAGATAGGATTTATTCCACAAAAAACTCTTTTATTTACAGGAAGTATATCTAGTAATATAAAATTTGGGAAAAAAGATGCTAAAGATAAAGAAGTTGAAGAGTCAGCTAAAATAGCACAAGCTTATGAATTTATTTCAAATAAGCCTAAGAAGTTTGATGAAATTATAACAGAAGGTGGTTCAAATGTTTCAGGAGGGCAAAAGCAAAGACTTTCAATAGCTAGGGCAGTAGTTAGAAAACCAGATATATATATTTTTGATGATAGTTTCTCAGCTTTAGATTTTAAAACAGATGCTATTTTAAGAAAAGAATTAAAGGAAGAAACAAGAGATTCTATTGTATTAATTGTTGCCCAGAGAATAAGTTCTATAATGGATGCTAACAAAATTATAGTGTTAAATGAAGGAGAAGTTGTTGGAGCTGGTACACATAAAGAATTAATAAAAAATTGTCCTATATATTATGAAATAGCTACATCACAACTTACAGAGGAGGAATTAAAAGATGAATAATTTAAAATTAGTATTAAAAAAGATTTCTCCCTTTGTTTTTAGATATAAGTGGTCTTTTTTAGGTGCAATTTTATTTATAATTTTTTCTGCTATCTTTGCAGCTGTAGCTCCAGTAACAGAAGGGTTGATAATAACTCAATTAACTAAAGACTTTGAAGAAATTATAAAGGGAGTTACTGGCGCTACAGTTAATTTTAATTATATCTTAAAGGTATTAGTAGTACTATTTATGGTATATACCCTTGGAACTTTATCTAATATTATATCTAGTTTTTTATTAACTAATGCAATTCAAAATACTATGAGAAACCTTAGAAGTGAGGTTGAAAAAAAGATAAATAGACTTCCTATAAAATACTTTGATTCTAATAGTTATGGAGATGTTTTAAGTAGAATTACTAATGATGTAGATACTATTTCTAATGCATTACAACAGAGTTTTGTTCAAGTAATAAATGCTTTTTTATCTGTAGGGTTAGCTTTAATAATGATGTATTCTATAAATTTTAAATTAGCATTAATTGCAACATTAATAATTCCTTTAAGTATTTTAATTACAAAAATAATAGTATCTAAATCTCAAAGGTTATTTAATAATCAACAAAAAGCTTTAGGAAATCTTAATGGAAAAGTTCAAGAAATGTATACAGGCTTTAATGAATTAAAGTTATATGGAAAGGAAGAAGATTCTTTAAAGGAGTTTATAAAGGTAAATGAGGAATTAAGAGAAACAGGTTTTAAAGCACAGTTTATATCTAGCATAATGTCTCCTTTAATAAGCCTTATTACTTATCTAGGGATAGCTATAATAGGAGTTTTAGGTGCAATAATGTCTATAAGGGGTGTAATAACTGTTGGTAATCTTCAAGCCTTTGTACGTTATATATGGCAAATAAACCAACCCTTATCTCAAGTAACCCAATTATCTTCAGCTATACAATCAGCCTTTGCAGCAGCTAATAGAGTTTTTGAATTTTTAGAGGAGAAGGAAGAAGTAAAAGATTTAGAAAATCCTATAAAAATAAAAGAGCCAAAGGGAAATGTTAGTTTTGAGCATGTTAAATTTTCATACAATGAGGATAAAAATCTTATAAAAGATTTAAGTTTAGATGTTAAAAGTGGTCAAATGGTTGCTATTGTTGGTAAGACAGGAGCTGGAAAGACTACTCTTATAAATCTTTTGATGAGATTTTATGATGTTAAAGAGGGCTCAATTAAAATAGATGGAGTAGACATTAGAGAGATGAAGCGTGAAGATTTAAGAAGTTTATTTGGAATGGTTCTTCAAGATACATGGCTATTTAAGGGAACAATCTATGATAATATTAGGTATGGTAGATTTGATGCTACTAAAGAAGAAGTAATTGAAGCCGCTAAGATTGCTAATGTTCATCACTTTATAAAAACCTTACCAGAAGGGTATAATATGGTTCTAAATGAAGAAGCATCAAATGTATCTCAAGGAGAAAAACAACTTTTAACTATAGCTAGGGCGATTTTGAAAAATCCAACTATATTAATCTTAGATGAAGCTACAAGTTCAGTTGATACTAGACTTGAAATTTTAATTCAAAAAGCTATGAAAAATATAATGAAAAATAGAACTAGTTTTGTTATAGCACATAGACTTTCTACAATCAGAAATGCTGATTTAATATTAGTAATGAATGATGGAAATATAATTGAACAGGGAACCCATGAAGAATTAATAAAAAAAGGTGGCTATTATGAAAGTCTTTATAATAGTCAATTTGTAAATAAAGAAAAATAATTTAATATTACAAAAAGAGCAATCTAAATTAGATTGCTCTTTTTAAGTATTTAATGAATTATTGTGTTTTTTAATTAATATTATTTAAGTTTTGGATTAAATCCAATCTTAAGTATATATTAGGGGATTTTTATAATTGATTTGTTAAAATTAAATTGTATAAAATTATTTTAAGGTTTTTTTATTATAAAGTCAAATAATTTTTTAAAAAAAATTAATATAAATTTAAAAGTCAATTTAAAAAAATAAAATTAAAAGTTATGTAGCTTTAATATATAGATTGCATAAAATGTAATATAAAAATATACAAAAGAGGAAGGATATTTATGGAAGAAAGAAATAGTAAAAATTTAAAAGGTATTGATGTTTCAAATTGGCAAAGAGATATAGATTTTAAAAAAGTTAAAAGTCAAGGTTTTGAGATAGTTTATATAAAGGCTACAGAGGGGGATTACTTTAGAGATTCATATGCTAAGCAAAATTATGAAAGAGCAAAAAAGGAAGGCTTTAAAATAGGATTTTATCATTTTTTTAAACCAAATAAAGGAGCTAAAAAGCAAGCAAAATATTTTATAGATTATTTAAATTATATAGGTGCTACTGAATATGAGGGGAAATTAGCCTTAGATATTGAAGTATCAGATGGTAAAAGTCCTTATGAATTAACTAATTTATGTATTGAGTTTTTAGAAGAAGTTAAAAGATTAAGTGGAAGAGAAGTTGTTGTTTACACATATACAAGTTTTGCTAATAATAATTTAGATAAAAGATTAGGAATATATCCTCTTTGGATTGCTGAATATGGAGTTAAAAAGCCTAAAGATAATAAAATTTGGGATAGGTGGATTGGATTTCAATATTCAAGTAGAGGAAATGTTTTAGGAGTATCAGGTTTTTGTGATTTAAATGAACTTAAAAGTGAAATATTAGATGGAAAAATTAAATTTAAACTTTATAATGGTACAACAAAAGGAGTATCCACATATTTAAATATAAGAGAAAAAGCAAGTTTAAATTCAAAGATTATAGGAAGAATACCCGCTAAAGGAGAATTTATTATAAAAAAATATAAAGAGGGTTCAATCTGGTGTCTTATTGAGTATAAAAATATTATAGGATATGTAAGTGAGAAATATGTAAGAAAATTTCAAGAGGCAACAACTAAGAATGTAAAAGATATATTAAATGTGTATGAAAAAGCAAATATACAATCTAATATAGTTGCATTTTTAGAAAATGGAGAGGTTTTTAGAATAGATTGGGTAGATTCTAGATATTTAGGATGGTATAGAATAACAAATAAAGAAGGAAAAAGTGGATTTGTTCAATCAAAGTTTGTTGAAAAAATATAGGATAATATTCCCTTGTTTTATAAATTTATTTATATTTTAAAGAATAGAAAAGAAGTATTAAGAGTATATATTTATAGAAAATTTATTAATAGATTTAAGGAGTATTGTTCTTATGGAGAGTATAATAGTTGGTATTAAGTTAGGGGTTGTATTCCTAGGAACCTTATTCACTTGGATATTTGGTGCTTGGGATATGCCAATAATAACTTTATTAGTATTTATTTTTTTAGATTATTTAACTGGCGTATTAAAAAGTGGTAAAAGCAATCAATTGTGTTCAAAGGCTGGATTAAGAGGAATAACTAAAAAAGGTTTAATTTTAGTTGTACTTTTGGTTGCAGTAATGTTAGATAGACTTTTAGAAAATGGAACATGGATGTTTAGGACTTTAATAGCCTATTTTTATATATCTAATGAGGGAATAAGCATATTAGAAAATTGTGCAGAGTTAGGAGTACCTATACCAGAATTTTTAAGACAGGCTTTAAAACAATTAGATAAAAAAGAATAGCTTTAAAATAATTTAAAATTTTTATGTGTAAATTGTATTAGGTAGCTTAAAAGCTACCTAATTTATTTTTAATTTCCTTTTAATCTACTTTCAAATTTTTCTATAGAATCATTGTTACTAACATAAATTCTGTCTATATTAAAATCGTTATCTTTTCTATCAGCAAAATCACCACTTAAATTAAAGCCTAGTTTATATCCAGCCTTTTCAGCAGCTATTCTTGTTTCATCATTATATCTTCCAAAAGGATATGCCACAAAATCAACAGGTTTACCAGTTATTTTTTCTAAGTTTTCCTTTGAACTTTTAAAGGTTTCTATTTGTTTATTTTCATCTAAGGTAGATAAATCATCATGTTTAAAAGTATGGCTTTCTATTTCTATACCATTATCAGACATTTCCTTTAATTCATCAGCTGTCATATAATCCTTTGCACCTACATAATTTGATATTACAAAAATAGTAGCTGGGAAATTAAATTCTTTTAGTATAGGATAAGCATAATCGTAATTTCCTTCATAGCCATCATCTATAGTTATTACTACAGGTTTTTCTGGTATTGGTTTTTTATTTTTTAAATAATCATAAAGTTCATCTAAAGTTATAGGTGTGTAATTATTATCTTTTAAGTATTTAAGTTGCTCTTTAAATTTTTGAGGATTTACTAAAAGTTCATTATTATTTGGATTATTTGGTGTTACATCATGATAACATAAAACAGGAATATTTATATCCTTAGTAGTAGTTTTTATTCCTTCAAATCTATCTTTATTTTTTTCAGATTCTGTAGAATTAATATTAGATTTTTCAGTACTATTATCTACGGTAACCTTTTCTTTTTCTAAATTCTTTTCATTTTTAGTATTACATCCTATAAAAGAGGAACTTATTACAAGAGTAAGGGTAAGTCCTATTAAAAATCTTTTGTTTCTTAAAAGTTTCATATTGTATTCTCCTTATAAATTAAAATTTACTTACAGTAACTTATTATATCATTAAAGGTAAATTTTAGGGTGTTATTTTGCGAATATTGTCCTCTAAAAAATAAATATTAAAAATTTATTATTTGTATAAATTTAATAAATATTCTCATATGTGAGAATTTTAATATTAACTTATTAAAAAAGATATGCACTATGGCAAATATTTTGTTGAAATTTGCTGAATATTCAGTAAATAATGTATTTTTAAGGTGTTGACATAGGTTTTTTAAAGGTATATATTACTTAATAACCTAGGGGATTAATAGAAAATGGAGGTGAAAATATTATAAAATATTTCGTATATTTTATAATAGAAATTTATGTGTGAAATAATAAAAGATAGATTTAAAGACAAAGTAATGGTTATAACAGGAGCTGCTGGTGGTATAGGAAAAGCTGCTGCTATAAGAGCTGCTAAAGAAGGTGCTAAATTAGTTTTAGCTGATAGAAAAGAAGAAATGAGTAAAGAAACTTTAAAAGAAATAAAAGAAATAACACCTGATGTTGAATTTATAATAGGTGATTTAAAAGATAGAGATGTTTGTAAAAAAGTTATAGATACTGCTATTGAAAAATTTGGTGCTTTAGACATATTAATAAATAATGCAGGTATTACAGGAACACCTGCACCAGTACATGAAATGAGTGAAGAAATGTTTAGAAATGTTTTAGATTGTAACATAATGATAGCATTCTATTGCTCACACTATGGAATAAGAGAAATGATTAAACAAAATAGAGGTGGAGCTATTGTTAACATTTCATCAGTAGCTGGTTTAACAGGATTCCCAGGACACTGTGCTTATGTAACTTCTAAACATGGTTTAAATGGATTAACTAGAAATATGGCTTTAGACTATGCTAAATATGGAATAAGAGTAAATGCAGTAAACCCAGGAACAACTGAAACTCCAATGTACTATGAAGCTTTAGAGTTCTTAAAGAACAAGAGAGAAGCTGCTAAAAAAGCTGGAGTTAAAGATGATGAAGGAATCGTATCAGGAAAAGTTGATTCACCTCAAAAGAGAGTTGCAAAACCAGAAGAGGTTTCAAATGCAATATTATTCTTAGCTTCAGAAGAAGCAAGCAATATAACAGGAATATTTATGCCAGTAGATGGTGGATTTACAGCATATTAAAATATAAAAATAAACCCTATGAAATGTTATTTCATAGGGTTTATTTTTATAGTACTATGTTTCATAGGAAGATAATGTTTATTAAAAATTATTGGAATTTCTGAATCAAAATATATAGCTTCTTCTATTAAATAAAAATGACTTTCTCCATGAATTGGATGACGTTTAGTTACAAAATTCCCTGAAGTTGTGAATTTTATAGTACTTTTGATTTTTGAACATTCCTTATAGCATCTTTCTTCTATAAAATTTAATAAGTTTTCTTTTTTAGATAAATCTATATTGAATTTTGATATTCCTTCAATTGATATTATTGTGTATGAATATGCTAAGGCAAGAGTATCTTCTAAATACCATCTATCTATACAAACAGTAGCAACAGAATTTTCTCCTAAAATTTTTTTATAATAATCTGAAGGAGGGTCTATTTTAAAGTCTATTTCAATATTATTAGTAGTAACATCTAAGCATTTAAATATAGGATGTCCTATTTTTTCTAATCCAGTTTTATTTTCTTTATTTTCTTTTGTTATAAAGTTTCCTTTACCTCTTATATTTTTTATAAGACCATCATCTTGTAAAAGGGCTAAAGCTTGTCTTAATGTACTTCTGCTAACACCTAAAGTTTTTGCAAGTTTAGGTTCAGAAGGTAGCCTACTGTTTTCTGGAAAAGTTCCTTCTTTAATCATTTTAAAGAGTTTATCATATACAGTAACGTATAGTAATTCTTTAGTCTTACTTACAGTTAATATTTCCATTTAAATCACCTTTCTAAAGTAGACAAGTTTCATACAAGTTAATAACAAAAAATAGTATTTATATAAATTATAAGAGATTTTATACAAATAACCAATAAATAATTTAAAAAATTTTCTGTAAACGTTTGATAAATTTTAAAAAGTATAGTATTATATAAATATAAAATAGACAACTAAGTAGACAAGTTAAAATGTTATAAGGAACAAGTATTAGGAGGAAATGTAAATGATTTATACACAAGGTTCAGACAAACAGTTTCATATAGACGTTGCACCAGGAGAAGTTGGAAAATACGTAATAATGCCAGGAGATCCAAAAAGATGTGCTAAAATAGCAAAATATTTAGATGATGCTAAATTAATAGCTGACAAAAGAGAATATGTTACATATACTGGATATTTAGATGGAGAAAAAGTAAGCGTTACCTCAACTGGTATTGGTGGACCTTCAGCTGCTATAGCTTTAGAGGAGTTAGTTAATTGTGGAGCAGATACTTTCATAAGAGTAGGAACTTGTGGAGGGATGGATTTAAATGTTAAAGGTGGAGACCTTATAATAGCTACAGGTTCTATAAGAGCAGAAGGTACTTCAAGAGAATATGCACCAATTGAATTTCCAGCTGTTGCAAATTTAGATGTTGTAAATGCTTTAGTTAAAGGAGCAAAGGAATTAAAAGTGCCTTTCCATACTGGAGTAGTTCAATCAAAGGATTCATTTTATGGACAACATTCACCAGAAACTAAGCCAGTAAGTTATGAATTATTAAATAAATGGGAAGCATGGAAAAGATGTGGTTGCTTAGGTTCAGAAATGGAAGGTGCTGCATTATTTATAGTAGGAAGTTATTTAAGAGTAAGAGTTGGAGCAGTTTTCCTAACTATAGCTAACCAAGAAAGAGAAAGAGAAGGACTTGATAATCCTCAAGTTCATGATACAGAACTTGCAATAAAAGCAGGTATAGAGGGAATAAGAAACTTAATTAAAGAAGATAAGAAGAAAAAATAAAAAATTTAGAAAATAATAATCTTAAAAATTATAATATATACGGAAATACACTCAGGGGGTTTAATAATGAGCAAATATAAAAGAATTTTTACAATAGTTATAGATTCATTAGGTATAGGAGCAATGGAAGATTCTGAAAAATACGGTGATGTTAATGTAGATACTTTAGGTCATATAGCAGAATCAGTAGATAAACTTAATATACCTAATCTTCAAAGAATGGGTATTGCAAACTTACATCCAATAAAAAATGTACCTCCAGTTAAAGACCCAATTGGATACCAAGCTAAAATGGCTGAAGCAAGTGTTGGTAAGGATACTATGACAGGACATTGGGAAATGATGGGGTTACACATAACTAAACCATTTAAGACTTTTACAGATACAGGATTTCCACAAGAATTATTAGATGAGTTAACAGCAAAAACTGGTCATAAAATTGTAGGAAATAAAAGTGCTAGTGGAACAGAAATCTTAGATGAATTAGGAGAACATCAAATTGCAACTGGAGATATGATAGTTTATACATCAGCAGATTCAGTTTTACAAATTTGTGGTCAAGAAGAAACTTTTGGATTAGATGAGTTATATAGATGTTGTGAGATTGCAAGAGAATTAACTCTTAAAGATGATTGGAAAGTTGGAAGAGTTATAGCAAGACCTTATTTAGGAACTAAAAAAGGCGAGTTTAAAAGAACAAGCAATAGACATGACTATGCTCTTAAACCATATGGAAGAACAGTTCTTAATGAATTAAAAGATAATAATTTTGATGTTATTTCAGTTGGTAAAATAAAAGATATCTTTGATGGAGAAGGAATAACAGAAGGAAATAAATCTAAGAGTTCAGTTCATGGAATGGAACAAACATTAGAAATAATGGATAGAGATTTTACAGGATTCTGTTTTGTTAACTTAGTGGATTTTGATGCTTTATGGGGACATAGAAGAAATCCACAAGGATATGCAGAAGAATTAGAAAAATTTGATGTTAACTTAGGAAAAGTATTAGATAAGTTACATGAGGATGATTTATTAATAATAACAGCTGACCATGGTAATGACCCAACATATACAGGAACAGACCACACTCGTGAGTATGTACCATTTTTAGCTTATTCACCATCAATGAAAGGTCATGGACAATTAGAAACTCCAAAAACTTTTGCAACTATTGGAGCAACTATTGCAGATAACTTTGGATTAAAAATGCCAGAGGGAACTATTGGTGAATCAGTTTTAAATAAGTTAGTTTAACACCTTTTAAATAATATAAAGTCATATCAAAGTTATTTTGATATGACTTTTTTTTATTAAAAAAAGACTTTTAGTTTTTTGCTAAAAGTCTTTTTAGGATAGGTTTTTGGTATGTTAGTAGTTTGTTTAAGATTAAAATATACTAAATTTTCTAAGAAACTTAGTAATAATGGAATAAATATTTCTACTTGTTAAATAAGATTATAACACTTTAAATTTTTCTTACAAATTGGCCTTTTATAATAATAAAAAGATTTTAAAGCTTTTTTTAAATGTTAAATATAAAAGTAAATTTAATTTTAGTTTTTTGATAAGTAAAAATTAAAAATTATACAATGTTTATAATTATTACCTTTTATCTTGGAAATATTTCTTACAAAGTTTATATTATAAGAATAAAAATCCATTATAAATTAGCTTCATTTTTTATATAATTAATATAAAATGTATTACATAAAAAATTTGATTTTGTTAAGGAGGGATTTGTGATTATTTTATTTTTAATATGTTTTTTGGTTGTTGTTTTAATTTTATTTTTTTATTACGAAAATAATGTTATAGATACTAGTACATATAATATAAATTTAGGATTGAAAAATGAATTAAGAATTATACATTTATCGGACCTTCATGGTAAGGAGTTTGGAAAAAGAAATATAAGACTTAAAAAGTCTATTTTAAAGAAACATCCAGATTTAATTTTTGCCACAGGAGATATGATAGATTCTAATCTTATAAATATGGATGAAACAATAGACTTTTTATGTGATTTAAACAAAGAGGTTAAGGTTATATATATTTCAGGAAATAATGAAAAAAGATGTGAAAAAGCAGATTATATTTTTAATTCTTTAATGGAAAGAGGAGTTTTGGTTTTAAAAAATAAAATATTTAGTTTTTCTATAGGAGAAGAAAAATTAAATGTTTTAGGTATGTTTGAAGAAGGTATGGAAATATTGAATAATGATTCTAAAGAGAAGGAAGAAAGTTTTAAAAAAGAAGAGTATTCTAAAGTTTTTAATGAATTAGAAAAGTTACAAGGTATTAAAATAGTTTTAAGTCATTATCCAGAACTTTTTAAAAGAAATTATTCAAAATATAATTTTCACTTAATGTTTTCGGGACATGCCCATGGAGGACAATTTGTAATACCTATAATTAGAAGAGGACTTTATGCACCAGGACAAGGTATTTTTCCTAAGTATACAGAAGGGGTTCATGGAGATAAAAATAAGCTTATAATTAGTAGAGGGCTTGGGAATAGTGCTAAAATAACTAGGCTTTTTAATAGACCAGAATTGGTTTATGTGAAGATTAAATAGTTTTACATATCATAATTTTATTTTATAAAAAGGAGAATTAAAATGAATAAAAATATTGAAATGATGAAGAAATTAATAGAAGAAAAGAAAAATAAGGGGAAGATTAATAATTCAAATCTTAGAGCTAAGAAAAGCATTGGAACTGTTCAAGGGGGAAGAAAGAAGAATAATGGTGGAGGATTATTTGATAAGTAAGAGAATATTTATATTTAATATAAATAATTTTGATATATATTTAAATTTTAGTTAGGAGGAAAGAGTTTATGAAGAAAATAGGTTTTATTGGTGTAGGTATAATGGGAAAATCAATGGTTCGTAATTTACTTAAGAAGGGCTTTGAAGTTTCTATTTTTGCAAGAAATAAAGAAAAAGTTTTAGATGTTATTTCAGAAGGAGCAATATTTCATTCAACAATAAAAGAATGTGTTTTAAATTGTGATGCAGTAATAACTATAGTTGGTTTTCCTAAGGATGTTTATGAAGTTTATTTTGGAGAACAGGGAATACTTGAAAATGTTAAAAAAGGGACTTATGTTATTGATATGACAACATCAAGTCCAAAACTAGCTGTTGAAATATATGAAAAAGCAAAAACTATGGGAATAAAAGCTTTAGATGCACCAGTTACTGGAGGAGATGTTGGCGCTAAAAATGGTACTTTAACTATTTTAGTAGGAGGAGAAGAAGAAGACTATAAAGCTTGTTTACCTATTTTTAAAGCTATGGGTACTAATATATGTTATGAAGGAAAAGCAGGTTTTGGTCAACATACTAAATTAGCAAATCAAATAATGATAGCAGGTGCCATATCAGGAGTGTGTGAAGCAATGGCTTATGCTAAGGAGAAGGGGTTAGATGTTGAGAGAATGCTAAATTCTGTAGCAACTGGAGCAGCAGGAAGTAAGCAATTAGAGTTACTTTCTCCAAAGATTTTAAAAGAGGATTTTGCACCAGGATTTTTTATAAAACATTTTATAAAAGATATGAAATTAGCAAAGGAAGAAGCTTTAGATAATGCTTTAGAGTTAGAAATTTTAAGTAAGGCTCTAGAAAATTATGAAGAATTAGAAAAAGAAGGATTTGGAGATTTAGGAACACAAGCTTTAATAAAACATTATAAATAAGTTGTTTAATATATGAATTTCAAATATTAAAAATAAAAAGTCCTTAAAAGGACTTTTTATTTTTAATTAGATTTTTCTTCATTATATATATTTTCAAATTCCATTGAAGATTTATTTTCTTTTAATACTATGTTTAATATTAAAGCAGCTATGGTTCCTGTTGATATTCCAGAAGAAAATATCATTCTTATTCCTTCAGGAAGGTTATGTATTACATCAGGTCTAAAGGTAACACCTAATCCAAGACCAAGAGAAATTGCTATTATTAAAAGATTTCTTTCTGTAAGTTTTATATTGCTTAAGGTTCTAATACCAGCAGCAGCAACAGTTCCAAACATCATAATACCTACACCACCTAAAACAGGGTTTGGTATTCCTGTTATTATAGCTGCTACTTTAGGTAAGAATCCAAGAATAACTAATAATATTCCAGCCATTACAGCTACATGACGGCTAGCTACCTTAGTTAATGATATAATACCTATATTTTGACTAAAGGATGTATTAGGACAAGAACCAAATAATCCACCTAAAGCACTTCCTACGCCATCAGATAAAACCCCAGCAGCAACTTTTTTATCTCCAATATTTATGTTAGATGTTTCTCCAATAGCCTTTAAGCATCCAACTGTTCCTATTGTAGCCACAAAATATGCTGGTATAAAAGCTATAACCGCTTTAGCATCAAAGGTTACTCCAAACTCAAGTATTTTAGGGAAGGATAACCATGTTGCTTCTTTTACAGGTGTAAAATCAACTAGTCCAAGAGGGATACATACTATATATCCTAAAATTATTCCTATAAGTATTGAAGCACTACTAATAATTCCTTTTCCATAATTATTAAGCAAAAGAGTTACAACTAAAACAAACATAGCTACAGCTAGATTTTCTAAACTAGCATAATTAGCTGAACCAGCACCACCAGCAGCCCAATCAATTGATACAGGTAGTAAGGTTAAGCCTATTAAAGTAACTACTGTTCCTGTAACAAGAGGAGGAAAGAATTTCATTAAAGGCTTTATAAAAAAACTTAATATAATTTCAAACAAAGAACCAAGGATTGTAGCACCTATTATTCCAGGTAGACCAAGAACTGAACCAACTGAAATTGCAGGAGATACAAAGGTAAAGTCAGTTCCCATAATACAGGCAACTCTTGCACCAACTTTCCAAATTCCTTTAGCTTGAATAATGGTAGCTAGTCCAGAGCCTAAAATAGAAGCACTTATTAAAGCTGTTGTTACTTTACTATCAAAGCCAAGAGAACTAGCAATAACTAAAGGGACAACTATAATACCACCAAAAGCTGCAAATATATGTTGAAGTCCAAATAGAACTTTTTTTGGTAAAGCTAAGTCATCATCCACTCCATAAATTAAGTTAACTTCCGAATTTTTTAAATTTTGCTTTTCCATAAATTTTTAATCTCCTTATAATTTTTGAATTAAAATATTAAGATTTAAAAATATAAAAAATAAAATTTTTATAAGAACTTTAATAAAATATGAGATTTATTTAATTTACTTTAAATAATTTTATTTTTAGTATTTTAAATCTTAAAACTCATATAAAGAAAGGTTTCTTATAATTTTAGGAAGTTATACATAATAAAAAAACACCCTTTTTAGAGGTGTTGTTTTAAGTGGTCTAGTATTCTAGATTCTTTAGTACAACTCCTCGTAGTCTGCTATTTTACGGTTAGCAGGTAGAAACTTTCGGACCATATTACCGATTATATACGAGTTGAAATTTAATACACTTATTATATCACGAAAAATTTAAATATCAATACTTTATATTGTTCGCTAAATTTACTTGGTAGATTTATATATAAGAATAACTTAAAAATAGGTAGTTATATTTAATATAAAAATTATTTTAATAATAAGTTTTTAAAGTATATCATAATGAAATTTATGTATAAATTATGATAAAATGTTATTGAGATTTTTATAAAAGAAAATTAAGTATTAGAAAATGGATTTAGAATATATTTATATAAAATTTGTAAAGGAGGAGAGGTTTTATGGATAAAAAGTTATATACAATTAAAACATCTATAAATAAAAAAGATTATACTAGATTTTTATACATAGCAACTTTTTTGAGAAGAAAGCTTACTGTGCCATTTATAATATTACTTACAGCACTTATGGGACTTTTTGTTTCCTATAGTAATAAAAATATGAATTTTAAGCACTTTTTTATTTACTGGATATTCTTGCTTATAATAACTCTATTTGCAATAATAATAAAAATAGAAGTTACAGGTAGAGAAAAAGCTAAGCAGGATAATGGAAACTTTTTCAAAGCTGTAGAAACATTAGATTTTTTTGATGATATGATAACAGTTAAAAGTTCAGCTATTAAAGGAAAAAGCAAGATTAGATATAAAAAAATATATGAGGTTTTAGAGAGTAAAAAATATATAATTATTTATTTTACTAGAAAACAAGCATCTATAATAAGAAAAAAAGATTTAAAGAAAGAAGAATTAGAGGATTTAATAAACTTCTTAAAAGGAAAATTAGATACAAGATATAAAAAACTTCTTGGATAGTTTTAAAATTAAAAATTTTAAATATATAGAATTCATTTTTTAGTAATAAAAAACTTATTAAGATTCAAAAATAGCAATAAATGAAGAAAATATTGACAAATAAAAATATAAGATATAATATACATATGAATTGAAAAATTAAACCTCGTCTCTTTTTATAGGGATGAGGTATTTTTTCTTTGTTAAAAAAAAGTTATATTTAGACATAAAAAATCAACTAGTATCGAATATTAATATTTAAACTTAAATGTGTATAAAATGATAAATAGATATTAAAAAGCGTAAAATATCATAAATTACAAAAAGAGTAAATAAAACACTTTAAAAGAATTTTAATGGTGATATAATAGATTAAGCAAAATCACAAGCAATAATATAAAAAGAAAAAAATAATTTTGAACGGAGTGAATATAGTGAGTAAAAAAAATGAACGTATTTATCAAGTTGCCTATAGGATTGCTGCTATAATTCTTTTTGGGGCTTTAGCTGGAATTGGGGTTAATTTTTTCTTAACACCGGCACACATTTATTCTTCAGGAGTTACTGGAATATCACAGTTATTATCATCTATTGGACTAGATTTTTTTAATATAAACATAGATATTTCAACCTGGGTTTTAATTTTAAATTTACCACTTGCCCTTTTATCATTTAAAAAATTAGGTAAGAAGTTTACTATATATAGCTTTTTATCTATAATATCGCTATCATTTTTTATAGGTATTATTCCAACAAGAGAAGTTACTTCAAATCAACTTTTAAATTCAATCTTTGGTGGAGTTCTTATGGGTGCTGGAGTAGGAATGTGCTTTAGAGCAGGTTTTTCTACTGGTGGTACAGATATAATAGTTTTAGTTGTTCAAAAGATGACAGGAAAATCTGTAGGACAATTAGGATTTATAGTAAATGCAATAATATTATTAGTTGCTGGCTTAGTTTATGGATGGGAATTAGCTTTATATAGTTTAGTTTCAATCTATGTAACTACAAAGGTTATAGACTTATTCTATATACAACAGTACAAACTTACAGTAACAATTTACACTAAGAAAGAGAAGGAAATTGTTGATAGTTTAATAAACAGTCAAATGAGAGGGGTTACAATTGGAAGAAATCTTTACGGAGGATATACAAATGAACCTTTAAGTTCAGTTACAACTGTAATTTCAAAACAAGAGTTATTGCTTGTAAAGAAAAATGTTTCAGATATAGACCCAGAAGCCTTTGTAAATGTACAACCAACAGTGGAAGTAGTTGGTAAGTTTTACGATAATTCATTGATTTAAAATTTAATTAAGAAGTGTTTATTTAAATTTATAATAAAAATAAATTAAGTTAAATTATTTTAACTAATAAAAAAGAGGGGAATATTCCCCTCTTTTTTATTAATTTATTTTTAGAAGTTTAACAATTAGAAAAGGATTATTGACAAAAAATTCATAAAAAAGATATAATGGATTTGTTACGTTTATAAACGTTTACAAAAAAGGGGGAGATATTTATGAAAGCGAAGAAAAGAAAAGTCAATGCACTTATATCAACATCAATTATAACTTGTATGGTTGTTGCTAGTAGCTATGAAAAGGTTTTAGCTAATGATAATACAGTTAAAAATAATTATGATAATGTATCAAATTACAATAGTGAAGTTGAATATATTAAGAATATTAGATTAAGATGGAAAGAAGATTTAGTTGGAGGCACTAATCTAGATGTAGGAAATAAGAGTATATCTAAAAAGATAAAATATTATGAAAATAATACAGAAAAATTATTAGGAAAGCTTAATACTAAAAAAGAGCTTGATTTTCTTTGGGAAGACACAAAGGATTATAAAAAGAATCCAGCTAAGATAACATCAATGTTTAATAATTTAGTAACCATGTCTATGGCTTATAATTTACCAAATAATAAATATTATAAAAGTGAAGAATTAAAAGAAAAAATAATATATTCTTTAGATTGGATAAACAAAAATGTTTATAATAGTGAAATAGAACAGTATGGTAACTGGTGGGACTGGATGATTGGTATTCCAGCTAGATTAAATAATGTTGTTGTTTTAATGTATGATGATTTAAGTAAAGAGCAGATTGAAAGCTATATGAGTGCAATACAGAAATTTTTACCGAGTATTGAACCAGGAAGTAAATATCATACAGGAGCAAACTTAGCAGATGTTTGCATGAATAAATTATTGCAGGGAGTAAATGAAAATAATTCAGAAAAAATTCAGGAAGCATCAGAGGATATAGTTGGAGTTTTTAATTACGTAGATAGTGGAGATGGATTTTATAAAGATGGTTCATATCTTCAGCATGGAATTATAGCATATACAGGTTCTTATGGAAATGTTCTTATTGAAAAAATATCTAATATTATGTTTTTATTAGGTAATACTCCATGGTCAATAAAATCAGAGAATAAAAATAATATATATAATTGGGTTTTTGAAAGTTTTAATCCAATTATATACAAGGGTTATGTTATGGATATGGTTAGAGGAAGAGCTATATCAAGATATAATGCTAATGGTTATCTACAGGCAGCTGGAATTCTTGAGGGAATGATTAAAATTTCTATGATTTCAGATGATGAAAATGCAAATAAAATAAATTCTTTAGTAAAGAAATGGGCTATTGATTCTAGTAGTGTTATAGATTTTTCTACAAGATTTAAATCAATAAATGTAATAGGTAAGTTTAATGAGATTATGGAAAATGAAAATATAAAACCTTTAGAAGAAGAAAATAATCATTATGCATTAAATAGCATGGACAAGACTGTTCATAAAAGAGAAAATTTTGCATTAGGTATATCAAGAAGTTCAAAAAGAATAAGCAAGTATGAATTTATGAACAAAGAAAATTTAACACCTTGGTTTCAAGGAGATGGAATGACTTATTTATATAATAATGATTTAAATCAATTTTCAGGTAATTTCTGGGCAACAGTAGATTCATATAGGATGCCAGGAACAACAGTAGATACAAGAAAAAGAAAGCCAAAGGAAATAATAAAAGGGCTAGACCCAGGTGCATCACAACAAAATGAAGTTTATTATGAATTAGGAAATGCTTCATGGTCTGGTGGAAGTAAATTAGATTCTTATGGAATAGCAGGTATGGAAATTGATAATAAATATGATTCACTAAAAGCTAAAAAGTCTTGGTTTATGTTTGATGATGAAATAGTTGCTTTAGGCTCTGGAATAAGCAACGAAGAGGATTTTGAAAATGAAACAATAATTGAGAATAGAAAAATAAAGGCAGATGGTTCGAATAAATTTATAGTAGATGGAAAGGAAAAGGTAGAAAATTTAAATGATAAAGATAAGGTTACTAAGGCAAAATGGGCTTACTTAGAAGGGAATGTAGAAGGTTCAGATATAGGTTATTATTTTCCTGAGGGAGTAGATATTAATTTAATAAGAGATGAAAGAGAAGGAAATTGGATTAACGTAAATTCTTCTAAGGCAGAAGCAGATAAAATAGTTAAAGATAATTATTTAACTATGTATATAAATCATGGTAAAAATATAAAGAATGAAAAATATAGTTATGTATTGTTACCAAATAAAAATGAAAAAATGGTTGAAGAATACTCTAAAAATCCAAATATTGAAATAATTCAAAATGATGATGTGGCTCATGGAGTTAAGAATAAAAAATTAAATATTGAAGCAGTTAACTTTTGGAAAGAAGGTAAAAATACTGTTGGTAATATTACTTCAACAGGAAAATCTTCTGTTATTATAAAAGAAAATAAGGATGATAATACTTTAAGTATAGCTATTTCTGACCCAACATTCTTAGAAAAAAATATTCCTATAGAAATAAATAAGGAAGCTACAGAAGTTTTAAAAGCTGACCATAGAATATCTGATATAGAATTAAGTAATGGAAAGATAAAATTTAATGCAAATACAGAAAATCTTTCTGGAGAATCTTTAGAAATAGTTTTAAAAGAAAAGATTAAAGATAATAATGAAAATAATTTAGTTAAAGATAAAGCTAATTTAATAGAAAACAAGATTATTAACTCTGATGTAAATGACAAAGAGGATAAAATAGACGAAAAGATTATTGATTATGAAAAAGAAAATAAGGAGAATAAAGATTTAGATAACAAGAAATTAAAGGAAGATATTGAAGAAAAGATTAATGAAGAAAATCAAAATTTAAGTAGTTATAAGGATGTTTTACCAAAGACTGGTGGAATAAATAATTTAAGTTTTGGAGCTATTGGAGTTGTGTTAGCTACAGTTGGAACATTATTTACTAGAAAGAGAAAAAAATAATTTATACTTATTAAAACGTTGACAATAGTATTTTGTAATTATATAATTAACCTAAGGTTAGTAAACCAGTTTATATAAAACGTTTTAATAAGTAAGTGGGAGGAAATTATGAGAGTTAGATATGCTAATAATCCAAGGGATTCAAAAAGATATGATACAGAAGAATTAAGAGAAAACTATTTAGTTGAAGATATATTTAAGGATGATAAGATAGAACTTGTTTATAGCCATGTAGATAGAATTATTTTTGGTGGAATAAAACCGGTTTATGAAGAACTTAAATTAGAAGCAGGAAAAGAAATGGGAGTTGAATATTTCCTAGAAAGAAGAGAATTAGGAATAATAAATATAGGTGGAAAAGCTATAGTAACTACTGACGGAGTAGAATATGAATTAAAAGAAAAAGATGGTTTATATGTTGGAAAAGGAAATAAGGAAGTTAAATTTAAATCAGTAGATCCAAAAAATCCAGCAAAGTTATATATTAATTCAGTACCAGCACATAAGGAGTATGAAAACGTTAAGATAGATATAGAAAAAGCTAATCCAGTAAGATTAGGAGATAATAAAACTTTAAATAAGAGAACAATATATCAATATGTTCATCCAAATGTCTGTGAAAGTTGTCAACTATTAATGGGATTAACAATGTTAGAGCCAGGAAATGCTTGGAATACAATGCCATGTCATACTCATGAAAGAAGAATGGAAGTTTATTTCTATTTTGATATGGAAGAAGATACAAGAGTATTTCATTTAATGGGAGAGCCAAGAGAAACTAGACATTTAGTTGTTAAAAACGAAGAATGTGTAATATCACCAAGTTGGTCAATACATTCAGGAGTAGGTACAAGTAATTACACCTTTATATGGGGAATGTGTGGAGAAAATAAAACTTTTGATGATATGGATAATATTCCAATGGATGTTTTAAGATAATTTTAATATAAAAGGAGAGAGGATTAATGAATATGGATAAATTTTCTTTAGATTTTTTTAAGTTAGATGGGAAAGTAGCTATAGTAACAGGAGGAAATACTGGATTAGGTATGGCTTATGTTGAAGCTCTTGCAACAGCAGGTGCAGATATATTAGTAACAACTTTTGATAATAATATTGAGGAAGTTAAAAATATTGTTGAATCTTTAGGTAGAAAAATTGTTTTTGTACAAGGAGATTTAACTAAGAAAGAAACAAGAGATAGAGTGGTTTCAACTTGTTTAGATGAGTTTGGAAAAATAGATATCTTAATAAACAATGCAGGTACAATAAGAAGAGCACCATTACTTGAATATAAAGATGAAGATTGGCAAGCTGTAATAGATATAAATTTAAATGCAGTATATTACTTATCACAAGCTGTTGCAAAGGTAATGGCTAAGCAAGGATATGGTAAAATTATAAACATAGCTTCTATGTTATCATTCCAAGGAGGAAAATTTGTTCCACCATATACTGCAAGTAAACATGGAGTTGCAGGTATAACAAAGGCATTTGCTAATGAATTAGCAGATTTAAATATTCAAGTTAATGCTATTGCACCAGGATATATAAAAACAGCTAATACTGCACCAATTAGAGCTGATAAAGTTAGAAATCAAGAGATTCTTTCAAGAATACCAGCAGGTAGATGGGGAGAAGTTTCAGATTTAATGGGAACAGTTGTCTTTTTATCAAGTAAAGCTTCTGACTATTTAAATGGTCATATATTAGCTATAGATGGTGGATGGTTAGTAAGATGATAAATAAAATAAAAACACTAACAAATTTAATAAATGAAGCTTTTGTATTGGTTCTTAGAACCAATACAAAGGTTGAAGGTATAAATACTGCAAAGGCTGCAATAAGTGGAGGGTGTAATGTTATAGAAGTTACTTTTACAACTCCAGGAGCTGATGAGATAATAAAAGAACTTATTGAGGATAAAAAAGACAATGTAATTATTGGTGCAGGTACTGTATTAGATTCTGAAACTGCTAGAGTTGCAATACTTTCAGGAGCAGAGTTTATTGTAAGTCCAAGTTTTGACAAAGATACAGCAATTTTATGTAATAGATATGGAATACCTTATATTCCTGGATGTTTTACAGCAAGAGAAATAAAAGAAGCAAGAGAACTAGGGGTTGATGTAATAAAATTATTTCCAGGTTCAGCTTTTAAGCCAAGCATTGTAAAGGATTTAAAGGGACCTATAAAAGGTATTGCCATAATGGTATCTGGTGGAGTTAGTTTTGAGAATATGGACGAATGGTTAGACAATGGTTGTGATATAGTTAGTATTGGAAGTGCCCTTACGAAATTAAAAGAGTTTAATAAGATAGAAGAAGAAACTAAAAAGTATATAGAGCGTATTAAAAAATTACGCAAGTATGAGGTTTAATATGGAGAAGGTTTTAGTATTAGGAGAAATGTTAATGAGATTAACTCCTCCAAACAATAATAAAATAGGACAAGTTAATAATTTTAATGTTTGTTTTGGAGGAGCAGAGGTTAATGTAGCAGTTGGATTAAGTAATTTAGGAATTGAAACTAGAGTTTTAACAGCTCTACCTGATAATGAAATTGGCAATTTTGCAAAATCCTTTTTGAAATCACAATTTATAGATTGTGATTTCATAGTTTCTAAGGGAGAAAGAATTGGCTTGTATTATTATGAGGAAGGATGTTCAGCTAGAAAGTCTAAAGTTATATATGATAGAAAATATTCTGCTATTAATGACTTAAGGTATGAATATATAGATGTTGAAAATTTATTTAAAGATGTTTCTTTATTACATGTGTCAGGCATAACTTTTGGATTATCTAAGGAGGTAAGTGAACTTTCTTTAAAAATAATAAATGAAGCAAAAAAAAGAGGAATAAAAATAAGTGTTGATTTAAATTACAGGGCTAAATTATTTGAAAGCTATGATGAGTTTGTTAAAATAATGAAGCCTGTAGTAAAGGATGCTTATTTATGTTTTGGATGGCTAAATAAAGAGGGGGAGCCTTTTAGTGTTTTAGATGCATCTCTTAAAGAGATTTCAGATGAAGAATTTGTTGAAAGATTTAGTTATACTTCTAAAGACTTAGGAGTTAAAAACATTGTAACAACTTTAAGAGCAGGAACACCGTATAATTATCATACCTTACAAGGAGTATTTTATGATGGAGAGAAAGTTTATAAATCCTCAAAATATGAATTTAGTATGATATCAAGAATTGGTGGTGGAGATGCTTTTGCTGCTGGAGTTATAAAGTCATTGATTAATAATAAATATAAATCATTAAGTGAAGTTGTAGAGTTTGGAACTGCATCGGCAGTATTAAAACAAACTCAACTTGGAGATGTAAGTATTTCCTCTAATGAGGATATAATTGATTTAATAAACAATAAAAATTTAGGAAGTGTAAATAGATAGTTTCTAAAAGTTGAACATTGATAAAATGATGTGAATATTTTTTTAATATAAATAAAAGAAAACGTTGACAATGGAATTTTGTAAGAATATAATAAAAATATAAGTTAGTAAAACAGTTTATGTAAAACGTTTTAATAAGTAAGTGGGAGGAAATTATGAGAGTTAGATATGCTAATAATCCAAGGGATTCAAAAAGATATGATACAGAAGAATTAAGAGAAAACTATTTAGTTGAAGATATATTTAAGGATGATAAGATAGAACTTGTTTATAGCCATGTAGATAGAATTATTTTTGGTGGAATAAAACCGGTTTATGAAGAACTTAAATTAGAAGCAGGAAAAGAAATGGGAGTTGAATATTTCCTAGAAAGAAGAGAATTAGGAATAATAAATATAGGTGGAAAAGCTATAGTAACTACTGACGGAGTAGAATATGAATTAAAAGAAAAAGATGGTTTATATGTTGGAAAAGGAAATAAGGAAGTTAAATTTAAATCAGTAGATCCAAAAAATCCAGCAAAGTTATATATTAATTCAGTACCAGCACATAAGGAGTATGAAAACGTTAAGATAGATATAGAAAAAGCTAATCCAGTAAGATTAGGAGATAATAAAACTTTAAATAAGAGAACAATATATCAATATGTTCATCCAAATGTCTGTGAAAGTTGTCAACTATTAATGGGATTAACAATGTTAGAGCCAGGAAATGCTTGGAATACAATGCCATGTCATACTCATGAAAGAAGAATGGAAGTTTATTTCTATTTTGATATGGAAGAAGATACAAGAGTATTTCATTTAATGGGAGAGCCAAGAGAAACTAGACATTTAGTTGTTAAAAACGAAGAATGTGTAATATCACCAAGTTGGTCAATACATTCAGGAGTAGGTACAAGTAATTACACCTTTATATGGGGAATGTGTGGAGAAAA
Organism: Clostridium sp. TJA038; assembly: GCF_058310255.1. Lineage (NCBI taxonomy): Bacteria > Bacillati > Bacillota > Clostridia > Eubacteriales > Clostridiaceae > Clostridium > Clostridium sp. TJA038. The sequence goes on along the minus strand of NZ_JBZEFA010000002.1, from coordinate 124,277 downwards.
TAAAACTTTTGATGATATGGATAATATTCCAATGGATGTTTTAAGATAGATTGAGAGGGTTATTTATGATTAAGGAGATAAAGGTTGAGGAGATTAAAAAAAGAGAAGAATTTCTGAAAACTAAATTATTAACTAAAAATGAAGTTAAAAATGCTATTGATTTAGTTATAAAGCAAATAGACAAAAATATTGAATATTTTAAAGAAAAATTTCCATCTTCTGCAACAAAGAATAATAAATATGGGATTATAGAGAATATAGAATGGACAGATGGGTTTTGGACAGGATTATTATGGCTTGCTTATGACTATACAGGAAAGTTAAAATATAAGAATTTAGCTGATAAAAATGTTCAGTCCTTTAAAAACAGAGTGGAAAAAGATATAGAGTTAGATCATCACGATTTAGGGTTTTTATATTCTTTAGCTACTGTAAGTGGATACAAATTAACAAAGTCTAAAGATGCTAGAGAAGCTTCAATAAAAGCTGCTAATAAATTAATTTCTAGGTATCAAGAAAAGGGAGAGTTTATTCAAGCTTGGGGTGAACTTGGAAGTAAAGACCATTATAGATTTATAATAGATTGTTTACTAAATATACCATTACTTTATTGGGCTAGTGATGAAACTGGAGATTTAAAATATAGAAATATAGCAGATAAACATTTTGTAACATCTTGTAATAATGTTATAAGAGATGATGCCTCTGCATTCCATACATTTTATATGGATAATGAAACGGGAAAACCTTTAAGAGGGGTTACTAGACAAGGTTATAGTGATGATTCTTCTTGGGCTAGAGGACAAGCTTGGGGAATTTATGGTATTCCATTAAATTATAGATATACAAGAAATGAAAATTGTTTTAACCTTTATGAGGGAATGACTAATTATTTCTTAAATAGATTACCTAAGGATAATGTTTGTTACTGGGATTTAATTTTTAATGATGGAGATCAACAGTCAAAGGATTCCTCAGCAGCAGCTATAGCAGTTTGTGGAATGCATGAAATGAATAAGTATTTACCAGAAGTTGATGAAAATAAAGAAGTATATAAATATGCAATGCATAATATTTTAAGAGCATTAATTGAAAATTATATGAATCCTGATATAGAAGAAGGAAAACCGGTTTTATTACATGGTGTTTATTCATGGCATTCAGGTAAAGGAATAGATGAAGGAAATATATGGGGAGATTATTTCTTCCTAGAAGCATTAATAAGATTTTATAAAGATTGGAACCTTTATTGGTAGAAGGAGTGTTGAAAATGGGTGTAAATATTGAAATGATGAGAATTGATGAAAGACTAGTTCATGGTCAAGGACAAATGTGGTTAAATTCTTTAGGAGTTAATACAGTAATAGTTGCAAATGATATTGCTAGTGAAGATAAGATACAACAAACTTTAATGAAAACAGTTGTACCAAAATCTATAGCTATGAGATTTTTTTCAATTCAAAAAACTTGTGATTTAATTCATAAAGCTTCACCACAACAAAAAATATTTTTAATATGTAAAACAACTGATGATGCATTAAAGCTAATTGCAGGTGGAGTTCCTGTTAGTGAGATTAATATAGGAAATATACACAATGCTGAAGGAAAAGAGCAAGTTACTCGTTCAATTTTCCTAGGACAAGGAGATAAGGCAGCTTTAAGAGAGTTATCAGAAAAATATAATATAAGATTTAATACAAAAACAACACCTAGAGGTGATGATGGAGCAATGCAAGTAGATATAACTAAATATTTATAATAATTTAACGGTAAAGGGTTATTTAAAATGGAGGTAATTATATGGAGGTTACATTAATTCAATGTCTTTTAATAGGTTTGTGGACATCCTTCTGTTTAGCAGGTATGTTACTTGGACTTTATACAAACCGTTGTATTATCTTATCTTTAGGTGTAGGGGTTATATTAGGTGATATTCCAACTGCACTAGCTATGGGAGCAGTTTCTGAAATAGCTTTCATGGGATTTGGAGTAGGTGCTGGAGGTACAGTTCCACCAAATCCAATGGGACCAGGAATTATAGGTACTTTAATGGCAATTACTATGAAAAGTCAAGGAATGGATCCTGCAACAGCTCTTGCATTATCCTTCCCTTTTGCAGTAGCTTTTCAATTCTTAATAACAGCAACTTATACTTTTGCAACAGGATTAACACAGTATGCAAATAAAGGAATTAAAGAAGGTAATTGGATAAAATTTAAAATAGGTGCAAATGCAACTATTTGGGTTTTTGCTATTGTAGGATTTATTATTGGGTTTGCTGGAGCATTTAGTACAAGTGGCTTACAAGCAGCAGTAGAACTTATACCAGCTTGGTTAATAGGCGGTTTATCAATAGCAGGTAAAATGCTACCAGCTATAGGTTTTGCAATGATATTATCAATAATGGCAAAAACAGAACTTATACCATTTGTATTATTAGGATATGTATGTGTAGGATATTTAAATTTACCAGTAATGGGAGTAGCTTTTGTAGGAGCAATCTTTGCTTTAATAGAACACTTTAGAGCAAGTAATTCTAATAGTGGTTCAAGCGATGGCTATAATGATGATGAGGAGGTTGTATTTGAAGGTGGAATATAGAGCATTAACTAAAAGTGATTATATAAAAACATCTCTTAGAGCATTCTTTTTACAGAATGGATTTAACTATGGTAACTATCAAGGGTTAGGATATGCAAATATACTATATCCTGCTTTAAAAAAGATATATAGAAATAATGAAGATGAATTTAAAAAAGCTTTAGGAGAAAATGTAGAGTTTTTTAATTCTAACCCTCATTTCCTTCCTTTTATTACAAGTTTACATCTAGTAATGCTTGATTCAGGAAGATCTTCAGAAGAAGCTAGGACTATAAAGCTTGCTTTAATGGGACCTTTAGCAGGAATTGGTGATTCACTTTCACAATTTTGCCTAGCACCATTATTTTCAACAATAGCAGCTAGTTTAGCACAAGATGGACTAATTGCTGGACCTATATTATTTTTTGTAGCAATGAACTCTATCTTATTAACAATTAAATTATTAACAGGAATATATGGATATAAGCTAGGAACTAGTATTATAGATGTTTTAAGTGAAAAAATGGCTCAAATATCTGCTGTAGCTAGTATGATAGGGGTTACTGTAATTTCAGGTTTAGCAGTTTCTTTTACAAAAATAAAAATTGCTTATCAATATACAGCTCAAATGCCAGATGGAGCTGAAAAAGTTGTATCAATACAAGAAATGTTAGATAAAATAGCACCAGCTCTTTTACCAGCATTATATACAATATTTGTATTCTATCTTATAAAGAAACGTAAATGGACAACTTACCGTTTAGTTATATTAACAATAGCTATTGGTATTTTAGGATCTGTTTTAAAGGTTTTAGCTTAATAGAATAAATATTAGAGAGTAGATAAAAGTCTACTCTCTAAAATAAATTTGATATGGGAGTATTGAGATATGAAAATATTAGTAGTAGGACATGGAGAATATTCAACAGGTATAAAATCTGTAATAAAATTATTAACTGGAGTGGAAGAAGGCATTGATGCCATAAACTTAAATGAGGAAATAACTCATGATGAATTTGCAGTTAAGGTTAAGAGTTATATAGAAAATAATAAAGAAGTTATAGTTTTTGCTGATATAACAGGAGGAGCACCTTTTCAAATAACTTCAAGAGAAATTTTATTAAATGAAAATTCAGATAGTCAGTATGTAGTTGGTGGAGTTTCTGTAGCTTGTATTTTAGAAGTTGTAATGAATACTTTAGTTTTAGATAATAATTCTAATCATAGAGGTATAATAGATGAGTCTTTAAATAAATTACATGAAATGTCATCAGTTATTTGTAGAAAGGATTTAGTTTGTTAAATATGAATGAAAGAGTACTTTGGCTAATAATATTAATACTTGCAGCATATACAATTTTGGTATCATTTATTTTACCTATTATACAGAAAAAAAGAATTAAGGAACAAGGCAAAGCTAGAGATGAGTATTTATCAAATTTAAAGGTAGGAAATAGAGTTATTATTATTTCAGGAATATATGGAATAATAAAAGATATAAAGAAAAATATAGTTAAGTTAGAAATTTCTAAGGGCGTTATAGTAGAAATAGACAAAGAAAGTATTATGGGAGTTCTAAATTAAGATTATAAAATAGTCATTAAATTTTTATTTAAGTAAGTGGCTTAAAGAGCAAATTACTGGGATAATAAAATATTAATTTGAGAGTAAGACTACTTATTTTAAGTAGTCTTTATTTTTTAAAATTTGGAGAGGATTTTATGGTTAATTTAATTAAAATAGAAAAATTAAAATTAGAAGTTAATAAATTTATGAGTTTATATGATACAAATTTTTTTAGAAGTTATTTAAAAGAGAACTTTAGTAATGACTTGAAAAAAAAGCTTATAGGGGCTAATTTATTACTTAATAATTCCTTTATATTTGATGATAAATGGGATATGGAACAATGTAATATACCTTATGTAAATAAAAATTTGAACTGGGAATTTACTCCTAATGGAGATGAAGAATGGATATTTATGCTTAATAGACATGAATATTTAGATAAATTAATTATAGCCTATTACTATAGTGATGATTATAAATATTTAGATAAATTAAAGGAGTTAATATTTAACTGGATTAGAAAAAATAAAATAAAAAAACAGGGTGGAAAGACAATAAGAACAATAGATACAGGAATAAGAACTCTTAGTTTTATTAAAGCTTTAATGCACTTAATTTATGAAAATAAGATTAATAATGATGAAATATTAGAGTTAGTTTTTAGTATAAAGGAGCAATTAAAATACCTAAGAAATTCCTATATTGATAAATATGTTCTTAGTAATTGGGGAGTATTACAAAGCACAGCTATAATAATTTCTACTTTATGGTTAAAGGATTTTTTTGAAGAGGATAATTTATATAAATGGGCTGTAAATGAATTATACAGGGAGATAAATCTTCAAGTTTTAGAAGATGGTTCTCATTGGGAACAATCTATAATGTATCATATTGAGGTTTTAAATTCATCTATGTTAACCATATATTATTGTAATTATTTTAATGTTAATCTAGATAAAAACTTTTTAAGTAAAATACATTCTATGGCTAAGTACTTAATTTATTGTTCAGATTCAAATTATATGCAAGTATCTCAAGGGGATAGTGATAGAACCGATATTAGGGATGTTACTCTTAGAGCAGCTATATTGTTTAATGACCCTTATTTAAAGTTTAGGTCTTTTGAAACAATTGATTTAAAAAGTTTATTTTTATTTGGAAAAGAAGGTTTTTTTAAATATAAAAATATAAAGGCTAAAGAAGTTGAAAACTTTAGCAAATCTTTTATAGACTCAGGAAATATTTATATAAGAAGTGGTTGGAGTAAAAAATCTAGTTTTACTTATTTAAAAAATGGTACTTTAGGAAGTAGTCATGGTCATTCCGATTTAGGGCATTTTTCAATTCATTATGAAGGGGAGCCATTTTTTATAGATTCTGGTCGTTATACTTATGTTGAAGAGGACCCTTTAAGAGAGTATTTAAAGTCAGTAAAGGCTCACAATGTAACTGTAATTGATGATTCACCTTTTGCTATTCCTAAAAATTCATGGGAATATTGTAAGTATCCTGAAACAGTTAAAAATTATTTTAGAGAAAGCAATGAAATATCCTATGGAGAGATGGTGTATTTAGCAACTTTAGAAGATAAAACTCCTTATACAGTTATAAGAAAGGTGTTAGTAATATCTAAGGATATATGGATAATTGTTAATGAAGTAAGATGTAGTGGAACACATACTTGCAAAAATTATTATAATTTAGATTGTGGAATTAAGCCTATTGAAGAAGGTGAATATGTAAGTCTTATAGGTAAAAAAAATAAAATGAGGATGTATAATAAGAATATAGATAGAAGATTTATTAAAAGAAATTTGGTTTCAAAAAATTATAATAGCATAAATAATAGTAAAAAAGTAGTAACTGAAAAAATTTTTACTGATAATTTTGTAAACTATGATATAATTTTAGGCCAAAGTTTAAAAAATATAGAAATCGATGACCCTAGTATTGTACAATATAATTTCCAAGGTGAATTTGATGAAAATATGGTAGTTGCTAAAAAAATTATTATAAATCAAGAGGAAAGTTATACTGCTATTATATTTAATAAAGAAACTTTTAAAGGAGCAAAGGTATATATTTGTGATGGATTACCTATCTATGGTAAAGTTTTAGTTATACATACCCTAAAAGATAAAAAAGAAATAATTCGTTTAAAATCGTAATATAAAAATATTTTATGTGGAGGTAAATTGTGGTAAATGAAGGAGTTAAGCTAACTATAAATGATATTGCTAAAAAAGCTAAAACTTCAAAGACTACTGTATCTTTTTATTTAAATGGAAAATTTGACAAGATGTCTCCAGATACAAAAAGAAGGATAGAGCAGGTCATTGAAGAAACTAATTATAGTCCTAATATAATGGCTAGAAGTTTAAAATTAAAAAAATCTAATTTAATAGGAGTTGTAGTTGCAGATATAACAAATCCTTTTAGTAGTAATATAGTTAAAGGAATTGGTGAGATAGCTAGAAGAAAAGGATATCAGATTTTAGTTGGAAGCACTAATTTAGATTATTATAATGAAGAGGAATATTTTAAAAAGATGTTAGATATGGGTGTTGATGGATTTATAGTTCAACCTACTAAAAATTTTGACAAGTTATATCCATCTATAAAAAACAAAGGAAAAAAGATTGTAGTTTTAGATAGTGTTTCTTCAAAGTATACTGGAAAATGGGTAAAGACAAATAATTATGAAATAGTTTATGAAGCTATTTTAAAATTATCAGAAAAGGGATATGAAGAGTTTATTTTAGTTACTGAATCTCCAGATAAACTAGCTGCAAGAATGGAGAGAAAAGTTGGTTTTGAAGATGCTGTAAGTAGAGTAAATGGTAAAAGTATTATTGAAATTATAAATGAAAACACAGAAGTGGATGAAATAGCAGAGATGTTAAAAATAGATATAAATCCTAAGAAAAAAACTTTGGTTTTTGCAATAAATGGTAAAATACTTCAAAAGGTTTTTAAAGCAATAAAAATGGAAGGATTTACTGTTCCAAATCATGTTGGAATAATTGGTTTTGATAAGTGGGATTGGACAATGTATGCTACTCCTTCTGTAACAACTATAGACCAACCAACATATGAGGAAGGGAAATATGCAGCTAAAATGCTTATTGAAATGATTGAAGAAAAAGAGGATTTTTATAAATCAGAAATTTTTAAATGTAATATAAATTGGGAAGAATCAACAAACTTATAATTTTATATATTTATGTGAAGGATTAATTTATTTACAAAATAGGTAGTAATCTTTCACTTATTTTTTTGTTTTATAAATAAAGAACTTGTGATATTATCATAAAATAGAATATTTAGTATAGAGGGTGAAGTTTATGGTAAAGGTTGATTTTACTAAATTAACTGGTGATTTAGTTACAAGAGAATGTGTAAAATATGAAAAAGAAATAAAGTCGTGGAATAGGGCTATAAAAAAATATCCTTTAGGAATAGTTTTTTGTAAAAATATTCAGGATATTAAAAATGCATTAATATGGATTAAGGAGAATAAAATTCCCTTTACAATTAGAGTGGGAAGACATAATTATGAAGGATATTCTATAGAAAATGATGCTTTAGTAATAGACCTTAGCAAAATGAAGGGGATATTTATAGATGAAGAAAATAAAAAGGTAACTATAGAAGGTGGAGTTACAAATGAGGATATATATGAAGCTTTAGGAAATTTAGATTATCCTTTTCCTGGTGGGGGATGTCCTACAGTAGGTGTTGTAGGTCTTACTCTTGGAGGAGGATGGGGATATTCTAGTAGATTATTTGGTTTAACTTGTGATAATCTTTTAGAAATAAAGTTTTTAAATAGCAATGGAGAAATTATAATTGCAAATGAATTTTTAAATAAAGATTTATTTTGGGCTTCTAAGGGCTGTGGAGGAGGAAATTTTGGAATAGTTATTTCAATGACCTTTAAACTTCAAAATAAAATAAAAAAGGCTACTTTAATAGATATAGATTATAAAAATGCTGATAGAGAAGAACTTGTTTATATAATAAAAACTTTACAAGATAAGTTTAAAGCCTTAGATAGAAGAATGAATTTAAAGACTGCAATTTATAATTCAAAAGAAAAGGGGGTAGGAATTAAAATAACAGGAATATTTTACGGAAATAAAGATGAAGCTAATGAAATTTTACTTCCCTTTAAGTTTCCTTCAAATATTGATTTTAATTTAACTTATGAAAATGCTTTAGATGTTATTAGAAAAATAGAATATAGTCATCCTCCTTATGAGAAATATAAATCAACAGGAAGATTTGTATTTAGAGATTATAGTATAGGAGAAATAGAAAATCTTATAAATATAGTTTCAAAAAAAGCTGAAGGAGCATATTATAATGCAATATCTTTTTATGGATTAGGGGGAGCTGTAGAAGATATAAACAAAGAGGATAGTGCATTTTATTATAGAGATGCGAAATTTATAATGGGAATACAATCAGTTTGGGAAGAAGATTGTTTTGCAGAAAAAAATATAAAATGGGTAGAAAATAATTTTAAGTATGTAAAAAGCATTACAGAAGGTTCCTTTATAAACTTTCCTTTTAAAGGTCTTATGGATTATGAGGAAGATTATTATGGAAAAAATAAATATAAATTAAGAGATGTAAGAAAAAAATATGATAAGGATAGATTTTTTGCCTTTGAGCAAGGAATTAAATAATAGAAAGCATAGAAAACTTCAAAGTTTTCTATGCTTTCTATTTATATGTAGTAAATTTGATACATTGCAAAATATTTGAGGAAATATTTTGTATATCTATTAAATTTAAATATATTTTAAAAAAATTAATAATATTGTTTCATTGATAAGTTTCATAAATAAATTATAATATATTTATAAAAATTGTAATTATATGAAGGAAATTTTTAAAATTAATGTAGAAAGGAGGAAGAAATATGAATTTTGAATCATCTATTATATTAAATAAGAAAAAATATGACTCATATTTTGACAATACTTTTAAAAATACAATTTTAAATCATATAAAATGGATAGCTTTAGGAGTTTTAACTTTAGGTTTAGCATATCCTTGGATAATATGTATGAAATATGATTCTACTTGCAAACATACAGTTGTTTGTGGGAAAAGATTAAAATTTATAGGAAGTCCAAAGGAGTTAATAGGTCATTGGATACTTTGGTGGTTTCTTATTGTAATTACCTTTGGATTATATGGACTTGTAGTAAAAATAAGATTTCAACAATGGACAAGTGCTAATACAATTTTTGAAGAAGCTGATGAAGGTGAGCATTCACATCACAAGAAACACTTGCATCATAAAAAACATACACATGAAAATAATACACATCATAAAAAGCATTTACATGAAAAGAAAAAAGTAGAGAGTGCAAAAGAAATATCAGAAAATAAAGAATCAACTAAGGTAAAACAATTAACAGGCAATGAAAATTCACAAAATGTAAAACAATTAAAAGAAAGTGAAAACTCACAAAATGTAAAGGAATTAAATAATAAAAATATATAAGTAAAAAATTATTAAAAATATAAAAAACATGTAGTTTACTTATTAGTGCCCTAGTCTTAAAATGACAGTGTAAGATAAGAATAAACAAAAGAAAGAAGTGTTTAGTATGAGTATAAAATTAATATGCATAGATATGGATGGAACTTTGCTTATGGATCAACAAAGAGTTTCTGAAGAAGATAAAAATGCAATAAGAGAAGCGGTAAAAAAAGGTGTAGTAGTTGCAATAACTACAGGAAGAATTTATGATTGTGCAAGAATGTACTCAGACACAATAGGATTAAAAACTCCTATTATAGCTAGTAATGGAGCTTACATTGGTGGAGTTAATGATGAGGAAATATATAATAATCCACTTAAATTAAGTGATTTAGAAGATTTTAATATAATAACAAAAAAAGATAACCTATTTACATATGTAACTACAAATTGGGGAATTGTTTCAACAAAAGAATTGCCAGAAAATCATGTTTATAAGGTTTTAAATAGAAGTTTACCTAAGGATAAACAAGTAAGATTAGAAGTTGTTGAAGATTTAGGAGAAGCTTTTAGAAAATATGATGGAGAAATATTAAAAGGCGTTTGTGTTGAAAAAGAATTTAAAGATAAATTAAAAGAAGCTAAGGAAGAACTAATTGAATGTTCAAAAGACTTAGAAGTAGTTTCTTCTTGGGATGATAACTTTGAAATAATGAAAAAAGGTAGTTCAAAGGGAGAAGCTGTTAAAAAACTTGCAAAATATCTTGGTATATCTAGAGAAGAAGTAATGTGTATAGGAGATAGTGAAAATGACTTATCTATGATAAGTTGGGCTGGAATTGGTGTAGCTATGGGAAATGCAATAGAGCAAGTTAAGGAAGTTGCAGATTATGTAACTGATGATAATAAACATGGTGGAGTTAGTAAAGCTATAAAGAAATTTGTTCTTTAAATTTAAGGGAAATAGGTTCTTGCTTTTTATTTAAAAATAAAATTTTATTTGTGCAAAATTTATTTTAAAAGGAGATGCCATATGAAAGATATTATAGTAATAGGTGCTGGAGTAATTGGATGCTCTATAGCTAGAGAATTATCAAAATATAATTTAAAAACCTTAGTTATTGAAAAAAATAGTGATGTGTCTGAAGGAATATCAAAAGGTAATAGCGGTATAGTTCATGGCGGATATAATGAAAAATTAGGAACATTAAAAGCTAAGTTAAATTTAGAAGGAAATAAGCTTTTTGATGACTTATCAAGAGATTTACAATTTCCTTTTAAGAGAAATGGTGCTTTTATTTTAGCTTTTAATGAGGAAGAAGCTAAGACTTTAGAAAGTTTAAAAGAAAATGGAGAAAAGCTTGGGATTTCTGGACTTGAAATTTTAAGTAAAGAAGAAGCTTTAAATATTGAACCTAATTTAAATAAAGAAGTTTTCAAAGTTTTAAGTGTTAAAACTTCAGGGATAGTTAGTCCTTATGAAATGACTATTGCTTTAGCGGAAAATGCAGTAGAAAATGGTGTTGAGTTTAAATTTAATTCAAAGGTAACTAACATAGAAAAAATAGAAGAGGGATATAAGATAACATTAAACAAAGATAGCTTTGTGAAAGGTAAAATTATAATAAATGCTTCAGGACTAGAAGGTGCTTTTTTAAATAATATTATAAGCATGAACAAAAGAGAACTAAATCCAGTAAAGGGAGAATATTGTTTATTTGATAAAGTAGCTGGTGCTATGATAAATAAGACTTTATTCCAAGTTCCTAACAAGTTAAGTAAGGGAGTTTTAGTAACTCCAACAGTTGAAGGAAATCTTTTAGTTGGACCTAATGCTTTAAGTGGAGAAAGTTTAGAAACTTCTAGAGAAGGAATAGATGAAATTTTAGATAAGAGTAAAAAATCTGTTGATAATATGCCAATTGCAAGAATATTAAATACATTCTCAGGTATAAGACCAAAAACTTTTGAAGGTGATTTTATAATAGAAGAAGTTGAAGATGCTAAAAATTTTATAAATGTTATAGGTATAGATTCACCAGGATTAACAGCAGCACCAGCTATAGGAATATATGTTGTTAATATGATTAAAGAAAAACTTTCTTTAGAAGAAAATAAAAACTTTAAAGGTACTAGAGAAAAAATAGTTAGATTTTCAGAACTTTCTTTAGAAGAAAAAAATAAATTAATAAAAGAAAAACCAGCTTATGGACATATGATTTGTAAATGTGAATTTGTAACAGAAGGTGAAATAATAGAGGCTATTAATAGACCTATAAAGGCTACAACTATAGATGCAGTTAAAAGAAGAACTAGAGCTTCTATGGGAGGATGCCAAGGGGTTGGATGTACAATTCCTATAAGTAAGATATTAAGCAGAGAATTAGGAATAGATATAAGTGAAATAAATAAAAATAGTGAATGTTCACCAGTTATTGGGTTTAAGGAGGATTAAGTCTATGAGAGAATATGATTTAATTATAATTGGAGGAGGAGCATCAGGTCTTCTTTCAGCTATTTATGGCAAAGAGGCTGGAATAGAAAATATTCTTTTAATAGAGAAGGATTCAGTTTTAGGAGGAGCTTTAAATTCAGCTAATTATAATATAAGTGAAAAAGGAAATATAACTGGATTAGAGTATAAAGATGAACTTTTAAAGGAATTTAACAAGCTAAATATAGATGTTAAATTAAATACAATGGTTTTAAAAATAGAAGAATCAAAGGAAATTATTTGTACAAGTAGTGAAGAGGGCGTTCAAAAGATAAAAGGAAAAAATATTATAATAGCTAATGGTGGAAAAGAAAAAGGAAGAAATGCAGTTTCTATTCCAGGAGGACGTGTATCTGGAATTTTAACAGTTGGAATGGCTAAAAAAATATTTGGAATGAAAAATATGATTCCTGGTAAAAATATATTTATAGTAGGGGATAGTACTCTTTACATGATTCAAGAAGATTTAAAGAAACATAATATAAAAATTGCAGGAATCATAACAGATAAAAATAAAGATGAAATTTTTGATTTAAGCAATAATTTATATAAAGGATATGAAATTACTTCTATACATGGAGAAGGAAGAGTAGATTCTGTAACCATAAAAAATGAAGAAAACACTAAAAATATAAAATGTGATACAGTAATTTTTTCTTATCCAATGGTTTCAGATGGTTTAGTTGCTTTAAGAAGTGGTCTTAAATTAAACCAAAATACAACAGGAGCTCTTGTAGATGAAAATTTTGAAACATCAAAAGAGGGAATATATGCTTGTGGAAATGCAATATATATTCATAAAAATATAGAAGATGTTGAAAAAGAATGTAAAAAATTAATTGAAAAATTAAGTTAAAAACTATATTACTATAAAAATAGCAATATAGATTATATATTAAATCTATGAAGTAATATTTGGCAATATTATATAGATTTTCAATATTAATAATTAACTTTACCGAAATTTCGATTTTGGTAGAGTTAATTTGCTATATTATGTTAAAATTAAGTAATGTATTATTTTATTACATAATATTTAGCAGTATTGAAAAGAGGGTGTATAGTATATGGTCTATTTTGCTTATGGTAGTAATTTATGTTTAGAGCAGATGAAAAAAAGATGTCCAGAAGCTATTCCTATGGTTGGTGTACATCTTAATAATTATAAATTAACTTACAATAAGTATGCAGATATAGTACCTTGTAATGGTGAAAAGGTTTATGGTGCTATTTATGAAATCTCTATAAATGATTTAAAGATTTTAGAAAAGTATGTAGAGTATTCAGATTTATACGAAAAAAAATATGTTATTGTGCAAGATTCAAAGGGAGTTTCCTATGAAGCCTTTGCATATATTATGAAAGAAAAAGGTGAAAATAAGCCTGAAAAAAGGTATTTAGAGGTTATTAGTAAAGGATACAAAGATTGGGGAATTATTTATTAAAATAATTAATAAATATAAAAGTCTTAATTCTTTTTAAAATAATTTTAGATTAATTTGCTATAGGTTTTAAGTATTTATGTTATAGTAGTATAAATAATTAGTTTGAAAGAATAATAAATATTATTTATGAGGTAGTACATATGAAAAGCAATATAAGAAGATTAGATGAAATATTAGAATTTAATAAAGACTTTGTAGAAAATAAGGAGTATGAAAAATACAAAGCAAGTAAAAAACCAGAAAAGAAAATGGTTATTTTATCTTGTATGGATACTAGACTTACAGAGTTATTACCAAAGTCTATGAACATAAAAAATGGTGATGCAAAAATTATAAAGGATGCTGGAGCTACAATAATGCATCCTTTTGGAAGTGTAGTAAGAAGTATATTAGTTGCAATTTATGAATTTAATGCAGAAGATGTTTTTATTGTAGGACATAGTGGATGTGGTATGAGTAATTTAAACTCTAGAGATATGATAAAGAAAATGGAAGATAGAGGGATAAAAGAAGAAACTATATCTACAATAAAAGAATGTGGAATAGAAGTTGAAAAATGGCTTCACGGATTTGGATGTGTAGAAGAATCAATTAAAAAGAGTGTAGATTCTTTAAGAAAACATCCTTTAATTCCAAAGGATGTAAGTATTCATGGGTTAGTTATAGACCCTCATACAGGAGAACTTAAAGTTATTGTAAATGGATACGAATAAAAAGATACTTACTTTTAAGTAAGTATCTTTTTTATTTATAAAATAAGTCTTATAAGTATTATAGGTAAAACTTTTTATAAGTGATATAATTAGATATATTACTAATTTAAAAAGGAGGGATAAAAGATGTATATAAGCAATACCATGAATATTTATAAAATAATTTGGATATTCACAATTGGTTCTGTATTAGGATACTGCGTAGAAATGATTTGGTGCTATGTAAGAAATGGTCATTTTGAAAGTAGAAAAGGATTAATCTATGGTCCAATTAGTCCAGTATATGGAATAGGTGGAGTAGTACTTACTTTATTGCTATATAGATTTATCCACTATAATGGAATAATAATATTTTTTATAAGCGCAGTTGTAGGAGGCGTATTTGAATATTTATGTTCTTTTTTTCAAGAAAAACTTTTTGGAAGCGTATCTTGGGAATATAATAGCAAGTCTTTAAGTATTAACGGAAGAACTAGTGTTGAATATTCTATTTTTTGGGGAATACTTGGGGTGTTCTTTTTAAAGGATATTTACCCTTTATTTGATGATTTTATGGGGTTATTTTCTACACAGAGTATAAAGGTTATAACTTTAATATTTGTAATATTTTTAGTGCCAGATATTATAATATCTTCTTTAGCTGTTAGAAGAGAAGTAGAAAGAAGAAAAGGAAAAAAAGCGAGAAATGCTTTAGAAAGATTTCTTGATAAAAAATATACAGATGAATTTTTAAAGAAGATATATCCTAATATGATATTTAAAAATTAATTTATAGGAGAATTTTATGTTTTTTGTTGGTATATTTGGAATTGACACTAAAGAAAAACAGGTTAAGGACATAGACAATATATATTGCAGAACTTGTGATAATAAAACAAAAGGTGTTTTGATAAAAACTTATGAATATTTTCATTTTTTCTTTATTCCTATCTTTAGATGGAATGAGAGGTTTTATGTTATTTGCAAAAGATGTAATTCAATTTATGAAATTTCAAAAGAAAAAGGAAAAGATATAGAAAAAGGAATTATTAAGGATATTTCTGAAAATGATATGACTCTTATAAAAGAAGGACAAGTTTATGGGAAAAAAGCTCTAAAAAGAACATGTCCAAATTGTGGAAGAGAAATAGAAGGAGATTATAAATATTGTCCTTATTGTGGAAGTAAACTTTAGATAATATTTTACATACTAAGTTTAGTAATTATCAAAACAGAAAATAACATATAAATTTATAAAATGTATTAGATTAATTTATAGCTAATTTTATACTTTAATAGAGTATTAAATTAAAATTAATTTAATACATTTTTTTGTAAAAATATTTTCTTTATATATTGACATTAATTGAAAAAAGTGTTATATATAGAATTATAGATTAGCACTCAATGATATAGAGTGCTAACAATTAGAGTTTTTTATTTTTGGAGGGAAATTTCAAAATGGAAAAAAGAGAGTTTAAAGCAGAATCAAAAAGATTGTTAGACATAGTTATAAATTCAATTTACACAAATAGAGAAATATTTTTAAGAGAGTTAATTTCAAATGCTAGTGATGCTATAGATAAAGTTTATTATAAAACTTTAGGAGATAGCTCCTTAACTTTTAATAAAGATGATTATTATATAAAGATAGTGCCAAATAAAGAGGCAAGAACTCTTACAATATCAGATAAAGGTATTGGTATGACAGAGAAAGAGCTAGATGAAAACTTAGGGGTTATAGCTAAGAGTGGTTCTTTACAATTTAAAAAAGAAAATGAAATCAAAGATGGATTTGATATTATAGGACAATTTGGAGTTGGATTCTATTCAGGATTTTTAGTTGCAGATAAAATAACAGTAATAACAAAAGCTTTTGGAGAAGATAAAGCATATAAATGGGAATCTGATGGAGTTGATGGATATACAATTTCAGAAGCTAAAAAAGATTCTTTTGGAACTGATATAATTTTACATCTAAAAGAAAATGATGAGGATGAAAATTATGATGAATTTTTAGAAGAATATAAATTAAAATCATTAATTAAAAAGTATTCAGATTTTATAAGATATCCTATTAAGCTTGATATTACAAAATCTAAGATTAAAGAAGGAACAGAAAATGAACATGAAGAGTATGTTGAAGAAGAAACAGTAAACAGTATGGTTCCTTTATGGAGAAGAAATAAAAATGAACTTACTGATGAAGATTACAATAATTTTTATATGGAAAAAAGATTTGGATTTGACAAGCCTTTAAGACATATGCATATAAGTGTTGACGGGATGATAAGTTATAATTCAATTCTTTATATTCCTGAAAACATACCATATGATTACTACACTAAAGAATATGAAAAAGGCTTAGAGCTATATTCAAATGGTGTTTTAATAATGGAAAAATGTTCATCACTTTTACCAGATTATTTTGGATTTGTAAAAGGAATAGTAGATTCTCAAGATTTATCACTTAACATTTCAAGAGAAATGCTTCAACATGACAGACAATTAAGCCGTATTGCTAAAAATATAAAAAATAAGATAAAGAATGAACTAGAATCTATGATGAAAAATGATAGAGAAAGTTATGAAAAATTCTATAAAACTTTTGGCAGACAAATAAAATACGGAGTTTATGATGACTTTGGTATGAATAAAGATGAATTAAAAGATTTATTAATGTTTTATTCATCTAAAGAAAAGAAAATGGTAAGCTTAGCTGAATATGTTGAAAGAATGGATAAGGAACAAAAGTATATTTATTATGCTGTTGGAGAAACAAATGAAAGAATAGAAAAAATGCCACAAACTGAAATGGTATTAGATAAAGGTTATGAAATTCTTTATTTTACAGAGGATGTAGATGAATTTGCAATTAAAATGCTTATGAGCTATAAGGATAAAGAATTTAAATCAGTATCTAGTGGTGATTTAGGAATAGAATCAGAAGAGGAAAATAAGAAAGAAAATGAAGAAAATAAAGGTATATTTGAAGCTATGAAGGAAGCTTTAGGTGATAAAATAGTTGCAGTAAAAGCTTCAAGTAGACTAAAAAATTATCCAGTATGTTTATCTTCAGAGGGTGAACTTTCAATAGAGATGGAAAAAATATTAAGTGCTATGCCTAATAATCAAGGGGTTAAGGCACAAAAGGTACTAGAAGTTAATACAAATCATGAAGTATTTAATTCATTAAAAGATTCCCTTGAAAATGATAAAGATAAATTTAATTTATATACAAAATTACTTTATAATCAAGCTTTACTTGTTGAAGGTTTAAGCGTTGAAGATCCTGTAGATTTTACAAATGATATTTGTAAATTAATGAAATAGAATTAAACTCAAAAGGTGTAATAAGGAATTTAAATATTGCTTATTATGCCTTTTTTACTTTTATAAATTAAACCTAAAGGTGCTTTTGTAGATTATAAAAGAATTTTATGGTATATTTTAAAGTACGAAGGAGTGATTTTGTGAAGGTTACAATTAAAGATGTGGCTAAAGAAGCTAATGTAGCCCCTTCAACTGTTTCAAGAGTTTTATCTAATAGCCCTAAAATTAGTGAAGAAACTAAAAGAAAGGTAAATGAGGCTATAAAAAAATTAAATTATAAACCAAATGCCATAGCCAGAAGTCTTGTTAGTAATAAAACAAAAATATTAGGAGTTGTTTTACCAAATGAGGCTGATGATTCATTTAAAAATCCTTTTTTTGTAGAAGCTATGAGAGGAATGAGCATGTCTGCAGAGGAAAATGGTTATTATATAATGTATGCTTTTAGCAAAAATGATGAGGATGAATTAAGAACAATAAAAGAGTTTTCAGGAAATAATTTACTAGAAGGACTTTGCTTATTGTCTGTTAAGGAAGAAGACACTACTATAAAATATTTAAAGGATATAAATTTCCCCTTTGTAGTTATAGGAAGACCAGATGAAGAAGATGTTTTATGGGTTGATAATGATAATTTTAAAGCAATGTTTAGCTTAGTTGATAGTTTTATAAAAAATAAAAAAACTGACATAGCTTTTATTGGAGGTAAAAAAAGTTGGAATGTTTCAAAGGATAGATTGAGAGGATTTAAAGAGGCTTTTAAGGTTAATAATTTAAGTTATGATAAAGATATGGTTGTTGAGGGAAAAGATTTTTCGGAGGAATGTGGCTATTTAGCTATAAAAAATATAATATCAAAAAAAATTCCTAAGGTTGTTGTTACAACAGATGATTTACTTGCTTTAGGTGTAAATAAATATTTAAATGAAAAAAATATCTTAGGAGTTAAAATAGTTGGATTTAACAATACTCCCATGACTAAATATCAAAATCCACCTATTTCATCTATAGATATAAATGCAAGAGAATTAGGATATGAAGCTACAAAGCTACTTATAGATTATTTAAATGGAGGTTTAGATAATAGAAAAAAATATTGTATTGTAGATACGGAGTTAATAGATAGGGGATAAATTTCCTCATGAAAGATGGGCAAACGTTTGCATAAAATATTAAGTATATTAAAGAAAAATAAAGAAATTTAAAGAGAATTAAATAAAATTTAAATGAAATCAATTTTGTAAAGGTTTTATATATCTGATATTATAAGACTATAAAATCATATTTTATTAAAGATAAGCATTATATTTAATTTTTATTTTAAAACTGTTTTTTAGGTTATTCTAAAAAACAAATTTTTTTAAGATTTGTGCAAACGTTTGCCTAAATTAGTTAAAATAAAAGAAATAATACGTAAACATAAGGAGAAAACATGAGTAGAAAATGGTGGAAAGAATTAGTGGCATATGAAATTTATCCTAAGAGTTTTATGGATTCTAATGGAGATGGAATAGGAGATATTAATGGAATAATATCAAAATTAGATTATTTAAAAGATTTAGGAATTGATTTAATATGGCTGTGTCCAATGTATAAATCACCTAATTATGATAATGGGTATGATATTAGTGATTATAAAGATATTTTAGATGAATTTGGAACTATGGATGATTTTAATAATTTACTTAGTGAGGTTCATAATAGAGGGATGAAACTTATTATAGATTTAGTAATAAATCATACAAGTTCTCTACATCCTTGGTTTATAGAATCAAAATCTTCTAAAAATAATCCTAAGAGAGATTGGTACATTTGGAGAGAAGGAAAAAACAATAAGGAGCCTAACAATTGGGAAAGTATATTTAAAGGTTCAGCTTGGGAATATTGTGAAGAAAGTAAGGAATATTATCTTCATTTATTTGCAAAAGAACAACCAGATTTAAATTGGGAAAATGAAGAGGTAAGAAATGAAATTTATAAAATGATTAATTGGTGGCTTAATAAAGGAATAGATGGATTTAGAGTTGATGCTATAAGTCATATAAAGAAAGAAGTAGGACTTAAAGATATTGATAATCCTAAGGGGCTTAAATATGTTCCATCTTTTGAAAAGCATATGAATGTAAAAGGCATAGATTCTTATCTTAAAGAATTAAAAGAAAAAACATTTTCAAATTATGACATAGTTACAGTAGGTGAGGCTAATGGAGTTAAGGCTTGTGAAGCTGATACTTGGGTAGATGAGGAAGTAGGAACTTTTAATATGATATTTCAATTTGAACATCTTAACCTTTGGAATTATGAAGAGGGAAAAACATTTAATGTTAAAGCCTATAAAGATACTTTAACTCTTTGGCAAAATTCTTTAGAAAATAAAGGATGGAATGCTCTCTTTATTGAAAATCATGATATACCTAGAGTTGTTTCAACATGGGGAAATGATAATTGCTATTTAAATCAATGTGCAAAGGCTTTTGCAGCAATATATTTTCTTCAAAAAGGTACACCTTTTATATATCAAGGGCAAGAAATTGGAATGACCAATGTTAAATATAATAGCATTTATGAATATGATGATGTAAGAACTATAAATACTTACAATGAAAGAATTGAAAATGGAGTTTCAAAAGAGGCAGCTTTAAAGGAAGCTTGGATAACTTCAAGAGATAATTCAAGAACACCTATGCAATGGAATTCTACTAAAAATGCAGGATTTACTACGGGAAAACCTTGGATTGGAGTTAATGAAAATTATAAAAAGATTAATGTTGAAGAGGAAGAGAAGGATAATAATTCAGTTTTAAATTTTTATAAAAAACTTATAAAACTAAAAAAAGAAAGCAAGACCTTAATATATGGTAAATATGATTTAATTCTAAAAGAGGATGAGAGTATTTTTGCTTATACAAGAACTTTAGATAAGGAAATTTTTTTAATAATAGCTAATTTAACTAGTGAAGAAGCTAAGTATTCTTACGAAAAAATAGAATTAAATTCTAAGGACTTAATTCTTAAAAATTATGAAGTTTCTAAGCATAAAAATTTAACTGAATTTATATTAAGACCTTATGAATGTAGGGTTTATAAGGTATCTTAATTTAAAATACATAAATTCTTTTGTATTTTAGAAATTTTAAAAAATAAAATTTTATAGGGACTAAATAATATATGGAGGGGTTTGAGAATGAAGAATTTTAAATTAGGCTCTTTTGATTTCTGGCAAAAGTTTGGAAAGGCATTGCTAGTTGTTGTTGCTGTAATGCCTGCAGCAGGTCTTATGATTTCAATTGGAAAAGTAATGGGTATTTATATTGATGTAGATTTTGTAAGAACTATAGCAAGAGTTATGGAAGATATAGGTTGGGCAATAATAGGGAATTTAAATCTTTTATTTGCTGTAGCTATAGGAGGTTCTTGGGCAAAAGAGCGTGCAGGAGGAGCTTTTGCTGGAACTATAGCTTTTGTACTTATAAATAGAATAACAGGAGTTATTTTTAGTGTTAGTAATGCTATGTTAGCTCCTGATTCTACTGCTACAGTACAATCTTTTACAGGACAAACTTTATTGGTAAAGGATTATTTTGTTTCCGTTTTAGGTGCACCAGCTCTTAACATGGGAGTTTTTGTTGGAATTATATCAGGATTTTTAGGGGCGGCTTTATATAATAAATATTATAACTATAATAAATTACCTAACGCTTTAGCGTTTTTTAACGGTAAACGTTTTGTACCTTTTGTAGTTATAATAGGTTCAACAATAGCAGCAATAATTCTTTCTTTTGTATGGCCTTTTGTTCAATATGGATTAAATACTTTTGGACAATGGATAGCAACATCTAAAGATACAGCACCAGTTATAGCACCTTTTTTATATGGTACCTTAGAAAGATTATTATTACCTTTTGGATTACATCATATGCTTACAGTTCCAGTAAACTATACAGAGCTTGGAGGAGTTTATCAAATTCTTACAGGTTCAACAGCAGGACAAGTTGTTGCAGGACAAGATCCTTTATGGCTTGCATGGATAACTGACTTAAATAATTTTAGACAAGCAGGAGATGTAACATCATATAATCAACTTATAGGTACTGTGGTTCCAGCTAGATTTAAAGCAGGACAAGTAATATTATCTAGTGCTTCATTAATTGGAATAGCTTTAGCTATGTATAAAAATGTTGATAAAGATAAAAAGAAAAAATATAAATCAGTATTCTTTTCAGCAGCTATAGCAGTATTTTTAACAGGGGTAACAGAACCTATTGAATTTATGTTTATGTTTATTTCACCAATATTATATGTAGTTTATGCAGTAATAGCAGGGTTAGGATTTGCTATAGCAGATATTATAAATTTAAGAGTACATGCATTTGGTATTATAGAACTTATAACTCGTTCCCCTCTTATGATAAATGCTGGTTTAAGCAAGGATTTAATAAACTTTATAATTGTTGCTATAGTATTCTTCTTTATAAATTACTTTGTTTTTAATTTCTTAATAAAGAAATTTAACATAGCTACTCCAGGTAGAAATGGAAATTATATAGAGAATGAGGAAGATAAGGATTCAGAGGTTTCAAGTAATAAAAGTTCTAAAGGTAATAAAGGGGATATAGATAGCTTAGCAATTAAAGCTATAGAACTTTTAGGAGGAAAAGATAATATTGTAGATGTAGATGCTTGTATGACTAGACTTCGTGTTACAGTTAAGGATATTGAAAAAGTTGGAGATGAAAAAGCTTGGAAAGACAATAAGGCTTTAGGACTTATTGTTAAGGATAAAGGAGTTCAAGCTATATATGGACCTAAAGCTGATGTTTTAAAATCAGATATTCAGGATATTTTAGGTGTTTAGGAGATTATAAAAATGAAGTTACTTACATTAAATTGTCATTCTTATTTAGAGCATAATCAATTATTAAAAATGAAATATTTAGCCAAAACAATAGTTGAAAATAAATATGATGTAATAGCTCTTCAAGAAGTAAATCAAAGCATTAAAGCTCCTTTTAAGGAAAATAATTTAAAGGAGGATAATTATGCCTTAATCTTAAGAGAAGAAATAAAAAAAATAAGTGGAGAAATTTATGATTTATTTTGGGATTATTCTCATATAGGATATGATAAATATGAAGAAGGTCTTTGTATTTTAAGTAAATATAATATTATAGAAAAGGATAGTTTTTATATTTCTAAAAGTCATTCTAAGGAAAATTGGAAATCTAGAAAAATAGTAAAGGCTACTATAAAGATTAGTAATGAATATATAGATTTTTATTCATGTCATTTAGGTTGGTGGCATGATAAGGAAGAAAGTTTTAAAATGCAGGTAAAGAATTTAACATCAAAACTTAAAGAAAGTAAAAATAGAGCTTTTTTAATGGGGGATTTTAATAATAATGCCTTTTTAAAAGGAGAAGGATATGACTTTTTAAAAGAAAATTTTTTAATTGATACTTTTGATTTGGCTAAAGAGAAGGACTCTGGTATAACAGTTAATAAAAGCATAGATGGATGGGAAGAAAATAAAAATTCTTTAAGAATAGATATAATATTTACTAATAAGCCTACAATAGTTTATAGAAGTAAAGTATTGTTTAATGGAGTAAATAAAAAAATAATATCAGACCATTTTGCAGTAGAGGTTGAACTTTTATGAAATTTTAAAGGAAAAAGCACAATTAATTTGTGCTTTTTCCTTTATACTTAAAAAAATTTTTTTGATGAATTTTTTTAAATATGTATTAAAAATACATATTTATATAAAAAAACCAAAAATGTTTTATTGTTTGTAATTTAAAAAGGAGAATAAAAATAAATTTTAAATTAATCTAGTTATATTATTGATAAATAGTTAAATATTACCTTTAGTAAATGTTTACAAAAATGATATAATAGATTTATAGCTAAAAGATGTGTTTTTAATTAAGTTAAACTAAAGAATAAGAGAGATTAAAAAAGTTCAACTTAAAATTAAGTTGAACTTTTTTATTTATAAATTATTTTAAAGTGGTATTAAGCTTTTATTTTATATAAAAGTGTAATACCTTTTTATTTTTTTATCTTCTATATTTTTATAAAATAATTAATATAGAATAAAATTAGGTTATTTTAAATTTATAAGTAGTGTAATATTTATTAAAAGAAATTTGAAATAAAATTTTGGAGAAATAAGAATATGATTAATTTAAATAGTGAACAAAAAAGAGTTATAGATGAACAGAAAAAAAATATTATTTTACTTGCTTCTGCTGGAACAGGAAAAACTAATACATTAGCTTATAGAATAGCTTCTATAATAGAAAATAAAAATTCAAAGCCATCAGAAATTTTATGTATAACTTTTACCAATAAGGCTTGTAAAGAAATGAGTGATAGAGTTTTAAATATTGTTGGGGGAGAAGCTAAGGATATTACAATAAGAACTTTTCATAGTTTCTGCTTTGATATTGTTAAGTCATATGCAAAGAGGAATACAGATATTTTTTCTGATTTTATAATTTTTGATGAAGAGGATTGTAGAGAAGTTATAAGTAAATTAGATTATTATTATCCTAAGAAAGATTTAAATACTAGTGCTATGCAAATTCAGAAAGTCATTGATTTTATAAAGAGTGAAAAGGCTAGAATAGAAACTTTACAAGATAAAATTTTATATGAATATAAAACTGTAGTTGATTATATTTTTAAATTTAGAGAGGAAAAGATAAATCAAGTTTGTACTTATAAAGGAAACTTAAATATAAAGCTTAAAAACTATATTAAATTTCATGGTCATGAATTAGTAGCTTTATATGATGGTAAGCTAAAGGAAGACCATGCTCTAGATTTTAATGATTTAATAATAATAACTAAGGAATTATTTAAGGATGAAAGTATTGTTAAAGCACTTAATATTAGATTTAAATATATAAATATAGATGAAGTTCAAGATACAAGTCTTGTTGAATATTCAATAATTGAAAAATTGTTTAGGGGAAATAATGTTCTTATATGTGGAGATTTTTTTCAAACAATTTATAGTTGGCGTGGTTCTAAGCCAGAGGAGATTTTTAAACTTTTTAAGGAAAAATATAATCCTATAGAAATAGTATTTTCTAAAAATTATAGAGCTACTAAGAATTTAAACAAGGCTTCTTTAGAATTTTTAAATAATTCTTTTTCAGACAAGGTTTCAAATATTTATAAAGAAGGAATATTAGCAGAATCAAAGGAAATTGGTGAGAAGTTATTACTAAAGGAAAGTAGAGGAATAAGAGAAGAGGCTAGGTTTATATTTGATTATGTAAATATGCTTTGTAAAAATGGAGAGGATTTAAGAAAGATATGTGTTCTTACAAGAAATAATAATTACAATATTGACCTTAGTGAACAGTTATATGATATTGAGAAATATGAGGGAGCTAATTTTGAATTTATACTTGTTGACCAATTTAAGTTTTTTAGAAGACAGGAAGTTAAGGATATTTTAGCATTTTTAAAATTAATAGCTAATAGATATGATTCTTTAAGTTTAAAAAGAATACTTAATAGACTTCCAACGGGTGTTGGAATTAAAACTTTAGAGACTATAGATTCTACTATTTATAAAGAGGTTGGAATAAAGTTATCTGACTATATAGACCCTATTGTTTTAGAATATGGAGAGAAGTTTTCTTTACTTATAAACGCCTTTGAAGAGGAGAATATAATAGTCTTTGATGTGGAAAGCACAGGCGTTGATGTAACAGAAGATGAAATAATACAAATAGCAGCTATAAAGTTAAATAAAGAAGGAGAAGTAATAGATAAGTTTGAAAGATTTTTAAAGAATAAAAAGCCAGTTGGAGATTCTTATTATGTTCATGGTTTTTCAGATGAAATGCTTAAAGAAAAAGGGGAAGAAAAAGAAAAGGTATTAAGGGATTTTTTAGACTATTCAGATAAGTCTATAATAGTTGGACACAATGTTACTTATGATATAAATATTTTAAGTAGTGAACTTGAAAGAAATAATTTAGGTAAGCCAAGATTTAAAGCTTTTTATGATACTTTAGATATATATAGAAGATTTTATCCTGGAAATAAAAATTATAAATTAGAAAATTTAAGTAATGTTTACGAAACTAAACACAAACCAAGTCATGATGCTATGGATGATATTATTGCAACAGGAGAACTTTTAGTTAAAGCTATAAATGAGAAAATTAAAAAATCCTCTATGGATAGAATGGCTTTAATGTCAAAACATTTAAAATCATTTAAATTTATTGGAGATAAATTAAATAAGCTCTTTAAAGAAGCAGAAAGCAAAAGACCTTATGAATTGGTTTCTTATGTAATTAATGAGTTTAATATTAAGAGCATATATACTGGTGAAGAAAATAAAGAAAAAATAAATAGATTAAGGGATTTATATGTATTATTTAAAGATTTAGATGATAAAAATAAGAGTAATAGAGATTCTTTATTAGATATTATAAAACTAACAGGACTTTCTAATGGAGAATTAGAATCTTTAATAATAAATAGAACTAAAAAGCCTAGAATACCAATAATAACTGTTCATCAAGCTAAGGGATTAGAATTTGATACTGTTTTTTTAGCGGGAATACAGAATAATAATTTTCCTTCTTTCCTTTCAATTAAAGAAGGAAATTTAGAAGAAGAAAAGAGAGTTTTTTATGTTGCCATAACCCGTGCAAAAAAAAGATTAGTAATAAGTTATAATTCTTTAGGAAAATTTGGTCGTAGAAATGAAATAAGTACCTTTATAGGATATATACCTAAAGAATATTTTAAAATAATATAAATAAAAAGTATTTATATTTAGTAATAAAGTATATTTTAATAAATTTATAAAAAGCCTAAGGTTGATATACTTTATATAAATCTGTATAATAATTCTGAAACTAAAGGATGGAGTGGATTTTAAAATGAGAATGAGAAGAAAGCCTTGGGCTAGACCAGAATTAGAAGCATGCGACTTTTTTGTAGCTAATCCAAAAGAAAATAAAGGGAATTGGAAAAATACTTTTAAAAATATAGAAAACCCAATATATTTAGAATTAGGATGTGGAAAAGGAACATTTATGGCTGTACATGGTTCTGACCATCCAGATATAAATTATATAGCTATAGATATAAAAGATGAAGTGCTTGTTTTAGCTAAAAGAAATATAGAAAAAGCATATGAGGAAAAAAATCAACCTTTAGATAATGTTAAGTTAATGCCTCAAGAAATTGCTTTAATAGATACTATATTAGATAGCAATGATAAAATAGAGAGAATTTATATAAACTTTTGTAATCCATGGCCTAAAGATAGGCATAAAAAAAGAAGATTAACTCACACTAGACAGTTAACAAAGTATAAAGATTTTTTAGTTGATGGTGGAGAAATACATTTTAAAACTGATGACGATAATCTTTTTGAGGAGTCTTTAGAGTATTTTAAAGAATGTAATTTTGATATAACTTATATAACTTATGACCTACACAATAGTGGATATGAAAATAATGTAATAACAGAACATGAGGATATGTTCTCAAAAGAAGGAATAAAAATAAAATTTTTAATAGCTAAAAAATTATAGTTTTCACTTTAAATTTTAAAAAAACTAGAGGATATAAAAGTCCTCTAGCTTTTTTTAATATATAAGCTTTATTTTTATATAAAGAATATATTTATATTAAACTTGTCTAGTTTCTAGATTTAAGTGATAAATTTCAGAAAGATAAAAAACTTTAAAAAAGTATATTTATTACCTTGGTGAAATGGTATACAATTAATCTAAAGTTCATCTTTTAAAAATTTTTATGGTGAACTTTGACTAATTATTAAAATTATTTTAGATAAGAATTAATAAATTTTTGGAAAAATTTAAGTGGATTTTAATTTAGTTTTTATAAATATAGCTAAAGAATAAATAGGTGAATTTTGGGGGAAAAGGGAAATGAGTGCTTCAACTAATCAATTAAAAGATATTGTAAAAAAAATTGGTAGAGATTTATCAAATAAAATAGAGGATGATAAGTTAAAAGAATTGTTTTATAACTGTTTTATAAATACAATGGATACAACTGTGGAAGTTTCAGAGGGAGATGCCTTTGTAATAACTGGAGATATTCCAGCTATGTGGCTTAGAGACTCAACTTCACAAGTAGAACATTATCTTCCTTTTGTCAAAGAGTATGAGGAGTTAAAAGATATATTTACTGGGTTAATAAATAGACAGATAAAATGTATATTCATAGATCCTTATGCAAATGCTTTTAATAAGGAACCTAATGGTCAAAAATGGGACAATGATATAACTAAGGATAGTCCATGGGTTTGGGAGAGAAAGTATGAAATAGATTCCTTATGCTATCCTGTTAGATTAATATATAAATATTGGAAGGAAACTGGAGATGAAACATTCTTTAATGAGGATATTAAAAAGGCATTTAATATTATAATAGACATTTTTAAAGTAGAGCAAAATCATAGAGAAAAATCAGATTATAGTTTCCAAAGGTTAAATTGCTCAGTAACAGATACTTTAAGCCATGAGGGATTAGGAACTCCTGTTACTTATACTGGAATGACATGGTCAGGCTTTAGACCAAGTGATGATGCTTGTGAATATGGATATTTAATTCCTTCTAACATGTTTGCAGTAGTTATTTTAAGATATATTTCAGAAATTGCAGAGAAGGTTTATAAAGATAATGAGCTTAAAGAAAAAGCTAACTTATTAAGAGAAGAAATAGATAAGGCTATAGAGAAGTATGGAAAAGTCTATAAAGAAGGTTTTGGATATGTTTATGCATATGAAACTGACGGCATGGGTAATTATAATTTTATGGATGATGCTAATGTGCCAAGCCTTTTATCAATTCCTTATTTAGAGTATAAAGATATAGATGATGAGGTTTATCAAAATACTAGAAAGTTTATACTAAGTAAAAATAATAGATTTTTCTTTGAAGGAAAGGTTGCTAAAGGAATAGGTAGTCCACATACACCAGATAGATATATATGGCATATAGCTTTATCAATGCAAGGATTAACTACAAATAATCAAGAAGAAATAAATAATTTAGTAAATCTTTTAAAAGAAACTGATGCTGGAACTGGATATATGCATGAAGGATTTGATGTAGATGACCCTACTAAGTTTACAAGAGCATGGTTTGCATGGTCAAATTCATTATTCTCACATTTTATATATGAGAAAGTTATAAATAAAAAATAAAATAATTTTGCTTATTCAACTTAATTAAGAAGTATTTAAGGAGGCAAACTCTTCTATACACTATCTCCATTGTTGTTTAAAATTTTATTTTTAATACTCTTTAATAAGACTTCTAATTAAGTTAAATATATATTTTATAGTTTAAAAGGCTATATAGAAACAATTATTATTTATTTATTTATTTAATTGTTTTTATATAGCCTTTAATTTGTATAATTTTTTGAATAGGTTTTGGGTTAAAAGGTAAAAATATACTGAGGTGAAATTATGAAAAAGTTAAGCCTAATAATTCTTATATTATTTACTTTAAACCTAGTAAGTTGTGATAAAAATGAGATTGTTATAAATTTTATTGATAATGAAATTGAAGTTGAAGAAAGTGAAAAAAGAGATATAACTATAGAATCTAAAGATAAATTTAATCAGTTTAGAAATAGCAATAAAAAGGTTACAAAAGAAATTTTAAAAACATATTTTAAAAATGATAAAACCTTAGTAAATTTTGAAATACCTAAAAAAACACTAGAAGAATATGAAAATTGGTTTATAAATATGCTTAGAGATAGAGGGGAGAGTGCTAAGTCTGTTTCTGATGCTTTTAGAGCTGTTGATATTTTAATCGGTGAAGATATAATTAAATTTCCTGTTATTATAGATAAGGTTATATTTAATGATAAGGAATCTTATTTAATAGTTTATTTGTGTGAAGATAGCAATAATTTAGATATGGAAGCTCAAGAGGTTATAGAATTAAAAAGATTTAATGAAATTTTAGTAATTGGTATTTATAAAGAATCTTTAGATATTTTCTATAAAAATAAATATAAGTATAGTGATTAATACAAAAATATACTATAAAAAAGTACTTTAAATAGATTAACAATATAATACATGGGAATTCAAATCAAAAAATGTTTATTTTTTGAAAAAATACTTGTAAATTAAGTAACAGTATGTTAATATAATATTAACAGGTTAAAGCATAAACCTAATTTCCCTATATTTCATATATATATGCATTTGTCCTATAAGTATCCCTTAGCTTATAGGACTTTTTGTTATATTTAAAACTTTTGGAGGGGATTTATATGGTTAAAAAAAAATTAGGGTTTTTATGGAGAGTAATTTTGCTAATTTTAATATTAGTACCTATAACTTTTAGAGTTTATGACCTATATTATATTAATTGCAATTGGGATATAAATTCTAAAGTAATAAAGAGAGGAAGAGTTTATAGAGATTATGTTAGAGAAAAAAATAAATTAGGCATACCAGAGGTTTATTATAAATATTCTTTTTTAACTCCAGAGGAAATGATGACTTTAGATGTATTAGCAAATACTGAAGAATACAATATTCAAGATGTTTCAAGAGATGTTGAACTTTATGTTTTATCAAAGGATAATAAGAGTTTAGAAGAGAATTTATCTCCTAAGGAAAAAAGAGAAGTTAATTATTATCTTTCTAATATACAAGAAAATGTTAAAAATACTTTAGAAAAAAACTCCTCTTACATATATATTATGAAAATGATTATGTCTGTTTTTACATCTTTAATGTTGGTTTTAAGTATGTATGCAATTTATATGATTGTTATATTTATAAATGAAAAATAAAGTTCTTAATTTAAGCTATTGTTAACTTTTAAAATTTTGAAAGTTAACAATAGCTTAAATTATTTATTTTAAAAAACCAATTCTATCCTTAGGGAAAACTCTAAATAAAGCTTTTCCATCTAAATTTTCCTTAGGAACATAGGGATTTTCCCACTTTCTTGCATCTTGGGAGCTTATTCTATTATCACCAAAAAATAAATAATTTTCCTTAGGAACATAAAAAGTCTTATTTATTGATTCATTATTTTTTACATAAGGCTCCTCTATTAAATTGTCATTTACATATAAAAGTCCATCTTTTAATTCTACCTTTTCACCAGGAAGTCCAATTACTCTTTTTATAAGAAGTTCTTTAGAGGATTCATGATTAAAAACAAAAATATCACCTCTTTTAATTTTTGTATAAATTTTGCTAACAATTAATTGGTCCTCTTCCATTATTGTAGGTTTCATAGAACCTGTAGGGATATAGGCCTTATATAATAGGTGATTTGTTAGTAGATAGGAAGATAGAAAAAAAATTAAACAAAATAAAGTTAAAAAGCTTATTTTAAATTTAGATTTTTTGCTTAAAGTAGATGATTTTTTTTCTCTTAATAAATACATATATAATTTGTTGTAATTTTAACTTTATTACAACAATACTCACCTCCTATCTTAAGTAAATAATATCATAAAATAGAATAAAATGGAAATAAAAGAAAATAAAGTAAAGTTTTAATTGTATAAGCATTTTCATATATAAATATATAAGAGATTATAAGGATGTTTTATTTTTATGAAAGATTTATCAAATTTTATAAAGGTTTCTTCAGCTTTAGGTATTTTGGCTACAACTTATTTAATTTATGAGAATAACAGTATTCTTATAAAAGAGTATGAGCTTTTTTCAAAAAAAACTCCAAAAAATTTTAAGGGCTTTAAAATATTGCATTTAAACAATTTATATGGTAAAAGATTTGGTCAAGAAAGCATTAGAGTATTAGAAAAAATTGATAAATTAAATCCAGATATTATTTTTGTAACTGGTGTAAGTTTAAAACGTTTTTCAGAAAATGATTGTATATTTTTTGACTTATGTAAAAAATTAAGAACTTTTTATCCTATATATTATTCCTTAGGCGATAAAGAGGTGTTGTTAAAGAAAGGGGAAGAAATTTTTTTAAAATATTTAAAAGCTTTAAAAGATATTGGGGTAATTATATTAAATAACAATAAGGTATCAATTATAAAATCTGAAGATAAATTAAATATTTATGGAATTTACATAGAGAAAGAAAAAATAAAAAATTACATTAAAGAAAATAACTATAAGTCTTTTTTAAAGAATGAAATATTTAACAAAATAGGAACTGCTAATAAGAGTGAATTTAATATTGTTTTAACAAATGATGTTGTTAACTTTGAAAGTTATGTAAGATGGGGAAGTGATATAACTTTTGCAGGATATACAAAAATAATAAATAATTATATATTTAATAATTTTGTGGAAAGAAATAAAGATATTTTTATAAAGAAAGATTCCTCAATGATTCTAAGCAAAGGGTTAGGATGTGATTTATTAAAACTAAGAGTAATTAATAGACCAGAAATAAGTTTAATAACTCTTAGATAAATAAATTGTTCTATAATATATAAATTAGCAAATAATTATTAATGTTATTATTATATGAATTCAGAAGGAAAGATATTATATTAAATAATTTATAGCTATTTTAAAGTACTTTTTAGTAAGTTAAAATAGCTTTTTTGTATTTTATAATGATTTATTTTATTAAGTTATTAACTTGTATATATAAATATTAATTATATATTAGATAATTAGAAGAATAAATGTTATAAAATAATATTGCTGTAATTAATAGATTCAAATTATAATGTAAAATTATAATATATAGAATAAGGAAATAAAAAAATAGTAGAAAAGCATTAAGATAAATATTTATATTGGAGGAGATTATAAATGGAAAAGAACGAGAAAACAGAAAAAGAAAATAAATTTGAAAAAATTTATAATACTTCCTTACCAGATGGATATAGGTTTACTAATTTTAGATTTGGAGATGAAAATAATTGGGCTTATATTCAGTATTCAGCAGGGGTTTTTAAGGATTATCAAAAAGCAATTAGAAAAATTTTTGAAGAAGAAGGTGCATTAAAAAAAGATTTTAAAAATCGTTGCATATTTCTTGAAGATGCAGAAGGGGTTAGAGTTGGGACATTAATGTTAATACCTAGCAATAAAGAAGAAGGACTTCAAGATATAAAGTATCTAGCTATTATTCCTAAGTATAAAGAAAAAGGATTAGAGAATATACTTATTGCAAAAGCTAATAAAATGATAAAAGATATAAAAGGTGCAACTAAGATTAATACAGGAGAATATAATGAAAAATCTTTAGTTAATTTTGATAAATTAGGATTTGAAAGATAAAATAATAAAACTCATTCCAAAAAAATCTTTAAAGATTTGCCTTGGAATGAGTTTTGTTATTTTTTAAAGAAAACTTGACTAACTATTCTAACGATTTCTTTTACAATTTCAACGTTAGATTCTATATGTTCTTTAGCAACTATTAATTCAGCTGTAGTTTCTGTTGCCACATCAGATATGTCTTTTATATTTTGACAAGTGTCATTTACATTATTAGCTATTTCAGGTAAATCGTTAATTGTTTTAGTAAGGTTGTCCTTATTTTGGTCTATAAGACTATTTATATTTGACACTAACTTTAAAACTTTGTTTAATGTTAGTATCAAATAGACAATAGCCACACAACCTAGTAAAGCTAGTATAATGTAAATAAAGTTTAAATCTATATACATACTTATTATTTAGATTTATTAACTTCTTCATTTTCAGAAGAAGTAGATTCATCTAAAACCTCAACAGGAAGTTTATTTTCTTCTACAGCTTCTTCATGATGTTTACATTTTTTGTTGTTTAAATATTCTTTTATTTTGCATTTTGCTTCAGTTATATTTTCTCTACCTTTTTCAATTTGTGTATTTAAATTCTCTTTAAATTCATTATTTTTATCATTTAATTTTTGAGCTACTTTTCTTGAACTCTCTTTTAATTCTTCTCTTGTTTCTTTTCCAGATCTAGGAGCAAATAGTAAACCACCTAATACTCCAGCTAAAGTACCAACGGCAGCTCCAGTTACAGCAACTTTAGCTTTTTTATTTCTTTCGGCTCTAGCCTTAGCTTTTCTTTTTTCTTCTATTAATTTTGCTAAACTCATTATTCATACCTCCCAATAATTTATACATATCGTTAATTAAATTATACTATATAGTACAAAAAAATCAATAATAATTATTACTTAATACAATTAGCGTAGAAATTTATTTTGTTATTTTTATAATATTTAAATTTAATTATATTTTTTATATAATAGATTTCCTTCTTTAATAAATATATATTATGATAAGTGAAATAAATTACAGGAAAAATAATAAATTTAAAAAATATAATATTTTTATTAAAAACAAAGCACTTTAATAAAAATAAATGCATAATTATTAATTATTACATTAAAAGAAAACTTAAAATTAAAAAGTTATAGTATTGTTTTTCAAATATATGTAATAAATATAATAAGTGACTTAAATTATTTATTTAGTATAATTTAGCCTAAATTGTGCATATTATATAATTGAATAAAAAACACCGTTATGGTATTATGATTTAAAATTACTTATCTTATAAGTATATTTTATTTCAATTAACTATAAGATAAATAAAAAATTATTTTTTTAGAGGAGGAGTTAAAGAATGGACCCGAGTCCCAGTATTTTACCAAAAATTATTCTAATATTAATTCTTATCTTAATTAATGCATTCTTTGCAGCAGCAGAGATGGCAATGGTATCTGTAAATAAATCAAAGATAAAAATGCTTGCAGAAAAGGGAAATAAAAAAGCTCTTTTATTAAAAAAGGTTTTAAAATCTCCAGGCAATTTTTTATCTACTATTCAAATAGGAATAACTTTTGCAGGTTTTTTTGCCAGTGCATCAGCAGCTACTAGCATTTCAGAAACTCTAGCTAATTTCATGTACAAGCTAAATATTCCTTACAGCAACATTATTTCAGTTATAGTTATAACTGTTCTTTTATCTTATGTAACATTAGTATTTGGAGAATTACTTCCAAAGAGAATAGCTTTACAAAAACCAGAGGAAATTGCTTTAATGTCTATAAGACCAATCAATTTTATTTCTAAAATATCAAAACCTTTTGTAAAAATACTTTCATCTTCAACGAATTTATTTATAAAGATTTTAGGCTTAAATAAGGTTTCCAATAAAGAAACAGTATCTAAAGATGAGATAAAATCTATGATAAATATAGGAGAAGAAAATGGAGTAATTGATAAAACTGAAAAGGATATGTTAGATAATATTTTTGAGTTTGATCATAAAATAGTTAAGGAAGTTATGACTCCTAGGGGAGAGGTTTTTGCAATAAAATCAAATACTCAAAATGAGGTTATTGCTAAAAAACTTATAAGCGAGCAATTTTCAAGGGTTCCAGTTTATAATGAAAGTAAGGACAACATAGTTGGAATTCTTTATTTAAAGGATTTCTTTGAGGCAGTTGTAAAAATTGGTATGGATAATATTAAACTAGATGAGTTAATACGTCCAGCATATTTTGTTCTTGAGAATAAAGCTATAGATGATTTATTTAAGGAATTACAAGATAGCAAACAACATATGGCTGTAATAATAGATGAGTACGGTGGATTTTCTGGAATAGTTACTATAGAAGATTTAATTGAAGAAGTTATGGGTGATATATTAGATGAATATGACGATTCAGAAAGCTACATAGATAAGATAGATAATAATACCTATGTAGTAGACGGTTTATTAACATTAGACAAGCTAAATGATTCTTTAAACCTAAATCTTGAAAGTCAGAATATAGAGACTATAGGTGGTTTTGTTGTTAACTTAATAGGAAATATTCCGCAAAAGGAAAATCAAATGATTGAATATAACAATCTTTCTTTCCAAGTTTGTAAAACTAATAAAAAGAGAATTGAAAAATTAAAAATTTATTTAAATAATACTTCTTCATTTAATTCTGAAGTTGTATTAAATAGTTAAGTTTATAAATAATTAAGGTAGTAAATTTAAAGAATTTACTACCTTTTTTTATTTTAGCAAATATGTATAAATTGAAAATAAATTTTAAATATAAAATTAAAAGCTTGACATTAAAAATGATAATCAGTATCATTTAAACAGGGAGTGCTAATTTTATTAATTTATCAAAATTAAGTCGTATTTTTAATATATTTATTAAAAATTTGAAAGTTTAAGGGGGAAAATAAATGTTAAAAAGAAAAAAAATATTAGTTTTAGCAATAGCTACAGTTATGACTATGGGAGTTTTGACTGGATGTAGTAATAAGGAAAAAGAAGTTAAGGGAGAAAGTAAAGAGGTTAACGTTTATTCCTCAAGACATTATGATGTAGATAAAAAATTATTTAAAGATTTTGAAGAAGAAACTGGAATAAAGGTTAACTTAGTTGAGGGAAAAAGTGATGAATTAATTGAGAGAATTTCAAGAGAAGGAGATAAAAGTTCAGCAGATTTATTTTTAACTGTAGGTGCAGAGAATATTGCTACTTTAAAGAATAAAGATTTATTAAAAGAAGTATCTTCAGAGAAAATAGAGAGTAATATACCTAAGGAATATAGAGGAGAGAATTGGGTTGGCTTAACTTCTAGAGCTAGAATCATTGTTTATAATAAGGATAAAGTAGATAAAGATTCAATAAAGACATATGATGACTTAATTAAGGAAGAATTTAAAGGGAAAGTTTTAACTAGAAGTTCAAGTTCATCATATAATAATGCTTTATTAGCATCATTTATACAATTAAAAGGAGAGGATTATGCAAAATCCTGGGCTGAAGGAATGGTAAATAATTTTGCTAGAACTCCAGAGGGAAATGATAGAGACCAAGCAAAAGCTATAATAGCTGGTATTGGAGATGTTGGAATAATGAATTCTTATTACATAGCTAAAATGATTTCATCTTCTGATGAAGAAGAAGCTAAGGTTGGAAAAGAAATAGGAGTTTTATTCCCAGAAAATACTCATTTAAACTTAAGTTTTGGAGCTCTTATGAAAAATAGCAAAAATGAGAATAATGCTATTGCACTTTTAGAGTATTTAACAGATGAAAAAGCTCAAAAAGCTTATGTTGATGAAAATGGAGAATTTTCATTGAATCCTAAAGTTGGAAAAAGTGAACTTCAAAAATCTTGGGGAGATTTTACAGTTCAAGATTTAAATTATGAAACATTAGGAGAGGAAAAAGAAAAAGCTACATTAATATTTGATCAAGTAGGATGGAAATAATGAAAAGATTTAGATTTAATGGTTGGGCAATTTTAAGTGCTATAATTAGTTTGCTTATCATTATACCTAATTTAGATGTGATACTTCACTTATTTAAAAGTCCTAATAGCACTTGGTATCATATAAAGGAATATTTATTGAAAGATTATGTAGTAACTTCTATAATAGTTGTTTTCTTTACTGTTTTATTAAGTATTTTAATAGGAGTAACTTTAGCTTGGTTAGTAGCATCTTATGATTTTCCTTTTAGAAAATTTTTTAAGCTAGCTTTAATACTTCCTTTAGCCATACCACCTTATATTGGGGCTTACACATATTCTGGAATATTAAGCTATACAGGTTTTGTACAAAGATTTTTTAGAAATTTTTTAGGGTTTGATGTGAATCAAAAGTATTTTGATATTATGTCTATAAAGGGAGCAATCTTTATATTTACCTTATTTTTATTTCCTTATGTGTATATGATAACTAGAAGTTTTTTAGAAAAACAATCATCAGGTTTAATAGAAAGTGCTAGACTTTTAGGAAGAGGTCCTATAGCGATATTTTTTAAAGTAATAATACCTGTAAGTAGAGGGGCCATAGTTGCAGGAGGAACTTTAATTGCTTTAGAGGTTTTAAGTGATTATGGAGTTGTTTTATATTTAGGAGTTCAAAGTTTTAGTACTGCTATATTTAAAAGTTGGATATCTTTAGGTGATGTAGATTCTGCTATAAGATTGTCATCAATACTTATGGTTACAGTCTTTATTATACTTGCTTTTGAAAAGTTTTTAAGAGGAAGGAGAAAGTTTAGTTTTACAAATACAAAGATTAGACCTTTAAAGAGAAAGAAGCTTGAAGGATTTAGTAAATATATAGCTATTTTATATTGTTTTATAATTTTTGCTTTAGGATTTTTAATACCTGTTGTTCAAATGGTTCTTTGGTCTATTAAAAGTTATAAAAATATATATTATAGTCAATTCTTAAACATGATATTTAATTCTGTATTTCTTGCATCTTTATGTAGTTTAATTATTGTAATTATGGCTTTAATAGTTGCAAACTATGTAAGAAGTAATGAGGGAATTTTAGGAAAAGTTTATAGTAAAGTAACTTTAATAGGATACTCTCTTCCTGGGGCTGTGGTTGCTATAACAATGATTTTATTTTTCTCTAATATAGAAAGTAAAATTAAAGGTTTAGCTTTAAGCACAAGTATTTTAGTGCTTGTATTTGCTTATATAATAAGGTTTTTAGCAATAGGATATCAGAATATAGAAGGGGGCTTTGAAAAGATAGGAAATAAATTTACTGAAGCTTCAAGAACTTTAGGTTATGGTAGAACTAAAACTTTCTTTAAGGTTGATATACATTTATTAAAACCTGCAATTTTAGGAGCTTTTGCTTTAACTTTTGTTGATATAATAAAAGAACTTCCATTGGTTTTAACTTTAAGACCATTTAATTTTTATACCTTATCTACAAAGGTATTTGAATATGCTAATGATGAGATGATTCCAGAATCGTCTATACCATCTTTAATAATAGTATTTATTAGCTTTTTAGCTATATATTTCTTATATAAAGTTGCAGATAAGGAGGAAAAATAATGTATATTAAGGCAGAGGGATTAAATTTTAAATATCCAAATTCTAAAAAAGATATTATTTATAATTTTAATATGAATTTAGAAAAAGGAGATATATTAGCTATTTTGGGAGAAAGTGGAAGTGGGAAAAGCACAATACTTAGAATAATAGCTGGTTTAGAAGAGGCAAGTAAGGGAAAAATTAAAATTGGAGAAAAGTTAGTTTTTTCAGAGGACATTTTTATTGAGGCAGAAAAAAGAGGTGTTGGAATGGTTTTTCAAGATTATGCATTATTTCCTCATATGACTGTTAAAAAAAATATTCAGTTTGGTCTTAAAAATAAGAGCAAAAAAGAAAAAGAAGAGATATCAAAGGAAATGCTTAAACTTGTTAATCTTTTAGAACATGAAAATAAATATCCTTATGAATTAAGTGGAGGACAACAACAAAGAGTTGCAATAGCTAGAGCTATAGCACCTAAACCAGCAGTTCTTTTGCTAGATGAACCTTTTTCTAACTTAGATGCTAATCTTCAAGAAAAAATAAGAGAAGAAATAAGAGATATACTTAAAAAATCAAAAATAACTTCTATTTTTGTAACTCATGATAGGAAAGATGCAAAAGCTTTAGCAAATAAGTTTATAGAATTAAAAGATGGGAAAATAGTAAAATCAGATTTAATTGAAAGTTTATTAGTATAAAAATTAAAAAAGATGGCATAAGATAAGGATAAATTCTTATGTCATCTTTTATTTTATGTGTAACATAAGTTACCTATTTTTTTATAGCTTTAGTGTATACTAATAATGATTTATATTTAAAGTTTAGAGGAGGACATTTAGTGAATAATTTAAAAAATAATATACCTAAAATGATTAGTGGTACTAACTATGGAAACTTACAAAAAATTAGAGAGGGAAAAAGAACTTTTGGAATAACTCCTCATATTCCAGGAGGCTTTATTACACCAGAACAACTAGAAAACATTGCAAAGGTAGCTAAGAAATACAATGGAGTTATAAAGATAACTTCTGGTCAAAGAATTTTAATAACTAATTTAAAAGGGGAAGACTTACCTAGTATATGGAGAGAATTAGGAATGGAACCTGCTGTTAAGAAACAAAATTCAATAAAAAATGTTGAGATGTGTCCAGCTGGATTTTGTAAAAGGTCAAAATTTAACACAATAGGTACTGGTATGAAAATTTTAAATAAATATAAGCATATGGATATGCCCTGTAGAACTAAAATTGGAGTATCTGGATGTAGAAACGCTTGTGGAAGTGTCTATGCAAAAGATATTGGAGTTATAGCAGATAAAGAAGGTTTTTTAATAACTGTAGGAGGTTCAGCAGGATATAATCAAAGGATGGCGAATATATTAATTAAAGATGTTAAGGAACAAGAAGCTTTAAAAATAGTTGATAAGGTTTTAGCTATTTATAAAGAAGAAGCTATGCCTGGAGAAAAGTTAGGAAACTTTATAGAAAGAATAGGAATTGAAAGTTTTAGGAAGAAAACATTAGCATAATTTAGAAAATTAAGAATAAACTTAAATATAAACTTAATAAGACTTAAAATGCTTATATTTGGCGTGTGCAATAAAGTTTTTTATCTGTTATTATCTTATTAAACGATAAAGATTATTATTTAATAATTATAATAAATTAGAAATCTGAGCAAAATATTAAAGTGATTTGAGAGGAGACTTTTATTATGTCAAACATTTGTTTATGTAAAGGAATTTCAGAAGAAAAGATAGTTGAGGTTATTAAGGACGGAGCTCTTTCAGTAGAAGAAGTTGGAGAAAAAACAGGAGCTACAACAGGTGCTTGTTGTGGAGCTAGATGTAAGTGTAAGATTGAGGAGCTAATAGAAGAGAATAAATAATTTAATGAAAGTAGGTGCCTTGCTTTAGGCACCTCTTTTTTTAGAAATATTAAGATAAAAATTTTATATTTATTATAGGAGGAAATTTAATGAAAAGCAAAATGTTACACACTTGTATAAGAGTTAAGGATTTAGAAAAGTCTTTAAAATTTTATAAAGAGGCTTTAGGTCTTATTGAAACAAGAAGAAAAGATTTTAAAGATAAGGGCTTTACTTTAGTTTATCTTTCTGACAAGGAAGAGGGCTATGAGATTGAATTAACTTATAATTATGACCAAGAAAAACCTTATGATTTAGGAAATGGATTTAGTCATATAGCTGTTGGAGTAGAGGATTTAGAAGCAGAAAGAGATAGACATATTTCTTTAGGATATGAAGTTACACCTTTAAAAGCATTGTCAAAAACTTCATCAGCTTATTATTTCTTAACAGACCCAGATGGATATAAAGTTGAAGTAATTAAAATTAAATAAAAATAAGTAATAATTAAGAAACTCTTTAGAAAATCTTTAGATTTATCTAGAGGGTTTCTTTATTTTTTTATTTTAATATAAAGACATAGTAAAGGCTAAGTTATATTTAAAATATTAAGTTTAGGAGGTGTTTTAAAATTAAGTTTAGTAATCTTAATATATTTAAAATAGCTTTTTGTAAGAGAGGTATTTTTAAAAGTTAAAGATTTTATATGCTATCATTATATTAAAATATTAGATTATTTTAATAAGTTAAGATTTATAGTGATATATTTAAGTTATTAGGTATATAGAAACTTTATTTAATCTAATAAAATATAGTGATTGAAAAGGAAGTAATGAAAAATGGAAAAGTATAATATTTTAGTTGTTGAAGATGAAAAAGAAATAAGAGAGGCTATTGAAATATATTTAAAAAATCAAGGTTACAATGTTTTTAAAGGTAGCAATGGAATAGAAGGTTTAGAAATAATAGAAAAGGAAGATATTCATTTAGCTATTGTAGATATAATGATGCCTAAAATGGATGGTGCTACTATGGTTATGAAAGTTAGAGAAAACTATGATTTTCCTATAATAATGTTATCTGCAAAATCTGAAGATATGGATAAAATTTTAGGATTAAATATTGGAGCAGATGATTACATAACAAAACCTTTTAATCCTTTAGAACTTCTTGCAAGAGTTAATTCTCAGTTAAGAAGATATTCTAAATATTTAAGTATGGTAAAGAAAGAGGGAAAAGAAAAAAACTCATATATAATTGGAGGATTAGAAGTAAATACTGATAGTAAAGAGGTTTTAGTAGATGGTGAAAAGGTAAAATTAACCCCTATTGAATTTAAAATACTTGAATTACTTATTAAAAATCCAGGAAGAGTTTTTTCAGCAGAAGAAATCTATGAAAGAGTATGGAATGAAAATGCAGTAAATACTGATACTGTAATGGTTCATGTAAGAAATATAAGAGAAAAAATAGAGATAGATCCAAAAAATCCAAAATATTTAAAGGTGGTGTGGGGAGTTGGCTATAAAATCGACAAACAATAAAGAAAAGGTTAATTCTAAAAAAACTAGTAAGAAAAATATTATTTTTTCAATATTTATATTTGTATTAATAGGAATTGTTTCCTTAGCCTCTTTGTTAGCTTATCCTATAATAGATAAAAATGCTTCAGAGTATGTTAAAAATTATGATTTGTTAGATAATTATGATTTAAGAGAAGATATAGTAGAAACTAATTATGGAATATACTTTGATTATTTAGAGAATAAAGCTAAAGAAAATAATAAGCCTTTAAATCCTTCAAAGGACTTAGTTGATACAAATAGAAATAATGACTATGAAGACAGAGATATTTCTAAAAATAAAATAGTTGAAGAAAATAGGAGAGTAAATTCAAGAATTAATTCTCTTTTAAATAGCTTAAATTCTTTAGGAAATTTAAATGTATATGCTATGGATAATGAAGGTAATACAGTTTATAAGACTAAAGGAGAACAAGATTGGTTACTTGAAGCTTTAGCTAAAGGAAAAAAAGTAAATAAAAGTGATTTAGAAGAATACTTTAGATTCTATATTCTTATAAAATATGATAGTAAAGGGCAAGTTTCATTAAAAGAGGTTTATGGAGATAATAATAAGGAAATAAATAGATTAGTAAATGAGATGAGTTCACCATATTATTTGTATAAGGATAAATATGAAGCAAAGCCAATAGAAAATATGACTTATGTTTATGCTGTGCCAAAGAATTTACAATATAAAGATAGTTTATATTATAAAGATTTAAATTGTAGAATTAAAGCCTTATTTTTAGCTACTATACCTTTCATAACAGTAGGTATAGTGGTTATAATTCTTTTAGCTTTACTTATTCCGTTTAGATATACAAGAGAAATTTTAGGCTTTAAGAATTTCTCAAAAATGCCTTTAGAGCTTAACTTAATTTTAATTTTAATTATTGCATTTTTAAGTTTTGTAGGCTATTGGTTAGGTCTTGGAGCTATGCTTAAAGATGGAATAGGAGAAGGTATTAGGATGAATATATTCCCATATGTTAATGCCTTTACTAATGTTTTAGGTTGGATTTACCTTGTATTTGTTTATGGATTTGTATTCTTTGAAATTTTATATATAAAAAATATATTTAATATAGGCTTTAGAAGTTTTATAAGAAAACAATCCTTAATATATAGATTAAAAGATGTTGTTATTTCTTTATTTAGAAAATTTGCAAATTATCTAAAGGGAATAGATTTAAATAAAAATAGTGATAAGATGATTTTGATTCTTATAGGAATAAACTTTATTATTGTTTCACTATTTTGTGTATTATGGTTCTTTGGAATATTCTTAGCTATTATATACTCAATTGCTTTATTCTACTTTGGCAAAAAGTATATAGATAAGTTAAAAAAAGATTATAATAAAGTTTTAGAAAGAACAAAGGAAATATCTAAAGGAAATTTAGATGAAAAGGAAAATTGTGATTGTGGCTTTTTTAATCCTATGAGAGATGAATTAAACAATATACAATCAGGATTTAAAAAGGCAGTTGAGGAAGAAGTTAAAAGTCAAAGAATGAAGACAGAGCTTATATCTAATGTTTCTCATGATTTAAAAACTCCATTAACTTCTATAATCGCTTATGTTGATTTGTTAAAGGGAGAAACTGATGAGGAGAAGAGAAAGGCTTATTTAGATACTTTAGAAAGAAAATCCTTAAGATTAAAGGAGTTAATAGAAGATTTATTTGAAGTTACTAAGGCTACTACAGGAAATGTTACCTTAAATATTATGGATGTTGATGTTGCTTATTTAATGAAAGAAGTTATTTTAGAATTAGAAGATAAAATAAAAGAAGCCTCTTTAGATGTTAGACTTTCTCTTCCAAGAGAGAAGGTTATATTAAAGTTAGATGGACAAAGAACTTATAGAGTTTTTGAAAATCTAATAATAAATGCAGTTAAGTATGCACTTCCTAATTCAAGAGTATATATAGATATTAAAGATGAAAAGGAAGAAGTTTCTATAGTGATAAAAAATATATCAGCAGAGGAAATAACTTTTGATATTAATGAAATTTCAGAACGTTTTGTAAGAGGAGACAAGGCTCGTAATACAGAGGGAGCAGGGTTAGGTCTTGCTATAGTTAAGAGTTTTGTTGAACTTCAAGGAGGAAAATTTAATATTGTTGTAGATGGTGATTTATTTAAGGCCATTATAATATTTAGAAAATTTTAGCTTTTAGAATAACAGATTATTATAATTTACTCTTTTATTTATTAAATTTAATGTAAAAAACAAATAGGATTTTCTTATTAAAATTATAAGTAAAAAGTATTAATATGTGTAAAAAAACTAGAATATATTAATAAATTAAAGAAATAGAGTTCAAAGTAATAATTAAAGGCTTTGAACTCTTCTTTTTTGTTTAAAAAGATAATTTAACTAAGCTTTGTAAATATGATATAATGCTTGTCAGAAGAAAATAACTACAGGGAAAAGAGGAGGATGAGGATGAAAGAAAGCATAAAAAAGAATTTAACACCCAAAGTTCTTATAAGTAACTTGATACTAATAATAGTAATAATTGCATTTGTATCTTTATTTGGAGCTGTTTTTGGAAGTGAAAACACTTTAA
Source organism: Clostridium sp. TJA038 (assembly GCF_058310255.1). Taxonomy (NCBI): domain Bacteria; kingdom Bacillati; phylum Bacillota; class Clostridia; order Eubacteriales; family Clostridiaceae; genus Clostridium; species Clostridium sp. TJA038. The sequence goes on along the minus strand of NZ_JBZEFA010000002.1, from coordinate 79,867 downwards.
TTGGAGTTTGTGCTATTACAGCAATGCTTATGTTTGTTAGTGTTCACTTGTGTTTAAAATTACATGAGGCAATAATAACAACTATATTAGCTTTTGTGCTTATGGGAGTTACAAGCCAAGTGTCTACAATAAATCCTTTTTTAGGACTAGTTGTAAACTTCGTAAGTTTATTTGTAATAGCTTATTTAGTTACTAATCGTATGGAAACAAAAGTTTATTTGCCATTTATCTTATGTTATATATTTATAGAAGGAACTCCTGTAAATTGGAGTCTGTTTCCAAAAAGATTAATAGCTTTATTAGCTGCAGGAGTATTAATTTCAATTGTTTATTATTTTACACATAGAAAGAAAGATGATTCAGAACATCTTAGCATAAGTGAAATGATAAAAAATATGAAAACAAATTCTCTTCAGTTTAACTTCTCTTTGAGAATGGCTTTATCTGTTTCTTTAGCTATGTTTATTGGTAGCTTATTAGATTTTGAAAAATCTATGTGGATAAGTATGACAGCTATGTCAATAACTCAACCATACTTTGATGATACAAAAGTTAGAGTTAAAGAAAGATTTTTTGGTACAATTATAGGAGCAGCCATTTTCTTAGTATTATTTGTTTACATAGTACCAGAACAATTTAGTACAGTAATTTTACTAGTATTAAGTTATATTTATACTTTTGTTAAAGAGTACAAAGTAAAGATAATTTTTGTAACATTAAACTCTTTAGGATCAGCTATGATTTTATTCAGTCCTGGGGTTTCAATTCCTATGAGAATAGCATTTATAGTAATGGGTATTGGAATAGCTCTAATAGTAAATAAAGTAATATACGGAAGACTTAAATTAGAGCCAACAAACACTAATATGGATAGAAGTATAGACAAAGTTAAAAAGTAAATTAGATATTAGAATAAAAAACCATTACTTAATTTCTATGATTTTAAGTGATGGTTTTATTTTAGTAAAGAAAATATAAATATAATGTGGCTAAATTTAATATATTTTTTTGTAAAAATATTTGTGAAATATAAAATAAATTATTAACAATATTATATATGAATAAATTTTGAGTTAAAAATCTAATAAAATTAAAAATAAAATTTAAAAAAATGTTTTAATATAAATATAATTATTATAATTTGTTGAAATATGTAAAATTGTTTGTATTTACCTATATATATTTTTTTTGATAACATAAATTATATGATAAATTTTATTATGCAAAAATAAATATTATTATATAGTTTATGGAGGGGATTACATGGATTTAAATAAAGGTAAAATAAAGATTGGGAGCAAAGTTATAGATAAGAAATGTAATAAGTTTCTTTTAAAAAGATTTTTAAAGAAAAATTTTAATTTTTCTTTTTTAGATTTTAATAATAAAAGTAAAATTGAAATTTTAGATCCAGTTAAAATTGATGATTTAGTTAATTTTAATGTAGATATAGAATTTTTAGGTAATGAGATAAAAGAAGTATCTCTTAGAAGTTTAGAGGACTTTAATAGAAAAGATGAAGTTTTGTATGATAAGTGGATAAAACAAAATTTTGAAGAAGAAATTTCTAGTGATAATTGGTTAAAAAGGGATTTTAAATGGGGAAGTTTAAATATAAAAATTTTAAGAGATAAAGAAAATTTATTGAAATTTTTAACCATAAAAATTATTTATAAGTAAGTGTTAACAAAAAAGTTAACAATGCAATGTTTTGTAGAATATTACATTGTTAACTTTTTAAATGATAATAATTAATAAAATTATACAATTAAAAATAAAATATATTGAAAAAAAAGTAAATAATTTAGATGGGATTTTTAATTATATTAATTTAAAATAAAATTCAATAAATAGTATTATTTAAATAAAATTTATGTCTTTATAAATTGGTTAAAATAGTTTATTATATTTTAATGAGGGTTTTGTTAATAAAAGTAACAGAATGTAAATAATATAATAAAAATAAATAATTACATATAAGGGAGGACTCATGGAAGAAAATAATATAAGCTTACAAGAAATTTTTTATTCGTTAAAAAAAAGGTGGAAATTAATTCTTTTGATTACTATAGGAGTTACATTAGTTTCTACAATATTAAGTTTTTTTGTGATAAAACCAAAATATGAAGCCACTACAAAGCTTTTTATAGGAAAACAAGAAAGTGATAAAGATAATTCTAATTATAATAATAGTGATGTAATGATGTATCAGCAACTTATGAAAACTTATGCAGAAATTGCTAAAACTTCAGATTTAGTAACTAACGCACTTAATAATGCTCATATAAACTATGATGAAAATTATATTAGATTTATTTTAAAAAACATAACAGTTAATCCTGGTATTGACACGCAAATTTTAGCTTTAAGCTTAAAAGGAGAAGATCCAGATAAAGTTTTAAAAGTTATCAATGCTATAACAGAAGAATTTATTTCAGAAGCAAAAGAACTTATTCCAAATGGTAATGTACAAGTTATACAGAAAGCACAATTACCAGAGAAACCTGTTAGTCCAAATAAAAAGTTAAATATAATTATTGGATTCATTTTAGGATTAATGATAGGTGTAGCGTTGTCAATTTTATTAGAATATTTAGATAATACTTTTAAATCAAGAGATGATTTAGAAAAAACTTTAGGATTACCTATTATAGGTACAATTCCAGATTATGATAGTTTTAACTAGTGGAGGAGATAAAAATGATATTATTAGAAAATAATCCAAAATCTATAGCAGCAGAAAGTTATAGAACTTTAAGAACAAACATACAGTATTCTTCTTTTGATAATCCTGTTAAATCTATTGTGGTAACTAGTTCAGAACCAGGAGAAGGAAAATCTACAACTAGTATAAATTTAGCTTTATCTTTTGCACAAGATAACAAAAAAACTATTATTATTGATTGTGATTTAAGAAAACCAATTATACATAAAGAATTTGGGATTAGCAATTCAAAAGGGTTGACAGAATTTTTGCTTGGTAAAGAAGATTTCTCTAGTGTAGTTTATAAACATAAATCTGGATTGCATGTATTACCTTCAGGATTAATTCCACCTAATCCTGCAGAAATGTTAGCTTCAAGAGCTATGGAACATTTATTAGGTCAATTGGAGGAAAGATATGATTACATAATTTTAGATACTCCACCAGTTAATGCTGTTGCTGATTCTAAAATACTTTCAACAAAAGTTGATGGAACAATTATTGTTGTTAAATATGGTTATACAAAAAAAGACATTGTAATAGAAGCAGTAAAAGGATTAAAGGCAGTTAATGCTAATATAATAGGTACAGTATTTAATGGAGAAGAAAGTCAAAGGGGAAAATATTATTATTATTATAAAAAAGAATAATAAATTTATTATTTTATAATTATTAAGTTAGGAGGTAAATACAGTGTCAAAATCAAGTTTAATAAAGGGGATTTTATTAGCTGTTTTTGATGTGATTTTTATTAATATTGCTTATATTTTTAGCATGTTAGTAAGATTTGCATTTAATGCACCTGTACTAGGAGATATACCTAAGGAACAGTGGGCAGTTTATTTTAAATGGATGCCACTTATAGTAGCTATATATATTATCTTGTTTGCCTTTTTTAGAATGTATAAAAGCTTATGGAGTGTTGCTGGCTTAGATGAAGTTATGAGAGGAGTAGCTGCTTGTGTTTTAGGATGTTTTATAAACATTGTTATTATGTTTTTCTTAAACCCTAGAATTCCTATGATGGTAACTATATCTGCTGGTATATTAACTATGGTATTAACTATAGGATTTAGACTTTCTTTTAGAATGTATAGAAGAGTTGTAATGTATGGTACTTTAAGAGGCGTAGAAGTTCAAAAGAATGTTTTAATTGTAGGTGCCGGTTCCTGTGGAAGATTAGTTATAAATGAAATGAAAAGAGAAACTGGAGCAGGATTTAAGCCTATAGGCGTTATAGATGATGATATAAGTAAGCTAGGTACATATATAAATGGCGTTAAAGTTTTAGGTACTAGAGAAGATATAAAACATATTGTTGAAAATCAAAAAGTAGATTTGATTTTAATAGCTATAGCATCTATTACTACTGAAGAAAAGAAAAAAATTATAGAAGCATGTCATGATACAAAGGTTAAGGTTAAAATAATGCCTGGAGTTTATGAAATGATAGGTGGCAAAGTTAATTTAACTAAGATGAGAGATGTTGATTTAAAGGATCTTTTAGGAAGAGAAGAAATTAATCTTAGTAAAGATGAAATAGCTAAATATATAAGAAATAAAAGAGTTTTAGTAACTGGTGGAGGTGGTTCAATTGGTTCAGAACTTTGTAGACAAATAGCTAAATTTTCTCCAAAGGAGCTTATGATTCTAGATATTTATGAAAATAATGCTTATGATTTGGAGATGGAATTAAATAGAACCCATCCAGAACTTAAGAAACAAGTTATAATATCATCAGTTAGAGATAAACAAAAATTAGATTCTATTTTTAATGATTTCAGACCTGAGGTAGTTTTCCATGCAGCAGCACATAAGCATGTTCCTTTAATGGAGACAAGCCCTGGAGAAGCTATTAAAAATAATGTTGGTGGAACATTAAATACTGTAGAGTGTGCAGATAAATATGGAGTTGAGAAGTTTGTATTGATTTCAACAGATAAAGCTGTAAATCCAACTAATGTAATGGGAGCAACTAAGAGAATGTGTGAAATGATAATACAAGCTATAAACAAAGAAAGTAAAACAGACTTTGTTGCCGTTAGATTTGGAAATGTTCTTGGAAGTAATGGTTCAGTAATTCCTTTATTTAAAAAACAAATAGCTGAAGGTGGGCCAGTTACTTTAACAAATAAATATATAACAAGATATTTTATGCTTATTCCTGAAGCAACTCAATTAGTTCTTCAAGCTGGTGCTTATGCCGAAGGTGGAGAAATATTTGTTTTAGATATGGGTAAACCAGTTAAAATATATGATTTAGCAAAAAATTTAATAAAGCTTTCTGGATATGAACCTTTTGAAGATATAGATATAAAGGTAATTGGCTTAAGACCAGGAGAAAAATTATATGAAGAACTTCTTATGGATGAAGAAGGATTAACTGAAACTAAGCATGAAAAAATATTTATAGGCAAGCCAGGAGATTTTGACTTTAAACATATAAAAGCTGAAATAACTGAACTTTTATATGTAAGTTCTTTTGGAACACCTGAAGAAATAAGAGATAAAATAGAAGAATTTGTTCCAACTTATAATAGGTTAGATAAAAAAGAAAAAGTAGATTCTTCTAAATTAGAAGCTGCTACTACTACTTTATAAATAATAATATAGATATGGAGTGATAAATGTGTCAGAAGAGAATAAGAGAGTTTATTTAGCATCTCCTCATATGGGAGGATTAGAAGAAGTATTTGTTAAAGAGGCTTTTGATACAAATTGGATAGCACCTTTAGGGGCAAATGTTAATGGTTTTGAAAAAGAAGTTTCAGAATATGTAGGAGTTAAAAGTGGAGCTGCTTTATCCTCTGGAACAGCAGCTATACATATGGCTTTGAAAGCTTTAGGAATTAAAAGAGGGGATAAAGTTTTTTGTTCAAGCTTAACTTTTGCAGCAAGTTGTAATCCTATAATTTATGAAGGTGGAGTTCCTATATTTATAGATTCTGAGCCAGAGAGTTGGAATATGTCTCCCGTTGCATTAGAAAAAGCATTTAAAGATTGTGAAAAAAATGGAGAAATGCCTAAGGCTGTTATTGTTGTAAATCTTTATGGACAAAGTGCAGATATGGATAAAATTATGGAAATTTGTAATAAATATAAAGTTCCAATAATAGAAGATGCTGCTGAATCTTTAGGTGCAATTTATAAGGGGAAACATAGTGGAACCTTTGGAGAATATGGTATTTATTCCTTTAATGGTAATAAGATAATTACTACATCAGGTGGAGGAATGTTAGTATCTAATAACGAAGAAGGTATAAATAAGGTAAGATTTTGGAGTACTCAAGCTAGAGATAATGCTAGACATTACGAGCATACAGAGCTTGGTTACAATTATAGAATGAGTAATATAGTTGCTGGAATTGGAAGAGGACAACTTAGAGTTTTAAAAGAAAGAATTGCTAAGAAAAAGGAGATTTTTGAAATTTATAAGGAGGCATTTAAAGAAATAGAAGACATAGAAATGATGCCTATATGTGAATACGGTGAGCCTAATTACTGGTTAACAACAATTACAATAAAGGAAAATTCAAAAGTTAAGCCTTTAGATATAATCTTAGCTTTAGAAAAAGAAAATATAGAATCAAGACCAATATGGAAGCCAATGCATATGCAACCTTATTATAAAGAATATAAATTTTATTCACATAACAATGATGGTGAGATAAGCGTAGCAGAAGATATATTTAATAGAGGGTTATGTTTACCTTCTGACACTAAAATGACTAAAGAAGAGCAAGATAGAGTTATAAAAATAATAAAAGAGTTGTTTTAAAGGAGACTTTTGAATGAATAAACACATTCAATATTTTATAAAAAGAGCTTTTGATATTATTGCATCTTTAGGTGGATTAATTGTACTTTCACCAGTCATATTAGTAGTTGCAATATTAGTAAGAATTAATTTAGGCTCTCCTATTTTGTTTACTCAAGATAGAGTTGGAAAAAATAATAAGATATTTAAAATGATGAAATTTAGAACTATGAAAGATGCTACAGATAAAAATGGTGATTTGCTTCCAGATAGCGAAAGATTAACTAAATTTGGTAGGATATTAAGAAGTACAAGCTTAGATGAACTTCCAGAGCTTATAAATGTTTTAAAAGGAGATATGAGTCTAATTGGGCCAAGACCTTTATTAGTTGAATATCTTCCTTTATATAGTAAAAGGCAAATAAAAAGACATGATGTTTTACCAGGACTTACTGGATGGGCTCAAATCAATGGTAGAAATTCAATAAGTTGGGGAGAAAAATTTGAGTTAGATGTTTATTATGTAGAAAATTGGAACTTAAAATTAGATGCGAAAATATTCTTTTTAACTTTTTACAAGATATTTAAAAGAGATGGAATAAATAAAGAAGGACAAGTAACTACTGAAAATTTTAATGGGGAAAATTAGCTGTTTTTATATTACATAAATTTATAAAGGATGTATATATTATGAAAGATTTAATAATTATAGGTGCAGGTGGAGTTGGAAGAGAAGTTTCTTTTTTAGTAGAGGAAGTTAATAAAGTTAGAAAAAAATGGAATATTGTTGGGTTTATAGATGATAATAAAGATTTATTTGGTAAAAAGATAAATAATTATGATATTTTAGGCGGTTTAGATTTTTTAAAAACTTTAAAAAGAAAAAAATCTAAACCATATATTGTAATAGCAGTAGCTAATCCAAATATAAAAAAATATATTTTAGAAAAAATAAACAATAAATTTAAATTTGCAAATATAATTCATCCTAGTGTAACTTTGCATAATACAGTTAAAATAGGAGAAGGATGTATTATATATCCGATGGTTATTATGACAACTAATATTACTATAGGAAATCATGTTATTATAAGTCCAAAATGTGGTATAGGACATGATTCAGTAATTGAAGATTATGTAACTCTTCTTTGGAATGTTAATATTTCAGGAAATGATGTTATTAAAAGCAAAGTTTTAATTGGTTCTGGAGCAACTATAGTACAAGGGAAAGTATTAGGTGAAAATTCAATAATTGGTGCAGGTGCAGTTGTAATTAATGATATAAAAGATTTTACAGTTAATGTAGGTATTCCTGCTAATGAGATAAAAAAATTAATTTAATAGTTTCAGTAAAATAATATAAATTTATTGTAATTATTTAAATAAAAGGAGAAGTTTTATGTATGATAGTTTAAATATGCCTTGTTTTATTATAAACGAAAAAGAATTAAAGGTTAATATTGAAGGATTGAATAATGCATTGAAAAAATATTGGGATAATTATATTATTGGATATTCTTGTAAAACTAATTCACTTCCTTGGGTATTAAATTTTATGAAGGAAAATAACTGTTATTTAGAAGTTGTATCAAGTTACGAATATAAATTGGCAAAACAAGTTGGTTGTAAAGATGAAAATATAATTTTTAATGGTCCTAATAAAGGAAAAGAAATGTTTTTTAGAGCTTTAGAAAGAGGAGCCATTGTGAATATAGATTCAAAAAGAGAAATAGAATGGTTAGAGAAAGCTAAATTTAATTATGAAGTAAAAGTTGGAATAAGAGTTAATTTTGATTTAGAAAGTAAATGTCCAGGAGAAACTTCTTTCGGTAAAGAGGGAAGTAGATTTGGATTTAGTTATGAAAATAAAGATTTAAAAGAATCTATAGAGAAGTTAAATAATATTAAAAATGTAAAAGTAGTTGGAATACATATACATAATACAGCTAAAACTAGAAGTCTGAAAATTTATAGGGAAATTTCTAATATGGCATGTAAAATTAGAAAATATTTTGATTATGATTTAGACTATGTTGATATTGGAGGTGGTTTTTTTGGAGGAGTTCCAGGAAAACCTACCTATGATGAATATATAAAATCAATATCAGAAGTTCTTTGTTCATCATATAATTCTAAAAAAACTAAACTAATAATTGAACCAGGTTCAGCATTAATAGCATCTCCTATAAGTTTTGTTAGTGAAGTTGTAGATGTAAAAGATACCTTTGCTAAAAGAATAGTAACTGTAAATACAAGTAGAAATACTATTGATCCATTTTTTGTTAAGAGCAGATATTTTTTTAGAGATAATTGTAAAAGTAATAATATAATTAAGGAACAAATAATTTGTGGATATACATGTTTAGATAATGATAGATTAATGAAATTAGAAAATTATAATGAATTTAAAGTTGGAGATAAAATTATATTTGATAAGGTAGGTGCTTATTCTATGTGTCTAGCTCCTATGTTTATAGAACCTTTTTCAAGGGTATATGTTGATTTAGGAGATAATAAATATGAGTTAGTTAGAGAAGAATGGGATGTAGAAGAATATATGCAAAAATCAAAATGTTAGAAAATGATTAAGAGGTGATAGCATGATAAATGTATTATTTTCTAGTGTTGGAAGACGGGTTGAATTAGTGGAAGCATTTAGAGAAGCAAAAGAAGAATTAAATTTAGAGGGAACTTTAATTGGAGCTGATATGGATGAACTAGCTCCAGCATTAAAGTTTGTTGATAAATCATATATAGTCCCAAGAATAAAGAGTAGCAATTTTATAGATAGCATAATAGATATATGTAAAAAAGAGAAAATATCTTTAATAGTTCCAACTTTGGATACTGAACTTTTAGTATATGCAAAAAATAAAGAACGTATAGAAAAAGAAGCAGGTGCTAAAGTTATGGTTTCTAATGAAGAAACTATAGAAATAATAAGAAATAAGATTAAAACCTATGAATTTTTGAAAAATAAAGGGTTTAAAGTTCCTAAATTAGTTACAAATGAAGATATAAATTTAAATAATTATAATTTACCTTTATTTATAAAACCTTTAGATGGAAGCTCAAGTATTAATAATTTTAAAATTGATAATGAGAAAGAATTGGAATTTTTTTCAAGTTATGTCCCTAATCCGATGATACAAGAATTTTCAGAAGGACAAGAGTATTGTGTGGATGTTTTTACAGATTTTGATGGAAATGTTTTAAGTGTATCTCCAAAAGTAAGGTTAGCACATAGAGGTGGAGAAATTACTAAAGGGAAGATTGTAATAGATAAAGATATAATAAATTTAGCAAAAGAGTTATGTAATACTTTAAAATTTTCAGGAGAAATTAATTTTGATTGTATAAAAGCAAAAGATGGTATAAATATAATTGAAATTAATGGAAGATTTGCTGGGGGCTCTCCAATGAGTTTTAAAGCTGGTGCAAATTCTCCTAAGAAGTTATATAAATTACTTAGAGGCGAAAATTTAGAATATAGTGAAGATATTAAGGATGGATTTATAGGTTTAAGGTTTGATAGTTGTGTTTATATAGAACATGAGGTGAGATAATGAAAATTTTATATGTAACTGCACTTATAGAAACAATAAATGCCTTTTTAGTTCCACATATAGAAATGTTATTAGAAAAAGGTAATATTGTAGAATGTGCTTGTAATATAAATACAGATATTGATAAAAGATTAATAGATAAAAATGTGAAAATACATAATATTGATTTTAGTAGAAATCCACTAGAAATAAATTATAAAAGAATAATTAATGAATTAAGATTATTACAAGAGAAAAATAGTTATGATATTGTTCATGTGCATACTCCTATAGCTGCTTTTTTAACTAGATTTGCATTAAAAGATTCTAAATGTAAAATTATTTATACTGCACATGGCTTTCATTTTTATGAAGGTGCTCCATTAGTTAATTGGCTTGTATATTATAATTTAGAAAAAATAGCGGCTAAATGGACAGATGTTATAGTGACAATAAACAAAGAAGATTTTAATTTAGCAAAAAAATTAAAATTAAAAGATAATGGTAAAGTTGAATTTATGAGTGGAGTAGGGATAGAGAGAAAAAATTTAGCTCCTTTAAATAAAGATGAAGTTATTAAGTATAGAGAGAGTTTAGGATTAGCAAAAGATGATTTTGTTATTTTAATCCTTGCTGATATAAATAAAAATAAAAATCATATTCAAGTAATAGAAGCAATGAAAATTTTAGCCCCTAAATATCCTAATATAAAGATTCTATGTGCTGGTAAAGGAGAATTACTAGATAAGTTAATAACCTTAGTTAAAGATTATAATATTGAAAATAATGTTAAATTTATTGGGTATCGTAAAGATGTTTATGAATTAATTCAATGTAGTGATTGTATTGGTCTATTTTCTAAAAGAGAAGGATTAGGAAAGTGTTTATTAGAAGGTATGGTCATGAATAAGCCGTTAATAGCAACTAATACTAGAGGACCAAGGGAATTAATTGATAATGGTAAAAATGGATATCTAGTAAATATAGGAGATTATGAGGTAACTGCCAATTTAATAGAAAAATTATATTTAAATAGGAAAGATTTAAATAAGTTTGGAGAATATTCAAAATTGAAAGTTGAAAAATATTATTTAGATAATGTATTAAATCAAATAGAAAGATTTTATTAAATTATTTTAATTTAAAATAAATAAGGAGGTATTAAGTGTCAAATATTTTAGTTAGTGTTATTATGTCAGTTTATAATGGAGAAAAATACTTAAGTGAGGCTATTGAAAGTATTTTAAATCAAACATATAAAGAGATAGAATTTATTATAATTGATGATGGATCTATAGATAATAGTAAAAGAATAATAGAAAGTTATTTAAATGATAAAAGAGTAAAATTTTTTGAAAATAAAGTAAATAAAGGACTAATATATTCACTAAATAAAGGAATAAAAAATTCTAATGGTAAATATATAGTAAGAATGGATTGCGATGATATATCTTACTTAAATAGAATTGAAAAACAAGTTGAATATATGGAAAAAAATGAAGATATTGTAATGTCTGGTTGTAATGTTGAATTTATATTTGAAGGAATTCCGTTTGTTAAAAAAAGAATATTTTGTGAAAATAACTATGAGAAAATAAAAATAAAGACTATGTTTGAATCTACTTTTGTTCATCCAAGTGTTATAATAAGAAAAAAATATTTATTAGATAATAATTTGTTTTATAAAGACGAATATAAAAATGCTGAAGATTATGGGTTATGGACAGATATAGTACCTTATGAAAAGGTTAGTAACTTAAAAGAAGTTTTACTTAAATATAGGGTTATAGGATCAAGTATAACCAGGAAATCTAATAGAGATATGAATTCTAGAAGAAATGTATTTAAAAAGATATATAAAAATTATTTTACAAATTTAAAAATAGAATTTTCTGAAGATGAACTAGATAAGCATTTTGATATATCAATGATTCAAAATTTAAATGAAAGTAAATATTCTTATGATGAATTGATTAATTATTTAAATAATTTATATTTTAAGTGTATTGAAGTTTTAGATGAAGTTTATATGAGAGAAGTTTTAGAAGAAAAAACTTTCAAACTGAATTTTTATATGAAAAAAAGAAGTGGTTTTGAATTTTCAAGTAGATTTTGGTTAGAAAACATAAAATTTTTTATTAAAAAAGTTTATAGGTGAAATTATGAAAGAAATTAATATTTTAGTAGATGGTATGTGTCCAGGAAAAGGTGGAGTTCAAGAGTATTTAATGAACTTATATAGAAATATAGATAATAATACAATAAAATTTCATTTTATCGTATGTGGAGAGAAGTGTGAATATGAAGAAGAAATTCTTAATTTAGGAGGTAAAGTACATTATATAACAGAAAGGAAAAAAAATGTTTTTAAAAATATAATAGGTTACTATAAAATAATTAATAGGAAAAAATACGATATATTTTATCATAATTCTAGTGTACTATATTATAATGTACCATTTATCATTTCAATATTAAAAAAAATTAAATTTAATATAGTACATGCTCATAATACTAAAAGTGATGATATGAATTTTTTATATTATGTATTACATGTATTTAATAGATTTTTAATAAATAAATTTAGTAATAAAAAGTTAATGTGCTCTAGTTTAGCTGGAGATTGGATTTTTGGCAAAAACAATCATAGTGATGCTATAATGATAGCTAATGCTGTAGATATTGAAAAATTTAGATATGATTATAAAAAATCAATTAAGATAAAAGAAAAGTTAAATCTTAGAGATAGTTTGGTAATAGGAAATGTAGGAAGATTTAGTTATCAAAAAAATCATGATTTTTTATTAGATATTTTTTATAATTTAAAAAAAGAAATTAAAGATAGTAAGTTAATTTTAATAGGAGATGGTGAATTAAAGGGAAAAATAATAGAAAAGATAAATAAATTAGGATTAAATAATGATGTAATTCTTTTAGGAAATAGAAATGATGTAAATGAATTGTTACAAGCAATAGATATATTTTTAATGCCATCTAGGTTTGAAGGATTAAGTGTAGTTTTAATAGAAGCTCAAGCTATAGGATTACCTTGTATTGTATCAGATAATATTACTAGAGAAGCTGCTATAACACCAAATATAAAATATTTATCTATAACACAGGGAACAAATATTTGGGTTAAAGAAATAATAAAATTTAATAATTCATTTAAAAGGTCAGATCAAACAGATAATGTTATAAAAAACGGATTTGAAATAAAAAATTCAGCAAAAAAAGTAGAAAAAATTATTAAGGAATTAGTTAATTAAGGTGGGATATATGAATAAAAGCTTAGTTTACATAAGTACTTTTGAGTTTAATAGTATAAATACTAATGGAGTATCAAAAAAAATTTATCAACAAATAAAAACTTTTGAAGATTTAGGATACAATGTTTTTTATACAACTAAAATAGATAATAAATTTTTTGTTTGTAATAAAGATAAAAAAATTTATTTAATGGATTCTAAAAATAAATATTTTACTGATATGTTTATTTTTTATAATAAAATTTTAAAGTGGATATTAAATAATTTAGATTATGCTATTATATATTCAAGGCATTATGGTTTAAATTTTTATACAAATAAATTGTTTCGTCAATTGAATAAAAAAGGGTTTAAGAATATTTTAGAGATTCCAACTTATCCTTATAAAAATGAGTATATAAATTCATTAAAAGGAAAGTTATTATATTTTCAAGATTATATTTTTTCAAAACAAGTTAAAAAATATTTAAATTTAATAATTAATTTTAATGAGTATAATAAAATTTTTGGAGTTAAGGCTATTGCTATAGAAAATGGAATATTATTAAAGGACTATAGAATTCATAATCATATTAATAAAAATTATTTGGACATAAATTTAATTGCAGTAGCATCAATGAAAGAGTGGCATGGGTATGATAGAATTTTAAAGGGATTAGGAAATTATTATAAAAATATAGATGTAAGAGCAAATGTAAAAATTCATATTGTTGGAGAAGGTCCAGAAATTAAAAAGTATAAGGAAATTGTAAGTTATTATAAAATTGAAAATAATGTAATGTTTTATGGGAATTTGGGAGGGGAAAAATTAGATGATTTATTTGATAAATGTGATATTGCTATTGGGTCTTTAGGTTTATATAGAATAGGTCTAAATAGAGTTTCTACTATAAAAACTAAAGAATATTGTGCAAGAGGTATACCTTTTGTATATGCATACATTGAACCTAAAATATCTAAAAATGAAAATTTTGTTTTAATTTTACCTAATGATAATAGTGATATAAATATAGATGATATAATTTCTTTTTTTTATAAAACTAAGACAATTGATAAAAATAAAATTAGAATTTTTGCTGAAAAAAATTTAACTTGGAAAAAACAATATGAAGGAATATTTGAGAGATTGGAGTAAGATGTGAAGAATGATTTATTATTTATAATTGATTTTTGTACATTAATAATAATGAGCATATTTTTCTTTATTAGTATATATAATATTTTAAAAAAAAAAGGCAAAACTGTTCATATAATTTATATAATTATTTACCTTATATATTCATATCAAATAATATATAATTTATTTTTTAATTATGAGTATTATTCTAAGTTTAGAGGATTTATTATATCAAGATATGATGTAAAAACTTGTATATTAACAGATTTATTTTTGATAATTATGACAATAATTTTATTTGTATTTGGAAAAGATAAAAATGATAAAAATTGTATATTAAATTATGATAAAAATGAAATTATAATAAAAAATAAATTTTTAGAAAATTTATTTAGAATTATTTTAATATTTATTATGTTTATGCCTATTATAAAGGTAATTATGTCAGGAAATTATATGGATTTTTTAAAATATGGAGCTATTGCTTTAAATCCAAATATTTTTAATATTAATACAGTTGATTTATATAATCAAATATTTACACAATCTTTTCTTAGTATTATATGTGTTGGAATATATATATTAATCAGTAGAAAAATAACTTTAATAGATAAAATTTTATTAACAATTTTAACTTTTACTAATATTTATCTGAATGGAAAAAGAAATATAGTAATAATAGCAATAGCTATTATATTAATATGTTTGTATATAAAACAAAAAATTTCAGAAAAACTATTATTTATTTATGGTTTATTATTTATTTCAATTTTTATTGTATATTCTTTTGTTTACGTTGAAATTTTAAAAACAGGAAATGAAAGCAATAATATTTTTGAAAGTTTATATATTGATATAGGAAGAACTGATAGATTGAAAATGGCTATATATTCATTACTTTATCCTAAAGAACTTAAAATTTTAGACTATACTGGGCAAACATTTTTCTTTACACTATTTGCTTTTATACCTAGATTTTTATGGCCTTTGAAAGGATATCCATATTATAATTATTTTTCTTATAAATTATTTTTCCCAAGTCCATATTTAATACCTTATGATAAAATAAGTTCTGACTGGGTAACTTATGGACTAAGTGGGATGACTACTAGTTTTTTCGATGAAATGATTTCTAATTTTTCATGGTTAGGATTTATACTTGGACCATTTATAATAGCTAAATTATGTAAATATGCTGATAAATCTAATATTATAATGAAATTATTAACTATATTTTTAATTACCCAATTAGTTAGAAATATTATATCACCATTTCAATTTTATATGTGGTTTATACTTTTTTTAATTTATAAAATAAAAGATAAAATGAAAGTAAAAAATAAAGGAGTTTAAAAATGAGTAAATTAAATATTATTGGATTAGGATACATAGGATTACCAACAGCTTTAATGTTTTCAGCAAATGGAATAGAAGTAGTTGGTACAGATATAAATAAAAATTTAGTTGACACATTAAATAGAAAAAAATTGACATTTAAGGAGGAAGGATTACAAAATATATTTGAAAAAGCATTAGATAATGGAATAGAGTTTAAGTGTAGTTATGAAAGAACAGATAAATATATAATTACAGTACCTACACCATATATTAAAGAATCTAAAAAAATAGATGCTACTTATGTTAAAGAAGCTACTAGAAGAGTATTAGATGTTTGTGAATCTAATACTATATTAGTTATAGAATCGACAGTATCTCCAGGAACTATAGATAAATTTGTTAGGCCTATAATAGAAGAAAAAGGGTTTATAATAGGGAAGGATATACATTTAGTACATGCTCCCGAAAGAATAATACCAGGAAATATGGTTTATGAATTAGAAAATAATTCAAGAACTATAGGAGCTGATTCGGAAGAAATTGGACAAGAAGTTAAGTCGTGGTATAAGTCTTTTTGCAAAGGTGATATAGTAGTAACCAATATAAAAATAGCTGAAATGAGTAAAGTTGTTGAAAATACATTTAGAGATATAAATATAGCTTTTGCAAATGAATTGACTAAAATGTGCAATAGGGAGGGAATGGATGTTTATGAACTTATAAAAATAGCTAATAAACATCCAAGAGTTAATATACTACAACCAGGTCCAGGTGTTGGTGGACATTGTATATCTGTAGATCCTTGGTTTTTAGTGGGAGATTATCCTGATATAGTTAATGTAGTTTTAGGAGCCAGACAAGTTAATGATGCTATGCCACAATATGTATTTGATAAGTTACATAAAATAATGAAAGAAAATAATATAAAGGATTATTCTAAGGTTGGTTTATATGGATTAACATATAAGGAAAATGTAGATGATATGAGAGAAAGTCCAACTTTACAATTATTAGATATATTTTATAAGTACAATATGACTGATATAAAAGTATACGATCCTTTTATAAAAAATAAACTTTTTGTTGGACAATCTCTAGACTTAAAAGAATTTTTAGATGGAATTGAATTTATAGTAATTTTAGTTGCTCATGATGAGATAAAAATTAATCAAGATTTATTAAAAAATAAAATAATATATGATACTAGAAATATTATAAATTATGGTAAAAAAATATATAAAATATAAATTTATATTTTATATATGGAGATTAATTTAAATGGATAAAAAAATAATAAAAAATTTTATATATAATTCTGGATACCAAATTTTAACTATGTTATTGCCTATAATTACTGTTCCATATGTTTCAAGAGTTTTAGATGCTGATTCTATAGGAATATATAGTTATACTTTTTCAATAACTCAAATTTTTTTAATAATAGGTATGTTTGCTGTAGGTTCATATGGTGTTAAAGAAATAGCTAGTAATCGCAGTGATTTAAATAGTATAAGCTATAAATTTAATGAAATAAGACTGATGCAAGTTATTACTATGAGTTTAGCAATAGTGATATATATTATTTTATTTTTGGTTATTTTTAATAATAATTACAAAATTATGTATACTATACAAAGTATAAATTTATTTGCAGGATTAATTGATATATCTTGGTTATTTATTGGGATTGAAGATTTTAAAAAAATAATTATTAGAAATATATTTGTTAAATTAATATCATTAATATTTATTTTTATCTTGGTTAAAAACAACAGTGATTTGTATTTATATACTTTAATACTTGCTATTTCTAACTTTTTAGGTAATTTATCTATGTGGGCTTATAAAAATAAAACTGTAAAAAAAATAAAAAATAATAAGTATAATATAAAAAAGAATATATTTTTTGCTTTTACATTATTAATACCGCAATTGTGTTACGAAATATATACTTCATTTGATAGAAGTATACTAGCTTGGGTTAGTACTATTGATAATGTTGGTCTTTTTGACCAAAGTCAAAAGATAATAAGAATAACTATAAGTATAGTAACTTCTTTAAGTATAGTAATGTTGCCTAGAATATCTAATATGATAAATAATAGTTGTAAAAAGGAAGTTAATATTTTATTAAAAAAAAGTTTTGATTTAATATTGTTTATTTCTGTAGGATGTTCTTTTGGAATCTTTGCTATAAGTGATAATCTTGTTCCTTGGTTTTATGGAGAAAGTTATTTGGGGGTTACAATGTTATTAAAAATTTCTTCAATTATATGCTTATTAACAGCTTTAGGAAGTTTTTTTAGCAATCAATATGCTATACCTTATGGTAAAAAAAAGGCATATATTATACCTATAGTTGTAGGAGCAGTAGTAAGTATTTTTTTAAATTTTATACTAGGATATAGATATGGCGCGATAGGTGCTTGTATATCTGTTATTTTAACTGAATTAATTGCATTAATATTAAGAATGATATATTTAAGAAATGATTTTAAATATAAATATTTATTTGAAAATATTATTTATTTTTTATTTTCTGGAATAATAATGGTCATTTCAATAAAAATTTTAGATAATGTATTAAATTTAAAACCTAATATAATGTCAACTTTAATAGAAGTATTTATTGGATTCTTTACTTATTTAGGAGTATTAATTTTAATCAAAAGAGATTATTTAAATTTAACTAAAAATATTTTATTAAAATTAAAAAATAAATAAATTAAAATCAACTTTTTGTGTTTAATAATATTTAAATAAATCTATTAGAGAAATATTATAAAATAATAAAAGTTTATAAAAAATCCAGTTAGATATATGTTTAAAATTCTACTGGATTTTTACTTTAATAATTTATATTAAAGTAAAAGTTATATTAGTTTTATTTTTCCTATTTGAATATGTTTTTAAGAATGTTATAAAGATTAAAAAATAACTAAATAAAATTTATGGGAAAGTTAATTATGCAGGGTATGATAGGTATAGAAAACAATATAATAATATACTAAAAAATCTATAAATATTAAATATAATATTAAATCAAATTAAATTAAATATTTGAAAATATTAGATAAATTATGATATAATTTTTATGAAATGTTAAATAAAGTAATAAATTTAGTTGATATTTTTTAGTTAAATGAAAAATATAAATTACAATTATAAGGGGATAAAGAGATGAACAATAAAATAAGAAAAGCTATAATTCCAGCAGCAGGACTTGGAACTAGATTTTTACCAGCAACAAAGGCGCAACCTAAGGAAATGCTTCCAATAGTTGATAAGCCAACTATTCAGTACATAATAGAAGAAGCTATAGCATCTGGCATAGAGGAGATTCTTGTTATTACAGGAAGAAGTAAAAAATCAATAGAAGATCATTTTGATAGAAATATAGAACTTGAAATAGAACTTGAAAAGTCTGGCAAAACTGAACTTTTAGATTTAGTTAGAGATATATCTGAAATGGTTGATATTCATTATATTAGACAAAAAGAACCTAAAGGACTTGGACATGCTATACATTGCGCAAAGACTTTTGTAGGAGATGAACCTTTTGCTATATTACTTGGAGATGATGTTGTTTATAATGAAGGAAAACCTTGCTTAAAGCAATTAATAGATTGTTATAATGAGTATAGAACAAGTGTACTAGGAGTTCAAACTGTTCCAAAAGATAAGGTTTCCAAGTATGGAATAGTAGATGGAAAACATATAGAGGGTAGAGTTTATAAGGTAAAAGGACTAGTTGAAAAACCATCACCAGAGGAAGCACCTTCAAATGTTGCAATATTAGGAAGATACATAGTAACACCAAGAATATTTGAAATATTAGAAAAAACTGAGCCGGGAAAGGGTGGAGAAATTCAATTAACTGATGCCCTTTTAGAGCTTATGGGAGAAGAAGCTATGTATGCTTATGATTTCGAAGGAAGAAGATATGATGTTGGAGATAAGTTAGGATTTTTAGAAGCTACTGTTGAATATGCTTTAAGAAGACCTGAACTTAGAGATGGATTTATTGATTATTTAAAAGAAGTAGTAGTTAAAGAGCATATATTTACTAAAGATTTAGAAAATAACGAAGAAAAATTAGAAAATAAAAAAGAAGATTAGTATAGAGCTATATCAATTTATTTTGTAAAATATTATGACAATATTTAATTTAAGTTAAATATTGTCATAATATTAAGAATAAAAATTTGATATGGCTTATTTATTATTGAAATTGATTTAAAAAATTAAAATTGGATATAATTAATAAAGATTTTAGAATTTTAGTTAAAAATTTTTATAAAATATAATTATTAAATTTTAATATGAAAAGTAATAATAGGAGAATTTTATGATAATTATTTCTCAAAATGTTTTTTTTGTAGTAGGAGTTTTAGTCTTTTCTTTATATTTAATAATATTTAAATTAAGTAAAGAGAGTAATGAGAATATTATTTTAGAAAAATATTTTTCTAAGGAAGAAATATTTTTTTACTTATTTTGTATATATTTAATAGGAGTAGTATCTAAAGCTTATTTTCCTTTAACTATAGCTTGGGGAAAAAATTTAGTTTATAATCCTCCACAAATGTGGTTAAATCCATTAAAAAGTTTAAAAGAGATTTATTATTTTAATGGATTATATGGTTTTTTATATCAAATAATAGGAAATTTAATTATGTTAAGTCCTTTAGCATTTTTTCTATGCTATTTTTATAATAAAAATGAGAATGACTTGATTTTTGGAAGCAAATTAATAATAAAAGTAAAGAATTTTTTAAAGAAGCTAGATAATAATAAATATATTTTAATAAAGGGAGAAAAAATTCCTTCTTTAAAATCAATTTTAAAATTTTGTTTTTTTACTTCTTTATTTATAGAAAGTACACAAATTATAATATCTTTAATTTTTCCAAATACACAAAGATTTTTTGAGGTTAATGATATTATACTTAATACTTTAAGTGGAGCTATAGGATATTATGTTTACATAAAAATGTTAACTTGTAATTTAATAAAAAATAAGCTTTTAAATAAATAAGAAGAGATTTTTATTATTTTAATTTTAAAATTCATTAATAATATTTGACTTATCATAAAAATAGGTATATACTTAGAATAAATTAAAAAATAATGACGCGGGATGGAGCAGTTGGTAGCTCGTCGGGCTCATAACCCGAAGGTCGTAGGTTCAAGTCCTGCTCCCGCAACCATAGAAAAGTTCTACTTTTTAAGTAGAACTTTTTTTATTTTTAATTTAAGGTATTAAAAAATATATTTATATAAAAATTAATATATGAAAATATGATAATAGCTTTAATTTATAGAAAAATAATAATATAATTTTGTTAAAGGATAAATTTGTATTATTATACTAAAAATAGAATTATTTAAATGTATATAATTATTGAATATTAATTATTAATTATTTTATTAATTAAAGTTTTATTATTTTTAGTGTTTTATATAAATTGTGATTATATGAATATAAGGGGAGGAGTTAATAATAACTTTATGAGAACTATGGGAATAAATTATAATAATGATTTTAAAACATTTCATTTAAAAACAAAAAGTACAAGTTATATATTTAAAATTACGGAAACAGGACATTTAAGTCATCTTTATTGGGGAAGAAAAATTAAAAGTGATAATTTAGAGTATTTTTTTAGAAGGAAAGCTTTTGGAAGCTTTTGTGCTGAAACAGAAGGAGGAAATGGATTTCAGTTAGAGTTAACTTCTCAAGAATGTGCAACCTTTGGTGCAACAGATTTAAGAAGTCCTAGCTTAGAATTTCAATATGAGGATGGAACTTCAGCAACAGACTTAAGATATAAATCACATAAAATATATAAAGGAAAGAAAAAAATTAACTCCTTACCTCATGTTTATATTGAAAATGATAATGAAGCTACTACTTTAGAGGTTAATTTAGTAGATTCTTTAAAAAAAATAGAAGTTATTTTAACTTATAATGTTTTTGAAGAATTTGACGCTATTACAAGAAGTTTAAAAATTATAAATAATAGTGATGATGATGTAAATATTGAGAGGGTTTTAAGTGTTAATTTAGATTTTAAATCTGAGGATTTTGATTTAATACAACTTTCTGGCGCCTGGGGAAGAGAGAGACATATTATTAGAAGTTCTTTAAGAAGTGGTAGTCAATCTGTTGAGAGTAGAAGAGGAGCAAGTAGCCATGGACAAAATCCTTTTATAGCTTTATGTACTAAGGAGGCTAATGAAAATTATGGAGAAGTTTATGGATTTAGTTTAATTTATAGTGGAAATTTTTTAGGTAATGTAGAAGTTGATATGTATAGAAATTCAAGGGTTCAAATAGGAATAAATCCTTTTGATTTTAAGTGGTTACTTGAAAATGGAGAAGAATTTCAAGCACCTGAAGTAGTTTTAGTTTATTCATCAGAAGGATTTAATAAAATGTCTCAAATTTACCATAATCTTTATAGAAATAGACTATGTAGAGGTAAGTTTAGAGATAAATTAAGACCTATACTTATAAATAATTGGGAAGCTACTTATTTTGATTTTGATGAAATTAAAATAAAGGAAATAGCAAAGGAAGCTTCAACTTTAGGAATAGAATTATTTGTTTTAGATGATGGATGGTTTGGAAATAGAAATGATGATAAAAGCTCTTTAGGAGATTGGTTTGTGAATGAGAATAAGCTAAAGGGTGGTCTTAAAAATTTAGCTAGTGATATAAATAAAATGGGATTAGATTTTGGATTATGGGTTGAGCCTGAAATGATTTCACCATTAAGCAAACTATATGAAGAACATCCTAATTGGTGTATTCACATTAAAGGAAGAGATAGGTCTAAAGCTAGAAATCAATTAATACTAGATTTATCAAGAAAAGAAGTTTGCGACTATATAATAGAAGCTATAAGTAATGTTCTTGAAAGTGCTAATATATCTTATGTTAAGTGGGATATGAATAGAAATATGACTGAGGTTGGTTCTTTAGGCTTACCTTCAGAAAGACAGAGAGAAACAGCACACAGATATATTTTAGGTTTATATAGGGTGATGGAAGAAATAACAAATAGATTTCCAAATATATTATTTGAAAGTTGTTCTGGAGGAGGGGGAAGATTTGACCCTGGAATGCTTTATTATATGCCACAAACTTGGACAAGTGATGATACTGATGCTATAGAAAGACTTAAAATACAGTTTGGAACATCTATGGTGTATCCTACTATTTCAATGGGGTGTCATGTTTCAGCAGTTCCTAATCATCAATCAAATAGAATAACCTCTCTTAAAACTAGAGGTGTATCTGCAATGGCAGGTAATTTTGGATATGAACTTGATATAACTAAATTAAGCAATGAAGAAAAAGAGGAAATTAAAAAGCAAATAGAGCTTTACAAGGAAATTAGAGAAACTGTACAATTTGGAACTTTATATAGATTAAATAGTCCTTTTAATAACAATGATGTATCTTGGATGAGTATATCTAAGGATAGAAAGGATATTGTTGTAAGTTATATTAGAAAAAATGCTTTAGTGAATGAAGATTTTAGAAATTTAAAGCTTATAAACTTAGATAAAGATTCAGAATATGAAGTTATTGGAGAGGATGTAACTCTTAGAGGCGATGAACTTATGTATATAGGTTTAAATATTCCAAAACTTTATGGTGATTATGTTTCTAAACTTTGGAGATTAAAGAAAAAATAAATTTTATAATAATATTATCAAAAAAATAAATAGTTTTTATAAGGGAATATCTCATATAAATTTAAAAATAAAATTTATATGAGATATTTTTATTTTAGTCAAATTAAAAATGGATTTATTAAACTTAGTTGTCTTAATTAGTATATTAAATTGACTTTATAGCAATTGAAGTGATAATATACTAAAGTGTTTTTAATAATTATTAAAAATTACATAATTTATTTTAATAATTTATAGAAAGATGGTGGGTATTATTAGAAAATTATTAAAAGATAATAATATAATTTTACAAGCTAAAGTTTTAGATAAAGATGAGGCTATTAAGTTAGCAGCTAAACCCCTTATAGAAGAAGGTTTTATAAAAGAGGAGTATGTTTTTGACATTTTAGATAAGGTAAAGGAACTTGGACCTTATATGGCTATTATGCCTGGGGTTATTATAGCTCATTCAAGACCAGGGGATTATGTTTTAAAAGAGTGTATGAGCCTTTTAACCTTAGAAAGTCCTATAAATTTTAATCATGAAGAAAATGACCCTATATATATTATTTTTATTATTGGAGCTAAGGATAGTAATTCTCATCTAGATGCTCTTGAAGATTTGGCAAGAGTATTAATAAATGAAGAATATTTAAATATTATAAAAAGTACTAATAATAAAGAAGAAATTCTTAAACTTTTTCTTTAGCAAATTAAAGCTTATTTAGAAAGAACTTTTATAATATTAAAAGATTTTATATGAAATTTAATTTTTTAGAAAGGAGGGTTGAGTATATGAAAATAGTTACTGTATGTGGGTTTGGTGTTGGGACTAGTTTGCTTTTAAAAATGACTATAGATTCTATTCTTTCTGAGGAAGGTATTAATTTTCAAGTAGAAGCTAGAGATATGACTTCAATTTGTGGAGAGAAATTTGATTTGATTTTTACTTCAAAGGAAATAGGAGAAGAAATAAAATCTAATATTAATGGAAAACTTATATATATATCAAATTTTATGGATAAGAAGGAGGTCAAAGAGAAACTTTTAAAAGCTTTAAAAGAAGCTTAATATAACTAGAAATTTTATATTTTAAAAATTAAATAAAAGGAATAATTAGACATGAAAGAAGTTTTAGATTTTTTTGTGAGTTTTTTTAGAACTCCAGCGTTATTTATAGGTTTTGTAGTGGCAATTGGATTGATTCTACAAAAAAAGCCCTTAGATATTACTTTAAAGGGAATATTTAAAGGGATTATAGGAATGATAATTTTATTAAAGGGAGTAGAGATTGTTGTTTCATCAATTACTCCTTTAGCAAATGCTTTTTCAGGACTTTTTAATACGGAAAGTAATAGTACTTTAGGAGATTTCAATATATTTTTAGGACAGTATGGAAGTTATGTAGGATTAATACTTCTTTGTGGATTTATTTTAAATATATTAATTGCAAGATATACAAAGTTTAAAACAGTATATTTAACTGGTAATATATTATTTTGGTATCCAATGCTTTTTTTAGCTGTTGGTATTGAAAATAATATAAGTGGTTTTAAATTATTTATATTTACATTATTTATGTATCTTTTAGTTATAACAATATTTCCATATTTGCTTAGAAAACATGTAAAGTATGTAACAGGAAGTGATGAATTTACAATTGGTCATACTGCATCAATATATTGTTTATTAGGTTCTTATATAGGAAAGTTAATTGGAAAAAAAGAAAATAGTATAGAAGATTTAAAGCTATCAAAGAGTTTAAGTTTTTTTAGAGATAACAATCTAACAGCAGCAATTGTTATGTTTATAGTTTATGTATTAGTAGGATTATTGATAGGAAAAGAGGCAAGAGTTAGTGTATATGGTCTAGAGCCACTTTTAACATATTCTTTAATTCAAGGAGTAACATTTGCAGCGGGAATGATAATACTTTTAACTGGAGTAAGAATGATTTTAGGAGAAATAATTCCTGCTTTTAAAGGAATTGCAGATAAACTTGCTAAGGAGTCAATTCCAGCTTTAGATATTCCAATGATTTTTCCATATGGTCCAAATGCATTATTAATTGGATTTATAGTTGCTCTTTTAAGTAGTATTGGGACATTATTTTTATTAGGAGCCTCTGGTACTTTAACCTTTGCACTTATACCTTTAGTTGTTGCATGTTATTTTGATGTTGCTCCAGGAGCTATATTTGCTAATGCTAGAGGAGGATGGATTGCAGCTATAATTACAAGTGCTTTAGGAGGAGTAATATTAATGCTTTTAGCATCATTATCTATAACCTTAGTAAGTGGAACAGTAGGAAATTTTATACAAACTTATGGTGGAAATGAATTTTCTATTTGGGTTATAGTAAGTGATTTAGTTAGTAAAATTTTTACTATATAAAATTTAATTTTAACTTAATATTTTTAATAAATAAATTATATAAAAACTTACAGGTATATTTAAAGATTTGTTATTTTTCTTTTTATAATATTTGTAAGTTTTCTTTTTATATATTTAAATTTTATCTTTTTAATATATAGGCTTTTAATAAGATAAAATAACTTATGATATCATAATAATTATGAAGAGGAGGGTAATTTTTATGAAAGATTTAAAAGGAATAGTATTTTTTGATGTAGATGGTACATTAATTGATTGTGTAAAAGGAATATATGAACCTACAGATAAAACAAAGAAAGCTATTAAGGAATTAAAAAATAATGGATATTTAACTATACTAGCTACAGGAAGACCTATGAGTTTTATTGATGAAGGTTTAAGAGATTTAAATTTAGATGGATATATAGCTTCTAATGGAACTTATATAGAGATAAATACTAAAGTAATTCTTAATGATGATATAAAAGTAGACAAGTTAAGAGAGATAATTGATTTTTGTATTAAAAATGATATTGATTTTATTTTAGAAGGGCAAGAGAAAAGTTATGTGTTAAATGATGATGTTATAAATAGAATGGTTGAAAATTTTGCCCTTCCAAGAGAGAATTTTACATCAAAGTGGGATGTTAATACTGTTTCAACTAATAAAATTGTAGTTATTGATAATAATAAGGAAAGCTTTAAGGAGTTATTTAAGAAGTTTGGTGATGAATTTGTATTTATGCAACATCCAGGACATTCTTCTTATGATATGTATAGAAAAGGATGTACAAAAGCTCATGGTATAGAGTACTTAATAAACAAGCTAGGTTTAAATGATAAAGATACCTATGCTTTTGGAGATGGAGAAAATGACATAGAGATGTTTCAAAAGGTTAAGTATGGCATAGCAATGGGAGATGCACATAAAACATTACTTCCTTATGCATATAAACAAACTGGAAATGTGAAAGAAGAGGGCATATATAATGGATTAGTAAGCTTAGGTTTAATAAAATAAACATACTAAAGCCTTATAATAAGTACATATTAATTTGATAAAAGTTATTTTTAAGATATTTTTAGAACTTAGAAAATTCAAAATTAAAGTTTTCTATAAATAATTTGGCTTTTCTAAGGTTCTAATTAATATCTTCTATTTAAAATTATAATTTAAAATAATCCTTAGTCCATTTTAGAAAAAATATTATTTAGTTCTTTAGTTATAGACTTAATTTTTTGTAATTCTTCAGGAGAAAGAGATGATATTTTTTTTTCAAGATGCTTTTTAGTTTTTTCTCTTTGTTTTAGACAAAAATCATGCCCTTTGTCTGTTATTTTTACTCTAATTATTCTTCTATCATTAGGGTCTGTAAATCTTTCTACTAAATTTTCTTGTATAAGTTTATCAATAATTGGAGTCATATTTGATTTTGATATAGATAGATTTTTTGCTATTTCAGAAACAGAAGCTTCTCCGCTTAAATGTAAGTAAAAGACAACCTTAGCATGTGATGGTGGTATAGACAATCTTTTAACAACATCATCATGACTAAATACCTTTCTATTTAAACACAATAATAGGGTATAAAGTTCCTCGGTAGCATCTGTTAAATTTTCTAAGTTACTCATTATTACCTCCTATAAATTTTTAGTTTATTTATATTATCTATAAATTAATAATTTTTAATTTGTAAATAAGGTGGAAAAAACAATTATATTATATAACTTTTATAATTATTATACACCAAAAATAGTTATTGACATAGAATAGTTATAAAAATATAATTAATATTAAAATATAACTATTCATGAAAATAAATTTGAAAAATATTTTTAGGATTAATTTAATTTTTAATAATAAAATTTCAAAAAGAAAAGAGGGAAATAAATGTCAAAGCTAATTAAATACTTAAAACCATTTACGGTATCAATTTTAGCTGTTATAGTACTTCTTTTTGCTCAAGCAATGTTTGATTTATCCTTACCAGACTATATGTCAAATATAGTAAATGTAGGTATTCAACAAGGAGGAATAGAAAATTCGGTTCCTCAGGTTATTAGCAAATCAGAATTTGATAGGCTAAAGCTTTTTATGAGCAAAGATGAATTTAAAAAGGTAGAAGACAGCTACACTTTAATTAATAAGGACACCTTATCTGAAAGTGAATATGAAAAAGATGTTAAAAAATATCCAGCTTTAGAAAAGGAAGACCTTTATAAGTTAAATACAAAAAATAAAGAAGACATTAAAGAATTAGATTCCATTATGGGAAAAGCTATTATTATTGTTGGAGGAATTGAAGATAAGGGTATAGAGGGAATTATGAAAGGTTCATCTCTTACAGGAACATCAGGAAATTCAACTAATAATGAGGCACTTAAAGGACAAGATCCTTTCTTTATAATTGAAAAGATGCCAGAGAATCAAAGAGAAGATATGCTTAAAAAAATAGATGAAAAGTTTGAAACTATGCCAGATAGTATGGTAAATCAAACTGCAACTACTTTTATAAAAGCAGAATATAAAAATTTAGGCATGAACTTAGAAAAGATACAAAGTCAGTACATAATTAAAACTGGAGGATTAATGATTCTTTTAGCTTTAGGAAGTATGGTGGCTGCGGTATCTGTAACTTTAATAGCTTCAAGAGTTGCTGCAGGATTTGGTAGAAATCTTCGTAGTAGAGTTTTTGGAAAAGTTGTTAAGTTTTCTAATGCTGAATTTGATAAATTCTCAACAGCATCACTTATAACTCGTAGTACAAATGATATTCAACAAATACAAACTCTTATGGTTCTTTTACTTAGAATAGTATTCTATGCTCCTATTTTAGGTTTAGGAGGTATTTTAAGAGTTGTAAAAACTGATACTGGTATGTCATGGATAATAGCTGTAGCCTTAGCTGCTATACTTGCTTTAGTAGCAGTTTTATTTGGACTTGCTATTCCTAGATTTAAATTAATACAAAAACTTGTAGATAAATTAAATTTAGTAGCTCGTGAATCTTTAACAGGTATGTTAGTAATCCGTGCTTTTAATACTGAAAAATATCAAGAAAAGAAATTTGATGATGTAAATAGAGATGTAACTAGAATAAATTTATTTGTAAGTAGAATAATGGGTGGAATGATGCCACTTATGATGCTTATAATGAACCTTATAACTATACTTATAGTATGGGTTGGGGCTCATAATGTAAACAATGGAATTATGCAAGTTGGGGACATGATGGCCTTTATTCAATATACAATGCAAATTATAATGGCATTCTTAATGATATCTATGGTATCAGTAATGCTTCCTAGAGCTTCTGTTTCAGGACAACGTATAGCTGAAGTTTTAGATACTGAGGAAAGCATAAAAGACCCAGAAAAGAAAGATGAATTTAATGAAGCTAAAAGAGGATATGTTGAATTTAAAAATGTATTTTTTAAATATCCTGGTGCTGAGGAATATGTTTTAAAGGATATTTCATTTACAGCAAAACCTGGTGAAACAACTGCTTTCATTGGTGGAACTGGAAGTGGTAAGTCTACTTTAGTTAATTTAATACCTCGTTTTTATGATGTTACTAAGGGAGAAATATTAGTAGATGGTACTGATATAAGAAGTGTTTCACAACATGATTTAAGAGAAAAAATAGGATATGTTCCTCAAAAAGGAGTTTTATTCTCAGGAACTATAGCAAGTAACTTAAAATATGGTAAAGAAGATGCTATGTTAGAGGAGCTTCAAGAGGCAGCAAATATTGCACAAGCTTCAGAGTTTATAAATACTAAGGCATTAAAATATGATGAAGAAATTTCACAAGGAGGTACTAATGTATCTGGTGGACAAAAGCAAAGATTGTCTATTGCTAGAGCTTTAGTAAAAAATCCTGATATATATATTTTTGATGATAGTTTCTCAGCCCTTGACTTTAAAACAGATGCAGCTGTTAGAAAAGCACTTAATGAGAAAACATCACATAGTACAATGCTTATAGTTGCACAAAGAATAAGCACAATAATGGGAGCAAATCAAATAATCGTATTAGACCAAGGTAAGATTGTTGGTAAGGGAACCCATAAGGAACTTCTAGAAAATTGTGAGGTTTATAAGCAAATAGCTTTATCTCAACTTTCAAAGGAGGAGCTAAGTAATGAATAGAGAAAGAAAAGGCGGAATGGGCGGTCCAATGGGAAGAATGGGTGGCCCAAGGTCTGTGGAAAAAGCAAAAGATTTTAAAGGAACAATGAAAAAACTTCTAACCTATTTAAAACCTTATAGCTTATCAATAGCAATCGTGCTTTTGTTTGCCATAGGTAGTGCTGCATTCTCAATTGTAGGACCTAAAATTTTAGGTAAAGCTACTACAAAAATCTTTGAAGGATTAGTAGAGAAAATAACAGGTGTTCCTAATGCCTCTATAGATTTTAGTTATATTGGAAAAATAGCAGCTGTTTTAATAGTTTTATATTTAGTTAGTACTTTATTTGGTATTATTCAATCTTTTATAATGTCTAATGTAGCCCAAAAGGTTTCTTATAATTTAAGAAGACAAATATCAGAAAAGATTGATACTTTACCACTTAATTATTTTGATACAAGAACAAATGGAGAGGTTTTATCAAGAATTACAAATGATGTTGATACTGTAAACCAAACTTTAAATCAAAGTTTATCTCAAATAATAACTTCAATAGTTACTTTAATTGGGGTTTTAATAATGATGTTATCCATAAGTTGGATTATGACTTTAGCAACCTTTATTATACTTCCAGTATCAATGCTTCTTATTTCTTTAGTTGTTAAGAAGTCTCAAAAATACTTTAAATCTCAACAAGAATACTTAGGACATTTAAATGGTCAAGTAGAAGAGGTTTATGGAGGTCATAATATAATGAAGGCCTTTAATAGAGAAGAAGCTTCTACTAAAGAATTTGATAGCTTAAATAATACTTTATATAAATCAGCTTGGAAATCTCAATTCTTATCAGGGATGATGATGCCTATTATGTCCTTTGTAGGAAACTTAGGATATGTTTTAGTTTCAATTCTTGGAGGATGGTTAACTATTAAAAGTGTTATAACTGTTGGGGATATACAAGCATTTATACAATATGTTCGTTCTTTCAATCAACCAATAGCACAAATGGCTCAAGTTGCAAATATAATGCAATCAACAGCAGCTGCTGCTGAGAGAGTATTTGAGTTCTTAGAGGAAAAAGATGAAACTAAGGACCCAGTAAATCCTGTGGACACTTCAAATATTAAAGGTGAAGTTGAATTTGACCATGTTCATTTTGGATATAATCCAGAAAAAATAATAATAAATAATTTCTCAGTAGATGTTAAGCCAGGACAAAAGGTTGCTATTGTTGGACCAACAGGAGCTGGTAAGACTACAATAGTTAAATTGTTAATGAGATTTTATGATGTAAATAGTGGAAGCATTAAAATTGATGGACATGATATAAGAGACTTTAAGCGTGCTGACTTACGTAATCTATTTGGTATGGTTCTTCAAGATACATGGCTATTTAATGGAACTATAATGGAAAACTTACGTTATGGAAGATTAGATGCAACTGATAAAGAAGTTAAAGAAGCTGCTAAGGCTGCTCATGTTGATAACTTTGTAAAAACTTTACCAGATGGATATAATATGGTTTTAAATGAGGAAGCAAGTAATATATCACAAGGACAAAAGCAACTTTTAACAATTGCTAGAGCTTTCTTAAAAGACCCTAAACTTTTAATATTAGATGAAGCTACAAGTTCAGTAGATACACGTACAGAACTTTTAATTCAAAAGGCTATGGAAAAGCTTATGGAAGGAAGAACAAGTTTTATTATAGCTCATAGACTTTCTACTATTCGTGATGCGGATTTAATTCTTGTTATGAAGGATGGAGATATTGTTGAACAAGGAAATCATAAAGAATTATTAGCAAAAGGTGGTTTCTATGCAACTCTTTATAATAGCCAATTTGAAAAGAGCAATGTATCTTAGAAAGAAGTTTTAAATATATTATAGCTAATAGAAGTATATTTACTTTTATTAGCTATAATTTTTTTATAAAAATTTTATTGTTTAAAGTTTATTTACAATTTTGCTTTGAAAAAATAAGTTTTGTAATTTATTTTAAAGAAATTTGTACTATAATTAGATGAAGATGCAAATCATATACATTTGCATATAAAACACATGAAAAATAGGTGGGGGAGAAAATAAAATGAATAAGAAAAAGATTGTTGCTATTTTAATAACAACTTCTTTGTTATTAACATCTTTAGTTGGATGTGTATCTAAAGAAAACTCTAAGGATAAAAGTCATGAAAAAGCAAATGTTGAAAATAGTGTAGGAGAGTCAGTAGTCCTTAAGGATTTAAGTGATTATGTAGGAGATAATTACAATGATTTTTCTAAGAAAAATGGAGATGGAAGTGAACATATAGAAAAAGTTGAGGGGAAAAAGGTCATAATTTCTTCAAGTTACCCTACTAGAATGTTTAATTACAATGCAGATTTAATATTAGACCTTGATGATTCAAAAAATATAAGTGCTGTAAGTGTACATTTTAAGGGTGTTTCAATTGATAATATATTAGAAGATTTAAAAAAGGAATTAGGAAATCCAGAAATTAAAGAAGATAAAGAAAATGGAGATTCTAAGGATTATTCTTGGGAAAAGGAAGGTTTTCAATATAAACTTTCTCAAGTTGGAGAAGAAATAATAATAACTGTTAATAAAAGCTCTATATAAAAATTAAGGGATTTATAAAAATAAATCCCTTAATTTTTTTATATTTTTCTTTAATATAAGATAATTAAAATAGATATATTTTATACAAATATTTATAATTTCAATTGTTTTTAATAATGTGAGAAAAGCTAATGTAATGTATAGAAATATATGTAGTATTAGGGAAAATAAAATGTTTTTACTTTAAATCAATGAAAATGAAACTTTATTAATTTTTACAAAGATTTTTAATAAGAGTAATATGAAAGTAAATACTAATAAAAATAAACTTAGCCTTTTGAAATTAAATTTTATCTATGCACTTTTTAAGTTAAAGGAGGTTTTTTAAATGTCAAAACATAATAAAATGTGTCATTGTGATGCAGAACATTCAATAAAGGATGAAAAAGAAAAAGTTGAAGAAATGAGAAAAGAAGAAGAAAAAATGGCTAGAAATATAAAGAGCCATGAAAAAAATTGTGGTAAATAGATTATTCTGTAGAGATAGAGATAATTTTATTTAGATGAAATTATCTCTATCTTTATTTTTTATTAATTAAGGGAACTTATTTAAATTACTTATTTTTAAAATAAATATATTAGTTTGAGAAATAAATTTGATTAAATTAGAGTAAACTATAAGGAAAGTTTTTATAAAATAAATTTAAATATATTAAGGTTGATTTATGCAAGTATTTATGATAAAGTTTTAAAGTATTTAATAAACTTTGTTTTCATATGAGGGAGTAGTTAGCTCAAAAAAAGTATGAGTGATTAAGTCAACAAATTGATTAAAAAGAATTTTTTAATCTGGCTTAATCTTAAATAGCGAGACTTATATGCAGTTTTTTGCTGCATATAAGTCTTTTTTTATAAACTTTTCATTATAGGAGGATTTTTATGAGTATTTTATCAATTGTATTAACTGGTTTTGGTCTTGCTATGGATGCTTTTGCTGTATCTATTGCTAAGGGAATAACGCTTACTAAGGTTAGAGTTAAAGATGCCTTAAGAGTTGCTTTGTTTTTTGGAATATTTCAAGGCTTAATGCCCTTAATAGGATGGGGAGCAGGAAGGTATTTTTCAGAATATATAAAAGCCTTTGATCATTGGATAGCATTCATTCTATTAGGTTTTATAGGTGGCAAGATGATATTTGAGGCTTTAAAAGAAAGAAATGAAGA
This sequence comes from Clostridium sp. TJA038, assembly GCF_058310255.1. Taxonomy (NCBI): domain Bacteria; kingdom Bacillati; phylum Bacillota; class Clostridia; order Eubacteriales; family Clostridiaceae; genus Clostridium; species Clostridium sp. TJA038. The sequence goes on along the minus strand of NZ_JBZEFA010000002.1, from coordinate 46,162 downwards.
AAAAAGAGAAGTTGCAGTATCAATGGAAATAAGTGAAGAGAAAGAAAAAGAGTTATTAAATAATAGAAGAAAAGAAGAGTTAAGTTTTAAAAATCTTACAGTACTTGCTATTGCAACTAGTATAGATGCCTTAGCAGTTGGAGTTAGTTTTGCATTTTTAGGAATACCAATAGTTAAGAGTGTTATAATAATAGGGCTTATTACTTTGGTTTTATGTTTCTTTGGAGTTATAATAGGTGAAAAATTAGGAGATATATTAAAAAATTATGCTGAAATAGTAGGTGGAGTTGTACTTATATTAATAGGTATAAATATATTGTTAGAACATACAGGAATTCTTGAAAAAATATTCTCTTAGTAACATAATTAAGGTAAGGATACATATAAATTTTATCCTTTAGAATAGTCTTAGGCTTAATGTTTTAAAACTTAAAAATATTACTTGTAATAAGGTATATACAAGTGATATAAATATATAGGTAGTTTTAAAGCAAGATTTTAATATAATACTAAGGAGGTATTTTACATGTATGTTGCTTTTGGAAATAGAGTATTAGATAGTGAAGAAATAAAAAGAGAAATAGAAAATAACACAGAGGTTAAAGTTGTAAGTGATTTATGCAAAAGCTCAAAAAGAGAGGATATAATTGCATTTAAGTTAAGTGTAGACATGGAGATTTTAAGAGGTCTTATGAGAGAAAATTCTGACCTTAAGGATTTAAATGATGAGGAGTTATTTGAGGATTACTTAGATTTAGCTGAAGAAGTTGCAAGTCTTATTTTTGAGTACATGCCAGAAGATGCTATTTTAGATATAAGGTCATATAAGCTTGATATGTCTTATGATGATGTAAAATTAATAATGGTAATGGCTAATGAAAGTCTTGGTATAGCTAAGGTTAATGATGTAATGAAAAGATTATTAAGACAGGTAGATTAATTTATTTTTTTACTTGTATTTTATTGATTTTTTAAGGAAAATAATCTATAAGGAGTGTTTTATCTCTTTATAGATTATTTTTTATTACCTTTAATTTTCTTTGGAGAAAAAAATAAAATTTTAGTATAATTAAATTATTGATTTATTGTAAACAAATATTAAATTTAAGTGAAAATTTCAATTAATTTAATTTTTTCTTTAAATCATTAGTTAAAATATATTAGAGATTTAGTAGGTGGTTTTATGAAACTTTTAAGTTTAAATACGGAAATATTAGGTTTTGAAAATTCTTATGAATTTGCAAAGGAATTAAATTTAAATAGTAAAGATTTAATTTTTACAAACAAAAGAATTTATGAAGGAAGTTTTAAAGATTTATCCTTAAAATGTAATTATATTTTTAAAGATAAGTATAACTTTAATGAACCAAATGATGAAGTAATAGACGAAATTTTTAAAGATATAAAAAAAATAGACTTTAATAGAGTTATAGCTATTGGTGGAGGGTCAATTTTAGATGTAGGTAAGTTATTAGCTTTAAAGGATGTAGAAAGTACAGCTAAGTTATTTAAAAGAGAGATTAATATTATAAGAGATAAAGAACTTATAATAGTTCCTACAACTTGTGGAACAGGAAGTGAAGTAACTAATATATCTATTGCTGAAATAAAGAGTGAGAAGACAAAGCTTGGATTAGCTGTAGATGAGCTTTATGCTGATAAAGCTATTTTAATACCTAGTCTTTGTAAAACTATGCCCTATAAAGCTTTTGTTTATAGTTCTATTGATGCATTAATACATAGTATAGAGGGATTTTTATCTCCAAATTCTACTCCTTATACAGATTTATTTGCCTTTAAGGCTATTGAAATGATTTTAGTTGGATATAAGGAAATAATAGAAAAGGGAGAAGAACATAGAAATGATATAATGGATAAATTTTTAATTGCAAGTAATTATGCAGGAATTGCCTTTGGAAATGCTGGAGTTGGAGCAGTACATGCATTATCTTATCCCTTAGGAGGGAAATATCATGTTCCTCATGGAGAGGCAAATTATCAATTTTTAATGGCTGTATTAAATTTTTATAAAGAAAAGAATAGTAAAGGTAAAATATTTAATCTGTCAAAATTAATAGGAAATATATTAAATGTAGAAGAAGAAAAGAGTTACTCAGCTTTAGAAAATCTTTTAAATAAATTGATTAAAAGAAATAATTTAAGAGATTATGGCATGAAATATGAAGAAATTAAAGAGTTTTCAAAAAGTGTTATTAATAATCAAAAAAGACTACTAAAAAATAATTACGTTTCTATGAATTTAGAGGATATGGAAAAAATTTATGAGTCTTTATATTAGGAGGTCTTATGAAATTTTTAAGGATAATTATAATTTCAGGAGAAGTTTTACTTGTAGGGTTATTACTTTTAGGGATTGTTTTTAAGATATCTGGATATATAGAGAATAAAAAAGAAATAAGTTATAAAGAGAAAACACATATTAATTCATATAAAAATCAAGAAGAGCATTTTACAAATTGTGAAATTGAATTTTTATTATAATAATTTAAATTAACTAATGGGGAAAGGAGAGGGAACTTATGGTTTTAGTACTTACATTTATTTTATTTTTAATGCTATTTCTAATAATAGTAGATTTCTTCGCTATTTTATTTAGACTTACAGGAGTGCCTATAGAAAAGGCTAGGTTTCAGGTTACATCACTTTTAACAGGGACTGGATTTACAACGAAAGAAAGTGAAATAATAGTTCAACATCCAACTAGAAGGAAACTTGCTATTTGGCTTATGGGATTTAGCTATGCTAGTACTGCAACTATTATATCCTTTGCAGTAAATATAATAACTAGTAGCGTAATAGATATTGGTTCTTTAGCTATTATTATTGCATTTATTGTATTTATTGTATTTTTCCATAAAACTTCCTTGTTAGAAAAGCTTGAAAATAAAATTGAAAAATTTATTGTTCAGTCTAAAATATGGGATAAGATTAATTCAAAACACTTAACTTTAATAACTAATACTAAGGGGTTTGGAGTTTATGAAATATATCTTTCTGAAAAAGCTACTATTATTGGAAAAAGTATAATAGATAGTAACCTTAAGGCAAATGAAATAGAGGTTTTAAATATAGATAAAGGGGACAAGTTTGTTAACTTCCCAACACCTGATTATGTTTTTGAGGTTTGTGATAAAATAACAGTATATGGTAATGTTAAAAACATTAAATCTATGTTTAATCATATAAATGAAATTAAAGAATAAAATGAGTTAATATGCAAATAATTTTATAAAACTTACAAGCATTTTTAATGTTTGTAAGTTTTTCTTTTACATAAACTCATTTTTGTTTTATATTTTTAAATTATTTAAGTTTTTAATCATTTTATTTAAGACAACATCAAAAAGTGCAAGTTCATCATCAGTTAAGTCTTCTAAAAGCAATTTAAAGAATTTGTTGCTAACTTTATTTAAGACATTAAGAGTTTCGTTAGCTGAAGGAGAGATATATAATCTAAAGATTCTTTTATCATTTTCATCCTTTTTTATTGATATAAGTCCTTTTTTTAATAAACTTTCTATAGACCTAGATATTAATCCCTTAGATAGTCCAGAAAATTCAACTATATCTTTTGCTGTATTATAATCTAAGTTTTCTTGTAAAAAAACTAATATTTCAAATTCATTATGCGTTAACCCTAATTCATTTAGCGTTGGTGAAATAAACTTTTTATATGTTTTTTTTGCTTTTGTAAAAGAAACTAAAAAAGCATTTCCATTAGGATTAAGGGCCTTTAATTCCATTAATCTTCCTCCTTGAATAGTTCAATTGTAAACTTTATTTAAATTATACCTTAATTTGGTTTATAAGTAAACTATATAATATTACTTTAAAGAATTCTATAAATTAATTATTTAATTTACTTTTTATTTAATTTATTTCTTTTTAAGCTGAACTTTAATTTTAAAAAGCTTTTGAATTGTTTTTATAGAAAAGTAAATTAAAATTATTTATATATTTTAAAGGAATAAATAAAAAATTGAAATAATTTATTCTAAAATATGCATTTCTAAAAATACTCTCAAATTTTAATATGCTTTTCATTTTACTTTTTTATACCATAAAAAACAAGAATATTTTAATTAAATAGTAAAAAAAGACAATAAAAATTAACATTTTAATAAATTTTATTAAAATGTTATAAAAGTTTTTCTCGAATGTTTTTCTATAGTAAACAATTGTGTTGTTATGATACACACAGAAAAAAAGAGTATTCAAGAGCAAATGTAATCAAATTATTAATAAACTTGCAATAATTTGTTAAGAGGAGGTTTGATTAAGGGTAAAAATGTATTTATAATTAAAAATGTGTTAACGGAATAATAAGTTTAATGATAAATTCGCAGTAAAAATAGTTTGAATTAAGTCATAAATAAAAAAGGGGGATTAATATAAAAATGGCAGAAGTAATTAAACCTACTGATTTAGCAGTAGAGAGAAGCAATGGACGTTTAAAACACCCAGCAGGACTATATCTTTTATTTTTCACAGAAATGTGGGAAAGATTTAGTTACTATGGAATGAGAGCTTTATTAATGCTTTACTTAACAGCATCTTTTGTAACTGGTGGTTTAGGATATGATGTATCTAGTGCTGCTAGAATATATGGAGGTTATACATTCTTAGTTTACTTTACACCAATAATTGGTGGAGAAATAGCAGATAAATTTTTAGGACAGAAAAAATCAATTATGCTTGGGGCAGCAGTAATGATTTTAGGAAACCTAACATTATTTGGATGGCAAACTAGAACTGCACTTTATGTAGGTTTAGGATGTATAATAGTTGGTAATGCTTTCTTCAAACCTAATATATCAACAATAGTTGGTCAATTATATGAAGATGGCGATAAAAGAAAAGATTCAGCTTTTACAATTTTCTATATGGGAATAAACTTAGGGTCTTTAATAGCACCAATAATATGTGGATTATTAGCAGAAAACTTTTTTGCTACAAAGTCTGGAGACATGATACTTCACTATGGATTTAGATATGGATTCTTAGCAGCTGGTATTGGTATAATATTAGGAGAAATTATATTTATACTTTTATCTCCAAAGTATTTAGCAAATGTTGGTGAAATTAAAAAACAAAATAGTAAAAAAGAAAGTGCAAAAGAAAAGAAACCTTTAACTAAGCAAGAGAAGAGAAGAGTTGCAGTTATATTAATACTTGCATCATTTGTTGTATTCTTCTGGGCTGGATTTGAACAAGCAGGTACTACTTTAACTTTATTTGCTGAAAATGCAACTAACAGAAACTTATTTGGATGGACAGTACCAGTAGCCTTCTTCCAATCTATAAACCCATTATTTATATTAATATTAGCACCTATATTCTCAAAACTATGGTTTACATTAGCTAATAGTAAAAGAGGGGATTTATCAATTCCAACTAAGATGGCTATGGGTATGATAGTTTTAGGATGTGGATTTTTATTAATGGTTTTTGCAACTATGTCTTTAGGAGGAAATGTTGAAAACCCAGCAGTTAAAGCTAGTATGTTCTGGTTAGTAGGAACTTACTTATTTAATACAATGGGAGAACTTTGTTTATCACCAATAGGACTTTCAATGGTAAGTTCATTAGCACCGGTTAAATATGCTTCATTATTAATGGGAGTTTGGCTTGCTAGTAACGGAGTTGCAAACTACTTATCAGGTTTCATAGCTTCCTTTGTTGAAAAATTAGGAGCTTTAGAATTATTCGGTTCAATAGCTGGAGTAAGTATATTCTTAGGATTAATATTATTATTACTAAGCAAAAAGATAACAGCTATGATGGAATAGTATTTATATAAAATTTGAATAAATTAAAATTAAATTGATAGAAAAGACACATTACAAATTAGTAATGTGTCTTTTTATTTAAAATTAATATTAAACTCTAAAATATTCTTCATCTAAGGCAAGTAACATATCTTCAGTTACAGGAACTGATAGACCTGCATAATCTGAAAATCTAACAATGTCATCTTCTTGTTCTTCTTTCTTCATTTCACTATGGTGTTTTAATTTCTTTCCAGCTTTTTTCTCTAAATCTTTCCACTCTTTATAAATCTTAACTAAATCCTCTTTTAATTTATTATCACTCATAAAAACATCTCCTTAAAATAGATTGCATATATTTTTGATTAGTTATTTTTATTATCTTAAAATTAAGTTATTTAATTTTATAAATAACTTAATTTTTAATAGCATTTTAAAAATTTTTTAAATATATATAGGAAAAATTTAGAATTAAGACACTTATAAAGTAACTATGAATATATTATATAATAAAAAGAAAATAATGAAAATATTATGAATATTAGAAAAATATTATTTACAAATGTAATAGTTTTTTAGGGTATATGTAACTATTTGTTTAAAAAAATATAAAAAAATATATAAAATTTAAAATAGGTATTTTATTATATGATATATAAAGAATTAATTGTTTACTAATGTAAATTCAAGGCATAGAATTTTAATGAGGTGATATGAAATGGATAAATTAAATGAGATTTTATCAAAGGAAATCGAAGAATTTAGAGAAAAAGGACATAAGTTTTTAAATAAAGAGATGACCGTTATTGAGTTTAAGAGGGCTTCTGGGGGAATGGGAGCTTATGCACATCGTGGCGGAAAAGAATTTATGGTTAGACTAAGAGTACCATCGGGTGTTGCAGGTTTGAATTTATTAAAAGAAGCTTATAATTGGGCTAAACAATACAACTTAGATAAAGTCCACTTAACAACTCGTGAAGCAATTCAATTACATGGAATAACTATAGACAATGTATGCGATATAATGCAAGAAGGATTAACTAAAGGTATATACACAAGAGGAGGCGGTGGAAACTTCCCAAGAAACGTAGCCTTAAATCCTTTATCAGGAGTTGAAATAGGAGAGACTTTTGATGTAACTCCTTATGCTTTAGCAGCTAATGATCATTATATGAGTAAAATTTATACTTATAAATTACCAAGAAAAATAAAAACAGCTTTTTCTAATTCACAAGCAGATGCAGCACATTGCACAGTTACTGATTTAGGATTTTTAGCTGTAGATAATGATGGTAAGAGAGCATTTAAACTTTACATAGGCGGTGGATTAGGAAGAAATCCAAGAACATCTGTTGAATTTGATGAATTAATAGATGAAAAAGATGTTTTATATTGTCTTGAAGCTATGACAAATTTATTTGTTGCTGAAGGAGATTATAATAATCATGGAAAAGCTCGTATAAGATATATTGTTGAAAGAATGGGCGAAGAAGGATTTAAAGATTGTTTTAGAAAACATTTAGAAGAAGCAAAAGCTAAAGGTGGATTAGACCTTAAAGTTGAAGATATAAAATATACTAAAAAAGGACAAGCAACAGATATAAAACACGAAAGATTAATTCCACAAAAACAAGAAGGTTTATATACAGTTTTATTCCATCCTATAGGAGGTCAATTAAACCTTGATATTTTAAAAGGATTAATTGACAGAATAGAAAATATGGAAGAAGTAGAAGTTAGATTAGGTATGGATGAAAATTTATACGTAAGAAACTTAAATGGAGAAGAAGCAAAAGAAATATTAGAGTTTACTCAAGATAAAGGTGGAGAAACTTTAGCAGAGAGAAGTGTATGCTGTATTGGTGTGCCTACTTGTCAAATGGGAGTTTTAGAGAGCCAAAAAACTTTAAGAGAGTTTGTTTCTTTATTAAAAGAAAATTCAATTAAAGAAGGATTATTACCAAGAATACGTTTTTCAGGTTGTCCAAACTCTTGTAGTATGCATGAAATAGGAGAAATAGGTTTTGCTGGTAAGAAGAAGAGAATCGGTGAAACTGTATCAAATGTTTTTGAACTACATTTTGGTGGAAAATTAGGAGTTAATGAGACTCGTTTAGGAGATTGTTATGGAGATATTCTTCAAGATAAAGTTCCAGAATTCTTATTAAAAGTTGCAAAGGCTGTTGAAGCAAAAGGCTTAACATTTGAAAAATGGATTGAAGAATTTCATGATGAATTTAAGTCTATAGTAGAAGAGTATAATGTATAGTTTATTAATATAATATTTACAAAGACCCAAAAAAATTAAAATTTGATTTTTTTGGGTTTTTTTGTTTTTTATAAAAATTTACTTAAATAGGCATATTTTAAAGCTTTTTAAGTTTATTTTATTTATAACTTTGTTTAGTAATACTAAGTATTTTTCTTAGTTTTTGTTACCGAAATATTAACGATAGATTCTCTATATAGCATAGATTAAGGGATTGATTGAATTTTCTATAGAAAAAATTAAAGTAGTGATATATAATGAATTCGAAATTAGATTAAAGTAGTAAAATAAGTTTTAAAAGAAAGGATTGATGTTAGGGTTGAAAGAAAAGATATGTCTTTATGGTTTTAATAATCTTACTAAAACATTAAGTTTTAATATATATGATATTTGTTATGCTAAAACAGAGAGAGAGAAAGAAGATTATATAAAGTATATAGATGAGCAGTATAATTCAGAGCGTCTTACAAAAATTCTTTGTGATGTTACAGAAATGATAGGAGCTCATGTTTTAAACATTTCAAAACAAGATTATGAACCACAGGGAGCAAGTGTAAATGTACTTATAACAGAAGAAGCTTTACCAGTAGCACTTATTGATCCATCTTGTAATAAAGGAGAAATTTCATATTTAGAGCTTAGAGATAGTGTTGTAGGGCATTTAGATAAGAGTCATCTTACTGTACACACTTATCCAGAGTTTCATCCAAACAACGATATAATTTCTTTTAGAGTCGATATAGATGTATCTACTTGTGGAAAAATATCTCCATTAAATGCTCTAGATTATTTAATTGGTAGTTTTGATTCTGATGTAATAACTATTGATTATAGAGTAAGAGGGTTTACTAGAGATGTTGATGGTAGAAAATGCTACATAGACCATGATATAAAGTCTATTCAAGATTATATAGATGAAGAAACATTAAAAAGATATGATGCTATGGATGTAAATGTTTATCAATCTAATATATTTCATACAAAAATGATGCTTAAGGATATTGTCTTAAATAATTATTTATTTAATTCTGACCCTTATGAGTTATCTCCAAATGAAAGAAGAGAAATACGAGATAGATTATCTAAAGAAATGATTGAAATATATGGTGGTGTAAATATTTATTAAGTAAAGGGGGGATTTCATGAAAAAACTTTCTCAAGAAGATGCTCCTATTTATGAAGCATTAAAGTGGTATAAAAAACAAAGAATAGTTCCTTTTGATGTGCCAGGGCATAAACAGGGAAGGGGAAATAAAGAGCTTAGGGAATTTTTAGGAGAAGATTGTGTTTCAGTAGATGTAAACTCAATGAAGCCTTTAGATAATCTTTGTCATCCTACATCTGTTATAAAAGATTCTGAGAAATTAGCAGCTGAAGCTTTTGGAGCTGATAAGGCCTTTTTTATGGTAAATGGGACAACATCAGCAGTACAAGCTATGATAATGAGTGTATGTAAAGAGGGGGATAAAATTATAATGCCTAGAAACGTTCATAGGTCTGCTATAAATTCTTTAATAGTAACAGGGGTAACACCTATTTATATAAATCCTGGTATTCATAGTAGATTAGGAATTTCTTTAGGAATGTCAATAAAGGATATAAAAAAAGCTATAGAAGAAAATAAGGATGCTAAGGCTATTTTTGTTAATAATCCAACATATTATGGTATATGTTCTAATTTAAAAGAAATAGTTAAGTTAGCACATGAAAATAATATGTATGTATTAGTAGATGAAGCCCATGGAACACATTTTTATTTTGATGATAGGCTTCCTATATCAGCTATGGAAGCTGGTGCAGATATGGCAGCTGTCAGTATTCATAAAACAGGTGGCTCATTAACTCAAAGTTCAATGTTGCTTATGAAGTGTAATAGAATAAAACCAGATTATGTAAGAACTATAATAAATTTAACACAAACTACTAGTGCATCATATTTGCTTTTATCTTCTTTAGACATTGCTAGAAGAAATTTAGCTTTAAATGGAGAAAAAATTTTTGAAGAAGTTATTTCAATAGCAGAATATGCAAGAGAAGAAATTAATAAAATTGGTGGATATTATGCTTTTTCAAAAGAGATAAATAATGGTGATGACATTTATGATTTTGATGTAACTAAACTTACAATTAACACCTTAGAAACTGGACTTGCAGGTATAGAGGTTTATGACATATTAAGAGATGATTATGGAATTCAAATTGAACTTGGAGATGTTGCTAATATACTTGCCATAATATCTGTTGGTGATACTAGGTATAACATTGAAAGGTTGGTATCCTCTTTAAGTGAGATTAAGAGGTTAAATGAAAAGGATAAGAAGAATATTTTTGACCATGAATATATAGACCCTATAGTTAAGGTTAAGCCTAAAGAGGCCTTTTATGCTAGTAAAAAAAGAGTTCTTTTAAGTGAAAGTGAAGGGCTAATTTCTGGAGAATTTGTAATGTGCTATCCACCAGGAATTCCAATACTTGCACCAGGAGAGCTTATAACTAGAGAAACTATAGATTACATTGAATATTCTAAGAAAAAGGGAAGTCTAGTTACAGGTCCTGAGGACATGGAGATTGAGTATATAAATGTTTTAGAGTGTTAGGAGGATTTTAATTATGGAATTATGGTATACAGAAGAGCATACAGATAAGGTTCGTTTTTCAATAAAGGTAGATGAACAACTTTATAGTGGGAAAAGTGATTTTCAAAGAATAGATGTTTTTAAATCTGAAGAATTTGGTACATTCTTTACTTTAGATGGACTTATGATGGTAACAGAAAAGGATGAGTTTATTTATCATGATATGATAGTTCATATTCCAATGGCTACAAATCCTAATATTAAAAATGTGCTTGTTATAGGTGCTGGAGATGGTGGAACAGTAAGGGAACTTACAAGATATGAAACTATAGAAAAGATAGATATGGTTGAAATTGATAAATTAGTTGTGGATGTTTGCAGAAAATATTTACCTCAAACAGCTAGTAAGCTTGATGATCCTAGAGTAACTTTATTTTTTGAAGATGGATTAAAATTTGTACGTTCAGTTGAAAATAAATATGATTTAATAATAGTAGACTCAACAGATCCTTTTGGGCCAGGAGAAGGCTTATTTACAAGAGAATTTTATGGTAATTGTTTTAAGGCCTTAAAAGAAGATGGAATACTTGTAAATCAACATGAAAGTCCATATTATGAAGCTTATGCAAGAGGAATGAAGAGGGCTCATAAAAGAATAAAAGAGTGCTTTAAAGTTTGCAGAGTTTACCAAGCACATATTCCTACTTATCCATCAGGGCATTGGCTATTTGGTTTTGCATCAAAGAAATATGATCCTTTAAAAGTTGATGTAGAAAAATGGAATGATTTAGGTTTGAAAACTAAATATTATAATACTGAATTACACAAAGGATGTTTTGCATTACCTAACTATGTTAAGGAGATGTTAGAAAATGTTGATGAATAGAAATATAAGCACATTTATTGGTTGTGAATCTGAATATGATGAATCAAGTATAGTTGTTTTTGGAGCACCCTTTGATTCAACAACTTCTTTTAGACCAGGAACAAGGTTTGCAAGTCAAGTGATGAGAGGGGAATCCTGGGGACTAGAAAGTTATAGTCCTTATCAAGATTTAGATCTTTATGATTTTAATATTTTTGATGGAGGAGAAATAGAATTACCCTTTGGAAATTCAGAAGGAGCATTAGCTTTAATAGAAGATTATTCAACTAGAATTGTTGAAGATGGTAAAATACCAGCTATGATTGGAGGAGAGCATTTAGTAACCTTAGGTGCTTTTAGAGGAGTTTTTAAAAAATATCCTGATGTTCATGTAATTCATTTTGATGCTCATGCAGATTTAAGAGAAGATTACTTAGGACAAGTATTATCTCATGCTACAGTTATGCACAGAGTTTGGGATTTAGTTGGAGATAACAAGATATTTCAATTTGGAATACGTTCTGGAGAAAAAGAAGAATTTTTATGGGCAAAGGAACATGTTTATACAAATAAATTCAATTGTAGTAATTTAGATTATGCAATTGAAAAAGTTAAGGACAAACCTCTTTATGTAACAATTGATTTAGATGTTTTAGACCCTTCTGTTTTCCCAGGAACAGGGACACCAGAACCAGGAGGAATTCAGTTTAATGAACTTTTAAATTCAATTTTAAAGCTTAGAGGGCTAAATATAGTTGGATTTGATATTAATGAATTATCACCACAGTATGACCAAACTGGAGCATCTACTGCTGTAGCTTGTAAAATATTAAGAGAAATGCTTTTAATTGTTAATAATAAATAATTTAATTTAATATTTAAATATTAAAAAATATAATAAAAAACTGTATCAAATTTTAATTTTGATACAGTTTTTTATTTTAAAATATATTTAAGTTTTATCTATATTTTGTTTTGAAATTTTTTAGTCTTAAAGCATTTAATAATACTGAAATAGAGCTAAGACTCATGGCAAAAGCACCTATCATTGGGTTAAGAAGTGGCCCACCAAATATATGAAGAATACCCATAGCAATTGGAATACCTAAGGTATTATATCCAAAGGCCCAAAATAGATTTTCTTTTATGTTTTTCATTGTAGCTTTGCTTAGTTGAATAGCACAGACAACATTTAGTATATCTCCATTCATTAATACTATATCAGCTGATTCAATAGCTATGTCAGTACCAGAACCTATAGCCATTCCAATATCAGAGGTAGCTAAAGAGGGAGCATCATTTATTCCGTCCCCAACCATACAAACTTTTTTACCTTCTTTTTGAAGAAGTTTAATCTTTTCAGCCTTTTCTTGAGGAAGAACTTCAGAAATAACTCTATCTATGCCAACCTCTTTTGCAATAGCTTTTGCAGTATTTTTATTATCACCAGTTAGCATAACTACTTCAAGTCCCATGTTTTTTAAGGTTTCTATAGCTTTTTTACTTGTGTCCTTAACTATATCTGCAACGGCTATTATACCAGATAGTTCATTATTAATAGCTATAAACATAGGTGTCTTTCCCTCTGAAGATAAAGATTTGGCTTTCTTTAATAAAGTTTTTAAATTTATATTTTTATCTTCCATTAGTTTTTGATTACCTAATAAAATTGAATTATTTTCTATATTACATTTTATGCCTTTGCCAGGAATTGCTTCAAAGTTTTTAACAGACATTAATTCTATATTATTTTCTTCAGCATATTTAACAATAGCTTCTCCAAGAGGATGTTCTGAAGATTTTTCAGCAGAGGCTACTAAGGATATAAATTTATTTTCTTCTATATTTTCACAAATTATATCTGTAACTTTTGGTTTTCCTGAAGTTATTGTACCAGTTTTATCAAATACAATGGTATTTAAATTTTGAGTGCTTTCTAAAGCATCTCCACTTTTGATAAGTATTCCATTTTCAGCACCTTTACCTGTGCCTACCATAATAGCTGTTGGGGTTGCTAAGCCTAAAGCACATGGACAAGCTATTACAAGAACTGAAATAAATATTGTAAGGGCAAATGTCTTGCTTTCTCCAGAAAAATACCAAGCTAAGCTTGATAGTATTGCTAAAATTATTACAATAGGAACAAAATATCCAGAAATAGTATCAGCTAATTTAGCAATTGGAGCTTTTGAGCTTTGAGCATCTTCAACTAATTTTATTATTTGTGAAATTACAGTATCTTTTCCTACCTTTGTGGCTTTATAAATTATTCTTCCATTTTTGTTTATACTAGCACCAAAGACATTATCTCCTATATTTTTTTCAACAGGAATACTTTCTCCAGTTAGCATACTTTCATCAATAGAGGTATAGCCTTCTATAATTTTTCCATCAACAGGTAGTTTTTCACCAGGTTTAACAAGTATTAAGTCAGATACTTTAACATCTTCAATAGGTATAACACATTCTTTTTCATTTACAATTATTGTAGCTGTTTTAGGTGCTAAATTCATAAGTTTTTTTATTGCTTCAGAAGTTTTTCCTTTAGTTAGAGTTTCTAAATATTTACCTAAGCTTATTAAGGTAAGTATTGTTCCAGCAGATTCAAAATATAACTGCATAGCATAGGAAGAGTTTCCTAAATAAATTTTATATACAGCAAATAAACTATAAATATATGCAGCACTAGAGCCAATTGCTATTAAGGAATCCATATTAGGACTTCTCATAAATAAGTTTTTAAAGCCATGTATGAAAAAGTCTTTACATATAAAAATTATAAGTGTTGTAAGAATTAGCTGTATAAGTGCGAAATTTAAGGGGTTTTCTGTAGGGTTTATTATAGATGGTAAGTGAAGGCCAAGCATATGTCCCATAGATATTATAAGTAAAGGAATAGCAAATATTAATGAACCTATAAGTCTAGTTTTCATTTTTTTATTTTCTTTTAATTTGTCATTATCTTTTTCTTCAATAGAGGATATTAATTTACTATTTTCCTTTACATCAAAACCTAATTTTTTTATTTTTGCTTTAATTTCTTCTAATGAAATCTCGTCTTTATCATATTCTATTTTAAGACTTTCATTAGCTAAATTAACATTAGCTTTAGATACTCCTTGTAATTTGCCTAAAACTTTTTCAATTCTAGAAGCACAGGAAGCACAACTCATTCCATAAATATTTAATGAGGTTTCTTTTAAATCTCTAATTACTGAGAAACCTAGTTTATTTATTTTTTCTTCTATTTCATTAAATGATATTTTATTTTCATCAAATTCTATGCTAAGTTTTTCTGTTGCTAAATTAACATTAGCTTTAGATACTCCTTGTAATTTGCCTAAAACTTTTTCAATTCTAGAGGCACATGAGGCGCAACTCATACCATTTATTTTAACAGTTTTATTTATCATAAAATTAACAGGCTGAACTTCTTTTAAATATAAAGAAATTACAGTTTTCCTCCTTATAAAATTTATTCTCTAATGAGAATTTTTATTAAAATATACTCTTTCACTTTTACTTTGTCAATAATATAAGATTAAATATTGTTAGGAATTTTGCTTTTATATTTTTTATATGTTATACTTAATATTCAATATATAAAAGTAGGTTATTGAATTTTATAAACTAAGAATAAATTTTTGTATTCATAAAGTATGGTAATATTTTTAAATTTAGAATCTATAGAAGATAAAAAAACTAACAATAAAATAAGTTAAGAAATTTTCTTCTAAAAATTTTTCATTTCAATAGGCAATTAATATCAAATCTTTTAACTAAAAATAGTATAAAAATATATCTAAATATTCTTAATAAATCCAATAAAAAAATAAAAATATATATCAAATATTTAAGCTTTAAAAAATGTTTAGTTTTTGTTTTTTAATTTATAATGTTTTACTTTAATTGTTAACTCTAAGAAAAAGAGAAATTAATATTAAAATTTATAATTAAGAAAATAATATTTGATATATAATTTGAAAATATGGCTATAATTTAAATGTTTTACATTAAGTCATATTTTAAAAGTAAGGGGGAATACTTTGTTAATATTCAATATATGTAATGAATTTAGTAAAAGTAAAAGCAATAAGAAGAAAAGTAGTAAGGACATAAGAAAAATAATAAATAGAGCAAAAGAGAAATAAATTTAAACACTATTTTTAAAATAGTGTTTTTTATTTTTTACATATAAAAATAAAATTTTGAAAAGGATTAATGAAAAGGTTGACACAACATATACGTATATGTTAGTATAAACCCATAAGATATACGTACAAGTTGTGGAGGGAAGAAGATGAGTAAGTTTGAAAATGATGCAAAGTTACTAACAAAGTACATAGGCGGAAAAGAAAATGTAGCTGCAGTTACTCACTGTGCTACAAGGATGAGATTTGTTTTAAATGATACAAGTAAAGCTGATGTTGAAAAAATAAAGTCTATTCCTTGTGTAAAAGGAACATTTACTCAAGCTGGACAGTTTCAAGTTATAATTGGACCTGAAGTTGCAACTTTTTATAAAGATTTTATTGGAGAAACAGGAGTATCTGGAGAAAGTAAAGAAGAGGTTAAAAAGGCTGCTAAGAAAAATATGAATATAGTTCAGAGGGCTGTAGCTGGATTAGCTGAAATATTTGCTCCTTTAATACCTGCTATTATAGTTGGAGGTCTTATATTAGGCTTCCGTAATGTAATAGGTGATATGAAATTATTTGAAGATGGAACTAAATCTTTAGTTGAAATATCACAATTTTGGGCTGGAACTCATAGTTTCTTATGGTTAATAGGAGAAGCTATATTCCACTTCTTACCAGTAGGTGTTGTTTGGTCAATAGCAAAGAAAATGGGTGCCGACCAAATGTTAGGTATAGTAATTGGTATAACACTAGTATCTCCTCAATTATTAAATGCATATAATGCTGGTAGTGGTGCTGTAGCTCCAGTTTGGGACTTTGGATTTGCACAAGTTCCTATGATAGGATATCAAGCACAAGTTTTACCTGCAATATTAGTAGGATTTACCTTTGTATATTTAGAAAGATTCTTTAAGAAGATTACACCAGGCCCTATACAAATGATAATAGTACCATTTTTCTCAGTAATACCAACAGTATTATTAGCTCATACAGTTTTAGGACCAATAGGTTGGAAAATAGGTAGCATTGTATCAGGAATAATAGTAGCTGGATTAACTTCATCTTTTGGATGGTTATTTGCAGGTATCTTTGGAATGATTTATGCACCTTTAGTTATAACTGGATTACATCATACTTTATTACCAGTTGATTTACAACTTATAGGTGATATTGGTGGAACATTTATATGGCCTATAATAGCATTATCTAATATAGCTCAAGCATCAGCTGTTTTAGCTATGATATATGTAAATAGAAAAAATGAAGAAGAAAAACAAATATCAATACCTGCATGTATTTCAGGATATCTAGGTGTAACTGAACCTGCAATGTTTGGAGTTAACTTAAAATATTTATATCCATTTATAGCTGCAATGATTGGTTCAGGAGTAGCAGGAATGTTTTCAATGGCTATGGGATGTATGGCAAACTCAGTAGGAGTTGGTGGCTTACCAGCAATTTTATCAATGCAATCATCTAGTATGTTAATGTACTTAGTTGCTATGGGAATTGCAATAATCGTACCATTTATATTAACTATAGTATTCTCAAAGACAAAGTTAGCTAAAATGGCATCAAAATAGATAGTAAGGTGGAGAAATACTCCACCTTTTACTTATAATATGTAAATTTCATTTTATTATATTTTTTGAATTTTTGTAAGGTTTATAAAGAAGTATTAAAGTTCAAAAATTTATATAAGTTTCGCGAGGTGTTAATTATGAAAGATTTTAAAAAGAGTGTTGTTTATCAGATATATCCAAAATCATTTAATGATTCAAATGGAGATGGTATTGGAGATTTGAAAGGAATAATTGAAAAGTTAGACTATATTAAGACCTTAGGAGTTGATTATATTTGGATGACACCATTTTATGTATCACCTCAAAAGGATAATGGTTATGATATAGAAGATTATTATAAAATTGATTCAAATTATGGAACAATGGAAGATTTTGAAACTCTTGTTAAGGAAGCAAAAAAAAGAGGGATAGATATTATGCTTGATATGGTATTTAATCATACTTCAACAGAGCATAAATGGTTTAAGAAAGCTTTAGAGGGTGATGAGAGATATAAAAATTATTATATTTTTAAAGAAGGTAAAAAAGGAAAAGCACCAACAAATTGGATTTCAAAATTTGGAGGTAGTGCTTGGGAATATGTTGAAGAATTAGGTGAGTATTATTTACATTTATTTGATGTTTCTCAAGCTGATTTAAATTGGGAAAATAAAGAGCTTAGAGAAGAAATATATAAAGTGGTGAATTTTTGGATTGACAAGGGGGTTAAGGGATTTAGGTTAGATGTTATAAATCTTATTTCTAAGCCTGAGAATTTTGAAGATGATTATGAAGGAGATGGAAGAAGATTTTATACTGATGGTCATAAAATACATAAGTATTTAAAGGAGCTTAATGAAAGAACTTTTGGAAAGGATGTAGAGATAGTAACTGTTGGAGAAATGTCCTCAACAAGCATAGAAAATTGTATAAAGTATTCTAATCCTAAAGAAAAAGAACTTTCCATGGTATTTAATTTTCATCATTTAAAGGTTGATTATAAGGATGGTCAAAAATGGTCTTTAATGGATTTTGATTTTATTAAATTAAAAGATTTATTTGAAAAATGGCAAAGAGGGATGATTGAGGGAGAAGGATGGAATGCACTTTTTTGGTGTAATCATGACCAACCAAGAGTTAATTCTAGATTTGGAGATGTAGATAAATATTTTACTGAGTCTTCAAAGATGTTAGGCACATCAATACATATGATGTGTGGAACTCCTTATATATATCAAGGTGAGGAAATTGGAATGACAAATCCAAACTTTGAGGATATAGAAGATTACAAAGATGTAGAATCTATAAATTATTTTAATATTTTAAAGGAAGAAGGAATTAAAGAAGAGGAGATAATGAAAATTTTAAAAAGTAAATCAAGAGATAATTCAAGAACTCCTATTCAATGGAATGATGAAGAAAATGCTGGATTTACTAAAGGAACTTCTTGGATAAGTATTTCTAAAAATTATAAAGATATAAATGTTAAAAAAGCTTTAGAAGATAAAAATTCTATCTTTTATCATTATAAAAAACTTGTAGAATTAAGAAAAAATGAAGATATAATAGCTTATGGTGATTACAATATTTTATTTAAAAATGATTCTAAAATATATGCATATGAGAGAAATTATAAGGGGGAGAAATTAATCATTATAAATAATTTTTATGGGGAAAATTATTTAGTAGATTTATCAAGGGAGGTTAAAAACTTAGAAAATTATAATAAAAGTATTTTAATATCTAATTATGATGATAGTAGTTTAGATTTATTTAATCTAAATTTAAGACCTTATGAATCTATAGTTTATAAATTAAATTAAAATAATATAGCTTTTTATTAATATTTTAAAGAAGTTGCATAAATATTTTAAATGTAACTTCTTTATTTTTTCAATTACCATTAAAACTTATTATTATGTTAAAATATACTTGACTATTAATAGCTATATTTATTAATAGTATTTTTGTTTTATAAAACTTTAAAGTGAAATATTTTAAGAATTTATGTTTAGGAGAGTTATATAAATGTCTAGTAAGTATTTAAAAATATATAATAATATTGTTGAAAAAATAGATAATGGAATTTTTGAAACTAATAAGAAGTTGCCTTCAGAAGCACAACTTATGGAGGAGTATAAAGTTTCGAGAGATACTGTAAGAAAATCTTTAAATTTATTAGAAAGAAATGGATATATAGAGAAATCTAAAGGAAAAGGTTCCTTTGTCCTTGATATTAATAAATTTAATTTCCCTGTTTCTGGGATAAAAAGTTTTAAAGAAATTGAAAATAGTTTAGGGAAAGAATGTAAAACTATATTAAAAGAATTAAGCCTAAAAAGTCCTAATGACCGTATTATGAAAAAGTTAGAAATTTCTCCTAATAAATATATATGGAATATAGTTAGAGTTAGGAATATAGATGGAGAAAATATAATTTTAGATAAGGATTATATAAATTCAAAGTTTGTTCCAAGACTTACAGAAGAAATTTGTGAAGATTCTTTATATAGTTATATAGAAGGAGAGTTAGGACTTAAAATAGCTTATGCTGAAAAAGAAATAACAGTACAAAAATCTACAGAAGAGGATAAGGACCTTTTAGATTTAAGAGGTTATGATATGGTTGTTGTTGTAAAAAGTTATACTTATTTAGAAGGAAGAAAGCTTTTTCAATATACAGAATCTAGACATAGACCAGATAAATTTAAATTTGTAGATTTTGCAAGGAGATAAAAGGTTTTATTAAAAGAGAGAAAGCATCTTTTTTAAAGATGCTTTCTCTTAATGTTTAATACCTAAAATAGCAACGGAAAAAGTTTTGATGTAGTAAAGGCTAATTTAGGAAAGCCACTTTAGTATTAAACAACTTTAAAAAATTAATAATTCTTACAAAATATTTATAAAACTTTTTTATATTAATGTCAAATAAATGAAATTAAATAATTTTAATAAAATTAAGCAATTTTTTTAATTAAGTATATTTATATTATTATTATTTAATTAAATAAGGAATGTATACCTTTTATATTGTTAAATTTTTAATATCCTAAAGTTAAAGTGATTTTAGAATTACCAGGAACAACTTCATCCTTAGTAATACTTTGATTAATTACATTAGGACCTTCTCCAACAAATTCTCCTAAAAGTCCTATTTGATTTAATAATTTTTCAGCAGAGGATTTATCAATATTTTTAAAATCAGGAACAATAACATCAGTATTTAAGTTTGAGCTATTTCCAGTTATTAAAGTTATTTTTGAATCTTTAGATATTTTATATCCAGGACTTGGTGTACTTTCGACTACAAAATTTCCATCTCCTTCAATTTCGTAGTCAATACCTAGTGTTTTTAACATATTTACAGAGTCTTCTAAGGGTAAGCCTCTAATCTCTGGTATTATAGTATTCTCTTTTTTATTAAGATTTTCTTCTAAATTAAATTCACTTAAGTCTATATAATTAAATATATTTTCAAATAACATTCCAGCTAAAGGAGCAGCAACTCTTCCACCATAGTATTCACCATTTTTAGGGTTATCAACAGCTACCATAACAGAGATTTGTGGATTATCATAAGGAGCAAAACCTACAAAGGAGGCAACATATCCACCGCCATATCCACCAGTTTCTGGATTAACCTTTTGGGCAGTACCAGTTTTCCCAGCTACACCAAAGCCTTCTTTATAAGCACCTTTAGCAGAGCCATTTTTAACAGCATTTTCTAAAACTGACCTTATATATTTAGAAGTTTCTTTACTTATTAAATTTTCCTTTTTATTTGCATTAAATTTTTCATCTATAATTCTATTATTATTTTTATCTATATGACTTATTTCTTTAACTAGATGAGGTTGAATTAAGGTTCCGCCATTTGCAACAGCATTTACAGCAGTCATAAATTGAATTGGGTTAACAGTATTAGTTTGTCCAAATGATATAGTTGCTAAATCCATTTCTGTTATATTCTCAGTTTTTTTGATTATTCCAGGAGCTTCTCCTGGTAAATCAACACCAGATTTTTTGCCAAGACCAAATTTTTTTATATATTCATTTAATTTTTCAGCACCTAACTTTTCTCCAAGATTCATAAAGCCAACATTACAAGAGTTTTGTATTATTTCTTCAAAATTTTGAGTTCCATGTCCTCCCCTTTTCCAACACTTAATAAATCTATCTCCCTTTTGAAGTCCACCATTACAAGTGTAAGTTTCATCTTTTCCAGCTAATCCCTCCTCAACTGCAGCAGAAGCAGTTATTATCTTAAAAATTGAACCTGGTTCAAAGGAGTCTGATACAGCCCTATTTCTCCACATTTTTTGTATTCTATCTGAGGAAGTATTTCCAGTAAAGTTTTCTGCACCATCATAAGGTTTATTTGGATTAAAATCAGGTTTATTTGCCATTGCTAAGATTTCGCCATTATTTGGATTCATTATTATTACAGAGGAAGCATCAGCATTATGATTCTTTAAGCCTATATCAGCAATTTGTTCTGCGAAATATTGAAGTTTTTCATCAATTGTTAAGACTACATCTTTACCATCTACAGGAGTTGTAAATTTAGATATTGTGTAAGGATATTCTGCACCATCTTTAACCATTTCAGTTATCTTTAATCCTGGAGTTCCTGATAAAACTTTATCGTATTTTAGTTCAATACCATTTAAGCCTACACCATCTGAATTAGTAGTACCAAGAACATGAGATAGAAAATTATTTTTAGGGTAATATCTTTGAGTATCTGGAGAGACCATAACTCCGGGAATATTCAAATCCTTAATTTTATCAGCTTTTTCTTTTTCAATTCTTCTAACTAATATAGCACTACCAGCAGGGGCTCCAGAAGGAAGTTTGAATTCTAGTTTTTTTAAAACTTTTTCTTTTTCTATATCAAGAATTTTAGATATTTCTAAGGATAAATCCTCATTAGTTTTTCCAGTTTTTTTTGTATAAGCTCTAATTGCATTTAAGTTTAAATCTATTCTATAAAGATTTGAACTAATAGCAAGTTCTTTTAAATCTCTATCTAATATTTTCCCTCTTCTTGCAGATATTTTAACTTCATTTGTCCATTGTTCTACAGCTAGATTAGAATATTCAGGACCTTTTATTATCATTATATAAGATAGTCTAATGCTTAAAAGAATACATAGAATTATTATAAAAGCAAGGACAAAAGAAAGTCTTTTTCTTATTATTGCCATATCTCTATAGGATTTCTTCAATATATATACCTCCTTTAAAAAACTTATCTATACATAATATTAGGATATTAAGAATTTAATTATAAATTTTTGAAAAAAGCTTTCTATAAAATTTTTTAAAGGAATTAAGAAATTTATATTAAAAAAATATATTACTATATAGATATTAAGAAGATAATTGTATATTATTTACATATAAGGTTTATTTATGAAGTTTGTCTGAGGGGTGAGTATTTGGAGAGAAAAAAAATAGAAAATAATAATTTTAGAAATAGAAAAAAATTTTTTTTAAGAAGATTAATTTGTTTATTAGGAATTTTAATTTTTATTTTATTAATAATTTACTTTATTATGTCTAGTTTTATAAAAGAAGAAAGCTATAGAGGAATTTATAATAAAAATATTTCAAGTAGACAAATAGAAAATATTAAAGAGAATTTAAACATAAAAGAGGCAAATTATACTTGGGGAATTGGTCTTAAAAAGGGAAATAATCCTAAGAAGATAGTAATTCATCATTCTGCAACAGAAGTATCAAAGAGTCCAGAGGAAATTCATAAAATACATCTAGAAAAAGGATGGAGTGGCATAGGATATCATTTTTATATAAAAGAAGATGGTACAATTTATAAAGGAAGAGAAGAAAATGTTATAGGGGCTCATGCAAAGGGAGCTAATTATAATACCTTAGGAATTTGTGTAGAAGGAAATTTTGAAAAGGACGGATTAAAGGAGAAACAAAAAAAATCCTTAATAAATTTAGGAGCATATTTAAGTTTAAAATATCCAATAAAAGATGTGATTATGCATAGAGATGTTGTTGATACTTTGTGCCCAGGAAGTTTGTTTCCAATAGATACAATTAAACAAGGAATTATAAATAAAATAAAAAATTTTTAAAAATTTATTTTATTTTTAAAGTTAAGAAAGTAGTAAATTTTCATTACTTTCTTAACTTTAAAAATTTTATTTCTTTTAGCCTTCTATAATTTTTACATAAAAAGTTCTATTTCTAGGACCATCAAAATCACAAAAATATATATCCTGCCATTTACCTAATATTAAACTTCCCTTGTTAATTATTAAACTTTTAGAAGCTCCTATTGTGGAACTTTTAAGATGGGCATGGGAGTTTCCTTCAAAATGACTATATTCATGGTCTCTAGTTGGATATACTCTTTCAAAACCATAAATTAAATCTTTGACAACATCAGGGTCTGCATTTTCATTTATTGTTATACCAGCAGTAGTATGAGGACAGTAAACTAATACTATTCCATTTAGGATATTGCTTTTTTTTATATCATCTATTATATAAGATGTTATTTTAAGCATACTTTGAGAGTTTAATGTTTCTATTTTATGTTCGAAAAAATTATTCATAAAGACACCTCTTTAAAAATTATTATTTACATAATTAATTATATAATAAATTTATATTAAAGGTTATTTTTATTATTATGAATATAGTTATTATTTTTTGTAAATAATAACTATATATTGTTTAAGAATAAAGTGCTAATATATGTTAAAATATATTTTATAATATTATATTTTTAGGGAGGATTTACAATGTATACTATTATGGCTATTAAAATATCACCTAGAACAGTAGTAGCACCTAAGGTTCAAGAGATATTAACTAAATATGGATGTATAATACATACTAGAATAGGATTGCATGAAGCTACTGAAAATACCTGCTCAACCTCAGGATTAATTCTTTTAAATCTTACACCAAGTGCTACAGATGAAATAAAAAAATTAGATGAAGAACTTAATTCTTTAGAAGATGTTACAGCTAAGTTATTAAATCTATAAAAATTTTTAAAAACCATACTTCTTTTAGGGAGTATGGTTTTTTTATAAAAATATCAAAATTTTCGATTATAAAGTAAATAAATTACATTTAATATAATATTAGTAAGTGATAATATTATTTTATAAATTAGGGGTAATTATATTTATTTTTAATGGAGGAAATTTTATTATGACTTTAAAGGGTAGAGTTACAATACCAACAGATTCTAATATGAAAGAAGAAATAAAAAATATAATAGATAAGTGGGGCGCAGATGCTATTAGAGATTGTGATGGGACTAAATTGTCTAAAGATATTGTCGATTTAGGAGTTAAGTTATATTCTACATACTTAACTGTTAGAAGTGATCAAGAATGGGCTAAAGATAATAGAGATGAATTACAACAACTTTATTTAATGTCAGAACCTGTTACTGCCTTATCTGAAAGAGTTAAAATAGATATTTTAAGTGGATATTATAAGGAACAATTTGAAATAGATAAGCTTCATGATGAAAAAAAATGGTGGGAAGTTATAGATAGAACTAATGGAAAGGTTTTAGCAAATTCAAAATGGATCTTTAATAAGGAAAGTGAAATATTAACTATAGAAGAGGCTATACCTTATCATCAATATACAGTAAATTTTTTAGTTTATATGATTTGGGACCCAACTCAAATGTATAATCATATAACTAATAAGTGGGGAGATAAACCTCATGAAATGCCTTATGATTGTAGACAAGAAAAAAGTAAAAAACATGTTAAAAAAGCATTGAAAAAATGGATTGATGAAAATCCTAATATTGATGTTGTTAGGTTTACTACATTTTTTTACCATTTCACCTTATGTTTTAATGAAGTTGCTAAAGAAAAATTTGTTGATTGGTTTGGATATAGTTCATCAGTAAGTCCTTTAGCATTAGAAGAATTTGAGGAGGAAAAAGGATATAAGTTAAGACCAGAACATATAGTTGATGCTGGATATTATAATTCAACCTTTAGAGTTCCTACTAAGGAGTATAAAGATTTTGTAGATTTTCAATGTAAGAAAGTCTCAAAAATGGCTAAGGAATTAGTTGATTTATGCCATGAAAATGGAAAAGAAGCCATGATGTTTTTAGGGGATAATTGGATAGGAACAGAACCTTATGGAGATTATTTTGAAAGTATAGGTTTAGATGCAGTAGTTGGTTCAGTTGGAAATGGAACAACAATGAGGATGATATCTGATATTAAAGGAGTAAAATATACTGAAGGTAGATTTTTACCTTATTTTTTTCCAGATGTATTTAATGAAAAGGGAAATCCAGTTTTAGAGGCTAGAGAAAATTGGATACAAGCAAGGAGAGCTATTTTAAGAAGTCCCTTAGATAGAATTGGATATGGGGGTTATTTAAGTTTAGCTACTAAGTTTCCAGAGTTTGTTTCACAGGTTGAAAAAATATGTAATGAATTTAGAGAAATCCATGAAATAATAAAGGGAACAAAGGCTTATGTTGCTCCTTTTAAAGTAGCAGTTTTAAATTCTTGGGGAAAATTGAGAAGTTGGCAAACTCAACAAGTAGCACATGCACTATGGTATAAGGAGATATATTCTTATGCTGGAATAGTTGAATGTTTAAGTGGTATGCCTGTAGATGTTGAGTTTATTAGTTTTGATGATATATTAGAAAATGGAATTTCAGAGGATATTGGAGTTATTATAAATGCTGGAGATGCATATACGGCTTGGAGTGGAGGAGAATATTGGAAAAATCCTAAGTTACTTTCTATTATTAGAAAGTGGGTTCATAATGGAGGCGGTTTTATAGGGGTTGGAGAACCTAGTGCAATACACTATGAAAATAATTTTTTCCAATTAGCTGATGTTTTAGGAGTGGATAAAGAGGTTGGATTTAGTTTAAGTACTAGGAAATATAATATTTTAAATCCATATCATTTTATAACAGAAGAAATTGGAGAAAAAGATATTGATTTTGGAGAAGGAATGAAAGGAGTATATGGTAAAGGAAAGAATTATCAAGTTCTAAGAATGGATTTTGGTAATAATCATTGTAGAAAAAATAATTTTAGAGGAGATGTTACTTGTGCTATAAATACTTATGGAAAAGGTAGAAGTGTTTATTTTGCAGGATTTCCATATACACCAGAGAATTGTAGAATTTTACTAAGAGCACTTTATTGGGTTTCTAGTAAGGAAAATAAAATGAAAGATTTTTATGTAAGTAATATTGATACTGAATGTGCAGCCTTTTTAGAGGTAGGGAAAATTGCTATAATAAATAATACTCAAGAGGAAAGAACTACAGATTTATATATTTATGGAGTTAAAAAAGAAACTTTGATTTTAGCTCCTATGGAAATAAGATGGATAAGTATAAAATAAATAAGCTTTTTCTTTAATTCCCTTATTTATAGGACTCTTAGCAAAATATTTTGCTAAGGGTCTTTTAATTTAAAAAAATATGGAATTTCGAATAATTACAATAAATTACAAATATGATAAAATATTAAAAAGACTTAAAGAAATTTTTAAGAGGTGAGAAAAATAAAAAAATCTATAAATAGGTTTTTAGAAAAATTCCCTAATTTCTTAAGAAATATTTCAATTAAAAATAGACTTATAGCATCTATTTCAATAGGGATAATACTATGTAGTAGTATATTAGGAATAATTTTATATGCTAAGTCAACAAAGGCTTTAAAAAGTAATGCTATTGATTATTCTAAGACAATGTTATCTATTATGACTGAAGATATTTACAAAAGTAAAAAAAATATTGAACAAGCTTCTATTGAAATGGCTATGGAAGAAAATATAATAAATACTCTAATAAATTATAAGTTTTTAGGTTCAAAAGAAAAAGAAAATTTTTATATTTATATTGAAAATTATTTATTAAATAATTTATCTCTTTTAGCTGATATAGCAGAAATAGAAATAGTTTCTAAGGATTTCGATATAGCTTATATGCAAGGATTTAAATATTTTAAAATTGATGATGTTAAAAGATATTCAGAATATGCTAAGAAGGGAATAAGTTGGTTTTATACTTTTTTAAATAATAAAAAGCATATATGCACAGTAACTCCAATTCGAAATGAGGATTCTTTAGTTGGATACATTTTTATAGCTTTAAAAGATGAAGTTTTTTCATCATCTTTTTCTCTTTTTAATTTAGATGAAGGAGAAGAAATCTTTATTTTAGATGATAATTATAATTTAATAATTTCAGAAAATACTTTGATAGATGAAAAATTTATAAAGGAAAGTCTTAATTTTGAAATAGAAAATAATGAAGGAATAATAAATAGTGTAATTTTAGGTGATAAAGAATATATAGCTATATATAAAAAGCTTAAAGGGTTTAATTGGACTATAATTTCTATGATTCCTTATGACTTTATAAATTCAGATATTAGTAGTTTGAGAAAAGAAATGAGTTTAATAGGATTAATTTTTCTTTTAGTAATACTAATATTTTCTTATTTATTATATGCAAGTATAAAGGTTCCTTTATATAAGTTACTAGATAGGATGAAAATTGTATGTAATGGAGATTTAAAGGCTTTAGTAAATGATAATTACAATGATGAAATAGGAATTATATCAGATAATTTTGATTCTATGTTAATTAAAATAAATGATTTGATAGAAAAATCAAAGCTTCAAGAAGTAGAAAAAAGAGATTTAGAAATTAGAATGTTACAAGCACAAATAAATCCTCATTTTCTTTTTAATACTTTAAATTCTTTAAAGTGGACAGCTATTATGAATCAAGATTATACAGTAAGTGAAGGGCTTAGTTCTTTAGCTGAGTTATTAAGAAATACAATAATAGATAAAAATGAACTTATAAGTATTAGAAAAGAAATTGAAAATATAAAGAATTATATAATTATACAAAAAATAAGATATGGGGATTCTTTTGATGTTAAGTATGAAATAGAAGATAATCTATTAGAAAATAAAATTATAAAATTTCTTTTACAGCCTATAATAGAAAATTCTATAATTCATGGTATTGATGATGAGAAAAACAATCAAGAAATTATTATTAAAATAGTTTCATTAGAAGAAAATATTTTAATTACTGTTATAGATAATGGAAAGGGTTTTGATTATGAAAGTGATAATAAAAGTAATAAACTTTCAGGAATAGGATTTAATAATGTTGATGAAAGAATAAAATTAACCTTTGGAGCAGATTATGGCGCTAATATTAAAAGTGAAATTAATAAAGGAACAATAGTTTATATAGTTATTCCTAAAAGAATATGAGGGGGTGGATTTAATGTTTAAGGTTATTATTGTTGATGATGAAAAAATAGTGAGAATAGCTATGCAAAATATAATAGATTGGGAAAGCCATGGATTTAAAATTATTTCTTTAGCTAAAGATGGATTAGAAGCACTTAAAAGTATTGAAAATCTAGGAGCTGATCTTGTTATAACTGATTTAAAGATGAAGGGATTAAATGGTATAGAATTAATAGAAAGGTTAAAAGAAAATAATTTTAAAGGAAAAATACTTGTTCTTAGCAATCATGGTGAGTATGAATTAGTTAGAGAAGCTATGAAAAAGGGCGCTGATGATTACTTAATAAAAGTAACCTTAAAACCTAGAGAGTTAGAAGAAATTGTTGACAAGTTTAAAGAAAACTTAGAAAAAGTAGATATAGAAAAAATAGAAAATTTAAAACTTAGAAAACAGTATTATAAAACTAAAAAAATAGCAGAGATGGCTATTGTTAGAGAATTTTTAAGAGATGAAATATCCTATGAGGATTTTTATTATGAATTATCTAAAAAACATATTTTAAATGAAAACTTTGATTCTATTGTTGGAGCTTGTATATATATTGATAATTATAAGAATATATATGAAGAAAAAATAAAAGATAAAAATAAATTAACAACAACTATAGAAAACATAATTAAAGAGGAATTTGTAAGAGTAAATATGTATTTTATTCCTATAAATAATCATAAATATATATTTTTATGTAAAATGAATTTAAAAGACTTAGAGGAAAAGATTTTTCACATAAAAAGGTTAATTGCTCTTTATTTAAATATTAATTGTAGTTTTATTATTATTAATTCTATAGAAAACTTACAAGATTTTAAGCATAAATATAAAAAGGTTCAAGAAATAATAAGCTTAAAGTTTTATGAAAAAAATAGTTATATATGTTCTTTAGAGGATTTTGTAGGTTTTGGAGATTCAATAAAGCTTAAAAAAGAGGTAAATGATATTATTTTGGAAAATATAGATTTAGGATATATAGATGCAAATAAAGCTTTAATAGAAGAATTTTCAAGAAGATGTGGTATTTTAAAGGTTAATCCA
This sequence comes from Clostridium sp. TJA038, assembly GCF_058310255.1. Classification (NCBI taxonomy): domain Bacteria; kingdom Bacillati; phylum Bacillota; class Clostridia; order Eubacteriales; family Clostridiaceae; genus Clostridium; species Clostridium sp. TJA038. The sequence goes on along the minus strand of NZ_JBZEFA010000002.1, from coordinate 16,598 downwards.
AAAAATTTAATAAAAGATGTTAGTTTTATGTGTGAACTGATTGAAAATAATGAATATGTAAATGAAGAAGATAAAGAGGGCAAAGAGTTAAAATATAAACTTTTAAAAAGTAATTCTTTAGAGGATTTAATAAAAAATTCATCTAATTTAATAGAGTATATTAATAATAGATATATAAAGAATAAGGAAATACTTTATAAAAAGGAAGTAAATGAAATTATAAATTTTGTTGAGAAAAATATTCATAAAAGAATTACCTTAGTAATGGTATCTAAGGCTGTTAATCTAAATGAAAGTTATTTAAGTAGAGTTTTTAAAAATGAAACAGGTAAAAACTTAATGTATTTTATAAATGAGCTTAAGATGAAAAAGGCTAAGGAACTTTTAAAAAATTCAGACCTTTTAGTAAAAGAAGTTGCAATTAGGGTTGGAATGACAGATCAGTTTTATTTTAATAGGGTATTTAAAAAGTTTTATGGAGTAAGTCCTTCAAAATATAAAAAAGAAAGTATAAAAAAATAGTATTAAAAAAATATATAAGTAAAAAAAGTACATGTTTAGGTAAAAAAGTTGTATTTTAAAAATCTTTATAAAGAAGTATTATATAGCTATATGGAAAATGTTTACAAGTTAGGGGTATGGAGGTAAAGATTTATGAAGAGAAAGTTAGTTAAAGTTTTAACCTTAGCATGTGCTACAATTATAGCTTCTTCTGCATTTATAGGCTGTGGAAATAATGAAGAAAAGCCTGTTGAGGAAGCCAAGCCATCAACTGAAAGTTCAGAAGGTTCAGGAGAAAAGAGAGTTTTAGAAATAGCTATTTTTGAGGGCGGATTTGGAAAAGATTATTGGGAAGCTTGTATAGAAGCCTTTGAAGCTGAAAATCCAGATGTGGAAATTAAAATGGAAGCAAATCCTAAAATAGGTGAAATTATAAGACCGAGATTATCATCAGATAATGCACCTGATTTTATATATTTAAGTACTAACGATAATTCAGGTGTTGGAAATGCTTTAATAAAAAGTAAGTCTTTAGTTGATTTAACTGATGTTTTTGAGAGAGAAGACCCAGATAATCCAGGACAAAAGTTAAAAGATAAAATATTACCAGGATTTTTAGATACTCCACTAACTGCACCATATGGAGATGGAAAGGTGTTTTTAGCTCCTCTTTACTATAACGTTACAGGTATGTGGTATAATAAAGCACTTTTTAGAGAAAAGGGTTGGGAAGTTCCAGAAACTTGGGATGAATTCTTTGAACTTGGTAAAAAAGCTAAGGAAGAAGGAATTGCTCTTTATACTTATCAAGGACAGGTTCCTGGATATAATGAAGCATTATTATTTCCAGCTTTAGTGAATTCTGCAGGAGAAGAAGCATTAAATGATATATTTAATTATAAAGAAGGTGCTTGGACTAATCCAAAAGTCAAAAATGCATTAAATATATTCCAAAGAATTGCAGATGAAGATATGCTTTTAAATGGTACTGTAGGTATGACGCTTACTCAAGCGCAAGTTGAGTTTTTAAATGGAAATTCTGTATTTTTACCTTGTGGTAGTTGGTTAGAAGAAGAAATGAAAGATGCTATACCAGAGGGCTTTGAATTTGGTTTTATGGCACCACCACCATTTGAAAAAGGTGATGATAGATATGTAACTACTATGTTAGAGCAAATGTATATACCTTCAAATTCAGATCAAATAGATTTAGCTAAGGATTTTCTAGCATTCCAATATACTGATAAGATGGTGCAAAAAAATGCTGAAATAGCTAATGCTGTTGTTCCAGTTAAGGGTGCATTAGAAATGGCTAAGGATTATTTAAATGCTTCAGGATATGAAACATACAAGATAGTTGAAGATGGAGCTAAGCCTATAACTTTATCCTTTAAACCTACAAATTCAAAACTAAATTTTACTGGTGATAGTATATATGGACCTATAGGTAGCATAATGAATAAGGAATTAACTTTAGATGAATGGGTTAACAATATAGAAAAGGATTCTCAAGTTTTAGCTAAGGATATTATTGAATAATATAAGAAATAAATTTAAAAAGGAGAGATTTGTTTCTCCTTTTTAAAAATTATAGGAGGTTAAGGCTTATGAGAAGTAAAAAAAGAAAAATTTTTTTAGCAATGTGCATATTACCTGCACTTACATTATTTCTTATATTTATGGTATATCCAATATGTAAAGGTTTTATTATGTCGCTTTATGATTGGAATGGGATTTCAGGAGAACCAGTTTTTGTTGGCTTAGAAAATTTTAAATCACTTTTAGATGATAGATATTTTAAGGAAGCGTTTGGGAATACATTTACAATTATAGTTTTATTTCCAACAATAACAATTACATTATCTTTATTTTTAGCAGTAGTAATAACTCAAAGTAAATTAAGGGAAAAGAATTTTTATAGAATAATATTATTCTTTCCTAATATATTATCAATGGTTGTCATAGGTGTATTATTTACATATGTCTATGACCCGTCAATAGGACTTTTTAAAGCTTTTTTTGAGATGATTGGTTTAGATAAGTTAGCAGGCTTATCCTGGCTTGGGGATTCAAAATTAGTAATTTTAGCTTTAATTATGACAATGGTTTGGCAAGCTGTTGGTTATTATATGGTAATTTATATAGCAGGACTTGATGGAATATCACCATCTCTTTATGAGGTTTGCTATTTAGAAGGAGCTTCTGTTTGGCAAAAATTTAGATATGTAACATTACCTCTTTTATGGGAAGTAGTTAGGGTAACCTTTGCATTCTTTATTACAGGAGCATTAAACTTAAGCTTTATTTTTGTAACGGTAATGACAAAGGGAGGACCTGATGGAAAGTCTGAGGTTTTATTAACTTATATGTATAAGCAAGCCTTTACTAATTCTCAATATGGATATGCTATGGCTATTGGTGTTACGGTATTTACTTTTGCTATGGCTCTTGCACTTCTTGTTAATAGATTAAGTAATTCAGATTTAAGAGAGGAAAAGAGAATTAAAAAATTACAGTCTAAAAAGGAGGGCATTATATGTTAGAAATTAAAAAAAGAAAAAGTATAGGCTTAGATAGAGAAAATAAGTTTAAAAATATAATGTCTAATACTTTATTAAGATTTATTTTAATAATATCAGTAATATTGGTATTGATACCAATATTATGGACAATAATGTCTTCTTTTAAAAGTTCTAGAGAATTTTATGCAAGCCCATGGACTTTTCCTGAAAGCTTTAGTTTTAAAAATTATATAACAGCTTTTGAAGAAGCTAATATGGGGCGTTATTTCTTTAACTCAATTTTTGTAACCATTATAGCTATTATTATTTCATTATGTTTAAGCATACCAGCTTCATATGTTTTAGCAAGAGAAAAGTTTTTTGGATGTAATTTAATAAGAAATTTATTTATGGGAGGATTGTTTATACAAGGAGCATATATTATAGTTCCTTTATTTACAATGCTAGATAAAATGAATTTGTTAAATAACTTGCTTGTTTTAGCCTTTATATATGGGGTTTTGAGCATTCCATTTTCTACTTATATAATAAGTGGATTTATGAAGGGAATTGCAAAGGATTATGAAGATGCAGCTAAAATAGATGGATGTACTGATTTTCAAGTTTTAATAAGAATAATAGTTCCTTTAGCGAAACCTGGAATTATAACAATGACTATTTTTAATTTTATGAGTTTTTGGAATGAGTATGCAATGTCAATGACATTTATAACAGATATAGATAAAAAAACTCTTTCAGTTGGACTTCAAAATTTAATGGAAGTTCAAAAATATGCTACAGATTGGGGAGCTTTATTTGCAGGACTTGTTATAGTTATGCTACCAACTATGATTATATATTCTTTAGTCCATAAAAAATTAACAGAAGGAGTAAACATAGGAGGAGTAAAAGGATAGAATATATTTAAGGCAATTATAGCTTTTAAAAGTTATAATTGCCTTTTTTTATTTATAATAAAATTATTTTTTATGAATTTATATAGAAATTTGTGAATTTTTTTATATAATTAATTAGTAACTTAAGATAAAAATTAATATTAGTTATTTAAAATTCATTATTACTAATATTAAGTGGAGGAGATAATTTGAAAAAAACTATTAAAATTTGGACTTTTACTTTAATTTTTTTGATTATTATATTGTTAATATACTTTTTTATACCAAGTATTAATTATAAAGTTAATCAAATGTTTTTTTATTTAGGATGTATGGATTTAAAAATGATAAAAGAATATATCTTATCTTTTGGAGCTTTAGCACCTATAGTATCATTTTTTCTTATGGTAATTCAATCAATAATTGCTCCTATACCAGCTTTTTTAATAACATTAAGTAATGCCGCTATATTTGGTTGGATTAAAGGATCTATATTATCTTGGAGTAGTTCAATGTGTGGAGCCATATTATGTTTTTATATATCAAAATTTTTAGGAAGAGATATAGCAGAAAAATTAACTAGTAAGTTTGCCTTAAAGGATATTGATAAATTTTTTGAGAGGTATGGAAAATATACAATTCTTATAGCAAGATTACTTCCCTTTATATCCTTTGACTTGATAAGTTATGGTGCAGGGCTTACATCTATTGGGTTTTGGCAATTTTTTATTGGAACTGGTATCGGACAGTTACCTGCTACAATTATTTATTCCTATGTTGGAGGAATGTTAACTAGAGGGAATCAATTACTTATGAGTGGTATTTTAATATTATTTTCTCTTACTGTAGCAATTTATCTTTTGAAGAAAATTTTTAATAATAAGAGGGGTAAAAATGAAAATTAGTGAGCTAAAGAAAAATTTAGATAATTGTATAGATTGTGCTTTATGTTATGATGTTTGTCCTATGCTAAGTGCTTTTGGAGATAAGACTAAAAATATATTAGATAATATGTATTTAAATAAAATAAATTCTTATGATATTGCATATTCCTGCATGCTTTGTAATAGTTGTGTGGAAAAATGTCCTAAAAATATAGATTTAAAAGGAATGTTTCAAAATTTAAGAATAAAATTATATAAAGAAAATTTAAGAGAGGCTAATAAATCTTTTAAATTAAGAATTGTTAGAAATCATCAAAGGGCTAGTTTTTCTAATTTTTTAGCATCAAAAAATAATAATAGAAAAGTAGATAGAATTTTTATTCCAGGTTGTAGCTTAAGTGGATATGATAATAATATTATTTTAAAAATAAGAGATTATTTAGTTGATAATTTAAAGGAGGTTGAAGTAATTTTAAAGTGTTGTGGAAAACCTTCAAAGGATATTGGAAATTTAGATGGATTTAAAAGTAATATGAATAAAATAAAACAATTTTTACATGAAAAAGAAGTTAAGGAAGTAATAGTAGCTTGTGAAAATTGTTATAAAACCTTTAAAGAAGAATTAAAAGAAATTAAAGTTATAACTCTTTGGGAAACTATAGATAATTTTAAAATTCCAAAGGAATTAAAGAGTAAATATTTAAATTTACAAGATGAGTTTGCTTTGCATGACCCTTGTCCAATAAAAGATGAGGAAAAGATTCATGATTCTGTCAGAAATATACTTAAAGACTTAGGAATTAAAACATTAGAATTTGAGAAGAATAGAAATGAAACTGAGTGTTGTGGTTGTGGCGGAATGGTAGGAGTGACAAATAAAAAATTATTTAAAAAGCAAAGGGATAAAAGAGCTAATTCTACAAATTGTAAGAATATAATTTCTTATTGTGAATCTTGTGTTAGTGCTTTTAAATATTCAAATAAAAATTCCCTACATCTATTAGACTTTATATTTAATGACGAGGTAATTAGTGGAGAAATTAAAAGTCAAAAATCTATAAATAGTCTTAATCAATGGATAAATAGAATAAAGTTAGTTAAAAAATTAGAAAAATAAAATTAGATTTTATATTAAAAATATAAAATTTATTATTTTTAATATACTAAAGAATTAATATAAGATAGGAGAAAGTTAATTAATGTTAGATACTTATGGAAGGAAGTACGTAAATCCACTAATAGATTTTGGAGCAAAACTTTTATTAAAGTTAAGATTAACTCCAAATAAAGTTAGTATATTAGCTTTATTTATAGGAATTTTAAGTTCAATAGCTCTTTACTTTGATAAATTATTTTTTTCTATAATTTTGCTATGGATATCTGGATATTTAGATTCTGTTGATGGGGCTATGGCTAGGAAAAATAATATAAGTAGTTCTTTTGGAACTTTATTAGATATAACTTTTGATAGGATTGTTGAAGTTAGTATAATATTCATATTAGCTTTAAAGTTTGAAAATAGTAGGTTACAGCTTTTAGTACTTATGATTATGATTTTAATATCTATGACAATATTTTTAACTGTAGGAGCTCTTGCAAAAAATGAAGGGTTTAAGTCTTTTAAATATCAAGCAGGGCTAGCTGAGAGGTCTGAAGGCTTTATTTTCTTTACCTTTATGATTTTATTATCATCAATTAATTTAAATTTATTAACTAATATATTTTCTATAATAATATTTATAACAATAATTCAAAGAGCATTAGAGGCAAAGAAAATATTAAATAAATAGATTAATTAAATGTTAATAATAGAAATGGGGATTAAAAATTAAAGTAATAAATTATGTATTTAAAGTAAATAAATAGATTAATTAAATTATTTTATTTAATTAAATTTAAAAAAAGTTTTTTAAAAAATAAACAAATGGATAAAAATATATTCTGTGTTAACTATAAGTTAATTAATTAACTGAAAGTTAAAAATGAAAAAATATTATGATATACTATATTTGTTCAATAAAAATTCATAATAAGAACCAGGAGATGAAATGCGAATGTTTAATTTAAATCCTAAAGATGATAAATTTTATGATATGTTTATCGATGAAGCAAAAAACGTAGAAAGGGCAGCAGAAATATTGTGCGAAGCCTTAGGGGATCTTGAAAATAAAACAAGCCATGTAGCTAGGGTAGAAGAATTAGAACATAAGGGAGATGAAATAGTTCATAAGCTTATAGAAGAATTAAATAACTCTTTTATAACTCCTATTGATAGAGAAGATATATTTTCTATAACAAAAAGAATGGATGATATTTTAGATTCTATAGAAAGTACTATGCATAGATTTACAATGTTTAATATAAATGAATCTAGAGAAGGCGCTAAGGTTTTAGGAAATTTAATTGTTGATGCTTCAAGAGAACTTGTAGCTTTAATGGAAGAATTTAAACATATGAAAAAGAAGAATAAAGAAATTACAGATAGAGTAATATCAATAAATAAAATAGAAAATAAAGGAGATATTTTCTATAGACAGATGATATCAGAATTATTTGCTGAAGATGGTAAAATTCCAGTTTTAGATATAATAAAATGGAGAGAGATATATAAGTTTTTAGAGGCAACTTTAGATAGCTGTGAAGCAGTTGCTAATATAGTTGAGGGAGTAGTGATGAAGTATGTCTAGTACTTTAGCTGTAACAGTAGTTATAATTCTCTTAACTTTAGCTTTTGACTTTATAAATGGATTTCATGATACTGCAACAGCTGTTGCAACTTCAATTTCTACTAGAGCACTTTCACCTAAGTCAGCTATAGCTTTATGTGCTATATTTAACTTTGTTGGAGCATTTTTAGGAACTGAAGTTGCTAAAACTGTAGGTGATGGTATAGTAGACCAAAGTAAAATGCCTTTATGGGTAATTGCAGCAGTTATATTAGGTGCTATAATATGGAATCTTATTACTTGGTATTTTGGTATTCCAAGTAGTTCTTCACATGCTTTAATAGGCTCTTTAATTGGAGGAGGAATAGCGTATTCTCATTCTATAAACATAGTAAGTTGGGGAACTCTTTTTGATGAGGTAATACTTTGGCTTATTTTATCACCTATTATAGGATTAATAGTAGGGTACATATTTATGGTTTTATTAAATTGGGCACTTAGAAAATGTAAACCAGGACCAATAAATAGAATATTTTCTAAATTACAAGTTGTTTCAGGTGCATTAATGGCTTTAAACCATGGTGGTAATGATGCGCAAAAATCAATGGGTATAATCACAATGGCACTTTTAAGTGGAGGATTTTTATCAGCTTTTGAAGTACCAATATGGGTTATAGGATTATGTGCAATTGCAATGGCAACAGGAACTTCAATTGGAGGACAAAAAATAATAAAAACTATGGGAAGTGGAGTTGCTAAATTAAATGCAGTAAATGGATTTGCCGCTCAAACTGGAGCAGCAGGAGTTATTGGAATAGCTACAATGTTTCATGCGCCAGTAAGTACAACTCACATAATAACAACAACTATTATGGGAGTTGGAGCATCTAAAAATCCTAAAGCAGTTAAATGGGGAGTTGCTAAAAATATAGTTTGGGCTTGGATTTTAACAATTCCTATAAGTGCAGTAATATCAGCTATAGTGGTTGAGATACTTAAATTTATATTATAAAAAAGGATAAAATTAAGGATTATATGAAATTATTAATTTCATATAATCCTTTTAATTTTATAAATTTATTTACTATTATTGTTTACAGGTTTCTTTAAGAATCCTATTATTAGAGCAGCTACAACAGAGCCGATTAAAATTGATAAAACATATAAAAGAGGATTTCCTTCAACAACAGGAACTACAAATATTCCACCATGAGGAGCTGGTAATCCTATTTTGAAAATCATAGATAATCCACCTGCTAAAGCTGAGCCTATAACACAAGCTGGAATAACTCTAAAGGGGTCAGCAGCAGCAAAAGGAATAGCACCTTCAGTTATAAAGGTTAATCCCATTATGTAGTTAGTTGCACCAGCATCTCTTTCATCTTTAGTAAATTTATTTTTAAAGAAAGTAGTTGCTAGAGCTGTAGCTAAAGGAGGAACCATACCACCAGCCATTATAGCTGCATGAGGATAATAGTTTCCAGAAGCTATCATAGCTATTCCAAAAGTGAATGCAGCTTTATTTATAGGACCACCCATATCTATAGCCATCATTCCACCTAAAACAATTCCTAAAATAACTAAGTTTCCAGTTCCCATATTTTGTAGCCATATTGATATAGTATTATTTAAAGCAGTTACAGGACCAACTATAACTAAATACATTAAAGCTCCTGTTATTAAAATTCCGAATAGCGGATATAATAATACAGGCTTAATACCTTCTAAAGATTGTGGTAATTTACTAAATATTTTCTTTAAGAATACAACTACATATCCACCAAGGAAACCAGCAATTAATCCACCTAAAAATCCAGAGCCACTATTTGCAGCGATTAATCCACCTACCATAGCTGGTGCAAAACCAGGTCTATCAGCTATACTAGAACCAATAAATCCAGCAAGTACAGGAATCATAAGGAAGAATGCGTTTCCTCCACCAATATCTTTTAGTAATTTAGCTATTGGGCTAAAAGATGGGTCATTTATATCTGCTGAATTTATACCAAACATAAAGGATATAGCGATTAAGATACCACCACCAACAACGAAAGGTAACATATTTGAAACACCATTCATTAAGTGTTTATAAAATCCTCTTCTTTCAGTTTTTGAAGAGGAACTTTCAGAAACAGAACTACTAGAATTTGAATAAATAGGAGCAGAGCCACTTAAAGCTTCATTTATTAATTCTTCAGGTCTTTTCATAGCTTGTACAACAGGAACTATTACAACCCTTTTACCATTAAATCTAGCCATTTCTACTTGTTTATCAGCAGCAACTATTATTCCATCAGCTTTTTCTATATCCTCTTGAGTTAATTTATTTTTAACTCCTGTTGAACCATTAGTTTCTACCTTTATATTTATATTCATATCTTTAGCTGTTTTAGAAAGAGAATCAGCTGCCATATAGGTGTGTGCAATACCAGTTGGACATGCTGTAACAGCTAATATGTATTTTTTATTTGAATCATTTTCTACATTATTAGAAGGTTCATTTTCATTATTATCTTTATCTTCTTCAAACTTATCTAAAAGAGATAATACTTCTTTAGGGCTTTTAGCATTTAAAAGACCATTTTTAAAATCTGGGTTCATTAAAAGTACTGAAAGTCTAGATAAGGTTTCTAAATGTTCTTCATTTGCTCCTTCAGGTGCTGCAATCATAAATACTATATTAACAGGAGTGCCATCAATAGAGTTGTAATCAACACCATCTTTATACATTCCAAGAGCTAAGGAAGGAACTTTTACTGCCTTTGTTTTTGCATGGGGAATAGCTATTCCTTCTCCAATACCAGTAGAAGATGAATTTTCTCTTTTTAAAATTTCTTCTTTATAAAGATTTTTATCATTTAGTTTTCCAGCATTCCATAAAACATCAACTAGTTGGTCTATAACTTCAGTTTTGTTACATGCTGAAAGATTAAGTTTTATTGTATCAAGACTTAATAATTGAGAAATTTTCATATTTTAAACCTCCTTATACTTTTCAATTTCTATAGTTTTTAATAGCTTATTAACGTCCTCATATGTAGCAAGGTCTAAGGAAAAAGCACTAGCACTTCCTGAGGCTATACCGTTTTTAAAAGAAGATATTAAATCCTTAGTTTCTACATACTTTGCTAAAAATCCACCTACTAAAGAATCACCAGCACCTACTGAGTTTATAACTTTTCCCTTTGGTGCATTTCCTTTATATACATTATCCTTAGTTATTAATAAAGCACCATCTCCAGCCATTGATATTATTACGTTCTCAGCACCAAGAGTAATTAACTCTTTTCCGTATTTAATAAGTTCTTTTTCTGAATTTATTTTTACATTGAATATTTCTTCAATTTCATGATTATTTGGTTTAATTAAAAAAGGTTTGTTTTTTATAGCCTCTAAAAGAGCTTTTCCAGAGGTATCAACGATAACCTTTACATTATTCTTAGAAACTTTTTCTTGTATTTGAAGATATAAATCTCTAGGTAATGTAGAAGGAATACTTCCAGCAAGAACTAATATATCTTCATTTACCAGTTTATCTAGTTTATTGAACAAAGCTTTTAGATTTTCTTCTGTTATTACTGGACCTAAACCATTTATTTCTGTTTCTTCATTAGATTTAATTTTTACGTTAATTCTTGAATCACCATCTACTTTTATAAATTCAGTTTTTACACCTAATGAAATTAAGCTATCTTCAATAAATTTTCCAGTAAATCCACCAAGGAATCCAAGGGCTATATTATTTACTTTTTGATTTCCTAGAATTCTTGAAACATTAATTCCTTTTCCACCAGGAAATTTAAAGTCTTTACTTGTTCTATTTACTTTTCCTAGCTCTAAGTTTTCTACATCTATGACATAGTCAATAGATGGATTAAGAGTAAGAGTATAAATCATTAAATATCGACCACCTTTATATTAGTTTTTTTATCATAAGTATTGTCTTCAGGTTTTTTATTTGTTATTATTGTGCATTTATTTATATCTGAAAATTTTATTGTTGAAATTTCTCCAAATTTAGAATAGTCAGCTAAAACATAAGACTTTTTAGAATTTTTAATTGCACATTCTTTTAATACAGCTTCTTCTGTATCAGGAGTAGTAAGTCCATAAGAATGATGAATACCATTTGTACCAATAAAACATTTATCAAATCTAAATTTTGAAAGACACATTAAAGCATCACAACCAGTTACGGCTTTAGTAGATATTTTTATTGTTCCACCTATTATGTAACATTTAATATTTTTTTGTATTAAGGTATCTATATGAGATAAACCATTACTAACAACTAATATATCCTTATCTTCTAAGTAATCTATTAATTCATAGGTTGTTGTACCAGCATCTATAAATATACAATCACCATCTTCAATAAGAGAAGCAGCATATTTTGCTATGGCTCTTTTTTCATGAGTGTTTTTGGATGATTTTTCATTATAGCTTAATTCTTTGGAAACATTATCTAAAGATTTAGCACCGCCATGCACTCTTTTTAAGAGATTTATAGATTCTAAATAGCTTAAGTCTCTTCTAATTGTAGATTCAGAGCTTTCAGTACTTTCAAGTAATTCTGTTAAACTAACAAAGCCTTTTAATTTTAGTAAATTCAGTATTATTTCATGTCTTTTTTCACTTAACATAATAACCTCCTAAAACCTTGTAACTAAATTATACATTCAAAAACATTCAAAATCAATAAAAAACATTCAAAAACATTTAAAGTTACAGGTCTTTTTTATTTAAATATATGAAATATAAATTTTAATTTATTAAAATAATTTTTATATAAACTATATTATAATAAGAAATAAATTTTATTATAAATAATTTATAAAAATATATTCTATTTTAATTATAATATATTAAAATAAATAAAAAGAAGTTGTCTTTTAGACAACTTCTTTTTATTCTGCTCTATATTCAAATTTTTTTATAAGTTTTATTACATATATTTTTATAACGGACATAACAGGGCTTCCTAATATCATTCCAATAGGACCATATATTGCTCCACCAATTGTTACTCCAAGAATTACTAAAAATGGACTAAGACCAACTCTATTACCTATAAGTTTAGGGTCTAAGTACCAAGCATCAAATTGTTGAAGGATAAATAAATATATAAACACAATAACTGCTTTTACTGGGCTTACAAATACATTTATAAAGAAACCTACAATCATTCCTATGAAAGGTCCAAAGTATGGAATCATATTTGTTATACCAACAACAAAGGAAAGTAGAAGTGCATATTCAGATTTTAATAAGGTTAAACCTACAAAGGCTAATACACCAATTATTAATGAATCTAAAGCTTTTATTCCTACATAAGTACCGATTTTTTCATTAAGTATTTTTATAAAGGATAGGATTTCACTACCTAGTTTTTTACCAAAAATAATTTTAGTTATTTTACTTCCATGAGATAAAAATTTATCCTTATCAATTAAAACGTAAATTGATATTAAGAAACCAAATACCCAATTTATTATTGAACTTGTTAAACTTATGGCAGCATCTAAAAGCCAATTAGATAATAAGGTAATCATAGAGCCTATAAAGTTTATAACTTTATTAGCATCACTATGAGGAATATATGAATTTATACCTTCAGGAACCTTAAAGTTTGCCATTATATTTGTAAATAAATTTTGCACATAAGTAGTAAACTCAGGAATATTATCTATTAATTCTATTAAACTTGTGTATAGCTTTGGTAGCAAGTAAGTAGCTGCTAAGGATATTGAAGTTAAGACTAACAAATAAGTTATAACTATACTAAGTCCTCTAGATAATTTAAACTTTTTACTAAATAAATTTACTATTGGGTTTAAAATATAGGCAATTATAAAAGCTAATAAAAATGGAAGAATTACAGCTAAAATAGCATCTATAAAAGACATTACACCATGCATGTTATCGATTAGTTTTATTGATACATAAGAAACTATAATTACTAAGAAAATTTTTATATAAGCTTTATTATTTTTAAAAAAGTTACTCAATAGTTAACCTCCTTTTTCATAAATTAAAAATTAAATCTTAAATATTATAAAAATACTCTTTGATTATATGGTTTTAAAATAAATTTATCAAATAGTATTTATTTAATATATAAATATAATAAATTAATTTATTTTATGTAATCTTTAAAAAAATCTTAAGAATTATTTTTTAACTAAATGTTAAAAATATTTATAATTATTGATAAAGAAATTAATTAACTAGATAATAAGATATATATAAGTATGGGGGGACTTAATGATTTTTATGTGTAGCAAGAAAGTTTTTTTAGAAGAAAGTATAGAAATGATTGATTTCATTCATGATAGAATGAAAAACTTAAGTTGTTTAAAGTTAAAGGATTTAGATTTAAATAAAACAATGCTTTTAATAGTTGATATCAATAAAGGATTTGCTAAAAAAGGAAATTTATATAGTGAAAGAATTGAACGTTTAATAGAACCTATATATAATTTAACAAAGAAAGCTTTAGATAGTGGAATTAAGGTTAAAGCTTTTACAGATTATCATACTAAGGATTCTTTAGAACTAAAAAGTTATCCTACTCATTGCATAGATGAAAGTGATGAATGGGAAATTGTAGAGGAATTAAATTTAGAAGGAATTGATGTTATAAGAAAAAATTCTACAAATGGATTTTTAGAAGAAAAGTTTAATTTTGATTATGAAAAAATAAAAAACATAATAATAGTAGGAGATTGTACAGATATTTGTGTATATCAATTAGCCATTACTCTTAAAACTGATTTTAATAGAGTAAATAAAGAGGGCGATATATATGTAGTTAAAAATCTTGTAGATACTTTTGATTCACCAACCCATAAGGCAAATTTTATGAATTATATATTTTTAAATTCTCTTATTGATAATGGGGTTAAAGTAGTAAAGGATATTATTTAAAAAAAGAAAGTGTTTTTAGTAATAAAAATATATTATTAACTTTTAAAAGTGTATAAAATTTAATAATTTTTAAAAAAAATTAATAAATTAAATTGGATTCTAAATAAAACTCACAAATTTTAAATTATATAAAATTTGTGAGTTTTGATTTTAATTCTCTTAAGTTAGTATAATGTTCATATAATTACTATGAAGGGAATTGATTATTATGAAGATTGATTTAGAGGAACTGGTAAGTAAAAATAAAAAATATACAAAGAAAGGTCATGTAGCTACATATATACCTGCTTTAGCAGAGGTTGACCCTAATAAATTAGGAGTTTATATGTATGATATAAAAGAAAATAAAGAATTTTCTGCTGGAGATTGTAATATTAGATTTGCTATAGAGAGTATATCAAAGGTTCCTACATTAATTCTTGCAATATTAGATAATGGAATTGAAAAAGTTTTTTCAGAGGTTGGAGTTGAACCTTCTGGTTTTGCCTTTAATTCTATTATGAATATGCAAATAAATAGAAAAAATAAGCCTTCTAATCCTTTTATAAATGCAGGAGCTATTAAAGTTGTTTCTTTATTAAAAGGAAAAGATGATAAGGAACGTTTTGAAAGAATATTAAAATTTTATAGAAAGATAATGGATGATGAAAACATAGTATTAGATGAGGAAATTTATTTATCTGAAAAGGAAACAGGAGATATAAATAGATCCCTTGCTTATTATATGAAAGGAAAAGGAATAATGAAAGGGGATGTCAATGATATTTTAGATTCCTATTTCAAGCAATGCTCAGTATTAGTTAATGCTAAAAATTTAGGCAAATTAGGAGCAGTTTTAGCTAATGAAGGGGTAATGCCATGGAATGGTGAAAGATTATTTAAAGTAGAAGTCGCAACTATAATAAAATCATTAATGACTACTTATGGATTATATGATGAATCAGGTGATTTTTCAGTTCACATAGGACTTCCATCTAAAAGTGGTGTAGGAGGAGGAATTTTATCTACAGTTCCTAATAAATATGGAATAGGATTATTTAGTCCACCTTTAGATAAAGCAGGAAATAGCGTTGCTAGTATTAAACTTTTAAAAGATATTGTAGATAAGTTAAAGCTAGATATTTTTAGATAAATAGATAGAAAAAATTAGGTTTAATTATGTTTAGATAATTATCTAAGTATAATTAAACCTATTTTTATTTGATGCAGAATAGTTTTTAATTAATTAAATAACAAAGAGAAGTAATAATCATATTTTATTATTAAAGAAGTATTTAAGGATTATTAAAATGGATGTTTATTCTCAATTATTTAAATTATTGTTATCTTCTATTATAGGACTAATAATTGGTTTTGAAAGAACTAGGAGAAGAAAGTCAGCAGGTATAGGTACATTTTCAATAGTTTGTATTACCTCTTGTTTATTGACTTTAATATCTATTTATGGCTTAGGAAGTGATTCGGATAAATCTAGATTAATAGCAAATATAATTACTGCCATAGGTTTTTTAGCAGGAGGAGTTATTTTTACTGTTAATGATAAAAATAAGATTGAAGTAAATGGACTAACTACAGGTTCAGAAATATTTTGTGTTGCATCTTTAGGTATAGCTATAGGTATAGGGTTATATTTATTAGTTTTTACAGTTGTAATTTTAGTTCAAATAAATATATTAATAGCTTTTATTATAAAGAAGAATTATAAAAATACAAAATTAGAAAATAATGATGATTAATATAAAGGAACTTGAATTAGCAATTAAAGATAAATTGAGTTTTAAAATAGGTATATGTTATTAGAACAGTTAAATTTATTCTTAAGGATAAGCGCAACTGTTCTATAATTTTTAAATAAGCTAACATAAATAAAAAGTAAACTTTTCCTAGTGTATCTACATGAATATGATTTAGAAAATTAAAGATTTTTAAAGAATAAATAATATAATTATGTAAAATGGGTATATTGATAATATATAATATATACTTATGTGATAAGATTAAGAACGTCGCTAAGATAACTTCAACAAATTTGTATCGAATATTAAATCACATTAAAAATGTTTGAAAAAATATTTGAAAAAAATGTTGACAAAGTTTCTAAGTGATGATAAACTAAAGAAGTCGCTTGAGGGCGACAAAGAAATGGTCTTTGAAAATTAAACAGAAGATATTAACATAAACCAGCAATTCTTTTATAAGTAATATGAGTATAGATTAAACTTT